>NZ_JAPVOK010000001.1:0-281436 GCF_027157825.1 Pantoea sp. LMR881
GCATCTGACGTCATTGCCATTGGGCGAGAAGTCGAAGCCTTTACTGGTGCTCGCAGCCAGAGCCTTCCACTCTGACTTGCGGTACTGCATCGCACCATTAGCTACTGAGCACAACGGCGCGGCCAAACAACTTTGTGTTGTCCGTTGGGCAAATTTGCTGCCATGGGTAATTCCTCTTTGATTAACTCGCCGTAAGAACAGGTGGTGGTGTGTAAAATTGCAGGCGCTAGACTGCTACGCCTCTGCCGGGATTGCGGATGGTATGCCACCCATACAGGGGGATTGCCGACGCAGTGGGTCGCTGATAGGGTTTTGCTGCACGTAGTCGAGGATGGTCCGTACGCTGACTCTGACTTTGCGTAGTCGCCTGCGGACTTGCATTTGATCAGGGCCAATAAGCACGTAATGGTCAGAGCTGATATCCGGTCCACTTAGATCGCCAAAAAGAAACGGAATATGATGAACCAGCGTTTTCACAAACACCGGCAATAACAACATTCAAATTAGAAAAATCGTCCACAATCACAAAGTCAGTCCCACAGTCCGACAAATGATTCTTTAACGCGCTGGATGCAGCATCGGAGGATCTACCGGCCCATCTCCTTTTAATGGTTCGGTCGATGAGGTCGCGAGTATCCTCGAAACCTTTGGTCAAAAACTCCTTCTGGGCTGTCGCCCGGCGGAATGTCTGCGGTACATTCGGATCGTGAACATAAACCGCATAATTAGCCGAGTAGCCAACCCGTCCGGTTAACCCGCACCTTTGATGTCGAGCTCTCGATACTGGCTGTTGATGAGCGTGGATGTATCGATAGGTGTGTGTACAGCGCAGCCTGTGATGAGCCAATGATTAATGCGCTCTGAATAGCCCTGACAGCCTTCCTGCCCTGAATGTCGCCAATCAGTGCATTGAGGTTCTGCTGAGCCTGACGGATGCCGCGGACTTTACTCCCATATTAGCTCCCGGTCAGAATTGCATAATCATCAGTCAAACGCTCAGGGGTGTCTGCATAGCGAATTGCCTGCATCACCTCATCAGCGCCCGCTGCTATCGGGTCAGGATTGCTCCGAAGCACCAATCAAGATGTAATCACCAGTATCTGCCAGTGCGTACTCCGACCCGCATATGGTGTTCTTTACCACCTTCTCGCCGCCTATCGCCCCTAACCGCTTGCTCAGCCCACCCTGATAGTCGCGGGAAATCACCAGTGGTTCAGACCAGCCAAGAGAGTCGCCGTACTATCCAGCCCCAAAAGGCTTCCAGATGGTCGCCTGAGCCGTGTATGACCAACTGGCTAAAAGATGACATGTCATTTCCTCCAGCTGATTACAGTGGGCTTCTCAGCAGCAATGCGCGGGCAGTTAATCACCCACTCACCGCTGCTGTTCACATAGCCGGTTGTCTGCCGCCCGTTTGAAGTCTTCACCCATACACGCTCGAATGGCCTGGGCAGCTGATGATGAACTAACCCATTCCATCAACACCCTCCGACCACATCAAAGAATCCGACCGAAACACCTGACAAAGGTAATCCACTCAGGCAACCATTCGGGTCCCACGCCAGCAACTGCTTGTACAGATAGTCGGTACCGGCACTGTCGTAGGTGAATGACCGTGACGCGCCAGACGGAGCAGACGGAGAGGGAGATTTTGCGGGCACCGGACAGGGCGGCCAGTCGCGCAGCTGCATAGATGAGCATCAGCTTTTGCAGGCTTTCGGAGTAGCCCACCCCCGTCCATGCAGGCAGACGCGAGGTTAACCTGTTCGATGAGCAACTGAAGGACAGCATCAGGAACCGTGAAGCCCAATTCAGCCATCAGGGGCTTAACGTCATCCAGCGTGATTTGGGCTGCCATAGTTACTTATCCTTAGCTGTTTCGGCCTTTGTTAACTCAGCAACCTTCGCTTCGGCGGCATCAGCACGCTTGGTTTCAGATTCCAGAGCAGTTGCGTGCTCTTTTTCTTTCGTTTCAGCGGCATCTTTCCAGTGTCTTAATCTGCGCGTTCGCATCATCGAGTTTTTTCCTGCAGTGCCGACGTGTCACCTGATGACGGCGTTGCCACCTCAAAGGAGGTCGGCTTGGTGCCCTTCTTCTTGTCGGTTTCTTTCGCCTTGCCGGTATCGACCCATCGTTTTGCGGTCGCATCGTCAATTTCAACAATCTCACCAACCTCCAGCTTACGGAGGTTGGCACCCGGTATGCAGACTACCTGACGTGATTTCTACCAGTGCCATAATTGCTCCTTAGCTAGAGGCGTGGATAACAGAGTATTTGCTGTTGATGTCCTGCTTGACCATCAGGCCCATTGCACCCCATGTGCGCCAGGATGTAATCGCTGTTGTAGTGCGGACGCGGCTCTGCAACGGTGCCAACAGCCTGACCAACGATTGGTGCGATAACCTGCGCGGTCAGCGGAACGATGACAATTTCGTTACCGGTTAGCTGGCTGTCTTCTTTAATTGCGGAGATGCCGGTGAGTTTCAGCAATTCAGCCAGGATGGTGCCGCTCTGGTAGTTATCAGAGAAGAAGCGTTCAAGGTTAGAGATGATGTCCCCTGATACGTACCAGGTCTGATCTGCATACTGGTTGTTAATGCGGCGCATCTGGTCACGCAGCGCGATAGCGCCGTTGCGGATGTCAGCAGATGAAACAGAGGCAGAACTGAAATCAATATTCAGGCCGGTTGAGCCCAAATCGATCTGCATCACGCGCTCATCATCACGCAGGCCTTTCCAGGTCAGGCCGTCGAACACAGCCCAGTTACCGGCTTTGTCTTTGAAGCCGTTGAAGATGTAGTTCACATACTGACGTCGCACATCATCAACAGATCCGCGCTGCGCATCAGCCTGAGACTGCAATGCTGAAGGGCTGTTGAAAATCGGATCACGCCATTCGAACTTGAAGCCCGAATCATGGATCGGAACCATCGTGCCGTCGAAGGTGTAGGACTTGGCATCCAGTGCCGCGCCAATCTGGCCGGACATTGAAGTATGCGCCCAGCCACGACCACCGGTACGCGCATAGTCATAACGAGACTGCTCCAGGCGCACTGAGCGGGACAATGGCATCAGGTCATTCAGCAGGTGAACTCGGTGTTCGGCTCAAACTGCTGCGTAACAGTGGGTGTCGTATGCGCGGTAAAGGCGGCGGATATCATCCACAGCATTAACTGCATCCAGTGAGCCATGCTCACCAAAGCGTGTGCGGGCAAGGAAGTCAGCCATTGATTGCGCGGAAGCATCACGCTCACGCTGCAGGTTATTGAACTGCCACTGGTTGACTTCTAGGTTGCCGGTTCGCTCGCCAATAGAACGGGAAAATACAAACATTCAGGTGCTCCTTACTTGAACACAACGCGAATCAGATCACCCGCCACCGCAGTGACAGCAACATCTTCTTCGACATAAGCAAAACAGCAGCGCCATCTGCTACTGCCGTGATTTGTCCGTCAGCCACGGTAACGGGCCGCTCTTGCGTGTAAGTACCAGCAGCGGCGCGCACGTTCAGGAACATGCCAGACAAAGGATGAATGCCAACCACCAACTCGTTAGCGGCAATGTTGTCATCCACGCTCAGGCATCGCAGGTAGTCTTTGTTCGCTACATACAGGATTGATGATTCAGCACCATCAACCGATGCGGTGAATTTGTCAGTTGCGCTGAAAAAGCCGATTGTGCCGGGTGCAGTCACGGCTGCAGCGCCGCCTTCACGGTTGAGTAGTGGATTGGGATACACACCACCGGCGTGAATTACGTGTTTTCCGTCTTTAGCCATTTCTTACTCCGGCATTTCGCTGAAAGATTGGTTTGAGTTAGCCTGGCGGAAAGAACCATTCAGGCCGGTAGAGGTCTGGCACTGCGCGTAAAGGCCATCCAGTGCTGCACCTTCCAGTGCGTTAACGGCTGCTTCTTCAAGACCGAATTTCGCTTTACAGCAGCGCTTCTCGCCCTTTTCTTTGTCAGAATCTGGCATTGAACTGAGTGTTCAGCGCAGAAACCTGATCGGTGAGCAGTTTTGCCCAGGCTGGCATTTCTTCAGAGTTGGTGGCGGTTTCTTTGGCTTTCTTGTCGTCAGCCTCTTTCTTCTCGCGAGCGGCCTTCTCTTCAGGCGTTTCGTTTTTTGGTTCCCGCCTTCTCGGCAGTCATCTGGTTATACGCATCGAGCAATTCTGCTTCGGTTTTGCCTTCGGTCGGCTTACCAGCGGCTTGCAGCGCATTGATAATCATTTCTTTCATCGGATTACTTTCTCCGTTGGTTTTAATTTCGTACTCAGTAGGTTTGCGCACGACTTCTTGTGGTTCGCCGACGAATTCAGCGGTGCCGTCATCGCCGATCAGGTACTTCTGCTGGAACATCTTTTCGCCTTCGCGATAGATGAACTTTTCCGGCCATACCGTTTCCGGCCAGGCGTAGTAATCGCTTCCCTTGCCGTCGCGCAGCTTTGTGCAAATGGCTCGCTGAATGTCGTCAAAGGAGAAATTGGAGGCGTTGGTGAAGAAGAACTTCGTTTTGTTGATCAGACCTTCCTGCGTGCAGTTGGATGCTGAGGTCAGGTCTACTGTTTCGGTTTCGACTTCTTCAGTGGAGTTATCTGCGTTCACGAAGATGCCGACGCCATCGTCAGGAGTGGCCGCGCCAGGCTCATCAAGCAGAATCGCCACATGGTCAAAGCGCATGTTGCGCGCCACCCATGAATAGTTCTTCCCTTTTGACTTACCCTTGTTCTGCTCGCGGCTTAACAACAGCCCGGTAGAAACGTGGATTGATCGGTTTCGGCGTTGCCCTGCATTTCTTCGATGCGCTCAAGAACACGCTTGCCGTTATCGGTGGCCGATGCGTAACGCTTGTTGATCTTCATGTCCATGACGACGCGATCGCCGTCTTTGCGGACATTTTCCGCCCATGCGCCGATGTGAAACTTATTTACCGCGCGAGGGTTGTTGGCGCTGACGAACTCGCCGCCGATTTTCGGATGACCGAACGGCATTTGATTGCCTTCGAGCGTCTGAAATGCTTTGTTAATTTCTGCCGCCGGATACAGGCCGCCATTCATAACAACGTCATCCACGACCGGCACGACGCCGCGGATAACGATATGCTCGTCACCGTCAATGGTTTCGGTTGAGATGTTGGCAGCGTTGATGGCGAGGCTTTTTACATGAATACTCGAAAGTTTCACGGCTGTTCCTCATTGCTTAGTTTCGTGCACAAAAAAGGCCGCTATGTGCGACCTCTCTTCTGTTCGATGCCTGACCATTGCTGGCGCTCTTTGGTTAGCTTATCTACCAACCCCGGATTAATTACCTTTCCATCCTCATCCAGAATCACTGGGATGTTTGCGCAATAGCAGTGATAGCGGTTACCGTTGACTGCATAGAACGCCTCCACCTCTTCTGTGGTGTAAGTCTTTCCATGCCTCGCTGCATGCCACGATCTCGTCGTTGGCTTGAGAGCAGACAGCCACAGAACGGCAGTGTTAAGCCCCAGCCTTTCTCTTGACCAGTCCACTTCCTGCAATTGGGCCTTTCGCAGTGCGCCAACCTGCTCGGTCTGCGCCATGTTCTTGGCCCGCGCCATCGAAACATCAAGGCGCTGACTGACGATACGCGCGGTTTCTCGCGGATTAATTCCCGGCCTATCGCATCGGAAATCACATTAGCCAGGTCACCACGTGCCCGGTCGGACTCAGAAGCCAGTCGCTGTAGGTAGAAACGTAAGCTGCTGCGATTTGATTCTGGTACGCCGGACTGCCAAGCAACTGCGCCAGCGTGGTCTGCTGCTCATAGATGGGCGACTGCACCGACAGGTTTGTGAATGCCTGCTGTGTGCCTCGCTCATACTCATCAGAAACATAGCTCAGCGCCCACAGGTTATTGCTTCCACCTTCCAGCAGGTAATCATCAAGGATGATTTGTACGCGCTGTAGCAGGTCAGCAAGCTGTGATGCCGTCATGTCATAGATATAAGTTCCGGCATTCACCTGATAAATCACATTGCCGTGGACGGCATGCGTTTTCTGGTTACTAACCTTTTCCTGCCCGGTTAGGCGCGCATCGAATAGCTGCTTTAAAGCCACCTTAATCTGGTAGTAGCGGTTTTCTATGTCGCGGAACATCCGGTTAACAGGTCGGGATGATTGCGTTGGGTCAGCTTTATTGCGCGGTATTACCGGAGTCCGGATTAGCTTCTGGGTCGTCACTTAATGGGTCTCCGGGTGGCACTTCTGGCGGCTCAGCTTCTGGAATTGGCTCCAGCTCACCTGCTGCACGGATTTCATTTTCTGTAACCGCCGGGGTGCCAAAGGCTGACTGCGTGTCCTTCGCAACAGTTGCCAGTGCCTGCATGTTAGCGATCTTCTCTTTCTCGCTTGGTGCGAGTAAATCGGCCCAAGCGAGAGACACCTCGCCAGATGCTGGCTCGTCAATAACGCCAAGCGTCCAGAATCGTTCCAGAAGCGATTTAATCACCGAAGTCATGAATCCCCAGCGACGCCCGTTACAACGCTTCGCCCAGTCTGTTTTGTCCTCATCAGAAGCGAGGCGACCGGTTTGCTGGCCGAACAGAATGGTGAACGGACACTGAATCGAGGCTGCGAACTCATTAGCAGTCACTTCCACGTTGGCTGCGGGTCGGCAGCGGCAACTGAAAGCACTGACGGCGAACCAGCCTGCATAACCAGTGCTGCATCCGTTCCACGGTTCATTCGGGCAATCTTATCGTTCAGCGCGTCACCGAGGTCTTTAAATCCGGCTGCGACGGCCTGTGCCTTAAGTGTTGCCATATCGGTATCTTTGTCGAAGGCAATGCCTAACTGGCGGCTCGCATTCTTCAGGAAGCCCTCTGCGCTACCACCTGACACTTTCTCAAGGTCGAGAAGCTTATTGTAACCGGCGCGCAGATAAGGCACGCCAGCCAGCATGTTTTCGTCTTCCGAGCCTTCACACAGGATGATTACGCGATCAGGATGCACCGTAACACCACGAACCGGCCCGTATGTGCCATCATCCCCAACAGGCTGCTCGTTGAAGTTGTAGGACACTGGCTGTCCGTAGGTTTCGGATAGTGTGTCGGTATCAAAGTTGCCAGGCTTAACCTGGGATTCCCATGCGGGGATAAGCTTCACGATTGCCTTATCCGCGAGACCGCTTACTACTGTGCGATCAACCGGCTGGCTCCAGTCTCTGCTATCCCTGAACTGAATCAGGATTGCGGAATAGCGCCCAATCAGGTTGCGGCGGTCGGCGTCTTTGATTTTGGGCCAGTGACGCTTCAGCAATTTGGTGACGCGTTTTTCCCATTCGGTTGTTTCGGTTGCCTCCCTGTCTTCATCACCATCAATGATGACGGGATTATCAACCCAGCAGGAATCAAGCAGCTTATGCACGGCGGCATAGCCAACTGCGTTGCGCTCATAGGCACGGTAATAGCGATCAAACTCAAGGTCGTTTGGATAACCAAACTCATCCCAAAGCTTCGTTCGCTTGGTATTGCCCGGCTGACCAGCGTACAGCATGCGCTGCCGCCCTATTGCATCAGCAAGGGCATTAACGAGGAATGATACCTCGTTGCTTTGTTCACTCACTGATGAGCTCCTTAGAAGAAGATTGCGCCAGGTGTCTGACTGCTTAATTCGGTCATCGCCCAGACAAGCGCATCAAGACGGTCAGGCGATTTCTTTGCAGTGGTTGGAACGTATTCCATCTGCTGATTTTCCAGTTGATAGAGATTGCCGCGATGCGCGACACGGCCCTGAGCGTAGAGGGCCGATATTGGTTCGGCGCGGGCAAACTTACCCTTGCTGGCATGTACGCGAATGATGCGGTCACGGAAGCCTGCATTGCGCAGCGTTTCTTCGGCCATGTCGCCGCCCTGGTTGGTTTCAATCACTATGGCATCGGCATCATGCTGCTGGTAAGCGTCCATGGCGCGTGTTGCCCAGCCATTGGGAGAGTATTTTCCACTGTAATCACCATCAGCTGAGTATTGCTTGCGTTCACCCATACCATACGCACTTGCGGCCACAATGCCTGTTTCATCGCTTTCTGCACTGTTAGTTGCCTGCGGGTCGATTGCGATAACCGTTCTCGAAAGCGTCTCGCTGATATTGAGTGATCGTGCAGCGGCAATCATATCCTCAGTCCAAAGCGCACCCTCAGCGTTAAACCTGCGAGGGTTTTGCATGTACTGCGCTTCAGCAGTGCGGCGATGAGAGAACAGTGATACCCGGTGCGATTCGTTGTGCTTGAAAGGCCACAACCAGCCATCAGGCAGGCCGTGATCAATCGGCATAGCGTGGGTGTTGTCCGGGTACTGCTCAGAGTAACCTTGGCTGTTATCAATCAGGACAGGAAGATTCAGATGGTGCCACTTCTCACCACTGCCACCCCGCAGCAAATAGCCGCTCAGGTCGTGGTAGTGGATACGCTGCATAATCACTATCATCGGCGTTGTTTCAATCGCCAGTCGTGATTTGATAGTTTCGTTAAAGCGGTTGTTCACACCGTCACGAACGGTTTCGCTGTAGGCGTCGTCCGGCTTGACCGGATCATCAATAATCAGCGCGCCCTGCCAGCCTGACTCCATATGCCCGGCACGAAATCCCGTAACCTGACCAGCAGCGGATGATGCGTACACACCGCCGCCAAACTCATTCCACCACATAGCCTTGCTATCAGCATCATCGCGTAGCTCCATCGGCCACATGCTTTGGTAAGCCTTCGACTTAATCATGCCGCGTGCGGTAGATGAGTTGAGCAGCGCCAGGTTGTGCGAGTACGACAGATGCATGAAGCGGGAGCGGTTATTTAGTGCCAGCCCCTGCCCATCATGTTGATGGTAGCCAGCTCGGTTTTGTGTAGCCAGGCGGAACGTTGATTATCAGACGGTTTATTTCGCCGTCGATTACGCGATCAAGCGTTTGCTGAATAACTTTGTGGTGTGGCGCGACAATCATCTTGCCGCCGGTGCGCTGCTTGAAGAAGTAACGAGCGTAATACAGCCCATCCTCTTCACACTCTAATCGACGCGCATAGTTCTTCTGCTCAGCAGTCGTCATCCTCCAGCATCTCCCGTCGCGCAGCTTTGTATTCGTCTTTGGTCAGCGTTGCCACTTCAATTGGGCCGCCGTTCTTGCCAGTGTGCTCGTGTGCAGCCTGCTCTTTGAACGCCATGACGCTGATGTGCTTACCAAGCAGCTCAAGGTTTTTTACCTTATCCGGCCACTTAATCTTCTTGAGTATGCCAGCCAGTTCTTTTCCGCCATCTTCGCCGGTGTATTCGAACATCTCTGCTAGATCGAACCCGGAAATGTATCGCCGCCACGATGCAGGCCAATCAGTAACAGGCTTAAGTGATAAGTCGTCTCGAACGATATCAAGCACATCCATTTGGTCTATCTCAACCAATCGGCGCAGTACGTAGCTCGCATCAATGTTAACTTGCTCATTGCGTTGTGATTTTAAATCGGCAATTCTGTTTTGAATGTCAGGTTTTGACAGGTTTTCGGATGCGGTGCGATTAGCTGTCTTTTCGCTGTACCCCGCCCGAATAGCCGCTTGCGTGGCGTTCAAATCGATGAGGTACTCGCGACAGAACATTTCTTGTTTGTCGGTGAGTGCCATTTAAATTCTCTTCAGAAAAAGAAGTCATATTGGTTATGAGTAATAGCTACGACTGGGAACGGCGTCTGGATAAAGATGATTCGCTTTATTTTTACCCTTTGACAATTGAGGTTAAAGGTAACTTTAAAATTAGGTGCGACTTAAGCGGATCATATGAACTGACAATTTCAGACGTCATTTACCAAGGCAAACAAATGGTCATGCTTGAACACATTTTGGCAGATGATGACGACCCTGTATCTGTTGCTTTCATTGAAACGGATAGCAGCATTGAATCTATGATTCATTTCATTAAAAGTACTGACGCGGTATTTCATGAGCCATTGCACATAACGATCCATGAATGGGCCTTGCAGTGTTTTTACCGCTCCTAATCGTTGCCCACCGATTGATGAGCTTTGTAATGGCAATAAAAAACCGCCCGGAGGCGGCATGTTGCATTTTGGGCTTTTTACGCTTGGTAGTCGTCAAGAATGTAATCATCAGAATTGGCTCTATGCGAACCATAAGAATAGGCGTAAGGCTTGCCAAGTTCTTCAGTTTTTTTCTAGCTTCTTCTTCTGTTTTGAAAATTGTCTCAAAAGCAGTTCTGTCATTATCAAAAACGATCCAACCCTTCACCCAGCCATTATTACTCGGATCTTTTTGAAACCTGTATAGTCAAACATTTTTTTCTCCTCTTTTGGAATTTTCAGATTAACCACTGCCGCATAAAAGGTCACTTATAAAAGCGCCGGGGTCTTTTCAGAATTTCCCCTTTAGCTTCGCAACGCTTCACAGCGTGGCTAACCGTTATCCCTTGCTCTCAATCAAAATACTAAGCTGTGCATTCTGGTAACTTTCAATAGGTACCGAATGATGTTTGCATCCCTCTGAAGATTCCGGATTTCCATCTTCAGAGGGTGTTTTTGATTTCATCATCAGGCGCACTCGTAAATGCGCCTTGTGATGATTATTTGGTCACGCTGTTGTCGATAGTTTTGATAGCTGTGCCATCTTGCTGCTTGATGATGTTCAGTTGACGCTGTCAGCTTTACGTGTGGCAAGCACGTTGATGTCCTTCTCGTCGTCACAATTGAAATCGCCCTGCAGGGATAATGCTACAGCATCAAGGCTACCGTCCGTGGAGAACGGGATGTAGGTAACCTTGTTGTCCTTATCGATGATTTTCACGCCGATAGCGCCCGTTCCTACATTTTGATAAAGGTCATAGACCTTCCCATTGCGGGAATCGGTATCGATGTATTTATAGCTGGCCTGGGAAGGCAAAGCCGCAGTAGAAATGACCGCATCAATGTCAGAACCATAGGTTCCTGCTAAGGCACTGCCTTGATTTCCAGTATCGACAATGCGTACATAGCGGTAAGACTGACCTACCGGAACCTGCCCATCCAGATTGAAGCCAACCCATGAACCTGCTCCATCCTGAATAGCCGAACCGGAAACTGCCAGTTTCGTCCAGGAAGTCTGGTCATTTGAAATATAGACGTCGAAGGTCTCATATGTGCGGGACTCAAACACATAAAGCTCTTTGGCTGAAGTGCCGTCAGCCTGAAGGGCAACGCCCATTTCAACAATCACATTCCCGCCCTTACCTAAAGACAGGAACTTGAAGGGAGCATTAGAGCCTGTGTTGGGATCATCTGGCGCGCCCAGAATGTTCTCAGTCACAACACCGATACCAGATGCGCCTTCACCAGGGTTGTATTGCACAACACTGTTAGCGTATCCGGTGGTAATTTCCGGAATGGGTTTATAGGTCGTATAAGTCTCCGCCATGGCAGAAACAGAAAACGCACAGGCCAACATTAAGATTAACTTTTTCATTTATCATCCTTAAGAGTATGGAGGGTAAACATCGCTTCCTTATGAGAAGCAATCCGTGTGGCCGTTGTGATTTAAAAAGCCCGCTGAGGGCCTAAATAGCCTCGCAATATGCAAGGCTGAAGGTAATTGAGTTCAGAGTGAAGAGAGAGCCGTTGTGAAAGAGGCTCTCGGTTACATCACTCAGATGTGAGTGAAGTTGGTTACGCCGCAGCATAAAGCAGCTTCATCTGCCCTTTAACCGGAAATGCGGACATGCAACAGGCCTCGAAATCCTTCGTGTCGATGCTGCAGTTAGCGATATTCGTTACTGCTATCAACTGCAGCTCAACCTTAGTCATCGCATCAGGTTTAAGGTGCTGGTGAATTTTCTCACCGCTTTCGCCTGCAGCCTCTTTTGCTGACTGATAAACAAAGTCCGGCAATGCCACTCCATATACCCACCGGGCGGTTATTTGCCCGAACAGCGCAGGACATCCACCAACGTGACCGAAGTATGGGAGACCGGACATCTTCGCCAGTGACTGATAGAAAGGCTCTTTGAATCGTTTCTCCCATGACGTGGGCTGCTGATAAACCATCAGGCCAACAATCTGTTCTTCTGTAAGCTGGAAGTTTTTGCTCAGAAGTAAATTCTTGATGTGACGATCACATGCACGCGCAAATTTCGGGGAAAGCCAGCGGGCAAATTCAATGATCAGCTCAGGATGAATCCAGGTACCACCTTTTCGACCAGAACGGACATCTACTAAAAGGTGAGAAATCTCACCTTTATCATTAGTCGCTGATATCTCAAGCTCTTCGCCAATTTCTCTTGCGTAATCTTTCGTTGAATCCAGCCTGAGCCAGTCCAGGGCACGCTTATTATGATGTTTTGCTGCATCGGTAGCATTAAGCCAGCCATTAGCTGTAAACGGGAACTGGTGATCGTCAAAACTCATCGGAATGATATTGCTCATCATGTATTCCTTTTGGAAGCAAGCCTCGTTGCCCAGAAACGACGCCCACAGAGAAGGTCACCACCTATAACGGCGTTTCTCCGAGGCTTGTTTCCAGAAGGCTCTGTGTTATTTGAATGCGCCGGGCATGGCGCGCTTTACTGCGGACATAAAAAGCCCCGCGAATGCGAGGCGTATTAAACGGACTTTGTAATTTGCAAAGTGCCGTCAAGTAATATTTTTTATTTCAGGCATTGCTCAATGATGTACTGCTGCAAACCGGCTATTTGCTTTCCGGCTGTTTCGATTCGCTCTGAGAGGGTGAAATAATCCCGTTGAGCGGCGTCAGTAAGTCGGGCGCTGGCTGCATCATCCATGCCGGAGGGGCCGGTGGGTTGCTTCGTGCAGGTTGCGTTGAGCTGCAACCGACGCTTGCCAGTAGCAACATCATCATGCAGCTGGTCGATAGTGGCTTTAGCATCAGCTAGCTCCTGTGTATATTTGGCATCGAGCGCGGCAACGCTTTGCTGGCGGCGCTGCATATCATTGATTGTTTCCTGTCGCGTTTCCGCCAGGCTGGATGCTGATTCGTATTTGCTGTGGTAGTAGTTAGCTACCGAAGCAAACGCCGCAATGCCGAGGCAAAGCAGGAACCACAGCAGAACACGCCAGTTATTTGCCAGCCAGATCATCAACACTCTCCGCCAGGCACATGGTGCGTTCCATATCTCGACGGTTCATCAGTCCGCGCCATTTCTGGCCGCCTGCGTAAATCCAGCGACGCAACTCTTCACAGGCACCATCCACATCACCAGCGTTAAGCTTTTTCAGGAGCGTTGATTTTGAGAACGCAGACGTGCCAACGTTATATGTGAAGCTGTAGAGTGCCGCCCGCTGATATTCGCCCAGAGGAACTTTTACCATTCCATCTACCGCTTTTTTCACGGGCTGCAGGTCGTTCCACATCAGGCGATCACATTCGCGGTCGGTATATGTCTTGCCCTTCACAATATCGGTGCCAGTATGCCCATCACAGACAGTCCAGACTCCTGCCACATCTTTGTAAGGCTCGTATATCCTTCCCTCTACCCCATCCTTTCCACCAAGGAATATCGTAGCGATAAGCATGGCTCCGCCGCCTGCCGCAGCAATCAGTTTGTTGCGCAGTGAGTTTGACATTGCCATGGTTATTCCTCGGTGAGGTCGGGCGTGGTAGGCCAGCGTTGTAGAGCCTTAATCTGTGCCAGAGTAGCTTTTCGTTTGTAATACCAGTTGATGCCGAGCGTGAATAGCGCGACCAGAATACCGGCCAGCACGCCTACAGCACTCCATTCATCGGGACTTAGCCTGGTCAACAGACCATTAGCAATTGTCCCGGCAGATGCGCCGTATGCCGCGCCTGATGCCAGTTTGCTCATATCGATACTCATACACACCTCCGTGATTACGGTCGGTGCTGTCTGTAGCCAGAAGAAAAGAGCGATCCTCCCCTACACAGCCAGGGATAAACGATTTGGATTCGGGAGGTCGCTAAACAGAAAAGGCCCACCGAAGTGAGCCTTTGAAATTGAGTGCTGAATTTTATCAGGCGGCGACTATTTCAAGCCGCTTACCCAGCGCAGAAAGCGCCTTTTGAATCGTGTCGATTTTAGTTGAGTGGTGCAGATCGAGAATGCGTGTTACTTCCTGTGGTCGCGTTTCAATCATTCGCGCCAGTTCGGCGTTAGTAACTCCTGCCTGAACTACAGCATTAAGCAAAAGTAACTTAGCGGCCACACTGGCAGGCACTTCAATAAATGCCTCACCCTCCGATGATGGCGGCGGCACTTCCCGGCGATCTTCAAAGTAGAAATCAAACGCCGTTACCAGAGCATCCTGCGCCAGTGCTAACGCTTCCTCTCTGGTATCGCCACCGGTCATCGCTTCAGGGATGTCAGGAAAAAAATACTGCACACCCCGTTTCATCACAGTCGAACGTTACTGGATATCGCATAAATGATTAAGTGAACCTCTGCGAGTAACAGCCCCGAAGGGCTGGTTTTCATTTCAATCCGAGTTGCTTGAGAATCGCTTTTCTCAGCGGCTCCGGTATTTCTTTCCCCGGATGCCTCGGCATTATTGTTTGCCTGCCGTTGAGGAAGATTTTCAGATGGTTTGTTCCATCTTTAAACTCCGCTCCCTGACCAGCAAGCCAACGTCTGAACTCGCTTTGCTTCACTTCTCCTCCTGTCTGTTTAAGTTGAAATAAATATAAACATTTTTGTTTATATCGTCAACAGGAAGATGAACATTTTTGTTTATACAATCCAGTTCTGTAGCTGACCTTTGAATTTGTTATCGCTGGCAATCGCAAAATTGCCTTAATTTGAGAATTCTTGAGGTGAAGCCATTAAAAAAGCCTCGCCAGCTGGTAAGGCTACGAGGCCATTTGGCATCCACATTTATGCAACTGAGTTTTTAGCGCGTTAAACAACAGCGCGCAACTTCAACTGTTGGGAATCATATCCCTGACTTCCGGAAAAGTAAATAGCCCACGATAAATTAATGAGCTATTTCCTATTGTGCTATGCAGTGACTTTATTTAGGGCGGCGTTTGCCCACGACTCCTCAATCTCCAGCTTGCCGATCAGTTGTTCGTAGAATGCCTTTCCGCTCTTTTCCCATGTAGCCAGGCTAATCACGTCTGTCATGCTGGTAATGGCACGGTAGGCTTCGGTGGATGGGATGCGCTCAAATCCTCTACCTCCACACTGCTTGCAATCACCCATGACAGGCACTCCCTGATTCTGCGTTTCTTTGCGCAAGACAGCCCTGCCTCGGCCGTTACAGTCACGACAGGCCGTCGAGACAACGCATTTTCCTTTGCATTCCGGGCACAGGACTCTGACAACCTCCTTCACCTCCCGCTGCCTCTCCATAGTTTTCGTTGGCGTTGCATCTCGCGCCCATTCTGGAAGGCGAACCATTGTTGACTTAGTGGTGAATACGTCAGCGTCAATAAACCCAGTGGCATGGCAGCAATCACATGGCTTCTTGCTGGCAGCACTCCGGCAGTAATCCATGTAGGCATAAGTTGCGAGCGTTTGCATAACCGCTGGCTTAATATCTGTATCGAGTTTGCGTAAGGCTGCAACCTTATCGCAGGTTTGTAATGCATATTCAGTTAAGAGCGAGACGGCGCGGGCGGCGTCGTTCTCACTTATCCCAATCTTTCCCATGAAAGCGCAATAGCCCATGACGGCGCGAGACATGGTCATTCCCATTGCTGCGATATAGTCAGTGCCTGTAAGTGCATCTGGAGAAGTCTGCGGGGCCATGCCGCTAAAATTCTGTGTCTTCGCGTAATGATATTTTGCTGTTGCTTCTAAACTCATTTCTTCCTCCGCTTCGGATTTGCATCCCATGACTGAACGTGCGTGGGCTGGATAACAAGGTGGAATGGTTTGAAGCGATCGATTAATTTGGTTAGCCAGGTCATTTAATTTCTCTGCTAATTTTTCTAGCAAGCCTTCTCGCCTTTAATGCTTTTCGAAGGCACCAGTTGGAATAAATCCAGAAAACCCTCGTTGCCATGCACATCCATACGAAACCGAACAGAACCGAGGCAAAAAGGCCTATCGCCGCTAGCAAATGAATAGTGAAATCTACTGTCATGCAGCCTCCTGACGTTGTTTGTTTAGCTCTCTGGTTTTCTGCCGGTAATGTGCTGCCAGCTCCTGCAACTCTTCCCGCGTCCACTTTTTCAGCTCATGTGGACCCATCAGGCGATCGAAAGCTTCCTGACCAATCTTCTCGATGAGTCGGGGTTTGTATTCGCCGATGTTTCCCGAGAGATACGAATTGCAATGCTCACACTGGAGGTGGCAGTTGGATTCGTCGTAACGGGTTTCTTTGCTTGCTCCAACCGTCCGGTAGTGCCCCGCATTCATCTTGGCGCCAGTATTGCGTCCACAGCTGATGCAGCTGTTACCCATATCACGGGTGCGGATGAACTCATTGAAGGCTGACTGGGCTTGTTTATGGAAGTAACTGAGAGGTTGTACTGCTAACTTGCGGATTTTGGTGCTTCGTCTTTCCTGCTGTGCTTCGTTCTTTCTTCGTCGCTCTGCTTCCTGTATCGCTTTCTGTCGGTCTTTCTCTCTTTTGGCTAGTGCAATTACATTTCCGCATTCTGGTGAGCACCACGTTTGATTCTGAAAGGCTGGATTGAACCATTCGCGGCAGTCCGGGTTTTTGCACCGTCGCCTTACCTTGCGCATCACTTCCTCCTTCGCATAATTCCTGCAATGACAATGCTGATTACAAAGACTGCTATCCAGTCGGCGTCATTCATCGTCATCACTCCACATGTTTGCGTGCGGGTCTGTCATTTCGTAATACGCCGCGCACTCGTCGCAAAGATCGCATGAGCAATTCTCTTGTCGCTCCAGCACCACACCACAGGTAGCGCACGGCAAAGCAGAATGCACGCCAGCGCCAGTGGGCTGATTTAATGAGCTGGTTTCTTTCGGCTTCTTCATAGCGGTAATCAACCTCGCAGGATTCGCAGTTAGCGCCGTAGTGATACTTGTCTTCGCTTGTCAGGATAGTGTGGCAGCGGCAGCAGCGTTCACGCATTGGGTTGCTCCTTTTCGTGCTCGCGAATCCTATGAATAGCCAGGCGTAAATCTTCCTTTTCCTGCTCTGTCCACTCATCCCGCAACTGCCGAGAAACGCGAACTAACTTCTCTGATTCATCACGGTCCATCAGCATTAGTTGCTTGCCACTTTCAAGCCAGACATCCACTTGTGCTACCCGCTCTCCGTAAAGCTTTTGCGCAGCGTAGGCAGACAGGTGCAACAACGCATTCCAGATTATTTTCATCGGGCCGTCCTCAGTCGATTCCATTTAGCCTGCAATAAGCTGCCTACATAATCGAATGTAGACACCTGACTTGCTGCGGGGATTGGCTTGCGTTTCTTGCGGGGTGATTTGACGTTGTAGATGGCGTGATTCTCGTATGCCTGCCAGAGTGATTTTCGCCTGGCGTAATTAGTGGACTCTCGCATGATTTCTCCACCTCATCGCGCCGGTTGCTGCCCGGACTACTTCCAAAAACTCAGGTGATTTCTTCAGTCCCATCTCGCGGGCCTTGTTCGTTACCTGTTGCCGTGGCTTGTCGAACATGATTGCCAGCAGCTCTGTTGATGCGTTTGCGTAATCGCGAGCCAGAATGTCGAGATGCTCGCGGCTCCATGTATTTCTCATGCTGCTCTCCCAAATCTTCCTGCCCACTCAGCAGCCAGTGCCGATTCATCGCTGAATCTGACGTTATGCTCTGCACCGAAGGCATGGATTAATGTGATTAAATCTCTCATCTCACTGACGCGCATTTTGCTGGTTGACTGCCCCAGCACCACAAAGCCACCGTCGATTCCCGGCACCGTCTCTTGCCCTTTGAGGCTGGCGCTGAAGATGTGTTTCCAGCTCTCGGAGTCGAGTTTCTTCCCGTACCAGACCACCTGACTTGATACGTCATGCAGGCAAGCCCAAAGCATGCGGTTCTGCGCAAGGCTGCGGGTGTCTTCCTGGATGGTTACTTGTAGAGGCTTTTCTGGATTGGCGGGTAGTTTCTGGATGGCTTCAATGCAGTTTCGTCGGATGTCGCTGCTTCTCAGTAGATAACGTTTCGTCTCCACTGTTACCTCCCTTCTTTCGTCTCCACATAGTCATGAATGTTGTCAGCGGCAGCACTCAATAACAGGTCAATGCTCTGCGTACTGTGTCCGCCTTCACGTAGCATCTTGAGGGCTGTCAGTATTGCTGAGTGTGAGTCTTTGAGGGGCTGATGCTTAGGCTTGAACTGAACGACGTTGCTCATGATTCACCTTTAACTTTTAAGCCTGCGTAATGCACAGACTGCCGACACATCTCAAGCATTTCTGCTTTATCTTCAGCATCTGCATATTCAGGAAGTTCGATTTCGATGGACTCGCGTGATGCTTTCCATGCTCGCCAACCAACTTGTTCAATCCTTCTGCGTTCAAGTGCTGGCAGATGAAGGATTTCTAAATGTTCGCGAATATTTTCGTTAAGCCACGCTTCAAACTTTCGCCTTTCCAGCTCATCGTTGTTTGTCATCAGTTGGTCGCCTTATATGCGTCGATTGCTTCGAATATCCACGGGAAGGTAGCCATAACCAGCGTTAACCTGGCTATGTATTTCCAGCCCAGCATCTTGAATCCGTTCTGCCAGACTACAAATGACATAATGGCGAACATTGCCGGGACGCCCAAAACAAAGGCTATTGAGCCTTTTAATGCAGTATGCCAATCCATATCACTGCTCTCCGTTCTGATTGGTGGGCTGCTCCTGCTCCAGCAGCCCACGAAGACGCCACGCTTCTTGCCACGCATCCCATTCATCATTCACACACTCAACAGCATAATTACCTTCGATTTCTTCATCTTTTTTCATCCACTCTTCACCATATCGGTGAGTAGCAAATTCGACGAAAAGCTCATGACACTTATCAGCGGTTAGCTTGTTCATTGACGACTCCTTGTTTGCGCTTTTGCTATGAGGCGAAGCATATCGCGATAGATAAATGGATAGGTTTTGCAGCTACCGAAGTTTGTTTTCAAAAGGTTAATTATTAGGAGTTCTGGCTTACTTCCTGCCACCCAGCGCCTGAACTGCCATCGACGCCAAAGAATCCATTTGACAACTGGCATCTCAAAACCCCCTCCGCTTAGTTCCTTTGCCCGACTGCTGGCGTGAGTCGTCCATCATGGCAATAGCCTCGGCTGCAAGCGCCTGAATGTGGCGCATTGTTTCCGCTGACGCTTCTCGCTTCTTGGCGATGTCGATGATTGCCAGCACAAGATTTCGCGTTTGCTGGCTTCCTGATGGCTTGATGATTAGCTGTGTTACCTGAGTCATGCTGCGCTCTCCCTGCCCTCAAGCCAGAAGAAGAATGCCCGGTCTACAACGGCATCCTGATAGCCTAGGTGTGTGCGAACCAGGCTGAATTTATTGCCATGAATACTGCGGTAAAGACGCTCGAATCGACTGCGAATACTTTCACTCATGATTAATTCCTCAACCCATGCTTGCGGCGGATTTCGGCGATACGGTCTAGGCCTTTGTCGTTACTAAGCGGGATGTGAAGGTGCGGTATCTGCTTGCGCGGTGGCGGAATGATTTCGCCAGACTCAATGCGGCGCGACATCTTCCGCTGCTCATCAGCCAGGCGCTTGCGGCACTCAGCATCTGACAGGTTGAAAGACCGCATCTGGTTGTAGACCGCCGTAACCATGTGGAAACAGGCCGGGCTTTCCCATGGGTATTCTTCGCTGCTGTCGTAAATTCCCCGGTCTCGGCAGTACAGGCGGAACATTTCGTAAAGCTGCTCATCGCTTGGCAGGCCAGCCGAGCGATGCTCACCCTCTTTGCACCATTCGATGAACTGCCCCGGTGATGGAAGGAATGGTGACCCACTTGCACGAGCCAACTTCATGCCTGCCGACAGTTGCTGCTTATTGTGGATGCCGTTCTCAGCGAATGCTGCAATCCACTGACGCTTTGCGGCTGCTTCGTCGTTTGGATTGCGCCATGCAGTACTCACCGATGCAGGGAACACCTGCTTGAGGTTTGAGAACAGCGCGTCAACCAGTCGTTCAACGTCTTCATGCACGCCGCGATCAACCGGCTGAGGGCCATCACCTGCTATGCGAGCCAGTGCACCGGCATCACGATTCTGAATTGCTGCTACAAGATTTCTCATAAGAATTCGTTCTCCCATGCCTTGCGGTCATTCCAGTGCATAGCTGGCTGCTGCGCCTGAGCTGGTAATTGCTTGCGACCAGGTTGATTCATCTGAGCCTTGAGGGTGTCCCACTTCTCGCGAAGCTTTGCAGGGCTCATGATATTGGTTTGCCAGAAGTGATCGGCGTTGGCCCACTTGAATAATTCGCAGATGTCGTGATGGGTTACTTCCAGTGCATTGCGCATCAGGCGAATATCGTTTGACCAGGAGGGCCAGTTAGGTTGCTGTGCAGTTGGTGCGACGATTTGTATTTTGCTGAATATCCATTCGGCTGCCTTCAGATCATCAGCCGTTCCCCACTTATCGCCCTTGGGTGACTGAATTGCTGCATCAGAACGAATTAAAGGAAGCTTCTTAAGAGGCGAGTCTGAGGATTCGTTAGAATTCTCAGACGTAGTGTTTTTATTACTGTTCTTGTTCTTGTATTGGGTGTCTACCGTTTCCGGGAAGCTTTTACCCGCTTTCGGGAAGGATTTTCCCGTTTTCGGGAATTCTCTTCCCGATTCCGGTTTATTCAAAATCCAGGCTGAAATCTCAGTATTTACACCTACTAATTTCATCATTCCCTGCTTCTGACTGAAGATGATTTTTCTCTCTGCCAGTGATTTGATAGCGTCCGATACGTGCGTGTCACTCAAGCCTGTAAGCTCAGCAATCACTGTATTCGTCACCCTGTCCTGTTTTTTATTCCATCCGTAGGTGAGCCATATCACCGCTTCAAAACATTGCCACTCGCGGCCTGATAATCTCAGGCGCGGTTTGAGCTTCTGAATCTCATTGGCGACCTTGGTGTACCCATTGGACAGGTCGGCCATGTGACCTCCTGACTTGTCTGGTAGAACGGTTTTATTTACAAAATCTATTCTTTGAATGTTATTCATTTAGAAGCCCACCGGTTCTAGTGGGCCATAGATGCCCGTAGCTTTATCTCTGTCGTGGCATTCCTCTAGGTATGCCAGGAAGTTTTGATGAGCTTCTGTCATGACTCCGCACAACTGACCATCCTCGATTAACAGGGATATTCCATCATTGTTAATTTCATCCAGTCTCATGCAGCCAAGCTCAAAAATAATCCTGGCAACGTTTGCCTTGCATCCTATGGAAGGAATATTGAACTCTTCAAACCATTGATGCAGTTCGACTTTTATTGGCTTATCAACGCATATCGCAACGTATTCATTTGCCAGCTCTTCCAGTGAAGATCGCGACTCACATAAGCAATAGGCGCGACACACCTCATTAGCCGTAGCAACTGAGCACTGAAAGAACTCCCGCCCGTTATTAACGCGGTATTTTGCTAAATCGGTATGGATTCGAGCTTCATCGCCACGCGGGTCATCGGAAAAATAAGATGCCTCAACATTAAATTTCGCCGGGACGCCAGTACCGGAGGACAACTCCTTGGCTCTGACTTCTGGCGATATGGTTGTCATCCCAACCTTCAGTAGGCCCGGCATGTAAGGGTTCGACAATATGTAAACCCATCCTTTTGAATTAATTGACTTTGGTACTGGCCCTCCCACCTCAATTGGAATTGAGTGCTTAGTCTCAAGTCGGAGGATTTCATCTCTTATGAAGCTATAAGGTGAATCGTTTACAAGGTGTAATGTTCCTGGCATAATCACTCCTAAGAATTTGCTTAGAATTCTAAAGTTATTTGAGAAGTCTCAACTGTTAGCGCAGTTGGGACTTTTTTATATCCAATCGCTTTGTACAAATCCTGCAACGCCCTTCCTAATGGACTCACTTCAGCAGCCATCCCTGCGATACAGATAACCTTTGCGATAAAGCGCCAGTCAGTACGACTGATTTTGCTTTCGTGAACATCAGCCAGCTCTGCGAACTTTCTGTTGCTCATCTGAGCGAGAAGCATCAGCAATTCACTCTCGGTTCGGTTCAGTTCTCTTTCCGTTGGTTTGCTGTAGTTTGCATCGAACATTTTTTAAAATTCCTTTTGTTGGTTAAGTGCTTAGACGTGACAAAGCCGCAGCTATTGCCACGAACGTTTTGTTGTTTCGTTTGAATTTCACTTTTCAGTGACGTAGGACTTCATGTCCGTTTTTGAAGAGCGGTAAGCCTTAAGCGGCTTGGTTTGGCTTGCTTCCGTACATTAACCATGTAGGTTCGCACTGAAGCGCGGTTGCCAGTTCAAACAGATAGCGGGTTCGCTTGGTAGTGCCAGCTTCAATCGACTGAATGGATTGCTGTTTCATGCCAACCATTTCAGCTAATTGCGTCTGGGTCATATTCAACTCCAGGCGCTTCTGTTTGAGGCGTTCAGAAAACGTGTTCATTCATTCACCTCCACAGTTTTATCTGTATTCTCTAACAGTTACTTCTGTTTGTCAAATACAGGTTTGCCTGTGAGCATTAAGGACAAATGGAGAGGAACTTATGAGCCTTGCAGATCGAGTAAAAAAACGAAGAAGTGAGCTGCGACTAACACAATCAGAAGCAGCAGAAAAAGCGGGCATCAAACAACAGTCTTGGGCTAGTATTGAAGATGGTAAAACTCTCAAGCCTCGTAATATCGTTGGCATTGCCGAGGCCTTAAATTGCGACCCTGCATGGCTTATGAATGGTGGTGTTATCCTTCCAGTCAGCGAGGTCAATACAAGGAGGATTCCATTGATCAGCTATGTCCAGGCTGGCGCACTTGCGCACAAAAGCCCTATAGAAGCCTTTGATGGCAGCTTTGAATACGTCATGACTGACATGGATTGGTCGCAATACACCTTTGCTTTGCGAATTTCAGGCGATTCTATGGAGCCTGATTTCAAAGAAGGTGATGTGATTATTGTCGATCCAGAGATTGAACCGGTGCCAGGCGAGTTTGTTGTGGCAAAAAACGGAGAGCATGAAGCGACATTCAAAAAGTACCGCCCTACTTTTGTGACTCAAGAGGGGACTCAGCATTTTGAATTAATCCCTCTTAACAATGATTACCCCACAATGAACAGTGCAGAGCGTCATATCCAAATAATCGGCACCATGGTCGAGCATCGAATCTATCGCCGCAAGAGATAAAACCCTTCCCCCAGAGGCCGCCGAAAGGCGGTTTTTTTCGCCTAAATCAAATTAAATTTGTAATGACAACAGACACGTACAGATTATTTTTAACTTTTACAGTTTTATCTGTTGACGATAATACAGTTTTATCTGTATATTTATCCCATCAGCAGGACGCTGGCGAACAACGAAACGGATAGCACGCTCTTTTACAACGGTGACGGATCACCTACGTGGCTGAAAAGCCAATTTATACCAAAGCGTGAGTTTTGGGATTGGATGGATGCACAGGCTGATGTGCTGAACTCCTGAAGGTGTCCACACACGCCGGATGGGGTTTCTGCAAATGCCGGAGATCAGCACCGGTCATCCAATCACCAAAATTCATTCAGGAGGTATTTATGACACGCAGAACAGCATTTGCAGGTTCATCAGCTGGTCGTCGCCGTGAGCGCCGTGCTCACCTTCAGAGTGACGTCAGTAACAGTTCGGAAGCATTGCATCGCCCTACGCCTAGCCGCGTTGTGCTGCAGTGCAAACGCAAGCCGGTAGATGTGGTGAGCAAGGCTGTTGATACCGACACCGAGTATCACAAGCAGATTCTGGCGGGCGCGGAGAAGTACGTTTCACCATCTAAATCAGTATTCAACTCGAAGCCGAAGTCAGAATATGGTTTTATGGCTGTGGGTCGCCAGAAAATGAAAGGCAAATCTATCCCCCTGATTTGAGGTTGATATGGCTGAGATAAAATATGGATATTGCGGTGAGAGCGCAAAAAAACGCTTAATGCGAAAGCCCGCAGGAAAATGACCCGGGCTAAAAAAAGCATAGATGCGTTAAATGAAAGAAAATCACTTGAGCAAGCCATTGAAACAGCTTTAACCGGAGCTTCTCCACGCATAAATAGCGCATTAAGAGGCGAAGCGTTACGTGATGATCTCGTTCTCCCTGCTGAAAAGAAGGATGATGCCATTTATCATGCGGTAAACCACGCGCATCAACGAGACCCCCGAAAGAAATGGTCATAAAGCAACCCGCCAAGTGCGGGTTTTTTATTGCCTATAACCCCGCATCGAGAAGGCTGTCACCTCCCCTTCTCTGCGTGACAGGCATGAGAGCACATCACAGTGCTTACCAGAGATAGCCATTTTTGCAGCCGGCTATCGCAACTCAAAAGACATCGTAACGGCGAGATAACGGCATGAAATTTTATGAAAAGGTTAACTACTTGATTGAGGCATATGGCGTCACATGGGAGTTAGCGCACAAGGCTCTCACTGATAACGATGGCAACCTGATGATGGCTGGCGGAGATATACGCGAATCAGGAGGAAGCTGATGACTGCTCCAATGCTAATCATCCCTACCGATATTTCTGCGATGATTAAAGAGATTGAGACTGCGTACGCGGACTACGTCAAAAAATTCCGCATCCCTTCAGACCACGTCATTGTCGTTAATTACTCTGGCGGCAAGGATTCAACTGCAACGCTGGCCATTGCCCATCACCTGTTTGGCGATAAAGCCAGAAATGTCATGGCGGACACAGATAACGAGCATGAATACACTATTGAGTACGCTAAAAATATTCACCTGCAAATAGGGTGCCGACCCGTTCAGATGGTGAAGCGTGTCTATACCGAGCAAGACTTTGCAAAGCGCCGCGCATCAATACAAAAAAACTGGCCTAAAAGACAGGCTATACGCATGGGGTCTTATCGTGGCGTGATAATGCCTTCCCTTGCAGCTTCCGATACGAAGTTCGCTGATGCCTGGCGGAAATCAGCCAAACGCTGGGGTGTTGATTTCGATACACCGCTGGATGCCGCTCTTTCAGTCCTGAAACCAAGCGGTAATAGTTTCCTTGACGCAGCCCTTCTGCACGGCAAATTCCCGATGCTTCGTGATCGGTTTTGCACGGACGAATTAAAGATTAATGCAGCTTTCGATCAGGCCATCAATCCTTTGCTGGATGAAGGAGAGGTTGTCGTGCAGTGGTCCGGGGTGCGAGGTGATGAATCAAGCAAGCGGGCTTCATATCCCAGATTTGAAGCGGACCGCCGCGATAGCAGCTTTCTGTACAACTTCCTTCCAATCCACAAATGGACTGCCTCAGACGTATTCGCGCTTCATAAATACTTCGGCATAAAGCCTAACCCGCTTTATCTGGAAGGTGCTGCACGCGTCGGCTGCATGAACTGCGTGCTATGCAACAAAGAAGAGATCGCCCAAACAGCAGCCAGGTACCCACAGCATATAGATAAGCACAGGGACTGGGAGCAAAAGGTCAGGCTTGTTAGTCGCTGGGTTCACTGGATGAGCGTAGGAACTTTCAGCCAATCATGGATGCGCCAATATTCATTGCCTCTTGGGCGTTCAGTGCAGCTCTATGGAAAGAAACCAGCAGTTCAAAACCTTGACTGGTCGGCATTCTATGGAACACGGGGCGGCATGGGTGCCCCTTCAGTTGATGAAGTTGTGGAATGGGCTAAAACGGGGCGAGGAGGAAAGGTTTATGACCTCGTTAAAGCAAGCATTGATACTGAAGTTTGCTCATCCAGATACGGTTTATGTGAATAAAAGGTCGCTTAGGCGGCCTTTTTTATTGGAGGCTCCATGATAAGCACTGGTAATTACATTTTCGGCTGGCTGGTTATTGGTGTGTTGATGGGGCTGGGGTTTATAGCAGGAGGTTGAAGTGAGTAAAGAAACAGGTGGAGCAGCATTTCCGTGTGAGCAGCATGAGACACAGGATGGGCGCTGGAACGATAGCTTTGAGCCAGGCATGACGCTGCGAGATTACTTCGCAGCAAAACTGATGCCCGCAGTAATTGGGTCTCTTAATGGGACGGTTACTTGTGAAGAGAAGCCTGGTGATTTCGATTACTACGCCGAATGCGCATACAAAATGGCCGACGCAATGCTCCGCGCCCGGGGCCAGTAACCACTGACGGAGAGAAGAGGATGGCAAAAACGCAGATGCAGTTAGCCAACAGGGCCTGGAGAAATCTGACCAAGCGGTATGGCTGGCAACGTGCATTTCAAACCAAGCGAGCGTGGAAAGCGTTCTGCCGAGAAAACGCCGGGGCAACACTTGAATCGCAGCGTGAAGGTATGACAGAGCCATTCGAAAACTATGCGGATGCTGAGTGGCAGGTCATGGAAGAGATGAGCTATTGGGATTGAGTGACACCGTAAAGCCGCCTACTCAGACGGCTTTGAGGTGCATTCGCACTAGCGCACTTCGGTGCGAGATAACTGAGACACACCTATTGGCCCGACAGGAATGTCCGGGCCTTTTTTATACCTAAATTTCAGGAGTGAACGATGAGTGAGACCACTGACTTAGCAGTGCTGGAGATTAAACCTGAACAAGCTCCGGCGCTGTATGTACCAAACGGCCTTGATGCCTACCTTGAGCAGATTCGCCAGCAGGTTAATGAGGTGCCAGACCTCAGCACTGCAAAGGGCCGCGCCCGGGTGGCTTCATTAGCGGCTCAGGTATCGCGCAGCAAGACGGCAATTGAAAAGCCGGGACGCGAGTATCTGAAGCGGCTGAAAGAAGCGGTGAAGCCTGCTGAGGGAGAAATTAAGCGATTCGTCGATAGCTGTGATGCCCTTCGCGATGAAGTCCGCCGCCCACTGACTGAATGGGAAGCCGAGCAAGAACGCATCGCAACTGAGAAGGCAGCAGAAGAAGAGCGCCAGCGTATCGAGGCTGAGCAACGCGCCGCTGAAGAGTCTCTGAAAAAACAGATTGAAGCCGATCACGATTACGCCCTACTCCTTAATGAAAAGTTCGACCGCGACGCCGCTGAGGCAAAGGCAGAAGCAGAGCGCAAACGCATTGCCTACGAAGAAGAGCTACAGCGTCAGGCAGTTGAGAAAGCACGCATTGAAGCGGAACAGGCCACTGCGCGTGAGCGTGAAGCAGCCGCTAAGCGAGAAGCTGAACTGAAAGCCGCTAAAGAGAAGGCTGAGGCAGACGCCAGAGCTGCACAAGAACGTGCTGAGCGCGAGGCAAGAGAAGCACAGGAGCGCACTGCAAAACTGGCGCAAGAGGCGCGTGAGCAGGCTGAGCGTGAAAAGCGGGAGGCTATCGCAGCAGAGCGGCGCAAAGCTGAACAGGCCGAGGCAGCAAGACTGGCTGAGGCAAAGCGCATAGCCGATGAACAGGCCGCGCGTGAAGCAGATAAAGAGCACCGCAAGGCAGTCAATAACAAGGCTCTGGCTGATTTCGTAGCCGCTGGCCTGACAGAAGAACAAGCCAAATTAGCCATCACCGCAATTGCTAAAGGCGAAGTGACGGCAATCCGCATCACCTACTGATTTTCCAACTTAAACAACACCAAGGAATAGCCATGCAACTTTACGCCGTTGCAGGGTGGCCCGTTGCTGGCTGCTCTGATGTAGACAAAGAAATCAAACGCAACCCTCTGATTGACCTGCTTATCCGTATTGCCAAAACCCTATGTGAAAAAGGTGACCCGCTATGACCATTGTACCGGTAGCCGGAACTATCTACGTCACGCAAGGAAATCGTGAATTTAACAAGCTGTACGAAGCCTCTTTCCCGGACACGAACGAAGGCGTGAAAAAGGCTTATGACTGGGCAGCAATTATCGCCCTCGGCTGGCATGACTGCCAGGACAAAGACTGGGAGAAGCATCATGCAGCATAGCGAAGAAGAATTTGTATCGATGATGAAAGGTGCGCTTGGGGAACTGAGCGATCCAATGACATATGAGCAAGCCGCAAAGGATGCGATTGCTGATTACAGAACGGAGCAGCAGGCAGCGAGGATGGAGGGTTAATTGTGGAACTTTCACGTTTAGATGAGCCGTTTCCGCCGGAAGATATTGAGTGGCGCGTTCAGCAATGCGGCATAGCTGATAGTGGCAAGGCTTGGGCGATGGTTCTGGCTTATGTAACGAACCGGGCGATCATGAAGCGCCTTGATGACGTATGCGGCAAAGAGAACTGGAAAAACGAGTTCCTGCCCGGACCTGATGGTGGCGTGATGTGCGGCATCTCGATTCGCGTAGGAGATGAGTGGATTACGAAGTGGGATGGAGCTGAAAAAACACAGGTTGAAGCCGTTAAAGGCGGAATGTCTGGCTCTATGAAGCGATCTGCAGTTCAGTGGGGAATCGGTCGCTATCTGTATGGTCTGGAAGAGAACTTTGCTGAGGCATCCGCAGAGAAGCGTCAGGGATGGAATCGTGCCTCATTCAAGGACAAGAAGACTCAGCAGTTTAAAGAACTCTGGTGGCAGCATCCCACCCTACCAGTCTGGGCATTACCGAAGCCGGGAAGCTCACCTCAGCAAGTAGCGAATCAGCATCAGGAAACTTTACGATCTCCAGATGACATCCTCAGTGAATTCACTGAAATGGCGAGCAGTGAACATGATGAGCAGAGCCTTCTTGCTTTGTATAAAGCAACCTGGAATGCGCTGGAAGGTCATAAAGAGCAGCAGGATAAGTGCGTTGAAGTCATGAGAATTCGTAAATCAGAACTAAAGAAGGCGGCATAAATGGCAAGCAAAGGCATTAATCGTGTGATTTTAATCGGCAACCTTGGGAAAGACCCCGAGGTGCGCTACCAACCATCTGGCGGCGCAGTTGCCAATCTGACTATTGCCACATCGGAGTCGTGGCGGGATAAGCAAACGGGTCAAAACAAGGAGGTTACTGAGTGGCATCGCGTAATTTTGTTCGGCAAAGTTGCAGAGGTTGCAGGGGAATATCTGCGAAAAGGCTCGCAAGTCTATATCGAAGGTCAGCTACGAACTCGCAAATGGCAGGACCAGCAGGGAATTGATCGCTACACAACGGAAATTGTGGTGAGCGTTAACGGCACCATGCAAATGCTGGGCGGTAAGCAGGAAGGTGGAACGGGAAACCGACCGCAGCAAAATCCGCAACAGCGTCCGCAGCAGCAGGCTGGGCAATCTACTCCACAGGCAAGCAATGAGCCACCGATGGATTTTGATGACGACATTCCATTTTAAGGATGAATATGAATAACCTGATGCTAGACCTCGAAACAATGGGTAACGGTCCATACGCCCCTGTTATCTCCATCGGCGCCACGTTCTTCGAGCCAAAGACAGGCGCTATCGGTGAAGACTTCTCAGTTAATGTGTCTCTTGAATCATCGATGCGATACCGAGCCAGACCGGACGCATCAACAATCCTGTGGTGGATGGAGCAAAGCGCCGATGCGCGCGAGTCGTTAACAGCTGAAACAGCTTCCCTGCCTGATGCCCTGACATGGCTCAGCGCGTTCATAAGCAAGCACACAAACCCTCGCTTTGTTCAGGTTTGGGGAATGGAGCCTCGTTTGACTGTGTAATTCTTCGAAATAGCTACGCGCTGGCAGGCATCGAAGCGCCGTGGCAATGGTGGAATGACCGCGACGTTAGAACCATCGTTGAGATGGGCAAAGCTATCGGCTTCGATCCTAAGCGCGATATGCCATTCGAAGGCACTCGTCACAACGCATTAGCCGACGCCATCCACCAGGCAAAATACGTGTCAGCTATCTGGCAACGCCTCGTTAAATAACACCAACCACTAAGGCAACCAAATGACCCTCACCGATACTTCGGCGGCTTCTGCACGCCCTGACGAAACGGAATCACAGCAATGCCACAGGAAGGCTATGCAGGATGCCTCGCAGCAGATAAGAGCGAAGTACGGTGAGCGGTTCAGACTTGAGCCAAGGACGAAAGAGACGCTCGACAGCAGGCGCAAGGAGCGCGCCACAAAGGAATATGCAAGGCAGGCAGCATTCTATCCGCAGCGCCCACGGATTGTGGTTACGCGGCCGGATGTTGTGTTGATGGATTACGCCAGTGAGATTCGCGGTCGTTTCGGTGCCGTGGTGCAGGACTAACTATTTTCGCCGCAGCATTGAGCCTGACAGCGGCATAAGGGGATGAGATGAGCAACTTCCATAACGAGCACGTTATGCGCTGGCACTGGGAGACCCTGAAGAAGCGACACTTTGAGTTTGTCGCCAAGAATAAACCGGTAAGCCAGTCAGGTGACGGAGGCAATGATGAATCTAACTGAGCAAGAGCGTGATGTGCTGATTGAGTACGCACAAGAATGTTTAAAGCAATCTGATTTAGTGCGGGATGAAATTCCTTTCGGCCTAAGCGGAGAAGAGGAAATGGAAATCTCATTATTCAAGCTCGCTCTTGCATCCCTGACGGCGGAGCCTGTGGGGTCATTTGAATATTATGAAGATGAGGATGGAGATAAGACAGATTTCATTATTCAGTCTGACGGATTCGCAAAAGACACATTCAATCTCTACTCCGCGCCGCCTGTGCCGGCGATGAAGCCGGTTAAGTTGCCGCAGCATTACGTTTCCCGGTTAGGGCGGGGTGTCGGATCTGCCGAAGACGCAATTGTCATGATACCGTCGGACAAAGGACTGTGGCTCAGCGCCTTTGATGTTAAACACCAGATCCGCGCCGCTGGTTATCCGGTGGAGGGGGATGAATGAAAGTCGGCAGATATGTTCACTATGTAGCCGCCTTTGACGGAAAGAGGTCATCAGGTGTCATTGATGCACTTCCGGGCTGGACTCCGGTTGATGTCCATAACGTGATAACCGCTACAGTTTGTAAGCAAAGGCACCTCAGTGAGATGCACGAGAAAGACATAATTGTCGAGCTAATGCAGGTGATTGATTGAAAAGCTACGAACCCACTGATCAGCAACGCATGACCGCCCGATGAGGCGGTTTTTTATTGCCTACAGGAAACCGAAATGCATATCGAAATCGGCGACAAATACACAGTCGAAGGCGGTGCCAGTGACTTCATTTTGTACGTGAAGAACACTGTTAAGCACGGTAAGACGGCAGGACAGGAAACAAAGCAGCGCATTGGATACTACTCGAAAATCGAGCACCTCATCCGCGCCCTGATTAATCACGAAATCCGCACAGGCGAAGCGCAAACATTGCAGGAAATCCAGCAGCAGATTACCCGAATATCAATGTGGTGTGAGGAAGCATTTAAGGAGGAAGCAGCATGACACACGCTGATTTTCTCGACGAAGCAGCAGAACGCGAGCAGCAGCTGATTGACCTCGCCCTGCTAAATCGTCCCAAACCAACCATGACATTCACCGGCAAGTGTCACTACTGCGAGGAGACGATAAGCAAGGGCATTACTGCGATGCAGGCTGTCGCGAGGACCATGAACGCGTGCAGTGGGCGCAGAAGCAGAGGAGCGTGGCATGACGCAGGATGATGTGAAGCAGCTTGCCGACGATGAATTATGCCGCCTCTCTCGCGCTGCAGCCAGTTACTGGTCCACGTCGCTGCTGGAGAAAATCGACCTATCAGTTGTTGCCGGTAAAGACTGGAACCCCATCAAGTATACCGAGCAGGCCATGCATCTTGCAGCCCTGATGGATATGAATATTTGCTTCGGCGATCGAGTTGTGTTGGTAAGTGAGCCAGCAGGCGCACAATCCCGCACCGTTGAATATCAGCTTAATCGGCGCGTTGAGGCATTACGCAAAGCCATCACACTTCTCGCGGCCGATTCGGCGCAGTACATCTAACCCCCACCCACCCTATTCACTATCGCGCTCTGCGTGAGGAGTTGTTATGTCTGAGAAGTATCGACTCATCTATTGCGATCCGCCGTGGGCGTATAGCAACACAATAAGTAATGGGGCCGCAGCCGACCATTACTCAACGATGGCGATCGCCGATATCATACGACTGCCGGTTTGGGACATTGCGGCCGACGATGCAGTGTTGGCGATGTGGTACACCGGCACCCATAACGCCGAAGCCGTTCAGCTCGCCGAAGCATGGGGATTCAAGGTCAGGACGATGAAAGGTTTTACTTGGGTGAAACTGAACCAACTGGCGGAGCAGCACATCAATAAGGCACTGGCTGCCGGAGAAGTTGAGGATTTCTATGATCTGTTGAGCTTGCTGAACACGCAAACCAGAATGAACGGCGGCAACTACACCCGGGCCAACTCGGAAGACATGCTGATCGCGGTGCGTGGCGCAGGAATTGAGAGAGTCAACGCGTCGGTTAAGCAGGTTATTTACAGCCCACTTGGTGAGCACAGCGCGAAGCCATGGGAGGCTCGCAACCGGCTGGAGCTGCTTTACGGTGATGTGCCTCGCATTGAATTGTTTAGCCGCGGCGACGCTGCTGGCTGGCACCACTGGGGAAATGAAAATCCTCGCAATGATATTGAGCTATTGCCCGGCGTAGCGATCCTGCCGGGAGCGCGTTCGGACGAAGCAGCATGACCTCCACCTGTGAAGAAGCCGACTCGGGCTGGGTTAACCTGGCCCTTTTATTGCTGTAATTCTGGCCTGGCTATGGCCGCCAAAGGAGTAGATATGGAAAACGTTGTTCAGCTGACTCCCAATAAATGGGTTTCCGAGGCCGTTCTTACCACGGTAACCGGCATGACCAAGCACATGATTCAGCATGCGCGCCGGTCAACCTGGCTTGAGGGGAAGGAGTATCGCCACGTAGCTCCCGACCTCGCGCCGAAAGAAAACAGCCCGATCATGTACTGTCTGCCAGAAATAAATAAATGGATTGAGAAACAGCGTCCGGCGATCCGCCGCCGCATTTCTGCTTAAATGGACTCCCTTTCAACAACGAGGAGCAGTGATGGCTAAATACCCCACAGGCGTAGAAAACCACGGAGGGTTTCTGCGCATATGGTTCATCTATAAAGGGAAACGAGTCAGGGAGAGTCTGGGGTTGCCTGATACCCCAAAGAACAGGAAGGCAGCAGGAGAGCTGAGAGCCTCAGTTTGTTATCAGGTAAAAACCGGCAACTTCAGCTACCCGGATCAGTTTCCTGGCTCCCCAAACGCCGGAAAATATGGTGTACAGAGAAGGCTGGTGACACTGGCGGAGCTGGCAAACAAATGGCTTTCAGTGAAGGAAATGGACCTTACCGCAAACGCACTCAGACATTACAGATCATATATCGGTTCATGCCTGGAGGTGATCGGCCATGAAAAGATGGCTGACTCGGTGACACAGGAAGACATCCTGATTGCAAGAAAGGAGATGCTGACGGGAATACAGCGGCCGCGAGGAAGAAACCCGGCACCAACCGGAAGAGGCAGAACGGTTCCAACGGTGAATTCATACTTCGCCTGTCTGAAGGGAATGTTTTCGTTCGCCGCGGCCAATGGCTATGTGCAGAGAAACCCGATGGAGTCTTTTGCGCCGCTGAGAAAATCCAGACCAGACCCTGACCCGCTGACCCGTGATGAGTACGCAAGGGTTATCGCCGCCTCTCCCACCGAGCAGATGACCAATCTCATCATCTTTGCTGTTAATACCGGAATGAGGCATGGAGAGATAATCTCTCTGGCATGGGAAGATATCGATACTATGGACTGGACGGTGAAAATAGTGCGCGGGCAGTCGATGACAAATTACTTCAACCCGCCTAAAACAGACTCCGGCATCAGGACCATTCAGCTGACTGCCCCTGCCATTGAGGCGCTGAAGTCACAGATGGCGCTGACGAGAATAGGTCAACAGCATGAGGTCACGATTCATCTACGGCAGAAGGAGACTACGCGAACTGACTTGTGTACTTTCGTGTTCTCCCCGAGGATTACAACCCGCAACGGAGGAACAGCAGACTGGTACACATCAGGGACAATAAACTCTGCCTGGCGAACGATACTCAGGAAGGCAGGTGTCAGGATGAGGAAGTCATATGAGACGAGGCATACTTTTGCGTGCTGGGCACTTGCGGCAGGGGCCAACCCTAACTTTGTTGCTCACCAGATGGGCCACTCTTCGGCGCAAATGCTTTACAACGTTTACGGTAAATGGATGACCGAGAATAATCACGATCAGGTCGCTATCCTGAACGCTGATTTTTCGCAAAATGCCCCACCCATGCCCCACAAGAAAATCTCTTAATCGCAACATCCTGTATTTATTACAACTTTCCACATCAATTCTGCTCGCTTTCGATGAGTTGCGTAGAACTGGCGCGCAGCTTTGTCTATCTGGCTAATCAGGGAAAAACACTGGATAACACGCAGCTGATTTCACCGCGTCAGGCACGGCAAATTAACGCCTTAATGATGACCAGCGGCATGTATGATGGCGCGGGTGAATTTGCCTGGCGCGTAGGTATGCCCGCTAAATCGGGCGTTGGCGGCGGTATCATTGCGTTTATCCCTGGCGAGATGAGTATTGCTGTCTGGTCGCCTGGCCTGGACAACGCCGGTAATTCACTGGCCGGTACCGCCGCGCTTGAGTTACTCACTGATAAACTGGGTCGCTCAGTTTTTTAACGGGCTCACTACGTTAACCGGCGCGTGACGCGCAAAAGCGGCCAGATTAGCCGCAATGCCGTTAAGCAGATTATGCACACCGCTTTGACTCGCCCAGGCGATATGCGGTGTGAGCAACAAATTAGGCAGATCGGCCTGAAGCAGGGGGTTGTCGCGCGAAGGGGGTTCGCTGCTGAGTACGTCAAGCGCCGCACCGCCTATGGAGCCCTCGCGGAGAGCCGTTGCTAAATCCGCTTCGTTGATTAATCCGCCGCGGGCCGTATTGATGAGCAACGCCTGCGGTTTCATTTTACTCAACGCCTGGCGATCGATGAGCTGGCGCGTCTGCTCGCTTAACGGACAATGAAGCGAAATCACATCACTGTTAGTCAGTACGTCATCAAAACTGACGTAGCCTTCGCGGAGAGTGGTGCTGCCTTTACGTTCAGCAAAGAGTACGTTCATACCCAGCGCCGAAGCCAGTTGCCCCACCGCCTTGCCAATGTCACCTTTACCCACAATGCCTAATGTCGATCCGGCGATATCCTGAACAGGCCGACGATGAAGGCAAAAATGCGGTGAGTCTGGCCACTGGGCAGGCGTGTGATTAACGTAGTCGACCAGTTGCCGACGCAGCGCAAAGAGTGCACCAATCACCCCTTCTGAAACGCTTTGCGTTGAGTAACCAGGCACGTTACTGACCACGATACCGCTTTCACGACAGGCATCGAGATCGATGCAGTCATAGCCGGTGGCTGCCACGCAGATATAACGAAGCGCCGGCAACTGTGCCAGGCTGTCAGCGCGTAACGGGACTTTATTGGTGATGGCAATAGTCGCACCTTGCAGTGCCTGAACAATCTCGTTGTCGGCCGTTTTGCTGCGAAACTGCCAGTCGCGGCACCAGCTGGGTTTTTCCGGCTGTACCGGCAAGGTTTCACCATCAAGGGTAACGATTTTCATCTTTTTTCCTTTTAGCGTAATCCACAATTTACGTGCAGGTTGATGTTATTTATATGTGTTTTGTGCGTAAAAATCAGGTTAAATGATGCAGGCAATAACGTGAATATATTCAAAAAATGCGAATTTTTTCAGAAAAATCGCGACTTTTTTTAACCTTCAGATCCTGACGCGTTAAACTGCGGCCTTCCTGTTTTAGACCAGTAATGCGATCCCATGACGTTTTCGACTCGCCTGCTACAACGAATGACAGCCTGTATTGCGATACTGGCTGTACTGCTGTTGTTTGTGGCACCCATCGTGTCGAAAAATCTGGCCGAACGTCATCATAACAGCGCGATGATGCATAACATGACGGCAATGAGCGCCAGTATGTCGATGATGCATCATCACAGCGATAGCGCGATGGCCGATCACAACATCATGCCGGATGAGGGCTTAGCCTGCGGATATTGTGATTTACTGGTACATGTACCGCTCCTGCTGTGGGTATTCATCCCCTTCATCTGGCTGATACTGGTTATCTCGCGCGCCCCGCCTGTTCCCGTTATTAAACCTTTGCTGCAACGGCGTGAAACCCGTATTCATCGCCCACGCGCACCGCCACATTCTGCGTTGCTGTCTGGTTAAACCTGTCCTTCTTGCGCACACGCTGCCTGAGAAGGTGTGTTCTTTTTTATAGTGTGGAATGGCTATGTCGTTATCACGGGAAATTTCTCCTGCACCGCGTGGCGCGGTGTTGAATCTGTTTCGTCGCCTGCATTTTTATATCGGCCTGTTTATTGCGCCTTTTATCTTTGTCGCGGCGCTAACCGGCACCCTGTATGTTCTTACGCCTCAGCTGGAAGATTTTATTTACAGTGATGCGTTAACCACGCAACCACAGGGTGTGGCAAAACCGTTATCAGAACAAATTGCCGCAGCGCGGCTTCACGCTGGTCAGCAGGCACGTATCTACGCGGTGCGTCCAGCGCCTGAGCCTGATGAGACCACGCGAGTGCAATTTTCCCAGGCAGGACTGGGGCCGTCTGAATCACGCTCGGTATTTATCGATCCCTATACCCTGCAAGTTAAAGGGGATATGACCGTTTATGGCACCAGCGGCGTATTACCATTGCGTATGTGGATTGATCAAATGCACAGCAGCCTGCTGTTAGGGGATATGGGCCGCAACTACAGCGAACTGGCTGCCTCCTGGCTGTGGGTGGCGGCGCTGGGTGGCATCGTGTTATGGCTGGGTACACGTCCGGGTCGCCAGGGCAAAAGACAAAACGCGGCTTCGCACTGACCCGTCACTGGCACGTAACGCTCGGTTTAGTGTTATCGCTGGGGCTGTTGTTCTTTTCGGTCACCGGCCTGACCTGGTCGCAATGGGCTGGCAACAACATCAACAAAATGCGTAGCGACCTTAACTGGTTGACGCCGCAGGTAATGACATCACTTAACAGTAACGCACCCGCGATGCCTGCCGATCCCCATGCTGAGCATCACGGCACGATGGACGGTATGGATATGTCTGGCATGCTGCCTGCTAAATCTACGCCACTGCGTGCAGTGAATCAGCCCGATATCGACTGGGATCGCGTGTTAAACGCTGCGCGTGGCGCAGGCATACAGGCAGCTAAGGTGGAGTTGCGCCAGCCTAAAGCGGCCGATCAGGCGTGGACCGTTACCGAAGTTGACCGCCGCTGGCCCAGCCAGGTCGATGCCGTGTCGGTGAATCCAGACAACTTCAGCATTATCGACCACGTTGAGTTTGCCCACTTCCCGCTGGTGGCGAAACTGACCCGTTGGGGCGTGGATGCGCATATGGGGGTGCTGTTTGGACTACCAAACCAGCTTATTCTGGCCCTGTTCGGTATCGGTTTATGTAGCATGATTGTGCTGGGTTATCGCATGTGGTGGTTACGTCGCCCGGCGGTGCCGCAGCGTAATCCGGCACAGACGCTCTCCTCCGCGTGGCTTGCACTGCCATTATATGCGCAAAGTACCAGCCTGATTCTGGTGCTGGCGTTGGGTTATGCGCTGCCGGTAATGGGTATGAGTTTGCTGGCTTTTGTGCTGTTCGATTATCAACGCTGGCGTAAGGCCCAGCGCGCAGCGCAGCCGAAGAGTGAAACCCCGCTGGATAAGCAGTCGCCGCTGGCGATTATTCAGTCACGATTTGCAGTTAAGCGCAAAGAGATGCGTTATTTCCTGCGTAGCGTGGCGGTTCTGGCCTTGATTGTGGGCACGGTGATGGCGCGCGCCATGATCAGTGGCGTGATTGAGCAATATCAGATTCCGTTTAGTGACTGGTCAGTCATGATGTATCTCACACAGGCGATGATGATACTGCTCTACTCAACGGTTTTCACTGGCCTGCTCTCTATCCCGCTGTGGTATTTCTTCCTCGGCGAAAGCGACGAACAAGGAAAATAAAAGGTCTGAAACGCCCGTTATTCTGACGGGCGTCTTCTTCTTCAAAAAAACTGATTTGCCTCAGCAAACCCGCCTGCTTTTCATTATCGCTGCACGGCTTATGATCGTGGCTATCTCTCCTTCGCTGGAAAACTGCCATGAACATCATGAAAGCCAATGCTGAACAGCTGTTTGAATATGGTCCTTTTACTGTGCGACGTCAGCGTCCCGGTTCGGCATTTAAACCGTTAACTTATGTTGATCAGATGACGTTAAAGCTGGATGCGCATATTCCGATGCAACAGCAGCAGAATGCGCTGATATTCACTTACGTCTGGCGCGGCTCGCTGCAATATCAAAATGCCCACGGCGAGCGTACTTCTCTCTCGGCCAAACGTGTCATGCTGATCACTGCTGGTGAAGGCCTGCGTTACGAACAATCCGTGCCGCTGGTACAGGCTGAGGTATTACAGGCAGTGATGCAACCACGCGTTGCGGGCGGCGCAAGCGATATTCAACTGCTGGAACGAGCAGAAGGAACGGAGCAGAATGTCTGGACGTTACTGGCCGGGCCTGACATGTCTGCTGCGCCGATGACGCTGGATCAGGACATATTGATTTACGATGCGCGGCTGGAAAAAGGCCATGCGTTACCGCCTCCCGCTCTGGATGGTTATGAAGCATGGATAACCGTACTGGATGGGGTTATCAGTATTGCTGAACAGCGATTTGGAAAAGGTGATGCCGTCAGTGCTGTTGCAGGCAACGCCCTATTAAAAGCAGAACGCGAGGCCAGGCTGGTCTGTTTTTTAGTAAAAGCGGATGCACCACCCGCGGGTTTATCCCAGTAAAGTAACGGGAAGGCGTAACCGCCCTCCCGCTCCCGCCTTATCACAAAGTGACTTTTTCTGGATGTGCCGACCGCGCGAGTTGTAAAGCACGTTTGAATTGCCGGACATCATCACGCAGCCAGTGCCTTTCGGTCAAAGGCGCGGCTTCCAGTGCTTCCGGCAGAGGGATATCTGCCAGCGAGCCTCGGTTACAAAATGCACGCGCTAATTGACGCGGAGAAACGCCCAGATAGCGTGCCATTTCAGTTAATGTCATCAGCTTACTTTTCATTTTGACCTCCCGATCAATTAATTTTAGGGTAATTTTGAACCGTTTTTTTATAGATTTATTGATTTGAAACATTGTTAAGCGAAAACACTCTCTTTACCTGAAATCTTGCTACGCTGTTAACCAACAACTTTTTGAAAAAGAGAGGAAATTTTGCTGCGCTTTGGATTGATAACCCTCACCCTGTTTTCACCTTTCGTTGGTGCCCACAATTTTGTTACGGGCCAGCCGGTGCCATCGGTATTTATCGCTGATAAAGGCGAAATGGTTATGGAAAAAGGAGAACTGGATTACCAGAAATGGAGTAGCCGGGCGTTAACCGGTAAAGTCCGCGTACTCATTCATGTCGCGGGCAGGCTATCGGCCAAAGATCAGACAGCAGGCCTGATTAATGCTATTCAACAGGCGGCGCTGCCGCAAAATGCCTTCCAGACAACCACCATCGTCAATACCGATGATGCGCTACCCGGCAGTGGGATATTTGTGGTGCACAGCATCGAATCCAGTAAAAAATCTGCGCCGTGGCAACAATTTATTATTGATGACAGCGGTGTGGCGCAGCATGTCTGGCAGCTTAAGCCCGAAGGTTCTACGGTTGTGGTCATCGATCAACAGGGCGTGGTTCGTTTCGCAAAAGATGGTGCCTTAACATCTCAGGAAGTGACACAAGTGATGGCTGAATTACGTGCCATGCTCGGATAAAAGTGCGTTTTTTAACAAAGTGATTCAGGTTAAAAAACCAATAAAGAAACGCTGAATGTTTCTGAATTCCCCACCTTTTATCAATCCTCAACTAGTATTAACAATGTGGTTTTGACCACCGTGCCTTGCATACCTGCCAACCATACTGCGGCAGTAAACATACTATGAATATGGCATCGATTTTGTTTCGACTTGCTGTGCATTCATCTGCTAATAAGGACAGCCTTAATGACGGCTTGTGCAGAAAAACACGTCAATTTAACTCACGGTGATATTTCAGTGCTTTTAAGCGAGATAGAACTGCGTCTCGATCAATTATTACCGCTAGAGGGCGAACGTGATTGTGTCGGTGCGGCAATGCGAGAAGGTGCCTTAGCGCCAGGTAAACGCATCCGCCCCATGCTCCTGATGTTAGCGGCACGCGATTTAGGCTGCACCACCAGCCAGCGCGGATTACTTGATCTGGCCTGCGCCGTTGAAATGGTGCATGCCGCCTCACTGATTCTGGATGACATGCCCTGCATGGACGATGCACAGATGCGGCGTGGACGCCCCACGATTCACTGTCAGTTTGGCGAACATGTGGCGATTTTGGCGGCGGTGGCGCTGCTCAGCAAAGCTTTTGGCGTTATTGCGGCGGCTGAGGGCCTTTCCGCAACGGCGAAAAATCAGGCAGTAGCGGAATTGTCACATGCCGTGGGCGTGCAGGGTCTGGTGCAAGGTCAGTACAAAGATCTTTCCGAAGGGGATAAGCCCCGCAGTGCCGACTCAATTCTGATGACCAATCAGTTTAAAACCAGCACGCTGTTTTGCGCGTCGATGCAAATGGCATCGATTGCCGCTAATGCCACTACTGAAGCGCGGGAAAAGCTGCAGTGTTTTTCACTCGATCTGGGTCAGGCATTTCAGCTGCTCGACGATTTGGCTGATGGCATGACGGACACCGGCAAAGACTGTAATAAAGATGCAGGCAAATCAACGCTGGTGAATTTACTTGGCGCACAGGCCGTGGAAAAACGGCTACGCGATCATCTGTATCGTGCCAGCCAGCATCTCGCCTCGGCCTGTGATAACGGATTATCTACGCAACATTTTATTCAAAGCTGGTTCGAGAAAAAACTCGCCGCTGTCAGCTAAGGATGCTGCATGAGTCACTTTGCGGTGGTTTCCCCGCCCTTCTTCAGTCATGTTCGCGCTTTACAGCACCTCTCTCAGGCGCTGATTGCGCGCGGCCATCGTGTCACCTTTATTAACCAAACGGATGTGGCCGCGTTAATCAACGATCCCCGTATTCATTTTCAAAAGGCAGGAACAGAAAGTCACCCTTCAGGTAGCCTGGCACAGACTTTGCGGCTTACGGCTCATCCTCTTGGCCCTTCGATGTTACGTCTGATCACCGAGATGGCGCGTACCACCGATATGCTTTGCCGTGAATTACCTGCGGCCATGAACAGACTGGCAATTGACGGCGTCATTGTGGATCAGATGGAACCGGCTGGCGCGCTGGTCGCTGAAGCGTTGGGCCTTCCCTGTGTTTCTGTCGCTTGTGCATTACCGCTCAATCGCGAAGCGGATCTACCCTTAGCCGTCATGCCTTTCGATTACGCCAGCGATGCGCGAGCCAAAGAACGCTATGCCGCCAGTGAGAAAATTTACGACTGGTTGATGCGGCGTCACGATCGGGTTATTGCCCGCCATGCGCAGGAATTTGGGCTAACGCCGCGAAATAAACTGCATGAGTGTTTTTCGCCGCTGGCGCAGATCAGTCAGCTGATCCCTGCATTAGATTTTCCGCGTCAGGCATTGCCCGATCATTTTCATGCCGTTGGCCCATTACGTGCGCCTCAGCAGCCTGTCTCCTCTCACGATACCTACTTTCACGCAACAGACAAGCCACGCATTTTTGCCTCGCTGGGTACATTGCAGGGTCATCGATATGGCTTATTCAAAACAATTGTTCGCGCCTGTCAGGAAATTGACGGTGAACTGTTGCTGGCACACTGCGGCAGACTGTCGCCGTTTCAGGCTGAAAAACTGGCCCGCTCAGGCCAGACGCATGTAGTGGAATTTGCCGATCAGGCTGCGGCTTTAGCGCAAGCGCAGGTCGCAATTACGCATGGCGGACTTAATACTGTGCTGGATGCGGTGAACTGTTTAACGCCGCTGCTGGCCTTGCCACTCGCCTTTGATCAACCCGGCGTCGCCTCCCGCATTGTTTATCATGGCATTGGCCGACGTGCGTCACGCTTCACTACCAGCCATGCGCTGGCGAGCCAGCTTCGTTCGCTGCTAAATAATGATGAATACCGTCAGCGTATGATCAGACTGCAACAGGCGCTGCAACACGCCGGTGGCAGTGAAACCGCCGCCGCCATCATCGAACAGGCAATGATTACGCGCCGTCCTGTCGTTAAAGGAAGCCAGTATGCAACAGCATTATGATCTGATCCTGGTTGGCGCTGGACTGGCGAATGGCTTAATTGCACTGCGCTTACAACAACAGCACCCGGATCTCGCTTTGCTGCTGATTGAATCTGACGCGCAGGCGGGCGGTAATCATACCTGGTCATTTCATGAAGAGGATTTATCCCCTGAACAGCATCGCTGGATTGCGCCGCTCATCGTGCATCGCTGGAGTCATTATTATGTGCGGTTTCCACAGCGCAGGCGTCAACTCAACAGTGGCTATTTTTGTGTAACCTCTCAGCGGTTCGCTGATCTACTGACGGATCGCTTTGGCGCACGACTGATTACGCAGGCGCAGGTTTCGCACATGACGCCAGAAACCGTGCGACTCGCTGATGGCCGAACCTTCTCGGCGACGGCAGTTATCGACGGGCGCGGCTATTTACCCGATGGTGCCCTGCTGACTGGCTTCCAGGCGTTTGTTGGTCAGGAGTGGCAACTGCAACAGCCGCACGGTTTAACCGCACCGATCATCATGGACGCTACGGTTGACCAGCAAAATGGCTATCGTTTTGTTTACACTCTGCCGCTTTCAGCGACCACGCTTTTAATTGAAGATACCCATTACATTGACAACGCCCTGTTAGAGGCGCAGCAAGCGCGGCAGCATATCAGCGCCTATGCTGCGCAGCACGGCTGGCAACTGGAGCAGTTAATTCGTGAAGAGCAGGGTGCGCTGCCCATTACCTTAGCAGGCGAACATAAGAGATTTTGGCAGCATCGTCAGTTGGCCTGTTCAGGATTGCGTGCCGGGCTTTTCCACCCCACGACCGGCTATTCGCTGCCGCTGGCTGTGGCGCTGGCCGAACACATCGCTGACAGCGCGCCAGCGTCTTTTCTCAACTTCATGAGGTGATTAAACGCTTTGCGACCGACGCCTGGCGGCGACAGGGCTTCTTTCGCATGTTAAATCGCATGCTTTTTTTGGCCGGACCGGCTGACCAACGCTGGAAAGTGATGCAGCGTTTTTATGGTTTGCCAGAGAGCCTGATTGCCCGCTTCTACGCGGGAAAACTGACGTTGCCCGATATGGCACGCATTCTTAGCGGCAAGCCGCCGGTTCCGGTGATGGCGGCATTGCAGGCTGTTTTGACTAATCCTTCCCGGCTACGAGCGATGCGATGAAAAGAACCACAGTGATTGGCGCAGGTTTTGGTGGCCTGGCGCTGGCAATTCGCCTTCAGGCGGCAGGTATTCCCACGTTATTACTTGAACAGCGCGACAAGCCCGGCGGCCGGGCTTATGTTTATCAGGATCAAGGGTTTACATTTGATGCTGGCCCGACAGTCATTACCGATCCCAGCGCCATAGAAGAGCTGTTTACACTGGCGGGTAAAAAAAAGGAAGATTATGTTGAGCTGTTGCCGGTAACCCCGTTTTATCGTTTATGTTGGGAAAACGGTCAGGTGTTTAACTATGACAACGACCAGCATCAGCTTGAGCGGCAAATTGCACAGTTTAACCCGCGTGACGTTGAAGGCTATCGCCGGTTTTTAGACTATTCACGAGCGGTGTTTAAAGAGGGGTATCTGAAGCTCGGCACCGTGCCGTTTTTATCCTTTCGTGACATGGTGCGCGCCGCGCCGCAGCTGACGCGGCTTCAGGCCTGGCGTAGCGTATACAGTAAAGTGGCGAGTTATATCGAAGACGAACATCTGCGTCAGGCTTTTTCCTTTCATTCGCTGTTAGTGGGTGGTAATCCGTTTGCCACCTCCTCCATCTATACCCTGATCCATGCGCTGGAACGCGAATGGGGCGTCTGGTTCCCGCGCGGCGGCACTGGCGCATTGGTTAACGGGATGGTGAAACTGTTTGAGGATTTAGGCGGCGAAGTGGCGTTGAATGCCAAAGTCAGTCGACTTGAAACAGCAGGCGAACAGATTAATGCGGTGCATTTACAGGATGGACGCGTATTTCCAACCCGTGCTGTGGCATCAAATGCCGACGTGGTTCATACCTACAATGATCTCCTCAGTCATCATGCGGGTTCAACCGCGCAGGCGCGTTCGCTCAAAGGCAAGCGCATGAGCAACTCACTGTTTGTGCTCTATTTTGGGCTGAATCACCATCACGATCAGCTGGCGCATCATACGGTCTGTTTTGGCCCACGCTACCGGGAATTAATCGATGAGATTTTTAATCACGATGGCCTGGCGGACGATTTTTCGCTTTACCTGCATGCGCCTTGCGTAACTGACCCGTCGCTGGCACCGCCTGGTTGCGGCAGTTATTACGTACTGGCACCCGTACCGCATCTGGGAACAGCCAGCCTCGACTGGTCAGTGGAAGGGCCGCGCCTGCGTGAGCGTATTTTTGATTATCTTGAGCAACATTACATGCCAGGGCTGCGTAGCCAGTTAGTCACTCATCGCATGTTTACCCCTTTTGATTTTCGCGATGAGTTAAATGCGTATCAAGGCTCGGCATTTTCAGTTGAGCCGATCCTCACGCAGAGTGCCTGGTTCCGCCCTCACAATCGTGACAAACATATTCAAAACTTATACCTGGTCGGCGCTGGCACTCACCCAGGTGCTGGTATTCCTGGTGTCATTGGTTCCGCTAAAGCAACCGCAGGTTTGATGCTGGAGGATCTGGCTTGAATAATCCGTCCTTGCTTGATCATGCTGTCGAAACGATGGAAGTCGGTTCAAAGAGTTTTGCCACGGCATCCAGGCTGTTCGATGCTAAAACGCGTCGCAGCGTATTAATGCTCTACTCATGGTGCCGTCACTGTGATGATGTGATTGACGATCAGCAGTTTGGCTTCGCTTCAGACGTTGTCTCATTTCAAACGCCTGAGCAGCGCCTGACGCAGCTGGAGATCAAAACGCGGCAGGCTTATGCCGGTACGCAAATGCATGAACCCGCTTTTGCTGCCTTCCAGGAAGTGGCGATGGCGCATGATATTTTACCCGCTTACGCTTTCGATCATCTTGAAGGCTTCGCAATGGATGTGCATGAAGCCCGTTATCAAACCATTGATGACACCTTACGCTACTGCTATCACGTGGCGGGGGTGGTCGGATTAATGATGGCGCAGATTATGGGGGTTCGCGACCAGGCCATTCTGGATCGCGCCTGCGATCTGGGCCTGGCATTTCAGCTGACAAATATCGCCCGCGATATTGTCGATGATGCTCAGGTTGGCCGCTGTTACTTGCCGGAACAGTGGCTAAAACAGGAGGGTTTAAACAGCATCAATTTTGCTGCGCCTGAAAATCGTCAGGCACTAAGCCGCGTTGCCAAACGGCTGGTGCATGAAGCTGAGCCTTATTATCGATCCGCAGAAGCGGGATTAACGGGATTGCCGCTGCGATCGGCATGGGCGATTGCCACCGCTAAAGGGGTGTATCGCAAAATTGGCGTAAAAGTTGATCTGGCGGGTCAGAAAGCGTGGGATCGTCGTCAGTCCACCAGCAAGCCTGAAAAACTGGCCTTGCTGGTGTCAGCGTCTGGTCAGGCACTTAGGTCCCGAATGGTTACCTCTTCGCCACGTCCTTCTCATCTTTGGCAGCGTCCGCATTAACCGCAGCGCCGTGACGTTTTCTCAGCGTCGCCTGCAATTTTGACAGCGGCGGCGCATAGAGAAAACCAAAAGAAACACAACCCTCTTTACCGCGTACAGCGTGATGCATGCGATGCGCCATATATAACCGTTTAAAATAACCACGACGGGGAATATAGCGGAAAGGCCAGCGTTGGTGCACAAGGCCATCATGCACCATAAAATAGAGTATGCCGTATAACGTCATGCCCGCGCCTATCCATTGCAACGGCCAGATCCCTTCACTGCCCAGATAGATCAATAAAATGGCCAGCGCGGCAAACAGCACGGCATAGAGATCGTTGAGCTCAAACCAGCCCGAATGCGGCTCGTGGTGTGAAAGATGCCAGCCCCACCCCCAGCCATGCATAATATATTTATGAGCCAGCGCGGCGACAACTTCCATGCCAATGACGGTAACCAGAACAATCAAGGCATTCCAAATCCACAGCATAGTTTCTCCAGTAGGTGCTTCCTGCAAGATGGCATGAGTATTCAATTTTAACAGAGATTAGCCAAAGCAGTGGGCTGTGAAGAAACTGGCGCACCCGATGGGCGCGCCTGCGGTCAGAAATCCGCTTTCAAAACGATGCGGTAATTTGCTTTACCAGCACGTAAGTGATCGAGTGCGTCATTGATTTTCGACACTGGAAAGTATTCCACTGTGGATGAGATGTCGGTGCATCCCATAACATTTTTAGCTGTGTCTAACTTTAAAAAGCAGAAGCATTAAGGTAGATAAATGTGGTGCTTGTCAAATTGTTAAAGCGGTACACATCCCCTTTAGTGGTTATATGTACCGCACTTGCTTTAATCATAAGTTGAGCAGACTCATCAGATGTTGATAAAAAGATCGATATTTACCTCCAACTCTCTTATAAAAATCTTCGTCGGTAATATTTGTGGGAACCAGATAATATTGATAAACATTCTTAGTCGTTGCCCCTGCACTTCCTTGAGTAATATATAAATCGGTTGATGGGTTAATGTTCTCCCTGCGAATGATTGACTCTTCAAAAGGGGAAAATCTCACCACTTGCCATAAAACATATATTAAGAGAAAAATAAGGAGAGCCAATAAAATATATCTTTTTTTAAAACCCAGCGCGTACTGCATAATCAATCCCGGCTCTTATCCATGTTTGATCTTTAGGGTCATCTCCGTGCGATTCAGGGCCAAAATAACTTAAAAAATCATCATTGCTTGTTCCTGCAATTCTCTGTGCTAATCCAGCGGCACGTAATAACGCTTCTGAGGAAATTCCTGCTGCCGTACCTATTGCACCATAATGAAAATTGCTAAAATTTTCATATTTTCTTCCCGAGTTATTTTTATAATCCCAGGGGCCACGATTTTTAACCTGCCTATAGAACCAATAATAAGTTAACGCTGAAGGGCCTTTATGAAACCTTGCTAACATCATATTGTCAATCAACGAGACTCCAGGTGGAGAGAAAGAAGATATGTCACAAGGAGGATGAGGTGAGGCAGCTAAAGTTGGATATCTCATTCAGTTATGTCCTTTCTTTCCAGCTATCGGAAAAATTATATTGCCATCACAATGTTTCCATGTGATTTTTTCATAGCGCAATTCGATGCATTCCAGATGGTTGTGTTTTTGTTTAGAAGGATCTTTTGTATCATGCATTACAGGCGAAATCCCAACAACATGTACTTCCTGAAGCTTTATAGTGAAATATTCAACCTCCTGGCCTGCATCATTAATATGGTACTACTTAAATTCTGCGCTTTTTAACATCTGCCCTGTACAGGAAGCCTTATATAAATAGGGGCTTGATGTATCGAACTCTTTCATAAAGATAATCCCAGAGTGCTTTCTGACCCCTGTGATTTTCCCCGTGATTGCATCAGTGGGTACGGTTACGTTATGAGAAAAGCCATTTACTTCAATACTCCCATCTCTACCGTTAACATCAACGGAACCTTTGATAATCTGATCACCATCATCCTTGAGCCATAAGTAAGCTGGAATTGCCATTAATAACGCCTCTATAATTTAATGAGGCGAGATTAAAACATATAAAAATCTTTTATGGCATTCAAAAAAAATCTTTTACCTTAATTAAGATGGATAGACTTTCTTGTTCTGTATCAATTTAATTAAAAGATATGAATAATATGTATTAACTATTAGTAATACCGACAATGGGAATAAAATATGTAACATTATCCTCATTCGCTATTAAAGGAATCATTAACGACTGAGGAAGAAGCGCACCCGATGGGCGCGCCTGCGGTCAGAAATCTGCTTTCAAAACGATGCGGTAATTTGCTTTACCAGCACGTAAGTGATCGAGTGCGTCATTGATTTTCGACATTGGAAAGTATTCCACTGTGGGTGCGATGTCGGTGCGTGCAGCCAGCTTGAGCAAAGCGCGCAACTGGCCAGGCGAGCCGGTTGATGAACCCGTAACCGCACGATCGCCTACAATCAGGCTAAAGGCAGGAACTTCAAAGGGCTTCATCACTGCACCGACCGTATGAAACTTACCTTGTGGTGCCAGTGCGTTGAAGTAAGGTTGCCAGTCAAGATCAACAGCAACGGTGCTGATAATCAGATCAAACTGTCCAGCTAACGCCTTCAACGCTTCGGGATCGCGGCTGTTCACCACATGGTCTGCACCCATATCAAGAATGGCTTGCGTTTTACTGGCTGACGAACTGAATGCTGTCACCTCTGCACCGATAGCGCGCAGGATTTTGATCGCAATGTGACCTAACCCGCCAATACCGATCACACCAACCCGGCTGGACACAGAAATATTATGCATTAACAGCGGCTTAAAAACGGTAATGCCACCACACAACAGCGGACCGGCAGAAGCAACATCTAACTTTTCAGGTAATGGAATCGCCCATTGCCAGTTGGCGCGCAGTTTATTCGCGAAACCACCATGATTATTGATAGTCGTCACTTTGCCTTGCTCGCAGTTCACCTGCTGGCCATTAATACATGCATCGCAGTGTTGGCAACTTTTTGCTGTCCAGCCAATACCCACGCGCTGCCCCAGCTTCAGCCCTTTATTTTTTGCGCTATCGCCTAATGCGACCACACGGCCAATAACTTCATGACCAGCGACCAGTGGATAGGTTGATCCTCCCCATTCGTTATCGATCATGGATAAATCGGAGTGACACACGCCGCAATAGTCCACCTCAACCTCAACATCCTCAGCGTCCAGCGGGCCAGGATCGTAATCGTAACGTTCTAAGGCCTGCCCGGCCTGCATTGCGGCATAACTTTTAACTGTCATTATTCACCTCTGTTTAAATTACGGCTTTTGCGGTTAGTGTATTGGCAACCGTCACAAATTGACCTCCACCCAGATGGTGTAAGGTATGTAAATCGCGGTTGTTCGCATCAAAATGCCAGCGTCCGTCATAAAAAACCCGACTGTCCGCAGCGGCCGAGACAACTTCGCCGAACAATGTGTCGTAATCCTGTTGTGCTTCAGTTTCAGGCAGCAAACGACACTCAAGCCAGGCGACACAGGATGCTTCAAGCAAGGGCACACCGAGCTCGCGGCCGCGAATTGCCTGAATATTTAAGGCTTCAAATTTGTCTTTATCGCGACCCGACATACTGCCCACAGCATAGGTAAGATCAACGAAGGCGGCTGCAGGAACACAGATACCAAATGTGCCGCTGGACTCAATCAGTTCACGCGACCAGGTTGCTTTATCTACCACAATAGCGATACGTGGCGGCGTGAATTCAACGGGCGTTGACCAGGCCGCAGCCATAACATTTCGTCGCTGTGATTGAGGATCTTGACTGGTAATAAGGATGACAGGACCGTGATTAAGCAGACGGCTGGCGTGCTGTAACGCAACCGGGAGAAAATGCGACATGAATAATCCTTTGAGGCCGAAAAGCGAAACGATTTAAGCATAGCCTGAAAATAAAACTATAAGCTGCTGTAACTCAGTCACTTTATCGGCTTTTCTGCCGTATTCACTTGCCGCATCGTGCCCCGGTGCGGAAAAAGTTATAACAGGTCGTGATTTAAGGGTGTACGGAATGCGTGGCGTGCGGCATTCATTAACTGGCTGGCCGTCACCGTGGTTGGTAAGCGCATTAAAATTTTGCTCGCCTGCCAGTAACACAGCACCATCATTTCATCATCTTCGCTTTCTGCCAGCTCACGTAGACGTGCGCGTAACGACAGCACATTAAGCGTTTGATGTTCGTCCAACATGTCAGCAATGGTCTGATTGATTATTTGATGGAGTGTTTTCCAGGACAGATCTGTGTGCAAAATTAACCTCTTTTAATGCTTCTTGGCTCCGGGCAAATGAATATCAAAAAACCGTCGCAGCAAAGCCTGCAACGCAAAGGCAGAGAAATATGGCAATAACTATAGTCGCTTCTGCCTGCTGTCGCCGGGAGATACCTACATAAATTTAAAGCCGCCGATTTTAACGATTTTTGCCGTCATTTGTCGTGCTTTAACAACGAATTAGCACAGAGTATTGCAGTGCCTGGTGGGTTGCAATAGTCAAAAATAAATTTTATGTTATTGATAATTATGATTTTATAGAGATTATTATTGTTTCTCTCTGCCAAAACCAGTCACGCATTACCATGACGCTGCCTGTCAGGCGGCACGACATAAGGATTCTGTTATGGCTTTAACACTGGACCAATTACGCAGTAAATACCCCGATGCACTTGCCTGGTCATTTGGTGATTCGCCTGAATTAGCCAGTCAACTTTCTACGCTGGTTATTGCCGGAAAAAAAGTGGCTACCTGTGGCGCGTTACTGACGTGGAATGCAGAAGCGAGTAAGCCACAGCCAGGCGGCTACAGCATTATTCTTAACGGTGACAACCGTCCTGTTTGTGTTATTCGTACTACTGGATTGTTTTTAACGCGCTTTGATCGCGTTACGCCAGAAATGGCCATGCTTGAAGGCGAAGGCGACCTCAGTCTTGATCACTGGAAACAAGAACATCAGCGTTTTTTTCAACGAGAAGGCACTTTTCATCCTGAGATGGAACTGGTGTTCGAGACATTCCAGTTGGCAGAAGTGATTTAGTTTGCGCTGCGTCGCAATTTCATTATTCAGATAAAAGAGTGGCTTGCCATAACAGCGGGCCTGCTCTGCTTTTAGAGAGGTAAAACGCATCCTCAGTTTTTACCTTAAAAAAGGTTAACATCTACACGATATCAATTGTCTCAATCAGCACTCGCCGGTTTTTTAGGGCTGTGTCAAATAAGCCTGTTAAAAAACCCCTTTCCCGAGAGTTAAACCAAAAATATGCATCAGAAAAAAAGCTAATATTGTTAGCGCATAAAAATAACATTATTTATGAAAAAGAAATGGCACGCCAGATAGTTAATAATAAATAAAAGTGTTTTCACGCCATTACTTATTCAAAGGATTTTCTTATAAAGCGCAATAAAAAACGGCTGATAACGCATAAGATAAATAAATCATAAGTCAAACTTTATTTTTAATGGCAATCAGCGGCTAAAAAAAGATAAATAAAAAAGCCAATCTTTTCGAGAACAAAATGAAAACGGCATTTTTTCTGTTTACCACCTATTTTCTTGCATCCTGTTCATCAACAGATGATAAAAAATATCGAACCGTCATGGATACGCTCACTGCAGAAAAAAAGACAAGATTATTCAAGCCATCGTCATACCGGAAAAAAATGCTGAACGAAGCGACCTGTTAAATAAAGTAGCAGCTTCTTTTTTGGGCACGCCCTATCAAGGTGAAACCCTTATTGGTTCTCCAAACAGAGACGAAATGCTTGTCGTGAATTTTAACGGCGTGGATTATTTTGCTTTTATCGATTATGTTGAGGCCCTCAACCGGGCTACCAATCGAAAAACATTCTTAAACAGTTTTGCCAAAACCCGCTATGTTAAAGAAAACGTTACGCTCTTTAACAGAAAACACTTCTTTTCTGATTGGTTTGCTACTTTTCCTCGTAACGCAATGGATGTAACCCAGGCTGTCAGTCCTGACGCCATTACTGTTACCAGGCAATTAAACAGCAAAGCTGATGGTGAATACATACCCGGACTGGGTATCCCGTCTCGCAAAATCAGCTATATTCCAGCCAGCGCCATTAATGAACAGGTCATCGGCAATCTTAAAAGCAGCGATTACATCGGCGTCTATTCAGACCTGCAAGGGCCCGATGTTACGCATGTCGGAATTGTAATAAAGGAGAACGGAAAAGTCTGGTACAGGAATGCCTCTTCTCTGTCCGGTAATATAAAAGTGATTGATACGCCTTTTACGGTATTTATGAGCAACAAGCCCGGCATTATCGTTTTACACGCAAAACAAACATTATTAATGGTGTGCTGTACGCTGGTTAGCTCACTTATTAACAGAAAATCACTGAAGTGAATCCAGTGTGTAACCGGGTCAGGGAATAACCTGACCCGTCACTTAATTCACCCTGTTATTTTAAAACGGTCAATTTGTTTCCAACAGCGAATAACGTTCCAGCGGCGCTGCTTTACTTATCAATTTATTTTTAACCATATAATCTGCAAATGCCTGATATTTTTGGCGATCAAATTTACCCGCATCGCTGGTAAAAAAGGGCAACGTTGCCTGCCAGGCCTGATGATTTAAGGGCGTATTGAGTTCAGGATAGGCTTTGATAAATGCCTGCCAGACCTCCTCGGGATGTGCCCGCAACCAGGCGACGCCTTCATTCAATCCCTGAATAAATTTTGACATCCGCACATCGCTTGCCGCTGTTTTCTGGTTAGCCAACAGAATCAACTCATCATAAGCCGGAACACCGTGCTCTTCGGGTTTAAATACCTGCGGCTTTGCTCCCTGCTGCTGCAATTCCAGTAGTTCATAGTTGCGGTAGATTGTCATGGCCCCGTCAATTTTATGGCTCAACAGCGCCGATGCCGCGTCCATATTTAAATTGATCAGCTTTACCGAATCAGGATCCACGCCAGCCGATTGCAGCATATTTCGCATCGCAACATCTTCGAAACCGGGGATAGCGTAACCCAGGGTTTTCCCCGCGAAATCTTTTAGCGAATGGATATGTTCACTATCCAGTGTGGTCAGCGTATTGAGCGGCCGATCAATGAGTGTACCGACACGTATCACAGGGACATCTTTATCCACCAGCGTATTAAGCTGCGGTTGATAGCTTACGGCCAGGTCTGCTTTACCCGCAGCCAGCAGCAACGGCACTGAAGCAGAATCGGCAGGTGCTATCATCTCAACATCCAGACCCTGACGAGCAAACGCGCCGCTGGATTGCGCAGCAAAAGGGCCGCATGGTTAGGATTAACAAACCAGTCGAGCAGCAAGCGCACTTTTACATTAGCCTGTGCAGTGACAGAGCAACTTAATAACAACAGCGACGTAAACAGAGCTGCGAATTTATTCAAAATAATGTCCTTAAACAGAAGTCCAGAGGAACTGGCGGCGTAATAAGCTGACTGCGCCAGAAAGCAGCAGCGCCAGTAACAGTAAAATCGCCAGCGCGGCAAAACTCAGTGCAGTTTCCAGTCGCGCATTGGCATGCATCATCAGATACCCCAGCCCTTCGCTGGCCCCGACCCATTCCCCTATCACAACGCCAATTGGCGCGAGGATCACGGCCATTTGCAAACCAGAGAAAAACTGCGGCAGCGCAGCGGGCCAGCTCACATGATAAAAGTGACGAAATCGCGAGGTGTTAATGGTTTGCGCCAGTTCAAGCCATCCAGGCGGCGTGCGGCACAGCCCCTCAAACAGTGACAGGCAAAGCGGGAAAAAGATGATTAAGGCAGCAATAACAACTTTGGATGCGATACCAAAGCCGAGCCACAAAACCAGTAAAGGAGCCAGCGCGAAAACCGGTATCGCCTGGCTGGCTGTAATCAGCGGAAAAAGCAGCCGTCGTAACAGTTGGCTGGCTGACATCGCTATCGCGAGCACGATCCCACTACCGACGCCCAGCAACAGCGCCAGCGCGATTTCTGCCAGTGTAAATAAGAAATGGTGCCACAGCAGTCCAGCCTGCTGCTGAGCAGCTTGCAGTACCGCCAGCGGTGCGGGCAAGAGAAAAGCGGGCACGCCTGCATGGCGAGCCACCTGCCAGCCGCAGCCCAGCACCACCAGCAGATAGATAAAGCTAAAAAGGTTATTTCTCATCGCTATTCAGCCTGTGAAAAAGCTCGCCTTGCGTTTGTAACAACGCTGTATCTTCTACTGCGCGTGGCGGTTCACCATTGGGTACAGCGAAACGGTCAACGCGCAAAGGTGTTTCACTTAACAGGCAAATTTCATGCGCCATGCGGCAGGCTTCCAGAGGATCGTGGGTGATGAGCAGAACGGTTTTTCCTCTTAGCACGTTCGCGGTGAGGGTTTGCAGGCTGAGTTTGGTCATCACATCCAGCGTCGCGAAAGGCTCGTCCATTAACACAACGGGACGATCAAGGTAGAGCGTGCGCGCCAGTGCCACACGCTGACGCATTCCACCGGATAACGCAGCAGGCAGTGCATGCGCGTACCCGGCGAGCTGAACCTGCTCCAGCAATACACTGGCACGCGAAATGTTGGGTTTTTCTCCCTGCAAACGTGAGCCGAGCATGATGTTTTCGCGCACGGTCAGCCAGGGATAGAGCAGATCCTGCTGGCCCATCCATGCGATCTGCTGTTTCAACGGACATGAATTGCTGCTGATAATCTTGCCGCGATCAGGCGTAAGCAAACCCGCAACTAATCTCAATAAGGTACTTTTGCCAATGCCGCTGCGCCCGAGAAAAACGGTGGTTTTTCCACCCTGCAGATGCAGTTCAAAATCGTGAAAGAGACAACATTCTTCCCAGGAAAAACCCACTTTTTCAAAGCTGATATCCGGTCCGGGCTGCATCTTAGTTCCTGTTGGCGGCAATGATTGCCAGCCGGGTAAATCCGCGACCTTCCAGCGTTCGTGCTGCCTGGGCGGCGCGAATACCGCTGGCGCAGACCAGCACGATGCGTTGATCAACGGGTGGTTGCCAGTGTGCAATTTGCTCTGGCAGCACACGTATCACCGCGTCGGTGATACTGGCGGGTGCTTCCTCCACGCTGCGTAACTCGACAATACAGTCATCTTCGTCCAGAAGCTGGCTGTCGATAAACGCCACAGGGGATTTCTCAGGCTCCTCTGCCTGTTCGAAACGAAACTGACGAAAATGCCAGTTAGCGAAGTCGCAGTTAATCATGCAGCCGAGCGGTGAAGGTGTCAGGTTTAACAGCAGGCTGAGCGCCATTTGCGCCTGTAAAGCCCCCAGCGTCGCCACTGCTGGCCCCATCACACCTGCGGTGTTGCAGTTAGCGGACGCGGCTGGCAATTGCGGAAACAACGCCCGGTAGCCAGGACCGCCGCCGCAAAAACAGCCGACATAGCCCTGGCGACCAAGCACTGAGGCGCAAACCAGGGGAAGCTGTCGTGGATAACAGAAATCGGAGAGTTGATACGTAATGGCAAAATTATCCGCAGCGTCGATCACCAGATCGATATCAGCTAATGCCTCTTCTAACAGGCTGGCGCTCAGGGCCTGGGGATCGCTTCCACCGTGCATTCAGGATTGCGCTTCGCTAAGGCGCGCTGGGCACAAAGGGCTTTCGGTTTGCCTGTATCTGCCATCTCATACAGCGTTTGCCTGTGCAGATTATGCAACTCTACGCAATCACCATCATAAAGCCGGATATAGCCGACCCCCGCGCCTGCCAGCAAAGGCAGCAGCGTGGAACCTAAGCCGCCTGCACCAACCACCAAAACCCGCGCGGCAGTTAAACGTTGCTGACCGGCTTCGCCAATTTCCGGCAGCACAGCTTGCCGCTGATAACGACTCATAGAGATCCTTAGCTGAACTGAGCCAGACCAAAAACAGGCGTAGACGCTGCCGCCATATCGCGCCGCTCCATCATTCCTGCCTGCTGCGCTTCATACCCGGCGTGAATAGCTGACGCAAATGCACCCGCCATGCGCACCGGATCGCGCGCTTTGGCAACCGCGGTATTAAGCAGGATGCCATCAAATCCCAGTTCCATAGCCTGTGTGGCCTGGCTCGGCGCACCGATGCCCGCATCAATGATTAGCGGCACATCTTTGAACCAGGCTCGCATGGTACGTAACCCTTCTGTATTGCGTAATCCCTGTCCGGAACCGATGGGTGCTCCCCACGGCATCAGCAGTTCGCATCCCGCTTCCAGCAGTTTCTCACCGAGGATCAGATCTTCTGTGGTATAGGGGAAAACCTTAAACCCGTCGGCGCAAAGAATGCGTGCCGCTTCAACCAGTGCAAACGGATCGGGTTGCAGCGTATCGGCATGGCCAATGACTTCTAATTTGATCCAGGGGGTATTAAATAATTCGCGTGCCATTTGCGCGGTCGTTACGGCTTCTTTTACCGTATGACACCCGGCCGTGTTCGGTAAAACGCGCTTGTCGAGTTGCCTGAGTAATTCACGGAATGCGCCGCCCTGACTGCCTTCGCGACGCAGGCTGACGGTAATAATTTCCGCACCTGACGCGCAAATCGCCTGCTGCAAAATTTCTGGCGAGGGATAACCGGCCGTGCCAAGCAAAAAGCGTGACTGGGGTTGAAAGTCGTAAAACATGATTATCCTCCCTGCATCGGAGACAGCACTTCCAGCTGGCAACCCGCTTCAATGTGCTGCGTCTCATAGCGCGAGCGCGGCACAAACTCGCCGTTAATGGCGCTGGCGACGCAACCTGCGTCAATGTTTTGCTCACGCAGCAGGTCAGCCAGGGTACTGGCTTCGGTATCAATGGCGCGGCCATTGAGCTGAATACGCATTACATCGTCTCCTGTGTCAGTAGCTGTAGCAGTTTCTCGGCCATTATCGGTGCCAGCAAAAAGCCATGGCGATACAGCCCGTTCAATGAAAAAATGCCCTGTTCATAGCGCACTTCAGGCAGGTTGTGCCGGTAGGCGGGACGCAATCCCGTGCCGCTTTCCAGCACGCGGGCTTCTGCCAGCGCCGGATGGAGGGTATAAGCTGCGCTGAGCAGCTCCATCATTGCACGTGCGCTGATCGGGCTGTCGTCGTGACTCTCCACCATCGTCGCACCAAGCATGAAACGACCGGAAGCGCGCGGCACCAGATAGCAGGGAAAACGGGGATGAAGCAGACGCACCGGACGTGAAAGGTGCACTTCATCACTGTGCAGAATAAGCATTTCACCGCGCACGGCGCGCAGTTCAGGTTGTGCATCTGCTGCGTGAATGCCACGACAATCAATAATTTGCCCGCTGGGTTTACCGTTATGAAATTTGACATCAGCCTGCTGGAGATCATGGCGTAGCTGTTGCATCGCCACCCGGGGATCAAGATGTGCTTCACCGGCGAAAAACAAGCCGCGTGCAAAACGATTCTCAAGCGCCGGTTCGATCTCGCTGGGTGTGATCCATTGATGCCCGGAAGTCATACTGGCGAAGCGGATCAGCTCCTGGCTGTCACGCGGTGGTGCAATAACCAGCGTGCCGTTATGGGCAACGCCATCAATACGCTTTGCCCACCACGCGGCGGCGTGTTGTCCCCAGGCGATCACTTCTGCTGGGGCGCTTTCCGCTTCGCACCAGGGCGCAAGCATACCGCCCGCCCAGTGGGATGCCGGGCGGCAATCATCATCAGAAATGACTTCAATTGATTCGCCATGCTCCGCCAGCAGTGTCGCAACACAGAGTCCAGCGACACCGCTGCCCAGCACCGACCAGCGGCTCATGACGGACGTACCCGTTGTTGAAAGAAGAATTTCATCACGTTGGCCTTGTCGTTTAACAACGAAGACCCGTGATACAGGAAAGGGAAAAAGGCGAGAGCAATGCGAAACCGGCTCTTGCGGCATGTATCTCATCAGACATGAGGTACAAGTCTTCCTACGCCAGTATCAACTGGGTCAGGTTCGAAGGGTCGCTAAGCCGCGCGTTGCGCTATTAGCCTCTCAGTCTCTTGGGCGAGACTCCCCTGACAGGTTCTATTTGTATTTTAAGGGCGATGATTCGTCAAGCATGAGGTAACGATTTAACCCTAATCATATTTTGGCAGACGATCGTTATTCCCCTTCAGCCCATGATTAAGTTCACACGGTTGAATAACAACTTAAGCGGCAAAAAGGTCGTCAGAAGCTGCGCTAACTTCTCCGGCTGCTCTTCAGGAATAAAATGCCCGCTATGGGCCACCGTTACGCCTTCAACCTGATGAGCAAAGGTGCGTAACGGTGAAGCCATATCAGGAACAGACCCCTGATCGGCACTGACTGCGAGTACGGGAAGAGCAAGTTTTCCCTGAGAGAGACGCTCACAGTTCTGCCTGGCTGATTGCGCCACGGCGCGATAAAACGCCAGACCAGCACGTAAAGCGCCCGGGCGGCGAAAGATACGCAAGTATTCTTTCATCGCTTCGTCATCAAAAATGTAGGGATTAGCTGCTTTGCGTTTCAAAAACCAGTCGAGATAAATCTCCTCGCGCCCACTGATAAGGGCTTCAGGTAAATCGCTAACTGTATGAAAGGCAAAGTGCCAGGTTCTCCAGGCCTTATCCGGTGTCACCGGCAACCTGTCTGACAGTGTGATGCCCGGAATGCCTGCATCCAGTAATGCCAGCTTAATGACGTTATCAGGAAACTGCGCGGCCAGCGGAAAGGCAACCCATGCGCCAACGTCGTGCCCGACCAGATTGAAATGCGTAACGTTGAGATGCGCCATTAGCGCCATTATTTGCTGTGCAATAGTGTCGGTATCGTAGCCGCTCTCGGGCATATCGGAATCCCCCTGCCCCGGCAAATCGGGCGCAATGACGTGAAATTTTGTTGCCAGTTGGGGAATAACGAATCGCCATGCAAAACTGCTTTGTGGAAAACCCGCCAATAACACTATCGTCTCTGCTTCAGGATCACCTGCGCTTAAATAGTGCAGGCGCTGCTGGTTAATTAAAGCGAAATTGTGCTGATAACCTTCATTACTCATTGAAATCTCCCGATCCATAATTAAGGAAATGGTCATTTCCTAATTGTTGAAAAATTTTTAACTGAGCGTTTTCAATGCCAGCGGAACAATGCTTTGATCAGGCCGCGTAGACGCTATTTTCCCTGCTACGCGCATCCCCAGAACAATGCATAACATGAGTGACGCCGCAGCGTCCGCGTCGATCTCTGCATTAACTGAACCGTCCTGCTGGCCTTGCTGAATGAGGGAGGTGATGGTTCGCAAGTTTCGCCTCATCGCTTCGCTTACCGCCTCGGCAAGTTCTTGATCCAGGGTCTGTACTTCAACGGCGCTTCCCGCCACCAGACAACCACGTTGCCCTTCAATATCCTGGACTGAATCAACATAGAAATGCAGCAACGCTTCCAGACGTAAAATTCCCGTGGCGCACTTTTCCAGTCGTGTGCGCAGCTCCTGGTTTCGCAGCGAGAGATAACGCGCAAAAACCTGGGAAAACAGGGTGCGTTTATCGTTGAAGGCTTTGTAAATGCTTCCCGTGGTTAACTGCATGGCACTGCTGAGATCGCCAATCGACGCAGCGTTAAAACCTTTTTCACGAAACACCAGCATGGCGCGATCAAGGGCGTCTTCAGGCACGAATTCGCGTGGCCGGCCTCGTTCTTTAATGATGTTTTGCACAGAAATCCACTGACCTCAATTAGGAAATGATCATTCCCTTTAGGTTAACCGAAGAAATGCACCAGGGAAGCGAAGCACAAAGGGTTTTTATTTTTCCGATCCCGACATGATGTGCAGCGTATCCATTAACGATGAGGGAAAAATTTGTCCGTGCGTCTGACCTGGATAGCGCGACAAATGTAAATCAACCCCTTTTTGCATAAGAATTTTGATTAACTGGCCTTCCTCCCGCTTGAGGTCAACAGAGTGGCCTTTACGCTGCTCAGTCACGCCATCGCCTTCCATCAGGTAAAGCGATCTGTTTTGCAGGTGGCGGGGGTTGCTCTCTTTGCCAGTTTTACGATACGCTGATCGCCCCAACCTAATGACGGTGCGGCCGCAAAAAAGTCATGGAACCATGTTGCGTTGTAGAAGGTGTCAAGAACAAACAGCCCGCCGAAGGAGTGCCCCCATATCGCACGTTTTGATGGATCGCTGGGCGCACGTTTTTCAACGTAAGGGATGATCTGTGTGAGTAAAAACTGGCGAAACTCCTGGCTTCCTCCCGTTTTGCGGCCCTGAACAAGCGGTTGTTTCACCGCAGGATCGACAGAGGTGGGCGTGTAATCATAGCTGCGCGCAATCACATCGAATGGCAGATTCGTGTCATAACCTACCGCTACCAGCACCGGAGGCTGATCTTCAAACATCTGCTTTAACAGCGGCTCCGATAAGTGTGCCATCGCCGCGTTACCGTCCAGCATGTACAGCACCGGATAGCCCGTTGAAGGAGCCGCTTTCTCAGGAATACCGATCCAGACTTTGTAGCGCCGCTCACCCGCCGCTGAATTAAAAAAATGCGTTTCAAACTGATAGTACGCCGAGCCGGTGTCAGCAATATTTTTCCCCAGAGGTTTGAGATCAGGTCTGGCTAAAAGCGTGGCAGGTGAGAAAAGCAGGGCCAGTGTGAAAAGCAGAGAGATAACCAGAGGCGGTGAAAAACGGGTATTGCGCATAAAGTAAGATACCTGAAAGGGGTTCGTTAGCCTGAATCCTAACAAATTACCGCCGGGATAAAATCCCGGCTTTTTTAAGGGTATCCCGACTGTTCAGGCGACACCGAAAGAGCGCAGTATTGCCGTCATCACCGCTGCGCCAAGGATAATCACGATCAATGGCGCTTTGCGCCAGGCCAAAAACAGTGCGAATAAAACACCCATAACGCGCGCCATTCCGGCAAAGTGCTGCCCTTCAAAAAGCGTGGTGGTTGCTGCCACGGCGAATAACAGGATGGTTGCAGCATCGGACAACAGGCTCTGTGTGCGTTCGGTGATCGGTAAACGATTGCCAAGTTTAACCCCCATAAAGCGCATCAAATAGGTTCCCACCGCGAGTAAGGCGATGCCGGCGATAATCATACCCTGTTGATTCATTTGCGCCCTCTCCATGTCAGCAAACCCAGTAACGAAAACAGCACGGGCATGCCCGCAGGCACAAAGGGGGTAGCAATCAGTGAAAGTAGTGCCCCCACAGAGGCGGGAATACGGGTACGGCGCTGGCGCAGGGCCGGGAAAATCAAGGCAATTAAAATGGCAGGGAAGACGGCGTCGAGGCCGATTACAGAGATATCAGGGATAAACTGGCCAATAGCGGCACCGGTCATCACACTCACCGGCCAGATGAAACCAATCCCGATGCCGCAAATCCAGAATGCGGTACGCCGTTGTTCAGGCTGCGGTTGGGATATGCCAAACACGACGCTTTCATCATTCATGATATGGCAACCTAACAGTCCACGCGCGCCCCGGCCGACCAGGTCTTTAACCGCAATACCAAACGGCAAATGGCGTGCATTCACTAATAATCCTGCTGCTGCGGCCGTAAAGGGACTGCCGCCACTGGCCACAATGCCAATGAATAAAAATTCAGACGCGCCCGCCAGTACCAGCGTAGACAATGCCAGTGGCACCCATAACGGAAACCCATCAGCCGTCGCCAGCGAGCCATAAGACAAGCCAACAATGCCATCAGCAATACAGACCAGAAAAATGGCTTTTATGACCTCTTTTTCTGGCTTCCCTTTTGTGGCAACATAACAATTTCATCTCATAACGAACGAATTATTCATTATAATGAACCGCACCGCATTGCATTACAAGACGAACATTATGTTCGATTTAAAAAACAGGAGTCGCTTTGATTACACCTATTAGCATTATTGCCCATGCCCTGGTTCGCGAACGCCAGCGCGCCGGTTTATCGCTGACAGAGGTGGCGCATCGGGCGGGTATCGCCAAATCAACGCTTTCTCAGCTGGAAGCAGGCAACGGTAATCCCAGCATAGAAACATTGTGGTCGCTGTGCGTGGCGTTAAATATTCCCTTCGCGCGTTTAATGGAGCCTGAAGCGAACCAGATGCAAGTGATCCGTCGCGGAGAGGGGCCTACGGTCACCGCAGAGTTAGCTGATTATCAGGCAGTGTTGCTGGCAACCTGTCCGCCCGGTGCGCGTCGTGATATTTATCTGTTGCATACGCAGCCAGGTTCTGAACGCCGGTCACAGCCGCATTCGCCTAATACGGTAGAGCATCTCATTTTAACGCAAGGACGGGCCTTGACTGGGCCAGCTGGCTCACCAGTAGAACTTAATCCGGGCGATTACATCCGTTATCCGGCTGACAAAGAGCACATTTTTCGGGCTCTGGAACCCGATACCTTAGCGGTATTAGTGATGGAACATATTTAAACCTTCAGGCGTACAAACTGTATTGAAATTAAGGCTAATTTTGTTATGTTATAACATAACAAATTAATCATTCTTTACAGGAACCGCTATGTCATTCACTTCTGCTGCATCATTACAGGGTCATCGACTGCCCGTTACCGTCCTCTCCGGTTTTCTTGGTGCGGGCAAAACGACGCTGCTTAATCATATTCTTCATAACCGTGAAGGACGACGTATCGCGGTGATCGTTAACGATATGTCCGAGATTAATATTGATGCCTCGCTGATCAAAAATGGTGGGGCTGAACTCTCCCGCACCGATGAAAAGCTGGTAGAGATGAGCAACGGTTGTATTTGCTGCACCTTGCGTGAAGATTTGCTGCTTGAGGTTAAGCGTTTAGCGCAGGAAGGTCGCTTTGACCAGCTAGTCATTGAATCAACAGGTATATCAGAACCGCTGCCCGTCGCAGAAACGTTCACTTTCGCAGATGATGATGGTGTCAGCCTCTCACACATTGCGCGGCTTGATACCATGGTTACCGTGGTAGATGGTTATAATTTTTTGCGCGATTACCAGTCGGTTGATTCATTACAAGCGCGTGGCGAATCACTGGGTGAAGGAGATGCACGATCGTTAGTGGATTTGTTAGTCGACCAAATTGAATTCTGCGACGTGCTGGTAGTGAATAAAACCGATCTTATTACCGGGAGTGAGTTGCATCATCTCAAGGCAATATTGTATTCACTCAATCCACGCGCGCAAATTATTCACACCGCCTTCGGCAACGTCGCCCTCGATCAGGTTTTGAATACCGGATCATTTGATTTTGATCAGGCTGCACAGGCGCCAGGATGGCTTCAGGAGCTGCGTGGTGAGCATCAGCCAGAATCAGAAGAGTATGGTATTCGTAGCTTTGTTTATCGCGCTCGCCGCCCTTTCCATCCACAACGTTTCTGGTACGCCGTTAACCATCAACTCAGCGGCGTAATCCGGTCCAAAGGCTATTTTTGGCTGGCGAGTCGCCCGGAATATGCCGCAATGTGGTCACAGGCGGGCGCAGTGGCGCAGCAGGGTTATGCAGGACGCTGGTGGGCAAGTATTCCCCGGGACAGCTGGCCGCAGGATGTCGAATCGCTCAATTTTATCGCAGAACAGTGGCTTGAGGACGTCGGCGATGCACGGCAGGAATTAGTGTTCATTGGTATCGAAATGAATAATGAACAGGTATGCGCAGCACTTGACGCTGCACTCCTGACGCCAGAAGAAATGGCCGCCGGTCCAGAATACTGGATAACGTTACCTGATCCTGTTCCAGCCTGGTTTGAAGAAGCTGAAGCATAAAATTGTCGTATGTCTCCTCTGGTTGACGCGGCTGACATCATGATTGATCTTAACTTCTTGCTGGCGGCCCAGTGCCGCCGTTTCTCAGCCGGGAGAATATCAATAATGTCACAGCGTATTGCTGTTGTTGGTGCAGGCGTAATTGGTTTATCAGTGGCACGTTCGCTGGCAATAAAAGGCGCGAACGTCACAGTATTCGATAAAAATTTGCCAGGCAGCGGCACCAGCCAGATTAGCTTTGCCTGGGTAAACGCGAATGGCAAAAGTCCGGAGAGCTATCATCAGCTTAATGCTTTAGCAATTGAAGAACATAAGCAGTTGCAACGTGAATCTGCCTCTCTGGCTCCCTGGTTGCTCGAAACCGGCACCTGGGAATGGGCTGCTGATGCCGCGACTCTAAGACAACTGGAAAAACGAGCAAAAAAACTGGCTGCGTTGCAGTATCCGTTTCGTCAGGTGGATCGTGATGCCTTACTTAAAAACTTGCCGGAACTGCAGCTTGATCCTCGCGTTACGCAAGCCTGGCATTTTTATTCTGAATGTTTGATCTATCCCAGCTTGCTGATTGCGCGTTTGCTTGCCGATCTGCGCGAGCATGCTGTCGAAACACAGACTAACAGTGAAGTCATTGCGCTTAATGAAAGTGACAACGCTGCCAGTCTGATACTGGCTAATGGTACTGAGTGGCGCGGAGACAGCATTGTGCTGGCAACAGGTCGCTGGTCGCCCGAGCTGATGAAGCAACTCGGTTGGGAACTGGCAATGACCGATGCCAGTCGGGCAGATAAGACTGCGTGCAGTTTTTTGGCGCACACTAATCCATTGCCGATTCAGCTTAACAGCAACATCATTACGCCTGAGTTAAATGTGCGTCCTGATGGCGGAGGTAGACTGATGTTACAGGCACTCGATCTGGATCATCATGCCGATCCTGCACGTCCCGCCCATGTTGATGGCATGATTGGTCAGGAGATGTTGAGAAGGTTACGTCGTCTTTTTGTAATACACAAGGTGCGCGGATTGAGCGAATAGACGTTGGACAACGTTCACGACCCGCTGATGGTTTGCCTGCGATGGGCTATGTGACAGCCGCTCAGCGCATCTATTTGATGGCAACCCATAGCGGCATGACGCTGGCACCACTTGCAGGCAGATTAGTGGCGGATGAACTGATCACCGGCGCGCGCTCAGATATGCTTCGCGAGTTTGCGCCGGATCGATTGCTGAGTCCGTTTAACGCAGATAACGTTTCGTCTGTTGCTGCTTATTTACCTGCGGCTCAGTAATTAACGGCGGTTCTTCCAGACAGTCTGCACGTTACAGAATTCGTGAACGCCGAAATGGGATAATTCACGACCGTAGCCACTTTTCTTAACTCCGCCGATTGTCACGCGCGGGTCAGAGGCGCCGTTACCATTGATAAACACGGCGCCCACTTCAAGCTGCTCACTCATCCGCTCGGCGATAGCGTTATCGCGGGTCCAGACCGTTGCGCTAAGTCCAAACTCACTGTGGTTGGCAATCGCCAGAGCGTGTTCAGGATTTCGCGCCACGGCAATTGCAGCGACCGGGCCGAAAAGCTCCTGTTTAAAGGCGGTCATTTCTGTTGTGACGTCGGATAAAATAGTGGGAGCATAATAGTTCCCCTGCCCTGCCAGCTTTTCGCCACCCAGAACCAAACGTGCACCTTCACGAAGTGTGGATTTAACTTGTTCGTCCAGCTCATCACGTAAATCAGTGCGCGCCATCGGTCCCAAAAAGGTATTTTCATCTGAAGGATCGCCCATTGTCAGTGCTTTGACAGCAGCGGTAAAACGAGACTCAAACGCTTCAGCAATGGATTCTTCAACGATAAAACGCTTAGCCGCCATACAGACTTGCCCGGTGTTTTGAAAACGGCCAATTACTGCTGATTTTACGGCTTCGTCCAAATCTGCATCGGCGAGAACGATAAAAGGATCTGAGCCGCCCAGTTCAAGTACGGTTTTCTTCAGGGCTGCACCCGCTTGTGATGCGATGGCTGCACCCGCACGTACGCTCCCTGTCACTGCAACAGCAGCTACCCGATTATCTTTAATCGCTGTTGACACACCAGCATTATCGACATTGATAAGATTGAATCCCCCTTTTGGAAGATCGGTTGCATCAAATAGCTCTGTCATCAGTGTGGCGCACCCCATGACGTTTGGTGCATGTTTTAGCAAGTAGGTATTCCCTGCCAGCAACATACTCACAGCGCCGCGCAGAACCTGCCAAAATGGGAAGTTCCACGGCATGACGGCGAGGATCACGCCAACGGGACGAAATGTCTGCCATGCTTCGGGAATTTGAGTCGGTTGATCGGCCAGCATTGCTGGGCCATTTTCTGCGTACCAGTCACACAGGTTTGCGCATTTAAGAATTTCTCCCCGCGCCTGAGCAATGGGCTTGCCCATTTCCAGCGTAATCATGCGCGACAGCTCTGCTTCACGCTGACGGAGCTGTTCACCCAGCTGACGTAACACGGCAACGCGGGTTTCCATGCTGCTGTAACGCCATTCGCTGTAGGCTTGTGCGCTTAGTGCCAGTGCCTGCTCCAGCTCAGCGGCAGATTGCATGGGATAACGTGCCAGAATCTCACCGGTTGTAGGATTTTGGGAAATAGCAAAATTCATCAGAGACCTCGTTACAGGATGAGTAAATGATATGACTCACCATACGCCCTGTAGTTTGTGATGAAAAATGAATAATAAAGATTAAGTTGTTTACGAATTAAGAAAGACTAAAGATCAGGTTGGTACAGCATAACGCGCTCAGTTTTTCCAGCAGGCACTGACGATAAATAAGCAGTTATGTCATTTTATCCACTTATACAGTGAACAGATCCAATATAACGATCATAAAGAGATCCTCTATAGATCCAAAGAGATCCCCGATCGCCGCAGGCCGCACCAGTCAAGGGCTGAGAGGGTGTTCATGTTCACTGTAATCAGTAAAGTGTTTACTGTAATCAGTACTTTATTCACTGTACACAGTAGAATGTTCACTATAATCAGTGCTAATGTTCACTGTAATCAGAGAACGATCCCTTTCATCCACAGAATGAAGATCTCATGCTATGGCAGATAAAGAGAGTGAAAACAAAGCGTTACTTGAACCTTTTCTGTCGGTGACCAAAAACAGTGGTGAAGTTATTCAGCTTCATCCCAACAAGAATAATACCGTCCAACCCGTAGCATTAATGCGATTAGGACTGTTTGTTCCAACGCTAAAATCGACTGCACGCGGCAAATCGGGAGCGATGGCATCTACCGACGCAACAAAAGAATTGAAAAATCTGTCGCTGGTGAAAGCCGAAGGTTATGAAAAGATTACCATTACCGGTGCACGACTGGATATGGATAACGATTTCAAAACCTGGGCTGGCATCATTCAGTCTTTTTCACGCTACCCAACCAAGGGCGATACCGTTACGTTACCTTTCATTGATTTCGTGAAGATGTGTGGGATCCCCTCGGCAAACTCTTCAGCGGCGCTGCGTAAGCGTCTGGATGCCTCTTTACGACGCATAGCAACCAATACGCTATCGTTTGAAGGCAATGGCAAGGCCTATCACACGCATCTGGTACAGTCTGCTTATTACGATCGTGAAAAAGATATTGTCAGAATCCAGGCTGATCCAAAATTATTTGAGTTGTACAATTTCGACCATAAAGTCTTACTCCAGCTCAGGGCTATATCGCGGCTTAAGCGTAAAGAATCCGCTCAGGCGCTCTATACCTTCCTTGAAAGCCTGCCCACGAACCCTGCTCCAATCTCTCTTGCCCGCTTGCGTATGCGCCTGAACCTGGGCTCTAAAACCACGACGCAAAATCATGTTGTTCGTCGTGCAATGGAGCAGTTAAAAGAAATTGGTTATCTCGATTATTCGGAAGTCAAACGTGGCCGTTCAGTGTTTTTCCTTATTCATAGCCGGACACCAAAACTTGACGGCATCAGCAATCTGGAAAGTATCGATGCGCTGGATGAGATTGATTTTGAGGATTAACTCACAACGTTCACTGTAATCAGCGGTTTTTACGTTGCACTGTCACTTTATCTGTAAATGTGACAGTGCCATTCCGGGAAGACGTTCACTGTAATCAGTAACATTCACTGTATTCAGTAGAGATCATATTCCATTAGCTTTTTCCTTTGCTTTCCCTGCCATGATAAAACCCCTAAACAACCTTTGTATTGATAGTGAGCACTTACTTTTCATACAAGCTCAGGTTGTAACATCCTGTCGACTCCTTCATCACTGATTACAGTGAACGCCGAAGCCCGTTTTGCAAGCTGTGCGCGTATCTGATTATAGTGAACACTTACATTTGTATTAATAGCTGATTATAGTGAATGGTAGAATTTAACCTTTTGAATTTTAATGAAATAGAAGCCATTACATCAGGTGATTAAGAAAACAGAGTGAGAGTGTATTCGTTCAGAATGAAAACGGTGGCAGGATTTTGGCGCGTTACAGATCACAGTGAATGGCTGAAGTAGGTTTACTGATTACAGTGAATGTATTTTTACAACTTGCTGATTATAGTCAATATTAAGAGACGAACTTTGTATCAACCTTGAGATACGGCTCTCACCTTCTGCTGATTACAGTGAATGCTAATTGACTGTTCTGATAAACCCGATAAGGCTGTTTACCTTTAGCGGGCCTCGTAGACTGCCCTTCCCTTCGGATCTTACCTCTTAACATTGCTGATTACAGTGAACGTTAACACTCAACAACCTTTTCAACGTCGTTCATTCTGGTGATGTCCGGCAACGTAACGCTTACTGATTACAGTGAACCTTCTGTTTTATGCAGCATTGAGTCCGAAGGAATGTTGCTGATGAGATAAATACGTCGGGTTTACTGTGCTGACTGGCTACTGGCTACTGATTACTGACTATAGTGAATGTTCTCCCTGCCGATGACGTTTGTACTGATTACAGTGAATCTTATTCCTTGGCCGACGCGCCTTACTGATTACAGTGAATCTTATCCGTGAATCTTCTTCGCTGATCGTATGCTCCTCTGTTTCTTTAGCCCGCCGTTCTCGCTGTTGCACTCCATAGCGAAGAGTCACTTCCTTATCGATTGGGCAAAAATACAAAAACCCGCATGATGTGCTGATTACAGTGAATACTTACACCCGCTCCGTTCATACAGCCATCAGGCAATGATCATTTACTGATTACAGTGAATCTCTTTCTGATGATGAGTCGTAACAGGAGCCTTGCTGATTACAGTGAACGTTTGAAGCGTGTGCAGTGACTGCTAAAGCTGTACTGATTACAGTGAATGTTTTAGAAGAGAGACGCTGAAAAGGAGACTGCTGACAGTGAATCTTTGGGGCTATTTAACCAGAAATGAGCGATTTACAGCATGACCGATAAAGTTAAGTGCGGAGTTATGGCTGCTCACAGTAAACAGGAAAGGTTCGCACTACTGATTACAGTCAACGCAACAGGCTGACAGAGCAGAATCTGTACAAAGGTTCACGCTGTTCAGTTGTGGTGTGTAACAGCCCTGTTTAAAAGAGATTACCTTGATGCAGATTCTTTAGGTGATCAGATAATTAATTGCCTCATATGCAGGATTTCGGTATAAAGTCACAAATCCTACATGTGTGGAGCAGGAATGGCTAACGACGATAAACAGGTAATGAAAGTTGCTCAGCGTTCAGAGCGTATGCTTTTAAGCCTCACTGAACAAATTCAGGCGCAAAAACAGGAATTGCACGAAAACACCTATTATCAGGTTTATGCAAAAGCAGCCCTCGCAAAGCTACCAAAGCTAACACGCGCCAGTGTAGATTATGCAGTGAACGAGATGGAGGAAAACGGCTATCAGTTTGATAAACGTGCAGCGGGTTCTTCCGTTAAGTATGCAATGTCGATTGAAAATATTATTGATATTTATCACCACCGTGGCGTAGCAAAATATCGCGACCGTCATCCTGAGGCCTACACGTTGTTTGTAGGAAACCTTAAAGGCGGTGTTTCTAAAACCGTTTCGACAGTCTCTTTAGCGCACGCTTTGCGCGCCCATCCTCATCTACTTTTTGAAGACTTGCGTATTTTGGTTATCGATCTTGACCCGCAATCTTCAGCCACAATGTTTCTGAATCATGAACGCTCTGTCGGCTTGGTTGAGGCTACCGCAGCACAGGCGATGCTTCAAAATGTCAGTCGGGATGAGCTGATACAAGAATTTATTGTTCCTTCAATTATTCCCGGTGTCGATGTGCTGCCGGCTTCAATTGATGATGCCTTTATTGCTTCCCGCTGGGACGAACTTTGTGCAGAACATCTGCCGGGACAAAACGTGCACTCTGTGTTGTACGACAATGTGATTTCAAAGCTCAAAAAGGACTACGATTTTATTTTCATTGATAGTGGTCCGCATCTCGACGCTTTTCTGAAAAACGCGATCGCTGCCTCTGATTTACTGATGACCCCCGTTCCACCGGCTCAGGTTGATTTCCACTCTACGCTGAAGTATTTAACACGCCTGCCTGAACTCGTCGGTATTATCGAAGAATCGGGTGCGACCTGTCGCTTGCAGGGCAACATTGGCTTTATGTCTAAGCTGTCAAATAAGGCCGATCACAAACTCTGTCATAGTCTTGCTAAAGAAATTTTTGGCGGCGATATGTTAGATGCTGCCCTGCCGCGCCTTGATGGCTTTGAACGGTGTGGAGAGTCTTTCGATACTGTCATTTCGGCTAATCCTTCAACTTACGTAGGCAGCAGCGAAGCATTAAAAATGCGCGCTCAGCCGCTGAGGATTTTGCTAAAGCGGTATTTGACCGTATTGAATTTATTCGTCTGAACTGAGGTTATTATGAGCGCGAAAAGAATAACGATTGGCAGAACCTTCAGCCAGACGCCTTTGAAAACAGAAGATACTGCAGAAACCTATTCGCAAACTTTTGTCCTTGCAACGGGCAAACGCGCCCTGTTCCGTGCAGAGCGTATACCGGCAAACAAAGTAGAAGACAAAACGTTTGTCGTGATGGAAACCAATGGGCGCGATCAGGCGGGTTTAACGCCTGATTCATTGCGGGATATTATCCGAACCATAAAACTACAGCAGTTTTTTCCGGCCATTGGTGTCATGCAAGGCGATAAAATTGAAATCCTGGATGGTTCCCGACGCCGTGCGGCGGCGATCTACTGTCAGACTGGCCTGGATGTTCTTGTTACCGATGCTGTCATTACTGCTGAAGAAGCACGCAAACTGGCTCAGGATATACAAACAGCACGTGAACATAACTTACGTGAAGTAGGGATGCGTTTACTGGCGTTAAAAAACGGCGGCCTTTCACAAAAAGAGATTGCTGAAAATCAAGGGCTATCCCAGGCTAAAGTGACGAGAGCACTTCAGGCCGCAAGTGTACCCGCTGAGTTAATCACGCTCTTTCCTAATCACGCTGAACTCACCTATCCGGATTACAAAGCGTTGCTTCAGGCAGCCGAAAAACTGCAGGAAACCGGTAAGGCTGTTGACAGGCTTATCGATGCTATCGCAAAGGAAGTTGAGGTTCTCTGTGCACGAGAAGGTTTAGCGGAAGATGAACTGAAGAATGGTATTCTGCGTTTAGTCCGTAACGGCAGTCAAACCCTTATTCAGGAGCCGGAGAAAGAGAAAACCCTTTCAACCAGCTTGTGGACTTTTGCTGACAAAGACCGTTTTGCACGTAAAAAAACGCGCGGACGTATGTTTACTTATGAATTTAACCGTCAGTCAAAAGAGTTGCAGGAAGAGTTAGACAAGGTTATTGCGGAAACGCTACGTAAGCATTTAGATCGCTAAAAGCAAAGATTAGAAATATCCCAGCCCGTGAGCTTCCGCATTCGGGCTTTTTTTATGCCCTGAGTTTTTTTTCGTAGAAGTCGTATCAACATTGCCTCCAGAGTCGATATTGACAGAACGAATAGCCTGTTTCGCTGAAATTTCAGGCTGAAATCGCCAAAGAAATACATCTGTTTTCTTATTTAAGTGAATGTTTTTTATGTGTTTATATTTTATTGAACGCGGTTTTTTCGCCAAAATTTTAGGGTAAATTTCATTCGCAAAAGCCGCGTTTTTATTTCAGGATGCCATCTTTAGTTATCTTTTCTGAAATTGAGCAAAACCACCGAAAACTAAAAATTTAACCTTTTGAAATAAAAGGATTTCAGCCTGAAATCGCCATAAGGACCGCTGTTGGAGTGAAATGAATTCAGGTTAAAGAAGAAAAACAAACGTGGTCACAAATGACGCGCAAATTCACATCATTAAAGATACGCAGAGACTATCCCTGAGTTATCCACAGAAAAAGTGGATAACTTCTCGCAAAAATCCGTAGCAGCCGAAACATAATGACAGAACTCAATGAAAGAGGGGCCGCTGCATTGAAAGCGGCCCCTGCTGATTTTTTTAAGCTTCTCAGTTTTGATACTTTATGCCTGAAGCCACACCTTGATTTGTTTCACCATCGCTTCTGTTGAGATTCCATAACGGTCATGGAGCGTCGGCAGAGCGCCAGCGGCCAAAAAAGCATCGGGCAGTGCGATTTGCTGAAAGCGGGGTGTTACGCCGTGGCGCATTAAGGTTGCTGCTACCGCTTCGCCTAAGCCACCCGTGATTGAGTGATTTTCTGCGGTAATAACTAATCGCTGATGATCTACCGCTTCACCTGCTTCCTGTAAGATAGTTTGTTCATCCAGCGGCTTGATAACCGGTGAATGAACCACGCCTACTTCTATGCCCTGTTTTTCCAGAGCTTCAGCCGCCTCTAGCGCACGCATTGTCATTAAGCCGCTACTGATAATGATCGCGTGTTTACCCGCGCGCAGGCGCTGCGCTTTGCCATGCCGATAGCGATAACCATACTTATCGAGCACCAGAGGAACTTTGCCCCGTAGCAGACGCATATAGACCGGGCCTTTATGTTCAGCCATAGCCGGTACAACCTGACTGATTTCCAGTGCGTCGCAAGGATCGATAATCATTAAATTGGGCATACCACGAAAAATAGCAATATCGTCGGTAGCCTGATGGCTTGGACCATATCCCGTGGTCAGGCCTGGCAGGGCACAGGCTATTTTCACATTGAGATTTTCTTCAGCAATTGCCATGCAGATAAAGTCATAAGCCCGACGTGAAGCGAAAACGGCGTAAGTCGTCACAAAAGGTGTAAAACCTTCACGGGCCATGCCAGCGGCGGCGCTCATAAGAAGTTGCTCTGCCATACCCATCTGAAAAAACCGTTCCGGGAATGCCTCGGCAAACAAATGCAGATCAGTATATTTGCTCAGGTCGGCGGTCATGCCGACGATATCGTCACGCTGTCGGGCCAGCTCAACTAACGCATGACCAAAGGGGGCAGCTTGTGTGGGCTGACCTTCTGCGGCAATAGAGGCAATCATTGCTGAGGTGGTCAGGCGTTTTTTCACGGTCTGCGTCAAATTTTCACTCATGTGAATTTCCTTGTTCCAGTGCGCTGAGCGCCTGATCCCATTCGTTGGCATCGACGCGAATAAAATGTGTTTTTTCACGACGCTCGAGGAAAGGCACACCTTTACCCATTTTGGTGTCGCAAATGATGACGCGCGGCTGAGGCTTTGACCAGGAACGTGCTGCATCAAAAGCCTCGGTCAGGGCCGCGATGTCATTGCCGTTAACGCGCTGGGTGTACCAGCCAAATGCCTGCCAGCGATCAACGATCGGTTCGAAAGCCAGAATATCGGAACTGTGTCCATCGGCCTGTTGATTATTGACATCAATGATGGCGATGAGGTTATCCAGTTGCCAGTGTGACGCAGACATCACGGCTTCCCAGGTGGAACCCTCATTGAGTTCACCATCAGAGAGCAGGTTATAAACAAATGATTTTGAGGATTTGCGTTTCAATCCAAGACAGGCACCGATAGCAATGCCTAAGCCATGGCCAAGTGAACCGCCAGTGATCTCCATGCCTGGTGTATATGCCGCCATGCCAGACATCGGCAGGCGGCTTTCATCTGTGCCGTAGGTTTCGCGCTCGGCTTCAGGAATAATGCCGGCTTCCAGCAGAGCGGCATAAAGGGCGATAGCATAATGCCCAATCGAAAGGTAAAAGCGATCGCGGCCTTCCCACTCAGGATCATCATGTCGGTAATTAAGCGCATGAAAATAGCTGACAGCCAGCAAATCGGCAGCACCTAAAGCCTGCCCGATATAGCCCTGGCCCTGAACCTGGCCCATTAATAAAGCATGGCGGCGGATACGAGTCGCTCGCTGATGTAGCGACAGCGCAGACGACAGTTGAGGAACGGCGTTCATCTTACCTCCTGATTAACGATTAACATCGGATGCGCGGATTCGGAGTACGCAAAGCGCACCAAGCAGCAGCACCGCAGCGATAAAATACATGCCAGAAGCAGGCGAGCCGGTAGTGGTGGTGATCGAGCCGATGAGCCAGGGCGAAAAAAACCCCGCCAGGTTGGCTATACAGTTCACGGCGGCAATACCCGCAGCGGCAGAAACACCCCCAAGCAAATTGGTGGGCAGCATCCAAAAGAGTGACGAAGCAGAAAGGATCCCAGCTGCCGCAAGGCAGAGGAAAAAGAGCGAAACCGCCACGCTGTGTCCGAGTGAGGTTGCCAGGGACAAGCCCGCCATGCCGACAAGCATGGGAATAATCAGGTGCCAGCGTCGTTCCTGGTGGCGGTCGCCACTGCGGCCTGCGATAAGCATAAAAATAATGGCGCAAAGATAGGGAAGGCTGGTCAGTAACCCAATGTGCAGCGGCTCGCGGATGCCTGAATTTCTGATTAGCGTTGGTAGCCAGAAGGTCAGCGCATATTGTCCCATCACCACACAAAAGTAGATGAGTGCCAGGAGCCAAAGACGTCTGTCGGCAACAAACGCCTTTATCGTGCCATGACAGGCTTTGTGTTGATTGTCCTCCTCCAGATCGGCGCGAACCATACGCTTTTCATTTTCATCCAGCCAGGGGCCTGCTCGACGCGATCTTTTAGCACTGTCAGTACAACAAAGCCCATTAACACGGTTGGAATGGCTTCCAGTACAAACATCCATTGCCAACCTGCCCAGCCATGAAAACCGGCAAATGATTCCATGATCCAGCCAGAAAGCGGCCCACCCAACATACCCGAAAGCGGAATAGCGACAAACCAGAGTACGGTCATACGCGCGCGCCGGTGTGAAGGAAACCAGTAAGTGAGATAGAGCAGTAAACCGGGTGCAAGACCGGCTTCGGCGACGCCAAGTAAAAAACGCAGCAGGTAGAATTGCCAGGCTGTTTCGACAAAAGCAAACAGTCCGGAAATAATGCCCCAGGTAATCATGATACGAGCGATCCAGCGCCGGGCACCAACGCGATGCAGGATCAAATTGCTGGGTACTTCAAAAAAGAAATAGCCGATAAAGAAAATGCCTGCGCCAAGACCATAAACGGTTTCGCTAAGCGCCAAATCATCCATCATTTGTAACTTAGCAAACCCCACATTTACGCGATCAAGGTAAGCACAGAGATAGCAGAGCATTAAAAACGGCATCAAACGCCAGGCGATTTTGCGGTAAGCAATATCGCGCGCAGCAGAAGCCGCACTGAGATTAAGCGTTGTCATGACATTCACTCCCGGAGTGAGCCCGTTACCTGCCAGGCAGGCGCGGGTAAGGAAGATAACCTGATCAGTGGATCAGCATGCCGCCATTCACATCCAGCGTGATGCCTGTCAGATAACCGGAGAGATCGCTGGCAAGAAACAGTGCAGCGTTAGCGACATCTTCCGCTGCGCCTAAACGTCCCAGAGGAATGCCATCGATAATGGCGTGACGTCGCTCATCCTGCATCAGGCCGCCGGTAATATCGGTGTGGATTAAACCTGGCGTAATAGCGTTGACGCGTATTTGATCGGGGCCAAATTCCCGCGCCATGGCTTTCGCCAGCCCGAGCACGCCCGCTTTGGCCGCGCTGTAATGGGGCCCCCAAAGATGCCGCCGCCACGTTGAGCAGACACGGATGACAAACAGATAATACTGCCGCCGCCTTGCTGCTGCATGGTTGGGATAACAGCTTGCGACATCAATAATGTGCCGCGCAAATTAACGTCTAAAATCCGGTTGTAATCTTCAATGCCTATTTCCAGTGTCTTCACCGGTTGGGTAATACCTGCATTGTTAACTAACACATCAATACGTCCCATTTCGCTAATCACCCTGCTAACCGCGCGATGAATAGCTTCAGGATCGGTAACGTTAACCGCCAGGCCCAGATGTTCTTCTCCTAACTGCTGCGCCGTGCGCTGAGCTGCCTGTTCATCTAAATCCAGCACCACCACTCTGGCACCTTGCTGAGCGAAACAGCTCGCCGTTGCACGTCCGATTCCGCGTTGTGAGGCTGCACCTGTAATAATGGCAACTTTATTTTTTTAGTAACATGGTCCACTCCAGAATAATATTTTTAGTGGTTCGGTATCTCTACCGGCAGGGTCCAAATCAGAATTGGTAAAACGGGTAAAATTGGCAATGCAAAAAAATTCATTTGATGCTGAACGAATTTGTTGATTTGATGCAGTTAACAAATTTGCATGAATGAAACGGGCACAGATCACAAAATCCATTCAACGGAGAGGTTATGAATAAGCACCCCGATCATCTTCCGTCATTAAAAGCGATTAGAGTTTTTGAAGAAGTTGCGCATTTCAATAATGTGGCGCGGGCTGCAGAAGAGCTAAATATTACCCCTTCAGCGGCCAGTCATCAGTTAGCAAAGCTGGAAAAGCAGCTCGGTTGCATTCTGTTCAATCGTTCTGCTAAGGGCGTAACCTTAACGCTGGCAGGTGAACATTATCTTAATGAAATCAGTCCATTAATGTTAGGACTGGCGCAGGCCACCGCGAATATCAGCGATGAAAAGGCCCGCAGTGCATTGCGTATCCACTGCGCACCGAGCTTTGGTTTATTGTGGTTGCTGCCACGGGTTCATAAATTCCGTGAAAAATATCCAGAGTTTCAGCTTACATTGTCATGTTCTTACGAAAATTTATCGTTCAGCCGGGACAATATTGATATTGCTGTGCGGCATGGTTTTCCTGACTGGAAGTCATTTGAAATAAAAACGATTCGACATGAAAAAATGTCAGTGTTAGCTGCGCCTGCCTATTTAGCTAAATATCCTGTTAATAAGCCTGAAGAATTAAAACAACACGCGCTTATACTTTCTGAGTCTCCACTTCTACAGTGGCCTCAGTGGTTCGCCGCACAGCAATTGCCACAGCCTGACAAAGACTGGCTATTCCGTTTCGATCGCTCATATATGAGCCTTGAGGCAGCGATGTTAGGGCACGGTATTATTTTTGAAAGTGAATTGCTTGCTGAGGAGTATTTACGCAGCGGCAAACTGGTCAACGTATTCTCTGCTGATTTCAGCCTGCCGGTTAGCGCACATCATCTGGTTTATCCGCGAGGATTTGCGCAGTTTCCGCGTGTCAGTCATTTTTTAAAATGGATCAATGATGAGCTTGAGACAATAAAAACAAAATAGACGCTTGCGTCTCCTGCCCGGTAACCTGCGTTGTTATTCACAGTTCCCCCTCTTTTTTAAATCCCGTCTACACTTCTTTACCCAAGCGGTAAAAATGTTTCACTTTCATTGTGTATGAAATTTAATCATACAAATGTTTAACCTTTTGATTACAGGGCTATTATGAGCGCCAATATGTCAAATTCTGCCGAATCGGGTGGCTCTACCCCGGCTGATACTGTGCGTCAGCGCATTTTTTTAGTGGTGTTGGTTGCCACTATGGGGGCGCTGGCTTTTGGTTACGATACCGGGATTATTTCAGGCGCGTTACCCTATATGACCTCTCCTCCCGATCAGGGTGGTCTGGGTCTTAACGCCTTTACGGAAGGGCTGGTTGCCTCTTCACTGGTGTTTGGCGCCGCGATTGGTTCATTTTTGAGTGGTTTTTTTCAGACCGCTTTGGACGGCGTGTCACGTTGCGCAGCCTGGCGGTATTGTTTGTTCTGGGGTCGCTTGGCACCGCATTAGCGCCTGACGTACCCGTTATGGTAGCGATGCGCTTTCTGTTGGGCATTGCTGTCGGGGGCGGCTCGTCGACAGTACCGGTATTTATCGCTGAGATTGCCGGACCCAGATTACGTGCGCCACTGGTCAGCCGTAACGAACTGATGATCGTGACTGGTCAGCTGATAGCTTATGTGGCGAGTACCTTGCTCAGCTATTTATTGCACGATGAACATCTCTGGCGTTATATGTTGGCCATCGCCATGGTTCCTGGCTTGTTACTGTTTATTGGCACATTTTTTGTGCCAGCCTCACCGCACTGGTTAGTGGCAGAAGGGCGGTTAAAAGAGGCAAAAAAGATCCTTAAATATCTGCGCGAAACACCTCGCGAAGTTCGCCATGAGATGGCAGAAATGAAGAAACAGGCCAAAGCAGCTGAACGTGGGCCGGGTGCGATGACACTCATCCGGGAAAAATGGGTTTTACGGCTCATGGTGATTGGCGCGGGATTAGGCTTCGTCATTCAGTTTACCGGTGTAAACGGTTTTATGTACTACACGCCGATCATATTGAAATCAACCGGTATGGGAACCAGCGCCTCAATTGCAGCAACCATAGGCAACGGCGTCGTCTCAGTGCTGGCTTCGATCGCAGGCATTTGGGCCGTGAGCCGCTTTGCACGCCGTAAGATGTTGATGACTGGTTTGAGTTTTGTCATTGCTGCTCAGGTTTCGTTAGGCGCGGTGCTCACTTTTATGCCGTCGGATCTGACACAAAGCTATCTGGCACTGGCCTGCATACTCCTCTTCCTGTTCTTTATGCAGATGTTCATTGCACCGGTTTACTGGTTGCTTATGTCTGAATTGTTCCCGATGCAGCTTCGCGGGGTGCTGACCGGTGCCGCTGTTTCGCTACAGTGGATCTTTAATGCCGTTGTGGCATTTGGTTTCCCGCCAGTGATGGCGTATGCCGGCAGTACCACCTTCTTTATTTTTGCTGTTATCAATATAGGTTCGCTGATTTTCGTAGCCATGATGCTGCCTGAAACCCGTGGCAAAAGTCTCGAAGAGATCGAAGCGCATATGAAAGATAAATTTGGTAAGAACAGTGAAGCGGCAAACGCTTACTGATTAACCCGGCAGACTGAGGAAAAGCGTTTCAGTCTGCCGGTTACCTGAGACAGAAACATCTTGTAAATGAAAGCGTAACGATTGATTTAAGCTCGCACATTTCCTGGGCGAGAGTTTAAAAGCCTGTCTATTCTTAGGAGAGTTAAGGATATTTATTCAGGAGAATTTGATGAAATTTTTCTATTTCGTTTCGCTTATTGCATCAGCTGGTTATTTGATGGCCTTTCTGCCCAAACTGAGAACACAGCGTGAACCCGTAGCCTATTGGGGCTGCTGGGCTTATTTAGCGGCAAACGCCATCTTTTGGGCGATCTATGGCGTGCGCCACTATCTTTAACAGATGTGTCCAGTGCAGGCTATAACAGGGTATCAGGAGGAAAAATGTCAGAAACTAACCGTGATTTAATGCCTTATATGCTGTTCTGTTGTCAGTCACGTTTGCTGATCCAGAATATTGATGGTCACCTTGTGGATATTGGCAGCGTGACTCAGGAAGGGGAGAGCTTTACCTGGCAACTGGACGGTAACGACGAACACGGCGACCAGGCTGAATCGGCTGAAGAGGTGTTGCGTGATGTCGGACAGCATTTAAGCTTTTTGTTTGTGGATGGTCAGTTCACCAGCTTACCGGACGTTAGCGACGAATATGGCGATCAGCTTGAGTCCGCACCTTCGCGTCAAATTCAGCTGCATGAGCTAAACGACAACGATGAGGAGTCGGTGCGCTAAGCTTTCGCAACATCTCATGGAAGAGATCAAATGTCAGGCCACAGCAAGGGCATGCGAAGCATAGAGTGATGCCCTCTTATCTGTGGCAAACCAAACAGGGTTTGATGAATCTGTGTTGCGCGAAACAATGGCCCCGACAACTGAGCAGGCCTGCATCTGATCTGTTTTCAGGATACAGGTCAGATCTTCAACGTGCTGACTTTACTGTTTCCCCATTTCATTCAGTTTTACCATCGCCTCGGCGGGTAAATCGAGGTCCTTACTTGCCAGATTTTCCTGTAAATGTTGGGGTGAAGAGGTACCGGGGATCAGCAAGATATTAGGTGAGCGACGCAACAGCCAGGCCAGCGCAACCTGCATAGTGGTGGCATTGACATAGGCGGCAACCTGTTCAAGCTGCGATGACTGCAAGGGTGAAAACCCCTAACGGAAAGAAGGGCACATAGGCGATACCCTGCTGCGCCAGCGTATCAATTAGCGCATCGTCGCGACGATGCGCCAGGTTATACATATTCTGTACGCACACCACCGGCGTTATTTTTTGTGCATCAGCGATCTGCTTTGCGGTGATATTGCTCAGTCCGATGTGCCGAATCAAACCACGATTTTTTAGCTCTGTTAGCGCCTCAAGCTGCGGTTCAAGCGAACCTTCCTTGGGCTGATTGACGTCAAGCATGCTACGGAGATTGACGACGTCCATACTTTCAAGCCCAAGATGTCGCAAATTGTCTTCCACTGCGCGGGTAATTGCCTCGGGTGTGAAAGCGGGTAGCCATCCGCCTTTTGCATCACGCTGTGCACCAACTTTAGTCACAATACAGAGATCGTCGGGATAGGGATGCAGCACCTTTTTGATCAGCTTATTGGTTTCATGAGGACCATAAAAATCACTGGTATCGATATGATTAACGCCAGCGGCAACGGCATTGCGTAGCACTTCTGCTGCTCGCGTTTCATCTTTCACCGGGCCAAACACGCCGGGACCGGCAAGCTGCATGGCACCATAACCTAAACGATTAACGTCACGATCGCCGAGGCGGTAAGTCAGAGTGGGTCGAAACATGGCAATCTCCAGTAGGGGGTCTCTTTTGAGTGTATCTTCAGACTGGCGACAATTTTTTGTCAGCACCAGAAAATTGAAAACAGCGTTGACCGGTGTTGCATCACCTTTTCTAAAATCGTGCTCTCAATTGAGGGCCAAATTGAACCGGCTGCCGCTGTGTCAATAGTACTGCCCGCAATGTCCGTCATATCTTCAACCGGCACAATGAGTTGTATCTTCAGTGTGCGTGCTGACGTGGGATTAACAATCCAGGTTTCCTGCGTGCCGCCGAGATAGCGCACGATATGTTCGATGGGGCGGAGAGGCCAATACGTTGCGCCGGGGAGGGCAGCAATCAATCTAAACGTTTCAGGCTGACAGCCAGTTGCGATCCGCGCTTTGAACCTGCCACCGCATGCACTTCATCAATAATAATTATGGTAACGCCAGATAATGTTTCTCGGGCTTTTGAGGTCAGCATCAAAAACAGTGATTCTGGCGTAGTGATCAAATTATCGGGGGATGATGCACTAATCTGGCGCGATCCGCTGACGAAGTATCGCCAGAGCGCACCCCGACATTAAGCATAATATTGGGTTCACCCAGTGCCTGTCGCTCAGCATAAACGCCTGCCAGCGGGAGCGTTAAATTGCGCCGTACATCAGCGGCAAGGGCTTTAACCGGCGAAATGTAAAAATGCGCGTTGTGGTTTCTTTTAACCGTTTTTCCTGGGCGGCACGTTCCTGAATGAGCCTGCCGATAGCACTGAGAAAAGCGGCCAGCGTTTTAGCCGATCCGGTTGATGCCTGTTTTTTCTGAGGCAGCTTCCACTATTCACAGCGTTAACCAGGCGATGTCATCACCCCTAAAAGTCTCTGGTAAAGGCCAGAAATTATTTCCTGATGAGTTATCACCACTGCACAAAGGAATGTTAGTCGGAAGTGAAAAAAGAGTAATTGATTCGGGCCTGGCTATTTTGTGCAAAATCGCGGCTGCGCTTCTAATAATCAGCCTTATCGTTATATAATTAATTACTTAACGCATTTAATTACGACCGGTAATTATTTGCCTGACCTTTTCGACAATAAGCAAAAATGTATTTTATTCCTGGTAAGTTTTATACGATTGGTTCGCTCAGCATTGCGATATTAAGTGCAATAAATGCGCATGCTGAACAAAATAAAGAGACGTTAGTCGTCACCGCTGCGCCTGATAATACGAGCACTGCCAGCAAACAGGTCACGTTAGGAAATCTCGGGCAGCAAGAAATACGCAACACACCCTGGTCGGTTCAGACCGTTTCACCTGAATTAATGCAGAAACAGCAATTGAAGAGCGTCAGCGATCTCTATCGCTATATGCCTTCCGTCCAGGGAGAGGGCACACGGCCCCAAACACGCGGTATGCAGGGAAGCGTGGTGCAAAACAGCATGATCGATGGTTTGAATGTGGTTTCAACGACCGATTACGCAACTGAGCAATTTGATCATATTGAGGTCCTGAATGGCCTGGCCGGTTCGCTTTATGGCCCGGCCAACCCTGCTGGGCTGTTTAATTTTGTGGCTAAGCGGGCAACGGATTTGCCACAGAACACGCTTACGGCTGGTGCGGGTACGGGGATCAGTCGCCTTTTGTCTGGCGATTTCAGCGGGCCGTTAGATGATAATGATCGTCTGCGCTATCGACTCAATGTGCTGGACGATGAGGGAAACGGCTATGCCAGCGGCAGCAAAAAACGCCGACAGCTTATCAGTCTGGCGCTTGATGCCAGCCTGTCTGATAAAACCGTGCTGGAAACTAATGTCAGCTATTACCACTTTTATGAAAAAGGCTTGCCGGGGAAATTTGCGCTAAGCAAAGGCCTCTCTTTTCCCTCTGCGCCCGATCCTGAAAAGGCAGGCTACGGACAATATTATGCCGGCAACAATAATCATACGCTTACCGCAAGCCTGCATTTGAAGCACGATTTTGATGGCAACTGGCAAGGTGAAATCGGTGTATTGCGTCAGATTGCCGATCGTGAATCAACCGCCGTTACCAACACCTTTACTGACAACAGCGGACATTACACCACCACAACGTCATCTGCCACTGCCAGTCGTTTCACCATCAATAGCTATATGGCTAATATAAATGGCGATGTGGAGACCGGCTGGCTACAACACCATATTTCCGCAGGATTGCGTGGTTTTGTCTGGAAAAACATGAACCCGCTCGACGGGGGCACGCAGACGCTGGGCAGCGCCTCACTGGCGGATCCGGTAGCTTTTGCTGAGCCTGATTATCCTGATTTCACCCATCGTTACCATTCGGCTACGGCGACGCAACATGCTTTTTTACTGAGCGATAATCTCTCTTTCAATCCGCAGTGGAGCCTGTTACTGGCGGGCAGCGAAAGTTTGCTCAGCACGGCTAATTATACGCAAAGCGGCGTACGCAGCAGCGCCTCCTCAAACCGGGGTTTTAGCGGTTCGGCCAGTCTGATGTACAAGCCGATCGATCCGCTAACGCTCTATATCACCTGTGCCGACAGTTTACAGCAGGGCGATACTGCGCCGGCGGGCAGTAACAATGCCGGAGAAATACTGACGCCTTACCGCAGTAAGCAGATTGAAGCTGGCAGCAAACTGGCGGTTGGCGACATGCTGCTTACTGCCGCAGTATTCCAAATCACGCGCCCCTTTGCCTATACCCAGACTGATGGCAATTATGCGCAGGATGGCAAACAGCGTAATCGTGGCGTCGAACTGATGGCATATGGTGATGTTACGCCGCACCTGCATCTCTATGGCGGCATGACCTGGCTGGATGCCCGTTTGCTCAGTACGGCCAGCGCAACCACAACCGATAAACAAATCGTGGGTTTACCTAAATACACAGCCAGTCTGTTTGTCGCCTGGGACCTGCCGGTATTCAGCGGGACGGACGTTCATGCGGGTATTCACTACGCAGGACGGCGCGCAACGGATAACAGCAACGCGAGTTGGGTGAGCAGCTATACCACGCTGGATGCGGGTGCGGCTTATCACACTCAGCTATTTAATACCGCTACGACGTTTCGTTTTGATGTAACTAACCTGACGAATCGCCATTACTGGGCCAATATCGTGCCGGGGGATTAAACGGCTATAGCGGGGCAGGCTATGCCAGTGCTCAACCTGGCGAGCCGCGCATGATGCAACTCTCAATGCAGCTTAACTTCTGACAGGAATAGTATGTTCAAAAGATCACTACTCGCCCTCTGCCTGACACTGCCGCTCGCCAGCTTCACCACGTTGGCGAAAACAGTGACTGACGATGCGGGAAATCAGGTTGTTATTGATAAACCGGCGTTGCGCATCGCAGACGCCTGGTATGCGCATCACTCATTATTAATGACGCTTGGGGCAGGCGATCGCATTGTCGCCACGGTCAATCATGCCGCTGATCGGCCCTGGATGTTTAAAGTGCAGCCTTCTCTGAATCAGGCTTTACAGGTGCACGGTAAAGATTTTTCCAGTGAGGCTTTGGTGGCGCGCAATGTGGATGCGGTTTTCGTCCCGAAAAACGATCCGCAGGCAGCCGCTTATCGCCAGGCGGGTCTTCCTGCCCTGATGATGGGATTTAATGATTTTGCCAGTATGAAGCAATCGTTGTTAACCACGGCTGAAGTTATCGGTACCTCAACGGCGATGACGCGCGCGCAAGCGTACAACCACTACCTTGATCGGCAAATTGCATTTATTTCACAAAAAACGGCGCATCTGAGTCACGAGCAACGTCCGCGCGTTTTGCATATTCAGTCGCTCCATCCGTTAAAGGTTGATGGTTGCGACACGCTCATTGATACCTGGATTACACTGGCTGGCGGGCAAAACGTGGCCGGGCAGATCAAGGGCAACATGCATGAAGTGTCGCCTGAAGATGTGATCATGTGGGATCCTGATATCATTATTGTCGGAGCAGGCGCGGGAACACTGACCGATTCCCCCTATGCGGCATTATTTGCCAGCCTCAGGGCGGTAAAGCAGCATCGAGTCTGGCAAAACCCGGCTGGCGTATTTCCATGGGATCGTTACGGGACGGAAGCGGCGCTGCAAATTCAGTGGGCAGCGAAGCAACTGCATCCTGAACTGTTTCCAACCCTGGACATGATTCGAGCCACGCAGGATTTCTATCAGCAGTTTTTTGATTTTTCATTAAGCCAGAAAGACGCTGAACGCATTATCGCTGCACAACCGCCGGAATAAACGGTTTGGCCTGTTGCGTGATGCGCCAGGCCGGGTGGGTTTTACGCTGGAAAATCCCGCAAGGCGTTTTCAACACGCATAGCGGCATCCGTTTCTCCATTTTCAAGAAGTAACTGCGCAAGCTGACGCAGCTGTGCACTGCTCAACCCGACTCGCAGGCTGGCGCGCAGATGAGACAACAACTGTGCCTCTGCGCCCGGTGTAGCGGCTAATGCACCCACGGTTGCCAGTTCTCTGCTTTGCCAGTCGAGGTTGTCTCGGGCAAAAATATCGCCAAATAAATGCGTCTGAAGAAACTGATTAATCACGGGCGCAAAATCAAAAAGCGGCCCCTGCACCGGCGCACCAGATATTCTGGTCTGGTTCGCGATACCGATCTGGCGCAACTCTTCGCCGACGGGAACAGCACTCACCGGCTCCTTGCCCTGATCATCGTGAATACCGCGCTGTTTACGTTCTTCAACCACCTTCATTAATTCATTCAGTGCATTAAGACTGCGAGGGAAACCGGTATAGGCATAAAGCTGAACCAGAATTTCTTTGGCTTCGTTCACCGTTAATCCGGCATCCAGCCCCTGATTAAGCGCGCTGTTCAGTTTTGCCATACTGCTTGTTGCCATATATGACGCAATCAGTGGAATGGACTGCTGACGTTCAGATAAAGTCTCGGATCTGTTTTGCATCTTTGTTGCTCCCTCTTTAACCGGCGCGGCATATAAAGCCGGGCTGAAACTGGCCATGATTAAGCATGCTGCCGTGAATTGTTTAATGCGCGTGGTATTGTTCATCTGTCACTTTCTCCATCCATTCAACCGATTTGCCTGCCACAGTGCCGGTTATTGCCAGATGCGTCATGGCACTGCCAGGTGTCGCACCATGCCAGTGTTTGACGCCCGGTGGGCACGATACAACGTCACCGGCGCGAATAATCTGTACTGGCTGACCTTCCTGCTGGGTCAGGCCAACGCCAGTGGTGACAATAAGCCGCTGGCCTGCCGGGTGGGTATGCCAGGCTGAGCGTGCGCCCGGTTCGAAGGTGACATAAGCACCGGAAGCATTGATGGTCTTATCCGCCGGGAACAAGGGATCCACGCGAACCCGCCCGGTAAAATTTTCTGCGGGGCCGGAAACTGCGTTCTGGCTTCCGGCGGGCGCGATATACACAGAAACGTTTTCTTGCTGAGCAAATGAGGTTAAAGAAACCAGAGGCAGGAGAATTGCTAAAAAGCCAGTTTTTTTCATCATATGAATACCTTAGTGTGTAAAGGATCCCACAGATAACGCTGTGTCGATAACAGGCTGACAGAGGAAGGCGATGATTTTTTTCAGCAGGTTTGTAAAACAACTGTCTGCAGAATAGCGAACAATGACAAAGAGATAATTACGTCAGATTAATAGCCGTTATGAGCAAAATTCACAGACGCTTTTCTGTTTTTTAAATACCCTAAATCATCAATCGCATTCGTCAGGTAAGCGAACGGATTGACGATGTTTCAGTAGCCAGTAATGAGCAGAGCGTCGGGATTGATCAAGTAAACCTGGCCGTGACGCACAGGGATGGCGCAACCGGCAGCATGCGGCGCTTTCTCAGCCCTCTAATGCTGCTGCGCAGGCTGAGAAACTTTAAACTCAACCCGCTTCCTGCAACGCATTCATTTCCTTGCATGGTGAGTCACATCGTTGCGCTTTTAGTGACAGAAAAATCGTTGCTGAAAATGAAAAGCCTGTTCATTCTCAAGAGCAATAAACCCGGCTTAACGATAAGGAGCAAAAGTGAATGTTATCGGCTTGATTGGCGGTATGTCGTGGGAATCGACTGCGCTCTATTACCGCATCATTAACCAGGAAGTGAAGCAGCGTTTAGGCGGATTGCACTCGGCTAAGCTGGTGCTGTATAGCGTCGATTTTCAACAAATTGAGCAATTACAGGTATCGGGCGAGTGGGAAAAAGCGGGAGCCATTTTGGCGGACGCGGCACGCAACCTTCAGCGCGCAGGGGCCAGTTTCATCGTGCTTTGCACGAACACCATGCACAAAGTGGCGCAGCAGATCACGGATGCGGTGACGGTTCCGTTGCTGCATATCGCCGATGCGACCGCGCAGCGTATTCAGCAAGCGGGCTTGCGCAAAGTGGGTTTACTGGCGACGCGCTTTACCATGGAGCAGGATTTTTATCGTGGACGGCTACAAAATAATTTCAACATTGAGGTCATAACGCCAGACGAGCAGGATCGTATCTTTGTACACGATGTTATTTATCAGGAGTTGTGTCTGGGGAGGTTAAACCAGAATCGCGTATACGCTATCGGCAGATTATGCAGAAGCTCGAAGAGCAGGGCGCTGAGGCCATTATCCTGGGCTGCACCGAAATCACCTTACTGGTAGAGATCAGTGATGCCAGCGTCCCGCTGTTTGATACCACATTAATTCATGCGCAGGACGCAGTAACTCAGGCGCTGCAACAGGAGCATTGATGAACATAGAAAATTTGCCATTTGGCATAACGCACTGGAATGACATTGAACCCGACATTCATCCAGGAGAACAGGGCAGTGCCACGTGGCGTACCGCGCAGTTTAATGATATACGCGTGCGTATTGTTGACTATTCGCCGGGTTATCTTGCCGATCACTGGTGTGTTAAAGGGCATATTCTGTTTTGTCTTGAAGGCGAACTGCAGACGGAGCTCGAAGATGGCCGCACTTTTGTTCTTACGCCGGGCACCAGCTATCAAGTAGCGGATAACGCGGAAGCTCATCGTTCTTCTACCGCAACCGGTGCAAAACTATTTATTGTCGACTGATGATCTCGCCTGAAGCGTGGCTCAGCGTAATAAGCCACGCTTTTTAATTAATTAAAAAAATTAGCTGGAAACTAAAGTCCATTATGAATTTACATTACTATGAATTAGCTGAATGTAATTTATAAATATATCGAAATCAACGTGTTAATTTGTCAGAATTATCTGTGTTCTCTCGCTATTCTTCTGTCAGGTTGTATGCTTTATTTTCCATACAACACATTTGTTGTTTCCTTCCTATCGCTGACAGTTATGAGGAATTAATGTGCTGATAAAAAAGAAGCGAGTCCGATCGCATACCGAAGACCGTTATCTGGCGCTGGTATTAGCCACTACGGCAGGGATCCTGAATGCAATGGCACTGGGGGCATTTGGCTTTTTTCCGTCCCACATGACGGGTAATGCCTCTCAAATTTCCAGCGAAATATCCAGCTCTAATATGCACAGCTTGTTATTTTTGGCTGTGCTGATAACTGCGTTTGTATTAGGTTGTACCACAGCGCGTTTCGCTGTCATTGCAGGCCTGCAGCGTAAAATCAGAACAATTTTTTGTCTAATCATCCTGGTTGAAGGGCTGGCACTTACGGCAGCCTCCCTTTTTGAAACGGTATATTACTCGCCTGGCTACAACGGTGAAATACTGGTATTGCTGGGATATTTGATGGGTGTGCATAACTCAACATCAACCCAGCTTTCTAACGGTCGCGTTCGCTCTACGCATATTACCGGCACGCTGACTGATGCCGGTATCGCATTTGGTTCATTTGTAACTTCATTTATTTCCCGCTCTCATTCTGACGAACGGCGTTTTTATCAGAAGCAGCTTCATACTCACCTGACCACTATTTTTTCATTTTTAAGCGGCTGTATTGCCGGATTGCTGCTCTTTAAATCTTTTGGTTTCTACTCGATGATTGGTTTAGGTATTTTGCTCACTGTCGTGGCGCTCAGTGCTATCGCTATAACCTTACAAACCGCGAGAAAACGGCTGTATTAACAGGAACTATTTCACGGTGCGGCTTTTTGCACGATTTTTTATAGGGTGCAGAAAGTCGCTCATTTGAATGAATAATTAAAAAGAAAAGGATTAGCATATTTTAGGTTTAACAGCGTGAAAGCAGGGGAAAAGAAAGGCTTCTGTTTTCTGGCAGGGCGAGGCAATCCATTGCCTCCGATAACAAGCGCATCTACCTTATAGCCTGTCAGCTGCGGCGACTGTTCTGGCCACCTTTCTTCCCTGCTTCGGACGCTTTTTCGCGGTCATTTTTAAAGTTGCCACCGCTGTGCTGGCCGCCTTTTTTACCGGCTGAGCTTGCTTTCTCGCGGTCATCTGCAAAATTACCTGAACCGCCTCTGTGCTGAGTCATATTATGTTCTCCTCAAGAGTTTTAAATTACATAACTTATTTCGTTAAGTTATGCGCGTCGTTCAGCATTAATAATAGCCAGGCGTGTTATCTGTGCAAGCGTAGCGCGAAAATTATTTTTGCTGTCGCTGTTTTTTAATGATGAGAACAGCGCAGGTTATTAACGCAGTGTTATTACTGTATGTTTCATTATGTGCCGCTGTTTATCAATTGACGAAAAATTATATGAAAAGTGAAAGGTTTTAATCAGCTTTTATTTCTGTTTTTTTCAGTAAGAAATAATGGCTTATGATATTAAAAAAAAGAGGTTACAAGGCAGGCGTAATCATCTGTCGGTTATATACTTTGATCGCCTCATTTAAGGCAATACTTATTCATTATTACGCAGTTGCCTCTTTTTTCAGGAGACTCGAATATGATTACGCTTCACCACGCCATTAAAATTGCTGCTCCGCGCAGTATGGTTTTCCTTGCTCTTGCTGATGTCATCACCATGTCAAAATGGCATGTCGGCGAGGTTGAAGGAGAAATTGCTCTGGGAAAAATCCTGACGCTTCATCCAAAACCGGGAACTCACTTTAGCTGGCGCACTGAAGTACTGGAGCCGGACAGCAAAATTGAGCAGACCTCGGTGCAGGAAACTGACAGCCATGCGGGTAAGAGGCTGACATTTATCCTTTCCGATCTTGATGATGGCCAAACGCTGGTGAAACTCAGCCACGGTGAGTGGTCAGAACAGGATCCACATTTACCTTTTTGCAATACCTGGTGGGGCGAAGTACTTCATCAGCTGAAATTGTACGCTGAAAAAGCGTGAGGAGAAGCGTCATGCCACAAAAACGTCCTGAAAACTACCGTGTCGTCAAGCCCGGCGAGCCCCATCCGCAAGGCTGGAATGTTCCCCCGGTCAACGATTTACGATCGGCTATCGCGCTGCTTAAAACGCTACCGGGCCAGTATATCGAAACCGATCGCGAGGTTGATCCCATCGCTGAGCTTGCCGGTGTTTACCGCTATGTCGGTGCGGGCGGCACGGTAATGAGACCCACCCAAACCGGCCCGGCCATGACTTTCAACACTATTAAAGGCTTTCCAGATTCCCGTGTTTTAGTGGGAATGATGGCGAGTCGGGAACGTGTCAGTGCTTTGCTGGGCGCACCGGTGCGCGAGCTGGGTATTCAAATGGCTGAAGCGCGGAAAAACGTGACGCCGCCTGTGATGGTCAAGCCACAAGACGCTCCCTGCCAGGAAGTGGTTTATCGGGCTGATGATGAAGGCTTCGATTTAAGAAAAATTTTGCCTGCCCCTACAAACACCACGGAGGATGCCGGTCCCTATTTTTGTCTTGGGCTGGTGCTCGGCAGCGATCCTGATAATCAGGACAACACGGATGTGACAATTCATCGCTTGTGCGTACAGAGCAAAGATGAATTGTCGATTTTCTTTGCGCCGGGCCGCCACATTGACGCCTTCCGCCAAAAGGCCGAAGCTGCGGGTAAACCTTTAGCCGTGTCGATCAACATGGGACTGGATCCGGCGATTTATATTGGTGCCGAATTCGAAGCGCCTGTCACGCCTTTTGGGTTTAACGAGTTGTGTGTCGCGGGCGGTTTACGTGGTCAGCCGGTTGAACTGGTGGATTGCCTTACCGTAAAACAGCGCGCAATTGCCCGTGCTGAAATCGTTATTGAAGGTGAGATCCTGCCCCATACCCGCGTCGCGGAAGATCAAAACAGTGGCACAGGCAAAGCTATGCCAGAATTTCCTGGTTATACCGGCGAAGCCAACCCCTCGCTACCGGTAATAAAGGTCAAAGCGATTACTACCCGCAAACAGCCTGTCTTGCAAACCCTGGTGGGGCCGGGTGAAGAGCATGTCAGTCTTGCCGGTATTCCTACCGAAGCCAGTATTCATATCCAGTGCAATGATGCCCTGCCAGGCCTGGTAAAAAACGTCTATGCCCACAGTGCGGGAGGCGGAAAATTTCTGGCCGTGCTGCAGGTTGCGAAACGCAATGCCGGTGATGATGGCATGACGCGTCAGGCTGCACTAATTGCACTTGCGGTTTATCGCGAGCTGAAAAATGTCATTTTGGTCGATGAAGATGTGGATTTGTTCGATACCGATGATGTGCTCTGGGCGATGCAAACCCGTTTTATCGGTGATTCAGACACTATTTTTGTTCCCGGCATTGCCGGACACGTGCTTGATCCTTCTCAGGCACCGTTTTATGACCCACGTATCACTGCAAAAGGCACCACGACCAAAACCATTTTTGACTGTACGGTGCCTTACCACTTAAAAGAACACTTTGTTCGCGCCCGCTTCAAAGAAGTGGATCCGAGCCTTTGGGTACCTTCACTGTTTAATAAAAACGCCAGTTAAAGCCATTTTTTGTTATGAAATATATACACCGCTGTGACAGGCGGTGTTCATAACCCTACCTGCCGCATTACATCAACTCTCTGCCTGCTCATGGATAAACTGCGCAGGGTGCGGCTTCGAACAGCTTTTCCCCAACGCTTTTCATGACGATTTATGGTGACCTGACAGCCGCATTGTTTGTCCTGCCTCAAACCCTGCACGTAAATCCCTGCTGATTTTCAGCGTACTCGGGAGATTGTTCTACATTTATTAGGCTGTTATCGCGATATTTACAGGAGCAATGAGCAATGTCTAAAGAGAAAGATAAAAAGAACTTAGCCACAACGCCCCTCATAAAGGCCCTGAAACTGCCAAACCGGGGCTGGGGTCTTTGGCGCCAGGCGACGGGTCACATACCCCGTCTTCGCATCCGACCTCACCAGGCAAAGAACCTACCGCACCGGGCAGTCTTAAATCACCTGCTATTCATAACGCGAAATTAGACCAGCTCGAACAGAACCGTAAAAATGGTGAAAATGCTGCGCTGACCACCAATCAGGGTACGCGTATTGCCAATGATCAAAATTCGCTTCGTGCCGGTACACGTGGACCGACGCTGCTTGAAGATTTCATCATGCGTGAAAAGATTACGCATTTTGACCATGAGCGTATTCCGGAGCGTATTGTTCATGCGCGTGGCTCAGCTGCGCATGGTTACTTTCAGCCATACCGTTCACTTCAGGATCTGACAAAAGCCGATTTTCTCAGCGATCCTGAGAAAACTACGCCGGTGTTTGTCAGGTTTTCGACCGTACAGGGCGGGGCTGGCTCAGCGGACACCGTGCGTGATATTCGCGGTTTCGCTACCAAATTCTATACCGATGAAGGCGTGTTCGATTTAGTGGGTAACAACACGCCAGTGTTCTTTATCCAGGACGCGCATAAATTTCCTGATTTTGTCCATGCGGTTAAACCGGAACCGCATAACGAAATTCCACAGGGACAGAGTGCGCACGACACCTTCTGGGACTATGTTTCACTGCAACCGGAAACGCTGCATAACGTCATCTGGGCGATGTCAGATCGGGGTATTCCCCGTAGCTATCGCACCATGGAAGGCTTTGGCATTCATACATTCCGCCTGATCAATGCCGAGGGTAAGGCGACCTTTGTACGCTTTCACTGGAAACCGGTGGCAGGTAAAGCATCGCTGCTTTGGGATGAGTCACAGAAGCTAACGGGACGCGATCCCGACTTCCATCGCCGTGACCTGTGGGAAGCGATCGAAGCGGGTGACTATCCGGAGTATGAACTTGGTCTGCAACTGATCCCGGAAGAAGATGAATTCAAATTTGATTTCGATATCCTTGATGCCACCAAACTGATCCCCGAAGAGTTAGTTCCCGTTCAGTTAGTGGGAAAAATGGTGCTTAACCGTAATCCGGATAACTTTTTTGCTGAAACAGAGCAGGTGGCATTCCATCCTGGTCATATTGTTCCCGGCCTCGATTTCACCAACGATCCCTTGTTACAGGGCCGTCTCTTTTCCTATACCGATACGCAAATCAGCCGTCTTGGTGGGCCAAACTTCCACGAAATCCCCATTAACCGTCCCGTTTGCCCGTACCATAATTTCCAGCGTCAGGGCATGCACCGGATGGAAATTGATACCAATCCTGCTAACTACGAGCCGAATTCCATTAATGACAACTGGCCGCGTGAAACTCCACCCGCAGCCAAAGGTGGCGGTTTCGAGAGCTATCAGGAGCGGATTGAGGGGCATAAAGTGCGTGAGCGCAGCCCGTCATTTGGCGAATATTATTCACATCCGCGTCTGTTCTGGCAGAGCCAGACCCCCGTCGAGCAACAGCATATTATCGGTGCTTTCTCATTCGAGCTGAGTAAAGTGGCCCGTGCTTATATTCGTGAACGGGTGGTCGATCATCTGTTAAATATTGATGTCTCACTCGCGCAGGGCGTAGCGGACAATCTCGGCATTGGCTTGTCTGATGAAAAACTGCAAACGGCACCGGCAAAAGAGGTAAATGGTTTGAGCAAAGATCCCAGCCTCAGCCTGTATGCCGTTAACAGCGGCCAGATAAAAGGCCGTCAGGTTGCGTTGCTGTTAAGTGACGGCGTTAAATCCGCAGATGTGCTGGTGATCCTGCAAGGATTGCGAGCGCAGGGCGTTCACGCAAAATTGCTGGCTGCCCATATGGGGCAAGTGCGTGCCGATGATGGTTCTGTTTTACCTGTTGATGCCACGTTCAGCGGTTTGCCATCGCTTACTTTCGATGCGGTAATTGTCCCCGACGGCAATATTGATGCCCTGTTGTTAAGCGGAGATGCCCGCTACTTCCTGCTTGAAGCCTATAAGCACCTTAAAGTTATTGGCCTCAGCGGGGATGCGCGCCGCTTTAAAGCGCAGTTCGGCTTAGAGGATGATGAAGCAGAAGAAGGGCTGATTGAGGACAGCAAAGCCGAAGGTACCTTTATGGATGACTTCCTGGCTGCGATGGCGTTACACCGCGTCTGGTCACGCAGCCAAAAGGCCCTCTCTGTACCAGCGTAATGCGCTTGCACGTCCTTAAACCGGAAGGTACAAACAGCCAGGTTGAAATCCCTGGCTGTTTTTTATTTATACGATTTTACTATCACCCTAAGCACCGCGCGTGCCAGAACGCGCATTCCTCCTCGTGATCAGGTTTAACCTGCTACCTGTCAGCTAAAGGTTAGTTATAGGCGACAGGGGTAAAGCAATAACTTTTCATGCTGCATTAAAACGCTATGAAAAGATTTTAATCTGCCTGCGATTATCACAAAAACCTATCACTCCTTGCTAAATAAAACCACATATCCCACATTGACAACAAAAATCGGTCTTGCGCCTTCTCTGCGCTAACGTCAATATCATTTCAAGATGACTTAGCGAGAGCAGAGCAGAAAAAATGGGTAACAGCGAAAATACACCGGGGCTAATGCCTGATTTGGTGACTGCGGCAAGATTAATTAAGCAGCAAAAACTCACCAGTGTGGCGCTGGTAACGCGGTGTCTTCGTTCCATTGAAAGCCACAATCCCACACTTAATGCCTTTGGTGATGTTTATGCTGACGCGGCGCTTTGTGAAGCTGAAGCCTGCGATCGTGAAACTGCGCAGGGAATTTCACGCGGTCCACTGCATGGTGTTCCTTTTGGTATTAAGGATCTGTTTTCAACCGCAGGTCTGCGCACCACAAAAGGTTCGCTCAGCTCGGTTGATGTTATTCCCGACAGCGATGCGCCGGTGATAACGCGGTTAAAAGCGGCAGGCGGGATTATTTTAGGCAAAACGGCAACCACGGAGTTTGGCTGGACCGGCTCAAGTTTTTCGCGTCTTTTCGGTCACGGACGCAATCCCTGGAACCCCACCTTAACCAGTGGCGGCTCCAGCTCTGGCTCGGCTATTAGCGTTGCCGCACGCATGGTACCCGCCGCGCTGGGGTCAGATGGTGGCGGCTCGGTGCGTATTCCCGGCGCTTTCTGTGGCATTTTCGCTTTAAAAGGTTCTCTTGGCCGCATTCCAACCTGGCCCTGGTCCGCAACTGAAATGCTGAGTCATGCCGGTCCGATGACACGCACTGTACGGGACAGCGCACTGCTGTTCGATATTCTTTCGGGACCCGATGCACGCGATCATCAGGCGCTCCCTGACAAAGGCGAATCTTATCTGGCCCGCTGCAACCAACCGCTCAAACCGCTACGTGTACATTTTAGCCCGACCCTGTTTGATACACCGGTTTCACCAGCCATCGCCTCGCGAGTGAAACAGGCAGTAAATCTGCTCGCGCACGCCTTACCGGTAGAAATTCGCACCGAGACGCTGACGTGGCAAAGCCCGTTTGAAACGTTCAATACGTTATGGACCGGTGGACGTGGTATTGCCTATGGTGCGGCGCTGGCTAATCAGCTTGATCAACTGGATCCCGGTTTTGCTGACCTGATTACTCGTTCGGCTAACATCAGTCTGGCCGATTATCTTGCTGCCCAGAAACAGCGAGCTGCTTTTGCTAATCAGGTGCATGCGCTGTTTGACGATGTTGATCTGTTAATTACTCCCACTTTACCGATCTTACCTTTCGCGGCAGACCGACATACCCCCGTTGATCAACCGGAAGGAGAGAGTGGTGTTGAGTGGGCGCGCTGGACACCCTTTACCTGGCCCTTCAATCTCAGCGGCAATCCCGCTGCCACCTTACCCTGTGGTTTCACTCCCGAGGGTTTACCGGTGGGATTACAGGTGGTTGGACGCCGTTATGCCGAGGGTGATGTGCTGCAATTCTGCGCTGCGCTGGAAGCATTAATGCCCTGGGATCAGCATCTGCCGCCAGTCCTTACGTAGGCATGGTTATACTGCGGTGTTTACAGCAGATAGTGAGAGAAAAAGATGATTAATCAGCCGCGTCTGGATGAAATCAAACGGGTAATCAGCAGCGACAAACGCGTTCGCGTTAGCGGATTAGCACAGCGTTTTGTGGTGTCTGAAGAGACCATCCGCCGCGATTTAAAATATCTGGAAGAGCAGGGCGTGCTGCGCCGCGTACATGGCGGTGCCATCTTACCGGTCCCCAGTGAAGAGCAGCCACTGCAAATTCGCAGCCGTATTAAACCACGCGCAAAAGGACGTATCGCTCAACTTGCCAGTACGTTAATTGAAGAGGGCATGGCGTTGTTTCTGGATACCGGCACCTCAACGCTGGCGCTGGCCCATCAGTTGACGCAGTTTTCACGATTAAAAGTGATCACCAATTCACTTGATATTGCCAACCTGCTGACGCAGCAGAGTGACAACGCCGTGACATTAACGCCTGGTCGGGTACGGCGAAACGATAACGCCTTGACTGGCCCGCACACGCTGGCATTTGCTCAACAGTTTCATTACGACATTGCCTTTATGGGGATTGGGGCAATCGATCTGCAAAACGGTTTTATGGATTACGAAGAGCCTGAAGCGTTATTGCGCCGGGTGCTGAGCTTACACTGCCGCCAGAGCGTCATTCTGGCCGATGAAGGAAAATTTGGTCTGCGAACGTTTGTAAACACCTTGCCGTTTACTGCCGTTGATGTGTTGATCACAAACGTGCTGCCAGCGGAAAATTTTATAACAAGTCTGGAGAAAGCCCATGTCAATATCCTCCATCCCGGTGCTGCCGCGGATGATGCCAGGCGATTATCAGGCCTTTGATGCGTTGTTTGCGCAAAGCAGTGCCATCGGGGCAACTGCGGGTGGCGGACTGCATCGTCTGACAGCCAGCGCCGAAGATGGCGCGATGCGCGATGCGTTTTGTCACTGGCTGCGTGAGCGAGGCTTTACGGTTCATGTTGATGAAATCGGCAATATTTTTGGCTTACTGACGCTTCGTCCCGGAGCGCCCTGGCTGCTGTGTGGTTCCCATCTTGACAGCCAGCCTGATGGCGGTCGTTTTGATGGTGCATTTGGCGTGACTGCCGGTGCTGTTACGCTTGCCAGCCTGGCGCGACAGATGAAACAGCGGCCTGATGAGGCACAGCTTAATCTTGCCGTGGTCAACTGGACCAATGAAGAGGGCGCGCGCTTTCAACCCAGCCTGACTGGCAGCGCAGTATTTACCGGTGCCATGAGGCTGGAAGCCGCGCTGGCCTGCCAGGATGCCGAAGGGATAACGCTTGGTGATGCACTGAGCAGCATTGGATACCGGGGTAAACCGCTGCCGGAACTGCCGCTGGCGGCCTATGTAGAAATCCATGTTGAGCAGGGTCCGCATCTGGAACAGCAGCGGACGCAGCTCGGGGTAGTAACAGAAACCTGGGCGGCAATTAAATGGCAGGTGACTTTTCGCGGTGAGCAAAATCATACCGGTCCGTCATTAATGGCGAGTCGCCGTGATGCTTTGCTGGCGGCGGCTAAAACCATTATTGCTGTGCGCGAAGAGGCAGATAAACAGGGGCTGGCGCTGCATACCTCAGTAGGGCGCCTGGAAACTGCGCCAAATTCGCCCAATGTCGTCACGCGAGAAGCCACACTCTTTATTGAATTTCGCTCCGCAGATGAAGTGCTGTTACAGGCCACCGGGGAACGCTTTGCTCAGGTACTTCAGGCTATTGCGCAGTCAACGTCTACCGATGTCAGCTTAACGCATTCTCAGTTCAGACCGCGTCAGAAAATGGATCCTTCACTGGCACAACGCGCTCTGGCACAGGCGGCGCAACGGGGCATAAGCGCCATGCCGATGCGCACGGTAGCCGGACATGATGCCATCAGCCTGAGCTATCGCTGCCCAAGTTGCTTGCTGTTTGTGCCAAGCCATCGGGGAATATCGCATAACGAGCAAGAATTCACCGCCTCAGACGACTTATACCGGGGATGGATTTATTGATGGCGCTGCTGGCCGATCTCTGTGTGCAACCACCGGCTCCGGCGGGAGGGGTGTCATGATAGATCGCTTACAGCAGGTACTCAGCGCGTGGCAACCCACAACCGCGTGGTCAACAGAGTCCGGCACACCGGGTGTGGCATCGCCACATCGCGTCGCGACTGAATGGGCGGGATTTAAGGTTAAAAGCGCCACACAGAACCTGTATGCCAAAGTGCTTTACGATGATCAAAGGGCATTGATTGACGTTGCGCGTAGCGTAGCCGCCGGACGTGCAGCTGCGGAGCAAGGCTTGTCGCCGCAACTGGTGCACGCGGACATTGAGCAGGGCGTAGTGATTTATGTCGCGCTGGATCACAGCTGGCGCTGGGCAACGCTAGACCAGCTGATGCAGCCGCAACACTTTAGTCGGTTAACGCAGATGCTTGATCGCCTGCATACCGTTACGTTGCCTTTGCAAACGCGGCAGGATGATATGCAGCTGCTGCGTCAGCGTTGTCAGAAAGCGGGCGTCACGTTACCGGACGAAATGGTTTGGCTGGCCGAATGTGTTGATCTGGCATGGGCAGCGTTAACGGCACAAACCAACTCCCCGGTACTCATCCATGGCGATCCTATCGCCAGCAACTGGCTGGTCAGCGATCGCGGTGAATGGCAATTGCTGGACTTTGATTATGCCTCACAGGGTGATCCCTGGTTCGATGTTGCGGTATTGCTGAATGAGCGCATGCCATTCGACGATCAGTGGCGTGAAGCAATAACGGCCTGGCGGGGCGAGTGCAGCGAGGTTGATTATGCACGCTGTCGTTTATATGCGCTGATCGATGACTATTACTGGACGCTGTGGGGATATTACAACAGTCATACCAGCCCACGGGGACTGGAGTTTGCAAAGGTCGGTCAGTGGACGCTGTTGCGCTGTCGCCAAAGCGCCCGCGATCCACGTCTTGAACGATGGTTAGCCCTTGTGGCGGGGAGTGCAGCATGAGTAAGCGTCCGGGAGAGGCTGTGACCTGGCAGGAGCAGCGGCTGGAGCAAGCCATTGCGGCCATGCCTGAATGGCAGGCGTGCGATATTGTGTATCGCCCAGTGAGCGGGGAATTTCAAATGCCAACTGGCATGTGGAAGTCGCGGGCTCATCAGTCAGCTACTTTGTCAAAATCCCTGGTGAAGGCACTGAGCGTTTCATCAATCGGGATACGGCACATGAAGCCAGTCTCAAAGCAGCGGCAACAGGCTATGGTGCTCAGGTTGTGGCTTATCTACGCGAGCTGGGTGTGGAAATATTTGAATTTATGGAGGGCTGGCGTGCTTCTTCTAATCAGGATTTTCAACAACGTGAAATACGTTATTGCGCATTAAAAGCGTTGAAGAGCTTTAACGATCAGCCATTACTTACCCAAACCAAGACGGTGTTCGATATGCTTGATGAGCACAGGGAACAGGTCAACGCTCTTGGCGCACCGTTATCGGCTGATGCAGGTTGGTTACATAAACAGAGCGCGCGTGCGCGTAATGCGTTACAGGCGAGTGGTCTGGATTTGGTTCCCTGCATGAATGATACGCTGGCTGGCAATTTCATGTTGAATCAACATCAAGATATTCGTTTAGTGGATTTCGAATATGCATCGAATAACGATCGCTGTTATGAACTGGCGCTCTGGTTTGGTGAAATGTTTTTTACGCCAGAAATTGAACGCGAATTATTAGAAGACTATTTTGGCAAAGTCGATAACGCCTGTTTTGCCCGCATACAAATTTATAAATATCTTGCCGATATGAAGTGGTCAACCTGGGCAATCATACAACATAAGTTGGCGGATATCGCATTCGATTTTTCCAAATATGGTGCATGGAAAGCCATGCGGGCGCGTAGCGTGCTTAATCATCCTGACTGGGAAAATTGGTTACGCGCGGTTTAATGACCCGTCTGGGAATTTAATTTTTATTTAAATAAAACGGTTATCGGTATCCACATTGTGACTGGGGAGTCATTGTTGCATGTCGTTTATACCCGTTCATTACAGGGAAGGGGTGAGTTTCAGCAGGTAAGGGAGTGCGAACCTACTATCAACTCTGTCTGGAGGTGGCCATGAGCTCTATGATTATGGCGCACAATATGCGCGCAAGAATCAGTTTAAAAAATAAAGTTTTTGCCCTTTATCTGTCAGTATTACTCTTTTTTGCTCTTTTTCCGCCGCTTTATTTAAGCGTCAGCGGTAGTACACATTTAATTATGGGCGTGCCATTACCTATTATTTACTGGTTATCAATTGCCGTTTTTCTTGGCATTGGTCTTTGGGTGATGTATCTCGCCGAGTGTGCATTTGGGGAAATACCCGAAGATGAGGAACAGTCATGAATATCTCTGCTGCTGAACCACACTATTTTATTACCTTCGGCATGATCGGCTTATTTTTAGCGGTTATGATTGCTGTTTTATATGCTACCAACCGTAAGAGCACCTCATTTACCGATTATGCTGTAGGGGGGCGATCTTATGGTCCCTGGTATATCGCGATGAGTTATACCAACTCCTGGTGGCCGGGTGCGACGTTCACCGCTTTCTTTGCCTTATCGGTAAGCGGTGTGATTGGATTTTACGGGGCTGTTTATTCTACCCTCGGCGTGACGGCTATGTATTTAATGGCCCGTCGTGCCTGGAAATGGGGACAGCATTTCAACCTGACTACTCAACCTGATTTGTTGGGGATGCGCTTCAACAGCCCGGCCGTGAAGCGCGTGGCCTCTGTTATTGGCATCATCTGTGTATTTCCGTGGGTAGTTATGGGAATCCAGGCATTAGCACTGCTGGTAGAGTTTGCCAGCTTTGGTCGCTGGAGCGTGACGACCTGTTTGATGGCGGGCGTTCTGTTGATTCTGATACGCCAGTACTGGACGGTCAGCATGGGAATGCGCGGCTTAATCATGACCGATATGTATCAGGGCATCATCGCTTATGGGCTGGGCGCGCTGGTATGCATCATTTTACTGTTTACCGGCGATCATGGTTACAGCCAGCTTTCAGGCTTACCGCCAGCGATGTTGCAGGTTCCGGGCGCCGAAGGCAGCCATTATGGCAACTGGTATATGTTCAGCCTGATTTTCACCGGTGTGGTGGGATCAATGTGCTGGCCGATGAGCTTTCAGCGTATTTACACGGCAAGCGGTATTCGCTCGGTGAAGAAAGGCACGCTACTGACAATCTTGCTGGTGGGCGGTTTCTACGCCATTTTGATGCTGTTCGCGACGGCGGTAAGTCAGGATCCTGGCGTACAGGCGAATCCGCAGAACGGTTTCTTTACCGCGCTGTTCGATCAAGGTGGGCCGTGGCTGTTGGCGCTTGCATTAGTGATTGTGTTGGCAGCCAGTATTGGGCATGTCGATGGCTGTGTTCAGGTATGTGGTACACAATTCGCGAACGATCTTGCCACCTGGAGCAAACCACGCAGCGATCGCCAACTGACACTGCTGGCGAAGTCCGGCATGGCAGTGTTTATCATTGCTGCCGCGCTGCTGGCCTATCTGACCTTTGACTACGCACGTTTGCAGTTGCTGGCACAAATTTCCTATCAGGGCATTATTCAACTGGCCGTCCCGCTGTTCTTCGGCATTTTCAGTCGATTCGGCAATAAACAGGGCGCACTGACGGGCATGCTGACCGGTATTGTGATTGCTATCGTGCTTACGGTCTTTTATCCGGATGATATTCCGGCGCTGGGTTCGCTTACCAGCGGCATAGTGGGACTGGCAGGAAACGTACTGGTCTTCATCGTCTGTGGCGTCATGATTAAGGTCGATGCAGCGGAAAAAGCGCGGGTAGAGGCGTTATTTGCGCTAGCTGAGCGTCCGGCGCAGCCTGCAGGAAAACCCGTATTAAATTAATCTCTGCGATCTGTTTAAGTCTCCCCGAATAACGGGGAGGCTTCACTTAGCTCAGCGTATAAGAAACAGACAGCGCCCCTTTCTTTAATTTTACTGCGGTTATTTCTACGGTTCCGGTTTCTTCGGTTGACGCAACGTGTGTGCCGCCGCATGCATAAGGCGGCAAATCGCCCCAGGTTACCTTTCGCGTTTCGCCTTCCATATACTGGTGACGTAAAAGTTTGCTGTTTACCAGGCGATTCACTTGTGCATTAAAGTCTGTGACGGTGAGCGGCGTGCCGTTATCCGCTGCGTCAAAAACCACACGTCCTTCACCGGGGCGATGATTGGCTTTAATCGCTTTCCATCCTGCCTGCTCACCAACATAGCCAATAAGATGCCCGGCAGAGTGCATGCGCGTATTCGTCTGCCGGTTTTCCGCTTCCACAGCAATTGCGGCCATGCCTCTGTTTACAGGACGATCGGTTATATGAACAATGCCGCTTTCATCCTGAAAAACGTTGAGAACCTGTGCATCACCGATGGTGCCAATATCCGCAGGCTGTCCGCCGCCTTGTGGGTGAAACAGGGTCGCCTCCAGTAAGACATGGTAACGGCCCTCTTCAATGGGTTCACAGGCTATAACCGCGGTATTCATTTTTAAATCATCACTGTCCAGATAACGCCTGAGGGTCATTGTCACACCTGAAAAGAATCTGCGGAACGCGATTAACGCGCGGATCTCCCACTGCGCGAGGTCTACGCAGTGGGAACGTACTGAACTTATTTATCTTTACCGAATCCCTGCTTCAGCAGCGCAGAGAGTACATCCGGGAAGTAAATCTTTTCATAATAGCCGCTGACGCTTTCGCTCCAGCTTTCACCATCAGTGCGACCGATATTTTGCCAGTGCGTCACCATCTCGTGATTGTAACCGGCAATTTTCTCTTCCAGACCCGCAGTCTGATACGTCTCTTCGTGACGGAAGGTGCTCATTGGCAGGCGCGGTTTTTGGTGCGCCGGTTCGTCCACATAACCGATAGCGATACCCACGACCGGGAAGGTATATTCCGGCAGGTTAAGCAGGTTAATCATGGCTTCAGAATCACGTCGAATGCCGCCAATTGGCACGATGCCCAGGCCTTCCGCGCGAGCTGCTGCCATGACCGCGCCGAGGGCAATACCGACGTCGGTTGAGCCAGAAACAATACTTTCGATGCTCTGCTGGGCGATCTGTTCTTTATCGATAGCCGACATCGCCAGACGCGATTTATGCATATCCAGCACAAAGGTAATAAACAGCGGCGCTTTTGCTATCCAGGGTTGTCCACCGGCAATAGCAGCGATCTGTGCCCGCGTTTCAGCATGGCGTGTTACGACCACCGAAACCTGTTGTGAATTAACAGAAGTGGGCGCGCGGTAGGCTGAGGTAATAATGCGATCGATGACCGCTTCATCAATTGGCTGCGCGGTAAAACTACGTTCACTTTTATGCGCTGTAAGCACATCAAAAACAGGGTTCATTTTGCCTCCAGTTATAAACGCTGGAGACTATACGACACTGTAATTCAGGCGTTTAACATCACATGCCGTCACGAGAAAATAGCGCCATGACAATCGTAATAATCCATTACGCACGTTTTTTCTTTTCAGGCCAGTTGACGGCGGGTAAACCATTAAGCTGAGGCCGGGCAAATAAAAATCCCTGAAAATAGCGTATACCTGCGGCTTCAAGCCATAACCACTCTTCAATTTTCTCGACACCTTCAGCGATGACAGAAATCTCCAGCAGTGAGCAACATTTAATCATTGCCTGAACGATAGCCTGCTTCGGCCCGCTCTTATGAACATCACAGATTATATTGCGATCTATTTTAATTTTTTCAGGCTGGAACTGTGCCAGTAATGAAAGCCCGGCAAACCCTGCACCAAAATCGTCTATGGCAAGTCCAATGCCAGCTGAACGCAACTGATTAATGGCAATCTCAAATTCATCAAAACGGGATATCACTTCATCTTCGGTAACTTCTACCACCACCTGTTCCGGCACAAGCCCATGAAATTTAATCTCTTCAAGTAAAAAATCAACGGCTCCTTTGTTCATGACCAGCGACATAGGAAGCAAATTAACCGAAAGGGTCTGATTAACCAGACCAATATGCTTAGCAAGTGCGAAAGCGGTGCGCTTTGATTCAACATCCGCCTGGTAGAGTTGATCTTTGCTTAATGAAGCGAAGTAGGTGGCCGGAGAGCCACCTTCTGCGCTACGGATCAGTGCTTCAAATGAGATAATCTCTCGGTTGGCGACATCAACAATGGGTTGCAATGCAAACTGACACGCCTGATCTTTCTGCATAAAGCGCGATTTTTGAGGCGCAACAGCGGGCTGTTGAATTAAATCCCAGCGGCTTGATGAACCTGTATTAATAAAAGCCTCTTTATTATTACCGGCGACAAAGGTGCGGATAAATTTCAGCACCCGGTCATCATAGGTCAAAGCATATTGCGATGTCCCCTTGGCCAGCACAGCCTGCAAAACTGACGCTTTGTCGTAGCATCTGAGATCAAACAGCTCCATCCCTGCATTACCGAACCGGCGTGAAGGGGCGTAATCGCGTAAAAGTTCGACAAGGTTATAATGTCGGGTATCCTTACTGATACGGTCATAAACCGCATTTACGCTTTCAACAGATCCTTCTAATACTTGAAAAAAATGTTCGCCATCGAACAGTAAAATGCCGGTGACGTTAATCTTTTCATTATTAACTTTTGCACGGGCAACGACTTGCTCAAGCACGTCTAATGCAACCTCTACAGACAGACGGCTACGGTAAATCAGGGTCGACAGCATAGGGGGTCTCGGATTCTCTACCTTTACCTGGCATAGATTAGCAGAAGCGATTACAGGTTTGTCTGGTTATGCTTTCAATTTGTGCTGTAATTGTCAGATTTTCGCCAATAAACAGGAATCATGATGCTGAGCTATCTCTTTATCGGTGCAAATGATGTTGATCTTTCTGGCCGTTTTTATGAAGCCGTCTTGCTGCCGCTCGGTTATATAAAGGAGAACGATGACGGCAGGCTGGTTTTCTCGCTTCCTGACATCCCGGACAGAGTGAATGGGCCGGGTGCTGTTTTTATTGCGCGACCCTGGGATGGCAACGAGGCTGTGCCCGCAAATGGCATGATGCCGGGGTTTCGGGTGAAAAGCCGTCGACTCGTGGATGAAGCTTATCGGGCAGGTTTATGCGCTGGTGGTACAGACGAAGGCGCTCCCGGCGTGCGAGAGCGATACAGTTGTCATTTCTACGTGGCTTATCTGCGCGATCCGGCGGGAAACAAGCTTGCGCTGTTTTGTAATGCTGAATAACAGCGCAAGTGATGACTTTTACTGCGTGGTTCGGGTGGGACGTACCACGATCTCATTGACATCCACATCATCCGGTTGTGTTATGACATAGCGGATCGCACGGCCAATGGCATCGGGCTGTAACGCAATGGCACGGTAGCTTGCCATCGCGTCCGCAGCCGTTTTATCAGTAATGGTATTGGCGAGTTCACTTTCTACCACGCCAGGATGTACGCAGGTTACGCGCAACTGGGTGTTTTCCTGACGTAATCCGTCTGAGATTGCCCGGACGGCAAACTTGGTGGCGCAATACACAGCAGCCCCAGGCGTGACGGCCAGCGCACCAATCGAAGCAATATTGATGATGTGGCCCGTTTCCCGCGCCAGCATTGTGGGCAACACCGCAGCAATACCATACAGCACGCCTTTGATGTTCACATCGATCATCTGATCCCACTCGTCCACTTTTAGCGATTTCAGCGGTGAAAGCGGCATAATGCCCGCGTTATTGATCATAACGTCGATGCGGCCCCATTTTTGTAATGCGTTATCGGCAAACTGCTGGACCGACTCGCGCCGGGTAACGTCGAGTGACTGAATTTCTACTTCTGCGCCATTAAAACGCAGCTCATCAGCCAGCGTTTGCAAACGTTCTACACGCCGTGCACCTAACAATAATCGGTTACCCGGCGTTGCCAGTTCCCGTGCGATGCCTGCGCCGATACCGCTCGACGCGCCGGTAATTAAAATCACTTTGTTATTCATAAATACGCTCCTGTTCAGATGTTCAAAACGATCTTAGGCGCGTTAGACTCTAAAGATAACCCACTCAATAATTAATGTACTGGTAACGGAAACTAACCAATGCAGCTGGATAAAAATGCGCTCGATGTGTTTGTCACGGTAGCCGAAACCCGTAATTTCCGCCTCGCGGCAGAAAAATTAGGTGTGACGCGGCCAGCGGTCAGCCAGGCGCTGCGCCGACTCGAAGAGAGGCTCAATATCGCCTTAATGCGCCGCACGACGCGCAGTATCAGCCTGACGGAAGCGGGTGAGCGGCTGTATGCAGAAGTGGCTCCAGCGATTGCTCAGCTTAATCGCGCTGTTGTGGATATTACTGAGCTGTCGGGAGAACCGCGCGGGCAACTGCGGCTGGCGGTTTCGTCAATTGCGGAGCGGATCATGAACGGTGAATTGCTGGCATCCTTTATCGGGCAGTTTCCCCACATTGAACTGGATATCACTATCACTGATGATGAGTTTGATATTGTGGCGCAAGGCTATGACGCAGGTGTGCGGCTGGGTGAGATCATCGCGCAGGATATGATTGCAGTGCCCGTGTCTTCACCCCAGCGGCAAATTGCTGTGGCTGCTCCCGCTTACCTGGCGCGCTATGGCACACCGCAGCATCCAAACGAACTAATCCATCATCGCTGTATCGGCTGGCGCAAAATGCCTGGGCTGTCACCCTATCGCTGGGAGTTCGCCGATCAGGGACGTGAGTTTGATGTGGCAGTCAACCCCCAGCTCACGACCAATGACATGAGAGTGATGATACGTACCGCCTGTGCAGGGGGAGGCATTACCTTTGGTATGGAAGAAACCTTCCGGCCTTATCTTGATCGTGGTGAACTTGTGTCTTTACTGGATAGCTGGTTACCGACCTTTGCGGGCTTTTACCTCTACTTTCCCAGCCGAAAGCAACTTGCGCCAAAGCTTCGGGCGTTGATTGATCATGTCCGGATGTGAAACGAAAGCGTCATTTTCTGACGCAGCGATAACCGCGGCGTCAGTGGCAGGGACTATTTTTGATATTGCTCGTCGCTGACTTTTTCCATCCAGTCTACCGGGCTGCCATTCAGCGATTCTGCAATGGCAATGTGCGTCATGGCGGTATCCGGGGTTGCGCCATGCCAGTGTTTAACCTCTTCCGGGATCCAGACGATGTCGCCCTGATTAATTACGCGGATTTCTTCGCCTTCACACTGAATCCAGCCCTGCCCGTGAATAACAATCAGGGTCTGGCCAAGCGGATGCGTATGCCATGCGGTGCGTGCGCCTGGCTCAAACGTCACCGTCGCCCCCCGACACGCGCAGGCCCGGTAGCCTGAAAAGGCGCATCAAGTCGTACCGTACCGGTAAAATACTCGTCCGGGCCTTTACGTGAAGGCTGAGAACCGTTGGTGATAATTTTCATTTTTTACTCCTGTTTGCGTGTAATGCGTTAAACCTTAGCAAACCTGTTTAATGATTATCAGCGTAATAAAGCAGAATAGTTCTATGAGTAGCGTTCATTAATAAAAGTCTGTTAACTCAGACAAACAGCACAGAGACTGACGCGCACGCTGACATCACGCAGAAGGATCGAATCAGGCGTATTCCGTCAAAAGGTGAAGTTATTTTAGAAAAAGACCGTTATAACAACGCTATTTTTAAAGACATGACGTTGGCGTGCAGCCTGCTGGCAGCCTGTAACGGTAGATATTAATGAGTGAAAAGATGCTAAAAGAGAATTTCAGCGATCTGATCTATTTGGTGATGGTGGCAAAGGAGCGGAGCTTTACTCGCGCAGCAGCAAAGCTGGGCGTTTCACAATCTGCGTTGAGCCATGCAATCAGAGCGTTAGAAGAGCGTTTAAAGACGCGATTGCTCACCCGCACCACGCGCAGTGTTGCGCCCACCGACGCGGGTGAACGTCTGATTGAAAACATCGCGCCCCTGTTTTCAGATATCGAGAAAGAACTCATTAACCTGTCGGAGAATACCGGCAAGACCTCCGGTAATATTCGTATTACAGCGGGCGAGCATGCACTCTCCTCAACGCTCTGGCCGCTGCTTAAACCCTTTTTGCAGGCCTGGCCTGAGGTCAATGTTGAGCTGTCGGTTGATAATACGCTGACAGACATTGTTAGCGGCCGGTTCGATGCTGGTGTCAGACTTGGTGAGCAGGTTGAAAAGGATATGGTTGCAGTGCGCATCGGCCCGGACTGGCGCATGACCGTGGTCGCAACGCCTGATTATTTCGCCCGTTATGGCGTGCCCGAAACGCCTTACGAGTTGCAAAACCACAACTGTATCAACATGCGTTTGCCGACGCGGGGCGGCGTTTATAGCTGGGAATTTAATAAGCAAGGCAAAGAAATTCGCGTCAAAGTAGAAGGACAACTCATTTTTAATCATCTTGCCTCGCGCATTGAAGCGGCGTTGTCTGGCATGGGCGTGGCTTATGTGCCGGAAGACTGCGTAACAGATCTGGTTGAGCAAGGCAGGTTAATGCAGGTACTGGTTGACTGGTGCGATCCGTTTGCGGGTTACTATCTCTATTATCCCAGCCGTAAACAACACACTGCCGCGTTCGCAAAACTGATCGAAGCGGTGAGATACAAAGGCTAAAAGAACATTGCAGTGGTCGGTTTTGCCTGTTCGGGTTACCTGCGTCATGACCTGATAACAGAACAGCGACGCGGCTCTCATTTGGTGTGAATGAAATGTGATCAACTCGTGAGAACCTTATTTTGTAATCGATTACTTTCCGATCGTGATGAATGTAATCGATTACTTTAACCCCGCGAGGTCCATTATGGTGTCCACAACGCAAGGTTCTCAAAGTACAGCGGTACAGCAGCGAATGCTTGTTCCGCGCCTGTCGCTCATGATGTTTATGCAGTTTTTTATCTGGGGAAGCTGGTCCGTTACGCTCGGGCTGGTAATGACGCAGCACAACATGTCTTTGCTGATTGGTGATGCGTTTTCAGCGGGACCTATCGCTTCGATCCTGTCCCCTTTTGTGCTGGGTATGCTGGTGGATCGCTTCTTCCCGTCACAAAAGGTCCTGGCAGTGATGCATCTGGCGGGTGCGGTTATCCTTTGGTTTGTACCGCAAGCCATGATTGCTGAAAACGGCACGCTATTGATTGCATTACTGTTTGGCTACACGTTGTGTTACATGCCAACGCTGGCATTAACTAACAATATCGCTTTTCACAGTCTGGCAAGCAGTGAAAAAAGTTTTCCGATAGTTCGGGTATTTGGCACCATCGGCTGGATCGTGGCGGGTATTTTTATTGGTGTCACCGGTGTGTCGGCCAGTGTGTCAATTTTCACTGTGGCGGCGATTTGTTCTGTTGCGCTGGCCATCTATAGCCTGACGCTACCCCATACGCCCGCACCGGCAAAAGAACTGCCCTTCAAAGTGCGCGACCTGTTTTGCGCCGACGCCTTTGCCCTGTTAAAAACGCGCCATTTCTTTGTCTTTTCACTCTGCGCCACGCTGATTTCCATTCCACTTGGCACTTATTACGCCTTTACCGCGTCATGGTTAGCGGATGCGGGGGTACAAAATGTCAGCACCATTATGTCCTTCGGACAGATGTCCGAGATCTTTTTCATGCTGGTGATCCCGCTGCTGTTTCGCCGCCTGGGTGTGAAATACATGCTGCTGATCGGCATGTTTGCCTGGTTCGTACGTTATGCACTGTTTGCTATGGGTATGAATGATGAAACACGCACCCTGATCTATCTCGGCATTTTGCTGCACGGTGTCTGTTATGACTTCTTCTTTGTGGTGGGTTTTATCTATACCGATCGCATCGCCGGAGAAAAGGTGAAAGGTCAGGCACAAAGTATGGTGGTGATGTTTACCTACGGCATTGGCATGCTGCTTGGTTCGCAAATTTCTGGCGCACTTTACAATAATCTGGTTGCTGGTCAGGTTTCAGCTCAAAGCTGGGCACTTTTTTGGTGGATCCCTGCTGTTGCAGCAGCGGTCATCGCTGTCGTTTTCTTCTTCTCTTTCAAATACCGAGACTGAGAAGTTTTACTAACGGGAGGGTAATGTGAAAACGTTAAAAGGACCGGGTATTTTTCTGTCGCAATTTATTGGTCAGCAGGCTCCCTTTCATTCGCTGGAAGGATTAGCGCAATGGGCGGCAGCTTTAGGATATAAAGCCCTGCAAATTCCTTGCAATCATCCGCACATTTTCGATGTGGAGCAGGCGGCAACAAGTCAGACCTATTGTGATGACATTGCCGGTTTGCTGTCACAGCATGGCCTGGTGATAAGCGAGCTTTCGACGCATCTGGAAGGGCAACTGATTGCGGTACATCCGGCGCATGATGTAGCTTTTGATGGTTTTGCGCCCGCTGAAGTGCGTGGCAATAATGTCCGCCGCAGCGAATGGGCAATCAATAAGGTCAGGCAGGCGGCTGCCGCGTCGGCAAACCTGGGACTACAAGCGCACGCCACGTTTTCAGGTTCGCTGGCCTGGCCCTATTTTTATCCGTGGCCGCCTCATAACGCACAACTGTTTAGCGAAGCTTTTGCTGAGCTGGGGCGCCGCTGGGGGCCGGTGCTGGATGAGTTTGATCGGCACGGGGTGGATGTATGCTACGAAATTCATCCAGGCGAAGATCTGCACGATGGCGTGACCTTCGAACGTTTTCTGGCACAGGTGAAAAATCATCCGCGCTGTAACATCCTGTTTGATCCCAGTCACTTACATTTACAGCACATCGATTATCTACAGTTCATTGATATCTATCACAGCCGCATAAAAGCGTTTCATGTCAAAGATGCCGAATACCTGCCTGACGGGCGCAGCGGCGTTTACGGGGGCTATCAGTCATGGATTGATCGGGCAGGGCGCTTTCGTTCACCTGGTGACGGGCAAATTGATTTCAAAGGCATTTTCAGCAAATTAACGCAATATGACTATGCGGGCTGGGCGGTACTGGAATGGGAGTGCTGCCTGAAAGACGGCGATACGGGCGCACGGGAAGGTGCAGAATTTATTCAGCGTCACATCATTCCGGTAGCCGATCGGGCCTTTGATGATTTTGCCGTGCAGGGCGATCAGCACGCCAGCATACGTGCACAGCTCGGTCTGGATAAAGGAGCCTGAGATGATTAACGTTGGTGTTATCGGGACCGGCTTTATTGGTCCGGCACATATTGAAGCACTGCGTCGCCTGGGGAATGTGGCGGTGGTCGCGATTTGTGATTCCTCACCACAGTCCGCACGCGCGCATGCGCAGCAATTATCGGTTCCCCACGCCTACAGTGATGTGGCGTCCTTTTTGCAGCATGAGGAGCTGGATGTCGTGCATAACTGTACCCCTAACCATCTACACGCTGAAATCAACCGCCAGGTTTTGCTGGCGGGTAAACATCTGTTCTCAGAAAAACCGCTGTGTATGACGATGGCGGAAGCGGATGAACTGGTGGCGCTGGCAGAGCGGACTGGCGTGGTGCACGGCGTCAGCTTTGTTTATCGCCAGTTCGCGATGGTGCAACAGGCGGCAAGCATGCTGCGGCAAGGTGAAGTGGGGCGCATCTTTTCTGTTCAGGGCAGCTACTTGCAAGACTGGATGCTGGAAGAGACGGATTACAACTGGCGCGTCGAGGCAAACAGGGGCGGGGCATCACGCGCAATGGCCGATATTGGCTCGCACTGGTGCGACACTATCCAGTTTGTTACCGGCAGAAAAATCGTGGAAGTGATGGCCGATCTCTCAATTGTCTGGCCAACACGTCGAGCCAGCGTTACCGGCTCATCGACTTTTAGCGCGGTGCAGGAAGGTGTGCGCTATGAAGATAAAGATGTCACCACTGAGGATATGGGTAGTGTGCTGTGCCGCTTTGACGATGGAAGCAAAGGCAGCTTCAGCGTATCGCAGGTTGCCGCCGGACGAAAAAACCGGCTGTTTTTTGAAATCAGCGGCAGCGCGGCATCAGTTGCCTGGGATCAGGAGACGCCGCAACAGCTGTGGGCAGGCTATCGTCGCCAGGCCAACGCTATCCTGTCGGACGATCCCATATTAATGAATGCTGACGTAGCAGATCGTGCCCGTTTTCCTGGCGGCCATATTGAAGGCTGGCCCGATGCATTCCGCAATATGATGCAGCAATTTTACATTGCGGTGGCTCAGGGAAAACCGCCTGAACGCGATAAGGCGAGCTTCGCGACCTTTTATGAAGGTGCTCAGGTCATGTCGATTGTTGAAGCGATGCTAAAAAGCCACCAACAGCAGTGCTGGGTCAGGGTATGATCGCTATGTTACGTGGGCTGAGCCGGGCTAACTTATTGCTTATCGGGATTTTATGATAGCCTGCATGCCATCAGTTTCATTGCGGGAAATGATGCTTCATGTCGATTCAAAAAATTGCCCAACTGGCGGGGGTCTCGGTAGCCACGGTTTCCCGGGTGCTCAATAACAGCGATACCGTGAAGGAAGCAAACCGTGCCAGGGTTTTGCAGGCTATTAAAGAAAGTAACTACCAACCTAATCTATTAGCGCGCCAGTTACGTACCGCACGTAGCTCAATGATTTTGGTGATGGTATCGGACATTTCCAATCCATTTTGTGCTGAAGTGGTAAAAGGCATAGAGGCGCAGGCTGAACGAAATGGCTACCGCATTTTACTGTGTAATTCTGGCTCTGATATTGAACGCTCACGCTCCAGCCTGCAATTGCTGGCAGGTAAAATTGTCGATGGCATTATCACCATGGATGCCTTCAGCAAACTGCCGGAATTAGCGCATCTGATTGGTGCGACGCCCTGGGTTCAGTGTGCGGAATATGCTGATGCAGGTGACATTTCCTGTGTTGGGATCAGTGACATTGAGGCTTCGCAACAGATGGTGCGCCACCTCATCGGCAATACCCGCAAGCGCATCGCGCTGATTAACCACGACCTCAGTTATAAATATGCCCAGCTGCGTTTACAGGGCTATCAGCACGAGCTGGAACGCCACCATTTGCACTGGCAAGCCATTGCCTATGCCAGCGAACTGAGTTTCAGCGCCGGTAAACGCGCGATGGAAACGCTACTGGCGGCAGAGCAACCCGATGCCGTGTTTGCGGTGTCAGATACGCTGGCTGCGGGCGCGATGTCGGCCATTGAACAGGCTGGCTTGCGCATACCGCAGGATATTGCTGTGGCGGGTTTTGATGGCACAGAATTAGCTGAGATGGTTTCACCGCCGTTAACCACCATTGCTCAACCTTCACGGGATATAGGGCGCAAAGCGTTTGAGCTACTTCTGCAAAAGATTGTTAACCCGCAATCTCCGGCAAAACGCGTGATGATGGACTGGCATCTGATTGTCCGCGAAAGCGCGTAACGAATTTATTGTCTGTTTCGGGCAATCTTACTGGCAAACGCTGTTTATTATTTTCCGGATGCCGGAAATGTGTTGGCTGACACGGTAATCGAACGGTGCGGATACTGACGGATGTTTCAGGCTGAAAAGCGCCCCATCTAAGGTGAATAAATTTTTAACTTACTGTTTAGTAATAATTAGCACTTTTTGCACAAAAATATTTTTAGCAAAAAACCAAAATCCTGTACAAGTTTTTTAAACATGTATAACTTCTGCTCAAAAGCTAAGATACATCTTTAACCACTTGAGGATTTTTAATATGCGCCAGAACGGACATTCATCAGACACTATCAGCGACATTTCCCGTTACTTTAATCAGGCCAGCGAACCTTCGCAGCAGGAAACGCTGGGACAAATAGTCGTCGAAATTCTTCACGCAGGCAACAATCTTAGCCGTAAAGCGATATGCAGCAAGCTGCTGTATCGTCTTGAACGTGCAACCTGCGTTAAGGAAGAGAGCCATTATCAGGAACTTATTAGCCTGCTATTTGGACGGGAAGGTTAAAGATCCTAAAGTTAAGCCCAGGCCTGAGCCGGTTTAGCTTGTTTTGAGTAAATTTCTGATCGGACTTTATCCGGAAGACCGCGGGCCGTTTAACTCCTTAAGATTCACAGGTGTCGGGCGCATGGTACCTGTTTTCTTATTCAGGCCCGAAAAACGGTCATAAAATCGTAATCAGAGAAGCCAGTATGTACAGAAGTGATGATGAAAAGCTGACGGACGTAATGATCGGCGAAGCCGTATTGATATTACTAAAATCAGAAAAACCTGTTTCGAGCACGGCGTTAATTGAACAGCTTGAAACGATGGTGGCGGCTGCAGAAGACGCCAAAATACGGCGTACCATTAAAAGCGCGATAACAGAAGTGCGTAAAGGCATGGCGGCGGCGAGCAACCGAAGCAAACTTGATTTACCCGATCGGAATAATGTCACGCATCGGTTTAACAGCGAAGGCCCCCGGCAGGGTCGAAAAAACACTAAACATGCCAGTGAGTAGTGCAAATGCCAGAAAGATAAGACGTGATAAGAAGAAGCAAATAAATGTTTGCTTATAATTCCAGGCACAAGGCAAACATGGTCTACACTCCTTTCTGTTTACACCAGAACACGTTAGCTCAATTTTCTTCAGAGAAATAAGACCATGCAACAAAGCACTTCAAATTCAGCAATCATTGACTATTTTCGCAATGCTGGCGACGCACTTGCGTCAGAAAGTGAATTGCTCGGCGCCGTAATTAAAAATATCGTGGCCGACCAGGGTCATGTCACTAACAAAGCGATTATCCTGTATCTCATCGCAGAGCTGGAAACGACCTCTGATATCCTGAAACAGGATATGTTGCGTAAAACACTGGAAATCGTGGTTGGCCGTACGCCTGACGACGCCGGTGTCTGATAACGTTTCCCTGCGTTACTGGATGATTCAATAACGCAGGGTGCGCACGCTAAAGCCTCTGTTCATTTTAAACTGCGGACCGGTTCAGTGCCCTGGAATGTTACAGAACGTTGCGCCTTGTCCTGTTTGTGTACTGTTTCAAATCCACCTTGTGATGCCATGACTGAACAGGACAGCGCCGCAAGTATCGCTAACGTTATAGATAACTTCACGTTTATTTCCCCTTTTGCCTGAACGTTGATACCTGAAACAGCCTGGCAGATAATCGCCTCAGGCGCGCCGCCAGAGGTATTATTGATTAATTTCCGGCATTGTCTTAAGCGCGTCTTGCCAGAATCAGTGCATTTTACCAGCAAGAAAACGGATAGCCTGTTTGCAACTCTCCTTTATTTTTGAATCCCGGCTCTCTTCTCCCATCCGGAAAAGCGCCTCGGTGATCTCATGAAAATAGACAGGCTGGCCCGTTTTGAGGCGTTCGGAAACCGCTGCGCCGACGATGGCGCGTATATCTACAGAAATATTGTCTTCATCGTTATTCATACAATCCCCAACAGGTGTATGTATTTACAGCTTAACAACCGGGCAGGCGAAAAACAAAAACGGGGCAGGTGGGCAAATGAAAGGAATGGGTTTGAAAATATTGCTGTTAGCTATCGTGACGCTCTCCGCTTTTGCCGCTAATTCACTGCTGTGTCGCATGGCGCTCAAGGATCTGCATATCGATCCCATCTCATTCAGTAGCCTGCGATTAATCAGTGGTGCGCTGGTTCTTTTGATCTATATGCAGGTTAAACGCGGTGTTCGCAATATTGAATGGAACAGCATCAGCGCCGGTTGTTTGATGGTGTATGTCTTTGCGTTTTCAGCCGCCTACGTTTTTATGGAAGCAGCAACTGGCGCGCTGTTGCTGTTTGGCTCGGTTCAGATCGCAATGACCGTTTGGGGACAATGGCGCGGTGAACGCATGACAATGCGCAAAGCGGCGGGCATGTTAACGGCGCTGGCAGGGTTTTGCCTGCTTCTGCTGCCGGGGGCGAAAAGCCCGCCACTGCTTCCCGCTCTGCTGATGATACTCTCTGGACTGGCCTGGGCCGCTTACTCACTACGTGGCAGGCAGGCTCACGATCCCAGCGCCGCCACGGCGGGTAATTTTATTCTTTGCGTGCCGGTGGTACTGATCATTGCTTTACTGATGCGCCATTCCATTGAGGCAGATGCAACCGGCATTTTGCTGGCGCTATTGTCGGGTGGATTAACATCAGGTGCGGCTTACGTTCTTTGGTACGCCTTGCTGCCGTACTTTTCTGCCGCAACGGCCAGCACGCTGCAACTCCTTGTGCCCTGTATTGCGCTGGCGGGCGGCGTAATACTCATCGGAGAGAGTCCGGACAGCCGTATGTTGCTGGCAACAGTGACTATTCTTGTGGGTATCGCGCTGGTTATCCGGGCAGATCGACAGCGTACTGAAAGGCGTTGACTTGCCCGATAAAACGCATCACTGGCTACGCCGAAGCAGGGTGATGCGAGGTTCTCAGCGGCGCTTCTGGTAAAAACCACGACAGCAGCATCAGGCCGCTATCTGGCAGAGAAGCAGCGTGTATGCCCTGACCAAACAAGCGCGTTTAAGATCGGCTGGCAGATGGTGCACCGCCACAGCATTCATGCCTTGCTCTTATGACTTCAGCCCCGCTTTAACGTGACAGTTAACCTCTTATCAGCCCCATAAACTGGCTCTGGTCTGTTGGCAGAACGCGATATTTTTTGCTGAAAATTCAGGCATATTGCTGCGTAAATAATCATGTTCTCTTCTCCACTGGTCGGGGCCAAAAATTAAATTCCTTTTTCCATCAACCCCTTTACAAAAAAGCCCCATCCTTAACTTGATTGATTCTATTGTTCCCTATTACTGTAAATATATACAGTTATTTGATTTGAGGGGGAAAATTTTATGGAGTTCATCAAACCTGCGGAAATCCGTGCCGTTATGCAGTTGCCACTTTATATTGAGCGTGTGTCCTGCGGCTTTCCATCACCGGCCCAGGATTATGTAGAGCAGCGGCTCGATCTCAATGAATTACTGGTACATCGCCCAAGCGCGACCTATTTTGTCCGGGTAAGTGGCGACTCGATGATTGACGCCGGGATCAGTGATGGCGATATGCTGGTGGTAGACAGCGCGTTAAAGGCTGAACACGGCAATATTGTCGTCGCCGCGGTGGATGGTGAATTTACTGTAAAACGACTCCAGTTACGCCCCTTTATTCAGCTCATTCCAATGAACAGTGCTTATTCACCTATTAACATCCGCAGTGAAGAAGGACTTGAGATATTCGGCGTAGTGACCTTTGTGATTAAAGCTACACATTAAGTAAAATCAGCAGGCCGAAAGTGCTGCTTCAGGATATTGCTCTGAACTGCAGCCTCTACATATCGTTCTCCCTGTTGAGAAATAGCGGCCCAGACAGCCCCGCATAAACAGCCAGAGGACTTTCTGCGCCCGCTGTTTCTTCTGTTATTCGGGCTTAACTGGCTGGCGTGTAAGTAGCGTGGCGATACCGGCCAGGATTGGCCGGGCATAGCTGAAAAAGGCTTTGATGCCGGGGCAGAGGTAGTTCAGGCCCGGCTCGCCCGCTTCGCTGCGCACGATGCGGTTTTTCGGGCATTCGCCGTAACAGAGCGTCAGGTAAGGGCAGCGTTTACAGGCCCCCGGCAGGGTGTCGCGCTTGCCGAGACCAAAGGCCTTTTGCCGCTCTGAAAATGCCATATGCGCCAGCGGGGTGGTCTGAACGTTGCCCAGCTGATATTCGGGATAGACGTAGTGATCGCAGGAAAAAATGTCGCCGTTTTTCTCTATCGCCAGGCCTTTGCCGCAGAATTCAGAGGTGATGCAAATCTGCGCGGGCATTTCCATCGTCTGGGCGACGGCGGTTTCAAACAGGTTAACCTGCACGCGCCCGAGATCGTGGTTGACCCACTCTTCAAACACCGCAATCAGGAAGTGGCCCCAGTCGTCGGGATCGACTGACCAGTCGGTGACCACGGAATCGATGTGGCCGGGTTTTGCGCGGCGGGAGCCGGTGACCGGTATGCTGTCGTCACGCCAGAACTGCGGCGCGGTCTGTTTAAAATCCACTGGCTCCACGCAGGGGTTGAACTGAATGTAGGTGGCGCCTAATGCCTGCGTCAGGAAACGGTAAACCTCCAGCGGAAAGCGGGCGTTAGTGCGGTTGATGGTGACCAGCGCGTTAAAGGGCACCTGATGGCGCTTCAGCGCCGCAACGCCCGCTATCACCTTCTCCGAGGTGGGCTTGCCGCCGCGCGTGACGCGGTAACGGTCATGCAGCTCAGCCGGGCCGTCAACGGATATGCCGACCAGAAAATTGTGCTGGCGCAAAAAGCGCGCCCAGCGGTCATTGATCAAGATGCCGTTGGTCTGCAGGTCATTTTCGATGCGCTGTCCGGGCTTCTGGTATCGCTTTTGCAACGCCACAATTTTTTCGAAGTACGCCAGGCCCGCCAGCGTCGGCTCGCCGCCCTGCCAGGAGAACACTACCCGGTCGCCGTCCTGACTGTGGATGTACTGCCGGATAAAGGCTTCCAGCACCTCATCGCTCATAACGCTATGGCGGTCCTGCTGTAACAGCTGCTCTTTGTGCAGGTAAAAACAGTACTGACAGTCGATGTTGCAGCGCGACCCGGTGGGCTTCGCCATGACGTGAAAGCGGCGCTGATAGGCAGGGCCTTTGCCGCTGTATTTTTCAGCCGTGGGCAGCGGCTTAACCGGCAGCGTGGTGCTGTACTTCATGAACGTCTCCTGAATACCGGGTGAGGGATTTCACCCGGTCGGGTGGTGAACATATCAGTTAGTGGCCGGGCTTCCTTCGCTGATTAGTGCCTGAACATCTGATACGGTAAAGGAGCCGGGTTTCTGGCGTGGCGGGAATGCTTTAAAACTCTCCGTCATTTCCGCTGCATATTTTTGCGCGCCGGCCAGCAGATATGAACGCTCATACGCCCACATGTTGTAATCCATTCCGGTATCGCCTTTTTCCAGCGGATCAATTTTAAGATCAAAAATCAGTGGCACACGGAGTTTGGTAAAAGGATAACGCCAGACATCAATGCCCGAGTGTTCCTGAATCATAAAGTGCGCCTTCCAGCGGCCGTAGCGCATCGCCAGCAGATCGCCGTCATCGCTCCAGTAGAAAAACTCTTTGCGCGGGTTCTCCTGGGTTTTACCGGTAAGGAAGCCGAGCTGGTTATAACCATCCAGATGCACCCTGTAGGTCATGGCGCTGGTTTTGTAGCCTTTCAGCAGCTGCTGTTTGATGTCGGGCACGCCTGCTGCGGCAACCAGCGTCGGGAACCAGTCGTTGCTGGCAAAAATATCGTTAATCAGGGTTCCGGGTTTGATGTGTCCCGGCCATTTGATCATCGCCGGTACGCGGAAACCGCCCTCCCAGCCGGTATTCTTTTCACCGCGGAACAGCGTCACAGCGGCGTCAGGCCAGGTGGCCGTCATTGGGCCGTTATCGGTGGTGTAAAGCACGATTGTATTGTCTTCAATGCCGAGGTCTTTGATCTTCTTCAGCACATCACCCACAATTTTGTCATGCTCAACCATGCCGTCGGCGTAATCACCCAGTCCGGTAACCCCGACACTTCCTGGCTTAAGATGGGTTTTGTTGTGCATGCGCGTGGTGTTATACCAGGTAAAGAAAGGCTTGCCGGCTTTAACCTGACGCGCCATGAAATCGTTATTTGCCGCCAGCGTCTCTTCATCCACCGTACTCATGCGCCTGATGTTAAGCGGTCCGGTATCCTCCGTTTTGCCGTCGGCCGTGGATTTCAGTACGCCGCGCGGGCCAAACTGTTTGCGGAAAGCCGGATCTGCAGGGTAGTCAGAATTTTCCGGCTCCTCTTCGGCATTAAGGTGATAGAGGTTGCCCATAAACTCATCAAACCCGTGTGCGGTAGGCAGAAACTCATCGCGATCGCCGAGGTGATTTTTACCAAACTGCCCGGTGGCATAGCCCAGCTGCTTAAGGATGCTGGCAAGAGTAGGATCTTTTTCTGAATACCCTGCGGTGCGCCAGGCATACCGACTTTACTCAGACCGGTACGGAACGGCATCTGACCGGTGATAAAAGCTGAGCGCCCGGCGGTGGAGCTCTGTTCGGCGTAATAGGAGGTGAATTTGGCCCCTTCAGCGGCGATGCTGTCGATATTCGGGGTTTTATAACCCATCATCCCCTGATTGTAGGTGCTGAGATTCCAGTAACCGATATCATCGCCGAAGATCACCACAATGTTGGGTTTGCTGTTGTTCTGCTCCGGTGCTTTTGGGGTGGTAGCGGGTGCTGCGTGTACGCTGGTGACGCAGCAGGCGGCAGACAGCACTGTGGCGAGCAGCGTTTTGCAAAAAGGCATGTGTGACATTTTTGTGCTCCGTTTGAGTGGACTCCTGTGGGGGCTGGCGTGTGGCTTATCCGCCCCGTTAAATTCATTAATAAATGCTGCGGCGATGTCTCCTTTTTCAGTCAGGTCAGAAGGTCCGGCTGTAGCTCATGCCGAAGAAATAAAGCGCAGGGCTGTCATAGCCTCCTTTGAAAAGAGGAGACGAGACGGAAGAGGATTCAATGTGAACATACTCGAATGCCATGCCCACGCTGCTGTCAGGATCGAGTTGATAACGGGCACCCGCTCCCCAGCGCCAGGCAGCGCCGGAAGGCATGGTTAAGGAGGTATCGCTCTGGCTACGGTAAAAGCTGCTGTCGAACGCCACGCCGGTATTGAGCGTCCAGTCCGCATTCAGCCGGAACTGCGTGCCGAGCGCCAGGTGCCAGGTGTCGCGCAGCCGGTCGTTGCTGTCAAGGCGGTTACCCGCCACGGTGATTTCGCTGTTGCTGTAGTCGCTCCAGTCCTGCCAGCCGGCATCGCCCATGATTGCCCAGCGATCGCTGAGCTGATGGTAAACACTGAACATGAGTTGCTGCGGTGCATTGACGCTGGCGCTGATGGGTAACGTATAAGAAGAGGAATGGCTGAGCGGGTCGGGCCGGACGGTCTGATTAACGTTAAAGTTATAATTTGCCCGGCTGGTATAGGTGAGTCCGGCGCGGGTCTGCTTACTGAACTGCCACAGCGCACCCACTCTGGCATTCAGCGCCCAGTCGCGATCGGAAAGCGCGTCGCCCCGGGCGCGTTTAATCTTCAGCAGGCCGTAATTAATACCGACCCCGGCCCCCAGAGAGAGCGCGTCATTATATCGCCAGGCGAGAGCCGGCATGAGCGTGACGCCCAGCAGCGTGCTGTCTTTAAGCACATTTTTGCCCGCCCAGTCACCGAAGTGCAGGCCCAGCCCGTAATTGCCGTAAAACCCGATGCCTGCGCTGATGTCAGGCGTGAGCCGCTGCGTATAAAAGGCGCTGCCGCCGGGAAACCAGCCAATGACATTACCCGGGCTTTTTCCGCTCAGTCGTGCATCCCTGTCCAGGTGATAAGGTGCATCGCCATACAGCGCCTGTACGCCCGTTGTCAGCATCTTATCGGGCAGCAGCGTCATGCCGGCCGGATTGGTAAACAGTGTTGAGGCATCCTGTGCACGCGCAGCCTGACCGGCGCTGGCCAGGCCAATATCGTCGGTTCCGATTTCATATAAATAAAGTCCACTCGCATTAGCGGTAGAAAGGGTGAACAGCAATATCAGGAGGTGTTTTTTTATGCATGCGTTTCTCAGCTTCGTTTACAGCAATATTAATGAAGTAGAAACATCAGGTTGCACGAAAAACTATCAGGGTTAATTGACCATCAGCAAACTAAGCGTGGAAGCATATGGATTGGCTAAAAATTTGCTGCACGGCAACGTTAAAATTACACATCTTTAGTTCGGAATTATTTATTAATAAGAACAAACAGGGCGCAGCGAAGAGATGTAAATGCAGTGCCGGAAGGCTTTGGGGAGATTTTGAGTTGAATCTGAGCGGTTAATAATTTACAGAAAGCGTTAATGATTAACCTTGTAAGAAAATAATAAATTAATTTTTATAAAATAAATTTTCCATGAATTTAAGAAGCGGCTAAATATATTAACGCAATTTTTCATATTTATATCTGCGCTCCTGCTTTTAAACCTCATTTTTCCGGTAATAAATGAAATCTCTTCTGTCTTTCAATTAAGCTTGAAAAAACCATTTCATTTAGCGGGGCATTACCGGTGAGTATGGCTCGCGCTTCTGAACATTCGCCCATCAAGGCAGAGCAGCGTTTACAAAAACAGGGGTGTCATTGACACCCCTGCAAGGGCCATGCGGCACGGCCTGGCCCGCTGCAATTTTTTACTTTAATTCAGGCCAGGCAACCGCAGGAATGCCATTGAGTTTTGGTGCTGCAAACAGTGAACCCTGGAAATTATAAATCCCGGCCGCTTCCAGCCACATCCATTCTTCCGCTTTTTCTATGCCTGCAGCGGTCACTGAGATTTGAAGCGCAGAGCAGCATTTAATAATTGCCTGCACAATAGCTTGTTTCGTGCCGCTCTTATGCACATCGCTGATGATCTCACGATCAATTTTAATTTTATCGGGTTGAATACGTGCCAGCAGCAAAAGCCCGGCAGAGCCTGCACCAAAATCATCTATCGCAAGGCTAATACCTGCGGCTTTCAGCTGCCTGATCGCGGTATCAAACGCTTCAACGCGAGAAATAACCTCATTCTCTGTCACTTCAACAACAATTTGCTCTGGCACCAGGCCATTTTCATGAATTTCCCGCAGCAGGAAATCGACAGCGTCGGGCACCATAACCAGTGACCCAGGCAGCAGATTTATCGACAGCGTCAATCCTTCTATACCCAGTTTTTTAGCCAAAGCAAAGGCAAGCTTTTTGGATTTCAGATCGGTTTCGTAGATATCACGCGACGTGTCCTGAGCAAAATAGCCACGAGGTGAAGAGCCATCTGAATGGCGCATTAAGGCTTCAAGCGAAACGATACGACGGGAAAGCGGGTCGATAATGGGTTGAAAGGCAAAACGGTAATTTTCAACGCCCGAATGGGTTGAATTGCCTGTGAGCACTGGATTTTCATCCACAATGAAATCCCACGAATCAGTTGAAGGGATTTCAAAGTAGTTTTCCTTTTCTCTGGCTTCAACGAAGGTGCGTAAGAACTGAAGCGCACGATCATCGTAAGTGAGCTGATACTTTGAGGTGCCTTTATCCAACACAGCCTGAAGGACCGTGGTTTTGTCATGTTCCCTTAGATCAAAAAGCTCCATTCCGGCATTACCGAAGCGACGCGATGGCGCATAATCGCGCATTAATTCAACAATATTATGGTGCCGGGAATCTTCACAAATTCGTTTGTAAATAGCGAGTACGGCATCATTCGGGCCCTCAAGCACCTGAAAGAAATGCGTACCGTTAAAAAGCAGAATACCTGTTACCTTGAAGGATTCATTGATTTTGTTAGCTTTTTTTGCAAGCTCTTCCAGTTCTTTTATTGGAACTGCATCACAAAGGTGGCTGCGATAGATGATTGTCGACAACATAAAAAGTTCCAAATTTTTTTCTATTTTGCGGCATACATTACCAGAAGCCCTGGCACTGTTGTCCAGATTTGTTTCTAAAATGTGTAAAAATTTGCCGTGTTACGGCGTTTGGCTTTAGCTCTGTAACAGAAAACAAAAATCCTTTTAATCTCAGTCGCTTCGCTTAAATCTGCATGGCGATGCTTGATCAAACCACCCACCAGAATCTACTGTATTTATATACAGTTATGTTGTGAGGTGTCTGTGCGCGTTTTTAGTCTGTTTAAACTTCAGCTTCCCGCCGAATTATTGTGTCAGCCAGGCCTGCTGCTCCTCTTTGGTGAAAGATGTGGCATGAAAAGGGGTGTAGCGATAAATCGTGCGCACAAGATAAGGCTGTCATTGTGTTTGCCTTAGTGGATGTAAACAGTTTTTATGCGGCATGCGAAACCATTTTTCGCCCAGACTTGAAAGGCAAACCTGTTGTCGTTCTCTCGAATAATGATGGCTGTGTCATTGCTCGCAATCGCGAGGCTAAAAACGCAGGAATTGAAATGGGGGCACCCTATTTCAAAATGCGTGATGAGATTCGACAACACAATGTGCACGTTTTCAGTTCCAACTACACGCTTTATGCTGACATGTCATCAAGGGTAATGAGCATACTTGAAGAAATAGCGCCTTCAGTAGAAATCTACTCTATAGATGAGGCGTTTATGAATCTGGCTGGGGTACGCAATTGTCGGGTGCTGGAGGCGTTTGGCCATGAGATACAGGATCGTATCTGGCGAGAAACACATCTTAAAGTTGGTGTGGGCATTGCACAGACTAAAACCCTTGCCAAACTGGCTAATTATGCGGCAAAAAAGTGGAGTAAGACTGAGGGCGTACTCGATCTTTCTAACGTTGAACGGCAAAAAAAATTGATGGCGCTGGTTCCGGTTGAAGAGGTCTGGGGCGTGGGGCGTCGTATCAGCAAGAAGCTCAATGCGATGGGTATTATTACCGCTAAAGACCTGGCTGAACAGAGCACCTGGATTATCAGAAAGCATTTTAACGTGGTGTTAGAACGCACGGTGCGTGAATTACGTGGCGAGCCTTGTCTGGGAATTGAGGAGTTTGCGCCTGCTAAACAACAAATTATCTGCAGCCGCTCTTTTGGGCATCGCATCACGGACTATGTGGAAATGCATCAGGCTGTCTGTACCTATGCAGAGCGGGCAGCTGAAAGGCTTCGGCAGGAAAAGCAGCATTGCCGCCTGATCAGCGTGTTTATCCGTACCAGTCCCCATGCGGATAATGCAGTGTTTTACAATAATCAGATAAGCAGCAGGCTGTCGATTCCGTCAAATGATACGCGCGATATTATTCGTGAAGCTGTACGCGCCCTTGATTCAATGTGGAAAGAAGGGCATCGCTATATGAAAGCCGGGGTGATCCTGAGTGACTTTTTTAGTCAGGGCGTGGCGCAGCTGAATCTGTTTGATGACTTCCAGCCACAAGCCAACAGTGCTGCCTTGATGGGGGTCATTGATAAAATCAACACATCAGGAAAAGGAAAGGTCTGGTTTGCCGGACAAGGCATACAAAAGACATGGGGAATGAAGCGCGAAATGCTGTCACCTGCTTATACCACGCGCTTTTCAGATCTTCCCATCGTAAAATAAACGCTGCTGAGGCCGCTATGTATGCGGAACACTCACCTGTGTCACCGCTATACCTTGTTCCTGAAGCTGTAGCAAACAGTCAGGATTGAGCGCATTGTCAGTAATGACATGACGTGTCTGGTGCCCAGGTGACAAAGGAAAAGGATGGATTTGACCGAATTTTGATGAGTCCGTGAGTACATAGGTGTCAGAAGCTTTTGCTAAAACTGCATCAACGACATCGCAACGCAACATGTTGCGGCCCGTAAAGCCGGTAGCGGGATGCCAGCCATCAACGCCGACAAAAGCTTTATGAAAGTGGACCTGTTGAATACAGTAACGGGTCAATGGGCCGACCATCGACTCGCTACTTTTTTGAAACATGCCGCCTAACACAATCACTTCGCAAGCCGCTTGTCTTAATAAATGGGCAATGTAATGGCTGACCGTAATCAGCGTTAACTCGCGGCGATCGGCTAATGCGCGAGCCAGTAAAGCATTGGTGCTGCCACCTTCGATAAACACAGATTCACCATCGTTGACCAGGCTGGCGGCATGGTTAGCAAGTGCTTGCTTGACGCTGTAACGCGTATTCATGCGCGTGCCGACATCGTCGCTATCCAGCGCCAGTGCCGCACCGTGGACACGTCGAAGGAAATGATCGCGTTCCAGCTGAGTAAGATCCTGACGTACTGTGACTTCAGAGACGCCTGTCAACTGTGCAAGTTCGCTAACAGCGATGCTGCCGCGTGTGTTAACCAATTGAATAATCTGCTGATGGCGTGTGTTCATATATCAGTTTGCCAGAGAAGTTATCGTCGCAGTTTAGCAGAGTTAGCGAGGAAATGACCGCATCGTCAGACGATGCGGTTAAACCTCATACCAGGCCCAGCGCACGTTTACCGTTATGGTTTAAATCAGCCAGCGTGAAGCGATCCATCCATTCGGTTTCGTAATTTTCCGCTGGGAAATCACCGGGCGAATGCCCTTGCCTGAGTGCCTGGGCAACGGAATGGGCATAAGCCAGATTTTTTTCGCACAGAGGTGCGGCGGGAATATACATCACATTGCCCCAGCCTTGCTGGTTTTCTACTGGCGCGACAGAGTGAATCACATCGCAGTGCCACCATACCGAATCACCTGCTTCCAGGGCCGGAACAGAACTTAACCCTTTGATCAAATGCGGATGCCACTTTTCATTGACAGGCAACACACGACCAGGAGCGACCCCACAAAGCTCATCGTCGGGAACATCGGATAACAGCGGGCGCAACAGTATATAGGCCATCGCTTCCGGCACTGGAACCACATGTAATAACCCCTGGTCTGGGATCATATCGGACAGCGCCGTCCATCCCTGAAAAGTACGGAATACCGAGCACTTGGTGGTATTGGGCACGTCATATTCATGCACTTCAGTGCGGTGCGCCGCATCCCACGGATCCCAGGCATCAATATTTCCGTTGAAAAGCTCTCTGAAAACGTTTTGATAAGCGGGCAATAACCAGCGTTCCAGTGCACCTGAATCAGTGTGCGCGCCTAATCCTTTGATGTTGTACCCGGTAAGCGACGACGAATGCGATCGGGATAAATAACGCTGACATCAGGATCAAACCAGCGTTGGCCTTGTGATTCAAATTTCCATAAGCGATTAAGAAAGGACTGGACCTGCATCATCTCATCACTTTGCCGCGCCTGCATTTGTGCGTGTGACCAGTATATGGGATAAATTTCTGGCCGCGACGCTTCAAGGCTGCCAAAGAAATTATCGCCAGGGCCGCGATATTGCTGATCAAAATGATTGGCATCTAAATAGTCGAGCATTGACTGATCCCAGGCCAACGCCTGATCGCGGGAGAAGTGCTGCTTTATCACTACGCAGCCGCGTCGCTTTATCAATGCGCGGGTTTCATCCGAAACTTTACCGTTTACGATATCCTGCACTGGAACAATGGGCCAGGCACTGCCGGTACGACGCTCGTCCGCTTTCGCCTCAGCGATACGCTGCTCAATTTTTGATGAAATTTGCGAAAAAAGCGCATCAACATCGCCAGTCTGGGCGCGTAATTGCTTTTTTAACTCACGAATGGCGAAAGAGACATCTTCAGGCACCGGTGTAGATTGTGTTTTTACTGTCATAGAACACTCCGCTGACGTTTGTTGTGGGTTACGAGCGTAAGTTTTTATCTTTCATTCGTAGATAGTGCGCGTAAATTCACAACACCGCAACAAGAAAAAGTGTGCGCTGAAACACATGCCTGAGTCAGGAAGGCTCCGAAACCGCTCAACAAAGTCACGATTTGGATTCTCAATAATCCACACAGCGATTAAGCTTTAAGGATCAAATTAACAAGCCGAAGGGAAAATGCGGCATTAGCAAAAGGTGAAAAAAATGGCGGTAAAGATGATTGCGGTGGATATGGATGGCACCTTTTTAGATGAGAACAAGCAGTACAACGTCCAACGATTTTCACGTCAGTACGCGCTATTAAAAGAAAAAGGTATCCGGTTTGTGGTGGCCAGCGGTAATCAGTTTTATCAGTTACAACGCTACTTTCCCGACATAAAAAATGAGATCGCATTCGTTGCTGAAAACGGTGCCTGGGTCTCTGACTGCAACGAAACGCTCTTCTGTGGCGAACTGGCTAAAGAGAAAGTGCATCAGGTTCTGGATATTCTGGCGCAAGAACCTGGTATCAGCACGGTCGTTTGCGGCAGAAACAGCGCCTATGTGCATTCATCTGTACCAGAAGAGGTGATTGCGATGCTGACTAATCACTATTACCGACTGGAAAAACGCGACAACCTTTACGATATTGACGACACCATTTTCAAATTCTCCCTGAACCTTGCACATGAAGGTGTGGATGAACTTATGGAACGCTTGCATAGCCAGTTGGGTGAAATTGAAAACATTATGCATCCTGTATCCAGTGGATTTGGCTTTATCGATCTGATCATTCCTGGATGTCATAAAGCACACGGCATTGCTATGCTGCAAGAAAAATGGGGCATTGGCGATTGTGAGGTCTTAGCTATTGGCGACAGCGCAAATGATATAGAAATGTTACGCCAGGCCTGTTTCAGCTTTGCTATGGCTAATGCTGCTGCGCCAGTGAGTGCCGTTGCGCGTTATAAAACGGAAAGTAATAACGATGAAGGTGCGCTGAATGTGATTTCACGTGTGCTGGCGCGTGAGTTTCCCTTTGATTAACGAGACAGGTCATTGATTGTCTGTCAACGAAAGGATTTGATCCTACAGTAAAACAAGGCGTTTAATTAATCGGTTGCTGTAGGATCAAAAATCCGTAATCACGCCGGATTACGGATTTTTTAATACCCTAAATCAAGAGTGGCTTAGTCAGTTCTGTGCAATATCTTTTTTAAAAATCTTATAAAGGATTAATGTTAATTAAGCCTGTTGCGTCGGGATTAGCAGGGTACGGAATATTAAGAGAGATAGCTGGTGTTTTTAAAATAAGACGTCCGTTATTATTTTCAGGTGGTTCGCCTGGATAAAGTATCAAATAACCACCCCTGTTACCATACAGCGGCGATGCCTCAATATCTATGGCAACAATGTTATTAAATTCAATGCTACTTCCTGACCAGCTTTTATGAAGATAAAAACCAACTAAAAGATCATGCGGGATTTTATCTGTACGATAAACCCCTTGCTCCATCCTGAAGCTGCCGATATTCGAGTCATCTATAAAAATTTTCGTTATTCCTGCGGTGTGATAGTCTTTTATAAAGCGTTCAATTACAGGGGCCAGTAATGCATTCTCCTTGTTAACTTTCTCCTTTATAATCTGTTTCGATGTTTCATCAGCGGTTTGATAAACAGCAGGGACGTCACTGAGTAACATGTCAAGCGGTGTTATGCCTTGTTCAAGTAATGATTTCCACTCTTTGTTTTGTTGGTCCAGCAGATAACCCGCCAGCATACCAATGGTATAACTTTCGCCATCTACAGTTGCATCTATAAAGCTTGCCTCCTCTTTTAATTTTTTTCGGAATGCGTGGTGGTATTGTTGCGAATCAAAATATATGCCTTGCGCGCAAATTTCCGAAATCGCTTCGATATACTTCGCACTCCCTTCAATAACATCGGTTGCGTTGATGCGGCTTGTCTCATTTGAGTACTCTTTTTTCCACCGTTCAAACCAATATCGTGCGTGACCGAGACCATTACTGTCACCTTGAATGGTAGAAGATAAGGCCCGAATAATACTGTTTCGATAGAATCGTGGTGTAAACGAGGCGGGATAGACCGTTGCTCGAGAATTATCCGTTGTTGCGGGTAACTTCCATTCTTCATGAACAAAAATATGAAAGGCTTCATGGACAGCACCATAGAAAATTTCGGGTACGCCACCCGCCTGAAACCGCGCTTTTTCCGCTGCAGGCAGAGCCTCCCCAAACTCATATAAAGCGTTGGGCGCTTATCTGACCACTCTATTTGTTGATAGTGAAAATATTCAACAGGCAGATTGCGCTTAGTGATCTCTTCATAAGGAATTTTTACTATGCTGGAATCATCTATCGCCCAGGCATTTTCTTTATCAGCAACAATAAGTCGTAGTTGCTGATAAAGATTGTTTTCCCAGGCTTTGTTAAGTTGTGGCCAGGCGTTTTGCGCCGATTCGAAAATTGACTGAGCATATTTCTCATTGATTGATGTTACTTCATCCTGCGTTTTGCAGGAAAGGAGAAATAGCATTAAAGAAATAATGGTTATTTTATATAGCGTTTTTTTCATAATCACTCCATTGATACTTTTGTAAAGCAGAAAGGTAATGCAGTGAGCCATTATTATACTGGCTCAGTAATAAAGACTATTTTTGCTACTGTGATAAAGAGTTAGTGGGGGGATTTAGCGCGCAACCCATAGGGAAGCACTATTCCTGAGTGAATTTTATAATATCCCTGGCTGACAGTCCAGCACCTGGCATATTGCTTCTAAAGTGGAGAAGCGAATTGCCTTTGCTTTTCCACTTTTCAGTATTGATAAGTTTGCTTCAGTGATGTCTATCGCTTTAGCTAACTCCTTTGCTGTCATTTTTTTAGATTTTAAAATTAAATCGAGCTCTACGATGATTGCCATGTTAAATTACCAGGTCTTGTTCTTTTTTCATTTCGACGGCCAGTTTTAATATGTATCCTAATATGATCAATCCTATTCCTACTGGCAGGTAGAACAAATGGCCAAATTCAAATCCATACTCGATATTTCCCCCGGCGCTTGCAGAAGATAAATTAGAATGTCCGTTATAATGTAATAGACAGAAAGCAGAATTAAAAAATAACCCGCACAGTAGATGTGCTTTAAAATTTGTGGGCTGAATATATTTTTATGTCTGATGTTATTGAATATTTTATAGAGTTGCCAAAGGATTAAACAAATAATCAGGTCACCGCAAAGATAAGTGATAAACGGCACGATATTATTTGTGGTGCACAGATTAAAAGAATCACATTCATAGGTTATGGTGCCGATAGCAACTTCAATTGTTCCTCCAGTGGGCACTCCACGAGATAACCAAAAAATTACTTGCCCTAAAAGGGGAGTGAAAATGAGGCATGTCAGTAATGTCACTTCCATGATGCGACACCAAAATGCCACTTTTACTCTGTTCATCGCTTCCTGCACCTTTTGGTTACATATGGTCACTTATCAGGGTTTACACCGACTACGGTTAGAATATTCAGCATGATCAACAGCGTGCCAGTAAAGCGATTATTATTGAGAAACGATAATAAGACAATTAAAATTATCGAAAATCAATAATTTTTTAATGTTTAAACGCGCTGTTAAAATTTTTAAAAGCTACTAATCACTTGATTAAAATAGCTTTATCCGATAATCACGCGCCAGGATCCAGAACGCGCTGATTCGCTTCCATCTCATCCAGAGCCGCCTGGTTTTCCAGTCCCCACCGATACATCTGCTCCACAGGCTCAGCGAACGTTTTGCCCAGTGGCGTTAACGAATAGTCCACTTTTGGGGGATCACTTCGTAAACCTGGCGTGAAACCAGGCCACGTTGCTCCAGTTCACGCAGCGTCTGGATGAGCATCTTTTTGAGATGCCTTGCAAACTGCGCTGAAGCTCACCCGTGCGCGCCCGGTTTTCCGGCCAGTGGTAAAGCGCGTGCAATACCATAGTGCTCCATTTAACGGAGAAAAGTTCAAGTAATCGACGCGGTGGCGAATCGGCAAAAAAACAGAGTTTTCCATCAACCCATGCTGGCATAACATCCTGCTTATTCAATGGTTACCAAACGGTAACTACTACCAACAAGGTTCCCGTGTGTCTATAGTGTGCCGCTTTATTTTCTGCAAAGCACAGGAAAGATCCTATGAATATCAAAGCACTCATTGCACATTATGCGGAACAACCGCTTAAAGCCGGACCGATCCCGCTACGAGATTTACAGCCCAGTGATGTAAAAGTTGAAATTTTATACTGTGGGGTTTGCCATTCCGACTTACATATGGCGCGTAATGAGTGGGGCGTGAGTCGTTATCCTCTTGTGCCAGGGCATGAAATTGTAGGGCGTATAACCGCAACGGGTGACAACGTCACTAATTTCACCGTCGGCGACGTTGTAGGTGTAGGTGTCATGGTGGATTCTTGTGGTCAGTGTCATTTTTGCCAGCAGCAGGAAGAGCAATACTGCGATGCGGGTTTTACTGCCACTTATAACGGCACCGATAAATATACCGGTGGCACTACCTTTGGCGGTTATGCGCAGCATGTTATAGTTGATCACCGTTTCGTCGTATCCATTCCTGATAACCTTGCGTTAAGCGGCGTTGCGCCTTTGCTGTGCGCAGGCGTCACGGTATGGTCACCGCTGCGCCATTTCAATGTAAAAGCAGGCGATCGTGTAGGGGTAGTTGGTTTGGGTGGGTTAGGGCATATGGCCGTTAAACTGGCGAGCGCATTGGGCGCCGAGGTCACGTTATTTACCACCTCGCCAGAAAAAGGCGAAGATGCGCGTCGCCTGGGCGCAAAGCGAGTTGTGGTATCACGTGATAATGAACAAATGGCAGCATGCCTGACGTCGCTGGATACCATTTTAGATTGCGTCGCTGCGCCACACGATCTTAATCCTTATCTCGCCACCTTAAAAACCAATGGCCATTTGGTGCTGGTGGGCATTCCCGATCAGCCTCATCCCTCACCTGACGTCACACCAATGGTATTCCGTCGCTTGAGTATTACCGGCACATCAATTGGCAGCATGCGTGAAACGCAGGAGATGCTGGATTTCTGCGGTAAGCACAACATTACCGCAGACATAGAAATAATTGCTGGTGAGGAGATTGAATCCGCGTTCGCACGCATGTTGAAAGGTGATGTGAAATACCGCTTCGTCATCGATATGCAAAAAACACGCTGGTAAAACAGAGCCTGCCTGCTGATATCAGGCAGGCTTTTTAACATGCTTTCAACAGCTGAAGAGGCTATTAAAAATTACGCCGACAAAGAATGACGTAATTAAAATGTGCAGCCAAAAATCTTTTGTAGTTACAACATGCTTTTAGTGGTTAAGCTAAAACCGCTGTCGGTGAGGCTGAATACCTTATTCAGATCCACCATTAAAAATAGCGTCCAGCAAAGATTCAATTTCGGCTTTGCTTTGAACTGGCGCAGACAGTTGAGAATCAAACTTTTCATCAAAACGTAGCGAAGGTGCGGCAACAGACAAAGCTTATTGCCTGTTAAGACAGGCAGGTAATATGACTGCGACACCACAAACGTCACGGGCCTGTTCTTCACGTATCGTGACCAGTGGCAGAAGGTCATTTCATCGCATTAGGGAAACGTGGCTGGCGGTGAGCGACGGGATCCCTTCACTCACCGCGCGGTAGCGTCAGATCACTGGCTGGCGTGCTGGGCCAGTTTAGGCGACAGCAGTTTCTTGCCAAGCTGAATACCAGGCTTTTCGACATGTTTAAATAACAGCGCCGCCAGTGCGTAAGTGATAGGGATCGAAACCGCACAAACCACAATAAAGCGCATCAAATCGCTTTTGTATTCAAGATCCGTATGGTTGAGCAGCAGAGCAATCGCCGGGATAACAATAAGCAAATGCAGCAAATACACTGAGAATGAGACGTCGCCCAGCCAGGTACTCAAGCGGTTGTTAAGCAATTTACGCGGAAAGATGAGCAATTTTGCCATCAGGCCATCTTCCTTATACTGCCAAAGAATCGCTGCCATGCCCACTATCATCAGAGCTTCCATAATAATCTGCAGCTTGATTGCTTCAAGGCCAATCACCATGCTCGCAACCGGTCCCAGCAGTGCCAGAGCGACATAAAACAAAGACTTGCGGCGGATCGCTTCTGCCAGAAGCATGCCTGAGAGAAACATATTGAGTTTAATGAAGATCATCGAGGGCATTTCAAATGCTTCGTAATAGTCAGCGAACACGTAACGACCTGCGCAGCAGAGCGCCATGATAGTGATCAGTGATACGGCATAACCAAAACGCATCGTGACTAACATAATGAACGGGAACAGCAGATAAAACTGCATTTCCAGCCCAATACTCCAGTCTGGCAATACTGTATTGAATCCGTATGCGGGCAGCAGACCAAACAGGAAACTAAAGTGAGTTAAAATGTTAGCGAGCGATTGATCAGTATAGCGAGATGTCTCGGTCGCTGTACCGGAATAGAAATGAGCAATAGTGTCGCGCATTTCACCAAACCACGGGCCATAAAACAATGCGACGATCAGCAGCAGGTAATAGAGTGGCGCGATACGGAAAAAACGGCGGATCCAAAATTTCTTAATCGTGCTTACGCTTTGCCAGGGCTCTTTATGCTGGCGCTCGACGTAGTTCTTCGCCATCAGATAGCCGGAAAGCAGAATAAAAAGATCGACGCCAATTCCAGGGGACGAAACAAGTGTGATATGGCAGTGGACCAGCAAACTGATGTGTCCCACCAGCACCCAAAGCGATGCAATGCCTCTCAGCCCCTCTAACTCCGTGGACCAACCCCGTGTTGCAGACATAAATATTCCTTAATTGTAAATTGTCTTCAGGAAGAAGGCGCTCACTTAGCCTTAAGGCAGGAATTAAGTCTACTGTCTGGAGAAAAAGCGAGATAAATCTGAAGCCCGGCATCATTGAAAAAATCGGAGAAGGCGTAGGCGTTTCACTGCTGATTACATCTTATTTATAAGGCGGTTAGCTGTAAGAGCACGATGTTTACCACAGGCCAAAAAAGTGCCGCAATAAAACGCTTACTACGCTATTAATAAGTACACACTGTGACAGTGCTTTGTATGGTATCTCTATGGCTCGCTATAACAGGAACGTAAAACTATGTCATCTACGCTAGGGATTATTCGGGTCCTTACCCACCCGGATCAACACTTTATTGAAGAGCACGGTCGGTTAATTTATCAGGCCTATGGACTGAATTCTGTTAGTCGCTGCATTCCCGATCAGCCCAGGGGGATATTTGATGACGCCAGCGAAGCTCTTGCTGTACCCAAAATCATTGCACTTGGCCAGCAATTGCAGTCGCAGTGTGACGTGTTGTTTCTGAGCTGTGCCGCTGATCCAGGCCTTGCAGAACTGCGTAAGGCGGTAAATATTCCGGTGGTCAGTGCAGGAAGCGCAGCAGCCAGTATTGCAGCGATGTTGCAGCGCCCGGTGGCAGTAATGGGAATTGGGGCAGAGGCACCACGTCCGTTTAAACATTATCTGGGTGAATCGGTTATTTATGCGCGCCCGGAAGGGATAACAAACACAACAGATTTACTGACGTCGCAAGGGCGACAAAGTGCATTAGCGTGTGCCGATCAGCTGTATCGCCAGGGTATAGAGGTGATTGCCTTTTCGTGCACTGGTTTTTCCACCATTGGTCTCGCTGATGCGATAAATCAGCAACTCGGTCAAATTGCTATTGATGCGGTACAGTCAGCCGGTCTGTTTGCCAGTCAGCTCGGTCGTTAAAGGCAACCGACGAGCATTCCGTTCATGCGATGCCGCCTGCAAACGGCATCGCAGTGCAGTACTTATTCCTTGTCTTTTTCCGACTCAGCCAGCTCTCTTTCTACAACATGCCTAAAGGGCTTCAGCAATTGAATATCAAGAATGACGTAGACCATCGTGCTGATGAACAATGAAATCACGCTGCCAAACACGCCACTGGTGGTAAATGTCAGATAGTTGTAAATGACAAGCCAGGTGACGCAAATAAATAAAGCGAGTGAAATAATAATGGCAGGCAGAGAATAATTGCTGGTTCCGGCGCCCTGAGTATGGGTTAATTTAAACATATTCCCGCTCGAATATTTTTCGAGTATATGAATGGTCCGTTCCCAGTTCCTTTGTTTGCGGGCGCTGGCGCGAGTAATAAACAAAAAGAGTATTGAGATAAAAAAGCCGGAGAAGGCAATAAGCACCGGGATAGCCTGCAAAGCATAGACAATACTGATATGGTCGGAATCGCCCGGCGACAAATCTAACGTAAGCGATGCGCCAAGCGCAGCATAGAGAAACACGAACAAAAGGAGAAAAGTTGCTGAACGTTTCCAGTCTGAATCCGCTTCAACATTTTTTTGCACGATCGCAATCTGTAACGACTGATTGATTCTGGCTGCATGACGGGAATCTGTTTCGATAGTAACAATATCCTCGTCAAGGAAATCGCGCATAAATTGCGCGTCATCTTTATGTATATTCATTGTATTAGTGTCTCAATAACCCTTTTCCACTTATTTTAATCACCTTAATAAAAAATGACATACGTTTCAGTTAAGCGTGTTAAGGTAATGCGAGCCGACTGAAGGAACGAAACAAAACCGGTTAAACACGATGTGACCAGTAAGCCATAAAGTTTATGCAGCTGCGATCCAGGCAGCACTCATCCAGTAAAAAGCGGCGCAGACGCTTTACAGCGGTGGATTCAGCAGCAACCCAGCCATAAAACGGCTGATTGCCGTCGGCACGTTCCCATAACAGCTCATCGTCGCCTGTTTCATTCACCTTTTCATAGGGCTTTTCGCAAGCTGCTACAGGAAGCGGCAATGTTTCCTGTATCGCTGCCAGCAAACGCTCCCCCAAACCGTACTGCCGGTCTCTTCACGGGGTAACCAGTACAGATGCGCAAAAGGAAATTCAACAGAAGTGAGGCAATCTTCACGTAGCGGGACTTCAAAGAAAGCCTGTACCTGCGGTGGGTTTGCCTGCTTTGCCAGCATTTCAAGAATATTCATAGCGGCAGGCAGAGCTGTTTCATCAGCAATCAGCAGTGCCTGACGTACCTGATGATGTGGCAACCATTCATAACCGCCACTGTCTTCCTCAGCCAGGGCGTTAGGTGCAACGATTTGTAACGTATCCCCTGGTTGTGCATGAAAGGCCCAACGGGATGCCGGCCCGGTTTCACCGTGCATAACAACATCAACAATGGCCTGTTTTTGCTCGTGTGAAACCGCACGAAGCGTATAGGTGCGTAATACCGGACGCTGCTGGCGTGGCAGTGCCAGATAATCTTCATACCAGCTATCGCTGACAGGCATGTTGGGTGTTTCACCGTTTTCAGCAGCGAACAGCAGCTTGATGCGTTGATCGGGTCCATCTGATTTCATCTGACAGATATCGTCACCGGTAAATACACAGCGCAGCATAGAGGGTGACAGCAGATATTTGCTTTTTAAGCGAACGTTAAACAGGCGGTAACCAGCAGCCATGCAGGGGATCTCCATCAGGTGAAAGGAAAATCGACATGTTTCAAACGAGAATTCTTATCATTTCGTAACGGGCCTGTCTAACGGATTATCGCGCTGAAGAGGACAGACAGTTACCTGGCAAGAAACAGGACCAGCGATAATTTCATCAGGCGTGAGCCTTATCTCATTCAGGCGTGCGGGAGCGGGACGCTTCACGACTGACCTGTTTTCCACCCAGCGCGTCGCCGTGATTTTACCTTTTTGATTCATCCTGCTTTCCCTTGATGTGAAAAGTCTAAAAAAATCTCTCCGATTTTTGATAATTCTCGATAAACTGCGTTAATTCTCCGTTAATTCTGCTGATCGATGAACTATTACTCTCCTGATGATAACCATCTGAAGTTGCGCTCAACGCGATTTGTGCGCCGTATGTTCGCCATGCGTCAGCTAGGAACGTTTCTCTGTTTTCTTCCCATTTTGTCAGTATTAATGGAAGCAGGAAAAGGAGCGGGCGCTTATGCCTTACTTTTTATTAATGCGTTTGTCTGGCCTTATATCGCTTATCGGCTGGCATTATCTTCACGCGACCATACAGGGCGCGAACGTATAAATTTGACACTGGATGCTGCATTTGGGGGAATTTGGGTTGCTATGATGGCGATCAGCCCGCTGCCATCTTTTATCATTATGGCCATACTCATTGCCGATCGTTATTCAGCTGGCGGATGGCCGCAGCTGATAGCGGCGCTACAGGCTTTTTTATTCGCTTTCGTAATGGTGTGGGCAGCAGAGGGTTCGCCGGTGGAGACGGATTTTTCAACGCGAACCGTGTGGTTAACATTGCCGCTGGCGACGGGCTATTTACTGGCGCTAAGTATTGTTTCGCATAATCTCACATTGAGTTTACGCAAAAAGAACCGTGAGCTTGAACGTATTGCGCTGATGGATCCTGGGCTAAAGATCCCTAATCGAAGACTGTTTGACCGTCGGCTTGAAAGTGAATTTCTGCGCACGCAACGCGGCGAGGGTAACGCCTATCTAATGCTGCTGGATGTTGATCGTTTTAAAAGCGTTAATGACACATTCGGTCATGAAGCGGGGGATTTCTTGCTGGCAGAAATTTCAGCATTACTGCGTGACAATGTAGGAATAAAGGATATTCCGGCCCGTTTTGGCGGTGATGAGTTGGGCGTCATTGTGCGAGATGCTGATGATGACACTATCGTGGTATTAGCGGAGAAGTTAAAAAGCCAGATCGCGTTGATTCAGCTGCCCGCATCCGCTGATTTTCAATGCTCAGTCAGCGTGGGTATTGCGGCTGCAATTAAAGCGCAATCTATCCATGAATGGCTGCGCTTTACCGATGAAGCACTTTATCAGGTGAAGCGCGCAGGGCGTAACGGCATTCAGTTGTGGCGCGATGATTCACTTCACTGATTCAGACAGGAAGCGCAGCGCGCTTCCGTCTACGCCGCTGCATTTATATCGCGTCGTATTCGCCCGTACCGTCTGGCCACGGGGTCAGCAAATCAAAGCCGCTTTCTGTCACCGCAACGGTATGTTCCCACTGCGCTGATAGCGAGCGGTCTTTTGTCACGACTGTCCAGCCGTCAGAGAGCACGCTGGTCCCGGCTTTGCCTGCATTAATCATTGGCTCTATGGTAAAAATCATACCGGCTTTGAGGGGCATCCCTTCGCCAGGCGTACCGTAATGCAAAATCTGAGGCTCGGTATGATAGATTTCGCCTACGCCGTGCCCACAATATTCACGTACTACTGAAAAGCCTGCACCTTCGGCAACGCGCTGAATCGCAGCGCCAATATCACCTAAGGTCGCGCCAGGACGCACCGTCCTGATCCCCGCCACCATTGACTGATAAGTGATATCAACCAGCCGTTTAGCACGAACCGATGGCTGCCCGACAAAATACATACGACTGGTATCGCCATACCAACCATCTTTGATAATCGCAACATCAATATTAACGATATCGCCATCCTTCAGTTTTTTACCCGCAGGAATACCGTGACAAACCACATGATTAACCGATGTACAGGTAGTGCGGCTGTAGCCGTGATAGCCGATATTGGCTGGCGTCACCTTGAGCTGGTTAACGATATAGTCATGGCAAATATCGTCTAACGCTTCGGTGGTCATGCCAGGCTTAACAAAGGGCGTAATCATGGCCAGCACCTGAGCGGCAGCCTGTCCTGCGGCACGCGCCAGCTCGATTTCATGCTGAGAGTGGATTTTTACTGTGTTCATGACACATCTCCTTGTGAAGTCATGGTGTCGCTAACGACTAAATGGCGGATGTCAGAGCCACCTTTAAGCTCAACGCGAATAAGCAATTGCGCCAGTTCATGTTGATTAAGATTGGGATAGAGTTCAGCCAGCATGCCTAACTTCATCCAGTGCTCTGCTTGTGAGTTAATGGAACGGCTCATTGCCTGGCTGGCAATGCGCAGGTTTTCATGCATCATATCGGAAATTTTTACGATACCCATATTAAACCTATATAAAACGTATATGGTTCGTATATTGCCAGAACGTAAGATAAAAACCCAGCATTATGATTTAAAGTGACGTTGTAACGTAAAGTGGGCGTTGGCATGCGGCTCAGGATGATAAATGAAACAGGAAATGGCTTGATTAACCCACTGTTTAAAAAAAAGCGCCTGAGTATAAGGCGCTTTCATTACCACTTGTTATCAGAACGAAGCCGTTAAACCTGCATAATAGGCGCGGCCAGGTTCATTATAGGTAGATGCACCTTGCGCTTCACGATAGATACGCTTATCCAGTAGGTTACTGATGCCCGCGTTAGCACGTAGATTCTTCGTGATATCGTAATTGAAATTCAGGCCAACTATAGAGTAAGCGCCAATTTCTTTAGTCGACAAAGCATTAGCTTCAGTACGCGATTCTGCATATTCGCGCGGCTTTTGCCGGCCATACATTGTCCAGTTCAGGTTGCTGGAAAAATTCTGCGTAACCTGCCAGTCCAGCATGGTATTGATGGTGTATTCAGGAATAATCGACAGCGGATTCCCCGTATCTTTATCTTTCGACTGGAACATATAGGTTGCGTTGGTGCGCCATTCCAGCGTGTCACGAATAACCGGGATCGTCATATTACTTTCCAGTCCTTCAACAACAGCTTTGCCGCCGTTGCTCCACTGCAATATATTGTCACCGTTTGCGGTATAACCAATCACTTGCGTGCCTGCGACGATTTTATTTTTGTAATCGTTACGGAACCAGGTAATGCCAGCAACATAACCTTCGTGGCTAAACTCGATACCTAATTCTTTGTTGACGCTCACTTCAGGATTAAGATCTTTGTTACCCAGTAAATAGCATCTGCCACTCTGAATGCTTACAGGGCAACCATTGCCACGTGTTGACAGTAAATAGCCTTCTGTTGACTGGTACAAATTTGGCGCTTTAAAAGCACGCGCAATGCCCGCTTTTAATGTGAAATAATCACCTAAACCCTGAGAGATGTTGAGAGCTGGACTCCAGTTCGCACCAAAACTGTCGTGATAATCAAAGCGCAGACCGGGAATAACTTCCGTACTATCGGTGGCAGCGATGTTATCTTCAAAATAGAGTGAGCTAATGGTGGCCGAATTTTTACTGCTGCGCCCAGATCCATCACCACTCACCCCACCAATATTGGCTTCAGAAGCATTCGTCGATTGCATTGAAGCCGGATCGTTGAGTTCATCACGATTCCATTCAGCACCAAGGGTAACGGTTTGTTCTCGCAAAATTTCAACTGGGAAACTGATTTCACTTCCTGCTCGGTAGCTTTCAAAACGGCTGGTTGAGAAAGTCGTGCTATTGATTCGGCCTTCGCTACTGCCTGCTGTGCCCTCCTGCAGACGGGTATTATTGGTCTTTTCGTAGTTAAACGTCAGCTTCGACTGGCCCCAGTCCCAGATACCGTTATGTGCGATGCCATAACTTTGGCGGTAGAGACGGTTGGTTTCATCACCTTCGAGTGATTCAATCAGCGCATTGCCCGCACCATTGCTGTATTGCGTATCACCCGCATAGATATTGCCCTGTCGGCTGTAACCATAAGAAAAATCAATAATTTGTAACGGCGTAATCTTCCAAGACAGCACACCATTGATATCTTTGTTACGCACGCCTTCACGACCCGCAGCGGCAGAACCATTTTCAGCAGTATTAATGTCGAAAGCATCAGCATCGGTTTTATTAAGGTTGCCATACAGCCGCATGGTCAAAGCTTCACCAGCCAGCGGTCCGCTCAGATTAAAGTTAGCGCGTCGGGTTGCGCCTTCTTTATTATCTTCAGGCTGATTTGTGTAGAGTGACAGTGAGCCATGCCAGTCATTAGTGGGGCGTTTGGTGATAATGTTGACCACACCGCCTGCTGCGCCAGTACCATAGCGCGCTGCTGCCGGACCACGAATAATTTCAATACGCTCAACCATTTCAGGCGGAACCCAGTTGGTATCGCCACGTGAATCACGCTCGCCTCGCCAGCTATAACGTACAGAGTTACGTGAACTGGCGGGAACGCCATCGATCAAAATCAACGTGTTTTCTGGTCCCATGCCGCGAATGTCAATTTGGCGATTATTACCGCGGCTGCCATTGGCCGTGTTACCCGTCAGGTTGACGCCAGGCATTTTTCGAATAATGTCGGAAAGATCGTTTACAGGAGGGCTTTTTTCAATGTCTTGCGCTGTGATAGTAGAGACACCTGGCTGCTGTTTTAACTCCTGCTCGGCAGTGATTAACATGGTTTCATCATCAGCCAGTTTTTCTGTTTCTTCCTCACTTGCACCGTAAGCAGAGGTGCTTAACAGTCCAGCCAGCAAAAGCGCGGCGGGGCGCTTTTGGACACGCATAGTTACATTCACTTAAAGGATCTCCCTGAAACATTTACGTTTGTAAGCAAATGCGTATGATAATGATAATGCTTATCATTGTATATGCGCTCGCCAAACCTTTACATTCCTCAACAATTGGGTAAAAAACGCTCATCAGTCAGGTTCAGATAGCAGTTTTATCAGTGCGTAATCTGATGCTGTTTCCGTGTTAATATGCCTGTAAACGTGTCTTTATGACTCCAGACCTATTAAGTCTGGAGTCATAAACAAAAAAATGGTAGACTTCACCTCAACTGTGTCTGATAAAACGTAAATTCACGCTATGACTGATCGACAAAAGGAATGCGTTTCGCCCCACGTTGGCCGCCATGTTGTACTTTGGCTGGAAAACGTGAAGCAATCATCGCTTGCTCAGCTTGATAATTTCGGGGATGACGGTTCTGTAGAGCAGGTCCTGAAAGTCTGGGTAAAACTCTCTTTACTGATAACCCGACGCAGACCAGAAATAGCTATCTCTTCGCTGTTGAAACATGTGCTGCCTCAAATCGGCATGTTGCCGTTAAAGAGCATCACGCGTCTGCGGTTGAATCGCCTGTATAATCATCTGATTGCTGAAGGTAAAAAGAAGAGGCCCGGCGCGTATTTGCATTGACCAAACAATTTTTGGCCTGGGCTGAAATACAGGGGTATCTTGATCATTCTCCCATAGCCTCAATGAAAAAGCGTGATGTGGCCGGGCGAGGAACACCGCCGCGCACCCGGCAATTATCCGATGCTGAAATTTGGGTTTTTTGGCATGGCCTGGATAACTGGGCATTATCAGAACAGGTTCGCTGGTCTTTACGTTTATGTCTGGTGAGTGCACGCCGTCCGGATGAAATTGTTCAGGCGCAAAAAACAGAATTTGATTTAATACTGGGATTGTGGAAGCAGGGGACACGTAATAAATCTCAGCGCGAACATATTCTGCCTGTTTCGCCTTTAATGCGTTTATGTATTGAATCACTTATTGCAGCATCAGATCCGTTATCCCCCTGGCTCGTACCTGCGCCTCGCGATACATTTCAGCCCGTTTCTAAAGGGGCACTTAATCAGGCATTAAGGCGAATGATACGAGCCCCTCGTGGATTAGGTCTGGAACCGTTTTCACCGCGTGATTTACGCCGAACAGCACGTTCAAAATTATCAGCTCTGAATACGCCCAATGATGTTGCGCGAAAAATCATGAATCATGCATTAGAAGGCATTGACCGCGTTTATGATACCCATAATTATTTAGACCAGATGCGTGAAGCACTCGACAATTACTCTCAAAGTATTCAGGAAATTATTAGCTGCGAAAGTTATCACGTGCCTGATCACCGTTTTGAAGGCGAAAAGCTTTATTTAAGTGAACAGGCAATGATGAATATGTCTGCCTGACGGCATGGTTATCAGAGAGCCAGGTTTAGCACGGAACTGATTATTATCGCCTTATTATCGCCAATATTATGTTGTAACTATAATGCGGCAAGTATGCAGTCAGAGCAGTCTTTGAAAAGGGTGTTCGACGAAGAGTGATTATGTTGAAATAAGCAGATCATTACATACCCGCTGAGCTTATCATGACAACTGATATCAGAACGCTGGATCTTAACCTTCTTAAAGCATTAGACGCTTTGCTTGAAGAGCGCAGCGTCACACGTGCTGCTGAAAGGTTGGCCCTGACGCAACCCGCAGTAAGCGGAATGCTCACCCGGCTGCGTGATTGTTTTGATGATCCTCTTTTTACCCGCACACAAAGAGGGATCATTCCAACATTACGGGCGCTGGAGCTGGCCACGCCAGTGAAGCAAATCTTGTATGATGTAAATTCACTGTTACAACCCAAAGCTTTTAATCCCGGGACGGCGGAAATAACGTTTACCCTGGCGGCCACTGATTATGCGTTACGCGCGATCGTCGTGCCCTTTATGGCAACATTACGCCAACAGGCCCCTGGGATTCGGGTTGCAGTTTTACCGGTTAATAACGATCAGGTGAAATCGCAGCTGGAAAACGGTGATGTTGATATCGCTTTAATCACACCTGAAACAACACCGCTCGATCTGCACGCACATGCTCTTTATGATGAAGACTATGTTTGTCTTCTGCGGCAGGATCACCCGGCAGTTATTGATGAAATAATGTCGCTCGATACCTTCTGCGCACTGGATCACGCCCTGGTTTCCTATGCAGGCGGGCTCTTTCGTGGCGTAACGGATGATGCACTGGCAAAGCTGGGACGAAAACGACGCGTTACCTTATCAGTGAGCAGTTTTTTAGTGTTGCCAGAAATTCTGCGAGTGAGCGATTTAGTTGCGGTGATACCGCGTCGCCTGGCTGTAAATACCCAGGGTTTGAAAGTAATGACGCCGCCGTTAACGATTCCTGGCTTCACAAAAACCGTTGTATGGCATGAACGCACTCACCGTGACGAGGGCTTTCGCTGGCTGCGCAGTGTGTTATTTTCAACCAGTACGGTAAGTCAAAGCGGCGCTTAACATAAGCGCCGCAGCACAGCTTAAATCAGAAAATCATCCAGTGAACCGCCAGCATCCAGTGCTTTTTTGACAGGTGAGGGCGTCCGACCCTGACCTGTCCAGGATTTGGTTTCACCGTTTTCATCAACGTACTGATATTTCGCCGGACGCGGTGCGCGTTTAGCTTTAGTTTTCGGTTCAACCGAGGCTAGCATGGTTAAATCTGAAATATCGATGCCGTCATTTAATAACATCTCTTTATATTTTGCCAACTTGTCTGCCTTTTCGCGCTGTGATGCGAGAGCAGTTTCTTCTTCTTCTCGACGTTCTGCAACGACAACAGAGAGTTTTTCAAGCATTTCATTTAATGCTTCAACATCAACTTCACGGGCCTGGGCGCGCAAAGTGCGCAAGTTGTTCAACGCTTTTAGCGCATCACTCATTGATAAATCCTTAAAGAGGGAACGAATAATTATAAAGCGCGTCAGTTTACGGAAATCAATTAAAAAAATAAACACATCATGATCTAAAAATCTACTGAGCACGCCCATCTGAGGGCGTCGCCTTTTACCTCCTGCATAAAATGACACGATTTAAAAACACTTCGTGCTGTCAACGCTGTTTAAAATGCCAACAGCAAAAGACATGAAAATACATTTTACGCATTCCGCTAAAGAGGTGAGCCTGCATACGCAAAACACCCATAACCCCGGGTATTTCCTGTATTACTTTACACGCTAAAATTCTCGCTGAACACGGATTCAAACAAAGCAGAGGAAATTATGTTATCAAGACTATGTTTCGCTTATTGATATGCCATGTGAATAAACATAAATCGAGTGCGTAATAAAAATAATTTGCTTTAATGTAAACCTTGCCATAACCCGAAGCAGTAAATTACGAACGTGACGGAATTATTTTTATCGACAACAGAGGCCGAACTTAACGCTGTGTTATATAAGCCCTGTCTCTTCTGAACAAAGGATTGTGGAATACAATTTATCTGCCGTTATTCGGTTTTCAATATTCAAGGCTATGTCAGATAAAGGGAATTTTAAATGGAGCCCTGCTGTGTCACAGAAAAATAAAAAAGCGCACTCACAATTTTAGTCAACTACAACGGTTCCAGCCCGACTGCCTGCACCGCCAGAGTGAGGGCAATGCAGAGACACTTGCGGTTGATAACCTCCCGCTCGCCCGTGTTGATCTTTTCGCTAAAAGCAGCCGTTCTGGCGTCTGGATTTGCAACTTTCCTTTGCAATAAAACGGCGATTTTATAACGCTTTATTGTTGATATTATGGCATTTCTTCTCAATCAGCTTGTCAGAACGTTCTTGTTATTTCTGAAAAATCCATTGTTATCAAAGGTTTTCCTGGTATTTACAGTTTCAATAAAATTGGCATCATTTGCTAACAAATTCTTGCAATGATAATGGCAATGCGTATATTTCTCATTTGCTTTATAGGTTACATCACGCCAGCACAATGACGCGTCAAGGGAAATGTCAGTCAACGGTAGCCAGAGCAAGGCCTGGTCGTTTTCCCGTCACGAAGGCATGGCTGTGAACAGTGGCAAAAAATTAAAAATAAATGAGGAATGATGTAATGCCTTCTGATATTCAGCGCGTCAGGGAATCCCGGGTGTGTGAACCCCTTCAGGCTAAACACCCCCTGCGTCTCTCTTTACTGGCGGTTGTCGTTGCTACCGCCTTTACGCACCACAATGTCCGCGCGGCGGAGACGACAACTGCCGCAGCAGCAGATAATCAAACCATAACGGTCAATGCATCGGCTGACAGTTCAGGCGCTGATACAGCTGAAACGGATTACAGCGTGCCCGTCACGCGCGCCGGGACAAAGTTAACCTCAACCGTACGAGATATTCCTCAGTCGGTGAGTATTATCACTAAACAACGCATGCAGGATCAGCAGCTTCAGTCGCTGGGTGAGGTGTTAAATAACACCACTGCGATTCAGGAAAGCACCGCTGATATGGACCGCAAAACCTACTATTCCCGCGGCTTCCTGATTGATAATTACATGGTCGATGGCATTCCAAGCGTATTTGAAGAACGCTGGAATTTAGGTGATGCTCAAACGGATACTGCTCTGTATGACCGTATTGAGGTCGTCCGTGGCGCTAATGGTTTGCTTGTTGGTGCAGGCAATCCTTCGGCCGCAGTTAACCTGATTCGTAAACATGCAAACAGTCCTGTAGCGACAGGCGATCTCTCTGCCAGTTATGGCAGCTGGAATAAACAGCGTTACGTGGCAGATGTACAGTCACCTTTGACTGAATCAGGCAATGTGCGCGGACGTCTGGTCGCAGGTTATGAGGATAAAAACAGTTTTGTTGAGCGTTATGGCGCAGAAAAGAAATTCCTGTCGGCGATTGTTGATGCCGATCTGACCGACTCAACAACACTGTCGGTTGGCTATGAGTATCAGCAAACGAAAGCAGACAGCCCAATGTGGGGCGGCTTGCCACGTTTTTACACTGATGGCAGCAAAACTGATTATCGTCGTGGTTTCAATACCGCACCTGACTGGACTTACAATAATAAAGAGAGCAAAAAAGTTTTCGTTAACCTGCAACAGGCGTTTGATAACGGCTGGCAGTTAACGCTGAATGGCACGCATAATGAAACGCTGCTCGACAGTAAAATGATGTATGTAGATGGTTATTTTGATAAAACCACCGGTATTGGCGTTTCCCCTTACGCCGGCTATCCGGTCGTAGCCGGTACTGGCTACAACACGGGAAAGCGAAAAGTTGATGCAGTGGATACTTTTGTAAGTGGCCCGTATGAATTGTTTGGCCGCACCCATGAATTAATGGCTGGCGTAAGCTATAGCAAACAGCAAAATACCTACTACAGCGCATTTGAAAATATCTCGCCAGAAGAGTTGGGTAATTTCAATAATTACAACGGACAATTTCCTGAAAGCGACTGGGATCCACGAACGCTTGCACAGGATGACACAACACGTCAGAAATCAGCCTATATGGCGACTCGTATTTCTCTTGCCGATCCGCTGCACCTGATTCTCGGCGCGCGTTATACCCGCTGGAGCACCGACACGCTGACGACTGACATGGAAAAAAACAACATCACGCCTTATGGCGGGCTGGTGTATGACATCAATGAAAACTGGTCAACTTATGCCAGCTATACCTCAATATTCAAACCGCAGTCTTACCGGGATGCCAGCGGTGCTTTCCTTTCGCCTGTGGTCGGTAAAAACTACGAGGCCGGCGTTAAATCAGACTGGTTTAACAGCCGCCTGACGACGTCATTCACGGTATTCCGTACTGAGCTGGATAACGTTGGTGAAAGTACCGGCCGGACAATTGAAGGATCAACTGATTACGCTTATATCGCCAGAAAAGGTACCGTAAGCCGGGGCGTAGAATTTGAGGTAAACGGAGCCTTAACCGATAACTGGCAAATGACCTTTGGTGGGACCCGCTACGTTGCAGAAGATCGTGATGGGGAGGCGGTGAGTTCTTATCTGCCGCGCACTCAGTTGAAACTGTTCACCAGCTATCGCTTACCGATGCTGCAGGAGTTGACCGTGGGCGGTGGCGTCAACTGGCAGACCCATGTCTGGAGCGAGAGCGCCGGGCCTGATGGCAACGGAACCTTCTATTCTGAACAGGGTAGCTATGCGCTGGTTAACCTCTTTGGTCGCTACCAGGTAACGAAACAGCTGGCATTGCAAGCTAACATCAATAACCTGTTCGATAAAGAGTACGATACCAACCTCGAAGGAGACGTTGTATACGGCGCACCGCGCAACGTATCTGTTACTGCCAGCTATAGTTTCTGATAAACGTATCGCGCCGCCGCGCAACGGTACAAAGACGAAACGCCTCTCCGGGGGCGTTTCGTCGTTCATTGCCTTGCTCATCCGCGACGGTTCTTCCCGCCCGCCGTACTGATTTGCGCTACACTCTCCAGCGTTAGCGATTTATCCTGCCTTGCGACATCATAAAAACAGTAAACTGGTAACTTACTGAACGGGATACAGCATGAAAATCAGATTTCTTTCTGCCAGTGAGCCAAAGCTGGCAGAGGTACGCAAAATTCTTGAACCGGTGGGCGTTGAGGTATTACCTGTCGCCCGCCGCATCGAAGAAATTCAAACTGAAAACGAATTAGAACTGGTGCGCGATAAGCTGACCAAGGCTTTTTCTATCATCGGCCGGCCTCTGTTTGTCGAGCATACTGGCTTATATCTGGATGGTCTGAATGGCTTGCCTGCCGGACTGACACGCATATTCTGGAATCGCCTGGATGCCGAGCGTTTCGCCTCGCTGGTGCAAGGGCTGGATAGCCAGGAGTCACAGCCAAAACGGTACTTGGCTATTGCGATGGCCGTAAAATGTATCAGTTTTCTGGTGAGCTTCGGGGCACTATTGCCGCTAAACCAGCGGGTACACGTGGATTTCAGTGGGATTGCGTCTTTATTCCTGAAGGCTGTAGTCAAACGTTTGCAGAAATGGGTGATAAAAAAATGAGATATCCATGCGCCGTATTGCGCTGGATCGTTTCGCCACCTTTTTGAAAACCGCTCGGGGAGTGGCATGAAACCAGAACTAAAACGCGCCTATGATTCAGGAAAATTGATCTTATTCGCTGGCGCCGGTATTTCGCGCAACCTCGGCCTGCCTGAATGGCATGAACTGATTTCTCATTTAGCCAATGAGCTGGGCTATGACCCCGAAATTTTTAATACTTACGGTACGCATCTGTCGCTGGCGGAGTATTACAAGCAAAAGAAAGGTTCACTTGGGCCGTTAAGAAGCTGGATGGATCGTGAATGGCATCGGCCAGATATTGATGTTCGTACCTCTGAAATTCACACGATGATCACGCAGGGTCAGTTTTCGCGTATCTACACAACCAATTATGACCGCTGGCTGGAAGCCGCACATGATGCGCATGGCGTTCCCTATTCAAAAGTAGCTAATGCGGCGGATTTAGTAGCCCTGACAGAAGACAAGCGCCATATCATCAAGTTACACGGTGATTTCGATGATGACACGTCGATTGTGCTGGATGAAAGCAGTTACTTCGAACGCCTCTATTTTGATTCTCCGCTGGACATCAAACTCACACATGATGTGATGGGCAATTCGGTATTGTTTGTCGGTTACAGCATTAGCGACTTTAACATACGCCTGCTGTTTTATCGTTTGACTAAAATGTGGGGCCGCACCGGGCTGGCCACAGCCCGCCCAAAATCTTATCTGTTTACTAATCGTAATAATCCAGTGGCAAAAGAAGTGCTGGGGCAATGGGGCATTGAGATGATCGTGTCAGAGGAGGATGATCCGCGTAAGGCCCTTGCGAGTTTTCTGCAAGAACTGATCGTCTGATGCTTGCATGTTTTACAGCAGAAACATTCCACTCATCCCTTTTTGGCTTGATTATTCAGTCACTAATGAAAAACAGGTGATTCGATCAAGGTTGTCGGGGTATGCCGGGTTATACACTGATAATCTCGAGTGGTAATCAAAAACTATCGTGTTATACTGTATATAAACACAGTATCAGAGGGCGAGAAAATGGCTGTCGAAACAAAATTTGTAGTCGTCAGAAAGGGTGAAGAGAAGATGACGTTTGCCAATAAGAAAGAGGCCGATGCCTACGACAAAATGCTCGATATGGCTGAAGCCTTTACCGACTGGCTGTTACAGCATCAACCTGCATTAGAAGAAACACAGGCTGAAACGCTGGGCCTGCTGATTGCGGAGCAAAAAGACGCCGTTCAGCATATTCTTCGCACCAGTAAGCTGCCAGAAGCTTTACCGTCTGCCTCCGCTGTTGATCACGAAGAAAATGACGATGTCGCCACAGCGACCAACACGAAAAAAGTCCGAGCGGTTAAAGCCGCCTGATAGCCAAACGCCGAAAGTATTATGCTTTCGGCGTTTTTGTTTGCGCTTTGAGGAGGGGGTAATCCCATAAAGCATACTGCGCACCTCCACCTCAATCTTATGAATACAGTTCTTTTCTGGCAGCTCTAAGTAGTATTCATTGTCACTTAATGTGAGCCGGAGCTGTTGTTCATTGGCAGTTAATGTGGGCCGAAACTTGCGCTGATTGCGAGTCGGAGGGATTTCAATTGCGAGCTGCTACAAGTTAGAGAACTGCATAAAGGTGCTGGAATAAAAATGAGCCATCCACGCAACGTAGGCCAGCCACACAACCAGTCCACCCATTAAACCGATTTTACTTGCTGTCATATTATCTCCTGCTGTCGCTATGTAGTCGGAAACCTGTTTACATAAACTGGCAGTTGAGAGGCGCAGGGACATTGCTTTAGATCAATCAATACCCATTGCGCTGTAAAAACATTCCATGCATGTATCAATTCGTCTGTTTGGTTAGGCTGCAACAACCTTCAGCCAACGCTTTTGCATCTTTTGATCTGAAATCTTATCAGCAGGAGGGTGGAGTTAAATCAGACGGTAAAACCCGCCAGAGTGGCGGGTTCACAGTACCGATAATATGCGGTTGGCGGTAATAATTGCCGTGTCGCCAGAAATGACAGAGAGTTAGCCTGGATAAATGCCGCGGTCTTTACGTGCCATAAGGATACGTTCACAGGCTACTATGTAGGCTGCCGTGCGCAGGGAACAGTCCTTTTCTTTCGCTTTTTCCCATACGTGAACCATAGCGTCGGTCATGATTTTATCGGATCGATTGTTGATCTCTTCTTCGCTCCAGAAATAGCTGGCCATATCCTGTACCCACTCAAAATAGCTCACCGTTACGCCACCAGCGTTACATATTACATCGGGTACCACGATGATACCGCGTGAGGCCAACATATCATCTGCGTCAGGATAGGTGGGGCCATTTGCACCTTCTAAAATCAGTTTGCAGCTCAATGTTTCTGCGCGCTCGCGGGTGATTTGTCCTTCCAGCGCCGCTGGGATCAAAATATCCATATCGGTCGTCCAGAACGCGTCTTTATCAATCGCTACCGCACCGGGAAAACCTGCAATCTGTTTGTGCTCAATCTGCCACTGTGTCAATGCTGCCATATTGATACCGCTTTTATTAAACAGCGTCGCGGTATGATCCTGAATCACCACAACGCGTGCGCCAGCCTCTTCAAAGAGCCGTGCCGCTTCGCTGCCAACGTTGCCGAAACCCTGCACTGCTACGCGGGCTCCTTCAATTTCAATGCCTGCGCGACGCGCGACTTCACGCCCCGTAATAAAGACGCCACGGCCAGTTGCTTTTTCGCGCCCCAGCGAGCCGCCCAGGTGAATGGGTTTGCCTGTTACCACGCCAGTAATCGTGGTGCCGTGGTTCATTGAGAAAGTATCCATCATCCAGGCCATGACTTTGCCATTGGTCCCAACATCCGGCGCAGGAATATCTTTTTGTGGCCCAATAATAATTCCAATCTCACTGGTATAGCGGCGTGTTAAACGCTCCAGTTCGCCCTCTGAAAGCGTAAAGGGATCGACGCGAATACCGCCTTTCGCTCCGCCATAAGGTAGATTCACCGCTGCACATTTAATGGTCATCCAGGCAGATAAAGCCATCACTTCATTAAGATCAACATCCGGATGGTAGCGAATACCGCCTTTTCCCGGACCGCGCGAAAGATTGTGCTGAACGCGATAACCTTCAAAATGGCGGATAGTGCCATCGTCCATTTGCAAAGGAATATCAACAATCAAGGTTCGTTTAGGGTGACGTAACGTATCAATCCAACGCGACAAATCGCCCATATAAGGCGCAACTCTGTCGATTTGCTGTAGATAAGTTGACCAGGCAGATGTACTGCTTTCAGACGCGTAAGATAACTTAGCCATATAAAAACCTTTCTTAATGAAGTTATTTATTGTGTAGAGCCGTGGATACAGAGCGCATTCAACCGCGCGCAGATAATTTATCACTCTGGCAGAAAATTTGATGGGGTCGTATTGTCTTAAAACAGCGCGGCTGGCCTTCTTTTCCGGGAAAATATGAATAACTATCCGGTAATCAAGCCTGGCATGGGCGCATAAGAATGCAAAAGAAATGCGTAATGAATGCATAAAAAACAATATTTATCATTTTTGATATTTTTGAAGATGTTCAAAAAGTGAAAGAAATGTTGATAAGTGACATTGACTTTATCGCACCAACATGGTGCATGAATATAACTTATTAAAGGATTATTTTAAGTAATGGCAGAATTTTAAGATTAGTGAATTGAACACACCTTTCAACTGCCATGGCGTTAAGTTTATTCAAACCGCAATTGACTGTTATCTGTCAGAGGTAAATTCACCCTTTCAACAACGTTGTGTGAGCTAAAAACAGCAAAGAAATAAATGCAAAAAGCCAGGAGTTGGATTCTGTCTTTTGCATTTGTAAGCGTGATTACAAGGAAAGGGCCTGCTCAGCCTCGGCAAGTTCCTGTCGGGCATCATCAAGTTTTTGTTGGCGCTTTTCGATTTTACCGGGGCGACCACTAGCCTGTGCTTGTGCCAGTTCCTGCTCGCGTTCTCGCACTTTCATTTGTTTTTCAGCAACTTTAGCCTGACGCTGTTGTAACAGATCACTGTCAGTGCAATGTTCAGTAATTTCATTTAGCGCCTTTTCCAGACCGCTGATACGGGAAAGTGCGTTGTGCTTGCGGGCAAACTCTATTTGTTGCTCAATTTCATGTTTTTTAGCTGCGCAGCCTGTTAAATCAGAAGCCGCATGGGCAAAGGAAAAAGTAAAAGGCAAAGCGCAAATCATGATGGCTAAAAATGTTTGTTTCATGGTTTTTCTCTTTTGGTTTGAAGGGCATGTCGCGCATTATACTCAGCAACCTTAAGAGATCCTTAACCAGAGACAATATACAGGATGATTTGCGTGTAATTACTCAATGACTGAATGATTTAGGGCGCATTTCATAAATGTATGGACGGCAGTATTACAGGAAAAATGACAACGGCAAGTGCAGCGTAATATTTATGAAAGGAGTCAGGCTATGCCTGACATCAGAATCATACCGGCTGCCTTATTTAATGAACGATATAAATTTTTGTCAGGTCCGCTTAGCATCACTGCGTTACCTGCGGCTCGCTCATCATCAAAATATTGATACATGACTTTATTAATACCTGCGCCACACCACAAAACATGATGGTGATGGCGTTGGGGCTTGTCTGCAGGTGTACCTGTCACAACGGAAGAGAGACTGACGTTAAAGCCCATTGCAGTAAGGCGAATTGCCTCAAGCCAGATTTCACTCGCGTTCTTGATACTGACTGCTTCCAGAAATAACGGTACGCTTTCACCACGACGTGATGATGTGCGCATAACCACCTGAGCCTGCTGTTGAACGCTGAGTTCAAAGCGAGCCAGTCGACGTCGCGCACCTTTCCGTTCGTCGTTTTGCAGCCAGCAGCTAAGCGGGCTCAGTAACTGGTAAATTAAATCGTCACCGCAGTAATTATTCGACATCTCCCGCATCTTACGATAAAGCGACATCTGAGTGCCGTACTCAAGTTGCCAGAGCAAGTCGCCTTTACGCGCCGCCCAGCCTGCGGTACAGACCGGACGCTGCAAGACTTTACCGGTATTGATTTCCTGCAAGGTCGCGCCTGTACCTGTTAGCGTAACCAGGCTACGAATTTCAGCGAGCTGGTTATCACTCCAGCCGCTGACAGAAGAATTACCTGAAATCAAACCGTGCTGCATCCAGCGTTTCAGGTTTGCTGGATGCGTGCCGGTTATTGCGCAAACAGTGTCTGTGGTATGAAGTTGCATATTAATCCCTATGCAGGGGGTGGCCGTCGGGTTCACCGAGGATGAAAAACCACTATGAACCTCATTAAGTCAAATAGAAAGGTTTGTTAAGGGGTGAGCTAGCGTGATTTTCAAAAGTAAGGATGGAGATTGTTCTTAACGACTGATTTTTATTATCAATAATCTTATTGATAGAAAACTTATACGTCAGATAAAAAGCGTAAAAAAAGCCGCCTTTGCCAGAAACAGGGGAGAGCAGATGCCAGGCACCCTGATACATACGGGTTTACAGGCGGGTTTCTGTGAGTAATGCATACCGCGCAGGCAAAGCAACGAAAACACCTGACAAGATCTTGGCATTTAAAATTATTTTTTAAGAGCATGCCGACTCTCTCCGGGCTTTAATCCCCGGTTAAAAACGCTAAAATAGATAATTCAATTGCCATGGAGAAAGACTGCCATAATGCGTTATCGTTTTACACTCGCCGCGCTCACAGCCGCTACCCTGTTGGCGGGATGCGCCAAACATTCATCTGAAGATGCACCAAATGAATTTGCTGTCGGTCCAACGCAAATCAATGTTTCGCACATTGTGACTCGTGCAGATGATGGTTCTAATGTCTACCTGACCGTCGACGGCAAAGATGCCGGTGAATTGCTTAACGGTGAAAGTAAACTTATTCATGTGCCAGCGGGCAAGCATAAGGTTGGGGGTTATGTCCCAACACTATTTGGTTTAGGCCGCGTCACTATTGCGCCAGTTGAGATCACAACATCACCTGAAAACGTTAAAAAAGTAGCTTATTCTGTAACACGTAATAAGGCCTCGTTCGCAGAGCACAACGACGCGCAAGGTTGAGCATGATGTTTAGCGCGTTGCGGTGGCGATGCGCTAAACACGCTTTCTTCTTTCTCCCTTTTTTAATGCCACACGGCAAAACTTTCCTCTCGGTAAAAAGGACTCTCCTGCGGCTGTCGTCCAGTCAGACTCATGGCGTTGTCTCGTTGTATCGGAAACAGAGGGTCTGCCAGTGGATGGTGGTATGTCTGAGAACCTGATGCGATCCAGGTGCTGCCTGGGTAATGAGGCAATGAAAGAGGGCGTATCAGCTGGCTTAGCGGGTCAGGGGCGGTTGTTTATAAGATAAACACGCTGCCGGTAACTGAAAACTGGCAGCGTTTACAACGTTAACGCAGCGGTGAGTTACAGCTCCAGCGCATGAATTTGGCTTACAGCACGGGCGGCTTCTTTGCCTTTTTTCACAAAATGCGCGGTATAGAAGTCGATAAATTCTTCAGCAGGCTGGAAATTATGTGGCGTGAGTGAAACAGAAAACACGGGCACATTGGTCGCAAGCTGCGCCTGCATCAAACCGCTTACTACAGCCTGGGCAACAAAATCATGACGATAAATGCCACCATCAACCACCAGCGCAGCACAAACAATGGCGTCGTATTTGCCGGTTTGAGCCAGACGTTGTGCCAAAAGCGGCATCTCAAACGCACCCGGAACGTCCCACGTTGTAATTTCAAACGGCGCGCCGCGATTCTCTAATTCTTGCTGAAACCCCACCAGGGCCTGAGAAACAATCTCGCTGTGCCAGTTTGCTTTGATAAAGGCGACATTCAACGGTTGCATGATTACTCCAGTAAAAGTGACTGTGCGGAGGTTGCGAATCAATCAGGATCCCGCATCCGCATTGATAAAGTTAGCCCTCACAGGCACATTTTCGGCATTAACTCCTCTCTTATTTTTACCGCTATTGAATCAAAACTTGATGCAAAAACGGCTATGCGACCGATGTTAATGCCTTTAACAGCGTAGCCAATGAGGTTCGACTGCTCGCAGTATACTGTAATGTAAAGAATCTGTGTCCGACTTTATCAGTCGTAATAGCTTTGTGAGTAAACCCCCAATGAGTTAACGCTCTAGATAACAAGATCGGTTAAAAAAAACACTGGATATTTAAACAGGTCTTTGTATAATATTTCTACTGCCCGCTGGGTATTGGTGTGAGTAAGTGGATGGTGAAGCCTATGATGATGTCGACAGAAAACCTCAACACATTGGATCAATCGGTTACGATGAGCAGTCGTGAAATTGCCAAATTGACCGGCATTACGCACGGCGAAGTAAAACGCCTGATCAAAAGTCTGGAAACCGCGCAGCGCCTCACGCAGCCTATAATGATTAATTTGTATGAGCATGAAGGGGAAATGCGTCAGGAGTATTGCCTGAACAAACGCGATTCATTGTTTGCGGTTGCCCGCCTTTCTCCGGGATTTACAGCGGAAGCGTTAGATCGCTGGCAGGATCGTGAAAAAAATGCCCATTTACCGGACTTCACTAATCCTGCAGCGGCGGCTCGCGCCTGGGCTGAACAGTTCGAACAGCGTCAGGCAGCGGAACAACAACTGGCGCTTTCTGCCCCAAAGGCGGAATTTTTTGACCGCTTTGTGCAGGTTGAAGAATCGCTTGGTTTTCGCCAACTTTGTAAAATGCTGAAGGTGAAAGAAACAGAGTTCCGCCAGTTTTTGCTGGAGCGCAATATTATGTACCGCGCGAATGGCGCTCTGACACCGCAGCATTATCACCTGCAGGCCGGGTATTTTACTTTGCATTCAGGTGTCGGTGAAAACCAGCATGCCTTTTCACAGGCACGCTTTACGGCTAAAGGCGTAAAATGGGTGGCTGGTCTCTGGGCTGGACATCTCGCTACTCAGCCGAAAGGGGCTGCAGCATAGTGATCGCAATAGCACGTCTGGTCTTATGCACCGCTGAGGGCCAGGCGTGATACTCAAGCAGATAAAATATTTTTCTGATTAATCACCTCTTTTTCTCTTCCCGCTTTGTCTTGCTTTGATACCTTTTTTATCACCTATCCACAAATTGAAAAACATGCGTTGTTCAGAAGGTTTCGCTATTACCGCGACTGTTTCTTACCCTGGATATTCCACACTATCCGTGATGTTTTAAAAGAAGCAAGAAAGTAACTGACCTGAGCAATCAATAATGATTAGTGAAGGGCTAATTATGCAGGGCGTAATTTTTCTGCTGTTTTGCGCATAAAAAGAAGAAATGAATAATCAATTAACTATTCAGAGCAGCGTGGCCCAGCAATAAAACCCGGATCAATTATCTTCGCTTGCAATACTTTATGAAACGTTGCCATACTGCACCCGGTGAAAATGTAAAGACTTTCAAAAAATCAACCCTATTAAAGTTGGAGCTAATGTTTATAATAAGGTTATCTACATACTTTTTGTTATGCACTTCATTTTTAGAATGATAATTACCTGTAGCTTCTCAGGGATATCCATGACGGAGGATGTTCCTCTGTAAAAGGAAAGAACCTGAAAAAACATTTACGCAACCGTTATTTTTTAGTTAAACTGCGGTAATGCCCATTTTATCGAACTAATCAAAATGTATGCTATTGTTTGCATTAAGCCTACATCATACGTTTATTGCTATTTTCGTTTTTTCTTTCCTGAACTCCCTGAGACTCTTGCCAAATGATGACTTTAATGAGGACAAGGTTTAAATAAAAGCATTGAGCAGCCTCAGTAATACAATCACTCGCATCTCCTTTATTGACAGGGAAAATAAGAAAAGCAAAAAGCAATAATTTAATGGGAAACATAGTCCTTTTAATTTATAACCCGACCAGTAGACCGGGTTGATTCAAAAAATTCACCAAAGCTCTGGTTTAACTGTCGTACCGTCATCTATAAAAACTTTTTGTATAAAGTTAAAAACAGACAATTGCACTGCTAAATCTTCGCCAGTCACCTGCTCACTAGCTTTTTTATTGAGCATTTTCATAAACATCTCTCCATTTGAATCGGATACATTATTCGGAAAAGGAGAATTATTATCATTTGGTTTGTTTACAGTAATCATTTAATCACCATTTGCGTTATCGGTTAAAAGCAACTCACTTGAGGGAAGATGCGCAGATAAACTATTTATAAAGCCTTGCAAGATTGAAGCTTTGTCTTTCATGTTTGAACGCTGCTTATTATCTGCTTCATCCATCCACTGCTGGCATAAACTCCCTGTTGGAAACCTTACAGCACGAGAACCCGAACGAAGGGTAATACTTTCATCTTCGGTCCTGATGATCTTAAGTGATGCTACAGAATCAGGCAGCTTAATATTTTCGGGAATAATTAGCGTCAATTCTTCATAACGTTCACATTCATTATTAAGATAGAAAATGATTCTTTCAACAATGATGGGATCACGCAGAGAACCCTTTAAGTTATCTATTAATGAACGACGATAGTCAGCAAAGTTCTTTTTCTGCAAATTTTCATACTGACAAACTACCGATAAAAATTCACAGAAAAATTTTTCATAGCCTTCAGTAAATGCTTTGCGCGTTAACTCTTCATATCTTTTATGGTTTTCTTTTTCACTATCCTTATATATTTCATTGCAAAGATTGATTGTCCTCTCTATAGCAAGCCCCATTTTTTTCTTTCGGACTCTGTCACTGTATTTTATTATAAAAACATCTCTGAAATCGTCGGGTAATTCATCGAGAGATATTATTCGCATAATTAATTGCCATGTTGATTAAGTTGAGATTATCGGGATCAGGTGAACAATCCAGATTGATGAGTTCCATCTCAAAGGGAAAAATCAAAAGAAAACGTTGTCTGAATGCAAAGGGCAGTAGGGTAAATTGTCGAAGAATAAAGGCTGCGCCACAACGAAGCGTATCATGAGGCGAATAACGCGCCTCGGGTAAAATGACTCGTGTTTTTAATGGTAAGGAAATGAACATTGAAAGCAAAGGATCAGTAAGTACTAAAGGCGTGTAGCCACGCAGATCCTCCCTCAATAAATAGCCCCCGTCAAATGCGCCACAGATGACATCTTCATCCAGTTTTTTAGTAACACTTCACAACAAACGTACCAGTCGCGTTGAGTCTCATCAAAGTCTGGCAAATTTTTATTAATATATAACCATTCATTGAGCAACATCATGTTATAAGAGTTAACCGGAAGGAAAGCCTCCGGTAGATGACTCAAGTGTGTATAACTTAGCGGGTTATATAAAATTTTGAGTATTTGATCTTCATCATTAAACATAAGCCTAATCTCTTACATCTATCTTATATTGTTTCATTGGAATCTTTATTTCCCGTAACGGATGTTCGGGCATTCCGTTTGGTAAATAGAAAATAGCCACCAATAGTTATCATTCCGATAAAAGCAATAAGCGGCATAATCCAGGCATTAGTATCTTTAGCGGCGGCCGGCATGGGAGGTGCGTGTTGAATTGTAGGTGCATGGAATAGCACCACGGAAATATTTTCATACCTGACATTTTCAATGCTGTTTTTGATAAAAGATTTGATTTGAGATATGAAAATATTTTCTTCTACATCTCCTTTATATGTGATTAACACACCAACATGCGCTGTATAGCTTTTGCCGTTACCATTTTTTTCAAAAGAAGGGTAACTGATATGTACTTTAGCATTAACAACTTCACCAATAATGCGTAGCGATTGCTCCAGCCGCTGTTCTTGTAACGAAATTACCTTTGCGTGTTCTGCTTGAGGTGATGCGACAAGAGAGCTGTCTGGAAAAGCTTGTTGGATTTGCACATCCGCTTGCCAGGGAAGTTGATATTGATTTATGACTGAGAGCGCGGAAGTCGTTTCCGTCTTTCCAACAGTTATACTATAACCCCCTTTTAGGGTGCCCGTTTTTTGCGCTGAGATATTATGCTGCTGTAATATAGCTAATACCTGGTTAGCCTGCTGCTGAGTCAAATTATCAAGTAGTTTGTTATCATTGCATGCAGTGATTAAAAAAGCAGAGAAACACACAATGATAAATCTTATCAAGTTATACTTATATATCACTGGGATTTTTCCAGTGTTTCTATAGTGCTGACGACTTTACGAGAAAGTGCACTTACCAGAGATACATAATTACTGTATTCACCGAGATAATTTTGTAGATGTTGTAACATTTCAGGGTTACTTGTGAACTCTGGTGATTGACTTAAAGCATTAACAACACGTTTATAATCTGAATGTGTGTCACTTACTTTATTGAAAGCATTCGACACAATCGCATCAAATGATTTATCGCTGACAGTAATAGAAGGATCATTTTTGACATCTAAATCACCTGAAAAATTCTTTATCAATGCCTGAATAGAGTCGATTGTTAAGCTCATGATTTATCCTTATTAAAAAGGTACGGTAAACCGTACCTCTTGTATGAAATTAACGGAAGTTTTGGATAATTGCAGCGCCAATATCTTTATAGACTTTTACAGTGCTGGTTTGTGCATTACGAAACAGGGTGTATTCTTGCAGCTTGGCTTGATAATTTGCTAAAACAGAGGGATTGGATGGATCAGCCTTAAGCTGTTCTTCCGCAGCGGCTAAATCTGCCATCATGCCAGAAGCACCAGTTTCAAAGCCATAGGCCAGTTTATCCAGAAAGTAATCTCCGGCCCAGTTAAGCGGCGGGGGGTTATTGTTGGCATATTATAAATCTCCTTTGCTGATGGGAAAGTACCAGTGAAGTGGGTTAAGAAATAAGTAACCATTTTTAGAACTCAGATAGGACTTATTTTGGAGCCAGTTCTCATCAAGGTTGATTGAGAAATTGATGACATCATTTCCCCACTGGTGGTAAAAATCATGTATAAAACGTCTAAGTGCAAGAATCATATGGTCGCTTAACGCATCTCTTACAACAAGTGCGTAACCACTTTCCGTTTTAATTTGACGATAATAAATATGTAACCGATCAAGTCCCTGACGAGCCTGTTTAAGTAATTCAATCTTTTCCCGAAGAACGATGTCAATATCATCAGCAAAATGAATTTTTTCCAAAAATAGCGATTTTAAGTGCGTGGTCTGGCTAACATTTAAAGGTTTATAAACGAACAAAACAGGATGGCTCAACTGTGTCATGTCTAACTGCAACACGGGGTAACCTTTTTTTCTCAATTGCTCAACAATGTCTTGCTTTATATCCTTCTTCCATAAGGGCGTAATATGATGCACATTTGTTAGTTTGAAGGCTGCCTCTTTTAACCATTGATATGATCTGTAATCGTCAGCGATAGCATAGATAGCTTTATCATGCCCTCTCAGGATGCTAACTGGTGAGGGAGAACCCGCAAGAGATTGGCGTACTGCATCCAGTTCGTTATTATATTCATGGTTTTTATAAGTGCTTATAACGCCAACAGATAATAATAAAATAATTAAAACGATAGCTATTATCTTCTTAAAACCTCTCTTTGATTTAACCTCATTAATAATTCCTGACAGTTTGCCAGCACGGTTTGCACTGTGGATGGAATTAAAATTAATTATTTCATCGCTCCAACTGTCTTGACTTTTTTTCAGCGCAAAAGCGATATGTTGATGCCTGAAAATTTCATTTTCATACATCAGTGAAGCACCAGAACCACTGATGTCATTTATCTCTGCTTTATACCCGCCCCTGTCGCCAGAAAATTCCGCCCTGGAAAGATGTAAAGCGATATTTGGGGAGTCAATTTCACATGGAATATACAATGTTTTTAAAGCATATTCAGCCGCGTGATCTGATGATAAATTATCGCCAGGAAAATGTTGTTTTCCACTATCAGGAACAAAATTGTTGTGGATGATAATGAAATAATTATCAGCAGGGAGATGCAATTCGCATCCAAACATTGGCCCAAAGAAAATCTTTAGTGTAAAACACTCAACAGGATTTGTATCAGCTATGCTATTTTTATCTGTTTCACTGGTCATGGTTATCTTATTATGCCCAATCATCAAGCAACTTATTTATTGCAAGACGTATGCTTACTGGCTTGTCATTCATGAGCGGATAGTAATGTTCTTACAAATCCTTAGTCAATGAAAACAAGTCAACTCCTTATCAATACCTCTTTATTAATTTCTTATGCAGCATTTGCAATTCCTTATAAGCATTTTAATTACTTATATTTAATCTTAAACGTTTAATTAAGTTTTTTTGGTTGATTGTTAGATCACGATAGTTAATCCTGAATGTCGTAGCCTTATTCCAAAGGGAAAGCCGGGCTTATTGAACTTTGGACCTTCAGATCTTTATTGATAAAGGCTTACTATTTAATAATGGCATGCTTTATGGGAGTTAATATGAAAAAAACATCATTAACAAAGATATAAACTTCAAGCATGAGATGCCAAAATTAGAACTAATAAGAAAAGAAAAAGCAAACTTCACTGATGGCAATATCAAGATAATGCTTTATTCAGCAATGATTATTAAACCACAACACAGCACCAGTTACTTTAAAATAACCTGCGCAAAGGGTGATGATCATTATGCTTATGAAGGCAATAAACCTACCCTTGTCATAGCGAAAAATGCGATGAAACTTAGCCTGACGGGTGAGTGGGAGATTGAGCACTGCCCATTAGCAGAACTTATTACCCTGATAGCATTTAGAGAAGCGAAATTTACGGCACTTAATAACAATGAATTAAATAGTGTAGCTGAGGGCAATGGCAGCTTGCTATTTGAGCATGATGACGCATTTGCTATAGAACTCCAAAACAATAACCTTTCTTTTATGTACGTTCTTTTTGAAAACAACGCCACTGTGCATAGATATGCAATGAATAAGTTGTTTAACTTTATCCGGAAAAGAGAAAGTTACTGGATAGTACAATTTTTATTAAAACAAGTTGTAGATATTGATCGAGAAAGCGATGCCAAAAAAATATATAACGCTTGCAAAGAATATGGCGTTTCCGAATCTTATTTCAGAAAGTTATGCTATAACATTTTTTCTTGCGGGCCGAAAAAGAAAGTAAGAATGTGGCGAGCAGCAAACAGTGCGTTACAGCTGATCGAAGGCAATGATTCTATCTCTTCAGTGGCATGGAATAATGGTTATGCTTCTTCATCGCATTTCTCCACAGAAATAAAAAAATATTTGGTTTAACTCCAAAGGAGTTTAAAAAACTTGAAGGTTATTTCAATGAGTCGCTTGATAGCTAAATTTTCACAGTATAGTGTGGTGGTAATGTTAGTCAGCACATGTATGCTTAACCCTGCCTATGGAACATTATTTGATCAAAAAAATCAAATGATTTTCAAACTGACTCCGCTTTGACAATGCCAAATGAAAATATCTATGTCGCAAGTAATAACAGTATTCAGCAGCTTTTTTACGTTATTGGCAGCCTCTTACACAAGCCTGTTATTGTCAGTAGCGAAGCCGTTAAGAAGCGCGTTTCGGGAAACTTTGACTTATCAAAACCAAAAGAATTGCTGATCTCCGTAGCGGAAAAAACAGCTTTGATATGGTATGACGACGGCAGCTCCATCTATATATATGATGCTAATGAAATTCAAAGCCGTGTCATCAGGCTGAGCCATGCTCCCTTTGATCGATTAGTGGCTTATTTAAAATCTACTGGTCTGTATGATGTGCGTTTTCCACCCAAATCGAATGGTCATTCAGGATCATTTTACATATCAGGGCCTCCAGTCTATGTTGAGCTGGTAGCAGCAGCAGCCAAATACATTGATGTAACGTATTCACATGCGAGTAGCGGCGAGACAACGATCCGCGTATTGAAGTTAAAAAATACGTTTGTGAATGATCGCGTTTATACACAGCGCGGTGAACAGAAAACGATCCCTGGCGTTGCTACCGTTCTGAATCAACTATTGAACAGCCCGGCGGTGGGAAGCCGTCAACAAGCAACTATTGGGGCAGCCAGTATTACGGTTGATTCTGAAACGCGCCAGGCATTAGAGAATATAGCTCCACAGCAAACAGGCAATTATCCTCTTTTACCTTCCTTTAATAGCGCCCCGCAGGGAGCACGAGCAAAACGTACTCTCTCTCATCATGAAAACCCGATCAATATCGTGGCTTACACTGATACAAACAGTCTTTTGATCCAGGGCTCGTCAAGACAAGTCGGTTTTGTTGAAGATTTAGTCAATGCTATTGATATCCCAAAACAACAGATCCAGCTTTCATTATGGATTTTAGATGTCTCGAAAGAAGATGTTAATGAATTAGGTATCCGCTGGCAGGGATCTGCAACAGTAGGAAAAACCGGACTTCGATTTAACACCAGCACGTTAACACCAACCAACAGTTTGAACTTTTTAGCTGACGTTTCTGCACTGGCCAGAAAGGGTAATGCACAAGTCGTTTCCCGTCCCGAGATACTGACACAGGAAAACGTTCCGGCACTTTTTGATAATAACAGTAGTTTTTACGCCCGGCTTGTTGGCGAGAGAACCTCTTCTTTAGAAAAAGTGACGTATGGAACCATGATCAGCGTGTTACCACGTCTGGCGAACCGCAGCAAAGAAATTGAAATGATCTTAAATATCAATGATGGCACGTTACCTGTTAATTCAGATGGCAAGACTGTACTGGTTGATACATTGCCTGTGGTAAACAACACACAAATTAGCACCGGGGCGCGAGTACCAATGGGATACAGCCTGTTAGTTGGCGGATATACCCGTAAACAGGATGAATATCATAGTATTGGCATTCCTTTACTCAAGGATATTCCTTTAGTAGGAAAATGGCTGTTCGATTATAGTTACACAAGTCATAAAGATATGATTCGTCTGTTTCTTATTCAACCCAGAGTGCTATCACATGGCGAAACCTGGCAGGGAAAGCTCAGCGAAAATCCAGAATTAGGAAAAAATATTTCTGGTGACCAGGTCACATTAAAATCAACTGTTTCTATGTTACAGCAATATATGAAACAAAATTAACAGGACAGGTAATAAACAATGCTAATTCGTCCTGCAGGTTCTCATAATTTTGGTCATCAAGATAACACAGTAAATACATCAAGCCGTGCTCCGGCTATTGATGATTTTGACAGGGAACCCGTTATCAATTTGCAAGTAGCTCTTCATGACGCTGCGGAGGAAATGGCCGATATCCTGAGTGCTTTTGGTCGTTTCAATCGCACCGGGCGTAAGCAGAATGATGGCGAAAATGATTTAATCGCATCAATACTTGAAGATAAAGCAGAAGAGAAATTAGAGACATTAATCAGGCATGTTACCAAAACGTTATTGCAAAAGATAACTTGCTAAATTTAGCCCGCAGCCTTTTCCCGGATGATAGCGACCTTATGCTGGCCTTGAAAGAATTACTGAAGAGCCGCCAGCTGACAAAATTGATGAAGGAAAAGATTAAAGAGGCGATTGATGATTTAGAAAAGTTTTCAGACAGCCAGAAAATGCGTTCAGGAATGAATGTTGGCCAACTGGCGCGTAATTTCAGCACTGAAGGCGGCAATCAGCCTTTAACTGCCAAAGAATTGCGCTCTGGCTATTTACGCTTCCTTAAATTAGATTTGCCTTGTAGCTATATTTACAATGACTGGATAGAACAATACGGTTTCAACAATCGCTTACGAATGTTGGCATTTATGATGAGCGCCTTGATTATCGATATCAAAGCACTTGTACCGGGCATTCACTATGAAGAGTTTGGTCCGCTGAGTGAAAAATTATCTGACACAAGGGTCATTCACACGATGGATCAGAAATTACTGCAGCGATTTTCAAATCTATCTTTTTTGAACGAATGCATAAAGAAAATATAATTGATTGTAAAAAAGCATCCTTGGTATTTATATTAATGGCCTCCTTGCGCAAGACTTACTGGAGGAGAATTTAAAATACTTTAATGAATCTTTTTTACGAAATTTGTTTATCAAAGAACGCGCAGCTGTATTGCAATCACTAAAAGTGATATTTAGTGAGACTCCAGAAAGGATTTTTCCCAATATGGACGCCAAGGAACTCCTGTTGACTACGCTCACAGACTTAGTGACACAGCTGGAAGCAAAGGAAAGAAATCTGGGGAACTGGAAGGAATACTACAAGTGATAACAATAGATTTTTTCTTATTAACCGCATCAATGCGATGGTAATTTAGAATGCGCGAATTTATCCTTCAAATAAGAAACCGGCCTGAGCTTATTATTCTTACGATGATGATCATGGTCGTCGCCATGCTTATCATTCCACTTCCTACTATTTTAGTTGATTTTTTTATTGGCATTAATCTAACTATCGCCTTGTTAATATTTCTGGGTTCTTTTTATATTACTCGCATATTGGAATACTCCTCATTTCCTTCAGTCCTTTTGATTAGCACAATTTTCAGGCTGGCTATATCAATCAGTACTACCCGATTAATTCTCAAAGATGCTGATGCAGGTGAAATCGTCGCAAGCTTCGGTGAGTTTGTTATTGCAGATAATCTTATCGTTGGTTTCGTTGTATTTTTCATCGTCACAATTGTGCAATTCATTGTTATTACAAAGGGTTCTGAACGTATTGCGGAAGTTGCTGCGCGATTCTCTCTGGATGCGATGCCAGGTAAGCAAATGAGTATAGATGCTGACCTGAAGGCGGGTATAATTAATGAAAAAGAGGTTATCCGTCGCCGCAGTGATCTGGAAGCTGAAAGCCAGCTTTACGGCGCGCTTGATGGAGCAATGAAGTTTATCAAAGGTGATGCAATAGCAGGTATTGTTATCATTTTTGTTAATTTAATAGGGGGAATATCGGTCGGTGTACTCCAGCATGGCATGGAGGTTTCACAAGCCGTGTCTGTATATACTTTATTAACCATCGGCGATGCTTTGGTTGCGCAGATTCCCGCACTGCTCATTTCAATCAGTGGCGGTTTTATTGTTACCCGAGTCAATGATAATGAAAAAAGTAATCTGGGTGCTAAAGTCATTCAAGATATGTTCTCAAATAAGTTCATATTACTTGTAACTGCTTTTCTTTGTATAGGATTAGGGCTTTTGCCTGGCTTTCCATTGCCTGTGTTTGTTGTTTTGGCCTCTATTCTTGTCGCTTTATATATAAAACACTGGCGAGATGAAAAGAAAAAGACAAAACCATAACGGAAGACAACAGTGAGGCTGATGCGCAAGATAACAAGCCAAAACCTGTTGTTATTGATGGAGAGTATATTCCTGAAACAGTCCCTCTGATTATTACTGCATTCAAAGGTCATGAAAAGCTTCTGAATGAGTACAATATTACCTCATTCCTGAAGAAGGAATTCTTTATAGAATACGGTGTCAGACTACCCAATATTCTGATGAACTATAGTGAAGATGCCGAACCGGGAAAGTTAACTATTGCTATTAATGAAATTCGCGTTGCGAGCTATGATGTACTGCCAGGCATGAGTAAAATTTTAATGCGCGGAGACGAATATCAGGTGATCGATAATTCTGTGCATATCGTTGAGAGCGAACAAGAGACAACGTTTTGGCTGCCTGAAGATAGGTGCGAACGCGCGCATAAATTAGGTTTTATTACACGAAGCGCCATCGCTGAGTTTTATGCATGCATTTCCTCGTTACGGCACATAACATATCAGAATTCTTTGGTATTCAGGAATCCAAAACATTACTGGACGATTTAGAGACTAAATATCCAGAATTATTAAAAGAATGTTACCGTAACAATACAGTGCAACGTATCACGGAAGTCTTCCAGCGCCTGCTTCAGGAGCGAATCTCCATCAGAAATATGCGCTTAATTCTGGAGGCTCTCGTGCAATGGTCACCCAAGGAAAAGGACCCGATTATGTTGGTTGAACATGTTCGGGGTGTTTTATCACGCTATATATCAAATCGGTTTTCCATTGATGGAAAAATAAGAACACTTGTTATGTCGCATGAACTTGAAAATATGATTAGAGAGGGCGTTAGGCAGACATCTTCAGGAACGTTTATAAATCTTACCCCTCCTGAAACAGAAGCGATTATCCAAAGGCTGAGCGAATGTATCCAGGTTAATGGAATCAATGCACGTGATGTCATTTTAATGGTCTCGCTTGATATACGCCGTTTCGTAAAAAAACTAGTTGAAGGGCATTATCCAGAAATGGAAGTGCTTTCATTTGGTGAAATATCCAATACGGTAAAATTAGATGTTATCGGTTCACTAAGAAACTAAGAGAGGATAAAATGAAATATAATATTGCTGAAATTTTAAATGAAATGTTAAAGGAAGTGGGCGCAAATGATTTAATCGAAAGCGACTTAAGTAATCACTCAACAATTTCGCTTAACATGAAAGATGACATTCCGGCTATCCATCTGAAATGTGATACTGATGAGGTTTGGGTTTGGTCGCAACTCGGTCAGTATTCAGAATCAGCTCTTAATTACTGTAGCGCCAATTTACTGTCACTCATTCTTGAGCATGATGAAGAAGTGTTTTACCTCGGTCAGCCCGCGCTATATTTAGCCAATGGGAACTTAGAAATACGCGCGATGGTTAAAGAGAATCACCTTGATTCTGCTTCATCCTTTATGAATATGTTAGACACTTTCCTGACCATTTTAGTGCAATACCGTAATGCACTGCACTAATTACGGAAGCCGATCAGCATGAATAAGCAATGTTTTGTGCATATTTCCCATCCGATTCGCATTCAGGGTAATGTTGTAGAGGCCTTATTACCTGATACGCAAATCGGTGAGATTTGTGAAATACAGAAATCGCTTTCAGATGCATCTGTCATCGGCTACGCACAGGTTATTGCTTTCACTAAAGAACATACATTGCTTAGCTTGCTGAATGATAATCAAGGGTATTCCCGAAGTAACGTCTTCATACCCACTGGAAAACCATTCGAATTCAAAATGCATGAACAGATAGCCGGGGCTGTTCTAGATGCTACAGGCAATATCAAAGATCGCTTGAATGAAAACGACATAACCACTGAAGTGACAGAGAGCGAAAGTTTGCTTGTCTCAGGTAAACCAAAGGATTTTACCGAGCGCAAACCCGTTACAGAAGTACTGGCGACGGGTATACGCGCTATAGACAGTTTACTCACTTGTGCAAAAGGGCAGCGTGTCGGTATTTTTGCTGCTGCCGGCTGCGGTAAAACGTCACTGATGAGTATGATTGTTGAACACTCAGATGCCGATATCTACGTCATTGGCTTGATTGGTGAGCGGGGCCGTGAAGTGACTGAGTTTGTAGAAGAGCTCAAGCGTTCATCTCGGCATAATCAAATCGTTGTCGTGTATGCCACCTCTGACCGTTCATGCGTGGAACGTTGCAACGCAGCACAAATCGCCACTGCAATAGCCGAATATTACAGTAGCCAGGGTAAAAACGTGCTGCTCTTTATCGATTCCATTACTCGATATGCTCGTGCATTACGCGACCTGGCGCTGAGTATGGGAGAATTGCCGGCACGCCGCGGTTATCCCGCCTCGGTTTTTGAAGCTCTGCCAAAAATTCTTGAAAGGCCGGGCCGTTTTTACACGGGCTCCGTAACGGCTTTTTATACCGTTCTCATTGAAAATGAAGAAGAACCTGACGTCATTGGAGATGAAGTTCGTTCGATTCTTGATGGCCATATTTATCTTAGTAAGAAGTTGGCTGCGCAGGGACATTATCCAGCTATCGATATCCTGCAAAGTATCAGCCGAATATTTCAGCAAGTTAATAATGATGAGAAATTAAATGCGGCCTCACGCTTTCGTGAGCTTATGGTCAGACAACAAGAGATGCAACTTTATATAGATTTAGGTGAATACCGCCCAGGAGAGAATCCTGATAATGACGAGGCATTTGATAAAAAGAAGATTATGGAAGAATTCTTAAAACAGCCACTTGCAGAAAAAACCGCCATTATAACTTGCTGGGAAAGATTATATGAATGCCTTACATAAAGGACGTTCTTTTTTAATGTTTCTTGAGAAAAAACAATTTCTTTTAAACAGGGAAATTCATTGTATCAATCGCAAATTAATTACCATTGATGATAAATTGAAAAATGCCATGAGTGAAATTGAACATCTTAACAAACAGCTTGAAGACATTATACCGTCAGGCGTGCAGAGCCGTGAACAAATCTACAATATGATTAGAGCTCAAGGTATGTTGCTTAGCTGTCAGCAAGAGATTGTTCAGTATATCCTTTCGCTTGAGGATAACAAAAAAGAGTTAGAGGCAATGATGGCGAAATGTTGCCATGCGAAAAAAATGTTAGATAAAAGGCAGGCTAAAATTTCCTCATGGGTGTTGAAATTAAAATATGAATCAAACATCCAAATTGATTTTCAACTTGAAAATGAAATCCAAGAGATAGCTGTTTATGGTAAATAAAAGCATTCAAGGTGCAACCCATTTAGCGCACACAGAAAAATCCGCTAATAATGATATGCAGGAAAGCTTCCTACAGCACGCTAAACAAAAGAAGCTAAAAGGTCAGATACCAGAGGAAATGTCTTTGGCAGCAATGCTACCTCAATTGATGACGCCATTGCCATTTAACGCAAAGGGAGAAAGAGGTGGTTTCACTTTACAAAATCCAGACTATAAAAACAAATACGTTTCAAAGACTGGAAAGGAATGGCAGGCATTTCAAGAACAAAGTTACTCCTCAAATTTATCGCACGTTATTAGTGTCACTAACTCTAAAAAGGAGTTGATGTCGCCTTATTCAAACTTGAAACAGAAAAAGCCAACATTAGACATCAAACCCATGCCTGTAAAAAGTGAATCAGCGGGTTGCAATTCGCTTTTTGAAAATACAAGCTTAGATAAAAACGCCACATTCACCAACCTCAAGAAAACACTAACAGAAGAAACCAGGCTTATTCTGACTTCATCAGAAGACAGAAATCATAATTCAAAAATTTTCATTAACCATGACCCCGTTCTAATGTATGCGTATGACAGAAACCTGAACATCATGCCTGCAACGTTATCAAACAAAAAGGGCAACATTGAAAATAACGAAAAACTGAATAATAAGTTAGTGACAGCGCAATTATCTCAAATCAAAAATCGCGTAAATTATACTGAGAATATGAATGAAACACAAAAACCAATCAGTTTTAACTTTCAGTTTCAACGCTGGTCAGGCGATCACTCAGTAAAAGTCTCTTTACCGCAGGAAAATTTCCGTGAGGGTAATGTCATTCTTCAGGCATCTGATTCAAGGGCGGCTGATGCAATGCAGCGACACATCGAGCATTGGCCTAAACAAGCCCCTGAAATTTATCATCTGGAACGCGATGATGAGGAACGCGAAAATCACTCTCAGGGTCAAGATCAAGAAGAGGAGCAGGAATGAAGTTAAGCACATGCCTGCGTCAGGTTAATCAACAATATTCTGCTCTGCAAACTCTGCAATCCAGCTTACCTGGCAGCTCACTCATACAGACTGACTGCAAGCATCGTTATTTACGGGTTGAAATGGTAAGTGAATCAGATGAGTCTGTTTCGATTTGGGTCGATGCTGATGAATTGCTGCATGCAGAAGGCACAAATTTTCCCAAAATGCCCTGGGAACGCATTTCTATACGATATATAGCTCAGTGGCTTGAAGGACAGCACGTAGTTTTCACGGTTTTAGGCAGATCGTGGGAAATCAAAAATGCCAGGGTCCCAACGTTACCTCTACCGGCATTGCTTGTTGGCTTACCCGCTAACCCCTGCGATTTATATTTAAGTGAATGGCCAGAAGCGATCAGCGATATCTCATCTCAAAATAAACTGGCAATAAATGAAGTTCCTTTCATTGCACGTTATGTGATTGGCATAAGCTATTTACCCCTGGATTTGCTCATTGATATACAACAGGGCGATTTAATCAGAATAATGACTGTCAACCCTGAACTAAAAATCGGAAATTTTTCACTTTTCAAATTAAACATCACAGCAGAAATGGACATTATTGTGGAACAAAAATTAGACATTACAAACGAAATGGAAAGCCAGGATAAAGGTGTAATTTTTGAATGGACAAGCTTACCGGTCGAAGTGGAAATTGTACTTGATAGCTTTAATCTCACCTTGAATGAGTTAGATACCATTCAACAGGGTAGTCTGCTTCCATTAACGCCCAATGCCGAAAAAAAAGTCAGTATTTACCTCAATAAGAAGTTTTTTTCCCAGGGTGAATTAGTCGCTTTAGAAAATGGTTCGTTAGCTGTAGAAGTTAATAAAATCAATAATTTTTCAAACGGCGTAGCGAAAGATCAGAATGTTGACTAATGATATATCCCTGATTGCTTTACTTTCATTTTTCACGTTACTTCCTTTTATTATTGCTGGAGGAACATGTTTCATAAAATTTTCAATAGTACTAATTATGGTGCGAAACGCGCTTGGTATTCAACAGGTACCTTCAACATTAACGCTGAACGGTATTGCTATCATTTTAACTGCATTTGTTATGATGCCTGTCACTCAAAGCATAACGGAGTATATTGAAAAAAATAATATTGATTTCAATAGTTCAAGGTCAGTATCGCTGCTTATGGATAATGGGTTGGTCGGTTATCGTGATTATCTCGTTAAGTATTCAGATCCTGATCTCATTCGATACTTTAACAAAATACAGCAGAAACATCGTGAAGGCGAACCTGAACCTGTTTTAGAAAATTTTGAAATGAGTTCATTGCCTTTAATGACGCTTATGCCTGCATATGCGTTAAGCGAAATACAGAGTGCTTTCAAAATAGCTTTTTATATATATGTGCCTTTTGTTGTGATTGACATGGTGGTTTCAAGCATCCTTTTAGCATTAGGAATGATGATGATGAGCCCCGTTACCATCTCCATTCCCATTAAGCTCATTTTATTTGTAGCAATGGATGGGTGGGCGCTGGTAACCAAAGGGCTTATTTCACAATATGCCGAGTTGATGACACTATGAATACTGTGCTTTTTATTAGCAATTCCGCTTTATTGCTTGTCTTAAAGTTAACAGCAGTCCCCATTGTTTTCGCTACACTGGTCGGTCTTATTGTTGGTTTATTTCTGACTGTGATGCAAATTCAGGAACAAACTCTGCCTTTTGGCTTAAAAATGCTCGCTGTGTTCGCCAGTATTTTTATGCTTTTAGAATGGTTTTCAGCCGAAACGATGAATTTTGCATTTCAAGCTTTTACCATGGGCTTCAGCTAAAAAGAGTAAAGGCATGTCAATATTTACGCTCTATTTAAATTTTCAGCACAGCATTTTAACGTTAGTTTTTGCTTATGCGCGGCTGGCTATTGTCTTTTATATGTTACCCGTGCTTGGAGAGCGTGTTCTCTCGAATCTTATTGTTAAAAATACGGTTATTTATTTGGTAATAATAGGCTTATGGCCCTATCTGGATTCACCGGTTGCATTTGAGCAAGGCTGGCTTACTGTTTTGGTTAAGGAAGCAATTGTTGGTTTGATGCTAGCACTTACTCTTTGCTTACCTTTTTGGCTGATTATTGCACTCGGTGAAATTCTTGATAATCAACGTGGCGCTACGATCAGCGATAGCATCGATCCGGTAAATGGCGTGCAAAGTTCAATATTGTCTGGCTTCATGAACTTTGCATTTGGTGCAATATTCTTTTCAACCGGGGAATGCGTATACTTTTAGACTCCTTTGTCCAGAGTTATACGACATTTCCCACAGGAAGCCTGCTTGCCGATTTCAACTGGTCTCAGGCCGGTGAACTTCTTATGCAACTAGCGGAGGGCAGTATTCTGCTGGCGGCCCCCGTCATGATCGTTATGATGTTAGCGGAAATTATGCTTGGCATCTTTGCACGTTATTGTCCGCAACTGAATCCATTCTCATTATCACTCGCTGTCAAAAGTAGCATCGCTTTTTTAGTTTTCATGCTGTATGGCTTCCATTCAATGACAGAAAAGCCACTCCATATGTTTTCACCTAATGCCTTTGAGCAATTCTTCATTGAGGAAAATCATCATGGCTGAAAAAACTGAAAAGCCTACGGTAAAGAAAAAACGAGATTCAGCAAAAAAAGGGTAAACTTTCAAAAGTCGCGATCTGATAACAACTATCGTATTAGTTGCGGGAATATTTTACTTAGTATTTGCGGTAGATTTTTATCAGTTTGCCGTGCTCTTTCAAGCGGCAGCATTACATAACGAGCAAATGCAAATTTCTGATTATCTTGCCGAGTTAACTTTAGTTTTTTTTGAAATTTCTTATCCCTTCATCGCGTTATGCGTTATCGCAGGCATGGCAGCAACCTTGCTACAAACAAAGTTTACTATAGCTTCGGAAGCTATCCGTTTGAATTTTAAATCGCTAAACCCCGTTGAGGGATTTAAAAAAATATTCAGCATGCGTACCGTCAAAGAGTTTGTTAAATCTTTGTGCTATTTAGCCGTTCTGGTTTGTACATGTTATTACTTAATACACCATGAGCTTCCCGCTATTCTTTCTGTTTACAAAGGCAATATCAGTCAGCTTATTTCTGCCTGGAGTTTGTTTACACTAAAAACCGTTCTTGCTTTTCTCGCCTGGTCTGTTTTTGTTTTGATAGCTGACTTTATTGCAGAATACTTCTTGCACTTTAAAGATTTAAAAATGGATAAACATGAAGTTAAGCAGGAGCATAAGGAGACTGATGGTAACCCTCAAATCAAGAGCGCACGCAGACGCGCTCATATGGAAATATTATCAGGGGAAGAAAGAGCAGCGATTAGAAACTCTGAAGTCATACTTGCCAACCCTACCCATATTGCCATTGGCATTTATTTCAACCCTGAAGTCGCGATGCTTCCCTTTATTGCGCTACGCTGTACAAATATGAAGGCGCGCGCTGCTATCGCTTATGCTGAACTAACTGGCGTACCCGTTATAAGATATGTTTCCCTCACACGTAAACTGTTCAGAGATTATAAGCAATATAGTTTCGTCTCAATAAATGATGAAGCATTAATGGAGGTTATTAATATACTGATCTGGTTGCGTCAGGTTGAAAACGCAGAGGTCTCTGCGTTTGAACAAGCTGACATCAATGTCTCTAATGATATGCCCGCACAGGTACATCAGCACTCGTCGACCGAACAAGAAAAACGGCCAGACCAGTAATGCTGTTTTTTTATATTTTTCCTTAATGACGAGCGTTATGATTAACCTGTGTTCATGACTATTTTCATTAACAAACAAGTTCATCACATTCAGCGATACGTTTCCTGTTAATTTTTAGAGGTAATTTATGAACACACATCATAGTGAAGAAAGCCAAACTTATGACGACACTCAGGTTGAGGAGTATTCAGCTCAACTTTTAGATGCTATCCAAAATGGATCAACATTAAAAGATGTTCACGGCGTTTCGAATCAAACAATGCATGATGTTTATAAGTTCGCTTATGAATATTACCATCAGGGAAAGCTCGATGATGCTGAATCGCTGTTCCGCTTTCTCTGCATCTATGATTTTTATAATCCTGAATACCCTTTAGGTTTAGCAGCAGTTTATCAACTTAAGAAAAATTACAGTAAAGCTATAGATTTTTATGCTCTCTCTTACACGCTTTCTGAAAATGATTTCAGGCCTATGTTCTATGCGGGAGAGTGTAACTTAATGCTTCGCCGTTCAGTACAAGCTCGGCAGTGTTTCGAAATTGTAATAAAAAGAAGCAATGATGCCCACCTGCAGGAAAAAGCTCAGGTTTATCTTACGGCGATAAATGAATCAGAGCAAAGCGAAGAAAATTCAAAAGAATAAAAACACAAGGAGTAAATTCCATGTCTTTAGAAGGTATAAGTTCGTTTAACAAAAATGCCTCTCTGGAAAAGGCCAGTCACTCAGAATTAAAAAAACACAGCGATCAGGCCAGACGCTTTGGTAATAAACAATATAAGGAGCATGTTTTAGGTGGCCAGGTTGAAAAAGCCTTACAAGTTTTACAGCCGGAGCAATTACAAACCATTTTAAAAAATGCAAGTAACACGCTTAAAAATTCGGGTTCTGTGGTTAATGGGTTTGAAAGGGAATTTACTCCTAAACTTTCGCCTGACCCGATTCAGTTGCATCCGGCCGTAGCAGAAGCGGAAATGGCAAGCTCTGCCACAGATAAGACCTTAAATGCCTCGGCACGTCTGACTGGCATACTCGCTGCCATGTCGAAATTGATGACAGAATCTTCTGTACAAAACCTCATTAATCAATTGTCTGCTTATAACTCATTGATGAAAGGCTCCAGTGAGGCCAGTGCAACACTCACGACCCAGCTAGAAAAACAGGGACTCACGTGGACCGCTGACAGCGACCATCTCAAACACATTCAAAAACAGGCTGACAAGTTATCTGCGGATAAAGCCAGCGCCGGGCATGAGTTTGAAAGTGCTAAAACCACACTTGCAAGCTTGCAAAGTCAGGCAGCAATGCAAAATGCGAATTTCGGCAGTGTTAGCCCTGAGCTGCAGGCAGAAATTGCTGCTGCTCAGCTTAATGTGAACGTGGCATCCGCCAAATATGAAGCAACCAGGGTTGCTTATACTTCCTTTGTTAAAAGCACCTTAACACCTGCCATTGAGACTGAGAAAACCAGTAAAAATGCCCTGCAAACTACTCAGCAAGAGGCAGTTAAATTAGTGGGATCGCTTTCGACGCAGCAAATTACTGTTATTGAAGTGCAGCGTATACAAAAAGACGCGCAATCCAAAAGCCTGACCTATTTAATGGCTGTAATGGCACAATTAATCAATGAAGCCGCAAATGAAGATCTGGAAGTCAATGCCGCGCTGAAACAGAAACTTGCTGAAGCCTCAGCGAAAGATGCTGAGAAGAAAGCAAAAGAGTATGACGACCAAATGAGGAAAGCAGAAGAAACCCAAAAAACAATGGGATGTATTGGTAAGGTTTTAGGGTGGGTTATTACCGCAGTGAGCTTCGCTGCCGCTATCTTCACGGGAGGAGCCTCTCTTGCCCTCGCGGCTGTTGCCCTGTCGTTAATGCTTGCAGATGAGGTCGGCAAGGCTGTGACGGGTAAATCCTTTATGCAAGCAGCCTTACAACCCATTATGGATTCTATCGTTAAGCCATTGATGGAGCTCATCGGTAACATGCTTACCAGGCTACTGGAACAAATGGGCGTTGACGCTTCTACCGCTGCTATGGTTGGACAAATCTTAGGTGCTATTGCTGCAGCAGTCATTTTGATTGCAAGCGTTTATGTCGCAGGCAGTGCAGCAAGTAAGCTAGCCAGCAAAGCAATGAGCAACATTGGAACACATTTCGCCAGTCAGTTATCCCGGATTGCTACCAGCACGACTGGACAAGTTTTTAAACGCATCAGTAATGGGCTCGGTCGTAATTTAGGTATGAACGAAGCCAAAATGGCCACCGTCGTAACCCGCACACAAATGGGATTGGCTGGCGGAACAATGGCCAATACAACGCTACAGGTTGCCGGTGGCATCAGCGTTGCCGCGCTTATGACAAAAGCAGAAACAGCACGCGCGCAAATGATGCGCGATGCAGCACTTCAGCAAATATTGTCAGATATGATGGATAGGGTGGTAAATAATTTTAGCCAGCGTTTAGGCGTCGCTAACTCTATTATTTCTGATATGTCTGCTGCTGCAGAAGATAGTTTTCAAGCGGGGAAATACATTAGCCATCAATTAAGCTCCATCACTGCTTAACTCCAAAACTTATCATGCGATTAATAAGGCTTTGATTATGTCAATAATGAACGCAGCTAATCTTGCAACACAACCCTATACTCATAATCATCTACCTGAAACTGTCAATACAGGTAATGCAGAGGACAACAAAGGTAATGTAAACACTGCAAAAAGTTTAGATCATGCCGCTGTTAAAACCGACGGCATTTTAACTTCAGTACTAAACCAAACTGTCAACTCATTAACTATCATCGATGGCAAGGCTCAACTGAAAATACCTGAGAGTTATAGTAATAAAACCCTCCCTGCCTCATCGAAATCTGAAATACTCCAGGCGATTGAAAATAATAAATCAGGTAAAGACATTGATAATATAGATCAAGCTGTTGCCTTTGTTGCCGCAACTTTTGGCTCCCAGCTGTTATCTACTCTTGCGCATTTAAAAACAAATGACAGCGCCAAAGCAGCCTCTAAAGAGGCTGTAAATTCAGCACATCCTTCATCTTCAAGCCAGACTCGCTCACAACCTGCACTGGAAGGTGGGGTCGATATCACTGCGGCAGACAGCACTTCTCATGTTTATTCAAATGTCATGGGTAACATGCGAACGATGCAAGCCTTCATGACGATTATGTCTGTATTAAATAAACATGAAAATGAAGCTAATAAGCTGGCTGCAAAGTGGTCTGAGAATACCATGAATTCCGCTATTCTGGCTGGCAACAAAGGAATTGATGCTGCCCAGCAACGCATGAATGGTACCATCACTGGCGGCATATTAAGTCTGGGGATGCAAGGTGCCTCGACTGGCGCTTCTCTGAAAGCACTGAATAACGAATCTCGCTCTATTAAAAATAATTTATCTAACGCCACGAAAACTGAGTTTAAACTTACGCAGTCAGAAAATGCCATCAAAAACAGTCGTGACAAAATGGTTCAAAATGGTCAGGAGATGAGTCCTGAAGTTTTGGGTCGTATGTCGCAACACCATCCTCAAATGAATTTTGAGAGTGCAACGCTACGTAACGCGCATCAGAAGATCAGTAATGACACCTCAAAAACACGTGTTACGGCCGAACTGATGACTCAGGGCGGCCATGCAACAAACTCTATTGTTCAGGGAACCTATGAAGTAAGTGCAGCCGAAGAGAGTAAGCAAGCTGATATTGCGCGTGGCAATCAAAGCGTCACGAATGAAGTTGACAACACCTTCCAGCAAGTCGCTAAGAAAGCCAATGATTCCGAAAACGGACTCCGCCAGGCATTAATGTCAATTCTGAATAATAACAACGATGCTGTCAGTGCTATTGCCAACCGTATGGGTTAATACGCGCTGTTTTTTAATGTATGCGGGGACGATCGCTCCCCGCTTTTATCATTTACCTGGAGACATGATGAATATCAACTTACAGAACCCTATGAAAAATGATTCTTTATGGATGAATAATACGTCATCTCAAAGTAAGCAATTAGTTGATCCCATTGTCAACAGTACTTCACCAAATAAAAACATTTCTTTTTTGAAAAAACTCATTGGCGTACTACTTAATCAAGAAAGCGGCGACAATCCGGGAAATAAAAGCTCACCCGCATTAAAAATAAATGCCCTTTATACGCTTTTGAATAACCATGAACCAGACGTTGCCAGCCAACGTCAAGCTGAAAACACTCGCTTTGATAAATTAATTAATCATGTTATTCCAGCCAGTTATTCTGAACAACCTAAAACAAGCAGTACTGCAGAAAAAGTCTTGATAACATCAGAGGCGACGTTGCAAAAAAACTCAGCTTCGTACGTGACACAGTAAGAGATGACCAGCTTCATACACAAAAGAATTATAGTATTTTTACGACGGCTATCAGAAAAGAGGTTTCACAGGCAAAAGCTGAAGAGAGCAGAACTGGCATTGATGTCAATACCAGCTATGCCGAGTTACGGGCGAGAGTCGCAATTGCTATAGGGGGCATTAAAAAGGATTACGTCGATTTTTATGCAGACTTAATGATTACCTATACTTCTATGTATGAAAAGTTTAATGAAACTGTACAGAAGGCAGCAGGAGAGGCCATCACTTCAGGTAAGGATGGTAATACTATTAAATTCGACAAAAATATTATGGAAAAAGGCTGGCGTGATTTTGACACCTGGGTTAACGCTCAACAATTTGGCTCTGTTCCGGGTTGGGAAAATATGAGTTCGGAGCAAAAAGCTGAAATGACGGGTACACTTGAGCCAGCTTATAAAGTCGATCAGAATGGAAAAATCTCCTTCAATCTTGATCAATATAATGCAAGCCTTAAGCTTCCCACTACAACGGGAGAGATTTCAACCACAGCTTATCAAGCCTGGTTAGCTTCTTTTAACGCCTTAGGAAGCAGTTTCCAAAGTAATATGCAATCATTTGCCCAACGCTACAGCCAGGCCAACAGTACTTTTGATAATTTAAATAAAGTCTTGAGCGGTGTTATATCAACACTTGCAGATAGTGCAAAACAGGTATTGAAATCTTTGTAATAGAAAGGGTTAAACTTTCATGCAAAAAAACAGTAAAACCAAACCATCTAATCAAGAGTATTTTACTCTGCGTGGTTTCGTTTCTGCGCACACTATCAATTTACCAGCAAAATTTTCATGGCTTAGCCTATCAAGCCTGACAGCAAAAACGCACAAGCCACTGACTATTACTCTCCCTGCAAATAAAAAAATGAGCGGTTTGCTTTCTTATCTGCCCCCTTCAGTGAGACAACCTCATCTGTACATTACAATAATAAATCTTTCAAAAGCAGGCTTAATCATTCCTTTCACGTTCAACAAGCGACAAAGCCAGTTGAGCATAAAGAAATTTCTCATTCTTGCCACCTCAAGCAATTAATTATTAACTTTCTTTACAAATTCCCCTTTTGCTCAGGCAAGAGTACATCGGAAAAATAACAGAGGAAATAGTTATGCATGGAATAAATACAGAGTATGCGAACCAGACGGCACTTAAAATTCAAGAAGCAGTTACGCAGTGTTTGCACAACAACCTGACATCATGCATTCAGGCAGTACAAAACAGCCACCTTACTTTTGCCAGGCAAAATTATGTTTCCAATCCAGACAGCATTTCGTCAGCCTCTAAATTTATCGACACCCTTGCTCAATCTTCTCTTTCTGAAAAATTAGACAATCTGGATGCTTATGAAAATGGTAAGTTATTCAAAAATACCATTGGAATGCTCGCCTTACAAAAAGACAGCTTTGCCGAAACTGAAAAAAGGAAAATTAACAACCTAACTAAATTTATTTCACAACATCCTGAAAAGGTAAATGACCAAAAAACATGGAATAAGCTTATTCCTTTTTTACAGCAGTACGGTAAGAGTGTCGTAGAGAAACTTTCAGCTAACATTGTCGATAGTTCAATTGATGCATGGTGTCATCATCATCCTGATTGTTCACGAGAACAGGCTATGAATGATCTTGGTAAGGTTTTCAAACCCGATATTCGCGCTTGCTTTAATCTTCTGGACGAAATCGTTGAAGATATAGCCAGACTATCAAAGAACAACGGCACAGGAATGCTGCAGGACATGAGGCGACTCAATGCCGCTCTTAGTGCTATTCCTGCAACACTGAATACGCATAAAGCGTCTAAAGCAGAACCGCCACTTGCTCAAATGCCTTCCCCTCTGGGCCCCAGGGAAATAATAACTTACAGGCAAATGACCCTTCCAAAGGTTTTCCTTTCGGCCCTGTAAATATTATTAATAATAACAACCCAAACTTTAGCCAAAACGAAACGACTGATAACCATCAGCGATCTGGACTGAATACGCCAGACAGCAAAAGTGCAGATCGTTATGTTGGGTTAGCAGAGTTGATATTAAATTCAGATAACCTGAATCAGGATCAGACATTTTTGTTAATGAAAGATCTTATCGCAAGTCTGCCTTCCCGTGATAAATCGGTCATTACGGCTGATGATTATCATAATTTATTTGATAATCGTGAAAAAATTGTCAGCAATATTGATTTTGTACAAATCGAAAAGCCGGAAACGCGTGAGACAGGCGTGAATACCTTCTCTTCAACGGACACGGTTGATTTAGAGAGCATTACGAATCTTGTTGACTCCACGGATCCTGAAGATGCGCTTGTTCAAGACCTGACAAAACATCTGACAGGCTCCTTATTTATAGACTCTGATCAGCTTGATATCAGGAAAAAAAGCGGGCCTGAATTTAAACCTCAAGTCATTTTTGATACTACAGATAGCCCTCTATCCTATGATGAGACTGATATAGCACCTGAAAACGATTCATCTCATGCTGTAGATAACCGAAATCGCCTTTCGGCAGCAGATCATCGATCATCAGATAAACAGGAGACTTTGGTTACAGGAAGCGAAGCTAATAATGCATCAGACACTGAGCGAAGCAGATCATCTGACAATCGCCTGACGTCGGCTACTGCCGCAAACGGGGGCGTTAATGAGGATAGTAAGACTACTGGTCATAACGTCTCAGACGCCAAAACAGATCGCATAAGGTCTGCGGCGAACGGCACAACGGCTGACGCCGCTAACACACAAAACGGCCAGTCGGCCACAGGGGCCAGGATAGTTAGTGATACCAGCGCCAACGAAAGCGACGACACAACTGTGAATAAAATTGACCACAGCAAAAACACACAGATAAATAACACCTTTAACCGCTATAGCACATTGGTGAATTTTTCCGGGGCGTCTCTTTCCAGTGCGAATATCGAGACTAAGGGTATTAACACAAACGACATAGCTAAAAGCTCAACGCTTTATCAATTCGCCCCTTTAAGCGATATAAAAAATAGTAACGCAACGTATATACAGCGTATGAGCAATGCTAAACCTAGTCGTAATGAAAAATTATCAGAACAAAGTCTTGAAATTCAGATCCCGGATAATCAAGAAAAAGAAGTTGTAGTTCGAAGTGTTCAGCAACTTTCAGGGCATGAAACTCGCCCTGAAGCAACCCCCTCAACAAAAGTAATCCCAAAGAGATTTTACTGGACACACTAAAAGCAGAACTGCGCCTGAATGGCCTGGAAAATGATCCATTAATCAGTAAAGTTAACCTGGGAAGGCAGGCTATATAAACAGCATTGAACATTATATTAAATCGGCCTTTCTTACAGTAGTGGGAAGCGACTCTAAAAATGACATCAGACAAAAAGCCATATCTGATGCGTTAACGTTATTTAAAGAAGCGGGTCACATGGATAATATAAAGGACTCTCGCTTCTATGATTTCATTAAGTTTAGTCCAATGCTAAATAAACGCATCTTTACATCAGAAAAAACAATAAACATTTTGGATAATGTAAAATGGAAATAAATGAAGCGTTAGATATTATAAGCAGTAAGATAAGTCAGATTAATGGGTTGCCAGCCGGGCAAATTGCTATGGAAGATAGTCTCATCAAAACGCTAAAACTGGACTCTATTGAGCTAATTGAATTCCTTATCAGTTTAGAAGAGCAGGGTCTTTTTTTGCAAGAAGAGCAGATCAATGCTGACCTGACTGTAGGCGATTTGGTTAAGTTATGTTGTTAGCGATTACAATGTGACAAAGCCCTGGCATTACCAAGATGACAGGATTCATCTCGGTGTTGATTTATGAGAAAATAGTTTAAAGAGAAAAAATAAGATGAAAATTAATGAATATACACAAGCAACGTTCTATGTCGATAATATATCAGATGTTAATTTATCGACAGCTGAAAACAAAAAAAACAAATCCTGTGGGAAGGGAATAATTTATTTTATAAAAAAAATAATCAATACAGCAAAATCTTTCAGAAAAAACAATAAAGTTGATGAGATTGCTAACTTTTCCAACCTATGTAACCTGACCTCTGAACGTTTACTAGCCAATCCAAAAAATGCGAATGGTATTTTTCGTCAAAACCTTAGCTTTGAACAGGACAAAAAAGTGAAGGCGATGTTTTCATCGCGTTTCCAATCAAGTAAAATCGATGCGAATTTCTCATCGCTAATCTACAGCGAATTTATAAAGAAACAATGTCAAAATATTTTTGTAAAGAAAATGACGCTAAGTGATGCTTCAAAAATAAACAGTTTAGCGCAAGATCATGAAAAAGTGATCGCCTACTTTGAAAGCAAAGTCAATCCTGTTGATGATGAGCCCGAAAAAGCAAAAGCTATGCTGAAATCTGCGTTTACCGTTTTTAATGCTTACCGTCAGGTGTGTGAAGAAAATCTTTATAACAAAGAGGCTTTCTATAGCCTTGAATGTTTAAAAACGGGTGGTCTGCCTCTTTCTTTCTTCGAACTGGATTATTCCTCATTAAATTCTGAAAATGACCTACAAAAAGTCAAGGAGAGCAGCGCCAACATGATAGGATCTATTTCAAAAGCGTTCTTCTCTGTGCTGGAAGCCTATTACGCCATTGAAAACATCCCTGAAAATGAACAGACTCGTTTATAATCTATTGATTTAACTTTCTTTTCTTCAAGTTGAATTGAAACTCACTCAATCAATATCGTTTTCGGCTTTTTTTTTTAAAAAACAGAATAGCGAGGCAATTTTTCTTAGGCTGACGCTAAATACCTCACGGCTGGCCAACATCTGGTCGGCCATTTCTGTAACAGGGGCCGTTGAGCGGGCAACTTTTGCTGCATAAGCGTTTAAAGAAGCATGACACCATTTTAATGCGCGCAATCTATCTTATGTTAAATAACTTATGCGCCAGCGTTGTGCTCTTTCACCTCTCTTCATCTGCCTGACAACGGCACAACTAACGCATCAGAATCAGGTTGACCTGAAATTGCCTTTTCCTGCCTTACTGTTATCGACCTGAATTAAAATCTCATCGTTTTTCTTCCTCGCTGTCCGGTGCGTTAGCGTGAATAACGTAATTCATAGCAGAGCATCCGACACATTCTGTTAACAAAGAAAGTGCTGGTACTTTTCTTTTGGCTCTTTACTAAATTGTTTTAAAACCGCCTCTTACAAACATTTAACGATACCAGTGCTCATCTGAAGCAGATCATTTAGTGCTTTATTAATAACTCAGTAACAAAAAAGTGGCACCCCGCGTGGTCAAAAACGCAGCAACACTTTGATTATTAATAAAAAGCCATTAATAAATCTTCACAAAATTAATCGTTGAGTCCGGTGGTAAAAAGTCCTATATTGGCCGCGCTTTTTAAGCAGTAGTTTACTTTTTATTCAATTATTCAACTGAGGCACAATGATAAGCCCTGGTTGTAGGAGAGATATGATGACGGATAAAGTCCGTATTGATAGTTTAGATGCGCATTCAGTCACTAACAACGAAACCTACCTGGCCAGACAGGCTGAGTTTGAATCTAACGTCAGAAGTTATCCACGTAAGCTGCCTTTGGCAATTGCTAAAGCGAATGGCGTATGGATCACTGACGTTGAGAATAAGCAATACCTTGATTGCCTGGCAGGCGCAGGAACCCTGGCGCTGGGTCACAATCATCCTGACGTGTTGCAAAGCATCCAAAATGTCATTACCAGCGGCTTGCCGTTACATACTCTTGATCTGACAACGCCATTGAAAGATGAGTTTTCCGCTTATCTGCTCTCTTTACTGCCTGGTCAGGGCAAAGAATATTGCCTGCAGTTTACCGGCCCTTCTGGCGCTGATGCCGTTGAAGCCGCACTGAAACTGGCGAAGAAACACACTGGCCGTTCAGGCGTGATCAGCTTCTCTGGCGGCTATCACGGCATGACGCACGGTGCACTGTCCGTTACCGGCAACCTGTCTCCGAAAGAAGCCGTTGACGGTATGATGCCTGAAGTGCAGTTCATGCCTTACCCGCACCTGTATCGCTGCCCGCTGGGCATTGGTGGTGAAGCGGGTGTGAAGGCGCTGACCTATTACTTTGAAAATCTGATCAACGACGTTGAAAGCGGTGTGCGTAAACCTGCTGCGGTCATTTTAGAAGCGGTTCAGGGTGAAGGTGGCGTGAATCCGGCTCCGGCTGAATGGTTGCAGCGCATCCGTAAAGTGACTCAGGAACATGGCATTCTGCTGATCATCGACGAAGTCCAGGCTGGCTTTGCACGTACCGGTAAATTCTTTGCCTTTGAACATGCGGGTATTGAGCCAGACATCATTGTGATGTCAAAAGCGGTCGGCGGCGGTTTACCGTTAGCCGTACTGGGTATCAAGAAACAGTTTGATGCCTGGGAACCGGGCCACCATACCGGCACCTTCCGTGGTAACCAACTGGCGATGGCAACGGGCCTGACTACGCTGCGTTACCTCAAAGATAATAATGTCGCTGACAAAGTGGCTGAGCAAGGCGAATGGCTGAAAGCCAAACTGGCTGAGCTGCAAAAGCGTTATCCGGTTATCGGCAATGTGCGTGGTTTGGGTTTGATGATCGGCATCGAGCTGGTTAAACCTGACGAAGCAGCAGATCATATGGGTTGCTTCCCGGCTGATGGTGCGCTTTCTGCACTGGTGCAGAAGAAATGCTTTGAAAACGGTCTGATTCTGGAGCGCGGTGGCCGTCACGGTAGCGTATTGCGCCTGCTGCCTTCCCTGCTGATCAGCAATGCAGAACTCGACGTGTTCATTGATAAATTTGAAAACGCCCTGCTCTCAGCTGGCGTTAAACCGGTTTGAATGGAGTGAATTCGATGTCCCGGTTAAATCCAATTCTGGCCGCTTCAGCGCAAAGCACCGAAGCGTATCAGCAAGCAATTGAACAGAGCAGCCAGGCGGTTGTGAAGTGGCTGCAACAGCCTGAGATGTATCAGGGTAAAACCGTTGCTGAACTGCGTGAACGCATCAAACTGGATTTCAATCCGCAAGGCCTGGGCAACCAGGCCGCCATTGAGCGGGCGATTGAATACTTTTTGAAAGACAGCCTGTCAGTGCATCATCCACAGTGTGTGGCGCATTTGCATTGCCCAAGCCTGGTGATAAGTCAGGCCGCAGAGGTCATGATCAATGCAACCAACCAAAGCATGGATTCCTGGGATCAAAGCCCTTCAGCCACCATCATTGAGATGAAGCTGATTGAGTGGTTGCGTACTCAGGTTGGTTATCAGGCTGGCGATGCGGGTGTGTTCACCAGCGGCGGTACGCAAAGTAACCTGATGGGTTTGATGCTGGCACGCGATGCCTACTTTGCACGCCAGGGACATTCGATCCAGCAGGACGGCTTAACGGGCGATCTGCGTAAGATCAAAGTGCTTTGTTCTGAAAATGCACACTTCTCCGTACAGAAAAACATGGCGTTGCTGGGCCTCGGCTATCAGTCTGTGACGCTGGTGAAAACCGATCAGTTTGCCCGTATGGATCTGAACGATTTAACCGCCAAAGTCACTCAGGCGAAAGCCAACGGTGAGCAAATTCTGGCTATCGTTGCTACCGCAGGCACAACCGATGCCGGCGCAATTGACCCATTACGTGCTATCGCAACACTGGCGGCAGAACATAATATCTGGGTTCACGTCGATGCGGCCTGGGGCGGAGCGTTATTGCTGTCTGAGAAATATCGTGACTATCTGGACGGGATTGAACTGGTTGACTCCATCACGCTGGACTTCCATAAACAATTTTTCCAGACCATTAGTTGCGGCGCTTTCTTGCTGAAAGAAGCGCGTCACTATGAGCTAATGCGCTATCAGGCGGCTTATCTGAACTCTGAGTTCGATGAAGCGCAAGGTGTACCGAATCTGGTCTCGAAATCACTGCAGACGACCCGCCGTTTCGATGCATTGAAGCTGTGGATGGGCCTGGAAGCTTTAGGTCAGAAGCAATACGCCGAGATCATCGATCACGGTGTGACGCTGGCAAAACAGGTTGCTCACTACGTTGATGAACAAGCCTCGCTGGAACTGGTTATGCAACCGCAGCTCGCCAGCGTGCTGTTCCGTTATCGTCCGGCCGCAATGGCATCGGCAGATGATGCAGCCGTGGCGTTGTTAAACCAGCAAATTGGTGATGCCCTGCTCGAATCAGGTCGCGCTAATGTGGGTGTAACCGAGTTTAATGGCGTAACCTGCCTGAAAATGACGTTATTAAACCCTACCGTAACGCTGGAAGATATTCAGCTGCTACTGGCACTGGTTGAGAAAACTGCACAACCGTTACACAGCGCCTGATTTTCGCTGAGTTCTGGCAAAAAAGCCGATAATTTTATCGGCTTTTTATTGTTACGTTTAGAGACGCCCCCAAAAAAACGCACTATCTTCTCTTCGGCTGATTTATCTTTCGCCGATTCCCAAAGCTCACCCAAACGAAAATCCCATGACAACGGTTTTATCTTTATTCTTCCATTGCAGGGAGCCAGGGTAATTTCACTGAAATAAATTTCGTCATCGGTGGCATACATATCAACGCGACAATAGTCGATGTCTTCGGCCAGTTTTTCTGCCAGTGCAATCAATTTGGCAAATTTGACGGGTTTTTCGAGCGGATAATCTGTAGTAGGGTACCCAACCGTAAAAGGTAAAAGCTGCCAGCTACAGTTGTATACATTCACGAATTCTTTTTGTTTTCGTCCGTTATATCTACTTCAACAAACTGCACCTGACCGGAAAAGCAATGTAACCGAAAAATTTCTGGCGTAACGCTTTTATCTTTTTCCAAAAACAGATCAATATATTTTTCACAAATCACGGCGGGCTTAATATTTTTATAATGCCATTCCCGCGTTGCATAATACATATTTCTCCCCAGACAGAACTCAATTTTCTTTTTTGCTTTGCTGAAATTAAAATGGTTTTTATTAGTACAGATAATGGCGCTGCCGCTGTCGTGTGTGCATTTAATCACAAATTTTTGCGGTAACAACTTGATGTCGATGTCATCAAATTTTTCGTAGACGCCTAATAAAGGCACCAGATAGTGCTCACCGATTTTATCTCGCACATAATCACGAACCTTTACCTTATCAGCTAACAAAGTGAAGTCAGGATTGTGATCATAAATCATGCGATGGTTTATTTTTTTCGTTCAGGCTGGCGGGCTTGATAATGCTGGCGACTCTGTTGAACTCTCGCGAATACTTTGATTGCCTGTATCTCAAATCGCTGACAAAAAAGCTCCGCATCACTTTTCCACAATACTCAATTTTCTTTATTATAAAATTATGATACTGCATGGTTCCGTCCTGAGATATCAAAACCTCATCGTAACGTTGCTTTATTAAACCTCAGATAAATAAAATCGCCCCCTCTGCTTTGTAAGTTAACGAATGAGAAACAGGCAGGTTTTAATAACAGGCTGTCACATTAATATTTTTTCACATATTCAAGTTTAATTATTTTATTAACATATTTCTTTTTTTCAGTCGCTATTGCGAAATTAACACTTAATAATAATGCAATAAACAAGATCTCTTTTAGCTTTACACCTTCTGCAATTCTTTTTTGACTTGCCAGCATTTTCATTCCTTCGAAAAAACAGGAAGTTGTACTGTCGCTCAATAATAAAAATTATCATCCATCGTGAAACGATACAGGCTATCACCTTTGTTGTTTGTACAAAATAACGCAGTAGAAGTGCTATAAGGTGGCAAGCGCAAACAGAATGCAGAACTTAAATTCAGGGCATTAATATCAGGCAGCAAGATTTTTCTGCCCTGACTATTAAGCCCTGCTTGTTGAAGATATTAAATTTTTGGTTGCGTTGGCTCATCCAGCAAGCGCAGATGATCATCTTTATTTAGCGTCATCAGTGCCAGAATGCTGACCACTGCCGTTGCCATGACATACCAGGCGGGAATATCGAGATTACCGGTTTGCTTAATTAGCCCGGTAATAATTAAACCTGCACAGCCAGAGAAAACAGCGTTTGACAGCGAATAAGCCAACCCCAACCCGGTGTAGCGCACGCGAGTTGGAAACATTTCGGCCAACATCGCGGGGCCGGGACCGGCCAACAATCCGACAACACCACCGGCAATAAATACCACTGCGCCCTTAATCAATAACGTTGAAGATTCAGCCTGCAAGATTTTCAGCAACGGCAGAGCTAATACCAACAGCAGCACCGCTGCTGTCACCATCACTGTACGTCGACCAATTTTGTCACTGAGTATCCCGGCGGGAATGATGGTTAACGCAAAGCCCAAATTAGAAATCACGGCGATCAGCAATGCCTGATTAAATCCTGTATGCAATGAAGATTGCAGGTAGGTTGGCATAATCACTAAGTACGTGTAACCGGCAGCTGACCATACCATCACGCGACAAATCCCGAGCAGTATGGTTTTAAAGGTGGCGCTCAGACTGGCTTTTTCCTCAGGCAGAGAGGCGTGTTGTTGCTGTTTAATAAAGCTTGGCGTCTCTTCCATGTGTACGCGCAGCCATAATGCAACGCCGCCCAGCGGCAAAGCAATAAAGAAGGGAATGCGCCAGCCCCAGCTTAACATCTGCTCGGGTTCCAGCGAGGCGGAAAGCAGCGCGACAATCCCTGCACCAGCGAGTAATCCGAGGGCGACGGTAAAAGATTGCCAGGCGCCAAACAGACCACGTTTACCGCGAGGTGCAAATTCCGTCATTAAGGAGACAGCGCCGCCATACTCTCCCCGGCAAACAGGCCCTGAAGAATACGCAGCCCGGTAATAATTAGCGGTGCCGCTATGCCTATGCTGGCATAACCCGGCACAATGCCAATCGCCGCTGTCGCCAGCGTCATCATAATTAATACAATTATCAGCGTGGGTTTACGCCCGATCCTGTCGCCGATGCGACCAAACACGATGGCTCCGAGTGGCCGGAAAAAGAAGGCGATAGCAAACGATGCATAGGTGAGAATAATGCCTGTTAATGCCGTTTCGCCCTCTAAGCGAAAGAAGTTTTGTGCGATTATTGTTGCCAGAAAGCCGTAAACGGCAAACTCATACCACTCGATAAAATTCCTCACTGAACCCGCAATCAGTGCGCGCTTTTGTGCAGGGATAATATGTTCCGCTTGAACAGAGACAGTCATAGTAAAGAGATCCTTTCTTAAATTCGTCAGAGATTTATCCATAACACAATATGTTGATGAATACCTGAACGGGTCTCAAAACCGTTAAGTCTGTTGCAGGTTAACGCAGCACAGCGTAAACATGCGTAACACCTTAAGTTTTCAGCAGTCGCTCAACTTCGCGTCGCCGCTTACGGTAAGTTGCAGGCGTCTCGCCATACTGTTTACGAAACCAACTAATCAGATGAGAAGCATCGGCAAAACCGCTGGCACTGGCGATTGCATTGATGCTGTTGCTGGAGTTGGCCATCAGTTTACGCGCATGTTCCAGCCGCAATTTGCGCCAGTAAGCCGAAGCTGTTTCGCTGGTGCCGACAACAAAGGCCCGATTTAACTGACGTGATGTGACGCCAACAAATTCTGCGACCCGCTCCAGTGGGACAGGCTTATCAAGATGGTGTTTCATAAATTCAATAGCGCGTAACACCAGATCGTTCTCATATACCGCTTGATGATGTTTTTTCTCTCGCTGTTTACTCCGCGCTTTTTTTGCTGGCTCCTCGTCTGCCAGCAGGTATTTCAGCCCTTTCTGGGCGCGAATCTCACCGCAGTGCCAGCGAATTAAATCTGCCGCCAGGTCAATTGCCGTTCCGCCTGGGCAGGTAATGATGCCTCGGTCATTAATGTAACTTTTATCAATAACGGGTATAGCCAGGGAAAACGCTGACGAAACTCATCACGGGTTGTGAAATGAATGGCACATTGTCGGCCATTTAATAAACCCGCATTGCCTAAAATAAATGAGCCGCTGCACAGGGTAATAATCGGTATTTTACGTGCATGAAGTTGGCATACCGCCTCCAGTAACCAGCCCGGTGGATTGCGCGTTTCCTCCAGCAAACCGCCCGCCAGTACGATGTAATCCCAGTGGGCGTCGAGATCGAGCGGAGCAGTGGGTGTTACCTGTAAACCGCAACTGGCAATAACCGGTTGATTGTCACACGTCATCCATTCCCACTGGCAAAAGATCTGTCGACTGGAAAAGGATTCATCGGCAGCAAAACGCAACGACTCCACCAGCCCAGCGACAGAAATCAGGGTGAAGTGATTAATTAATAAAAAGCCAACACGCAGGTCTGGTTTTAAAGGATGATCGAGGGCGCCTGGCGCGGCATGCGTAAACATACAACTCTCTCTGTCACAACGGAGTACATTGCCATAGGTTAACAATAATTGCGGCTGTTCTTAAGTGCTGTCGGGTGCGGGTGTAGTAGCAATCACAGCACAGATAACGAAAAGCGACCGGTTTGCCAACACACTTTTTTGCCGCTCCTTGCATAATGCCTTTCTGCCCGTTAGGGTGAGCGCAATTTTTTACACTCTGGACAGATTCTGATGACCCCTGTTTCTAAAGATCCTTTACACGGCGTAACGCTGGAGATGCAAATTATCCGTCTGGTGGCTCGTTATGGCTGGGTTGAACTGAGCAAACGCATCAAAATTAACTGCTTTAAAAGCGATCCCAGTATCAAGTCCAGCCTGAAATTTTTACGTCGTACACCCTGGGCGCGTGCTGAAGTAGAGGCGCTCTATCTTGCTTCTTTGAATGAACCACAGACAGCAGAAACCAGCCCCTCCAGCGAAGATCCGTGGGCATTAGCGCGAAATAAACATCGGTAAGCGCGCCCTTGTTATCCGCTGGACAGGATAAAATTGACATTATCCTCTCTGGCGGATAATGTCATCTTTATCCCCTGAAAGGGATACACGTTATTCCTTTGATACGAAACAGCGTAGACGGCTCTCTTTAAAAGCATCCGGGTGTTCATCATGATATATAGCCCAACACAACTCGCGAACCATTTAAAACTCATTCGGCAAAAAAAACGCTGGACGCAAAGTGAACTCGCTAACAGAGTGGGACTAAAACAGGCCACGCTCTCACATTTTGAAAACAATCCAGACCTGACGACGCTGGCCACTCTGTTCAAAATTATCCAGTCGCTTGATCTCGCCATGGAGATTCAGGACAAAAATTCTTCGCCGTCTACAACAGGCTCTGATACGGAGGCGGACTGGTGAAGCAGGAACTGATTGCCTGGATGAATGGGGAGCGCATCGGCATTCTGACTCAACACAGCAACGGTGCACATGCCTTTCAGTACGATCCTGACTGGCTAAACAGCCCGCTTGCCAGACCCTTATCGCTCTCTCTTCCCTTGCAACTGCCGGTAAACTCGTCTGCCGCAGTGATTAATTACTTTGATAACCTGCTGCCAGACAGCCCGGTCATCCGTGACAGAATCGTTGCGCGTTATCAGACAAAATCACGCCAGCCCTTCGACCTGCTAAAAGAAACAGGCAGAGACAGCGTTGGTGCGGTGATGTTACTTCCACCTGATGAAACACTCCCCGATTTAGTGCCCCGCTTCGAGCTATTGAATGAGGAAAAATTAGCGCGCGTTTTATCTGCTTATAAAATGGATATCCCGCTAGGCATGATAAAAGATGAGCAGGATTTCCGTATCTCCGTTGCCGGTGCGCAGGAAAAAACAGCGTTGCTTAAAACAGATACAGGCTGGGCAATCCCCAAAGGCGCAACACCCACCTCGCATATTATTAAACTTCCTATTGGTGAGATTAAACAGCCTGCCGCCACGCTGGATATGAGCGAAAGCGTAGAAAATGAGTTTGTCTGTCTTGCGCTTGCCCGGGAGCTGGGATTTGACGTACCTGATGCCACGATCATTGTTGCAGGCAATATCCGTGCATTAGCTGTAGAAAGGTTTGACCGACGCTGGAACGCTGACAGAACCCGGCTGATGAGATTGCCACAGGAAGATATTTGCCAGACCTTTGGCTTACCTTCGTCACTAAAATATGAGTCCGATGGCGGGCCCGGCATTGAAGCGATAATGAAATTGCTGATGGGCTCAAGTCAGGCAGTGACAGACCGGTATAATTTCATGAAATTCCAGGTGTTTCAGTGGCTGATCGGTGCCACTGACGGCCACGCTAAAAACGTCTCTGTCTTTATCGAACGCGGAGGAAGTTACCGACTCACTCCTTTCTATGATGTGATCTCAGCCTACCCGGTATTGGGCGGAAAAGGACTGAATTTGCGTGAGCTAAAGCTGGCGATGGGCCTGAAAGCCACCAAAGGTAAGAAATATGAAATTGATAAAATATTTCCACGCCATTTTATGCAAACGGCAAAAAGCGTGAAGTTTAATCAGGGGCAGATGCAACAGATTTTTGATGAGTTTAGTGACAGATTGCCACAAGCCATAGCGCGCGTGAAAGAGACATTACCGGATACCATTCCAGCGCGTATTTCGCATGCCATATTTACGCACAGCCTGAAAATGCTGGCCCGCCTCGAAAAGTAGTTTTCTGCTTCTGTTCTACAGGCATAAAAAAGGGCTGTTTATCAGCCCTTTCTTCAAACTTAAGACAACGTTAACCGTGCTTACAGCGCCATATCGTGCTGTGCAGACTCGGTTGCTTTCGCGGCTTCAGGTGCCGGAGCCGGTGCGTCAGCAGCCTTTGCAGGCATGTGAATAACCGGTGGTTTAGTCAGTTGCAGGGTTGCTGCGGTGTCGTCCCAGACCTGCTGAGCCAGCGCAGGATCGTCGTTCAGTTTTTTACCGAAGCTCGGGACAAATTTATGAACTTTAGCCTGCCATTCTGGGGTCTTGAACTGCTCAGGGAACAGTTTCTGAACCACGTTAAGTGCAATCGGTGCTGCCGTTGATGCGCCAGGTGATGCACCCAGTAATGCCGCCACCGTTTTCTGCTGATCGGTAACGATTTCGGTACCCAGTTTCAGCACGCCGCCCTTCTCTGCGTCTTTCTTGATGATCTGAACACGCTGACCTGCCTGGATCAGTTTCCAGTCCTCTTTCTTCGCGTTTGGATAGTACTCTTTCAGCGCGGCGAAGCGATCGTCATCACTCAGCATAACCTGACCAATCAGGTATTTAACCAGGTCAAAGTTATCCAGACCCACATGCGTCATCGGCATAAAGTTATTGGTGGTGGTGGTGCCCAGCAGATCGAAAAGCGAACCGTTTTTCAGGAATTTCGTTGAGAAGGTGGCAAAGGGGCCAAACAGCACCACTTGCTTACCGTCCAGGTAGCGTGAATCCAGATGCGGTACAGACATCGGTGGCGCGCCAACAGAAGCCTGACCATACACTTTTTGTCTGTGGATGTTGGCAAGGGCTGGGTTCTCGGTCACGAGGAACGAACCACCCACCGGGAAGCCGGCATAGTTATCCGCTTCAGGAATACCTGTTTTCTGCAACAGCTTCAGCGCGCCGCCGCCAGCACCAATAAAGACATATTTGGCATCAACCGCACGCTCTTCGCCATTTTTGGCATCTTTGATAGTAACGTGCCAGGAGTTATCACTGTTACGTTTAAAGTCAGTTACTTCAGAAGAGGTTTCCAGTCTGAAATTGTCATTCTTTTTCAGGCTGCCGATCAGCTGACGCGTAATTTCGCCGTAGTTAACATCGGTACCCACTGGCGTCCAGGTCGCTGCAACACGTTGCTTAGGATCGCGGCCTTGCATGATCAGCGGTGACCATTCTTCAATTTGCTTATGATCGGTTGAGAATTTCATGCCCTGGAACAGAACCGTTTTCTGCAATGCAGCGTAACGCTTGGTCAGGTAATCGACATTATCGCCCCAGACAAAACTCATGTGCGGCGTAGAATTAATGAAAGAGTGCGGATTATTCAGGACGCCGCTTTTCACCTGGGCGGTCCAGAACTGACGAGAAATCATAAATGCTTCGTTGATTTCCAGTGCTTTGGTGACATCAATAGAACCGTCTGGACGCTCAGGCGTATAGTTCAGTTCCATGTTTGCTGAGTGGCCAGTACCCGCATTGTTCCAGCCGTTAGAGGATTCCAGCGCGACACCATCGAGTTTCTCAACCATGATCTGTTTCCAGTCAGGCTGAAGCTCTTCTAACCAGGTGCCCAGTGATGCGCTCATGATGCCACCGCCAATCAGCAGGACATCTGTTTTCTCTGGTGACGTTTCAGCGTGAACCGCTGAACAAACTAATAATGCTGCAAGAGAAAGCGAAGGAAATGCTTTTGTTAATTTAATCATTAAGTTCTACACTACTAAAATAACTATGGTTAAAAAAAGTTCGCGAAGTTTAAAATATTGTTGCGTTTAAGTTGATTTAAATTTAGTTAATTAATTAAAAAATAATGCCAGTTGTTTCTTTAGTTACAAAAAGAGCGTTTGTGCCTGGTGGTTTGTCGCTGATCCCTTTTACGCCGCTCTGCCTTTTAACGCACAAGCGGGGCCTCCACCCTATACTGACAAACAAACATAGCGTATGTTGCACGGCGACTCAGCCAATACCTGTTGATACACCACCATGAACCCACTCCAGCCAGCACAATCTAAAAACAAGCGCCCAATGAAACTCAGCACATTGACGACATTAATGATGGTCGGTGTCATTTTTACCGTGTTGTTAAGCGTGCATGTTTTGTATTTCGTTCAGATTGATGACTTCACGCGTTCGCATGTGAAAGACAAAGCGATGGCGGTGGCCCGCACGCTTGCAGACGATCCTCAAATCCAGCGCGGTCTGATTTCTCCCGCCGAAAGCGGCCTCATTCAACCGATAGCCAAAGCGGTACAGAAGCGCAACGATCTGCTGTTTGTGGTTGTAACTGATATGAAGGGAATGCGGCTTTCTCACCGCAGAGCGGAGTTAATCAATCAGCGGTTTATTGGCGATGATCTGTTACCCGCACTCGCCGGGCATGAAAACGTTTCGGTAAATCATGGCGTATTAGTAGAAGCATTGCGTGTTTTCACGCCGGTTTTCAATGCTCAACATCAGCAAATTGGGGTGGTCGCCATTGGCATTTCACTCAGCGATGTGGCTGCGCAGATCACCAAAAGTCGCTGGAATGTTTTATGGACTCTCCTGCTTGGCGCCCTGGTCGGCTTGCTGGGTGTACTTATCCTGGTAAAACAGCTGAAAGGGATTTTGCTTGGGCTGGAACCCTATGAAATATCCAGCTTATTTGAACAGCGGCAGGCTATTCTGGATTCGATTAAAGAGGGCGTTATTGCAGTTGATGAACAGGCACGTATTACGCTGATTAATCAGGCAGCCCAGCAGTTATTGCGTGAGGCCGCCAGTAAGGCCCCGCACAGCGGTGATGCCATTCCTGAAGATTCAGTGATGCTGAGCCACTTACGCGAAGCCCTGCTGAGGGGTAAAGCGCGACATGATGAAGAACTCAATGTGGGTAACCGCATCATGATCAGCAACACGGTTCCGGTGCGCAACCACCAGCACATTATCGGCGCCGTCTGTACTTTCAGGGACAAGACTGAAATCAGCCAGCTAATGCAGCGTCTGCACGGCATGGTAAACTACGTTGATGCCCTGCGTGAGCGATCTCACGAATTCATGAATAAGTTACACGTTATTCTTGGGCTGCTTCATATGAAAAATTACGCCCAGATGGAAACCTACATTTTAAAAACCGCCAATAATTACCAGACAGAAATTGGCTCGCTGCTGCAACGTATTAAATCCCCGTCATTGCCGGTTTTTTGCTCAGCAAGATTAACCGCAGCTCAGACAAAGGACATCGTTTACTGCTCAGTGATGCCAGCTATTTGCCTGACGGTGGCAGTGAACAGCAGGTTACTGTGTTAATAACCGTGTTGGGGAACCTGATTGAAAATGCACTTGAGGCACTGGAGCAGCAGCAGGAAGGGGAAATTCACGTCTTGCTGCACTGCCAAAACGGCTGGCTCTCTTGTGAGGTGAGCGATGACGGGCCAGGGATACCGGACAGCTTACTGGCCACCATTTTTGAAAAAGGCTTCTCTTCGAAAGGCGACGATCGCGGTGTCGGACTGTTTCTGGTAAAGCAACAAACAGAAAGTCTTGGCGGTAACATCAGCGTCGAATCAGAACCGGGCGTGTACACCCAATTTTTCGTACAACTCCCGTGGAACAAAGGAAACAAAATTGCATGATCAATGTGTTAGTGGTTGACGATGATGCCATGGTAGCGGAGCTGAACCGCTGCTATATCAATCAGATTTCAGGCTTTACCTGCTGCGGTACCGCGTCAACGCTGCAACAGGCGAAAGAGCGGTTAATGCAAACCGATCAGCCTGTGGATCTCATCTTGCTGGATATCTATATGCAGCAGGAAAACGGTCTGGATTTACTGCCCGAATTGCGCCGTGCAAAGCGCCCGGTGGATGTCATCATTATCTCTTCAGCGGCCGATGCGGCGACGATTAAAACCTCACTCAATTACGGCGTCGTCGATTACCTGATCAAACCGTTCCAGTTCGCACGTTTTGAAGAAGCCTTAACGCACTGGCGGCAAAAAAGAACGCTCATGGATAACCAGCAATATTATCAACAAGCCGAGCTGGATCAGTTAATTCATGGCAATCCCCCACGACTCACGATCAAAAGCGCCTGCCGAAAGGCTTAACGCCGCAAACTTTACGGACGCTTTGCCAGTGGATTGATGCACATCCGGGCAGTGAATTTTCAACCGATGAACTGGCAACCGAAGTGAATATCTCACGCGTGTCATGCCGAAAATATCTGATTTGGCTGGCTGAGATTAATATCCTGTTTACGACTATTCACTACGGCGCCACAGGCCGGCCGGTTTACCGCTACCGCCTGCAGGCGGAGTATCATTCGTTACTCAGGCAATATTGTCAGTAGCTCACTGTTCGATAGCTGTTATCCAGTAAGGTAAAGGTGAACTGTCGCTGCGATGAGCAAATAATTTGCTTATCGCGGGTAACAAAAATCGCTTCTATATCCGGACGCGCCGCTAAATAAGCCATGCCTTTTTCAACACCCATGCCATACAGCAGCGTTGTGTAGATATCGCCATCAATGGAACGATCTGAAATAAGCGTTACGCTGAGTAGCTCGTTATTGAGCGGATAGCCGGTTTTGCTGTCAAAAATGTGGTGATAACACTGACCATCCAACACAAAATAGCGTTCATAAACCCCGGAAGTGACCACCGATTTATTCACTACGTGGATAATACCCACTAACTCATCCGGTGCGGCAAAGGGCTTTTTCAGGCCAATAGCCCATCGTTCCTGTCCGGCAGACGCACCCAGCGTCTGTACGTTTCCCCAGATTAATAAGGGCACTCTCCACGCCCTGCTGGCGTAAAAAATTCTGGATTCGATCTGCAATATAGCCTTTGGCAATCGCGCCAAGATCAATTTCCATGCCCGACTGGGTTAAAAACACCGAGTGCGCTTCTTCATCTAACACGACGTTTTCTGGGTTACAGAGTGACAGGCGTGCCTGTAACGTGTCGGCTGGCGGTACGCGATGGCCCTGAAAGCCAATCTTCCAGCATTTCACCACTGGTCCGAGGGTGAAGTTAAAAAGCGTGTCCGGCAACAAACTCACCGCTTTAGCACACTGGATCAAGCTGAATACAGACTCACTCACGCTGACCGGATGGTGTCCGGCGGCATGGTTGATTGCCATAATGTCGGAATGGTCGCGGTTAACAGTCAGCGCGTTCTCATATTGCCTGATCAGACGGAAAACCTGTCCGGCCAGCTTTTCATTATGCTCGAACAGCTTCAATAAGATGGGCGATCCCATCAGCACCGCAGAGTAAGCATAGACAGGAGTGTCAGTTGTCATGAACGCCTCTGCTTAAAGTGTTGGCACTGTGCCCATGCCGTCATGAGCACAGTAGGTTGAGGTTTAGCGTCGTGCAAAGGCCGCTGCGTTACGTCCGGCAAGAATACCGAAGATAATAATATCGGCAACTGCGTTACCCCCAATACGGTTCGCGCCATGAATGCCGCCGACCACTTCACCCGCCGCCCAGGCACCGTTGATAACCTGCTTCTGGCTGTCCAGCACTGCCGTATCGGTGTTAATCGTGACGCCGCCCATGGTGTGGTGAACGCCTGGGGCGACACGGATGGCGTAGAAAGGCCCTTCGTTCAGCGGATGGCGCAGCGCGGTCGTGCGGCCAAAATCTTCGTCGCTCTGCTTGATCACGAACTGATTGTAGCGATCCAGCGTGGCTTTCAGGGCATTTTGATCCATGTTCAGTTTCACCGCCAGTTCAGCGACGGATGGCGCACTGTTAACGAATCCTCGCGCGAGATATTCATCAGCAGCTTTGTTATTCTGGCGCACCTGCTCATCAAAAATGATCCAGGCACTTTTCTCTGGCAATGCGATAATCTGCGCTGACACTTTATCGCGCGTTTCCATTTCGTTGAAAAATCTCTGTCCGGCCTGGCTCACCAGTATCGCGCCGCCGCCACGAATTGATTCAGAAATGAGATAAGAGGTGGTTTGTTCAACGGTAGGATGGATTTGAATTTCATTCATATCCACTGTGTCAGCGCCAATTTTTTGCAATAGCGCAATTCCGCTACCGGTCGCCCCTTTATGGTTAGTGGTCACAAAGCCATCCAGCTCCGGACGATATTTCACCACCATCTCACGATTGGCGCTGAAGCCGCCTGTTGCCACAATCACGCTTTTGGCGTACAGCAGACGGCTGTCGTTGTATTCATCAACCACTTTCACACCAGCGACGGTGCCGTTTTCAAACAAAATTTCAGCCACAGCGGTTTCAAGCAAGACTTCAATGTTGCGCTTGTTGATGTTTTTAACCAATCCGCTGATAAGGAATCCACCCACTGCTGAACGATCGGCGGGACGATGGGTACGGTCAATGCTCATGCCGCCCGTAATGGTGATGTCATTCAGCACAATATCGTGTTCGGTTAACCAGTCAATCGCCTCCGGGGCTAACTCGACAAACTCTCGCAACAGCGCCGGGTTGTTTTTGAACTTGCCGCCTTTCAGCGTTTCTTCATAAAACAACTCTTTACTGTCTGTGATGCCTTTCAGCTTCTGGTAACGTGTTTCCGCTGCGTTCATCCCCACAGAAGCCTTGATGGTATTTCCGCCAATGGTCGGCATCTTCTCAATGATGACTACGCGCGCCCCTTCCTCACTGGCCTGAATCGCCGCCGCCAGTCCCGCGCCGCCACTGCCAACCACCACCACATCATAATTCAGCGGCGCTTCGGGGTTACCGCCCTCTTCAATGACATGCTCTTTGCTGGAGGTAGCCAGCGCACGCGATACGGCTTTTTTAATGCCTCACTCTGTGTTGTTGCACCGGTAATCGCATCCACATGTGGGCTGTTAGCCACCAGCATTCGGGTACGCAGGCTTTCAAATGTTGTTGTAAAGTCAACATCCAGCGTGTCATCGGGTACCAGAGCGATGTCAGTGATGCGGTCCGTATCCAGCGTAACGTTGATTTTTAACTTCAGCGCCTCAGCTTCGACTTTTTCCTGATACACGCCCGCTTTATATTTCCGCCCGGCGTCGCTGACGTCACGAATCATGGCGTCCACCAGTGAAAAGCGCCACAGCGGCTCCGGAATGTTCAGGGCTTCTCGCTGTGTGCTGTCTATATAAAGTTCAAGCTGTTCGTTATTGATGATGCGATCGGTCCAGTCAGGATAAGCGATGCAGGCTTTACCGATTGCGACCAGATCGTAGCCATGCTCCAGGGCAGATTCGGCATCAGCTTTATTCACCACACCTCCCACACCTATCACCGGCACTTTTGCCAGCGTTTCTGAACGTACGGCGAGAAATTTAGTGATGAGCGGAGTGGGATCGCGCGTATCCACAATGGAAGGACGCAAAAGTTGGCCCATTGAGAAGTGGACATAATCCAGGCCGCGTGCCGCCAGTTTTTCCAGCAAACAGACCGTGTCATCAAAGCGAATACCGGGAACTTCAATCTCTTCGGGCGAAAAGCGATAGCCGATAATGAACCCTTCATGGGCAAAGCGTTCGGCCATTTTATGGGTGATTTCGAGCACTTCCAGGGCGAAGCGAGCACGATTGTCGCGGCTTCCGCCCCACTTATCATCACGCTGATTGGAGTTGGGTGAATAAAATTGCTGGATCAAATAGGTGTTGGCACCATGGATCTCTACGCCATCGAACCCCGCTTTAATGGCACGGTTCACTGCATCACCAAATTTGGTGATCATCACCTCGACTTCTTCGCCTGTTAACGCTTGTGGTGTGGTTGCGCCTTCACGGGGTGCGGCAATGGCACTGGGTGCGACCGGCGTTTTGCCGCCGATCAATTCAGGTTCAACCATTCTGCCGCCGTGGTAAATTTGCAGAATCGCTTTAGAACCTTCAGATTTGATCGCATCGGCAATTCTTTTCAGGCCGGGGATCTTGTTGTCGCTATCAATGCCAATCGCGCCGGGAAACGCCGGGCCTTTAGGGTCGATAAAACAGCATTCAACGATAACCGTACCAATACTGCCCGCACGAGAACGATAATACTCCACTAAATCACGGGTCACAGTGCCGTCATAATAGCCTGTACAGGTGGTCATGGGTGCCATAAGCAGCCGGTTTTTTAATACGGCACCGCCAGGTAAGGTGAGCGGATTCAATAGCGGGGTGAGAGTATTCATTATCTTCAACTCCAAAATTTAAAAGCCTGGAAGTTTGCTGCGGACAAAATTTCTCAATAAATAAAGTGGTCCGACGTCATACATCCAATATAACAATTTCTTTAGTTTTATAAAGTCTGATTTTAGTTATATAACTTTTGAAGTATATGAATCAATAAAAACAGAGCATGCCACTATTTTAGCACCATTAATTGTTAACCAATAGTTATCAAAAATCAAACAAGCTTTTTACTCAAATTTTATTCGTTTAATATCAATAATTTAAAAATAAATATGACTTTCCAACAAAAGAAAACTACGCTTTTTGTGATTCAAAAAGGGGATTAACCATCCCTTAAAAAAGTAATAAATGTGAATTTTTATAAAAAATAAAAACAGGTTAATAAAAAATTGATCTAGATCAATTTCAATATTTTAATTAGTCGCAGAATATTCCTAAGCACTGAAAATTGATTTTCAGGAAACTAAAGGAAAAAATAAATTTCACCTGTCACGATTAACTCGCCAAATAAATAAAAAGAGATTAAGTAATCAGCGGCGAAGTATCGGGGCGTAACCGCATCCTTCTTAACTTGCAGACCATGATTATGAAAACACAATCCTTAACCAGCGAACCGCCAAAAGCCGCTCCTGCTGTAAAGGGGCAAAAAAACCTCTGCTTATGTTATTCCTGCCCGTGCTGGTGGCTGTGCTGCTCCTGCTGGTCCCGGTGCCCGCAGGGCTTGAACCTTACGCCTGGCATTTCTTCGCTATCTTTGTCGGTGTGATTGTCGGGTTAATCTTTGAGCCGCTTCCCGGAGCGGTCATTGGCTTAACCGGCGTTGTGGTTATTGCCTTGTTCAGTGAGTGGGTGCTGTTTAGCCCGACAGAACTGGCTGATCCAGGCTTTAAGCAGGCAACGCAGGCGTTTAAGTGGGCCGTCAGCGGGTTCGGTAATTCAACCGTATGGCTCATCTTCGGCGCTTTTATGTTTGCCGCAGGCTACGATAAAACACAATTTGGTCGTCGTCTGGCCCTGATTCTGGTTAAGTATCTTGGCCGACGCAGCCTGACATTAGGGTACGCCATCACCTTTGCTGACCTGCTGCTGGCGCCGTTTACGCCCTCGAATACCGCACGCAGTGGCGGCACCATCTACCCTATCATTGCCAACCTGCCGCCGCTGTATGGTTCAAAGCCTAACGATCCCAGCGCCCGTAAAATCGGCTCTTATTTGATGTGGGTGGCGATCACCGCAGCCTGTATTACCAGTTCGATGTTTTTATCAGCCCTGGCACCGAATCTGCTGGCGCTGGCGCTCGTGAAAAGCATTGTCGGATTTGAAATTTCCTGGGGCGCCTGGTTCCTGGCCTTTCTGCCGCTGGGTATTTTACTGATCCTGACCATGCCGTTACTGGCTTACTGGTTTTACCCGCCAGAAGTGAAAGTAAACGATGAGGTTCCACGTTGGGCCAGCAGCGAACTGGAAAAACTGGGCAAACTCTCACGCAACGAAATTCTGTTACTGGTGTTTGTCTGCTGCGCACTGTTGATGTGGATTTTCGCCACAGCCTGGATTGAACCAGCAATGGCGGCACTGCTGGTCGTGGTATTGATGTTGTGGACCGGCGTGCTTAACTGGAACGATATCACCAGCAATAAACCCGCCTGGAATACGTTTGCCTGGTTTGCCACGCTGGTGGCATTAGCCGATGGCCTGGCGCGCGTCGGCTTTATCGCCTGGCTGGGTAAACAGGGCGGTCAGTTACTGGGCGGTTTTGATCCGCAGGTGGCAGCCGTCATGCTTATGATCGCCTTCTTCCTGCTGCACTATTTATTCGCCAGCACCACCGCGCATACCACCGCACTGTTACCGGCTATGTTAACCATCGCCGCATCAATTCCGGGCATTAATATGCCGGTGTTCTGCCTGATGATGGTGACATCGTTAGGCGTGATGGGGATTATCACACCTTATGGTACAGGCCCAAGCCCAATTTATTACGGCAGTGGCTACCTGCCTACCAAAGATTACTGGCGTCTGGGGACTATCTTTGGCGCCATTTTCCTGGCCTCGCTGATGCTGATTGGCTACCCATGGATGGTGATGATGTTCTGATTGCGGGATCTGCACGTGTAGATTAGTAGCAAATATTATATTATCCAACCACTTGCCAGACCATCGCCCGACGGCCTGGCAAGACAACAGATAAATAGCGCCAATGATGTTGTTCCTTATTCTGCTGAGAAGCGAAACAACGGATCATTAAGTGAGAAAAAATGTCGAACACACCTTTCTATTATCAGAACCCCTTTCCGCTTGCCCCTGACGATACTGAATACTACCTGCTGAGCCGTGAGCATGTTTCCGTGGCCCAGTTTGACGGTCAGGATATGTTAAAAGTCGATCCACAAGCATTAACCTTGCTGGCACAACACGCTTTTCATGATGCGTCATTCATGCTGCGCCCTGCGCATCAACAGCAGGTGGCTTCAATTCTTCACGATCCTGATGCCAGCGAAAACGATAAGTATGTAGCGTTACAGTTTTTGAAAAATGCCGAGATCGCCGCTAAGGGTATTTTACCGACCTGTCAGGATACTGGCACCGCTATCATTATGGGTAAAAAGGGCCAGCGCGTCTGGACCGGTGGTGGAGACGAAGCCGCACTGTCGCAAGGCGTCTATAACACCTATATCGAAGATAACCTGCGCTATTCACAAAACGCCGCGCTTGATATGTATAAAGAGGTCAACACCGGCACTAACCTGCCTGCGCAAATCGATCTCTACAGTGTGGATGGCGAAGAGTACAAATTTTTATGTATCGCCAAAGGCGGCGGATCCGCTAACAAAACCTATCTTTATCAGGAAACCAAAGCGTTGTTATCGCCTGGTAAGTTGAAAAACTATCTGGTCGAGAAAATGCGCTCGCTGGGCACAGCGGCCTGCCCGCCTTATCACATCGCCTTTGTCGTCGGTGGCACCTCTGCGGAAAGCACGCTAAAAACGGTAAAGCTGGCTTCAACCCACTATTACGATACGCTGCCAACGGAAGGCAATGAACACGGCCAGGCTTTCCGGGATGTGCAACTGGAGCAACAATTACTTGAAGCAGCGCAGCAGCTGGGTTTAGGTGCGCAGTTTGGCGGCAAATATTTTGCGCATGATATTCGCGTGGTGCGTCTGCCGCGTCACGGGGCTTCCTGCCCGGTAGGCATGGGCGTTTCCTGCTCCGCTGATCGTAACATCAAAGCTAAAATCAACCGCGACGGCATCTGGATCGAAAAGCTGGAAGATAATCCAGGCAAGTACATTCCAGAATCTCTGCGTCAACAGGGCGAAGGCAGTGTGGTTGATGTCGATCTCAACCGCCCGATGAATGAGATTCTGGCTCAGCTCTCTGAATATCCGGTTTCAACCCGCGTGTCGCTGACAGGAACCATTATCGTGGCGCGCGATATCGCCCATGCCAAACTGAAAGAGCGCATCGATGCGGGTGAAGGTTTACCGCAGTACATCAAAGATCACCCGGTCTATTATGCCGGACCAGCCAAAACGCCTGAGGGTTATGCATCAGGTTCGCTGGGTCCGACTACCGCAGGCCGTATGGATTCTTATGTGGATCTGCTTCAGGCACACGGCGGCAGTAAAGTGATGCTGGCAAAAGGTAACCGCAGCCAGCAGGTGACGGATGCCTGCAAAAAACATGGCGGATTTTATTTAGGCAGCATTGGCGGGCCCGCCGCTGTCCTGGCGCAACAGAGTATCAAGCGCCTGGAATGTGTTGAGTATGCAGAGCTGGGAATGGAAGCGATCTGGAAAATTGAAGTAGAAAATTTCCCTGCTTTTATCCTCGTGGATGATAAAGGCAACGATTTCTTCCAGCATATTGAGCGCAATCTGTGTGCGAAGTGCGTTAAGTAACAAAAAAAGCTCCGGATATCCGGAGCTTTTTGCTTACTGTTTCAGTTAAAAGTTATCGGGAAGCGGCGAAAAATGTAAGGCATGAAACGCGCATATAAATACAGGTTCTATCCAACCCCCGATCAGGTTGAGCTTTTGCCTCAGACGTTCGGGTGTGTGCGCGTGGTCTACAATTCGTTCCTTCGCTGGCGTACAGATGCGTACTATGAGCGCCAGGAAAAAAATCGGCTATACGCAAGCCAGCACACGATTAACCGCATTGAAAAAAGAGCCAGAATTTGCCTGGCTCAATGACGTTTCCAGCGTTCCATTGAAGCAAGCCTTACGCCACCAACAAGCTGCCTTTTCTAACTTCCTGGCAGGCCGGACGAAATACCCCACTTTTAAACCAAGCGCCATAAACAGGCGGCTACGCTGACAGATGCCGCTTTTAAATACCGTGATGGCAAACTGTACATAGCAAAGAGCAAAGCGCCGTTAGATGTGCGCTGGAGCCGCCCTTTGCCGTCCGTACTGTCTACCGTCACCGTGTCCAAAGATTCAGCGGGACGCTATTTCGTGTCGTGCCTTTGTGAGTTTGAACCTGTATCACTGCCCATCACCGCCAGAACGGTCGGCATTGATACAGGTTTAAAAGACCTGTTTGTTACTGATACTGGATTCAAGACCGGCACTTCCCGCCATACCGCTAAATATGCGAAGCGTCTCGCCCTGCTACAGCACCGATTGAGCAAGCAACAGAAAGGCTCAAAGAATCGCGCCAAAACCCACGCCAAAGTCGCTCGCCTCCACGCGAAAATTGCTGATTGCCGTCTGGATAACTTGCACAAGCTATCTCGCAGACTGATTAACGAAAACCAAGTTGTTTGCGTCGAATCCCTGAAAGTGAAAAACATGATCCGCAATCCGAAGCTATCCAAAGCGATAGCAGACGCAAGCTGGGGCGAATTTGTTTTCCAGCTTGAATATAAGGGCGAATAGACAGGGCAATCGGTAGTTTCTATTAACCATTTTTTCCGTCTTCAAAACGCTGTAGCGAGTGCGGAACGCTACATAATCGCGATGTGAAGGCGTCTCGTGGCAGGGCATTGCCGTCTGGCTGTAAGAATTCCTACCCTTTAGGGCGGGGAGGATGTCAACGACAGTGACGTTGTACTGGTTAAATGATAATCAAGCGGGGGTTGTTTATAAGAAAATTTAAAAAAAGAGGACGCAAATGTATCTTGCAAAGACAGGTTTATAGTTGAATAAAAATGCCCCTCGAAAGGCGCATTTTTAAATTTACGTTAATATGTGCGCAGCCAAATATTAATCTGGTATCACTTTCTCTGCTTTCAGCTTGTCAAACAGCTGGGTAAAAGAATCCAGCGAGCTGCGATAGCCGATAAAGCCTGCCTTACGGCTCTTACTCATGTCAGTGAACGCTTCCATCGGGCGGCCCAGATCGGCATCCGTGTGCCACCACGAAACCAGCTTATTGACGTCCGCTTCACGTAACTGATAACGGCTGGCGATTTCACGCCAGGCTGCTTCGGCTTCCTGCATACGGTTTTCCAGTGGCATTATCTGCGCGGGGTAATCGGTTGCTTCAATACCAAAGTAGGCAGCCAGACGCGGCCACATCCAGTTCCAGCGGAACACATCACCATTCACCGTATTGAAATCTTCATTTGCGGCCTCTGGCGATGTCGCGGCCCACACCAGCTGCTCTGCCAGCAAGCCCGCGTCAGTCACATCAACCACACCGTTCCACTGTTCAGGCGAGCCTGGGAAAATAAATGGCCAGCCTTTTTCACGGCACAGCGTGGCGTAGACAGCCAGCGTCTGTCCCATGTTCATCGCGTTGCCTAATGCATAGCCCACAATGGTATGCGGACGGTGAACGCTCCAGCGATAGCCATACTTTTCCGCACCGGCGAACATCTCATCTTCCTGGGCATAGTAAAAATTATCTACCGGCTGACGGCCCTGCTCTTCACGGAATGGCGTAACGGGTACCGCGCCTTTGCCATAGGCTTCGAACGGACCGAGATAGTGTTTCAGGCCGGTAATCAACGCCACATGCGCACCTTTAAGACGATCGCCCAACGCTTCAATCACGTTGCGCACCATCGCAGCGTTGACGCGGATGTTCTCTTTTTCAGTGGCCTGACGTGCCCAGACACTAAAAAACAGTGCATCCGGCTTACTCTCCTTCAACGCGCTTTTCACGGCGTTTTCATCCGTAAGATCGGCCGTGAGCGTGTGACATCCCTCAGGAACCGCACTGCGTCCTCGGGAAAGCCCCGTAACCTGCCAGCCTTCGCTGAGTAATTTTTCAGCCAGCGCACGACCGTTAACGCCGCTGATGCCCACAATCAAAGCCTGTTTTTGCATGATTTGTCTCCTTCAGTTAGATAACAATTAGCCTAATAGAGAATTTGACGCTTATCTCTGCTAATTTTTCACAGCATTCCCAACCTGAGTTCATGAATCCATGCACGATCAACGTTTAAAAGACATCATTCCTTTTGTTATCAGTGTAGAAGGTGGCAGCTTTACTGCTGCCGCTGAGCGTCTGCACCTGACTGGCTCGGCAATCAGTAAAAGCGTCAGTCGGCTCGAAGCGCGGCTGGGCTCACGCCTGCTGGAACGCACTACCCGCAGACTGCAACTGACCGATGCCGGCACTGCCTACTACCAGACCTGCATTCGCATCCTGGAAGAGTTAGCCGAAGCGGAAGCGGTGTTAGCGGCACAGCGCACCATTCCCTCGGGGCGCTTACGGCTTGCCGTACCCAATACCTTCGGGCGTTTGAATGTCATGCCATTGCTGATCCCTTTTTGTCAGCAATACCCGGAGCTTGAACTGAGCCTGAGCTTTTCAGATCGTTTTGTCGATCTGTTTGACGAAGGCATTGATGTGGCGGTGCGGATTGGCGATATCCATGACTTTCCTGAATCACTCGGGGTTCGTCATCTGGGCCGGGAACGGATGGTTTTCTGCGCGTCTCCTGATTATCTCAACCACTATGGCCGCCCCCAAAACGAGGCCGGGTTATTGAAGCATCGCGCCATTCTCTACGAACGCGTCGACGGCACGACCAAGCCCTGGTTATTCATGCATCAGGGGGCTATCCCGTCTGGCACACCTTGCCGCATCGTATGGCATTGGGTGATGTTGATGCGCAGTTACAGGCGGTGTGTGCCGGGCTGGGTGTGGCTCAAATGCCGTCCTGGCTGATAAACAGCGCCCTGAAAAAGGGGGAACTGGAGATTATCCTGCCTGGCTCACAGCCGGATGGGCTGATGTTGTCGCTGGTCTGGCCTCGGCGTAAGCAATTATTGCCCAAAGTGGATGCACTGCTGAGCGTACTGGAAAGGTCGGTGATTCGTTAGTTACTTACTGAATTAAGCCAGGCATGAATAACCCTGTCTTTGCAGAACAATTAACGTCAGCAGCCATAAGATTATTTTTTAAAATATGTTGGTCAGGCGCTCATAAACGCTTTCTGAGTTGAAACGTTAGCTCCCTTGAATGTAACGCGATGTTTTTAAGCGTAAGCTGCTATTAATAACCCTGAAGACGCTATGATTAACCACGATTCAGGCAATTGCCGATATAAACTTGCATAAACTGACACTAATGTACTAAGGTGGGGCGGCTGCGGTGTTTACCGCTTCACTTAACCCCTGATTTGGGCTTCTTATAGCTTTCTTTTCCACTTTTTCTCACGTTCATATTTGCGGCTGCGAAAGCTATAAGACTCCCTTAATTAAGCTGTATGAGGAGAATATGACCAGCAGAACACCTTTATCTGATCAACCGAAAAAACACTTCTGGAATAAGAAGCAAAAAGAGCTGACCGTTGATGATATTACCGTTATTGATAACGGTATGCTTAAGCGTGCCGTTGGCGCAGCCGCGCTGGGTAATGCAATGGAGTGGTTCGACTTCGGTGTTTATAGCTATCTGGCCGTGATTATCGGTAAGGTATTTTTTCCGGATGCCAATAACGCAGTTCAGTTGATCGCCACGTTTGGTACGTTTGCTGCCGCCTTTTTAGTGCGCCCGATTGGTGGTCTGGTATTTGGCCCACTGGGCGATCGCATTGGTCGTCAGAAAGTACTGGCGATGACCATGATCATGATGTCGATCGGTACGTTCTGTATCGGCCTGATACCTGCCTATTCGTCGATTGGCATTATGGCACCCGTTTTGTTGCTGGTTGCCCGCCTGATCCAGGGTTTCTCAACCGGTGGCGAATATGGGGGTGCCGCAACGTTTATTGCTGAGTACTCTACCGATAAACGCCGCGGCTTTATGGGCAGCTTTCTTGAGTTCGGCACCATTGGCGGTTATTTGTTGGGTGCCAGCCTGGTCACGGTAATGACCATGGTGTTGTCAACGGATGCCATGATGTCATGGGGCTGGCGCGTACCGTTCTTTATCGCTGCACCGCTGGGTCTGTTTGGCTTATATGTACGTCTGAAACTGGAAGAGACCCCGGCATTCCAGCAGCATATGGAAAAGCAGGAAGCCCTTGAGCAGAGCAAACCGCGCCTGACATTAATGCAAATGCTCCGCAAATACCGCGCACCTATGTTGAAGTGTATCGGCTTAGTGCTGCTGTTTAACGTCTCAAACTATATGCTGACTTCATATATGCCGAGCTACCTGACCGGCGTGTCAGGCATGAATGAGATGAGCGGTCTGCTGCTGGTGATGATTGCCATGTTTGTGATGATGCCGCTGACCCTGTTGTGGGGCCGCTGGACAGATACCATTGGCCGCCGCCCGGTGATTGCGTTTGGCGCTGTCGGCCTGATCGTGCTGTCGATCCCCTGCTTTATGCTGCTGGGTTCCGGCAATATGTGGGCCGTCTTTGCTGGCCTGTTTATTCTGGGTGTGCTGCACACCTGTTTCAGCGGCACGATGCCTTCAACGCTACCGGCGCTGTTTGTGACCGATATTCGCTATAGCGCACTGGCGATTGGCTTCAACCTGTCGGTGTCCCTGTTTGGCGGTACAACTCCGCTCATCACCGCGTGGCTGGTTGATACCACTCACAACACCATGATGCCTGCCTATTACATGATGGGCGCAGGTCTTATTGGCCTGATCACAATTTTGACGGTACGTGAAACCGCACGCCAGCCGCTGAATGGCTCGTCCCCTGCGGTAGCCACCAGGGCAGAGGCACATAAGCTGATCGACAAGCTGCGTCGTCGTAACAGCAGTTCGCAACCGATGCCAGCCCCTTCGAAATAAAATCCAGTGTTAACAAGCCGGGAAGATCCCGGCTTTTTTATATTGCGCGATCCGCGTACTGCTAAAGTGCAAAGAACGCGCTATCTGGCTTCGCTGTCATCTCAGGCGGTCAGGAATGTAAGAGGTTCAGTTAAAAGTATGTTGTAACCAAATAGTTTACCCATCGCAGTGGTGACAAAATCGGGCAAGGCATCGCCTGGCTGACAGGTAAAAACGCCGACCTGGTTAAAAACCGTGTCGGCGTTGGCTTTTATGTGATCAATCTCGTCAGCCCGTGGCGGTGAAAGGCGGCTTAACGGGTTGGATGATTGACTTCCACCGGGCGCAGATCAAACAGTAGTACTTCCGCATTATCACCTTCGCTAAAGCTCAGCGATGTTTCATTGCGTACACGTGCACCATCACCGGCATTAAAGCGAATACCGTTTACTGTGATCGAACCGCGTGCAACCTGAATCCAGGCGTAGCGATCTTCACCTAACGCAACAGTTTGCTGCTCGCTGCCATTAAACAAACCTGCCCAGATACGCATATCCTGACGCACGCTGAGCGACTTGCCTTCACCTGTCGGTGAAACAATCAGGCTAAATTTGCCGCGTTTGTCTGCTTCAGCAACGGAGACTTGCTGATATCCCGGCTGCGTTCCTTTTTCTGATGGCACAATCCAGATTTGCAGGAAATGTACGCTGTCGGTGCTGGAGTGGTTAAATTCACTGTGCGTAACGCCGCTGCCTGCGCTCATCAACTGCACATCGCCGGGGACAATGACCGAGCCAGTGCCCATAGAATCTTTATGCTCCAGGGCGCCAGTCAGAACGTAAGAGATAATCTCCATGTTGCTGTGGGGATGTGCACCAAAACCCCGAGCGGGCGCAACCTGATCATCGTTGATGACCAGCAGATCGGAGAAGCCAGTCTGCTTCGGGTCACGATAATTTGCGAACGAGAAGGTATGACGTGAATGTAACCAACCATGGTCACCTAAACCGCGTTGCGCTGACAATCTTTGCTCGATCATGGTGTGCTCCTGAATTTTGAGGGGGAAGTGCGTTTGCCCTTCCGATAGAGAAGCAGTATACGTAAACTAATTTGCTCAACAATTGGCTAAAATATGAATCACTGTCACATATAAGTGGACAATATGCAGATTGAAGATCTTCGGATATACACAGCGGTAATCAACGCAGGCAATTTCACTGCCGCAGCGGAACAGTTGATGCTGTCAAAACAGTATGTGAGCCGACGCATGGCGGCGTTAGAGGCTTCGCTTGGGGCGCGCCTGTTGGTCCGTAACACGAGAAAGCTGTCAGTTACCGATGCAGGCAAGGTTTTCGCACAACATGCCCAGCGCATTCTGGACGATATTCTGCAGGCAGAGCAGGCAGTATCGGAACACCGCCGGGCGTTACAGGGATCTTTTCGTATCAGCATGCCCATGTCTTTTGGCATGAGTTATCTCTCTCCCTTAATCGCTGAATTTCTGGCGCAGCACACTGCGCTTCAGTTTCAGGTTGAACTGGCCGATCGCTACGTTGATGTGATTGGCGAAGGGTTTGATATGGCTATTCGCATCGGAACATTGAGCGATTCGACACTAATAGCGCGGCGACTGGGAGAGCTTAAACGGGTGATTTGCTGTAGCCCCGCTTATTTAGCGCGCGCGGGCAAGCCTGAAACGCCGGATGATTTGCGGCATCACGCCTGTTTGCGGTATGGCCGTGAAGGCCTGAATGGCTGGGAACTTAACGTTGAAGGCAAAAAAAAGATGTTTACCGTGCAGGGGCCGCTGGTGAGCAACAATGGTGAAGTGCTGTGCGATGCCGCAATATCGGGGTTGGGTCTGGTACTGCTTCCCGAGTTTATTGTGGCTCCGGCACTGCAACAGGGAACATTAGTCACCGTATTAGATGCCTGTATGCCGGCATCACTCTGTCTGAATGCTGTCTATCCGCAACATCGACAGACCAGCGAGGTAAACCGTGCACTGCTTGCATTTTTAACAGAGAAGATTTCAGTGAGGTGAATATAAGGATGCGCATTGAATAATGCGCATCCTTATCGGTCATTTATATTTTATTAACGCCCGCTGCTGGCTCTGTATTCGCTGTATTTGCGCTGGGTTTCAATATGATCGGCAATGTATTTTGCATCATGCCATACGCCCCAAATAAAGGTAGAACCCCGGCGGGATAACCACGGCAGGCCGAGGAAATAGACACCCGGTTCAGACGAGACACCACGCTGATGCTGCGGTTTATTTTTTTCGTCAAACGCATCAACGTTCAGCCAGCTGTAATCCGCAACATAGCCGGTAGCCCAGATAATGGTGGTAATGCCTGCTTGTTTAAAATCGAGCTGTTGAACGGGCTGCGTCATACAGAGAGGATCAGGCAAAAACTCGCGCGCTTCAGGTTCCTCTGGCAGGTCGAGGCCGTTGCGGGCAATCCAGGCATCAGCAGCGTCCAGCAGAGAAAGATAACTGGCATCACCACGCGCAATGTTTTCCGCCAGATCCTCAGCAAAAATCACTTTGCCCTCAGCAAAACTTTTCGTCAGCCCGACCAGATTAATGCCCTGTTGTGCTAACTGACGAAAATCCACGGTATGGCCGCCCCGCGCTCCGCTTACTGCAATCGTAACGTGTTCTTTTCCTGGCTGAGTGGCCGCAGCGTCCCATAAGCCCAGCACGCCCAGCCACCAGCAGAAATCACGGTTGCGATAAGCGCGCGGCGGGCGATCGTGGGGCCGACCGAGAGATAAACGGTTTTCCCGGCTCGCTGCAATTCATCAGCAATCTGCACGCCAGACGATCCTGCGCCAACCACCAGGACTGCGCCTTCCGGCAGTTGCTGCGGATTAAAATAGTGCGCCGAGTGAATTTGATGCAGGTTGCTGTCAACAGGCGCAATGGCCGGAATGACCGGACGCTGAAACGGCCCGGTTGCCGCAACAATATGTTTTGCCGAATAAATACCGTCAGACGTTTCAACAGTGAAGCCCGCCCGCCCCGGATTACGCTCAACACGTTTCACCTCAACGCCGCTGCGAATGGGCGCATTGAATTTCTCTGCATAGGCAACGAAATAATCAGCGACTTGCTCTTTCGGCACAAACGCATCAGTGTCAACGCCCGGAAACGCCATGCCGGGAAAGCGGTCATGCCATGCTGGCCCGTTTGCTACCAGCGAATCCCATCGGCCGCTGCGCCAGGCTTCTGCAATGCGGTTTTTTTCCAGCACCAGATGCGGAATATTGAGTCGGGTCAGATGCTCGCTCATGGCTACGCCCGCCTGACCTGCACCAATTACTAACGTATCAATCTCTGTTATTTCCACAGTCATTTCTGCGCCCTTAAGAATTGCGTTAATGCATTAAGCATTCATTACTTTGTTGTTGGCTCCAGAGTATTGAACTGAGCAGGCAAGTTAAATTATTTAAAAACGAGCATCTGACCATGATTTTGTGATGCAGAAAGGCACAGAAAAGTCTTTACTCAGGTCGCCGCAGCTGAGGCTGTTTCGCTGATCCCGCTGCCCTCAAATGTAGCCTGATTCTGCAAACAGCCCGCCTGCTGCACGTTGCTGGTGCGTTTTGCCGCCGGAGGGCTTAAAAATCGCTTGTGCAGGTCCGGTTTTTACTGGCACAGAAATTGCAAATTCTCTCTGCATCGTTTTTTCCTATAGATCCAAAGACGTTGACCTAAATAGTTATTAATCAGAGAGAACACCTGCATGGCACACTTCACACTGCGACAGCTCAAATATTTCATTACGGTAGTTGAACATCGCAGCATTGCTGAGGCATCGCGGCATCTGCATATTGCACAACCCTCAATTTCAACGGCGATTAAAAGCCTGGAAGAGAGTTTTGATATTCAGCTGTTTATTCGCCATCACGCTCAGGGTGTGTCACTGACGCCAAGTGGCCGGCGTTTTTATGAGAAGGCTGCCGAACTGCTGAGAATGTCCTGGCAGTTTGAACAAAATGCGCGGGCCGATAATGACCTCGTCGCCGGAACGCTCTCTGTCGGCTGTTTTGAAACGGCGGCACCGCTCTATATGCCGAAACTGATTGCCGGATTTAAAAAGCTGTATCCCAATATTGAGGTACAAATTTATGATGGCGAACAGCATGAGTTAACCGAGGGCTTGCATCGGGGACGTTTCGATATGGCGATCCTTTACCGCCATGAACTGGATAGCAGCATTCATGCCGAACAGCTTAAAGCACCACAAAAACCCTACGCCCTGCTGCCTGCCGATCACCCGCTGGCACTGCGCAGTAGCGTCAGCCTTGAAGAGCTTAGCCATGAGCCAATGATTTTGCTGGACGTCGTACCCAGCCGTAATTACTTTCTTGATATCTTCAAACAGAAAGGCTTGTCACCTAACGTCGCGTTCAGCTCGCCTTCCATTGAGATGGTACGCTGTATGGTTGGGCAAGGATTTGGCTTTTCTCTGCTGGTTACACGGCCATTTCCTGATTTTACCTACGACGGTAAGCGCGTAAAGCGGGTGACCATCCGTGATGAAATGGAAGGCTCCTGCCTCGTCATGGCGCACCTTCGCCATGCTGAGCCGACACGGCCGACCCGGCTTTTTATGGATTACTGCCGGGCACAGGAACTCACACCTGAACACCTCAGCGAGTCTGAACTGCCGCCTTTGTCAGTGGCTTAATCGTTGCGTTGCGCCTGAAGCCAGCTTTGCAGGCGCAGTAAAAACGCATCGCAGGCATTCAGCTGGTCCAGGCTAATGAACTCATCGGCTTTATGCCCTTGCGCCATTGATCCGGGGCCACAGATTAAGGTGGGCATGCCGTGTTGCTGAAACAGTCCACCTTCTGTGCCGAAGGCAACGGTGTGCAAATTTTCTGGTTCCGGTAACAGCGTAAGCAACGCGCCAATCGTCTCGTCTGAGTGGGTTTCCAGTCCGGGATAGTGGCTTAAGCGGCTGAATTTGATTGCACAGCCTGCTGAAATTGCCGTCATCTCGGGCAGTAATTCCGCTGCACACCATTGCTCTAGCGCCGCTAACAGGGGTGCAGCATCCACGTCCGGTAATGTGCGAATTTCAAAATCAAACTGGCAGTGCGCAGGCACGATATTGAGCGCCTCTCCGCCGTTAATCAGGCCCGTTTGCACGGTAGAAAATGGCGGATCGAAAGCCAGGTTTTGCTGTTGCCTGAGTTCTTCGGCTAACGCCATCAGGCGCTGAATAATGCGTACCGCATACTCTATCGCGTTAACGCCTTGCGGTGCATAGGCGGAGTGACTGGCGTGGCCGGTGATATCGCAGCGCATCGCGATTTTGCCTTTATGACCAAAAATGGGGCGCATCTCTGTCGGCTCCCCACAATGCAGGCTGCTGGGCGCAGCGGCAGTTTATCCATTACCGCCAGCAAGTCCGGTACGCCTTTGCATCCCACTTCTTCGTCATAACTCAAAAGCCAGCCACACCGGCATCCGCAGCGGTGTGGCGACCAGTTGCGGTATCCACGCCAGTACAGCTGCCAGCCAGCCTTTCATATCTGCAGTGCCGCGCCCGTATAACCGTCCGTCACGTTCAGTTAAAACAAAGGGATCGCTTTGCCAGCGTTGCCCCTCTACCGGCACGACATCGGTATGGCCTGACAGCACGATTCCGGCGCAATTTTCAGGACCGATAACCGCCAGCAGGCAGGCTTTTTCGCCACTGGCTGCGGGAATGAGTTGACTGCTGATCCCCCAATCTGCCAGGTAACGCTTTACGTAATCAATCAAAGCCAGATTGCTGTGGCGACTCACGGTATCAAACGCAACGAGATCCGCCAGTAACTGACGTCGGGAAAGCTTACTCATCGCCCGGCACGCCATAGCTGGGAGCGGCTTTGGGATTGATAGCGCGCGTCAGGTAAGCGTCACTTTGCGGTTGCCACAACTGCCACAGACGCGCCAGTTCATCAACCGGCGAGTCGTGCCAGTCAACGCGCAAATCAGTAAGCGGCCAGCTTTCGCTGCTGATAATTTTAACGCCAGCGGAATAAACCGGGCCGGCCTCACCTCCCTGCTGCAATCCTGCCTGCAACGCGCCGATCAACCGCTCGCCTAGCGCCTGCTCAGGATCGCGGCAGAAATGCGCCACCATCGCATCAATAACCGCTGTCGAGGCCAGCATGTTTCCCGCAGCGACGCAGTGTGCTCCCTGTTGAGCATGATGCACACCGAGTGCATGTGTTCCCGAAAACACCGCACTGTTCCCCTTAGCGTCTAATACCGTGACCTGACGCCACTCTGCCCAGGGTTCTTCTGCCATCACCGCGTTTAACGCGCTGGCAGCCGATTCGCCTTGTGCCAGCCGGTTCAGGATCGCAGGGCCAAGCGAGGGTAACGTGATATTCTGGCTGGAGACCGCGCCCACACCGCTCATCAGCCAGGGGCAGCGAGCGGCCACAGCCATGCTCGACGAGCTTAAGGCAATCCCATATTGACCGCTGCGAGGACAAAATCCGGCAATTGAAAAAGTCATATTACGCCTCCGGAATGACGGCAATGACATCAATTTCTACCAGCCATTGTGGCTGGGCCAGCGCAGAGACCACCAGCCCGGTAGAGATGGGAAAAACGCCTTTCAGCCATTTGCCGGTGACCTGATACACCGCTTCGCGATAGCGTGGGTCAATAATGTAAGTCGTGGTTTTGACGATATGGCTCAGATCGCTGCCCGCTTCCTCCAGCAGTTGTTTAATGTTTTTCATTGCCTGATCCGCCTGCGCCGCAGGATCGCCCAGCCCCACTAAATTACCTGAAAAATCAGTGCCAACCTGCCCGCGCACATACACCGTATTTCCCGCGCGAACGGCCTGGCACAGGTCATTGTTTAACGTCTGGTTTGGATAAGTATCTTTGGTATTGAACATGCGAATGCGCGTATGGGTCGGCTGACTCATGGTAAATTCCTTTCAATGATGGCAATAACGGCCTTTGGGCCAGTAAGTGCATTTATGAACATCGCCCGAACGAAAATAAAGAATGTTTTTTATCTCCTGCATATACATAAAAACGTGCCTCAGAAAGGCTCGTTTTTTTGGTGTCGGCAACGATAAAAATACGCATTTATCTTTCTGCTTTACCGCTTACATACTCAGAGCCTTCATTGCTGAGGAGCGGTTTATGTCATCAATTGTTGAAGCGTTACCTGCCACGCTTATGCGAAACAGTTTTATCCGTGCGCTGGAACGCGGCGTCACCAGCGTGCATATCGTCGCGACGTCGGGGATGGCAGGCAAACAGGGCGCGATCTGTGTTGCTGTGCAGCCAGTTTCTACCTCACCTGCGTTGTTGATGGTTTCGCTGCATCAGGCTAATCCCCTTTGCGATGCGATAAATAAAAATCGTCTTTTCAGCGTTAACACCTTGTCGGAACAGCAAAAATCTCTGGTAAAAACTTTTTCTTCTGACAGTGAAGGCGATCGTTTCGATCCTGCAATATGGACAGAAGAGAGGCCGGGTGCTCCGCGCCTGGATGCAGCTATCGCCAGTATCGAATGCGCTCTGCACAGCCAGTTTGAAGCAGGTACACAGCAGCTGTTTATCGGTGAGGCCCTGAATGTCCACATCCATCCCGGCATGCCGCTGGCCTGGCAGGCACGCCAGTTTGTTTTGCTGCAACGCGATCTGCCTGCGTGACAGGCCAGTCTTTTGCTATAGCCAGCCACGGAAAATATGAATTTCATTCTTTACTCAGCCATGAAATTTTTAACGCACGCCTAAAAAAAACGACACCGGAGAAAAAACATGTTTTCACACCTGCACATTAAAAAGCTGACACGCTGTTTGACACTGACGCTGGCGCTTGGAAGCGCAGCATTAAGCCATGCTGCGGTTATGAATCCAGGAAAACTGACTGTGGGTAGTGACCTGACGTTCCCACCGTATGAATACCTTGAAGGTAAAACCCCGGCAGGCTTTGATATCGAATTTATGAATGGTGTCGCGGCAGCCATGAAATTGCAGCCGACCTACGTTGATACCCGTTTTACCAGCCTGATCCCAGGTTTACAGGCAAAACGTTTTGAGCTGATTGCCTCCGCGCTGTTCATCACGCCGGAACGCCAGAAAGTTATCGATTTAGTGCCCTATTTGAAAACCGGCGAATCCCTGATTGCATTAAGCAGCAGCAGCTTCAAACCGAAAAAGCCCGAGGAGCTTTGCGGACATAAAGTCGGTTCCATGCAGGGAACCTACTGGCTGGAGAAACTGCATACCCTTTCTACAGACTATTGCGTCAAACAGGGACTGAAACCCATTCAGGTAAGCGAATACGCCACCGATCCGCAAACGACCCAGGCACTACTTTCACATGCCGTAGAAGTGCAAATGACCGATGCAGCGGTAGCCAGTCAGGTTGTTGCGAAGATGAAAGGCAGACTGGAGGTGACTTCCGACACGCTGCTTTATCCGGTGCTGGTTGGCCTGGGCGTCAGTAAAACCAATCCTGAATTCAAACAGCAGTTAATCGACGGTATCGCAGCTTATAAAGCGAGCGGCCAGTATGCGACCCTGTTGCAAAAATATTCTCTGGCAGAGCCGGACGATGCTGATATTCAGGCGCTGAAACAGTAATTTTCGCGGCCAGGAGCGTGCGTATGACTTTTGACTGGAACTATTTATTGAGTCTGCTGACGGATGCAGACTTTTGGTGGGCCACCTGGACAGTAATCAAACTGAGTCTGTTGAGTTGGGTCATCAGCATCGTGTTGGGTTTTGTGCTGGCGTTAGGAAAACAGGCGACGCACCCCTGGCTCTCATTACCGGCGCGCGGCTATATCTGGCTGTTTCGCAGTTTGCCGCTGCTGGTACTGTTAATTTTTGTTTATAACCTGCCGCAGGCTTTTCCCGCCTCTTCGGCGTTACTGAGCGATCCGTTTTGGGCTGGATTGATAGCACTGGTACTGAGTGAAACTGCCTATATTGCTGAAATTCACCGCGGTGGGCTGTTGTCGATTCATAAAGGACAACGTGAAGCCGCCCGGGCGCTTGGCTTACGTTATGCAGGTATTCAGTGGCGGGTGGTGATCCCTCAGGCCATTCGCGTGGCGCTGCCTTCGCTGGCGAATGAGTACATTTCTATCGTCAAGCTCAGTTCACTGGTGTCGGTCATTTCACTGACTGAGATTTTGATGGTAGGCCAACGTCTCTACTCACAAAATTTCCTGGTGATGGAAACCATGGCGGCAGTTGCGTTTTACTATGTGTTCATCATTACGGTATTCGATTTCCTGTTAAAACGCCTTGAACGCTGGCTGGATGTTTCCCAACGCAAAACAGCACGCGCACTCGATCCCGCATTGCTGGCCTTAGCGGCACAGCCGCTGCCAGCGGTTACGCGCACTGCACCGGTGTCCGACACGCCGGCGCTTCAGGCAGCCAAATTGCACAAGGCCTATAACAATGTGGAAGTGCTGGGTGCCGTCAGCCTGAATGTAAAATCGGGAGAAGTGGTCTCGGTGATTGGGCCGTCAGGATCAGGCAAAACAACGCTTATCCGTTTACTCAACGGGCTGGAGCAAATCGACAACGGTGAAATTGCCATTAATGGTCAGCCATTTATTCGCCTTCTTCAGCAGGGCGCGCAGAAGCCTCGTTTTATTGAGCACAGCGAACATCGTCTTAACATCGGCATGGTTTTCCAGGGATTCAACCTGTTCCCTCACCTGACGGTAATGCACAACCTGCTGCTGGCTCCGCGTTATCACCGTTTAGCCCCGGTGAGCGAACTCAGGCATCAGGCATGCATTTTATTGCAAAAGGTTGGCATGCTGGAACATGCTTACAAATACCCTCATCAGCTTTCCGGCGGACAGCAGCAGCGCGTTGCCATCGCACGCGCCCTGATGATGCGCCCACAAATTATGCTGTTTGATGAGCCGACCTCGGCGCTCGATCCTGAAAAGGTCAATGAAGTGTTGCAGGTGATCGAGAATCTGGCAGAAGAAGGCATCACTATGATCATCGTGACGCATGAGATGAACTTTGCCTTTAAAGTTTCCGATCGCATTGTATTTATGGAAAAAGGGCGCGTCGTTTGCGATGACACGCCGCAGGCGCTGCGTAATGGCGATCATCCCCGCGTTAACGCCTTCCTGAAGGATGTAGACTTGGCTCCGGCTTAATATACCTGGACCTGCGACACAGCAAAGGCGTCGCAGGTCTGTGGTTTTATCCCAGATCTTTCAGTGCGGCAAACACCCGCGCAATCGCCACCGAGCCGGGATCTTCGATTCCCTTTAAGTTATCGCTATTAAGATAGGAGGAGCGTCCCGCTTTCGCTTTGGACATGGTCGCGGTGGCTTCACTGCCTTTACGTGCAGCCTCAGCGGCCGCAGCGAGATCGCCGCCGTTTAGCAGGGTTTCAATCGCGGGTTGTAACGCATCGATCAACGTACGATCGCCAGGCTGCGCGCCACCGTACTGCATCATTTTCTCCAGCCCTTGCTGCAAAGCAGCAGCAAGCGGCGCTTTTTCCGTTAATTTCTGACCCGCCGCCGTGAAGAAAATAGCCATTAACACGCCACTTGAGCCACCCATGACGTTTGCTAAACGTTCTCCCGTCACCGCAAACAAATCCGGTAAGCTGTTAAACGGCAGGCTTTTTTCCTGGCATTCCTTAAGGATCTGGCGCGCGCCTGATGCAAAAGTAGAGCCGGTATCGCCATCACCCACCTGCGCATCCAGCTTATTCAGATCATTTTCATTCGCGATTAATGTTTCACAAATCGCTTTGACGATGCGCGCCACTGCGGGGTTGTCAGAGGGCGTTGTGGTGATGTCGCTGGCCTGCTTTTCCGCTTTTTGGGGTTTTAATGCTTCAGGTTTCACCGCTCTGGACCAGCCTGTGACTTCAACGGGTGCGCAGATCGCTTCTTCAAATAACGGCGTTAATGCCAGTGCCGTGACAGAGTAACCTTTCATATCCAGTGCGGTCATCATCGCAGCGGGGCCGATCACATACTGAACATGTTGACTCAGCGGTGACGCAACTACATCACGTGTAATCAGATTCATTTCCAGCGCGGACATTCCACCAAGGTTGTTGATTAACAGCGCATAAGGCTGCTGTGAATTCCGGCTATCCAGCACGCTTTCCAGCAGCTGTTGGGCAATTTGCTGGCTGCTTTGCATCTTTATAACCTCTACGCCAGGTTCGCCGTGAATACCCAATCCCATCTCTACACTGCCTTCAGGCACCCGCTCTTTAGCCTCTTCGCCTGGCATATGGCAACCCGACATTGCCACGCCCATGGTGCTCAGCGCGCGATTCGCTGCTTCAGCGGCTTCAGTTACCGCGGCCAGATCATCACCCCGTTCGGCAACATAGCCGGCAATTTTGTGCACTAACAGGGTGCCAGCCACGCCCCGCGGTTGCGGATTTTCAGGCAGCGCGACGTCATCGCCAACGATAACCATATTGACGTTAAACCCTGCTTTGCGCGCTTTTTCGGCCGCTAAACCAAAATTGAGTCTGTCACCGGTGTAGTTTTTAACAATAAGCAAACACCCTGCATCGCCGGTTACGTTAACGATAGCGTTGTACACCGCCTCTACGCTGGGTGAAGCAAAGAGCTCACCGCAGACGGCGGCTGTCAGCATACCTTTGCCAATAAAGCCAACGTGGGCCGGTTCATGGCCAGAACCTCCTCCGGAAATAAGCGCCACCTGCTGCTTATGCCAGTCGTTACGCATCACAATACGAATCCAGGGATCGACGTCCAGCCGCACCAGATTACGCCACGGATTGGCGTAAATGATGCCGTCCAGCGCATCCGCAACAAGATCTTCTTTGCTATTCATCATGAACTTAGCCACAGGTCTGTTCCTCCTCTGATTGATGCGATGTCAAATGCATGATGAAGAAGTGTTGCACATGGAGCTGTCTGGTGTGGGCAAAAACAAAGAAATTCAGGTTAATGCCTTAAAGGCATGCAGCACTACGCAGTCAGTATCATGAGTAATGAGCAAAAAATGCCTTACCTCAGCTGAATTCAACACTTTGTTGATAATAATCAATTCTTAATTTAAGGAATATTGAAGAATAAACGAGATTTATCTTACTTCATGAATGATGGTATCGGCTCTTTTTGCTACCCAGGCTATTTAGATGACCCAACAAAAAATAATGAATGAAACCGCATGGTTCGGTGCCGGTGCTTTACGTCTTTTACCGCAAGAAATTGCGCAACGTGGTGTGCATAAAGCTTTTATCGTAACGGATAAAACGCCACTGGCTGCGGTTACGCTGCGGCGTGTAACAGAATTTATGGATGCTCACGCTTTACCCTGGTCACTGTGCCACGCAACGGTAGCGCATCTGACCTGCGATAGCCTTGCGCACGGTGTTGCCGCATTTCAGCAGTCTGCTGCTGATTACCTGATTGCGATTGGGGGTAAAGCGGTGCAGGAAACCACCAACGCCCTTCGCTCGCTGATTACTCACCAGCACAACCGTCAAACGGATAACCATGCAGACAACGCCAGCCCGGCAACCCATATTATTGCTATTCCCACCACGGCTGGCATTTCGGCTGAAGTCACCATGAGTTACGTTATTTCCGATGAAGACACTGAATGCAAATTTGTCTGTGCCACTCGCCATAACACACCAAAAGTCGCGATTATGGACGCAGAAATCATGGCCAGCCTGCCGCTGGCACTGAAAATCGCAACGGCAATGGGTGCGCTGGCGCAGGCGATAGAAGGCTACCTCACCCGCGATGCCTGGGCGGTCTCTGATATGCTGCATCTCAAAGCGATCAAAATTATTAGTCAGTCACTGCGGGATGCCGTGACAAGTGATATAGACGCCCTCGAACAAATGGCGCTGGGCCAGTATATTTCCGGCATGGGATTTGCTGAGCAAAGTCTGGGGCTGGTTCACGGCATGGCGCATCCTTTAACCGAATTTTATAATTTGCCAGAAGGTCTGGCGCACGCCATTTTATTGCCCCGCGTAATGGCCTGGAATGCGCCTTATACCGGGGATAAATATCGGGACATCGCCCGCGTTATGGGGGTATCGCATGCAGATATTGTGTCAATCGATCTGGCCCGCCTGGCCGCAGTCGATGCCGTAAAACAACTGTGTCGCGATGTAGGTATCCCCTCATCTTTAAAACAGGCCGGATTACGCGAGCAGGACATTCCACTTTTGGCACAATCCGCGCTTAACGATGCAGCGACGGCGGGAAATCCCCGCCAGCCTGAATTGCAGGACATTATCGTGCTGTATCACGAATACTGAATGGAGGTGCCGCCCAGTCTGCGGCGGCCCCCTTCGCTATTTAACCCGCCCGTGAAATACCCAAAATGACCAGGTGTGATAAATCAGCGTGACTGGAATGACTACTGCCACACCGGTCAGCACAAATCCCTGCGTAACGGAACTGGACGCGCTTTCATGCAGATTAAGCTGCCGGGGATCAGCCAGGGATAAATTCCCCAGGCCACGCCCGCCAGCACGGCGGCAATTAAGAGCAGCGTCACGCCCAGCTGAACCCGTGGGCCAAAACGATACAGCGAAAACAACAACATCAACCATAACGCGGCGATAAGCAGGCAAACGCTTTTACCTGCGCCACTCCAGACCTGTCGCCAGGGATCGGGGTTCAGCAACACCAGCGCCAAAAACAGGACTATCGCCACAACCCAGAAGAACCAGGTAAGGGCGTTTGCCAGCAGCTCAACCGGCTCACCAATGCGCCAGCGGATCCAGCAACAGCCGAGCAGCAGGTAGATAACCATCAACCCTAAGCCACACAGCAGGGCATAGAGGCTGAATCCCAGCAAGCTCTGGCCTTCAAGCACAATGCCCGCGCACCAGCCCTGACAAAAAGCCGCGCAGGCGGAGGTAAAAGGCAATAATTTATCCAGCCAGCGCCGCAAACTGCCCCCCGCCTGAACGCGGTACTCCAGTGCCAGCGCCCGAATAAACAGGCAAAGCAGCATGACAAACACCGGCAGATAGAGCACGCTGAACAATTTACTGTAAGCTGCCGGAAAAAGTGCCAGCATCCCGCCCGCCAGTAATACCAGCCAGGTTTCGTTAGCATCCCAGACCGGCAAAATGCTGTGCACCATACGCTGTTTCTGTTGTTCATCACGGAACCAAAAAAACAGCATGCCAACACCCAGGTCGGCCCCATCCAGCCAGATATACATCAACAGCGTAAACAGCAAAGTCAGCGCGGAAAGATCGGCGAGTTCCATGATCACTTATCCCGATGAAGACGTTTTTAACATGCTGGCGACCACCTCGGGTTCCTGTGGCAGCGGCGAATTGATATAGCGGAGCAAATAACGCAGGCCAAGCGCAAAGCTGAGAATGTAGACCAACAGCACGCCTGTCACTGACGCTATCATCCAGCTCAGCGGCAGCGGCGAAACGCTTTGCGCCGTGCGCAGCAGACCATAAACCGTCCAGGGCTGACGGCCCCATTCTGTGACGCACCAGCCTGCCAGCATGGCCACAAAGCCGCTGGGTGACATCCATACCAGCCCCCAAAGCAAGCGCCTGCCATTGAATAGCTTGCCACGCCAGCGTTGCACATTCGCAGCCACGCTGAAGAGCAACATCAGTAAACCCAGTCCCACCATAACGCGAAACGCAAAAAACACCGCTAACACGGGCGGCAAGGTATCAGCCGGGAACTCACTCAGGCTTTTGATGTGTCCGGAAAGATTGTGACGTAAATAGAGCGATCCGACGTTGGGGATGGCAATTTCTGCATGATTACGCTGCATTTGCTGATCGGGTATCGCAAACAGCCTGAGTGGCTCCCCCTCGCCAGGCGCAGGTGGCCTCCAGCCCCCTTCTATTGCCGCCAGTTTGGCTGGCTGATAACGCAGCGTATTTTCACCGTGTAAATCACCAAGCACAATTTGCAGTGGAACAGCAAACAGGCAAAAGGTGATGGCGCTGGTTAGCATAAATTTAGCCGCCGCTTCCTGGGGTCGGTGAAGCACGCGCCATGCTGCAACACCCGCAAGCATGAAAGCTACCGCAACGAGCGTTGCCAGCAGCATATGCGCGAAGCGCCAGGGAAAAGAGGGTGCAGACAGCAACGTCATTGCGCTATTGGGATGGAAAACACCCGCATCATCGCGCGTGAAATCGATCGGAGTCTGCATCCAGGAGTTTGCAGCAAGTATCCAGAAGGCGCTAAGAAACGCGCCAAATGCCACCATACAGGTGACGGCAAAGTGAAGGCCGGGACGTATCCGTCCCATGCCGAACAGCATGACGCCTGTCAGAGCAGATTCAAGGAAAAAGGCAATCAGCACCTCATAAAAAAGCAGCGGGCCAATAATTCCGCCCACCTGTTGCGAAAAAGGCGCCCAGTTAGTGCCGAACTGAAACTCCATTACCACGCCTGACACTGCACCTATTGCGACAGTTAAGGCAAAAATTTTTAACCAAAAATGCAATGCTTCACGTGCGCCAGGCTGCTTTCCCCACAGCCAGCGCGCCTCAAACCAGACCAAAAAAGGCGCGAGGCCGAGCGTCAGAGCGGCCAGCGTGATATGCATGCCCATCGTGACGGCAAACTGACCCCGCGACAGCAGCAGTACCCAGTCACTGTCATTCATGAGTAGGTTTTCCGCTGTATCGTGTTACCGGTGGCTCCTCTTCACGCTGTAATTCTCTGGAGAAGGCTTCCATTCCGGCAAACAGTGGCCGCAGGCTTTGCCATAATGCTTCATCTTTGAGCAGTGACATCACGCCTGTGATCCCCGGCGCGGCCGTTTGCTGCTGTGTTTGCTCACTGGCGGGCTTCAGCGCCATTAAGCCGGCCCGTAAAGCCATGATCATATGATTAAAGCGATCGGGTGGAATCGTGCCCAGAGCCATTATCAGCAATGACAGATTCTGAATCGCATTCTGCGATCCGGGCCGGTTAAGGCCCTCTACCAGAATTTTACCAATATCGCTGTTGGCTTTAACCAGATCGTTAGCCAGCCGTATAAACCCGTGCTCATGCAGACTTTCAAGCAGGCTATCCAGTGATTCTTTCGCGGTCGGTTCCGTGCGCGTAGGCGGCACATCGTAATTTATACGTTCAGCCATTAAAATTTCTCCGGGTGTTCTACGTGAGCAGGGGGTTGTTTATAGCCCGGTTGCTGCCATTTATCTTCGACGGGTAAATGATCCAGCGGTGTGCGCTGACCATAGCGGAAATTATGCTCAGGCAGCGGATTAGGCTGGCGTGGACGCTCGAGCTTGCGCAGCTTTACCGCGATCTCTTTATAAGCCGGAGTGTTCACGTCAGGATCGTGGTGATCGCCAGTCAGGCCATTCACACCGGGTTTGCCATGATGAATAGGGATCCATAAGACATTGCCCTGCACCCGCTGCGTAATCACTACCGGCACCTCAAGCTCGCCACGGCGCGAAGTAATCGCCACCCAGTCGCCTTCTGTTAACTGGCGCTCAATAGCCAACTGCGGTGAAATCTCAACAAACCAGTTGGGTGAGAGTGAATAGATGCGCCCGCCCTGCCCGGTTTGATTGGTTGACTGAAAATGTTCCAGCATGCGGCCATTGTTGAGTAACAGATCGTATTCACTGTCCTCCTGTTCCGCTGGCGGCTTCCATTCCAGCGGGCAGAGGCGGGCTTTGCCGTCAGGAAAGTGAAATTTTTCGGTATATAACAGCGGTGTGCTGCTGCCATCGGCATTAACCGGCCATATCTGCGATTGCCAGCCCACCAGCATTTCATAGCTGACGCCAGCAAAGATTTCAGCGACGCTGGCCACTTCAGCCATAATGGCGCCGGGATTAGGATAGCGCCACGGATGCCCAAGCCGCGCGGCCAGATCCATTAAAATTTTCCAGTCCGGGCGACTGTCACCCAGCGGCGGCATCGCTGGTGAAAAATGCTGAATACGCCGCTCGGTATTCACGTAGGTGCCCTCTTTTTCCACGTTTGGGCAGCCGGGCAATACCACATCGGCAAATTCAGCCGTGCGGCTCATGAAGATATCCTGCACCACCATAAAATCCAGCCCGGAAAAGGCTTCATGCACTTTGGTGGAATCGGCATCTGAAAAAGCCGTCTCTTCTCCGATGATGTACATGGCGCGGATCTTTTTTCATATGCATGCTCAACCATCTGGAAATTATCCGAGCCAACCTTATCGGACAGCGCCTCGGGATCAACGCCCCAGGCTTTCGCCCATTTTGCCCGTTCCGCGTGATCGGTCACTTTGCCATAGCCCGGATAAATGTTACTGAGGCAGCCAAAATCGCTGGCACCCTGCACGTTGTTATGACCGCGCATCGGGTAGCCGCCAGTCCCAGGACGCCCGTAGTTGCCAGTGACCAGCAATAAGTTAGAGAGCGCCGTACTGGTATCCGCGCCGTGGCTGTGTTGGGTGATACCCATAGCCCATAACAGACAAACGCTGCCTGCCTTACCGATCATTTCAGCGGCAACCGTGAGTTCTTCAACGCTCAGGCCGGTTATTTCGCTGGCGAATTCAAGGGTGAAAGGGGCCAGCGAGGCGCGATACGCCTCGACCTGAATCACCCGTTCAGCCAGAAATTTTTCATCGGCATAGCCGTGATCAAACATATAGCGAGCCATTGCCGAGGCCCAGACCATATCCGTGCCCGGCTTAACACGTAAGTAACAGTCGGCGCGCTCCGCCATCTCATGGCGTCGCGGATCCACTACCAGCAGCTTTTGGCCGTGGTGTTTATGGCTCTGCTTGATGTGTGAGGCAATAACAGGATGGTTTTCTGACAGATTACTGCCAACAATGACAATCAGCTCAGCTTTCTGAAGATCCTTAATGGTGCCTGCGTCACCGCCGTATCCTACGGTACGGAACAAGCCCTGAGTGGCCGGGTTTTGGCAATAGCGTGAGGAGTTATCGACGTTATTGGTGCCGAAGATCAGTCGGGCAATTTTTTGCGTCAGATAAGCTTCTTCATTGCTGGCTTTGCTTGAACCGATAAAGCCAATCGCATCGCCACCATATTGGCTGGCAACGGTGCGTAATCCCAGGGCAACCCGATCCAACGCTTCTTCCCAACTGGCAGGACGAAATCGTCCGTTCTCACGGATCAGCGGGGTTGTCAGTCGTTTTGGACTGTTTACAAAATCCCAGCCAAACTTGCCTTTGATACAGGTTGAAATGCCATTTGCAGGCGCTTCTGCCACAGGCTGCACTTTCAAAATATGCCGGTCTCGGGTCCAGATTTCGAAGCTGCACCCCACGCCGCAATAGGTGCAAACGGTTTTGGTTTTTTTGATTTCTGCCTTGCGTAACGCGGTATCAATAACCGAAATCGCCGTAATCGGCTCCATACTGATGCTGTTTTCCAACGCTTTGACAAAATCGATCATTGGGCGTTTTACTTTTTCCGGCATGGCGGTAAACGGTCCGGCATCGGGCTGCATGGTTTTTTCCAGCAGTGCATTACAGGGACATACCGTGACGCAGTGGCCGCAGCTCACGCAACTGGAACCGGCAATTTGCGTGCCGCCATCCCATAACACGCGCGGATGCTCTGCGGTGTAATCAATCGACAGTGTTTCGTTTACTTCAACGTTTTGACAGGCTTCAACGCAGCGACCACATAAAATGCACTGGTCAGGATCGTAGGTATAAAACGGATTAGAGTGATCTTTCTCGCTGGGCTTACGTTCGTAAGGGTAATACTGAATAGGGATATGCATGTCAGCCACAGCATTGTGTAGTGTGCAGTCACCCGTGTTATGTTCACAAACTGTACAATAGAGTTCATGACGATTTAAAACACGATCCATACCCTCTTGTTGTGCCGCACGTGACGTTGCGCTCTGGCTGTTAACATTTAATCCCTCCTGAGTCGTTAACGTACAGCCGCGTACCGGTTTGCCGTCCACTTCAACCCAACAGACATCGCAGGTTTCCAGCGGAGGTAACGCCGGATGGTAGCAAACGTGGGGAAGTTTTTTTCCGTGGTTATCAAGAAAGTCTATTAAAGGTTGGTTCGCGGCTCCACTTAACGCTTCGCCATTATAAATAATGGTGCAGGTTTGCTCACTCATATTCCGCCTCGTTTACGACATTGCATTCAGCGTCCTGCTGAGATTTATTTATTGTAAAGTTATGTCTTTGAGGATAGCGGTTATTAACCAATCTGCAATTCTCCCCGCTGCGCTTATTTAGTGTATAAAACAGACCCGCCAGTAACTCTCATTGCGCCACGCTTAATAGCATCTTATTTTTATGTTTACTTTCAATGAGATAATATTTAAGACGTTTCAAATTCACTATGTTTATATTTATTAACAATTAATTTATCGTGAACAAAAGGCCGGGCATTCAGATTTTTCCCTTGGCTGAAAATAACATTTCAGTTCAGTTCTATACTGAGTCGTGTTTAGAAAATTTATATCATCACGCAATTTAAACTTACCGGAGGAAATATGCGAGCACTGGTCTGGCACGCTGTAGGCGATATTCGATTAGATAATGTTCCCGATCCCAAAATTGAACAACCCACCGATGCAGTGATTAAATTAACTGCCTCGGCTATCTGCGGTACTGATTTACATTTTGTCCGTGGCACGTTTAATCCAATGCAGCCTGGCACTATTTTAGGCCATGAAGGTGTCGGGATCATTGAAAGCCTGGGTGATGAAGTCCGTAATTTTAGTCCCGGCGATCGCGTTGTCGTCTGCTCTACCATTTCCTGCGGTGTCTGTCCGCCTTGCCGTGCCGGGCATACTGCACAATGTGATAATGCCAACCCTAACGGCCCGGAAGCGGGCACCTGTTTCTTTGGCGGACCACAAGCTACCGGCCCTGTAAATGGTCTCCAGGCAGAAAAAGCGCGTATTCCTTATGCCGCCAATACTCTGGTTAAAATTCCCGATGGCGTCAGCGATGAGCAGGCAATTTTGATCAGTGATATTTTTCCTACCGCATGGTTTGGCGCGGAATTAGCAGAGATCAGTCGCGGCGATATCGTTGTGGTTTTCGGTTGCGGACCGGTGGGGCAGTTTACTGTTGCCAGCGCGCTGTTGATGGGTGCTGCGCGGGTTATCGCGGTTGATTGTCACGAAGATCGCCTGTCTATGGCACGTCGCCGGGGGCATTTACGGTTAACTTTGAGCAAGAAGATCCGGTGTCTGCCATCAAAAAGTTAACCGGTGGCACCGGTGCGGACTGCGCTATTGATGCAGTCGGCGTTGACAGCCAGCATGCGCATCATGGTCCTGCCAGTGAAGAAGCTGAGCAAAAAGCGGATAAATTCGAACAGGAAGTGCAGCAGGTGGCACCGGAAACCAACCCACAGAACGGCAACTGGGTGCCGGGTGATGCGCCAACTCAGGCGCTGGAGTGGGCAATTTCAAGCCTGAAAAAAGCGGGCCGCCTGAGCATTATTGGTGTTTATCCCCTGCTGCGGAGACCTTCCCTATTGGTCAGGCAATGAATAAGAACCTGACCATGAAGATGGGTAACTGTAATCACCACACCCTTATTCCGCATCTGCTGGAATTAACACGCAGTGGCGTGATCGATCCGGTGAAAGTGCTGACTAACGTAGAGCCGATGAGCAATGTGATTGATGCTTATGAAGCGTTTGATAAACGTGAGCCAGGCTGGATCAAAACCGAGCTTGAGCCGCAGGCTTGATGTTAGCTGTCCCGCCTGACGAGGCGGGACATGCACAGCTCCACGCAGGCTTGTAAAAAAGAAAGTGAAAGCCCTTACCGCTGCTTAACAGCGCGCCCGCAGGCGCACTGTTAATTTACTGACTGATCGTTTGTTGTAATGCCGCAATGGATGACGACACGCCCGCGTCGACCGACATGGTCAGATCTTCCATCTCCAGTGATACCCAGTCGTTATAGCCCATCATGCGCACCACGGAGAAAAACGCTTTCCACCATTGCAGATCCTGACCGCATCCCACCGCAACATAATTCCAGGTCCGGTTAGCCACATCCTCAATCGGTTTGGTTTCCAGCAGGCCATTAATATCCACCAGCCCGCGCTCCAGCCGCACATCCTTACCGTGAACATGATGAATGGCAGGCCCCAGCGCACGGGCAGCCGCTATGGGATCGCCGCCCATCCAGATCAAATGGCTCGGATCAAGGTTTAATCCCACCATCGGCCCTACCGCATTACGCAGACGAAAAAGCGTTTCGGGATTCCACACCAGCATTGAGCTGAAGTTTTCCAGCGCAAACTTTTCCACGCCCTGGCTGCGGGCGCGTTCAACCAAAGCGTGCCAGTAAGGAATGGCGACTTCATTCCATTGATAATCGAGGCAGTTTTTAAGCGTGGGTGGCCAGCTTACGGTAGACGTAATCCAGTTGGGGATGGTGTCGTGCGGGCTGGCAGGTGGCAATCCGCTCATCATAACAATTTTCTTTACGCCAAGCTGACCCGCCAGCATGAGGGTATCTTCCGTATCCTGCTTATGCCGTTGACCCAGCTCACCCGGATCAAGGGGATTGCCTGATACGTTAAGTGCTGCAATCGACATGCCGCGGCTTTCAATCGCCTGCAAAAACTGCTGCCGTTTGCTGGCGCTTTCCAGCAGCGCAGCCGTTGGCACATGCGGCGCGGATGACCAGCCTCCGGTTGTCATTTCTACCCCCGTCACGCCGGATTCGAGGAGTTTATCTAACATCTGTTCAAACGGCAGGTGACCTAAACTGTCTGTACAAAAGAGAGCTTCATGGCGTTTCCTTACTCGTAGTTAACCCAGCTTGCGCCGCTATTAGCAGAACGCACACAGTTTTCAATCCAACGCACCCCTTCCAGCCCGGCATTAATATCGGGATAGATCAGGGAATTTAGCGTTTCACTGTCACCGCGCTGGCGGGCACTTATTGCAATGGCAAATTTGAGATAGATATTGGCCCAGGACTCAGCCAGGCCCTCGGTATGTAATGCGCCAAGCCGTTCATCTGCCAGCGCACTTTCGTCGAGGTAAGGCATACCGTGATGCATCGTCTGGTTGGGCTGGCCCTGCACTTCATATTTCAACTCACCGGGAGTGGCGTCGCTCCATTCGAGGCTGGCGCGGGAACCGATAACCCGAATACTCTGGCTGTCCATCGATCCGGCATTGATCGCCGATGCCCACATGCGCCCCACCGCACCGCTTTCGTAGTGCATCAACACCATGGCGTTATCTTCCAGCGGTGCGCGAGACGGAATGAAGCTTTGCCGATCGCAGAGCAGGCTTTTAATGGGGAGATCTGGCAGCACAAGCTGTGAGATATAAAAGGTATGCGTTGAGATATCGCCAAGAACAAAACTAGGGCCGGCAATGTTTGGATCAACCCGCCATTTTTGAGCCTCGCTGAACTTGTCGACACTGTCGTTTGCATTGAATCCGTGGGTATATTGCAATTCAACCATGCGCACATCGCCAATCTCGCCTTTGGCAATCATGGCGCGCATTTGCATGAGTAAGGGATGGCCCGAAAAACCATAGGTTACGCCAACAATCAGCCCCTTCGATTCAGCCAGGCTTTTGATTTCCTGCGCTTCAGCTGTGGTGAAAAACAGCGGCTTTTCGCATATCACATGAAGACCGGCATTCAGTGCGGCCCGCGTGATCTCAAAATGGGTGCCGTTCGGCGTTGCTATCGTAACAACTTCTGTACCCTCTTCACGCTTTGCTTCTTCAGCTAAAAGTTGCTGGTAATTGTCATAGCAACGCTCAGGGGCTAAGCCGAGATTGATACCAAAATCGCGGCCACGTTCAGCATCTGTATCAAACGCACCCGCCACCAGTTGATAAGCCGTATTGTCACGTAACGCGCCGGAACGATGTTTATAACCCACCTGACTCAGGCGACCGCCGCCAATCATGGCCCAGCGTAAAGGACGCGGGATCTGTTTTTCACCGTTTAACATCATCACTCCTTATTTTGCACTCGGGTGCATTCGTAGGGTAAAAAAGTTTATTTTTGGTTGAGCTGAGTAAATTTGGTGTAGTTTTCTTGCGTCACCGTCTCGTATGGGATCCAGTTGTAAACCTCAGTTTTTTGTTTATCCAGCATCTCACGTGCAACCTTTACCGCACCTGTTGCCTGCCCTTTTGCATCCTGAAAAATCGTCACCGCCATCTCGCCATTTTTTATGAATTGCAACCCATCCGGGGTTCCGTCAATGCCCGCAACCAGCACATCTTTGTTCTTCGCCTGATTCAGCGCCATGATGGCACCAATCGCCATCTCATCATTGTTCGCGACAATGGCGTCAATGGGCGTACCGTTTAATAACCAGGCGGAAACGACATCGACGGCTTCATTGCGCTGCCACTTCGCGGTTTGTTTCTCGACAACCTTCATATCCTTGTGCTGAGCGATGATCTCTTCGACGGCGCGAGTGCGTTCACGGGCTTCTTCGTTGGAAAGTGCGCCCATTAAAATGGCGATGTTGCCGCGATAGTTCATGCGTTTAGCCAGTGCTTCCATTTGCAGTTTGCCGCTTAACGCCGAGTCCGAGCCGACGTATGCCATGGCACCGCTGAGTTTAACTTCGGGTTTACGGTTAACAAAAATCAACGGAATACTGGCTTGCCGGGCGGCATTGATCATGGACTGCACACCCTGCGTATCAACCGGGTTAAGGATAATGGCGTCGACACCTTGATTGATAAAATCATCCACCTGCTGCGCCTGCAGCGCGACATCACCTTTCGCATCAGAAAACTGGCCTTTGAGTCCTTGCGTATTGAGTTCCTGAACCATTTGCGTACGCAAAATCGAGACGAAATTTAGGTCGAAGTTGGCTAACGCAACCCCTACCTGGTAGGTTTTGGCCTGCACGCTGACAGCGAACGCCATCACCATTAACAGCATTAAACGAAACATTCTGTTCATTATCGGATCCTGTAGGGTAAGAACTGAAATTCATTCCGCTACGCGGGATGGCGACATCACAACTGCCTGCGCAGCCTCTGACACGCGCATGTCGATAACGCCTGCCGCTCAGTAAAACAGCCCCAGCGTTGTCACACCCCTTTTGCAACCGGGTGCAAAGAAATCCAAAAATTGCCCTCATCGACACCGCTGTTCACCCGCTTCCTGGGTGAGGCAGAGAGGAATGTGGCGCAGGCAAAAAAATAGTCAATTGATGACGTATCAAAAAAACCAACCCGATCACAAAACAACCTCTTTTTGCACCCGATTGCAAAATGATTTGCAGTCGGGTGCAAAAATCACACATACTCGCCGCATGTTAAGGAGAAAAACGTGTTAAACGGCAATCATGACAACGGTTTATTATCGCCAGCGTTTCACGTTCAATGCTGAATATATTCATTAAAACTTCGGACGCAGGCAGATGACCAAAGCAATAAGTAAACGCGACAAAGCGACCGCCAGCGATGTCGCCGCTAAAGCAGGCGTATCAAAATGGACCGTGTCGCGTGCTTTTACGCCCGGCGCGTCGATCTCAGACAAAGCGCGAGAAAGAGTGTTAGCCGTCGCCAAAGAGCTTGATTATCGGCCTAATTTGCTGGCGCGCAGCTTATCGAAAAAACGTACCTGTATTATCGGCGTGGTCATGGACGAATTGAAAAACCCACACTCCATGATGATGCTGGATGAAGTGACGCGCCAGCTCCAGGCACGAGGTTACATGGCGTTAATGCTGAACATTACCGGTGAAAATTATCGTTCAGTCATGTCTCTGGCCGATCAGTTGCAGGTTGACGGCATTCTGTTCCTGGCGACCGCGTTGACCAAAGAGCTGATCGCCATTGCTGAAGATATGCATCACGTTCCGCTGGTCCAGGTTTGCCGTAATACGGTTGGGAAAGATCTTGATGTGGTCACGATCAATGGTTATCAGGCGGGTCGCGTCATGGCGCGTTTGCTGGTGCAACAGGGGCATCAACGCTTCGGTTATATGCAGGGGCCAAGCTCGGCTGAGGGTTTTGTCCAGCGCAAAGAAGGTTTTGCCGACGAATTACAGGCGCAGGGTTTTTCATTGGATACTGTTCTGAGCGCCGATCACTACGATCGTCAGTTAGGCTACCGGGCCATGCAGAATTACCTTGTCGCAACGCCAGCCAGTGAACGCATTGACGCCCTGTTTTGTGAAAATGACATTCTGGCGCTTGGTGCGCTGGAAGCGCAACGTGAAACCGCACCACCAACACGAATTGCCGTGGTGGGCTTCGATGACATTGATGAGGCTGCTGCGCCGGGCTGGCAACTTACGACCTACAATCAGCGTCTGGACAAACTCATGGCAGAGGCAATTAACCGTCTGATAGATCATCAAACCGCAGCAGACAACGCGTGGCAACAGGGAGAATTGCGTATTCGACGTTCCCACCTGAAGCCGTAAATCACAGCAAGAAAGATAAAATTATCGTTACGGCTTAAAGCTTTTTCACGGCAATTTCGTGAAATGTTCGCCAGGCGTTTGCCCTGACGTTAACCCAGCGATATCAGGCTTTTTCAGCTGTTCGCTGTCACTATTTCAGGCTGAAATCGCCTGAAAAAGCAGGCGCTAAGCCAGTCAGTATTTATGGTCTGGCGTGGTTAATAAAGGGCAGGCAGACAGGTGCTTTTCACTTGATCTGGATCACAAAATTTCGCATTATGCGCGGCGAAAACCTTATTAACGCTGCGGAGAAATGAATGACGCTTTATCAACACATGCTGGTTTTTTATGCTGTTGTCGCTTTCATCGCTGCACTCATTACCTTCTTTATCGCCAAAGACAAATTAAGTATTAAATTACTGAGTGCATTTTTGGTTGGCGCGACCTGGCCAATGAGCTTTCCGGTTGCCCTGATGTTTGCCCTGTTTTAATTGACATTTTTAACTCACAGACCACACTTAAGCGATACGCCTCTGGTCTGCTGGATGCTTTACTGACCATCGACGTTTGTTTGCTCGCCTAAAAACCTGTCAAGGAGCGGATATGCGTTTTTTCATCCCGTTATTGCTTACCACCGTTTTAACTGCCTGTAGTAGCTCTCCCTGGGGACCGGAAAAACCGGTGCAAAAAGACGAAACACGTCAACAAACGTGTCAGCCAAATACGGCCAGCAGTCAAAATGATTGCGGCCATTTTCCTGAGCCGGAATTTCACTGATTAACGGTTTCACACGTTGTCGCTGACACTGTCAACCGGTGACAGATTGCTGGCACCGGCCTTGACTAAAATAGCCGCGTCACGCTTTTTTCAGTCCCTGTTTTGACTGCGCTGGGCAGCCGTTCTGAGTTCATAATGGTTATCAAAACTTTACACCGTTTAAATCAAACATTAGAGTAGCGCGCAGACATCATTTCTGATGCGTAAGCGTTAACGTCAACCAACGCACCACCTGCAGATCACTGCACTTGATGATGTGTACAATGACGCCTGTTCAACACGTTTCTAAAAATTCCTCTTTTATTTCTGGTTCCGGATTTTTCCTTTTTGTTTTGCTGCTAACCGCCGCCAATCTGCGTGCCCCCATTACCGCGGTGGGGCCAGTGCTGGAAAACATCCGCCTCACCTTTGGCCTCAGCGCCAGCGCAGCGGGTTTATTCAATTTTATTCCGTTGATTTTATTTGCTGCTCTGGCACCCGTTGCAGCCTGGCTCGGCAATCGCATTGGTCTGGAGCGCAGCCTTTGGGGTGCAATAGCCCTGATCACTTTTGGCACAATAATTCGCTGGAGCAACAGTGAAACCGCGCTGTGGTCAGGCACGCTCATGCTGAGTGCAGGTATTGCAGCAGCAAATGTGTTGCTTCCGCCGCTCATAAAACGCGATTTCACCGATCACACCGCCAAATATATTGGGCTGTATGCCGCCACCATGTCGATTACCGCCAGTCTGGCATCGGGCATTGCCGTACCGCTGACGCAATTGTCGGAGGCTGGATGGCGATTATCGCTTGGCGTATGGGCGGTGCCGGGTATTATTGCCCTGATCGCCTGGTTACCGCTGCTGCGACATCGCCGCCAACAGGCGAAAGCGCCAACGGCTCAGCCAGTGCCGACACGCAATCCCTGGCGAACCCTGACTGGCTGGCAAGTGGCCCTCTTTATGTCGCTGCAATCGCTGGCGTTTTACACCTTGATTGACTGGTTCACGCCGTACGCACAAACCAATGATTTTAGTCAGGCTCAGGCAGGCTGGTTGCTGTTTTGGTATCAGGCTGTGGCGATCATTGCCAACTTAGGTTGCATGGTAGTGCTCAGGAAAGTGCGTGACGCCAGGCTAACTGCTTTCATTGCTTCATCGGCCATTTTCCTCGGCATGCTGGGATTACTGATTCAGCCACGACTGGCCATTATCTGGCTGTCGCTGGCTGGATTAGGCGCCGGTGCGTCACTGGTGTTATGCCTGTCGCTATTTAATCTGCGCGCCCGACATCATCGTCAGGCGTCACAGTTATCCGGCATGGCCCAATGTGTGGGTTACGGTTTAGCGGCGCTCGGTCCGCTGTTTTTTGGTGTTTTGCATGACCAGAGCGGCAACTGGACAGTGCCGTTCACGGTGCTGGTGGGGCTGAGTTTTATCCAGATGTTGCTCGCGCCGCTGGCAGGCAGCGCGAAGCAGATCTAGTTTTTCACCACCGCATCGGGATCGATCTTTTGCTCTTTTGCCAGCGTGCGCGCCAGCAAGGATGAGTAAAGCGGCGTACCGCCAAAGAATTGCGCTGCCAGCGTTGCGCCAAGGCAGGTAATAATCATTGGCAGGATGAGTTGATAATTGTTGGTCATTTCCAGCACCAGCACAATTCCGGTCAGGGGCGCACGCACCGATGCGGCAAACAGTGCCCCCATTCCCGCCACCGCAAAAGTGGCGGCTTCCAGCTGATAGTGCGGAAACAGCACTGCACAAATTTGACCAAAGCAGGTGCCAAATAGCGTGCCGAGCGTAAGCATGGGCGCAAAAATACCGCCAGGCGCACCGGAAGCAAAGCAGGCCAGTGTAATAACAACGCGCAGCGCGAACAGTAAAAACAGCGCCATCGCCGTATAGTTCCCGGCTGAAAAATCGGGGATCAGACTAATGCCGCCGTTGACAGCCTGCGGCACCACCATGCCCAATACGCCACACAATCCCCTAACAAGGCTCCGCCAATAACCCAGCGCGTTATGCGCCCTTTATGCAGTTTCTGAAACAGATCCTGCATGGCAAAAATCAACCGGTTAAACGCGACACCACAGCCGCCAAAGATAATGCCAAGCACCAGGTAAAGCCATAATGTTTGCGTCGGTGCGTCTTTTAACACGCCAATATTGATAATGGCTTCGTTGCCAATTAGCAGGCGAAACACAATGCTCGACATAATCACCCCGACGAACACGGCCTTGATTGAAATCAAGCTGTAGCGGAACTGGGGCCGCATCTCCTCAATGATGAACAAAATGCCTGCCAGCGGCGCGTTAAAGGCAGCTGATAACCCGGCTGCTGCGCCGGTTGCCAAAATGGTATGCCGTGATTCGGACGAACGTATACGGAAGATATCCAGGCACATGCGTCCCAGATTGCCGCCAATTTGCACCGTTGGGCCTTCCCGCCCTAACACCATCCCCGATCCCAGCGCACCTAACCCGCCAAAAAACTTCACCGGTAACACGCGCCACCAGCGTACCGGGCGCAGCTCTTCCAGCGCCCCTTCGATTTCCGGGATCCCCGATCCCCTGCTTCAGGCGCAAAGCGGCGCACTAAAAAGTAGCCAATCGCGGCTAAAAATGCAGAGGCGAAGAAAGCGCATACGCCATAGAGAAGCCCAGGCTCGCCGAGATTTGCTAATCCGCTCAGGCGCTGATCAATCACCCAGTTAACGGCTTTATCAAAGGCAACTGCCACCAGGCCTGTGAGAATGCCGACCAGCGCAGCAAGAAACAAAATCGCAACCGGTGTTTTGTCACGGTGAATCAGGCGTTGAAGAAGTTGCAGACGACCAGCCCGAACAGCGGCGCCTGGCTCAGCAGAAGCAGAGTGAGAAAACATGCCAAACCTCAATAATTTCGCGTAATCGCGTCTGACAAAGCAAAAGAAATCCAGAGGTTACCGCATTTCGCCTCCGATCCCCAGCCTTAATCGTCTCGGGATTTTACTGAACAGGTGAAATTAACCCTGCTCCTCAACAGGAAAGGCATAATGCACCGCCAGCCAAACGGTGGCTTCTTCCGGGCTGGTCCAGTTGACCCGATGACGACACGCTGCCGGAATATTGAGGAAGTCCCCGGCACGCAACACCCGTTCCTGCGGCTCATTCTCCAGTTGTAAACCTGCTGCGCCCTGCACCACCATCACCCATTCAGCCTGCGGCTGGCAGTACCAGAAGTCTGGCGGACTGGCTTGTCCGCTGGAAATAATGCGTTCAATGCGCAGATCAGGATGACGGAGCAGATCCTCAAATGTTTCCTGCTCTGCACTGAGTGCGGCGCGTGGAAAGTTAGTCAGAATATTGTTTAACATTATGGTGTCTCACCGTGATGAATTTAATCGAAAATTTACCCTTACCGGGATTGCTATCTTGAATAGCTACGCTCATCATTTTGCCCCATTAACAATGAGGGAGAAGCGTGCGTGTCTGAACTGAGTAATGCCTTGCTTACAGAAATTCTTGAGCAGGTTCGTCCATTGACTAAAAAGGGAAGCGTAGCCAGTTATATACCCGCTCTGGCAGAGGTCTCGCCCGATTATTTAGCCATTGCGGTTTGTACGCCTGATGGCGCGCTTTACCAGGCAGGCGACGCGGATACCCGTTTCTCTGTTCAGTCGATCTCAAAAGCACTTTCACTCACCGTAGCCCTAACCCGCTATGAAGAGCAGGAAATTTGGCTGCGCGTTGGCAAAGAGCCTTCCGGTCAGCCTTTTAACTCTCTGGTTCAGTTGGAACTGGAACATGGCAAGCCGCGTAACCCGTTCATTAATGCCGGTGCACTGGTGATTTGTGACCTGCTGGAAACGCGCCTGACCGCACCGCGCCAGCGCATGCTGGAAATGGTGCGACAGCTCAGCCAGCAGCCTGACATTAACTATGATCGCCACGTCGCACAGTCTGAATATGCGCACTCGGCTCGCAACGCCGCTATTGCCTGGCTGATGAAATCATTTGGTAATTTTGATAATGACGTCAGCAGCGTAATGCAAACGTATTTCCACTACTGCTCGCTTTCGATGAGGCTTAGTAGAAAAAGGAAGTTGCAGGAAGTTGGATTTAAGTACGGTTAAAGCAGATGCTTACCGCAAAGCGACTCACTACGAAGCAGGTAGTAACATCGTTTTGCGGTAATTTTTTGCCCCATACATGCCCCACGCTAGCAGCTAACCCTTGCGTGTCCCAAATATGTCCCAGCTAAAACGGCCTCGTATCATCGTGCATGAACAGCACTTCGCACGTCACCTTTCCCAGCACAATCACATCTTCCAGCGCCTCGCCTTCTATTGCTTCGCCATCCGGCGTGATAATTGCCTGCGTGTACATCTTCCCCATCATGGGATAGCCGAGGTGCTGATAGGCAATCATATCGCCCGGCTTAATCCGGGCTACTGAGTCGACCAGAACGAAGCCATCGGGTGTATCGACGCGGAACGTGTTGGTGGGATTTTGAATAAGCAAATCGTTGAGGTCGAGACGATGCTCAACATAATCCTGTGCTGGCGATACAAAGCCCATGTCTACCTCACATAGCCCATGTTACGGAGAGCCCACGTGCGATTATCCGGGTTGTCGGTGACAAGCTCCAGGAATCCCGGCTGATTGCGCGTTATCCAGCGGTTACACTCCTTAAGCGTCCATATGTAGTTGACCTTCTCCAGTTCAGCCTGGAATCCACCAGTGGTGAGAACCTGCCGACCCCTGCTGTCTTTGGCGATTGCCTGCTTAAAAGCAAATCCAATGTCGCTTCTGCGTGCCATATATCCTCCGCTGATAAATACTGTTTTTACATACAGTAGTATTTGTAAGTATATTTATGCAAGCGGCAGAAACAAACTAATCAGCAATGCCGGTGAAGGGGAAGGGAATTCAATGTTACCCTTTTGTGAATTATTGAATATTATTCAATTACCTACACTCTTTGAATTGACTTTAGGAGGAAATAAAGCATTGCTGACCGCATCGGCTCTTCAGAGCTTAAAGGCACAAAATCCCCCTATTTTCTTAAATGACATTCACATCTATGCCTTATGATGTTACTTTTGCTAACACTACTAAGATAATTCTTAACAGCCAATCATGTCTAACTTGCCTAAAATCGCGGCATCTGTTCTGCCTTCTTTGAAAGAATTGGCGTCTTTCTATTTTCGCCTATCGCGCGAAGATGGAAGCCATCCCGTTGAGCCAATAAAATTAAACTTGGACGGAAGCATTTATGGGTATATACACCCAAATGAATCCAAATGGTTGCTAATTAATGGGCATGTTTCATTTCTGCGCGAGGATGGCGTGATTAGCACCACTTTTGATGAAATTTCAATGTCAGATGGCAAGCTGTTAATGGTTGGCACATTCCTGCTCAATGGAAAAGGCAATATCCGTCACAAGCTTGAACAGATCGAATATGATTGGGATTCAAGGGATCGCCCAGCCGCGCTTACGCGCTTGCACCTTGCCCTACAGGCTAACAAGTACCATTGGGATATTGGCGATCATACCTATGGGGTTCCGAAAGTACTTGAGCCAGCAATGGCAAAGTTATCAATTGGTAAGTTCTGCTCTATAGCTGGTGAAGTAGTTATTATTCTTGGAAATCACCGCACGAATACAGCGACAACATATCCATTTAAAGCATTACGCAAGTATTGGCCTGGCATTAGAACTGAAAGAATAGAAGATCATATTACAAATGGTGATGTTGAGATCGGTAATGATGTTTGGATTGGATATCGAGCAGTAATCATGTCAGGCGTTAAAATAGGCAGCGGAGCTATTATTGCTGCTAATAGCGTTGTCAATAAAGATGTTCCTCCATATGCGATTGTCGGTGGCACTCCGGCTAAAATCATCCGTTATCGCCATGCTGATGAACAAATAAAGGCCCTTCTAAAAATAACGTGGTGGGATTGGAGTGATGAAGTTATTGATAGCAGGCTGCCAATTTTACTAAGCGACATAAACGTATTTATTTCCATTTTTGGGAATACAAATAAGCAAAAGGAAGACTTGAATGGATAATGCAATCCTTGAAGAACAGTATGACTGGGAAATTCTTGAAGAGGGTGATGTTATAAAATTAGAAGATAATGAACCTGTAGAAGTAATCTATAAAAATAGCGATCAGATTAAATCCTGTAGAGCCAGAGATGTTGATTGGAGTAGCGTTCAGAAATGGAGATTGGTATGTCTTTGAGCCCTCCATGGAAATTTTTGGAAGATCAGGACAAAGGTACAATATGTATCACTGCACCTGCTGCGGAAAATCATGAATTTATAATCCCGAAGTTATATTGTCGAGAGAGGTTTCCCGAGGCCGATGCAGAAATGCCTGCGATAGTAAAATATAACGATAAGAAAGTAACAAAGTTTGAAAATAAGATACTCATTCCGAGACGTATCGTTCTCAATCACGATTATACTATGCATAGCGCAAGCTTTCGCAGGAGAAGATTTAACTATCACGGCGGAATAAAACATAAAGGAGATGACTTTTTTGTTCCTCGCCGAGAAGACCATAAATTAGAATGCAGGGAAATAGCTGATCCACTTTACTATGTGGATACTGAACACCCCGATATTTTTGGTCATTTTCTTATCGAAGTTCTGCCTGACCTTTGGGCTTTTCATCTTATCGGTATCAAGAATCTCAAAGTAGCAACTTCTGTCAAAATGAACTCGGCATATCTTAAAATGTTGGCTTCGGTGGGAATAGGCTCTGATCAAGTAGTTCACATTGATGGACCGATTAAAGCTAAAACTGTGTATGTGCCGTCGGTGATGATTCAGAGGCGGAGATATGTAGATCCTACTGGTAGAGATATTTTTGAGAGAATCAAATCGCTTGCTAACCTATCGAAGCAGGTTGATGCGAGAAGAATCTATGTATCCCGGTCACGCGCCCCGGGGCGTGGTTTAGAGAATGAAAAAGCCATCGAAGCGATATTTGAAGGGTTTGGTTTTACGATAATCCATCCTCAGGAACTGCCAATGGAAGACCAGATTAAGTTATTCCGTGACGCGAAAATGATAGCAGGGACCGGTGGTTCGGCGATGCATAACGCTATTTATTCTGGAGACGATGCAAAGGTTCTTATTCTGGCAACTGTGAACTGGTTTGTTCTTGCGGATGCATTTATTTGTCGCGAGGAAGGACAGTTGGGTTACGTGTTTGGTCAAAGCATAGAAAACGACTTAGACCCGAACGGTCGCCATAAAAGCGAGTGGTCAATTGACCCTGAGCATGTAAAAAAAGCTATCAAAGCGCATTTCAGTCTTTAAAAAAGCGGGGGTTACCCCGCTTTACCTTCTAACGCAACGATACGCTCTAAAGCTTCAGATAACTTAATTTTCAGCTCAGCAACCTCACTATCAACTTCCTGCACTGCTCGACCAATCGGGGCAATTAGCTCGTTATAGGAAACCGTCTGCACATCAGCACCATCGCATTTCGTATGGTCTTGATGTATACCGGAGTCCACACCGATTTCGTCAAGCACCGCCTTGGTAGCCTGAGCGATAACACCGTGATGCCATCGTTTCCTTTTTTTGCTTCCGTCCTTTTCTGATGTAACTACTTCAAACTCCCCGCTATCACTTTCTTTAATTTCAACATAATCTTCGCGCATGTCCCATTTATAGTCCACGAAGCGCAACTTGCGAATTAAGTTAAGACCAAGCTGAGTATCTTGAATATCTGCTTTATCTCGCTCATCAGAACGCTGGGCCATTTGATAGTAATAAACGGTGGTATCAGCATTACCTAACTGAACCTGATTATTTGCGGTAAGCAAAGAATTATTACCAATGGCTGTAACATTATTGTTGTATGCGGTATTGGCTGCACCATCAAATGTAACAGCTCCAGCATAACGACCTAAGAAAGTGCCGAAGTTACACTCCGTTAAGCTTTCGGCAGCACGATACCCAATGATTGTTGCTCCACCGGCTTTAATCAATGATGCGCCTGCTGCGTATCCAACGAAAGTGTTATTACCGTTAGCCGCTCCCGCCGTCTGACCTATAACAGAACCAATCGTTACAGAACCATTTGCGGTCAACGAAACAGGAGAGGTGAAAGTAAGCGTTGTTGCCGAAGGAACGCTGGTTACAGTTACATAAACGATGTCTGTCGTGTAATCAGTAGCAATAATCCCGCTGGTGAAGGCGAGAATAATCGTATCACCAACCGATGCTCCGTGCGCCGATGGGGAGGTTACGGTGACATTATTTCCATTCTGAACATACGATCCACCAGTAAGGGATTGAGTTACCTTATAAAGGTTTCCGTTCATCGCGGTATCTGTTCCGATATTAATCCCGGCACCAGCACCAATGAAAACGTTCAGCGTCCCGGCTTTAACAGCCTGACCTGCCCTAGCTCCGATAAATACTGAATCAGAGGCATTGAAAGCAACCTTACCTGCATTATAACCAATACCAACGGCCCGGTATGTCACCATGTCTTTGATGTTTACCACTTCCCCGGAAAGTCCAACAGGAGCCTCGCCAGATATAGCTCCGGTACCCATGAGCGTGTTCTGATAACCAGTGGTAATTCCCGACCCTGTATTGCGGCCGATGAAAACGTTCTGATAGCCGGTAGTGGTATAAAGACCGGTATAAGCCCCTATTCCAATATTTCTGTTGCCGTTCGTTGTTGAAAGGGCAGATGATGCTGGCTGAACTCGGGCTAAGCTTCCTTTGCCGATGGCAATAGTTTGGTAGGGTATGAAAGGAGAAAATTCATGGGCTCCATCACCTAAAATGACACCGCCTTGGGCGTCAGGTGATGCAGATTTTGCCGCATTGGTTCCCATGACTATCAGAGACTGACTAGATTTTGATGATGGGCCAAAGTTTGCCAGTGCACCTTCGCCAATACAGAATATTTCACTCCACTGTCTTGCTGGTTTATACCAGGCAGCATACGTGGCACCACTTACGATAAAATACCCATTCGTGTATTTGTTTCCGGTAGGAATGGATGAGACTGAATAAGTCTCTCCATGGAGATCAACAATCTGGTTTGAAATCCATGTTTCGTAAAGGCTAAAGGCAGCAGTGTCATCAGTTGCGCCATCACCAATTGCACCCGCATCTTTCAATGTTACAAATTCAGCATTTTTATCGTGCTGCGTGCGCGTTGCAGATCCTTCAAAGGGTTGTTTAACAGTTAAAATAGCATCGCCAAGTAGGTCATCATCACTGATAAGGTTCCCCGCAATGTTGCATCACCTACAGATAGCCACGCGCCAAGGCTGATACCTCCTGATGATTCAGGCGTCGATCCGGCGTCAACAACTTTACCACCAACCGGGTAGTCGCCATCCCAGCGATAATATTCACCGTTACTCTTCCAGCGTAAAACCTGGTTTGGGAGAGTCAACGTTGCGCCATCTTCGAAACTGTCGAGGGTGATATACCCAAATGTCGAAATAACCTGCTCTGCATAGTGTCGCAAGCCTTCAATGGTGTAATGCTTTTTCCCGAAACGGTCTGTATAAGTCCAGCCCATTGAAGTGATGAATTCATCTAGCTTACCCGCATTAAAACGAAGGTCTTGCGGTTTCTCACTCGGAACCGGCACTTGTGAAGGTGTTGTAGCCATAATTTTTCCATAAAAAAAGCCAGCGGTTAGGCTGGCTTGTGGTGGATTATTGAGTCGTCAGACGTAAATCTGATCGCTGTATTCTTCAAGCGTAAGTGCTGTGGTGCCGTCTCCGTTTGGCTTTTTCTCGCTGATTACCCACTGAGTAGCATCAAGCTCTTCCTCGGTTGCGATCATGTATCTCGACGGCGACTGAACGCTGTAACCGTCATACAGATTGAGGGAGATGTTGGGGAGTGCAGCAGTGAAGCCGAATGAAGTATCGCCTCTCGATGTAGCAGCATATCGACCCGTTGTGTTGCCGCTGGCATCAGTGACCACAACAAACATTTCGCCGGAGAAAGTGATTCTTTCGCTGGTTTCGAAGTTATTACCTGAGCGTGAAACGATGTATCCCGCCTGCTGGTTAGTGTCATACGTGTCAGGAACCTGAACCATGTCCCCTACGTTCACCCATTCACCATCAGCCAGGGCGGTAATGCCCATCGTCATACGAGAGTAAATAAGCCTGCGGCATTCTTTCTGTGCGCGCTGGTCGGCCTGATACTCGTTGCGAATGTAGAGCATCTCGAACTTCTTCGCCTTGGTTGGCGCGCCCAACACGATTTGACCATCAGTAATCCGGTATCTGACGTAATCCTGTTTATTGGTGAGCGGGTTGCGATACTGAATCTCTACCCCGTCATAACCGCCCGGCAGCGTCATATCGTAGGTCAGGGAATACCCGTCTTCTTTGGTATTAGCCCGGTTAAACACTGTCACTGGCTGATCACGCTTAGCATCCAGGGTGAACGACAACACACCATCATCCCAGTAAACCGTCACGCCAGCTGCATCACAAATCGACTCCATTCGCTGACCGAGCGACACATCCTCATCATCAAAGGTGTAATCGAAATACCCCAGACGCTCGTCAATGGCATCAAGTCGGGACTGAATCTGATACAAGCCATAAATGTCGATAGAGCTTTCTGCCTGATTGCCGGTCAACAGCCAGTTGTGGACCGCTATGTCTGCAAACTTCCTCGATGCGCGCAGGGTGTAGTCGACCGTCTGTGTATCGAGCGAGTAGCTGATTACATGCCGTGTGATTAGCGCGTTGTATTTTCTCTCGCGAGAGCTGGTTGCGTTTTCTGTCTGCCTGGTGGTTACACGAACCAGAGTGTCATTAGGATAAGTGACATTGTTACGGATATTCACTGAGTGGATAGCTTCGACTTTCAGAGTGCTGGCATCACTACTGTTATCTGTTCGCTGGAAGCTGATCGCGTATCGCCCATAACCGCCAATAGGCGTCAGTTTGTCAGTCCGGTAAAACGTCTCTGACGTATAATCGTGAGGCGTAGTCTGCCGGTAAGTGAATGTCTCGGTCGTGCCTGCAATCTGGTCGTTATTGTCATCCACCTTCCAGATGGTGACCTGCCAGTTTGTTTCGCTGTTACCACCAAGCCCGGACTGCGTGTGAATCCACAGATAATCTGAATCCACGGGCGAGAAGTACGGACCCGCCACCAAAGCCTGATTGTCATTTAAAACAAACGTGGTGTTATTGATGGTGCCGCTGAACACATATGATGCGCCAGAGCCTTCTATGTTACTGATGACGAAGGTGTAATAACTTTCGGGAGCTTCAATTGATCCGTTGTCACTCTCGGATGCATCAATCAGGTTTCCAGAAAGAACAACATCCTGCGTTACCGGACCGCTGGTATCGTTATAGGTGACATTGATGGTGAAGGTAACCGCATGTGGCATTGCAAGGTCGACGAAGTAATCGAAGTCACTCTGCTTGAGTATCTTCATTGCAATCTGACCGCCTGCGTAAAGTCCACTTACAACAGTTTCAGCCGTTGCCGTCTCGATTGGAAAGTCTTCCGATTCGTTTTTGCCAGGCACTTCCTGACCATCGACATCATCGAACTGGTAGCCTTCAATAATCTCAGGGATGACTTCGCCGGGAGAAAAAACCTTGTACGACGCCCCTGCCATAGAGCCCAGATTTGATTCTGAATAGCGAACTGAGCTTATGGTGTATTCACCCAGGCCGAAATCCATGAATTCTGTCAAATACTTCAGGTTGTCTGTGTATTCAAACAGAGACTCCTGAATCAAATCAGGGAATGACCTCACCTGACCAAAGTTGTCTGGTTTAGCCTCACCATTACGCGCAAGATTGGTCTGCCCTTTGATGCTGTTGTTTGAAGAGGTCTTGCTCGTAACGCCGGTCGCGCTTTGCTGGGAGAAAAGCTTTGATGTCAGCTTACTGAACATCTTGATGTCAGATTTGTACGTGAACGCACCGAGAACCAGGGCGCTACCCTTAACAAAGCTGCCGCCTTTCGGCTGGTCAAAGATGGTGATTCGATCGTCTGATTTCAGGGTGAAGCCGATTTCATCATCATCCGAAAGCTCTTTGCCGTTGATGTGGATGCGCACATCTTCATGCAGCGTCTGAGTGCTTAACCAGTCAACGAAAGGAATGCTGTCAGGTGCTTTAACTCGCTCCTTCGGCAATCCCGGCACGCGCTGAATCTCTATCATCGGCATAAGTATAAAATTCCACTTTGGTATAAAGTTTCTGAATCATGCGAACTGGATCAGCGCGGACGTGCCCGCTTTCGCCCCGGCTGTGCAGTGCCATGCCATTCACAATCAGGCCGACATGAGCCTGCTGGCTGCCGTAATAGGCAATGAATATGCAGCCATCACTGAACGTTGGTGTCAGCCGCCAAAAAACCACCTCGTCTTTGAAGCATGTAATAAAATCCTCACCTGATTCATAGCCTGCTGAGTGATGGATTTCCTTGCCGAGAACGTAGCGATAGAACAGCACAACCAAACCCCAGCAGTCCGCCGCTTCAAAGGTGCATGCTCTGTTCTTCCAGGGTATGCCGGAAACTTTGCTGATAAATTCAGATTTAAGCATTCTGTAACCCCGGGAATTCTTCAGGCGTGTAAAGGATGCCGACATTGCTGTTTAGGGGGTTTTTCAGCGTGACCGTAACGTTAACATCTGTCGCATCCAGGCTGACATCGCTGACATAAAGCGTCCAGTTCTTGACCGGTGTATTCATATCGGCAGCATCAAAATACTGGCAAAGTGCCTGTATCGGCGTGATCCTGCCGTATGCCTTCCACAGCTTTAACTGCTGCTTAAAATCCTGCGCCATTCGTCCAAACTTGACCGTAGATGTGATAACTGGCGTGCTGCTCTGCTGGCTTTCAACAATCGTCATCCGGCAAGGGGTATAAACATTACCGCCCAACGTCTTGGGGAATATCTGGTCAGCTACAAGCCTGATAGTGCCGAATGTCTCATTGGAGAAGGTAATCGTCTCGTACAAAATTCGCGCCGGACGCTGGCTTTTATATTCGCGGAAGGTTGGCATTACGGCACCTTAGGCAACGTTTCAGTTACCACAATATCCAGCCAGCCAGCCCACGGTGGCGGCAGTTCAACAATCACATCGTCATAACCGTCGTCTGAGTTTTTCAGCTGACGACAAACGACATTGCCTGTCCATGTGTAGGTATTACCTGACTGGTTCCAGGTTGGATATTCAGTGAAATGCAGTTCTTGTGGCTCTACCCCGGTGTCGCCTGCACCGGTTGAAATCCCCATGATGAACCACTGATTGCAGTTATCAAGGTAGTTAGGGCTTCTCAGCCACTGCATGAAAGCGCGGTGCTCAGCCCGACTCCTGAATAGCCAGGTCAGTGAGAATGTCGTTTTCAGATCGTCTGTCAGGCGCTGGAAAATAGGCGCGCCAACTGTAGGCTGGTCACTCCTGAATCCCGTGTCGGTTGTGGCGTTCTTGTTCGCCTTCTGAGCCAGAGGTAACCAGTCAGGATAATTAATTGCCATGATTATTCTCGCGCCTTACGTGGTGCCTGGTGATTATTTGTGATTGCCTGGCTGATAGGGCCACCCTGATTGATGTCAGCAACAATCACGTCAACCGTAATGCCGCTACCATCGTTGCTGGCCTGCGCATCGACAGTTGATGATGTGTAGTTCTGGATGTTGATAACGACACCTCCGGCAGAAGAGCCAGATGTCAGGTCTTTATTGCTGATAACAGACCCGTTATCGCCCGGTATCATGTACTGCCGACCATTGCTGGCCTGGTAGATTTCAGGCATGCCGCCTTCACCAACCTGATAGGTTGATCCGGCAGAGACTGAGCCACCGTTCTTACGCTTACCAGCAATAGAGCCAGACAGGGCCATTACGCCAAGTAATGCCGCAAGACCTACCGCTGCGGCCCCACCAAATGAACCGACTGATGCAACGAGTGCGGCCGGAGTCCATGCAGCAAGTGTTGTTCCTGCCGCTGTCGTGCTGGCAGCTGTAGTAGTTGCTGTACCAGCAACTGAGGCTGCGGTAGTGGTGGCAATTGCGGTAGTTTGAGCAGCAGCGCCTGTAACGGCTGACTTCACCCATTCAACGCCCATCTGAACGAAAGCGTTAACTAAGCTGTTTAGCACCGTGGAGGAAATTGATTGTAGAGCCTCACTTGCACTCATACTGCCGGTTATTATTCCTGTTAGGGCATTTGAAGCATTATTTCCAAAGGCAGTAAAGGCAGCCGCTGCAGCTTCTGTAGCCGCATTTTGTTGTGACCACTCCTGCCACATAGCATTAACTCGGTTTGTTCGATACTGCTCCTCAATAGCTGATCTCACCGCTTCTGCCTGAGCTATTTTTGTCGGGTATTGAGCTACATAGGCATCTAAATCAGCCATCTGCTTTTGATAGGTGTTATCAAGCTGAGATAACGGAGAGGCCGCGCTTTCTACCGCTTGGTAATTTCTCTGCGCCTGTTGCTTTTGTTTTTCGGCTTCTGTTTGCGCCTTGATGGCTGCGGCATTGTCATATGCCTTAGCGGCATACTCGCCCGCGAGTTGGATTTGCTCTTGCGTTGCAGACTTTCCTAGAGATTGCTGAGCCTGGAGAATTGCTTGCTCTCGGGAAAGTTGACCAGTGGAAGATGCCGATAGCTCTGACTTTTCCCGCAGGCTTTCAATTTTCTGAGCAACCACATCAAAAGCGGCAGCTGATCTTTTGACTGTTGCTCTGCTATTTTCTGTTGCTTGTCGGCTTCTTCTGCAGCAGCAACTTGGCGACTCAAGGCGATGGCTTGGGCTTTTTGATCTTCTGTCAGGTCTTGCTGGCTAATGCTGTATTCAATTGCAGCCTGCTTCCCTTGCTTGTAAGCGATTAGCTGCTGATTAAGCTGCTTACTTATTCCTTCAAAATTTGATTGCTGAGCAGCCGTCTGGAGGCTGTTAAGGGATGCCTCCATGTCTTTGATGCGCTGTTGTGCCTCAGCTACAGATGCTCCAGCTTTTGTTATTTCGTCGCGGAAGTTAGCCAGAGCAACTCGACCGGAATCTGTTGAACTGGTCATACCTGCCAATGCCTGAGATATACTGGTCACATTCTCTGGCGTGGGGTTTTTAGATAGGTCATTTAGCTGCTTAACCAGCATAAATGCCGACTGCTCGGAAATATCAAACTTGCTAGCCATCATGTCGACAGTTGATAGCAATGTTTGAGTGCTTGAGCGAAACGATAAGCCGCGTGATTCAGCCTGGCTAATTGCCTCACTAAAATTATTTGTAGATATGCCAAGTGCTTCTAAAGCATTGCCCGCAGCATTTACGCTTGCTACACCACCGCTTAAGCTTCTCCACCAGGATGTTTGCTCAGATGCTATATTGCTTATCTCTTTTCTGGCATTTTCAATTTCTGCGGCGTATTTCGCCACTGCTGCATCACGAAGTTGAGTAGCTAAAGCAGCGTTAGACGCTGCCAGCCTGGCATAGTCGTTAGATAAAGCAGCAACACCCTGGCTGTTTATTACAACTATTTTATTCAGATCTTCCGCGGCGGAGCGCAGATTATCCATCTGACTTCCCGCACCATTGAGGGAAGTCATTAAAATCCCTGCCAGCACAGTGCTTAAAGATATAACAGCACCTAAAACCGCTCCGCCGGGACCAAATGCGCCAGCCAATTGAGACCCTTGCTGGCTAAATGCAACCAGTGCAGACTGTCCACCCTGAACCTGAACGATGAAATCCTGGATTTGATAACCAGCCTGCTGAAAGCTGCTTCGGAATTTCCCCGATGCATTGGAAGCTTCATTGACAGAGCGGGCAGTGCTGGTTAATTGAGTGTCGAGTGATGAGAAGGACTTACTGGCACTGTCTGCCGCCTTCCCCATGCTGCTTAATGCCTGAGAAGCTTTTTGGTTCGCAGTCAGCATCTGCGCCGTGTCTATCTCGACATCATAAACAATGCTTCCAACGTTCTCCTGACCTGCCATTAATGTTCTCCAGGCATAAAAAAACCCCGCCGGGGCGAGGTTTATTGAATTTTAGGGTTTTAGTCTGCCCATCCTGATTTTGTTTCAGTGTTGGACTCTGACAATGTGTATTTTTCTACAATGTCATTTTTGAAAAGTATAACCAACTGCTTAACGTGGGCTTTTGAACCGTTATGGAACAATCCATAGAATGGAATAAATGTTGTTCCATTGAGTTTTACGTTAGCGAGAGAGTATGTCCAAACTTCATTGCCACCATCAGTAAACGTAACACCCATCGGATCACCAAAGTTAGATTGAACCTGAGATTTATTGGTCACGCCTTTCTGTATTTTTGATTGAATAGTTATTTGGTTTTCATTTTCAAGTGTTCTGTTTCCTGAAGAAGCGCAGCCAGTCAATAAAACAGCCACAATCGAAGCAGTAATAATTTTCTTCACATCCATATCCCCACAAGTAAAAGTAGGAATTATCCTAAAGGCAATCTTATGCAAAGGGAAGCAAGTTAAGACCAGGCCAAGCTAGCTAGCCTTTGCCAGCCTCTTCGCCTTTTTAGCCAGGTAGTCATCAGCCACCGCGTCATACTCTTCTTTCGTGAAGCCTTTCTGGTCAGGATATTTCGCCGCAAGCAGCATTTGAAATTCAGTCATACTTAACTGTGCTGCCTCATCACGACTGACGCCAAAGTGGTTTCTGGCGGCGTTAATGTAATCGAAGGCATTAAACTCTGTCGTCACCTTGCCGCTTTCATGGCGCTGTAACTGGCGAACCTTTGCTTTACCGATGATGCCATGTGTTATGAGTGACCGAGCGATTAACAGCAGCTCAAAGTCACCCATCAGGCCCATGCGTCGCTTAAATGGCCTGCCTTTGGTTCTGGCCGGACGGAAATCACCGATAAGATTGGACAAATCATCTTCACAGCATGCCTGCATCACAGTCATGGCAGCCATAACCGCCCTCTTGCCGTAATTGCAGTTGCGAATGTGCTCGATTAACCAGGCTGGAACGTGTCCATATGCGCCATTGGCTCGCTCTATTAGTGGTGTAAGCTCATCGTGGTGCAGATCGGCAAAGGTCTGAACAATCTCCTGCGGCTCCCCGATTCGGCTCATTGCTGAAAAGGACGGGCGGAAGAAGTATTCATCTTCACCAGCCGTGATAAGGCACTCACCAATCTCTTTATACGGCGTCATATGATCTCCATAAACATTATCAATGGGCTGACTTCTTCAGCCCATTTGGAATGGTTACGAAGCAGTAACCGTTACAGTTGTGGTACCTGTGAAATTGCCGTCGTTCGACTTGAAGGTGATCGTCGCTGTGCCGGCGCCCACACCAGTAACCAGGCCGGTGCTGCTGACGGTTGCTTTCGTTGCATCTGAGGTTGTCCATGTGCCGGACCCGTCAGTTGCATCAGCTGGCAACACTGTGCCGGTGAGCTGGCGAGTTGCACCAACTACGACCGAGGTAGTCGCTGGAGTCACGGTAACGCCTGTGGCAGGAACGCTGTCATCTGTATCGACCACCTGGATGGTATCGGCTGCCGCCACCTTAAACTCGGTGGAGAAAGTGATGATGTCGTTAGTGCCGCCATCAGAGCTCAATGCGTTGATCAGCATGTAGCCGATGAAAGTGACCGGGCCGAACTCCATGCGAACCCAGAGAGTAGGCTGGCGTGCTGCCTGAATCTCAGTGTTGAAATACTTAATCAGGCGACCAACACCATATTGGTCGAGCTTATCGTTACGGCGCACCTCACCTTCAAATGAGATAGTGAAGTCAGCATTGGTAACGATGTTCTCTACGTAGCCTTTTGTGTCATCGGCATCTGACGTCACGCTATTGGGCGAGAAGTCGAAGCCTTTACTGGTGCCTGCAGCCAGAGCCTTCCACTCTGACTCCTGCGGTACTGCATCGGCGCAACCATTAGCTACTTCGAGCACAATGGCGCGGCCAAACAACTTTGTGTTGTCCGTTGGGCAATTTGCTGCCATGGGTAATTCCTCTTTTGATTAACTTTCGCCGTAAGAACAGGCAAATTGCAGGCGCCAGACCATACGCCCCTCTGCCGTGGGGATTGGTGATGGTATGCCACCCATATTGGTGATTTGGCCGACGCAGGGGTCGCTGATAGGGTTTTGCTGCACGTAGTCGATGATGGTCTGCACGTCAGACTCTGACTTTGCGTAGTCGCCTGCGGACTTGCCGGTGATCAGGTCAACAAGCACGTAATGGTCAGAGCCGATATCTCTGTCGACCGGAGAGCCGCCGTTAGGCCTGAACACGATGAACCGCTGCTTCAGGTCACCTGTATCAGTCCAAATTAGGGACTGAACCGTGTATCCGGAAGTCAGCCCGGCACCGATAAGAAGATTTTTAACGCGCTGATGCATCGGAGGATTCACAAGCTCATCTCCTTTTTAATGGTTCGGTCGATGAGGTCGCGAGTATCCTCGAAACCTTTGGTCAAAAACTCCTTCTGGGCTGTCGCCCGGCGGAATGTCTGCGGCACATTCGGATCGTGAACATAAACCGCATAATTAGCCGAGTAGCCAACCCGTCCGGTTAACCTCGCACCTTTGATGTCGAGCTCTCGATACTGGCTGTTGATGAGCGTGGATGTATCGATAGGTGTGTACAGCGCAGCCTGTGATGAGCCAATGATTAATGCGCTCTGAATAGCCCTGACAGCCTTCCTGCCCTGAATGTCGCCAATCAGTGCATTGAGGTTCTGCTGAGCCTGACGGATGCCGCGGACTTTTACTCCCATATTAGCTCCCGGTCAGAATTGCATAATCATCAGTCAAACGCTCAAAGGTGTCTGCATAGCGAATTGCCTGCATCACCTCATCAGCGCCCGCTGCTATCGGGTCAGGATTGCTCGAAGCACCAATCAAGATGTAATCACCAGTATCTGCCAGTGCGTACTCCGTCCATATGGTGTTCTTTACCACCTTCTCGCCGCCTATCGCCCCTAACCGCTTGCTCAGCCCACCCTGATAGTCGCAGGAAATCACCAGTGGTTCAGACCAGCCAAGAGAGTCGCCGTACTCATCCAGCCCCAAAGGCTTCCAGATGGTCGCCTGAGCCGTGTATGACCAACTGGCTAAAGATGACATGTCATTTCCTCCAGCTGATTACAGTGGGCTTCTCAGCAGCAATGCGCGGGCAGTTAATCACCCACTCACCGCTGCTGTTCACATAGCCGGTTGTCTGCCGCCCGTTTGAAGTCTTCACCCATACACGCTCGAATGGCCTGGGCAGCTGATGAGATGAACTAACCCATTCCATCAACACCCTCCGACCACATCAAAGAATCCGACCGAAACACCTGACAAAGGTAATCCACTCAGGCAACCATTCGGGTCCCACGCCAGCAACTGCTTGTACAGATAGTCGGTACCGGCACTGTCGTAGGTGAATGACCGTGACGCGCCAGACGGAGCAGACTGAGAGGAGATTTTGCGGGCACCGGACAGGGCGGCCAGTCGCGCAGCTGCATAGATGAGCATCAGCTTTTGCAGGCTTTCGGAGTAGCCCACCCCGTCCATGCAGGCAGACGCGAGGTTAACCTGTTCGATGAGCAACTGAAGGACAGCATCAGGAACCGTGAAGCCCAATTCAGCCATCAGGGGCTTAACGTCATCCAGCGTGATTTGGGCTGCCATAGTTACTTATCCTTAGCTGTTTCGGCCTTTGTTAACTCAGCAACCTTCGCTTCGGCAGCATCAGCACGCTTGGTTTCAGATTCCAGAGCAGTTGCGTGCTCTTTTTCTTTCGTTTCAGCGGCATCTTTCAGTGTCTTAATCTGCGCGTTCGCATCATCGAGTTTTTCCTGCAGTGCCGACGTGTCACCTGATGACGGCGTTGCCACCTCAAAGGAGGTCAGCTTGGTGCCCTTCTTCTTGTCGGTTTCTTTCGCCTTGCCGGTATCGACCCATCGTTTTGCGGTCGCATCGTCAATTTCAACAATCTCACCAACCTCCAGCTTACGGAGGTTGGCACCGGCATGCAGACTACCTGACGTGATTTCTACCAGTGCCATAATTGCTCCTTAGCTTGAGGCGTGGATAACAGAGTATTTGCTGTTGATGTCCTGCTTGACCATCAGGCCCATTGCACCCCATGTGCGCCAGATGTAATCGCTGTTGTAGTGCGGACGCGGCTCTGCAACGGTGCCAACAGCCTGACCAACGATTGGTGCGATAACCTGCGCGGTCAGCGGAACGATGACAATTTCGTTACCGGTTAGCTGGCTGTCTTCTTTAATTGCGGAGATGCCGGTGAGTTTCAGCAATTCAGCCAGGATGGTGCCGCTCTGGTAGTTATCAGAGAAGAAGCGTTCAAGGTTAGAGATGATGTCCCCTGATACGTACCAGGTCTGATCTGCATACTGGTTGTTAATGCGGCGCATCTGGTCACGCAGCGCGATAGCGCCGTTGCGGATGTCAGCAGATGAAACAGAGGCAGAACTGAAATCAATATTCAGGCCGGTTGAGCCCAAATCGATCTGCATCACGCGCTCATCATCACGCAGGCCTTTCCAGGTCAGGCCGTCGAACACAGCCCAGTTACCGGCTTTGTCTTTGAAGCCGTTGAAGATGTAGTTCACATACTGACGTCGCACATCATCAACAGATCCGCGCTGCGCATCAGCCTGAGACTGCCAATGCTGAAGGGCTGTTGAAAATCGGATCACGCCATTCGAACTTGAAGCCCGAATCATGGATCGGAACCATCGTGCCGTCGAAGGTGTAGGACTTGGCATCCAGTGCCGCGCCAATCTGGCCGGACATTGAAGTATGCGCCCAGCCACGACCACCGGTACGCGCATAGTCATAACGAGACTGCTCCAGGCGCACTGAGCGGGACAATGGCATCAGGTCATTCAGCAGGGTGAACTCGGTGTTCGGCTCAAACTGCTGCGTAACAGTGGTGTCGTATGCGCGGTAAAGGCGGCGGATATCATCCACAGCATTAACTGCATCCAGTGAGCCATGCTCACCAAAGCGTGTGCGGGCAAGGAAGTCAGCCATTGATTGCGCGGAAGCATCACGCTCACGCTGCAGGTTATTGAACTGCCACTGGTTGACTTCTAGGTTGCCGGTTCGCTCGCCAATAGAACGGGAAAATACAAACATTCAGGTGCTCCTTACTTGAACACAACGCGAATCAGATCACCCGCCACCGCAGTGACAGCAACATCTTCTTCGACATAAGCAAAAACAGCAGCGCCATCTGCTACTGCCGTGATTTGTCCGTCAGCCACGGTAACGGGCTGCCCTTTGGTGTAAGTACCAGCAGCGGCGCGCACGTTCAGGAACATGCCAGACAAAGGATGAATGCCAACCACCAACTCGTTAGCGGCAATGTTGTCATCCACGCTCAGGCATCGCAGGTAGTCTTTGTTCGCTACATACAGGATTGATGATTCAGCACCATCAACCGATGCGGTGAATTTGTCAGTTGCGCTGAAAAAGCCGATTGTGCCGGGTGCAGTCACGGCTGCAGCGCCGCCTTCACGGTTGAGTAGTGGATTGGGATACACACCACCGGCGTGAATTACGTGTTTTCCGTCTTTAGCCATTTCTTACTCCGGCATTTCGCTGAAAGATTGGTTTGAGTTAGCCTGGCGGAAAGAACCATTCAGGCCGGTAGAGGTCTGGCACTGCGCGTAAAGGCCATCCAGTGCTGCACCTTCCAGTGCGTTAACGGCTGCTTCTTCAAGACCGAATTTCGCTTTTACAGCAGCGCGCTTCTCGCCCTTTTCTTTGTCAGAATTGGCATTGAACTGAGTGTTCAGCGCAGAAACCTGATCGGTGAGCAGTTTTGCCCAGGCTGGCATTTCTTCAGAGTTGGTGGCGGTTTCTTTGGCTTTCTTGTCGTCAGCCTCTTTCTTCTCGCGAGCGGCCTTCTCTTCAGGCGTTTCGTTTTTGGTTCCCGCCTTCTCGGCAGTCATCTGGTTATACGCATCGAGCAATTCTGCTTCGGTTTTGCCTTCGGTCGGCTTACCAGCGGCTTGCAGCGCATTGATAATCATTTCTTTCATCGGATTACTTTCTCCGTTGGTTTTAATTTCGTACTCAGTAGGTTTGCGCACGACTTCTTGTGGTTCGCCGACGAATTCAGCGGTGCCGTCATCGCCGATCAGGTACTTCTGCTGGAACATCTTTTCGCCTTCGCGATAGATGAACTTTTCCGGCCATACCGTTTCCGGCCAGGCGTAGTAATCGCTTCCCTTGCCGTCGCGCAGCTTTGTGCAAATGGCTCGCTGAATGTCGTCAAAGGAGAAATTGGAGGCGTTGGTGAAGAAGAACTTCGTTTTGTTGATCAGACCTTCCTGCGTGCAGTTGGATGCTGAGGTCAGGTCTACTGTTTCGGTTTCGACTTCTTCAGTGGAGTTATCTGCGTTCACGAAGATGCCGACGCCATCGTCAGGAGTGGCCGCGCCAGGCTCATCAAGCAGAATCGCCACATGGTCAAAGCGCATGTTGCGCGCCACCCATGAATAGTTCTTCCCTTTTGACTTACCCTTGTTCTGCTCGCGGCTTAACAACAGCCCGGTAGAAACGTGGATTGGATCGGTTTCGGCGTTGCCCTGCATTTCTTCGATGCGCTCAAGAACACGCTTGCCGTTATCGGTGGCCGATGCGTAACGCTTGTTGATCTTCATGTCCATGACGACGCGATCGCCGTCTTTGCGGACATTTTCCGCCCATGCGCCGATGTGAAACTTATTTACCGCGCGAGGGTTGTTGGCGCTGACGAACTCGCCGCCGATTTTCGGATGACCGAACGGCATTTGATTGCCTTCGAGCGTCTGAAATGCTTTGTTAATTTCTGCCGCCGGATACAGGCCGCCATTCATAACAACGTCATCCACGACCGGCACGACGCCGCGGATAACGATATGCTCGTCACCGTCAATGGTTTCGGTTGAGATGTTGGCAGCGTTGATGGCGAGGCTTTTTACATGAATACTCGAAAGTTTCACGGCTGTTCCTCATTGCTTAGTTTCGTGCAATAAAAAAGGCCGCTATGTGCGACCTCTCTTCTGTTCGATGCCTGACCATTGCTGGCGCTCTTTGGTTAGCTTATCTACCAACCCCGGATTAATTACCTTTCCATCCTCATCCAGAATCACTGGGATGTTTGCGCAATAGCAGTGATAGCGGTTACCGTTGACTGCATAGAACGCCTCCACCTCTTCTGTGGTGTAAGTCTTTCCATGCCTCGCTGCATGCCACGATCTCGTCGTTGGCTTGAGAGCAGACAGCCACAGAACGGCAGTGTTAAGCCCCAGCCTTTCTCTTGACCAGTCCACTTCCTGCAATTGGGCCTTTCGCAGTGCGCCAACCTGCTCGGTCTGCGCCATGTTCTTGGCCCGCGCCATCGAAACATCAAGGCGCTGACTGACGATACGCGCGGTTTCTCGCGGATTAATTCCCCGGCCTATCGCATCGGAAATCACATTAGCCAGGTCACCACGTGCCCGGTCGGACTCCAGAAGCCAGTCGCTGTAGGTAGAAACGTAAGCTGCTGCGATTTGATTCTGGTACGCCGGACTGCCAAGCAACTGCGCCAGCGTGGTCTGCTGCTCATAGATGGGCGACTGCACCGACAGGTTTGTGAATGCCTGCTGTGTGCCTCGCTCATACTCATCAGAAACATAGCTCAGCGCCCACAGGTTATTGCTTCCACCTTCCAGCAGGTAATCATCAAGGATGATTTGTACGCGCTGTAGCAGGTCAGCAAGCTGTGATGCCGTCATGTCATAGATATAAGTTCCGGCATTCACCTGATAAATCACATTGCCGTGGACGGCATGCGTTTTCTGGTTACTAACCTTTTCCTGCCCGGTTAGGCGCGCATCGAATAGCTGCTTTAAAGCCACCTTAATCTGGTAGTAGCGGTTTTCTATGTCGCGGAACATCCGGTTAACAGGTCGGGATGATTGCGTTGGGTCAGCTTTATTGCGCGGTATTACCGGAGTCCGGATTAGCTTCTGGGTCGTCACTTAATGGGTCTCCGGGTGGCACTTCTGGCGGCTCAGCTTCTGGAATTGGCTCCAGCTCACCTGCTGCACGGATTTCATTTTCTGTAACCGCCGGGGTGCCAAAGGCTGACTGCGTGTCCTTCGCAACAGTTGCCAGTGCCTGCATGTTAGCGATCTTCTCTTTCTCGCTTGGTGCGAGTAAATCGGCCCAAGCGAGAGACACCTCGCCAGATGCTGGCTCGTCAATAACGCCAAGCGTCCAGAATCGTTCCAGAAGCGATTTAATCACCGAAGTCATGAATCCCCAGCGACGCCCGTTACAACGCTTCGCCCAGTCTGTTTTGTCCTCATCAGAAGCGAGGCGACCGGTTTGCTGGCCGAACAGAATGGTGAACGGACACTGAATCGAGGCTGCGAACTCATTAGCAGTCACTTCCCACGTTGGCTGCGGGTCGGCAGCGGCAACTGAAAGCACTGACGGCGAACCAGCCTGCATAACCAGTGCTGCATCCGTTCCACGGTTCATTCGGGCAATCTTATCGTTCAGCGCGTCACCGAGGTCTTTAAATCCGGCTGCGACGGCCTGTGCCTTAAGTGTTGCCATATCGGTATCTTTGTCGAAGGCAATGCCTAACTGGCGGCTCGCATTCTTCAGGAAGCCCTCTGCGCTACCACCTGACACTTTCTCAAGGTCGAGAAGCTTATTGTAACCGGCGCGCAGATAAGGCACGCCAGCCAGCATGTTTTCGTCTTCCGAGCCTTCACACAGGATGATTACGCGATCAGGATGCACCGTAACACCACGAACCGGCCCGTATGTGCCATCATCCCCAACAGGCTGCTCGTTGAAGTTGTAGGACACTGGCTGTCCGTAGGTTTCGGATAGTGTGTCGGTATCAAAGTTGCCAGGCTTAACCTGGGATTCCCATGCGGGGATAAGCTTCACGATTGCCTTATCCGCGAGACCGCTTACTACTGTGCGATCAACCGGCTGGCTCCAGTCTCTGCTATCCCTGAACTGAATCAGGATTGCGGAATAGCGCCCAATCAGGTTGCGGCGGTCGGCGTCTTTGATTTTGGGCCAGTGACGCTTCAGCAATTTGGTGACGCGTTTTTCCCATTCGGTTGTTTCGGTTGCCTCCCTGTCTTCATCACCATCAATGATGACGGGATTATCAACCCAGCAGGAATCAAGCAGCTTATGCACGGCGGCATAGCCAACTGCGTTGCGCTCATAGGCACGGTAATAGCGATCAAACTCAAGGTCGTTTGGATAACCAAACTCATCCCAAAGCTTCGTTCGCTTGGTATTGCCCGGCTGACCAGCGTACAGCATGCGCTGCCGCCCTATTGCATCAGCAAGGGCATTAACGAGGAATGATACCTCGTTGCTTTGTTCACTCACTGATGAGCTCCTTAGAAGAAGATTGCGCCAGGTGTCTGACCGCTTAATTCGGTCATCGCCCAGACAAGCGCATCAAGACGGTCAGGCGATTTCTTTGCAGTGGTTGGAACGTATTCCATCTGCTGATTTTCCAGTTGATAGAGATTGCCGCGATGCGCGACACGGCCCTGAGCGTAGAGGGCCGATATTGGTTCGGCGCGGGCAAACTTACCCTTGCTGGCATGTACGCGAATGATGCGGTCACGGAAGCCTGCATTGCGCAGCGTTTCTTCGGCCATGTCGCCGCCCTGGTTGGTTTCAATCACTATGGCATCGGCATCATGCTGCTGGTAAGCGTCCATGGCGCGTGTTGCCCAGCCATTGGGAGAGTATTTTCCACTGTAATCACCATCAGCTGAGTATTGCTTGCGTTCACCCATACCATACGCACTTGCGGCCACAATGCCTGTTTCATCGCTTTCTGCACTGTTAGTTGCCTGCGGGTCGATTGCGATAACCGTTCTCGAAAGCGTCTCGCTGATATTGAGTGATCGTGCAGCGGCAATCATATCCTCAGTCCAAAGCGCACCCTCAGCGTTAAACCTGCGAGGGTTTTGCATGTACTGCGCTTCAGCAGTGCGGCGATGAGAGAACAGTGATACCCGGTGCGATTCGTTGTGCTTGAAAGGCCACAACCAGCCATCAGGCAGGCCGTGATCAATCGGCATAGCGTGGGTGTTGTCCGGGTACTGCTCAGAGTAACCTTGGCTGTTATCAATCAGGACAGGAAGATTCAGATGGTGCCACTTCTCACCACTGCCACCCCGCAGCAAATAGCCGCTCAGGTCGTGGTAGTGGATACGCTGCATAATCACTATCATCGGCGTTGTTTCAATCGCCAGTCGTGATTTGATAGTTTCGTTAAAGCGGTTGTTCACACCGTCACGAACGGTTTCGCTGTAGGCGTCGTCCGGCTTGACCGGATCATCAATAATCAGCGCGCCCTGCCAGCCTGACTCCATATGCCCGGCACGAAATCCCGTAACCTGACCAGCAGCGGATGATGCGTACACACCGCCGCCAAACTCATTCCACCACATAGCCTTGCTATCAGCATCATCGCGTAGCTCCATCGGCCACATGCTTTGGTAAGCCTTCGACTTAATCATGCCGCGTGCGGTAGATGAGTTGAGCAGCGCCAGGTTGTGCGAGTACGACAGATGCATGAAGCGGGAGCGGTTATTTAGTGCCAGCCCCCTGCCCATCATGTTGATGGTAGCCAGCTCGGTTTTGGTGTAGCCAGGCGGAACGTTGATTATCAGACGGTTTATTTCGCCGTCGATTACGCGATCAAGCGTTTGCTGAATAACTTTGTGGTGTGGCGCGACAATCATCTTGCCGCCGGTGCGCTGCTTGAAGAAGTAACGAGCGTAATACAGCCCATCCTCTTCACACTCTAATCGACGCGCATAGTTCTTCTGCTCAGCAGTCGTCATCCTCCAGCATCTCCCGTCGCGCAGCTTTGTATTCGTCTTTGGTCAGCGTTGCCACTTCAATTGGGCCGCCGTTCTTGCCAGTGTGCTCGTGTGCAGCCTGCTCTTTGAACGCCATGACGCTGATGTGCTTACCAAGCAGCTCAAGGTTTTTTACCTTATCCGGCCACTTAATCTTCTTGAGTATGCCAGCCAGTTCTTTTCCGCCATCTTCGCCGGTGTATTCGAACATCTCTGCTAGATCGAACCCGGAAATGTATCGCCGCCACGATGCAGGCCAATCAGTAACAGGCTTAAGTGATAAGTCGTCTCGAACGATATCAAGCACATCCATTTGGTCTATCTCAACCAATCGGCGCAGTACGTAGCTCGCATCAATGTTAACTTGCTCATTGCGTTGTGATTTTAAATCGGCAATTCTGTTTTGAATGTCAGGTTTTGACAGGTTTTCGGATGCGGTGCGATTAGCTGTCTTTTCGCTGTACCCCGCCCGAATAGCCGCTTGCGTGGCGTTCAAATCGATGAGGTACTCGCGACAGAACATTTCTTGTTTGTCGGTGAGTGCCATTTAAATTCTCTTCAGAAAAAGAAGTCATATTGGTTATGAGTAATAGCTACGACTGGGAACGGCGTCTGGATAAAGATGATTCGCTTTATTTTTACCCTTTGACAATTGAGGTTAAAGGTAACTTTAAAATTAGGTGCGACTTAAGCGGATCATATGAACTGACAATTTCAGACGTCATTTACCAAGGCAAACAAATGGTCATGCTTGAACACATTTTGGCAGATGATGACGACCCTGTATCTGTTGCTTTCATTGAAACGGATAGCAGCATTGAATCTATGATTCATTTCATTAAAAGTACTGACGCGGTATTTCATGAGCCATTGCACATAACGATCCATGAATGGGCCTTGCAGTGTTTTTACCGCTCCTAATCGTTGCCCACCGATTGATGAGCTTTGTAATGGCAATAAAAAACCGCCCGGAGGCGGCATGTTGCATTTTGGGCTTTTTACGCTTGGTAGTCGTCAAGAATGTAATCATCAGAATTGGCTCTATGCGAACCATAAGAATAGGCGTAAGGCTTGCCAAGTTCTTCAGTTTTTTTTCTAGCTTCTTCTTCTGTTTTGAAAATTGTCTCAAAAGCAGTTCTGTCATTATCAAAAACGATCCAACCCTTCACCCAGCCATTATTACTCGGATCTTTTTTGAAACCTGTATAGTCAAACATTTTTTTCTCCTCTTTTGGAATTTTCAGATTAACCACTGCCGCATAAAAGGTCACTTATAAAAGCGCCGGGGTCTTTTCAGAATTTCCCCTTTAGCTTCGCAACGCTTCACAGCGTGGCTAACCGTTATCCCTTGCTCTCAATCAAAATACTAAGCTGTGCATTCTGGTAACTTTCAATAGGTACCGAATGATGCCTTGCATCCCCTCTGAAGATTCCGGATTTCCATCTTCAGAGGGTGTTTTTTGATTTCATCATCAGGCGCACTCGTAAATGCGCCTTGTGATGATTATTTGGTCACGCTGTTGTCGATAGTTTTGATAGCTGTGCCATCTTGCTGCTTGATGATGTTCAGTTGGACGCTGTCAGCTTTACGTGTGGCAAGCACGTTGATGTCCTTCTCGTCGTCACAATTGAAATCGCCCTGCAGGGATAATGCTACAGCATCAAGGCTACCGTCCGTGGAGAACGGGATGTAGGTAACCTTGTTGTCCTTATCGATGATTTTCACGCCGATAGCGCCCGTTCCTACATTTTGATAAAGGTCATAGACCTTCCCATTGCGGGAATCGGTATCGATGTATTTATAGCTGGCCTGGGAAGGCAAAGCCGCAGTAGAAATGACCGCATCAATGTCAGAACCATAGGTTCCTGCTAAGGCACTGCCTTGATTTCCAGTATCGACAATGCGTACATAGCGGTAAGACTGACCTACCGGAACCTGCCCATCCAGATTGAAGCCAACCCATGAACCTGCTCCATCCTGAATAGCCGAACCGGAAACTGCCAGTTTCGTCCAGGAAGTCTGGTCATTTGAAATATAGACGTCGAAGGTCTCATATGTGCGGGACTCAAACACATAAAGCTCTTTGGCTGAAGTGCCGTCAGCCTGAAGGGCAACGCCCATTTCAACAATCACATTCCCGCCCTTACCTAAAGACAGGAACTTGAAGGGAGCATTAGAGCCTGTGTTGGGATCATCTGGCGCGCCCAGAATGTTCTCAGTCACAACACCGATACCAGATGCGCCTTCACCAGGGTTGTATTGCACAACACTGTTAGCGTATCCGGTGGTAATTTCCGGAATGGGTTTATAGGTCGTATAAGTCTCCGCCATGGCAGAAACAGAAAACGCACAGGCCAACATTAAGATTAACTTTTTCATTTATCATCCTTAAGAGTATGGAGGGTAAACATCGCTTCCTTATGAGAAGCAATCCGTGTGGCCGTTGTGATTTAAAAGCCCGCTGAGGGCCTAAATAGCCTCGCAATATGCAAGGCTGAAGGTAATTGAGTTCAGAGTGAAGAGAGAGCCGTTGTGAAAGAGGCTCTCGGTTACATCACTCAGATGTGAGTGAAGTTGGTTACGCCGCAGCATAAAGCAGCTTCATCTGCCCTTTAACCGGAAATGCGGACATGCAACAGGCCTCGAAATCCTTCGTGTCGATGCTGCAGTTAGCGATATTCGTTACTGCTATCAACTGCAGCTCAACCTTAGTCATCGCATCAGGTTTAAGGTGCTGGTGAATTTTCTCACCGCTTTCGCCTGCAGCCTCTTTTGCTGACTGATAAACAAAGTCCGGCAATGCCACTCCATATACCCACCGGGCGGTTATTTGCCCGAACAGCGCAGGACATCCACCAACGTGACCGAAGTATGGGAGACCGGACATCTTCGCCAGTGACTGATAGAAAGGCTCTTTGAATCGTTTCTCCCATGACGTGGGCTGCTGATAAACCATCAGGCCAACAATCTGTTCTTCTGTAAGCTGGAAGTTTTTGCTCAGAAGTAAATTCTTGATGTGACGATCACATGCACGCGCAAATTTCGGGGAAAGCCAGCGGGCAAATTCAATGATCAGCTCAGGATGAATCCAGGTACCACCTTTTCGACCAGAACGGACATCTACTAAAAGGTGAGAAATCTCACCTTTATCATTAGTCGCTGATATCTCAAGCTCTTCGCCAATTTCTCTTGCGTAATCTTTCGTTGAATCCAGCCTGAGCCAGTCCAGGGCACGCTTATTATGATGTTTTGCTGCATCGGTAGCATTAAGCCAGCCATTAGCTGTAAACGGGAACTGGTGATCGTCAAAACTCATCGGAATGATATTGCTCATCATGTATTCCTTTTGGAAGCAAGCCTCGTTGCCCAGAAACGACGCCCACAGAGAAGGTCACCACCTATAACGGCGTTTCTCCGAGGCTTGTTTCCAGAAGGCTCTGTGTTATTTGAATGCGCCGGGCATGGCGCGCTTTACTGCGGACATAAAAAGCCCCGCGAATGCGAGGCGTATTAAACGGACTTTGTAATTTGCAAAGTGCCGTCAAGTAATATTTTTATTTCAGGCATTGCTCAATGATGTACTGCTGCAAACCGGCTATTTGCTTTCCGGCTGTTTCGATTCGCTCTGAGAGGGTGAAATAATCCCGTTGAGCGGCGTCAGTAAGTCGGGCGCTGGCTGCATCATCCATGCCGGAGGGGCCGGTGGGTTGCTTCGTGCAGGTTGCGTTGAGCTGCAACCGACGCTTGCCAGTAGCAACATCATCATGCAGCTGGTCGATAGTGGCTTTAGCATCAGCTAGCTCCTGTGTATATTTGGCATCGAGCGCGGCAACGCTTTGCTGGCGGCGCTGCATATCATTGATTGTTTCCTGTCGCGTTTCCGCCAGGCTGGATGCTGATTCGTATTTGCTGTGGTAGTAGTTAGCTACCGAAGCAAACGCCGCAATGCCGAGGCAAAGCAGGAACCACAGCAGAACACGCCAGTTATTTGCCAGCCAGATCATCAACACTCTCCGCCAGGCACATGGTGCGTTCCATATCTCGACGGTTCATCAGTCCGCGCCATTTCTGGCCGCCTGCGTAAATCCAGCGACGCAACTCTTCACAGGCACCATCCACATCACCAGCGTTAAGCTTTTTCAGGAGCGTTGATTTTGAGAACGCAGACGTGCCAACGTTATATGTGAAGCTGTAGAGTGCCGCCCGCTGATATTCGCCCAGAGGAACTTTTACCATTCCATCTACCGCTTTTTTCACGGGCTGCAGGTCGTTCCACATCAGGCGATCACATTCGCGGTCGGTATATGTCTTGCCCTTCACAATATCGGTGCCAGTATGCCCATCACAGACAGTCCAGACTCCTGCCACATCTTTGTAAGGCTCGTATATCCTTCCCTCTACCCCATCCTTTCCACCAAGGAATATCGTAGCGATAAGCATGGCTCCGCCGCCTGCCGCAGCAATCAGTTTGTTGCGCAGTGAGTTTGACATTGCCATGGTTATTCCTCGGTGAGGTCGGGCGTGGTAGGCCAGCGTTGTAGAGCCTTAATCTGTGCCAGAGTAGCTTTTCGTTTGTAATACCAGTTGATGCCGAGCGTGAATAGCGCGACCAGAATACCGGCCAGCACGCCTACAGCACTCCATTCATCGGGACTTAGCCTGGTCAACAGACCATTAGCAATTGTCCCGGCAGATGCGCCGTATGCCGCGCCTGATGCCAGTTTGCTCATATCGATACTCATACACACCTCCGTGATTACGGTCGGTGCTGTCTGTAGCCAGAAGAAAAGAGCGATCCTCCCCTACACAGCCAGGGGATAAACGATTTGGATTCGGGAGGTCGCTAAACAGAAAAGGCCCACCGAAGTGAGCCTTTGAAATTGAGTGCTGAATTTTATCAGGCGGCGACTATTTCAAGCCGCTTACCCAGCGCAGAAAGCGCCTTTTGAATCGTGTCGATTTTAGTTGAGTGGTGCAGATCGAGAATGCGTGTTACTTCCTGTGGTCGCGTTTCAATCATTCGCGCCAGTTCGGCGTTAGTAACTCCTGCCTGAACTACAGCATTAAGCAAAAGTAACTTAGCGGCCACACTGGCAGGCACTTCAATAAATGCCTCACCCTCCGATGATGGCGGCGGCACTTCCCGGCGATCTTCAAAGTAGAAATCAAACGCCGTTACCAGAGCATCCTGCGCCAGTGCTAACGCTTCCTCTCTGGTATCGCCACCGGTCATCGCTTCAGGGATGTCAGGAAAAAATACTGCACACCCCGTTTCATCACAGTCGAACGTTACTGGATATCGCATAAATGATTAAGTGAACCTCTGCGAGTAACAGCCCCGAAGGGCTGGTTTTCATTTCAATCCGAGTTGCTTGAGAATCGCTTTTCTCAGCGGCTCCGGTATTTCTTTCCCCGGATGCCTCGGCATTATTGTTTGCCTGCCGTTGAGGAAGATTTTCAGATGGTTTGTTCCATCTTTAAACTCCGCTCCCTGACCAGCAAGCCAACGTCTGAACTCGCTTTGCTTCACTTCTCCTCCTGTCTGTTTAAGTTGAAATAAATATAAACATTTTTGTTTATATCGTCAACAGGAAGATGAACATTTTTGTTTATACAATCCAGTTCTGTAGCTGACCTTTGAATTTGTTATCGCTGGCAATCGCAAAATTGCCTTAATTTGAGAATTCTTGAGGTGAAGCCATTAAAAAAGCCTCGCCAGCTGGTAAGGCTACGAGGCCATTTGGCATCCACATTTATGCAACTGAGTTTTTAGCGCGTTAAACAACAGCGCGCAACTTCAACTGTTGGGAATCATATCCCTGACTTCCGGAAAAGTAAATAGCCCACGATAAATTAATGAGCTATTTCCTATTGTGCTATGCAGTGACTTTATTTAGGGCGGCGTTTGCCCACGACTCCTCAATCTCCAGCTTGCCGATCAGTTGTTCGTAGAATGCCTTTCCGCTCTTTTCCCATGTAGCCAGGCTAATCACGTCTGTCATGCTGGTAATGGCACGGTAGGCTTCGGTGGATGGGATGCGCTCAAATCCTCTACCTCCACACTGCTTGCAATCACCCATGACAGGCACTCCCTGATTCTGCGTTTCTTTGCGCAAGACAGCCCTGCCTCGGCCGTTACAGTCACGACAGGCCGTCGAGACAACGCATTTTCCTTTGCATTCCGGGCACAGGACTCTGACAACCTCCTTCACCTCCCGCTGCCTCTCCATAGTTTTCGTTGGCGTTGCATCTCGCGCCCATTCTGGAAGGCGAACCATTGTTGACTTAGTGGTGAATACGTCAGCGTCAATAAACCCAGTGGCATGGCAGCAATCACATGGCTTCTTGCTGGCAGCACTCCGGCAGTAATCCATGTAGGCATAAGTTGCGAGCGTTTGCATAACCGCTGGCTTAATATCTGTATCGAGTTTGCGTAAGGCTGCAACCTTATCGCAGGTTTGTAATGCATATTCAGTTAAGAGCGAGACGGCGCGGGCGGCGTCGTTCTCACTTATCCCAATCTTTCCCATGAAAGCGCAATAGCCCATGACGGCGCGAGACATGGTCATTCCCATTGCTGCGATATAGTCAGTGCCTGTAAGTGCATCTGGAGAAGTCTGCGGGGCCATGCCGCTAAAATTCTGTGTCTTCGCGTAATGATATTTTGCTGTTGCTTCTAAACTCATTTCTTCCTCCGCTTCGGATTTGCATCCCATGACTGAACGTGCGTGGGCTGGATAACAAGGTGGAATGGTTTGAAGCGATCGATTAATTTGGTTAGCCAGGTCATTTAATTTCTCTGCTAATTTTTCTAGCAAGCCTTCTCGCCTTTAATGCTTTTCGAAGGCACCAGTTGGAATAAATCCAGAAAACCCTCGTTGCCATGCACATCCATACGAAACCGAACAGAACCGAGGCAAAAAGGCCTATCGCCGCTAGCAAATGAATAGTGAAATCTACTGTCATGCAGCCTCCTGACGTTGTTTGTTTAGCTCTCTGGTTTTCTGCCGGTAATGTGCTGCCAGCTCCTGCAACTCTTCCCGCGTCCACTTTTTCAGCTCATGTGGACCCATCAGGCGATCGAAAGCTTCCTGACCAATCTTCTCGATGAGTCGGGGTTTGTATTCGCCGATGTTTCCCGAGAGATACGAATTGCAATGCTCACACTGGAGGTGGCAGTTGGATTCGTCGTAACGGGTTTCTTTGCTTGCTCCAACCGTCCGGTAGTGCCCCGCATTCATCTTGGCGCCAGTATTGCGTCCACAGCTGATGCAGCTGTTACCCATATCACGGGTGCGGATGAACTCATTGAAGGCTGACTGGGCTTGTTTATGGAAGTAACTGAGAGGTTGTACTGCTAACTTGCGGATTTTGGTGCTTCGTCTTTCCTGCTGTGCTTCGTTCTTTCTTCGTCGCTCTGCTTCCTGTATCGCTTTCTGTCGGTCTTTCTCTCTTTTGGCTAGTGCAATTACATTTCCGCATTCTGGTGAGCACCACGTTTGATTCTGAAAGGCTGGATTGAACCATTCGCGGCAGTCCGGGTTTTTGCACCGTCGCCTTACCTTGCGCATCACTTCCTCCTTCGCATAATTCCTGCAATGACAATGCTGATTACAAAGACTGCTATCCAGTCGGCGTCATTCATCGTCATCACTCCACATGTTTGCGTGCGGGTCTGTCATTTCGTAATACGCCGCGCACTCGTCGCAAAGATCGCATGAGCAATTCTCTTGTCGCTCCAGCACCACACCACAGGTAGCGCACGGCAAAGCAGAATGCACGCCAGCGCCAGTGGGCTGATTTAATGAGCTGGTTTCTTTCGGCTTCTTCATAGCGGTAATCAACCTCGCAGGATTCGCAGTTAGCGCCGTAGTGATACTTGTCTTCGCTTGTCAGGATAGTGTGGCAGCGGCAGCAGCGTTCACGCATTGGGTTGCTCCTTTTCGTGCTCGCGAATCCTATGAATAGCCAGGCGTAAATCTTCCTTTTCCTGCTCTGTCCACTCATCCCGCAACTGCCGAGAAACGCGAACTAACTTCTCTGATTCATCACGGTCCATCAGCATTAGTTGCTTGCCACTTTCAAGCCAGACATCCACTTGTGCTACCCGCTCTCCGTAAAGCTTTTGCGCAGCGTAGGCAGACAGGTGCAACAACGCATTCCAGATTATTTTCATCGGGCCGTCCTCAGTCGATTCCATTTAGCCTGCAATAAGCTGCCTACATAATCGAATGTAGACACCTGACTTGCTGCGGGGATTGGCTTGCGTTTCTTGCGGGGTGATTTGACGTTGTAGATGGCGTGATTCTCGTATGCCTGCCAGAGTGATTTTCGCCTGGCGTAATTAGTGGACTCTCGCATGATTTCTCCACCTCATCGCGCCGGTTGCTGCCCGGACTACTTCCAAAAACTCAGGTGATTTCTTCAGTCCCATCTCGCGGGCCTTGTTCGTTACCTGTTGCCGTGGCTTGTCGAACATGATTGCCAGCAGCTCTGTTGATGCGTTTGCGTAATCGCGAGCCAGAATGTCGAGATGCTCGCGGCTCCATGTATTTCTCATGCTGCTCTCCCAAATCTTCCTGCCCACTCAGCAGCCAGTGCCGATTCATCGCTGAATCTGACGTTATGCTCTGCACCGAAGGCATGGATTAATGTGATTAAATCTCTCATCTCACTGACGCGCATTTTGCTGGTTGACTGCCCCAGCACCACAAAGCCACCGTCGATTCCCGGCACCGTCTCTTGCCCTTTGAGGCTGGCGCTGAAGATGTGTTTCCAGCTCTCGGAGTCGAGTTTCTTCCCGTACCAGACCACCTGACTTGATACGTCATGCAGGCAAGCCCAAAGCATGCGGTTCTGCGCAAGGCTGCGGGTGTCTTCCTGGATGGTTACTTGTAGAGGCTTTTCTGGATTGGCGGGTAGTTTCTGGATGGCTTCAATGCAGTTTCGTCGGATGTCGCTGCTTCTCAGTAGATAACGTTTCGTCTCCACTGTTACCTCCCTTCTTTCGTCTCCACATAGTCATGAATGTTGTCAGCGGCAGCACTCAATAACAGGTCAATGCTCTGCGTACTGTGTCCGCCTTCACGTAGCATCTTGAGGGCTGTCAGTATTGCTGAGTGTGAGTCTTTGAGGGGCTGATGCTTAGGCTTGAACTGAACGACGTTGCTCATGATTCACCTTTAACTTTTAAGCCTGCGTAATGCACAGACTGCCGACACATCTCAAGCATTTCTGCTTTATCTTCAGCATCTGCATATTCAGGAAGTTCGATTTCGATGGACTCGCGTGATGCTTTCCATGCTCGCCAACCAACTTGTTCAATCCTTCTGCGTTCAAGTGCTGGCAGATGAAGGATTTCTAAATGTTCGCGAATATTTTCGTTAAGCCACGCTTCAAACTTTCGCCTTTCCAGCTCATCGTTGTTTGTCATCAGTTGGTCGCCTTATATGCGTCGATTGCTTCGAATATCCACGGGAAGGTAGCCATAACCAGCGTTAACCTGGCTATGTATTTCCAGCCCAGCATCTTGAATCCGTTCTGCCAGACTACAAATGACATAATGGCGAACATTGCCGGGACGCCCAAAACAAAGGCTATTGAGCCTTTTAATGCAGTATGCCAATCCATATCACTGCTCTCCGTTCTGATTGGTGGGCTGCTCCTGCTCCAGCAGCCCACGAAGACGCCACGCTTCTTGCCACGCATCCCATTCATCATTCACACACTCAACAGCATAATTACCTTCGATTTCTTCATCTTTTTTCATCCACTCTTCACCATATCGGTGAGTAGCAAATTCGACGAAAAGCTCATGACACTTATCAGCGGTTAGCTTGTTCATTGACGACTCCTTGTTTGCGCTTTTGCTATGAGGCGAAGCATATCGCGATAGATAAATGGATAGGTTTTGCAGCTACCGAAGTTTGTTTTCAAAAGGTTAATTATTAGGAGTTCTGGCTTACTTCCTGCCACCCAGCGCCTGAACTGCCATCGACGCCAAAGAATCCATTTGACAACTGGCATCTCAAAACCCCCTCCGCTTAGTTCCTTTGCCCGACTGCTGGCGTGAGTCGTCCATCATGGCAATAGCCTCGGCTGCAAGCGCCTGAATGTGGCGCATTGTTTCCGCTGACGCTTCTCGCTTCTTGGCGATGTCGATGATTGCCAGCACAAGATTTCGCGTTTGCTGGCTTCCTGATGGCTTGATGATTAGCTGTGTTACCTGAGTCATGCTGCGCTCTCCTGCCCTCAAGCCAGAAGAAGAATGCCCGGTCTACAACGGCATCCTGATAGCCTAGGTGTGTGCGAACCAGGCTGAATTTATTGCCATGAATACTGCGGTAAAGACGCTCGAATCGACTGCGAATACTTTCACTCATGATTAATTCCTCAACCCATGCTTGCGGCGGATTTCGGCGATACGGTCTAGGCCTTTGTCGTTACTAAGCGGGATGTGAAGGTGCGGTATCTGCTTGCGCGGTGGCGGAATGATTTCGCCAGACTCAATGCGGCGCGACATCTTCCGCTGCTCATCAGCCAGGCGCTTGCGGCACTCAGCATCTGACAGGTTGAAAGACCGCATCTGGTTGTAGACCGCCGTAACCATGTGGAAACAGGCCGGGCTTTCCCATGGGTATTCTTCGCTGCTGTCGTAAATTCCCCGGTCTCGGCAGTACAGGCGGAACATTTCGTAAAGCTGCTCATCGCTTGGCAGGCCAGCCGAGCGATGCTCACCCTCTTTGCACCATTCGATGAACTGCCCCGGTGATGGAAGGAATGGTGACCCACTTGCACGAGCCAACTTCATGCCTGCCGACAGTTGCTGCTTATTGTGGATGCCGTTCTCAGCGAATGCTGCAATCCACTGACGCTTTGCGGCTGCTTCGTCGTTTGGATTGCGCCATGCAGTACTCACCGATGCAGGGAACACCTGCTTGAGGTTTGAGAACAGCGCGTCAACCAGTCGTTCAACGTCTTCATGCACGCCGCGATCAACCGGCTGAGGGCCATCACCTGCTATGCGAGCCAGTGCACCGGCATCACGATTCTGAATTGCTGCTACAAGATTTCTCATAAGAATTCGTTCTCCCATGCCTTGCGGTCATTCCAGTGCATAGCTGGCTGCTGCGCCTGAGCTGGTAATTGCTTGCGACCAGGTTGATTCATCTGAGCCTTGAGGGTGTCCCACTTCTCGCGAAGCTTTGCAGGGCTCATGATATTGGTTTGCCAGAAGTGATCGGCGTTGGCCCACTTGAATAATTCGCAGATGTCGTGATGGGTTACTTCCAGTGCATTGCGCATCAGGCGAATATCGTTTGACCAGGAGGGCCAGTTAGGTTGCTGTGCAGTTGGTGCGACGATTTGTATTTTGCTGAATATCCATTCGGCTGCCTTCAGATCATCAGCCGTTCCCCACTTATCGCCCTTGGGTGACTGAATTGCTGCATCAGAACGAATTAAAGGAAGCTTCTTAAGAGGCGAGTCTGAGGATTCGTTAGAATTCTCAGACGTAGTGTTTTTATTACTGTTCTTGTTCTTGTATTGGGTGTCTACCGTTTCCGGGAAGCTTTTACCCGCTTTCGGGAAGGATTTTCCCGTTTTCGGGAATTCTCTTCCCGATTCCGGTTTATTCAAAATCCAGGCTGAAATCTCAGTATTTACACCTACTAATTTCATCATTCCCTGCTTCTGACTGAAGATGATTTTTCTCTCTGCCAGTGATTTGATAGCGTCCGATACGTGCGTGTCACTCAAGCCTGTAAGCTCAGCAATCACTGTATTCGTCACCCTGTCCTGTTTTTTATTCCATCCGTAGGTGAGCCATATCACCGCTTCAAAACATTGCCACTCGCGGCCTGATAATCTCAGGCGCGGTTTGAGCTTCTGAATCTCATTGGCGACCTTGGTGTACCCATTGGACAGGTCGGCCATGTGACCTCCTGACTTGTCTGGTAGAACGGTTTTATTTACAAAATCTATTCTTTGAATGTTATTCATTTAGAAGCCCACCGGTTCTAGTGGGCCATAGATGCCCGTAGCTTTATCTCTGTCGTGGCATTCCTCTAGGTATGCCAGGAAGTTTTGATGAGCTTCTGTCATGACTCCGCACAACTGACCATCCTCGATTAACAGGGATATTCCATCATTGTTAATTTCATCCAGTCTCATGCAGCCAAGCTCAAAAATAATCCTGGCAACGTTTGCCTTGCATCCTATGGAAGGAATATTGAACTCTTCAAACCATTGATGCAGTTCGACTTTTATTGGCTTATCAACGCATATCGCAACGTATTCATTTGCCAGCTCTTCCAGTGAAGATCGCGACTCACATAAGCAATAGGCGCGACACACCTCATTAGCCGTAGCAACTGAGCACTGAAAGAACTCCCGCCCGTTATTAACGCGGTATTTTGCTAAATCGGTATGGATTCGAGCTTCATCGCCACGCGGGTCATCGGAAAAATAAGATGCCTCAACATTAAATTTCGCCGGGACGCCAGTACCGGAGGACAACTCCTTGGCTCTGACTTCTGGCGATATGGTTGTCATCCCAACCTTCAGTAGGCCCGGCATGTAAGGGTTCGACAATATGTAAACCCATCCTTTTGAATTAATTGACTTTGGTACTGGCCTCCCACCTCAATTGGAATTGAGTGCTTAGTCTCAAGTCGGAGGATTTCATCTCTTATGAAGCTATAAGGTGAATCGTTTACAAGGTGTAATGTTCCTGGCATAATCACTCCTAAGAATTTGCTTAGAATTCTAAAGTTATTTGAGAAGTCTCAACTGTTAGCGCAGTTGGGACTTTTTTATATCCAATCGCTTTGTACAAATCCTGCAACGCCCTTCCTAATGGACTCACTTCAGCAGCCATCCCTGCGATACAGATAACCTTTGCGATAAAGCGCCAGTCAGTACGACTGATTTTGCTTTCGTGAACATCAGCCAGCTCTGCGAACTTTCTGTTGCTCATCTGAGCGAGAAGCATCAGCAATTCACTCTCAGTTCGGTTCAGTTCTCTTTCCGTTGGTTTGCTGTAGTTTGCATCGAACATTTTTAAAATTCCTTTTGTTGGTTAAGTGCTTAGACGTGACAAAGCCGCAGCTATTGCCACGAACGTTTTGTTGTTTCGTTTGAATTTCACTTTTCAGTGACGTAGGACTTCATGTCCGTTTTTGAAGAGCGGTAAGCCTTAAGCGGCTTGGTTTGGCTTGCTTCCGTACATTAACCATGTAGGTTCACTGAAGCGCGGTTGCCAGTTCAAACAGATAGCGGGTTCGCTTGGTAGTGCCAGCTTCAATCGACTGAATGGATTGCTGTTTCATGCCAACCATTTCAGCTAATTGCGTCTGGGTCATATTCAACTCCAGGCGCTTCTGTTTGAGGCGTTCAGAAAACGTGTTCATTCATTCACCTCCACAGTTTTATCTGTATTCTCTAACAGTTACTTCTGTTTGTCAAATACAGGTTTGCCTGTGAGCATTAAGGACAAATGGAGAGGAACTTATGAGCCTTGCAGATCGAGTAAAAAACGAAGAAGTGAGCTGCGACTAACACAATCAGAAGCAGCAGAAAAAGCGGGCATCAAACAACAGTCTTGGGCTAGTATTGAAGATGGTAAAACTCTCAAGCCTCGTAATATCGTTGGCATTGCCGAGGCCTTAAATTGCGACCCTGCATGGCTTATGAATGGTGGTGTTATCCTTCCAGTCAGCGAGGTCAATACAAGGAGGATTCCATTGATCAGCTATGTCCAGGCTGGCGCACTTGCGCACAAAAAGCCCTATAGAAGCCTTTGATGGCAGCTTTGAATACGTCATGACTGACATGGATTGGTGCTAATACACCTTTGCTTTGCGAATTTCAGGCGATTCTATGGAGCCTGATTTCAAAGAAGGTGATGTGATTATTGTCGATCCAGAGATTGAACCGGTGCCAGGCGAGTTTGTTGTGGCAAAAAACGGAGAGCATGAAGCGACATTCAAAAAGTACCGCCCTACTTTTGTGACTCAGAGGGGACTCAGCATTTTGAATTAATCCCTCTTAACAATGATTACCCCACAATGAACAGTGCAGAGCGTCATATCAAATAATCGGCACCATGGTCGAGCATCGAATCTATCGCCGCAAGAGATAAAACCCTTCCCCCAGAAACCGCCGAAAGGCGGTTTTTTTCGCCTAAATCAAATTAAATTTGTAATGACAACAGACACGTACAGATTATTTTTAACTTTTACAGTTTTATCTGTTGACGATAATACAGTTTTATCTGTATATTTATCCCATCAGCAGGACGCTGGCGAACAACGAAACGGATAGCACGCTCTTTTACAACGGTGACGGATCACCTACGTGGCTGAAAAGCCAATTTATACCAAAGCGTGAGTTTTGGGATTGGATGGATGCACAGGCTGATGTGCTGAACTCCTGAAGGTGTCCACACACGCCGGATGGGGTTTCTGCAAATGCCGGAGATCAGCACCGGTCATCCAATCACCAAAATTCATTCAGGAGGTATTTATGACACGCAGAACAGCATTTGCAGGTTCATCAGCTGGTCGTCGCCGTGAGCGCCGTGCTCACCTTCAGAGTGACGTCAGTAACAGTTCGGAAGCATTGCATCGCCCTACGCCTAGCCGCACGTTGTGCTGCGGGTGCAAACGCAAGCCGGTAGATGGTGAGCAAGGCTGTTGATACCGACACCGAGTATCACAAGCAGATTCTGGCGGGGCGGAGAAGTACGTTTCACCATGCTAAATCGGTATGTCAACTCGAAGCCGGAGTCGGAATATGGTTTTATGGCTGTGGGTCGCCAGAAAATGAAAGGCAAATCTATCCCCTGTTTGAGGTTGATATGGCTGGCGAGATAAAATATGGATATTGCGGTGAGAGCGCAAAAAAACAGCAATGCGAAAGCCCGCAGGAAAATGACCCGGGCTAAAAAAGCATAGATGCGATTAAATGAAAGAAGAATCACCAGTGAACAAGCCGTTGAAACAACTTTAACTTGGAGCTTCTCCGCATAAATAGCGCATTAAAGGCGAAGCGTTACGTGATCGTTCTTCCTGCTGAAAGAAGAAGGATGATGCCATTTATCATGTGCGGTAAACCACGCGCATCAACTTGAGACCCCCGGAGAAATGGTCATAAAGCACCGCCAGAGTGCGGGTTTTTTTTTACCCTATAACCCCGCATCGAGAAGGCTGTCACCTCCCTACTCTGCGTGATGAGCATGAGCACATCACGGTGCTTACCAGAGATAACCATTTTTAAGGCGGCTATCGCAACTCAAAAGACATCAATAACGGCGAGATAACGGCGCTAGAATTTTATGAAAAGGTTAACTGCTGATTGAGGCATATGGCGTCACATGGGAGTTAGCGCACAAGGCTCTCACTGATAACGATGGCAACCTGATGATGGCTGGCGGAGATATACGCGAATCAGGAGGAAGCTGATGACTGCTCAATGCTAATCAGTCCTACCGATATTTCTGCGATGATTAAAGAGATTGAGGACTGCGTACCGCGGACTACGTCAAAAATTCCGCATCCCTTGAGACTACGTCATTGTCGTTAATTACTCTGGCGGCAAGAGGATTCAACTGCAACGCTGGCCGTTGCCCATCACCTGTTTGGCGATAAAGCCCAGAAATGTCATGGCGGACACAGATAACGAGCATGAATACACTATTGAGGTACGCTAAAAATATTCACCTGCAAATGGGGTGCCGACCCGTTCAGATGGTGAAGCGTGTCTATACCGAGCAAGGCTTTGCAAAGCGCCGCGCATCAGCCACAAACAAACAGCCTAAAGACAGGCTATACGCATGAGGTCTTATCGTGGCGTGATAATGCCTTCCTTACGGCTTCCGATACGAAGTTCGCTGATGCCTGGCGAAATCACATAACCTTGGGGTGTTGATTTCGATACACCGTTTGAGTGCCGCTCTTTCAGTCCTGAAACCAAGCCGTTAATAGTTTCCTTGACGCAGCCCTTCTGCCTGGCACATTCCCGATGCTTCGTGATCGGTTTTGCACGAGGACGAATTAAAAAGATTAATGCAGCTTTCGATCAGGCCATCAATCCTTTGCTAGATGAAGGAGAGGGTTGTCATGCAGTGGTCGAGGGTGCGAGGTGACTAAGATCAAGCAAGCGGGCTTCATATCCAGATTTGAGCGGACCGCCGCGATAGCAGCTTTCTGTACAACTTCCTTCCAATCCACAAATGGACTGCCTCCAGACGTATTCCGCGCTGTAAATACTTCGGCATAAGCTAACCCGCTTTATCTGGAAGGTGCTGCGCGTCAGCTGCATGAACTGCGTGCTATGCAACAAGAAGAGATCGCCCAAACAGCAGCCAGGTACCCTGGCATATAGATAAGCACAGGACTGGGGCAAAAGGTCAGGCTTGTTAATTAGCTGGGTTCGCTGGATGAGCGTAGGAACTTTCAGCCAATCATGGATGCGCCAATATTCATTGCCTCTTGGGCGTTCAGTGCAGCTCTATGGAAAAGCGACAGTTCAAACCTTGACTGGTCGGCATTCTATGGAACACAGGGCAACATAGGTGCCCCTTCAGTTGATATGAAGTTGTGGAATGAACAAAACGTGGGGCGAGGAGGAAGGTTTATGACCTCGTTAAAGCAAGCATTGATACTGAAGTTTACTCATCAGATGCGGTTTATGTGAATAAAGGTCGCTTAGGCCTTTTTATTAAGAGGCTCCATATTAAGCACTGGTAATTACATTTTCGGCTGGCTGGTTGACGGGTGTGTTGATGGGGCTGAGGTTTATAGCAGGAGAGGTTAGAAGTGAGTAAAGAAACAGGTGGAGCAGCATTTCCGTGTGAGCAGCATGAGACACAGGATGGGCGCTGGAACGATAACGAGCCAGGCATGACGCTGCGAGATTACTTCACATAAAACTGATGCCCAGTAATTGGGTCTCTTAATGGGACGGTTGCCGAAGCCTGGTGATTTCGATTACTACGCCGAATGCTCGCATACAAAATGGCCGACGCAATGCTCCGCGCCCGGGACTGTAACCACTGACGGAAGAAGGATGGCAAAAACGCAGATGCAGTTAGCCCAACAGGGCTGGAGAAATCTGACCAAGCGGTATGGCTGGCAACGTGCATTTCAAACCAAGCGAGCGTGGAAAGCGTTCTGCCGGAAACGCCGGGGCAACGCCCGAAAGATCGCAGCGTGAAGGTATGACCAGAGCCATTCGAAAACTATGCGGATGCTGGTGGCAGCTCATGGAAGAGATGACTATTGGGATTAGTGAGCACTGTGAAACCGCCTACTCAGACACAGCGGCTTTGGGGGTGCATTCTTACTAGCTTGCTTCGGTGCCGAGATAACTGGGGAACACACCTATTGGCCCGACAGGAATGTCCGGGCCTGGCTCATACCTAAAATTTCAGGAGTGAACGATAAGTGAGACCACTGACTTAGCAGTGCTGAGATTAAACCTACAGACAAACTCCGGCGCTGTATCTTTATAAACGACCTTGATGCCTACTGCGGACAGATTCGCCAGCGGGTTATAGGGTGCCAGACCTCCAGCACTGCAAGGAGCCGCGCCCGGGTGGCTTCATTAGCGGCTCAGGTGATATCGCTTAGCAAGACAGCGATTGAAAAGCCGGGACGCAGTATCTGAAGCGGCTGAAAGAAGCGGGTGAAGCCTGCTGAGGGAGAAATTAAGCGATTCGTCGATGAGCTGTGATGCCCTTCGCGATGAAAGTCCGCCGCCCACTGACTGAATGGGAAAGCCGAGCAAGAAACGCATCGCAACTGAAAGGCAGCAGAAGAAGAGCGCCGGCGTATCGAGGCTGAGCAACGCGCCGCTGAAGAGTCTCTGAAAAAACAGATTGAAGCCGTCTACGGTCACCCTCTCCTTGTGAAAAGTTCGACCGCGACGCCGCTGAGGCAAAGGCAGAAGCGACGCAAACGTACCACGAAGAAAGAGCTACAGCGTCAGGCGGTTGAGAAGCACGCATTGAAGCGGAACAGGCCACTGCGCGTGAGCGTGAAGCAGCCGCTAAGCGGAAGCTGAACGAAGCCGCTAAAAGAAGGCTGAGGCAGACGCCAGAGCTGCACAA
>NZ_JAPVOK010000007.1:0-190536 GCF_027157825.1 Pantoea sp. LMR881
ATTATGTTAACGCTTACAGCAGAAAAGCGGCAAATTGCGCTGTACCGCGAGGCTTTATTCGCGTCATTAGCGGAATCAGACAGGAAACATATGATCGCTGACATAATCCAGGACACATGCTTAACCCATTTTACCACTGACGGATCAAAGCATGCACTGCTCAGCCAGTATCTTTAAAAATCAACCCGATCCTGTAAAGCTCTTACAGGAGGCAATGATTTTGTGGGGGAATCTGGCTACCTTTGCTACGAGCATTGCCCCTTTTTACACAGGCTGTCCACTTTTTCTGTGGATAAGTTCTGCCAACACAACAGGCGAGAAATTTCAGCATCTCAGATAAAAGTTTCAAGACTGCACACTGCTGGCGAACTGTAATAACCTGAAAAAGTTGCGCCGAAATATGTGAATTGCTGGCAGCAGGCGAGGCATCCTGACCCCTATTGTCCGCTTTTTTTAGAACAGGAGCATTTCCGGACTACTGGCAGGCAGGATCCAGGCGCAAAACGAATATAAAACCGGAAACCAGATGCAGAGAGCTAAGCGATTCCGGCGATATCAGCTCAGTTTCGCAAAAATCTGTCCAGTGACTGGCCATTTTCGGAGGCTGCTTTTGATCGGTGAGGGGTTCAGCCCTGACCGGTCCAGTGTCTGGCGTGCCGTTTTCATCACTGTATTTGTATTTTGCAGGCGGGGCGCGCTTATTTTACAGGGCCCGACTGATTGTGTTCCGTTGACCAACTCTTCCGGAGAATGTTATCTTCGAGTAGCTCGATACAGGGCGAGTTTTTCAGCTTTTCGCGCTTCAGCTTCAGTCGCCTGCCAACTTCACGCTGCTCACTGACCGCGATGCTCAGCACTGCTTATCTTCCAAAATACTTAGTGTCGTATTGCGCGCCTGAGCACGTAAGGTACGAACGTTATTCAGTTCGCTCCGGTTTTACTCATTAAAAAACTTCCTCAAATATGCACTCGAACCTACATACAGCTTAGATTCACTGTAAGCTGGCAATATACCATTTTGACCTCTGCTCTAAAAATTTTATAACCTTTTCAATGCTATCTGAGGAGCGTATTGGCTGGCGGCGTGGATCTGGCGGAGGAATAAAGAGGTTTGACGCAGTGTTAGTGATGCAGTGCCAGCACGCCGATTAACAATAAATGACCGACGTCTGCATGATAAAAAAGCGGCTGGCCCGAACGCGCCGGGCGCGGCACTCTGGGATTTGCCGAGACAAAACCGATCGCAGCCGGTAAAAACAGCAGCGCCGCGCCAGACCGACATTGATGTTTTGATATCAGTCATTGATGAAGGTGTGCTGTAAATCTGCTGAGCCACCAGCGCCAGCAGCAGGCGAAGCCATGAAAAGCGACAATCAGAAAGCGGTGCGAAGCGAAATCCAGCCACACGCATCCAGCAAAAGCATACTGTTGGACCACAGCCCAAAAAGGGCGTCAGAGGCCAGGCAAAGCAAAGAACAGAGCAATACCCGCCATAATGCCATTTATTGCCATAACGGGCTTGCGGGATAAAAGCTGCGTGCACGTAGCAAACAGGAACAGAATATTCGCGCCAGCCACGACCCAGCCGCTGCCGCAGAAATCGAGCAGAACACCGGTTGGGTGATAAAGCCCCAGCCATAAACGCATCGCCTGCCGCTGCAGCATAGTGCCCGCTGCCGGAAGATTAGCGGCCCAGACCAAGTGAAAAGCGGGAAAGCCATTCGCCCGGCGGCATAGAGCAATGAATGACTGCCGTGCAGAAGTACTGTATTGACGTGATCGGCCAGCATAGCTGCCAGCGCCAGCGTTTTTCAGCACGTCAGTCTGGAAACGGCGTAAACGCCCGCAGCAGATTAGATACACTCAACGTGCGTAGTGATGACAGGGCAGAATACATGGCGTAGCTTTTTCAGGATTATTGACGAACCTGACAATATAAAAGGCGTGCCGCTGAAAGCGTTGCGCTGGCTTGATAACTGGCTTGATAAAATGATGTGATATTCAGCACTTTCAAAAAGTCATTATTGTAGACCGCACTGGCTCAATCTTTTCTTCAGAATAACTTTCGGCGCGAAAGTCCTTCTTCTATAACATTCCCTACCCCAGAGTATTTGTTACGTTGTCGAATTTTAAGCCACTACAGGCAGACTGCGGCTGCTGAAGTACGACGGGCTCAGGAAATGTTAAGGTCGGTTCCAGCTGGGATTTGAGCGTCAGTTCAGAGACCATGCGAAAGAACAGATTCGTGCCATGTCACCCTGCTCATGAATGAACTCTGTCATAGCTGATCGCTACGTGAATTCTGAAGAGACAGAGATCCCAGCCCAGCATAATTTACGTAGCGTTGTCATTTATGGCTAAGGTTTGTCTGACAAGATTCACATTAGGTACAGGCATGCCTTTTGGCTTTATACAAAGGCTGATTATGTAAGAAGGTTAGGCAAGCAACCGCGATCAATGTTTAACGGGATTAGCTATTACTAGGATCATCCGTATAAGTGGATAAAATAGTCTCCTTATTACAATTTAAGAAAATATGAGGGTGTTCGCATTCTAAAATCAAAAAAAATTAATTAGTCGGAAATACTCATTTGTGTTCAGGCTCAAAGGCACCCGTATGAGAAAATACCAAAAAATAGCCGTATTCGTACTCAGTACTGGAGCCAATATATTCCGCATAATTAGGTGGTCAGTCATTTTGTCGTCCCCCACCAGAACGATGTCAAAATAGCCTGATTCAATCATTTGACAGCCAGTCTGGAAGGAAACAGAACTGCTGTTACAGTTCGACGCAGTAATAAGGCAAGGTACCGGGCTCAGCCCGGGGTATCTGAAGAGTTGGGCTGAGTCCGCCGTATTCTGAAATACCTTCTCCGCGATAGCCAAATGCATCTCTGAATTTACGGGCTCGATGTCGATCTGGGCAATGGCGCGGTAGGCGGACTTAACAACCGGTTCTTTAAATGTTTTCGTCAGGTGACGGGTCCCGGGCAGGGTGTGATCAGCAGCAACTATCGCAACGCGGCGTGAAGCTGTCATGGCAAAACCTTTTTTGCGGGTAAGCGGTAAGGGCGTAATCAGGGCGCAGAAATTTGAACTCATATTTGCAGCGGTGCCGTAATCTAAATTGGATAGTAGACAGCTGCTGTTCATCGCTGTGCTGATGTCGGGGTAGATCGAATTTCTTCGGTCACTGTTAACGCGATAGCATCGCTATACCTGCTCCGAAGCCATATGAAACGATTAAATACGCTCATCGGGTTTTGCATTATTCCAGCACTCTGGCCAGCCCCAGCAACGGCTTGCAGCTCCGATGTCACCGTAGTGGATGCGTAACGGGAATAAGCTAATTGTGCACCAGCCTTCCGAGCCCAGTCTGTGAGACGTTGAACGTAGTGTGGCAATAGTCGGTTGTTGTAAAATGACGTGGTGAAAGTCAGCAGCTGTTAGCCCTGTTTTTCAAGCATGCCTTTAAAAGCCAGCTCTAGATGCCGATGGATGCCAGGATTGTTTTATCGGATCCGAGGCTCATGCCAGAGCGGATATAGCAGTTTCCTTGCGGCCGGATCTTCCGCAGCGAAAACGTTTCATCTACTTCAGCTATCACTTTGTCTGTGTCAAACAGCACTACTACTGCGCCGGCACCCGTATACGCCTCTGTAAGGTCACCTGGCGCGGTGTGACGGCTGATAGTATCAGCGCCTATAGCCAAAGAGTGCTGAGCCATACCGGCTTTCACCATGGCAAAACTCAGCTGCATAGCTGACGTTCCTGACTTGCCGGAAAACTGGATGTCCGCACATAAGCCTGTTGTCCAGTGCCAGGAATTTCCAGAACGATTGCTGCAGAACTGCGGGAATCATAAGGATTCGTCCAGGTACCGAGATAGATTGCATCCAGTTTATCTGTACCAGCCCGACGCATCGCATGTCGACTGGCGTCTGTGCTCAGAGTGATTGTATTTTCATCTGATTGTAAAACGGTACGTGATTTTACACCCAATGATGGAAAGTTCAGTGTTCTTCCAGACACTGACCACGTCCTCTACATTCAATCGGCAGAGAGGAATGCTGGTGCCATAGCTTGTAATGCCTGGTTTAAATTGCATACTGTTATTTCATTTAAAAAAGATGAAATGAGCGTACGCAGGTAATGCGTTCGGCGAGCCAGCTTATGTTCCTTAGGCTGGTATCTCTGTGGATTATGATTTATAGTAAAACAATACTAACCGTATCGTTTCATTTATTAATAAGCCAGACCTGATTCTGTGTAAAACCAGTAGCGTGAATTATTTATGAGTGATGAAAACCCGAAATCTCGCCGTTCAGCGGGAGCAGTACGTAGTGAGGCATCGCATCAGGCAATTATCGATGCAGCAAAAACATTACTTTCGGAAAAAGGCTATGTCGGCTTTTCAATCGATGGTGTGGCCAGACTGGCTGGAGCAAGTAAGCCAACCATTTACCGGTGGTGGGCCAATAAGGCACAGCTTATTGCAGAGGTCTATGAGGTTGAGAGCGCATGTGCGATTCACATTCCAGAGGATTTGGAGGTCAGTCAGCGATTTCTCTAATGCTCAGCACGCTCTGGGAGTTGTGGCATAACACCTCCTGCGGGGTCGCGTTTCGAGTTTTATTGCTGAATCACAGAACGTAAAAGAAAACATGGAACTGTTGCGTGATCAGTTTATGGCACGCCGATTTGCTCTACCCAGACAAATTCTGGCGACCGCCGTCAGGAGACAGGAGTTGCCAGCCGATACCGATATTGAGCTGATGCTGGTAATCACCTTCGGTTTCAGCTGGTTCCACCTGCTCACCGACAATCTCGACCAGACAGAAACCATCGCACCCTTTATTCAACACCTGTTTACTGCAATTCCCCGCAAGCATCAGGCTTGAACGGCGATTTGATTAATAATGGCTTATCTGGAGTTATTCGTCATGAAAGATACACACCAAAACTGGGATCTGCCTTCCATAGATGATCTACTCAATCCGGCCCCTTACCGCTTGAAATGGGTATTTCACGTTTGAAAGATGGTCGTCTGGTCGTGGCAGCCAGAACAGACATGACAGGATGCACTGGTGATATGTTTGACTGGTGGTTTAAATTTTTCAGCACAACCGAGCATTTGAAGTGGTGGCATCCGAGTGAGCATAAAGCACATTACGGCTGGGACAGCCACTGGAAGAAAGGCCAGAATTACATTGGCGCGACGATTTACGCTGAGGAAGGGTTGGGAACGAAAATAGCTCCGATACCAGCAAAAATCCGCTTTCATGCCGCTGAAGATTTTTTCAGCACTGAGCGTCTGATGTATGCCAGGGAGCAGCGATGGATATCTACAGCCGTATGTGGCTGCATTGGTTTTGGGCAAAGCATCACTCTTGACGGAAAAGGCGATCCGATAGACGGAAGAATGATCCATCTAATACGTGATACCGGTTGGGGATGTGTACTCCGGTCACGCTTTATTCTGGGAGAAACAACGAACACGGACGCAAATCCAGTTGCAGATGAAATTGGGCTAGGTCTCATGCAGCACGCACATTGTGAATTTACTTCACTGTCCCGCTTACTGCCTTCTCTATATTACGGGGAAAATGCGGCAACGGTTGAGCCACCCAATTACTGGTAAAGGCGCAGAGAATAGCTTCCCGATATAATGTCATCCGTCACCGGCATGTACATCGACATGCCGGATATAGCGCATCATAGTTTTCCGATTGTTCAAAATGACCCACTTTACAAATTGCTCGAGTAGCCATAGCTAGAGCGGCATCGACGCGACCTGGTCGTTACTGATGACATACGTTAAAAAGGCTCGTGGGCATTTCATTTATTTCCTTTTGTTCAATCCCGGCTCCCCAAAATCCAACTACATGCAGCTATATGGAGTAATTAGCGACCTGTTAAACAGGGAGTGCGATACATAACAAAGGAAGTGGTATCCATTTTACCTTTACTTTACTGAAGGAAGAGTAAGTACTATAAAATCCTCCTCTCCTTTCAGTTTTTAGCACTAAAATTTCTTTCAGACTATTGCGCCGCGGTGCTTACGGCGAAAAAACATTAGTGCAATGATCACAATAATCCCTATCAGGCCTGCGCCTATAAATACTACTGAGGAACTCCCGGGAATAAATTCCATGAATGAAGACATAAATTGGCCTGAAAAGATAGCCATTGAAAGGTAAGCAAGGTTTCGGCCTCGTACTTGAGCATGGCTTTGCTCCACGGTCATATGGTTAACCAGCGGAACAGAGAGCCCGAAACCGCATCCCATCAGTACCCCACCTGTAACAAAAGGGGGATGCCAGAGGCTGCAGAAAAGAGAAGGTGGGCGCAGGTGTAGCAAATGAAAGCTGCATAAAGCGTACTGTATTCACCTATGCGTGCAACAATTCGAGGCATGAGCGCTGCGGCGAACACTGCGACTAATGAGATAAAAGACAGAAAATAACCGGTTTCAGCTGCTCCAATACTCATTTTATGAAAATGCTGCGGAATAATGATAACGCCAGTAAAAAAACATATCATTGAAAAAGCAGCTGCAAAATACACAATTTTAAGCTTACCAGCACCTTCTATCGCTATATTTTCGCCTTGAACGCTTGCTGGTTTACTATGTTCTGCCGAAGGCTCAGGTATAAATAAAATCTGCATTGCCAGAAGAAGCCAGGCTACCAGATAAAGTATAAAAAGGCCAGCCCCAGCCAAGTGTTGCAAGCAGCCCACCTATAAACAAGAAAATCACTCCCCCAGTTCAATGGACATTCCTTGCGAAGCAATCATTTTCAGACGAGCATGACCACTGTAAAAGGTTGATATTAGGGTTGTGCCTGCTGACATGACGACTGCCGTGGCACCGCCAAGCAGCAATCTGTCAAGCATAACGGGCACCAGTCCATTCAAAAATACCCCTCCGCTTCCAAGCAGCCCATACATGAAGAGCCCCCAGCTTAAAGCCCTGTATGCGCCCGCCTTGTCAATGAAGCGTCCCGCTAGCGGCCCGAAAATGACTACTCCTAAGGAGGGTACGGTTACAAGCCAGCTTGCAGCCGATGGGGTACCCAGGTTATCAGCGACTTCAGTCAATCCGGGAACGATGACGCATCCCACCATAATAGTGAGGCAGGCAACAGCAAGAAGCGTAAATGCCCCAGGCTTTTTTAAATCTTGCATATTTTCTCTCCAGCAACCGTCCAATAATTAGAACACATGACCAATATACGGATGACATTCTCAAGTCTTACCGAGTATATGTCAAATTTTCGACTGTAAACCTATTGTCAGGGAAACGCCGTATTTAGCGACTTGTAGTTAAATAAAAGTCGGGAGATAGGTAAAAAGCATACTAGAATGCTTGTTCAACATATCCACTATGTGGATAAAAGTGATATGCTGATACTCCTTTGTAAGCCTGGAATTTTGATATGAGTAACGAAGCAGATAATAACGGATCTCAGGTAATTGCCAGGGCGGCTACTATTCTTCGTGCCCTCGAAACACAGCCTAAAGGGATGACAATCTCACAACTGTCCCGAGAAACAGGCTTACCGCGAACCACAGTGCATCGTCTGGTCAGTTCGCTTGAAACTCAGCAGCTTTTGATTTCTGGTCTGGAAGGAGTTCAGCTTGGTCCCGCTCTTGCGCGTCTTGCCGCTTCAGCACATACCGATGTCATAACACTTTCCCGACCCGCTATGGAAACGCTCGGTCGCCGCACGCGAGAAACCGTTGATTTATGTGTATATCGAGGAAATTATGCGGTATCAGTCAACCAGTTTGTGTCTGACCAAGAATTGCGCGTCGTCTCTCCAATCGGCACTGCTTATCCCTGTCACTGCACAGCTCACGGTAAGGCGATGCTGGCAATGCTGACAGATGAAAAAATTAAAGCTCTCTTGGGCAACCATCCTGATGTCCGCACTGATAACACTCTGCGAACACTTTCATCTGTGCTCGAAGACGTTCGCGAAATTCGTACCCGGCACTATGCTATTGATAGAGAAGAACATGCGCGTGGCGTTTGTGGAGTTGGAGTCTATATTGATGCCAGCCTTAGCGAGCATTACGCCATTTCCATTGCGGTACCTGCACTCCGGTTTGATGAGAAATTTGATCACTTGCTCGGTTCGCTAATGCAATGCAAGGCAGAAATTGAAGCAATGCTGGCATAAAAACGCTGGTCATCAGTTAGTGACTTAAACGCATAATATTCTACTTAAAGTCTCGAAGATGAAGTCTGAGGGATGATAATGTTGTCAGGATTGAGAATAATGTTTTATTTCTTTATCGTTTCAACATTAACATTGAAAATTAAATAAATATTCCTTTAAAGATAAGCATTTTCAATACATTTAAAGCTGTGTTCAAGGCTCCCAGACGGGAAAGCCATTAAAACAGGTAACACGTAAGCCGTTCCGGCGTTAGCCGATTTCTGACATGGACCAACTGAACGAAGAGTCTTTAGAATAAAAGCGCCATGATATGTAGCCAGTAAAATTGTCAATAGAAAGACAAAGGATCGGATGCCTATGTCTTTTAACTATCAGTATGCTGGTGTCAGATATGATCAGGTTCACATAAAAGCAATTAAGTTATGAAACTACTTGTAACCAGAAGTCAGAGTATGAATAGTTAACGCCGTTCAGGATTGTTACTGCAGTGCAGGCAAAACCTAAACCACACCCGTTTTCAATGCCGACGGGTGTGGTTTAGGTTTTTTTGGCCTAAATTCAGCGTTCACCTTAAAAGATGCATCATATGGGAGTTTTATAATGAAATATCAATCGCTTGCTGACGATATTATCAGGTGTGTCGGAGGGGAAAAAAATATTCTGAGTGTTATGCATTGTGCCACGCGCCTTCGCTTTAAGCTCAAAGATAGTTCAAAAACCCATACAGAAGAGCTGAAATCTAATCCCGGTGTGATTATGGTTGTTGAAAGTGGCGGCCAGTATCAGGTTGTTGTAGGTGGACAGGTTGCTGAAATCTACAAACTGATTGCGGTACCCAATCGCGAGCACTCTTCACACATCGATTCAAATGCCTCGGGTAAAAAAGAAAATTTGTTTGCAAAGTTTATTGACCTCATTTCGGCAATATTCACACCGGTAATTAGTGCGCTCATCGCAACAGGGCTGCTAAAGGGATTACTGGCGCTCGCGGTAGTTTGTGGCCTTCTCGACCAAAGTCATGGTACGTACAAAATATTTTACGCCACCAGTGATGGACTGTTTTATTTTCTCCCAATTATTCTTGGCTTCAGTGCAGCCAAAAAGTTCGGTGGGAACCCGGCCGTCAGCATGGCGATTGCCGCAGCGCTGGTACATCCAATTATTACTAATGCTTTGAAAGTGCCCGATGAAGCTACATCAATGAGTTTTCTTGGGCTGCCGTTAGAATTAATGAATTACAGCTCATCGGTAATTCCCATTGTATTTGCCGCATGGGTTGCAAGCCTGATTGAGCGTTATAGTCAACCGCTCATACCAGCGGCCATTCGGTCATTTTCCGTAGCCTTCGTAAGTCTGGTCATTACTGCGCCGTTGACCTTTCTCGCCATCGGACCAGCTTCAATTTGGATGAGTAAAATTATCGCAGAAGGCTATCTTAGCCTATATGGTATGAGCCCAATGATTGCCGGAGCCATTGTGGGTGCATTTTGGCAGGTATGCGTAATATTTGGTCTTCACTGGGGACTGGTACCCGTCATGATCAACAATTTCGCAAATTTTGGTCATGACACACTGATGCCTTTATTAGTGCCGGCAGTCATGGGGCAGGCAGGCGCTACGCTTGGCGTATTCCTTAAGTCAAGAGATACAAAGCTTAAGGCGCTTTCAGGTTCGGCCTTCACAGCCAGTCTCTTTGGTATAACCGAACCAGCGGTTTACGGCGTAACATTACCTCACCGTCGACCTTTTATCATCGGCTGTATTGGCGGTGCTCTTGGCGCGGCCGTGCTTGGGTTCTGGCAAACCACTGCCTATTCTTTCGGTTTCGCCAGCGTATTTACGTTCTTCCAGGTTATTCCGCTAACAGGTCCTGACACTTCAGTAACCGCAGCTTTTGCGGGGGCTGCAATTGCATTGGTATTTTCAACATTGGTGACCTGGCTGTTTGGATTACCAGCTCGGACAACTACTGAACCAGCCCAAAGTCTCATCTCTAAAACGGATACAGCCAGTGAGGTTGAATCATTTTCGGGTCTCTCAAAGTTACAGGTTATGAGTCCAATGACAGGCACTATAGTCGGGTTGGAGGATATCAAAGATCCGACATTCGCAAGTGGCCTCCTGGGCAAGGGTGTGGGCATAGTGCCGACAAGAGGTCAGGTCGTGTCGCCAGTTAAAGGGGTCGTCTCCTCTCTTTTCCGAACTAATCACGCTATTGGGATAACTGCTGAAAACGGCACTGAAATTCTAATCCATGTAGGCATTGACACAGTAAAACTAGATGGTCTTCATTTTACTGCACATGTAAAAACTGACCAGCCAATTAAAGAGGGTGAATTGCTGCTTGAATTCGATATTCCCGCTATTCAGGCTGCTGGATTCGACCTTACAACCCCAGTGCTCGTAACCAATAGTGATGAAATGGCTGATGTTATCGTTCAGGCAAATCAAACAGTTTCTGAGTGTGGCAAGTTACTAACCGTTATCAAATAAATGTCAAGGTAAAAGGAAAAAAATGAACACTCGTTTTCCAGAGAATTTTTTATGGGGCGGTGCTACCGCTGCTAACCAAATTGAAGGTGCATGGCTAGAAGATGGCAAAGGTGTTTCAACTTCAGATATGCAGCCAAAAGGGATCTTCGGCGAAGTGACACCGCGTACAGTGGGAGATTTTAACATTAAAGATATAGCGATTGATTTTTATCATCGCTATGCCGAAGACATTGCACTCTTTGCTGAACTTGGATTCACTGTACTGCGCATTTCGATTGCATGGACGCGAATTTTCCCAAACGGAGATGACAAAGAACCGAACGAGGCAGGACTGGCATTTTATGATCGCGTTTTTGATGAAATGGCTCGCTATAACATCCGGCCAATGGTGACTTTATCACACTATGAAATGCCCTTTTCACTGGTTGAGAATTATAATGGATGGTCAGATCGTCGACTAATTGCATTTTTCGAACGATATGCCAAAACCGTGTTTACCCGCTATAAAGACAAAGTGAAATTATGGCTGACATTTAATGAAATTAATATGTCACTTCATGCTCCTTTCACCGGGGTTGGCCTCCCAGAGGACAGCAGTAAGCAGGCAATTTATCAGGCGATCCATCACCAACTGGTTGCAAGCGCCCGTGCGGTTAAAGCATGTCATGAAATTATTCCTGATGCGCAGATAGGGAATATGCTACTCGGCGGGCTGATGTATCCCTTGACCTGCCGGCCAGAAGATGTGCTGGAAACCGAGCGCCAGAAACAAGAATGGCTGTTCTTTGGTGACGTGCAGTCTCGTGGCTATTATCCATCATATATGGAACGTTTTTTTGAAGAGCGTAACGTAGTACTTGATGTTTCCGAAGAAGATAAACAGGACCTTAAACACACCGTAGATTTTATTTCCTTCAGCTATTATATGACCGGCTGTGTGACCTCTGATGAAGAACTTAATGAAAAGGCACGCGGTAACATTCTTTCAATGGTTAAAAACCCTCATTTAACAGCGTCAGAATGGGGTTGGCAAATTGATCCAGTGGGCATGCGAATCCTGCTCAATATGCTCTATGACCGATATCAGAAACCTTTATTCATCGTAGAGAATGGACTGGGGGCAAAAGATGTTGTCGACGAGAGCGGCAATATCAATGACGTTTACCGTATTCAGTATCTTAATGACCATCTTATTCAGGTATATGAAGCTATCAGAGACGGTGTTGAAATAATGGGCTATACCAGCTGGGGGCCTATAGATATGGTCAGCGCCTCCCTGGCTGATATCTCCAAACGCTATGGATTTATTTACGTCGACCGAGACAACAATGGTAACGGCACTCTCGCGCGTACCAGAAAAAGAGCTTTTACTGGTACCAGGATGTTATTCGTAGTCACGGAGAGTCTTTGAAATAATTTTTTTCAGACATCCATAAATACAAATCTTTTATTGCCCTATAAAACAGCCCGTTAATTCGGGCTGAGTTACACCCTACCTGAAATAAAGAGAAAGAAATAATGAATAAAAAGTTTCTTTTATATCTAATAGTTTGTATTAGCATATTAACAATGTCCTGTAACACTCAGGCTCAGGAGCTACAGTGGAATGGTACAGTGCTGGGCTTTGAGTCACCTCAAAAGGACTATTGGGCGATATGATGGGTATTCGCCCTGTATTAAATAGTAACGGATTTAACTTCGATCTGAATTATTTAAGCCAAATGGCAAACAACGCTGGAGGCGGTTATGACCACGACTCACATACTGCATATATTGATCAAGTCTCGCTAACGTTTACTCAGGATTTGCAACGATTTACGGGCATTCCGGATGCCACAATTGAAGGAAATATCGTCAATCGCAACCATAATGATTTGCTGACAACTAAAAGGCTTCAGGATCCGCGCGTGCAGTTTAATGATCTTTCTCAGGAAAGTTGGGGTGGTCAGTCGATAACGCGCCTAGGATGGCTGACGTTTAGCCGGACTTTCAATGACCAGCGACTACTGTGGCGGGTCGGCCTAATGAACAAAGTACAAACTTTCGATCAGTCAATTCCCTGTGATTTCCAACTGCTCTCTCAATGTGGTGGGCAGTCGGCTAATTCACTATTATGGAGTAACTGGAACGTTCATACTTGGGGAACTTCTTTTGCTTATAAACTGACGGATGAACTTACTCTGAAAACAGGAATAATGGAACAAAATCCTGATGCTAGTTCACGCAGTCATGCCTGGAGCTGGTCAACAAAAGGCAGTAAAGGTTTCCTGCTTCCTGTTGAATTAGAGGCCAAAACCTTTGTCAATAATCTTCCTGGGGTTTATAACGTTGGTGTTTTGTTCACCAATGCTCACCAGTTTGATCTCTCCAGCGGCAAATCCCAAGAAAGTGGCTTAAATGATCCTCAAGGATATAAAAGCTACAATCGGACCTGGTTTTTTATGGGCAGGGATGAACCAGCAAATAACGCGCCATCTGGATAATTCAAACAGAGGATTAAGTATTTCATGGAGTATGAGTTATTCAGACCAACGCACTAATCCTTATAACATTGTAACTACGGCTTCAGCAAGATATCGTGGCATGTTCGATGTGCGTCCGGAAGACTGGATTGGATTTGGTGTTTCTTACATTGACATGAGTAATCACTATGCCCGTAATCAAGAGATGCGTAACGAAATTGCAGGAGTCAGCGATTATGGTAATGCTCTTTATAGCCCAGTACCGGGTCATTCGGTGAACGCAGAATTATATTATCGTTTCAAGCCCATTGAATGGCTTGATTTGCAGCCTGGTCTGCAATACTGGCATCGTCCGGGCGGATTAAGTGAAACACAGGATGCATGGGTTATTGGGCTCAAAACCGTAGTCAGATTCTGATATATACGCGCGGATCTTTTCAGGTCCGCGTCTTTGTCACCCTAACGCCGATTGATTTCATACATCGTCGACATGAACAGGAGTTCCAGCAAAATCGCGCCTTACTCGTTCTATATGGATAGTGAGAAACATTCTCTCTTCATTAGCCAAATCATAGCCGTAACGGCTCTGAACATGTAAACTAATTTTTGTGCACACTGGTAGGCATTAGGATACTTTTGCATAACTGCATCATGCAAGGAGTTATCATCATTCTGTATCCCTTTTTTACCTAGCATACGCTGTGCAAAAAATTTAAGGTGACTTACAAACCGGTTATAGCTTAATGACTCGGTGTCGTAATCTATGCGGAGGGTATATTTTACGATGTTTAGTACTTCTTGCATAAACTGTGAAACGTGCCCGACTTCAGGCATACCACTGTTTAATTGAGCATTTACAAAATGAAAAGCTATAAAGCCAGCCTCATCGTCAGTAAGTTTGACCCCTAATCGGCTGTTAATAAGATCCAATGCCACTAATCCCGGGGCGTATTCTCTTGGATAAAGCATTTTGATTTCCCACTTAAGATTGTTTTTCAGCGGGATGCCCTGCCGGCTGCGTTCAATCGCAAAGTGACAATGATCGCTAAGAGCTATTATTAAAGTATCCTGGAGGCTACAGCCCAGCGTTTTACGTGCTCGTTCTATAATCAGTACGCAAGTGGTCACAACTTCTTCAGGGATAATGGAAACCATATCGCTTAGTTGCGCTACAATCCCTTGAGTGCGTATAGAGTATGATTTTTCAGTGCAGGAAGGATCAATCTCATCACCTGTACGTTTCTGAAAGCAAATCCCCTTGCCCATGATGACTTCTTCTTTGCCTGAATCATTCAGTACAACGGCAACGTTATTGTTTAAGATTTTGATGATTTTCATAGAAGCCCCTGAAATGAAAAAAACCCGGCCCTCCGCGAGGCGGAAGCCAGGTTTTGCCTGCCAAGAAGCAGTAACAATCCTAACATGAAACCTTATAACATCTTCTGTAGATTACAAGCTTTATACAACTGAACTGTGACGGGTTTAGCGAGGAAATTAAGTCTCAGTCATTTCTAAACCATTCGTAACAACCGTTATCTCATAACTAGTCGCTCTGCAACAATCAGAAATTTGAGGCAGCAGCGTTTAACATTGCGTATAGTGACTGAAGACTGGATGACGAGCCATCTTTACATGTCTTTGAAATTACCCAGTTAGTTTAATGAACATATTTCTAGTCAGGTTAACTCCCTTTTATATCGATCTTTACACAACGAAAAAAATGCCCAAGCCTTCTTAGAAGGTTATATTTTCATCAAGAGAATATTATAAACTGCTTAATAGCCTACTACGACAAACCATTTTATAAAATATTCCTGCAAACAACCGTTATTTATATTAAAAATTTCAATTTACGTTAATCGCTTCCTTTCATTCCATATTTCTTATGGTTGCTCATTATATACTGAAGAATAGTTGACGATGAAAGTCTGACTAACTTGTTTTTACATGTGTTAGATGTAATTTAAACGAAGAACAGACAACCATAAGTAAACCTTAACGCCTTATCCCAGTGAAATCATGCGGACTTCATGTAGTAACGCCTTCATAGAGATTGCAGTCTGGCTTATAAAGCACAAGATAGTTAAACACTCTACGTTGCTTTTTACTTATTAAAATATCTATTTGAAAAAGTAGCTTTACGCAAAGTGCATCGTCAGGGGATAATCCCGCCAGATTTCAGCACAGCGCGCCGGCACGGCGGCTTCACTTACGGCGACAAGGAACCACATGACTGACCCGGCTGATGACCATTTTTGCCGCACAGGCTACAGCTTTCTTCTTTTGAAGGGCAGGATACGTCGGCGCTGGCCGCGATTAATAACAGCCAGCCGCTGAACCCGGCGCAGTCTTACCTTATCGGACTGTCATCCGCCGCCAGCAGAAAGACGATGAGCTCTTTTCTCAATATCGTGGCAAAAATGCTCGGCTTCAGCGCCCTGCAGAGTTGCGCCTGGGGCAGCCTGCGTCGCCACCACATCCGCGGGCTGCTGGAAATGCTCTCGGCCAGCGGCCGGGCGCCTGCGACCATCAATACCTATCTCTCTGCGCTGAAAGGCACCGCCCGCGAGGCATGGATGATGAAGCTGATGGATACGGAAAGTTATCAGCGAATTCAGGCGGTACGCGCAGTAAGGGGAAGCCGGCTGGCCCGCGGCCGTGCGCTGGCCGTCGGCGAAATTCATGCGCTGTTCCGCTGCTGTGAAGAAGACTCCGCCTGCAGAGGCCCGCGTGATGCGGCCATGCTGGCGGTCATGCTCGGCTGCGGCCTGCGCCGTTCAGAAGTGACTGACCTCGACTACGCCAGCATTCTGCTTCAGGAGCAGGCGCTGCTGGTACGCGGAAAAGGGAACAAAGAACGACTGGCCTTTATGCCGGAGTCGGTCTGGCGGCGCATCCATATCTGGACGGCGACGATTCGCGGCGAGCAGGACGGGCCGCTGTTTACCCGTATACGCGCAGGTGACAGTGTCACTTACGAACGCATGACGCCGCAGGCGGTTTATCACATTCTCAGTGAGCGGCGTACGCAAAGTGGGATCGATGAATGCGCCCCGCACGATTTACGCCGCACGTTCGCTTCCATGATGCTGGATAACGGGGAAGACCTGATAACCGTCCGCGATGCGATGGGCCACGCAAGCGTTACCACCACGCAGAAGTACGACCGCCGGGGTGATGAGCGTTTGCGCAGGGCAGCTGACAAGTTGAATTTTTGATGCTTCGCTTGCGCCTGGCTCAGCCCGCCGGTACCCGGAGAAAGTAAATCTTTGCGATGCCAGACAGGGTTTGCACAAAACACACCCCTTTGCGGCAGTTTCGAATAAATATCTTTATTAAAAAAACCGCTACGAATCAGAGACAGAACTCGTTGCCGCCGATACATAACTGAATTGTCTGTTACCTCAGCTGTTGCCGGAAACGGTATCAAAGCTGTGGCCGCTTGCCAGCCAGAGATAAAGCCGTATTCGGGAAGCAGGAATAATCAGTCATTATTTACAGGCATCTGTACCTGTTTGCACACAGGCTTTCCACTTTTTCTGTGGATAAGTCTGGTCACTCGGCCGGTATGTATTACCTGCGCCGAACTGAGCAGATATGTTGTCGGATCTCAGTGGTGTATTTGCTTTAAATCGTCTTCAGACAGACCGGTCATCTGCATGACTGACATTCTGTCCATACCGTTATCCAGCAAATTGCGGGCTATTTGCAGACTGGCTTCACGAACGCCCAGCAGCATGCCTTCCTGTCGGCCTTCCTGCCGGCCTTTTTCGAGACCTTTTTCCAGACCTTTCTGCTCAAGCTGTTGTGCAATAGTCATCAGTTTGTCCTCATGCTGCGGCACACGCTGTGCCAGTTCACGAATAATGGCTTCCGCATCCGGCGTTTCACCCGCCTGAATCATGTAGTTTACCAGCGCCAGCACCTGCTGTCCGGTCATAAATTCGGTCAGCATCAGCGTGACCAGCTGGTCGAGAAATTCGTTCAGGTCGCGCTGGCGGATATGTTTTTGCAGCAGCGTCAGGGCTGCCATGCTGCGGTGATTCATGATCTCTTCATCCGGGATGACGGTGACGTCAACCAGCGGAAAATAACCGCTGTAGAGTTCCTCTGCCCGCTCAGGTTCGCTGAACAGCTGCAGCCAGTTCATCGTGTGCGGATACGGACTACGTTTCCCTGGTAGAACAGTATCGGTATTACTAACGGCAGAGTTTTATGTCCCGCATCCAGGTGACGCTGCATGGCGGCCACTGCATAGCGCATCAGCCGGAACGCCATCAGCCTGTCCGGCGAGCTCTGATGTTCAATCAGAACGTGCACATAGCCGTCGCCCCGGCCGGTCTTCAGCGAATAAAGCACGTCGCTGTAGTAGGGCCGCAAATCATCCTCAACAAAGCTGCCGGATTCCAGCTTCAGCGTCGTCAGGTCACAGATTTTAAGCAGTGCCGGCGGCAGGTGCAGCGATATAAAATCCCGCGCGGTGTCCGGGTGCGAAAGAAAGGTTTTGAACACCGCGTCGTGCGGCGTTGGCGTGCTTTTTTTCTTCATCCTGATGGCTTCGCTGTGGTTATTCCATTGCCGGAATTTTAGCACAGGGGAAATGCCAGTGCGGCACCCTAAAATTTTATTGTCCGCTTTTAAAAAAGCCATAAATATGGCGATTCACTTATCAGAGCAGCCAACGTTTGGCAAATCAGGGATGCACGATGATCATTATCGCGCATCCCTTACTATTTAAACCACCGTACAGGCCGAACGGATATAATAAAGCGGTTTAAGTTCAACCTATAGTAAGGACTTCTTACGCCTGTTTATCTTTTAAAAATCGTATTGCAGACTCAAACGATTTTGCCAGAAACTTGAATCATACAGTGGCGAAGTTTGCACTCCGGCAAAATCAGACAGGCTCAAACCTTTTAACACGCCGCTAAATGCCCAGGTGAAATAGATCAGATATTCAGACTGATTGATGCTGGCGGATGACACTGAGGGTTTGAGGTCCATGAACGAATATTGCGTACCTAACGACAGGTTTTCATTCATTACGTAATTCAGGTTGGTTGAATAAGCATTACCGCTGCCCAAATCTTGTGTACTGGTAAAGAACGGCTGAGCAAAATAGGGGCCAGAAGACGAATTGTGCGCGTAAGGCACTACCAGCGAGCCATTGTTCCAACTGTTGGCGCTGGCGGCTATATGGTCATAGCTCAGCTTCCAGTTCAGAGCGGGCGTAAAGCTCAGCGCCAGTTGGGCACCATATGAGGTACTATCTACTTCACCTGCCAATGCTTTGCCGTCACTGGTACCGCGAATAAATTGCAGCGCGACATCCGGCCGGAACAGTGCATCCTGCCATTGCAAATGGCTCTCGCCATACACAACGCGGGAATAATCAGCGTACTCTTCATACCACAGTTGTCCGGTGAGTGTTTTACCGTCCCAGTGCGTACCGCGCCCACCGCCGATGGCCCACATACCATTCGTGCGCTCATCAATATCGGTATACGCCGTGGTGTTCAGGAACTGATCGTCACCCCAGGGTTTATAGCGCCAGACTTTGGTAGCATGCAAATAATTGGCGCTGTCACCATAATGAGTATCTACACCACGAAAGAGTATCGGCGTAATACGCCAGTCATAATCTCCAACGAAGGGAATATTAATTCGCTGATCGCCCGCAGTAATTTTGAAATTATTTCGCTGCCAGCTTAAATATGCTTCTCCAATATTAGTTTGATTATCGCCGATATCGCTGATGGTATGTGCTTCATCAGGATGATCAATACCGCGCAGGAAAATTGCGCTTACGCCTGCGCGAAAACCATATACAGATGCCGTTTCATATTTCAGGCTGCCACCGTAGCTGGCTGTATCCTGATTAAAGCCTTTAGAGAAATAGGCATTATGAGTGGAGTAATAGAGCGTACGTAAACTGCCACTCACCGTACCGCAGGTAAAAATATCAGTAAAGTTGTCCACTCCCCTGCATCATACTGACAAGAACTGATGTTACTCTGTGTTGCTGCCAACGCAGCCGGAGACAAAGAAAAAAACAGCGCAACCAGCCCCACACTTTTCAGTGTTTTCATTTTAAATATTTCCTGAATAAATACACCCGTCTTAAGAGAGCAACGCGCGGCATGCCGGATACGTGATCATCCGGCAGCCAGCTTTTGCCTTAATAAATTCTGAAGAATTAATTCACGCCCGAAATATGCACATTCGGTAAGGTGTCACGCACTTCCCAGCCGCGTAATTTGCCGGGATTGAGTAAATTATAAGGATCGCAGGCGCGTTTCATGGCAACCACATCAGCGCGTACCATGCCTTGTTTGCCGTCTTCAATATGAATCACATGCGGGTTATTTATTTTTACTCCATTGCTGCGATAAATATCCATAATGTCATTCAAACGATCTTCCGTGCTATAGCGCACCAGCGGTAATCCACTGCAAGTGAGATTGCCGTTCGTATCACGCAGGAATTCAATATGCGACATAACTTCATCTGACAACTGCGCTTCCATTTGCAGCACCTGCTGAAAGTAGTCATCTGGCGAATAGGCGGTTTGCAAATAAGTCAGGGTTTTGTCGGTTTTTAGCGCCTGAAGCGTGGTGTGGTTCCAGCAATATTCGATCAGCGAATGCCCGGTGTTTTCACCCTCGGCAAAATAGAGCGCATTACAGCCGGCGTGCTGCGCCAGAAGGGAAGGTATCAGGGATCGCTTTCGCTGCCGACCACGGAAATGACGCCGTGCTTGCCAACCACATTTGCATCCGCCAGATCGGTAAAATAGTCCAGTACCGGCGCAGCGAACACAGCAATCTGACGTTTCACCAGACCTGGCGATCGTGCCAGCGCATCGGCAAATGCCATTGCCGCAGCAAAATCAGTAAAGGTATCAAGACGCTCAATCCAGGCGTGACGGGGAGCCAGCGCCAGTTCGATCTCTGTCACGATGCCGTTGCTGCCATAGGCGTGATGCAGCAACAGCGCATCCGGTGCCTGCAGCGTTAAAATACGCGGTGTTTCTTCCATGGTCATCATACGCACCGATAACACATTGCCCGGTGCAGCCAGTGGGCCGTAATTGACAGAGCCTACGCCACCAAAGCCGCCGCCAAACAAACCACCGAGCGTTGCCAGCTTCCAGGTGGATGGCATGCAGCGCAGCTCCCAGCCAAACGGCCGTGTATGTGCTTCTAAATCGCCCAGGCGAATACCGGCTTGCGCACGCACCGAACCTTGCCCCATAGCGGTTACCGAGTTTAGTCGGGTCATGTCCACCATCAATCCACCATTAAGTGGGATCAACTGACCATAATTGCCGGTGCCGCCGCCGCGCAAATTAAGCGGAACACGCTGTCTCGCACAGGCCGCAACAATGGACTTCAGCTCCTGTTCGTCACGCGGACGAACGGCAAGTTCGGCAAATTTCTCTTCCAGCTGCGGTTTTAATACCGGACTGAACCAGTGAAAATCACGCGACAGTCGTTTCACCTTCGGTGCCTCTTTAATCCAGTCGAGTTCAGGCAACGCCGCAACCAGCGCCGCCAGTGCCGACTGGCGATCAGTATCAGACATGTTGTTTTCCTGTAATTAAAAAAGATCAGGTTGGACTGAGCTCGCTCTCATGCCAGGCAGCCAGCATGCGGCGCGTTAGCCACGACATCAGTGCAAACAGCAGAAATCCTGCCAGTGAAATCAGCAGGAGGGCGGCAAACATCAGTGGAATATTCAACTGATAGCCAGCCTGCAAAATCTGGTAGGCAAGGCCGGTATCTGCACCACCGGTGCCAGCGACAAATTCCGCTACCACCGCGCCTATCAGTGACAAACCGCTGGAAATGCGTAGCGCACCAAAGAAATAGGGCAATGCCGAAGGAACACGCAGCCTCAACAGGATTTGCGTGCGTGAAGCATGATTGAGGCGGAAATAGCTCAGCAGTCCAGGCGATACGCTGCGCAGACCTTGCGTGGTATTGGAAATAATGGGAAACACCGCCATCAGCGTGGCGCATACGACCAGTGACAGCGTTGTGTCTTTCACCCAGATGATAATCAGCGGCGCGATGGCGACGATAGGTGTCACCTGTAAAAAAACGATATAGGGAAACAGGGCGGTTTCAATAAAACGATTTTGCACCAGCAGAAAGGCGATAACGGAACCAATGACAATTGCCACTGCAAAAGAGATCACGGTTATTTTCATGGTGTAAAGCAACGACATAAACAACGAAGGAAAGTTTTGCGCCAGACTCTGCGCGACCACCAGCGGTGACGGCACCAGAAAAGCAGGCACGTTGAAGATAGTGACCAAAAACTGCCACAGCAATAACATGACAATGGCGACCAGCGCCGGAAACAGCCACTGCTGAAATTGACGATTTGCTGCTAAAGGTTTCATCATTTACTCTCCTGGCTGGCCGCTAACAGACCGCGTTGAAGCTGTTGCGCATATTGAGTAAACGCCTGGCTTACGCGGAATTCATCATCGCGCGCCATATGAGTCTCAATACGCATGTCATCCACTACGCGGCCTGGACGCGCCGCCATCATGATGACGCGTTGCGACAAAAACACCGCTTCCTGAATTGAATGGGTGACAAACACGACGGTGAGCTTCTGCTCTTGCCATAAATCCAGCAAATCGCTGTCCAGTTTGTTGCGGGTAATTTCGTCCAGCGCACCAAACGGCTCATCCATCAACAGCACTTTCGGCCTCGTTACCAGCCCACGTGCAATAGAAACGCGCATCTGCATACCACCAGAAAGTTCGCGGGGCAGCACGTGACCAAACTTTTTAAGGCCGACCAGTTCAAGGATTTCATGCACGCGCGTGTCAGCTTCTGCACGCGGTACGCCAGCGAGATCCAGCGGTAAACGTACATTCTTATGCACGTTACTCCACGGCATAAGTGTCGCCTCCTGAAAAACGAAGGACAGCGGCAAATCGCGTTGATTTTCGCGACGATCGCGGCGGAATAGCATTAATTTGCCATCACTTGCCTCAATCAACCCGGCAATCATTTTCAGCAGGGTGCTTTTGCCGCACCCTGATGGGCCAAGCAGCGACACAAATTCACCCTGTCCGATGGTGAGATCGACTGGCAACAGGGCGCGCGTGCCATTCGGGTAGATTTTCTCAGCTGACAGCACCTCAATCGCCGGTGGCGCCGCAGGCAGCGGCACCGGTTGCGTATCGTGGCTGATCAATGATATGCGGTTGGCGGTGTTCATGGCATAACCTTAACATCTTGAATAAATTTAAGGTTATAGCTGCCTTCGAACGGCACTTTGGCCGGATCGATTAGCTTGTTATCCACCAGCAATTGCCAGGTCTGCTTCAGGCGCGGTTCGGTAATGATGCCAATGCCTGCGGTTTGCGCATCGCCACCGGTCACCATCTGATATTTCTTCATCTGCGCAATGCCGAAAGCGATCTGTTCATCGCTCATCTGCGGGTTCTCTTTCTTGATGAGCACATTGCCGGCGGCCGGATCTTCCAGATAGTTCTTCCAGCCCTGCATTGAGGCTTTAACGAAGGCCGCAATCACCTGCGGACGCTTTTCAAGGGTGGATTTCATACACACAATGCTGTTGCCATATGGCGGATAGCCCCAGTCGCTGATCGGATAAACGCTGGCCTGAGCATTGGCTTTCTGTACGGCAAAGGGTTCTGAAGTGATATAGCCTTGCTGTACCAGATTTTTGTCCGCCAGGAAGGGCTGGATGCTGAAAGTATAAGGACGAACGCGAGCATTTTTCAGGTTAAGCACGTTCTGCGCCCATGGCCAGTACGAGGTATAAGCTTCAGCCGCCAGCAGAAACGTTTTTCCCTGCAAATCGGCCTGACTTTTCACATCCGGATGCGTCAGAAACGCAATCGCCGAGTGCTGGAATGTTGTGGCAACCGGCACGGCTTCGACGCCTTGCTGCCAGGATTCCAGTGCCTGCATATTGTCACTGATAATGCAGTCTGCCTGGCCAGCCGCCATCAATTGCATGGTGTGTACCTGCGGGCCGCCCATTTTAAGGGTGACGTCGAGACCGGCATCGCGATACAGATTCTGCGCCAGCGCCTGATAAAAACCGCCGTGCTCGGCCTGGGCGTACCAGTTGGTCATAAAAGTAAATTTCTCAGCCGCCATGCTCTGGGCTGATAGCGCCAGCGAAAGTGCGGCAACAATGCTCAATGTTTTTTTCATGGCCGATCTCCGGTTAGCGCGGTTGTATAAAAGATGCTGCGTCGTTTTGGTCTAATACTTTTCCCTGCCACTGCCCTTTGCCCCATGCCGGTTCAGGACGCGTCACCCAGGTCATCTGATGCACCTCCGTAATGACTTGCGCCCAGCTTTCGGCCAGAGAGTCAAGAATGGCTGCGCCTTGCTCTGGTGTGGAGGGCAACGGGTTGCCAATAACACCGCTTGGACCAAAGTCATAAGACGCCCAGGCGGCTAACGGCTTGTTAGTAGAAAGCGTCGGGCAGGGGAATGCTGGCGGATAGTTGGCGACAGCTTTATCCATCTGCACGGTATCCGGAGCCAGCGCCATCATCAGCGCGGTTTCTGCATGGCCGGCATGCATCGCCATCTGGCGCTCTTTATCATCCATAAAGCTTTCGGCGCAGTTCGGCACTTTAAAAGTGTCCTGCATGATGATGATCATGTCACCATGGCGCAGCCGGAGTTCACGCGCAGCCATCTGCAACGGCTGCGGCTGTCCACCGTGTCCGTTAACCATTAAAAATTTGCGGAAACCAGCGCGATAGAGTGATTCGCCAATCTCCAGAAGGGTGTGCAGCAGGGTTTCACCAGTCAGCGTCAGCGTGCCGGGAAAGTGCAAATGCTCGTCCGATTTACCGTAAGTAACAGGGGAATAGCATAGGCCGGAATTTCAGCCGGTAAGCGGGCCAGAGCATGCCCGACCACGCCTGAGGAAATCACGCTATCCACTGCGCATGGCAGATGCGGGCCGTGTTGCTCAATCGCGCCGGTTGGCAGCACAATTACCGTGTTGGCTTTATTGTCCAGCGTGGCAATATCAGTCCAGCTCAGATACGGCAAAAAGCGGTTTGCCGGAATGTAACCATGCAACATTTTGATTCCTCGTGTTATTTTGGCAACCACGCCGTGGCTTCAACTTCGATTAACACATCCTGGCTCGGCAGCATTTCACTCACCTGTACGACGGTCGATATCGGCGGCGCATCAGGGAAAAAGTGCTTGCGCACCCGGCTGTAATGGGGAAAGTGGTCGAGATTACGAAAGTACTGCACCAGCTTGAACACATCGCTCATCTGGCCGCCTGCGCTCTCGATGGTGGTGCGAATGCTCTCCAGCACGTACCAGCTTTGCGCCAGAATGGGCCCTTCTTTAATATCAGTAGAGAACTCGCCGGTGCGGCCAAGCAGTTGCTGCGCGCTTTCCGGAATGTCAGCGTAGCCGCGGACAATGGTGGCGGTTTGCGGATTCACCGGAATAATGCCGGACAGAAAAATAAAGTCGCCCGCGCGTCGCCACGCAGCATATTTTGCCAGCGGTTTGCCCGCTCCCTCATCAAGCGCCATCAGTTTGTTCTCCTGCCTTCAGGGCATAACACACACCATTTTTCAGCCGATAACGCTGCCGCTGGCGTAACGGCCAGCTCGTAATATCTGCATCGGGAAAGACCACTAAATCGTTGCTGAACTGCACAGCACCGGCATGTAACGCACTGCGCTGACAAATCAAAGCAGATGCTTCATCAAAAGCCGCACCGAGTTGCAGACTCAGTAATCCACTGAACAGCGTATCGAGCGGGTCGTAGCTACCCAATGGACAGAATGCGTCCTGCACGTTGTCTGCTCCGAGCAGCAATGGGATCCCGCGCGCCTGCGCCTCTTTTATCAGCGTCAATCCTCGCAGACGTGGCGTGCGGCCTTGCACTGCGTCCTGTAACAGCAAGTTGGTCAGCGGCAGTGCAATCAACGTGACGCGCTGCTGTGCCAGCACATCAAGGATCTGTTGCGCATCATCCTGCAAAGAAAGCGCACAGCTGTGGCTGCAGGTGATCTGCCCTTTAAACGGAGATTCCTGCAAATAGCGCGCCAGCCAGCGCATGCCTTGTGCGCTGGAATTCAACTCTTCGTCAATATGCAGATCGATATCCAGCTGATACTGGCTGGCTGCCTGTAACAGGTTTTCAAATGCCTGCGCATCCCAGTTGCTGCTGTGAATGAAACCCCCCAGCAACGCACCCTGACCACTTAGCGCCACCTGCGCCGCAATATGTTGCGCATCAGTGGCATTAGCGAAAAAATTCAGCGGTGCCAGCGCCACACGTTCGATATCGCACAGCGGATGACTCAGCTCACCGATGACTTGCCAGGCCAGCGGCGCGTCAGCAGAAAACCAGTCGATATGAGTACGCAGCACACCGACGCCGCCTTCCACAGCCCAGTGCAGCGCCCGCGTGGCACGCTGGCGTAAATCATCAGCGTTCCAGTTTTCACGGTCCTGGTGCATAGCAGCAATTGCCGCCAGCAAACCCGCCTGCTGCGCCGGGCTACGCTGTACAGTGAAGGTTTTATCCAGATGGGCGTGCGGCTCGATCAGAGCAGGCAGTACCAGCGCGCCATTCAGCGCAAGATAATTAACGTATGAACTGCCGCTGTCGGGTTCAAACTGCAAACCCTCGGCATGAAAATGTAAAGTCGCTTGCTGTGGCTGGTTGTCCTTTAACGGCCAGTTATCTGGCAGCAGCCAGCGCGGTAACCGTGCACCTGTCGCACCCGAATAAACGTTCATAGATTCAGCACCAGCAGAGGAGAATGGGCACGCGAGCAGCACAGCACGATACAGTCGTTGGCGGCGCGTTCTTTTGACTCAGCACTTGATCGCGATGATCCGGCACGCCCGTTAGCACGCCAGTAATGCAGGCGCCGCACATGCCTTGCTCACAGGAGAGGTCGATACCGATGCCTGCCTCTTCCAGCACTTCAGCGATAGTCTGACTGGCAGCGATGGCGTAACGCGCACCGGAGGAAGCAATCTCTACTTCAAATGCACCGCCAGAGAGCGATTGCGCTGCTAATACTGGCTTGAAACGCTCACTGTATAGTTGGCTGATATTCCAGCCATTCTCTACTGCCAGCTGATGCAGATGCTCCATGAAACCGGCCGGTCCACATGAAACCAGCACGCTGTTATGCGGTTGAGTGAGATCTGTCGGCACGCGCTGGCGCAGGCTGTCTCCTTCGCTACTGTAGTGGATCACAACGCGGTCACCGAGCTGCTCCAGACGCCTGGCGAAGGCCAGCTCATCACAATGTTTCAAATAAAGATGCAGGGTGAAGTCAGCCTGACGATCCGCCAGCGTTTCGGCCATCATTAACAGCGGCGTCAGGCCAATACCGGCGGCAAACAGCAAAGTACGTGGCGCGTCTGGCAGCGGAAAATGATTGCGCGGCGCAGAAATCAGCAGTTGATCACCCGCCTCAAGATTTTGATGCAACCAGCGCGATCCACCCGCTGAGTCCTGATCCAGGCGCACGCAGATTTCGTAACGCTGAGCATCCTTCCTGTCTGAGCACAGCGAGTATTGCCTTTGCCACAGCCGGGAATGACAACATCGATATGCGCACCCGGAGTGAAATCCGGCAGCGGTTGTACGCTGGCACTGACCAGCGTCAGTAACATATTGCCTGCACCGTTGGATTGTTTCGCGATGACGGTAACAGTCAGGTTCTCTGTCTGCTTCATAATCTGCCTGCTTTTACAGGGATGTCATCAGCCACAACGCCATGCAAACCCTTGTTTTTATCCTGGCTGCGATTATTATTTTGGCTATGTGTAAGCGTCCATCTGTTTAATTCGCATGATGCGTTGCAAAAAAGAGAGCACCCGTTATGTTCGCCTTTTCACGATTTCTCATTTATTTCACTGAAGTGGCTCGCCAGGGCTCACTGCGCAAGGCATCTGAGGTATTGCATGTCTCCGCATCGTCTATTGATCGACAGATATTGCGCGTCGAGCAGCAACTGGATATGCCGTTGTTTGAGCGCCATCCATCAGGATTACGTATGACCGCGGCGGGGGAAATCTTGTTGAATTCAGCCAAAAACTGGCAGCGTGAGTTTGGGCGGGTATGCACACAACTGGATGATTTGCGTGGTTTGCGCCACGGCCATGTGCACATCGCCACTATTGACGCCATCAACCGCAGTTTTTTTCATCGGTTTTGCAGCGTATCCGACAAGAGTATCCGGGGATCTCTTTTACGCTTACCACCATGAGCAATATTCACATCGGAAAAGCTTTGATAGCAGGTGATGCGGATTTTGGCATTATGCTCAATCCGCAAAGTTCACGTGAATTGCTGGTGAAGTCCTTTTCCGATCTGCGTTTAGGTATTGTGGTAAGCAGCCAGCACCCGCTGGCGCAGCTGGAATCCATCCGTTTCAGCCACTGCGAATCCTGGCCCTTTATCGTGCCGGCTTCACCACTCATGCTGGCCGATCCGCTGGAGGCGCTGGTGAATAATTCAGGCATTACGCTTAATGAAGTCGGACGCACCAACAACATACATATGCTGCGTTCACTGGTGCGTGACAATGTAGGCATCAGCCTGATGTGCTGGCTGGATATCATTGATGAGTATCGACGCGGAGAACTGAAATTTATTCCGTTGATAGACAGCATATTGAAACCCTTTACGCTATCGCTCTGCGTAGCGCCACAGCGTCAGCTGTCGGTGGCCGCCTCAATGATGCTGCATGAACTTGAGTCATTTTTTGCTTTAATGCAAAGTGAGGAAGCGCGGGCGGGAGAGATGTAACTCGTTGCATCAAAGCGCCTGAGAGCCTGTACTTAATTGCCTAACAGACGTCTCGCAACCTCACTGACTAACGAGGTTCATTTTAAGGGAAGAAAACGCGTCATTTAATATAACTATCAATCACGTAAAAATTTCTTCTTTGTGTCTCGTTGATCTTTTCATTGCACACTGCATTCCCCTTCTCGAAAATTTTACAACAGACCCCTGCTATGGCCGTGAGGTTAATTACCGTGCCCCTTCCACAACGTTAAAAGCTTCAACATCCCCTTATAGATTTCTGCTTTAGGTTATTCAGCCTTTTGATTCCTGATAACGGCGCACAACCGTTCAACACTTTTATCAGCCAAACCCAATTTATGGCGTTGACGATCCGTGACCGACTTCTGAGTTTTCATTCTGAGAGAAGAGCAATATCTAGACATATCGTAACAACAGATATATCTAATCTTAAGCAAGTCAGGTAACGGCTGGCGCAAACCAGAAATATATCTTTGCTACGCCTCTCAAAAAATATCGGTTAAAAAGCGGAGAAATCATGGATTTAGGCATACAAAACAGGATTGCGTTTATCTGTGCTTCATCGCAGGGGCTGGGATTAGCCTGTGCTCAGGCACTGGCAGCAGAAGGCGTACAGATCATTTTGAACGGACGTGATGAAAGTAAATTGCAAAGTGTTGCGCAGCGACTTCGTCTCGATCATCCCGAAACAGATATCAGTTTTATCGCAGCGGATCTGACGACCTCGGCAGGACGGGAAAAAATCCTCTCTTCGCTTCAGCAGGTAGACATTCTGGTCACCAATAATGCCGGGCCCCAGCCTGGGCGCTGTCTGACTGGCACGAGGATGCCTTACGCAATGCAATGGAAGCAAACTTTATTCCCGCCGTTCAGCTGATCCGCAGCTGGCTTCCTGGCATGCAGGCCAGAGGCTTTGGCCGCATCGTGAACATCACCTCCGCCATGGTGAAATCGCCACATTATATGATGGGGTTATCAACCTCAGCCCGTACCGCACTGACAGCGATATGTAAAGCAATCAGTCAGGACGTGGCGAAAGACAATGTCACGATTAATAACCTGTTACCTGAGCGGATTGATACGCCCCGGCAGGAATTTATGCTTCAGCGTTTAATCGCGAAAGAGAGTATCAGCCGCGAAGAAGCCCGCTTACGCAATGTGCAATCCATTGCCGCCAGACGTTACGGCACGCCACAGGAATTTGGGGCTGCCTGCGCTTTTCTGTGCAGTCAGCAAGCCTCTTTTATTTCAGGTCAGAACCTGCAACTCGACGGTGGTTCTTACGACGGTCTGGTTTAACAGCGGTGAGACAGATAATGGAAGCGCACTTAATCGAGCTGCTTGAGTTCGAACAGCAGCGCCAGCGGGCCTTAACGCAACCTGACCTGATTTTGCTGGAGAAATTGCTGGCAGAAGATCTGATCCACATTCACAGCACTGGCATGGTGCATAACAAACCACAGTTTCTGCGGCACGTAGAACGCATGGGGGGCTTTACCGCAATTTGCCGCGAGACGCCCGACATTCGCCTGGCGGGCGATATTGCCCTTCTGACCGGTAATACGTGTAACACCGTCCGGCTGCTGGAAACGGGAGAAGAAAAAGTGCGGTCTGGTTTCTCCACGCTGGTGCTGCGACGTACGTCGCAGAGCTGGCAAATCGTATTGTCTCAACTGACCCCTTATAAGACGTAAAGACGCCTCATTAAGTAAAGGAGAACGCCATGAAAATAGTACGTTTTACTGAGCAGGGACATACACGCATTGGCAAAGTCGTTAACGATCAGGTCATCGATCTCTCCCCTGTACCGGGTGTGTCTGCATCGATGCGCCAGGTAATTACTGATTTGCCACAGCTGCGGATGGCGCTTGAAGAAGCCAGCGGGCCGGCTTTTTCCCTGTCGAATGTGCAGCTTGAAGCGCCAGTGCCGGATGCGCAGAAATTTCTTGGTATTGGCATGAATTACCGTAAACATGCTGATGAAGCCCGACTGGCTGGCATTCCGATCCCTGAAAGCCAGATGTGGTTCAACAAGCAGGTATCCTGCATAAACGGTCCGTTCTCGCCAGTCGTGAAGCCTGATGCCAGCGATAAAATGGATTACGAAATTGAACTGGGCGTCGTGATTGGTAAACGCTGCCGTCACGTCAAAGCCAGCGATGCGGCTGCCGTTATCGCGGGCTACCTGATTGTGAATGATGTCTCAGCCCGTGACTGGTTACACAAATCCCCGACCTTTACCCTGGGTAAATCTTTCGATACTCATGGTCCTACTGGCCCGTGGCTCACAACCGCAGATGAAATTCCCGATCCGCTGAATCTGGATATGAAGCTGTATGTCAACGGAGAGCTGCGTCAGCATTCCGGCAGCGGCGACATGATTTATGACATCTATGCGCAAATAGAATACCTCTCAACGGTGATGACCCTTGAGCCGGGCGATATTCTTGCCACCGGTACTCCCTCGGGCATTGGTGCACCAACAGGTCGCTTCCTGCAACCCGGTGATGTCATGCGACTGGAGATAGAAGGCTTAGGCCACATAGAAAATCGTGTGGTGGCAGAAGCCGCCCACTCTTAATCAGCGGAGGACGTTATGGCCAGCCAAAATTTTCGTGATTATTTAATGCCAGCCGATGCGCACCGTATTGGTCTTGCGCGTGGCGTCGACGTGCATACTTATGGCGAGCGCATGCTTGCCACCGCGAAAGCGCAAAATTAAAAGCACACTGGCAGGCAATGCTGGATGAAAACTTTCGCGGTATTACCAGCAACGGCGAAATTCAGCCCGATCTCTACCCCCTGCAGGATGAGGGCTTTGCCGTTGAAAATGCTGTTACCGTTGCTCAGGCTCTTTTACAAACCCTTGATCCTGAAGCGCAAAAAAGAGGTGTGTTACCCCATTGAGGCTAAACAGTGGCGTGCCTGGTATAACCCTGAAATCCCGTTTAATGATTACGGCATACGGCTTGAAGAAACGTCACCAGCCACCCGTGAAACCTTTCTGGCGCTGTTGCGCAGCTGCACCAGTGCGCGGGGTTTTACCAAAGTGCAGCAGCTGATGGATGCTAACCAGTTTCTTGGCGAACTCTACGATCTCACCAATATCATGAACCGCTGGAGTTTTCACTTCATGCTGTTCGGGGAGCCGTCAGCTACGCAGCCCTGGGGCTGGAATATTTATGGCCATCATGTGGCGTTTTGCTGTTTTATCACAGGCCGGCAGCTGGTTATTGCACCCACATTTATGGGCGTAGAGCCTAATGTCATTGCGCGCGGCGATGAGAGTGACTGCGTGCTGTTCACCGAAGAAGAACAGTCTGGTCTGGCGCTGATGCAGTCTCTCAGCCCGGAACAACAGGCGCGGGCAACCGTTTATCAGCAGATGGAAGATCCGCTAATGCCTCCGGAGCGTTTTAACTTTGCCGATCAGCGACACCTTGCTGGCGCATTTCAGGATAATCGCGTTATACCGCTGGAAGGCATTTGCGCAGCAGAATTTGACGCACCGCAGCGCGCCAGACTGATGCAAACCATCGCCGCTTTTCTCGATTTTTTACCTGACGGGCCGCGCCAGGCACGTCTGAAACAGATTGAGCAGCACCTTGAATCAACATGGTGGAGCTGGATCGGCGGTTGTGGCAAGGATGACGTGTTTTATTACCGCATTCAAAGTCCGGTGGTGTTACTGGAATTTGATCATCACAGCGGCATGTGGCTCACCAATGAAGAACCGGCGCGCTTCCATATTCATACCATTACCCGCATTCCGAACGGTAACGATTACGGAAAAGCCTTGCTGATGCAGTATCAGAAGTAACAACAGGCTAAAACGCCTGCATTCCCGTCGTACCGGGTGACGACGTTTTGCCCGGGTAACCCTCAGCGTTTGTTGACTGCTTCATGAAGAAGCGGAAGGCTTCGCTGCGCCTAAAACCCTGAAAGAAATTAACCCTACATATTTATAAAACGAGGTTACCAGGCAATGCGTGTCCAAAAATTTAAAAAGACTGCTTTAACCGTCATGCCTCTGGCATTGTTTTGCGGTGCGTGTTACGCCGAAGCATTACCGGCGTCTGATTCAGACAGCTTTAATGACTGGCTTGCTCAGGGAAATATCTCTGGCGAGCTAAAAACCATGACGTTTTTCAAAGAGTTCACCGGTACGTTACCGAATAAACGCACCAGTTCGCTGGGCGGTGATATTCAGTATCGCAGCCCGGAACTGGAAGGATTCAGCGTGGGACTGGGCGCTTACGGGGCTTATAACCTGGGGCTGAATCCTTCCGATGTGGAAAAGACCGAGATTTACCTGCCGTCCGATAACACCACAGTGCTCGGCAAAGCCTTTTTGCGCTACCGCGGTTACGGGCTCGATCTTCAGGCCGGGCGCTTTGGTCTGGATACCCCTTTTGCCAATGAAGGCGAGGGCTGGACCATGGTTCCTGCCCTTTATCAGGGATTTGGCGGAACCTATGCCCTCAATGAAAGAGGTAATTTTAAACTCAACGCTTACCGCATCTATCGTTTTAAACCACTGAGTTCTGAGCATTTTGAAAAGGGGGACGCTGGCAGCCCGGAAATCGAAGACACCAGCGTACCCTCGGTTGACAGCGATGGCTTCACTACGCTGGGTCTGCGTTATGGTCAACGCTGGAACACCACGGCGGAAGCCTGGTATTACAACTTCGATAAGCGCGCTCAGCTTGCGTACGGCGGCGCGGGAGATCCCCGTTCCTGGCCTGAAATTTGGCAACTGGACGCCATACTGGGGGCGCAATATCTGCATGAGTGGGATGCCAGCGATCAGGCTTCTCCGTATCGCAATGTCGATACCGATCTCTATTCAGGACGCATCGGTATGCGCTCGCGTAATCACGACATCTATTTTGCTGCGACCCATGTGCCATCAAAAGAGGATGCTTTCCTGAGCGGTGGATTCTTTGCACCTTACAGTTATGGCATTTATGACCACACGCCGCTGGAGAGCGGGCAGCCGCTGGTGTCCATGGTCACCACTAACCAGCCCGGCAACGCTTTTGCTCTGCGCTATGCCTATCATGATGAAACCTGGTTAGGCGTACTTGGCGTGACACGCCTGGAACTCAAGGACTCTACGGGGATTTACTACCCGCTGCCTGCCGAAAATATTAATGCGGCTTTTATGATTCTTGGTTACAACGTCACGCCGCGTCTGCATCTGGAATTTGAGTTCGACTACGTGCATTCCCCTTCAGACGTTACCGGCAACTATCACGCCGAGCGTTTGCGCCTGGTCTACCGCTTTGGCGCGAAGATGGCAGATGACGACTATTAATTCTGACGGCTCTCAGGAGAAAATTATGGCTAAACGGCAAAGCATTTATAGTGACGGTTTTCCTCATGCTAATCCCATTCCGGCTGCCTGCCGCATCGGACCGATGCTCTGTTCCGGCGTGATCTATGGCCGCGATCCGCATACGCAGCAGGTGCCTGCAGATTTAGAGCGGCAGTGTGAACTGATGTTTATGCATGTCCGCAGCATTTTAGAAGCCGCAGGGGGAACGCTTGAGGATGTGATCAAAATGACGCTGTGGATGCAGGATAAATCTCAACGCGAAACGGTGAACCGTCACTGGGAGAAAGCATTTCCGGATGCCAGTGCCCGTCCCGCCCGTCATGCTTTAGAGGGTAATTTTACCGGGAATACGCTCATCCAGTGCGACTTCATAGCGGTGCTGGATAGGTGAGAATGGCGGGCAGCCTTGGTGTCTGCCCGCCTGTTTATCTGTATTGCCGGGCACTTGACGATGATGTATTAACAGCATTTTTGCGACTCCGCGCCGTGAATATGATTAAAAAATTGCCTGAGGCAACGTGCCGGGTTGGTCAGTAACGAAATTTCCGATATATTTAAAATCCAGTTATATTGTGTGGCTATTGTACGGGGTAATAATGGTGCAGAAACGCCGTTCGGATGAGATTGCAGATAATCTCAGCACCGGGCAAGCTGACAGTGCGGCAGCGCACGCCAGCGGTAAACCAGGCCGACGCACGCGCGCTTTTGATTATGGTGAGCTGCGCCTGCTGTTACTGGCAATCATCGCCAAACAATCCAGCCACGGCTACGAACTGATTCATGAAGTGAAAGAGCGTCTGGGAGGGACTTATAAGCCCAGCCCTGGTGTTATCTATCCGGCTTTAACCTGGCTTTATGATCGCGGCTACACTGAAATCGATTTAGAAAAAGGGGGCCGTAAACGCTACAGCATTACCGATGAAGGTAAAGCTTTTCTCAGTGCGAATAAAAGCGTGACCGATATGCTTTTAGCGCGTGTCGTGCCAAAAGCGCAGGGCAAATCCCCCAGGCAATCGTAGAGGCAATGGATCACCTGAAGCGTGCGCTGAGTTTGCGCGTTAAGATGGAACCGGTTGCTGATGAAGCGATCGCGCGTATAGGCGACATTATTCATGTGGCAGCGAATCAAATCGAAGCGTTGCTCAACGCGCCAGTATTAAGCGAAGGTGCAGTAAAATGTGTTGCCGATATCGTCACCCCGAATGGCGAACGCTTTTTACGCCGCCTGTGTAGCCATTTTCAGCACCGAACCCCCGTTGTGACTGATGAGAACAGCGGTCATTTTCGCATGAGTATGGGCGAAGTGCGTATGGAGGCACTGGAAGGCATTTTCCGGGTGAGCTTAACCGCACTCAACGCAGAAAAACTGCATGAGATGCAGCATATTTTAGTGCGCCATCTTGAAGAAGCCGCAGTGCGTGAGAAGCTCAATGTAACCTGGCACTCTGCCTAATGGCGTGAAGTGAAATGCAGACGCCATCTGGCCCGTCTGCATTTTATCGCTTACTTTTTTAGCCTGGCGTGGAAATCGGCTGCCAGCGCGCTGGTGGATTTCACCAGCAGTCCGACATCACTGCCCACCGCAACAAAGGTCGCGCCCAGCTCAATATACCGGGCGCAGAGTAAGGCATCGGTGCTTAAGATGCCTGCCGCTTTGCCATGAGACTGAATGCGTATTAATGCCTGTTCGACAGCATGCTGTACCTCTGCCACAGCTGGCTGGCCAGGATATCCCATATCTGCAGCTAAATCGGCCGGGCCAATAAACACCCCGTCCACACCTTCAGTGGCGGCAATAGCATCAAGCTGCTCCAGACCGGCACGGCTCTCAACCTGCACCAGCAGGCAGATCTGCTCATTCGCGGAGGTCAGATAATCTGCGGTACGATTAAATGCGGAGGCGCGGGCCAGTGCTGCGCCGACCCCACGAATACCCTGCGGTGGATAGCGAACGGCTTTCACAAGCGCCTCTGCCTGTTCTGCGCTCTCGACCATGGGGATCAGCAGTGTCTGAGCGCCAATGTCTAACAGTTGCTTTATCAGCCAGGGCGCGTCCATCGGTGCGCGCACGACGGCGTGTCCCGATGCGGCAGAGAGCGCCTGAAGCTGACTCATCAGCAGCGGCACATCATTCGGCGCATGTTCGCCATCAAGCAGTAACCAGTCAAACCCGGCGCCCGCGCATATCTCTGCTGTATAGGGACTGGCGAGCGCCAGCCAGAGTCCAATTTGCGGCTGCTTTTCCCGCAGCGCCTGTTTAAAGCGATTTACTGGTGCAGGCATTCTGACCTCACTCAAAATAACAACTGACTGAGCCCTGTGGCCCAAAATCAGCATGAATTGTGTCACCGTGTCGGGCTTCAACCGGACGAATAAAAGATCCCGCCAGCACGATCTGCCCGGCATCAATATAATCGCCGTACTGTGACAGCCGTTGCGCCAGCCAGGCGATGCCACGTGCCGGATGATTAAGCACCCCCGCGCCTAAACCGGTTTCTTCCACCGTTGCATTGCGCGACACGATGGCACCTGTCCAGCGCATATCAATCTGCTCAGGCGTAAAAAGCTGGCTGCCCAGAATAATGCCGGCATTAGCGGCATTATCGGAAACGGTATCAATGATAGTGCGTGATTTTCCGCTGGTGCGATCGGCCCGGACAATACGTGTATCCAGGATTTCCAGCGCAGGCACGACATAAGCGGTGGCAGTTAACACATCGCTGATGCTGACATTCCCGCCACTGAGCGGCGCTTTCATAATAAACGCGAGCTCAGCTTCAATACGCGGCTGAATAAAGCGATCCGCCGCGATGCTGGCGCCATCTTCAAACAGCATGTCATCAAACAGCACGCCCGAATCTGGCGTGGAAATATTGAGCGCATACTGCATCGCTTTTGATGTCAGACCTATTTTCCAGCCGATAACCTTACGTCCTGCCTCTTGCTTTTGCTTCACCCAGGCACGCTGAACCGCATAGGCATCATCCAGCGTCATTGCTGGATGTAAAAGAGAAACTAATCCAGTTTGCTGACCTGTTTTTTCAGCGTTATCGAGGGCCTCTGCTACACGCAAAATTTCTGACTGACTAAGCATGGTCATACCTCATCGTGGACAACATTGCGCAGCGCCCCAAGCCCTTCCGCCTGTACCTCAACCACATCGCCGGGCCTGAGCCACACCGGAGGATCAAAACGCGCTCCCGCGCCGGTAGGCGTACCGGTAAAAATAATGTCGCCGGGGTTAAGCGGGATAAAAGTCGAAACATACGCGATGATCCAGGCGAAAGAGAACGTCATATTGCTGGTACGATCGTTCTGGCGAAGCTCACCGTTCACATAAGTCGTCAGACGGATATCATGTAGTTGAGCTTTATCTGTAAAGGGCACCAGCCACGGACCAATCGCGCCGGAATGGTAGAAATTTTTACCCTGAGTAACGTTGAATTTGCTGTGGCGAACCCAGTCGCGTACCGTGCCTTCGTTACCAAGCGTAATGGCTGCAATATGATCCATTGCCTTGTGCTGAGCAATGCGGCGTCCCGCCTTACCGATAACAATGACAATTTCACCTTCATAATCAAGCTGTTCACTTTCGGCAGGACGCAGTAACGGTTGCAGATGCCCGGTGAGGGATTCGGGAAAACGGATAAACAGAGAAGGGTAATCAGGGGCGGTCTGGCCATCTTTGTACTCGGCATTACGGTTGGGATAATTAACGCCCACACATAAAATCTTACCGGGATGAGAGAGTGGCACCTCAAACTGAATATCGCTCAGCGCATAGTCAGCGTGCAGGTTTTTCGCATCGACAGCCAATACCTGTAAAGCATTACCGGCAACGACCGCATCAAGAGTTGGCCAGCGATCGCCAAAGCGTTTGCTGAGATCAACCACACCCCGTACGTTTATCAGGCCATATCCTTTAGTGCATCCATCAAGCGTGGAGAAACTGACAAACCGGTTCTGTTCCAATGTAGATCTCCTTCATTTCACCCTGCCAGGCAAAAATGCGGCGAACAGAAGCCCGCCGCTCCCGGCATGGTGACTGGGCAGTAAATAAAACACCGAGGGTTTTACAGCATGAGGTCGCGCCGAAACGCGTTACTCCAGTTTAAAGATTCGCGCGGCATTGCCGCCCAGGATACTGGCTTTATCCTCTTCGCTGATGTCCAGACTCTGGATGGTTTCAATGCCCTTGAAGAACCAGTCTTTACGGATTGGATAGGAGCTGCCGTAGAGAATATTTTTACCGCCAATCACGCTAACTGCCGCTTCGAGCTGCGCTTTACCCCACTGCGGTGCGCCTGACGTGTCGAAGAAAATGTTATTGCTCAGTTGCGCGCGCAGGTTTCCGGTTCCGGTCTGGAAACGGTCTACCGCATCGTTAAACTGATGTTGTGGTGGCACCAGCATGTCGGCAAATGCATAAAATGCCCCACCCAGCATTGAATGGATAAAACGCAGATTTGGCAGTTCATCGAACATACCACTAAACAGTTCACGTCCTACCGCCGTGGCCTGATCGACGCAGCGTCCAAACTGGCGCCGCTGGTTGGTATAAGGCAGGACCGAATTAAAATCGACCGGCAGCGGTGTGTGATGCACCACAACCGGCACGTTCAGGTCATTGAGGAATTTCAGGTACGGACGAAACGCCGCATCATCAAGATAGATCTGACCGTAATGCGCCACAATTTGTGCCCCACGAAAACCGAGCTGATTCAGACAGCGATCCACTTCACGCAGACAATCATCGGTTCCCCACGGCGGCACTACAGCCAGCGCCGACATCCGGCCTTCGCTGCGGTTTACATAATCCGCCATGCGGGTGTTGACCTCTTTACAGGTCTCTAAATCGAGCCATTCCTGCCACACCGGCAGGCGAAAGATAGCGTGATCAACCCCGGCTTTTTCCATGTCAGCAAGCTGGCTTTCCAGCGTGTACTGCCCTTCTGCATAGTTAAGATTCACATAGCCTTTGGGTTGTTCAATAATCAACTGGCTTAGTTCCGTTCCTTCGATTTTTTCCACCCGCGTATGCACACCGTACTGTTTAGGCACGCAGTCGAGGAAAGCGTTAAGCAGTTTCTTGTCTGAAAAAAGTTCACCCGGCAACCAGTGCATATTGGAATCAATAATCTTGCTCATAATCCGTTCCTTTCTGTCTAAGTTAAGATTGCTTCACTTTATTTTTGTGTGGCAAAAACCGACTTGTATTTAGCCGGCTGGTCCGTCTCTTTTTCGGTCGGAATACGCATGCCGGCTTTGGCGTGGTATTCGCTGAAAATTGACAAGGCTTCTTCGTGGGGAAAAATGGCTTCTATATCTTCAAACGGTTTGCCACCACTGCGCTCTTCAACAATACGGCGCACCACTTCCGGGCCTTCGCCCCGTGAGGCAAGAACCAGCCAGTTCACCTTCTCGCGACGTTCATTTTCATAAGCTCTGAGGGCTTCAACGGGATCGGTAACAGAGGCCAGTTTTTCGGCAATGACGCGCGCATCCACAAATGCCTGACACACGCTGTTGCCGCCGCGTGGATACATGGCATGTGCGGCATCACCCAACAGAGTGATACGGTTAAACGACCATTGCGGTAGCGGATCGTGGTCAATAAGCGGAAACAGGTAGCATTCGCGGGCATGGCGGATCATTTCACCGACATCAAGAAAATCGAGTCTGCAGTCATCAAATACATGCTCAATCTCTTTCACGCCGGTTTCCTGATTCCAGTCTTCTTCGCTTTGTGGCTTTTCGTTCTGCTCAATCACCCAGTTGACCAGTTGGTTACCCTTGCCATCCACGTTGTCCTGTATCGGATAGACAATCAGCGTCCCCTGACGAACCGGATCGCCGATGTGAAAATGCTGCCGCCGGTTTTGAAAGGCGGCATCACGGTGACACCCCGATACAGCGTTAAACCAGAGAAATGGCTGCGCGCAGATTCGGGCAGCAGCTTGCTGCGCACAACCGAACGAATCCCGTCAACGCCAATCACCACATCGGCGCGCACGCTCTGCGGCGCATCAGGATTCAGATGATTATCAAAATGCACGGTGACGCCATTTTCATCCTGTTCAAATCCGTCACAGCGACAGCCGAGCGTAATGGCATCATTGCCTAACCTTTCCTGTACGGCTTTATAGAGCATCATTTGCAGACGTCCGCGATGAACAAATCGCTGGTCATGGTCATAGCCCATATAGCGACCACATTGTTCTGCAAAAATTTGCTGCCCGTAGCCGGTGTAAAAAATCGATTCTTTTGCTTCAACAGAAATGTCGACAAACGCGTCGTATAACCCCAGCTCGGTAATTTCCCTGACGGCATAGGGTTTGATATCAACGCCGACACCCAGCGGTTTTATTTCTGCAACGGCTTCAAACAGGCGCGGGCGAAAACCCTGTTGATGCAGGCGCAGGGCTGTGGCAAGGCCAGCCGGACCTGCGCCGATGATGACGATATCCAACATAGTGACTTCCTCTTGTTATGAATTTTTAAGCTCAGCGTTCAGGGAATTTCAGATATGACTTTTCAGGGTGCTGCGGTCTGCCGCAGGAGCATCGCGTCCCGGATGATGAGTGACATCACGCAACCAGATCGGCACGCCCGCCAGACAGACAACCAGGCCGCCAGTCACCAGTATCGCCAGTGACTGAATGCTGCCGCTGTGCTGTGCTGCAATAAACAGGGAGGGCCTAAAAACACGCCAACCAGCGTCAGTTGTGTGATCAGTCCGCTGGTGGCACCGATGCTTTCACGCGACGGCGCAACGACCGGCGCCAGCGCCCACATCCCTACCAGCAGGCCGCTGCCAAACATAAACAGCCATGACGCCCCCACCGAAAGCATGAATCCGAGCGGCAACAGGTAAATGGCTAGTGCCGGAATGCCTGTAAGAATGAGTCCGGTGAAGCCAATCGCGGCAGCTTTTATGCCCCGGTTAAGCATTGCGCCTACCATCAGACAGCCGATGCCGTTACACACCATTGCCACCACATTCCAGTGCGCGACTTCCACCAGCGGTACGCTGTAGCGTTTTGATAAGTAGGGTGCAAGCGTGGAAATAATCCCGGTTTGTAAAAAGGCGTCGGCACCAAATGAAATACCGAGCAGATAGATCATTGGGCTTCTTAATACCGCGCGCAGACCACGTGTACGGGAAAACTGTGCTTTTTCCTGCGCCGTCCGGCGTGGCAGGCTAATCATGGCAATAAAAGCCAGCAGCAGCGTCAGGAGCGAATGCGCAATAAATGCGGCGCGCCAGTTACTGAAGTGATCAGCAAGACCAGCAGAAAGAAAGGGCAGCAGAAAACTGGCAGGAACGAAAGTTGACCATAACGCCATCGCCATGTTGCGCTGTTTTCCGGTTGTAATACGAATTAACAGCGTTACCGCAGCCACCGCAGTCATGACATAGCCTATGCCCGTGACGATACGTCCCATCAACAGCAGGTTGAATGCGGGAGCAGCAACCACACAGACATCGCCAATGACGATAACAACAGCACCCACTAACAGCACAATACGGTCACCAGCACGATCCACAATATAACCTGCCAGCAGGGCACCCAGCGCAACCATCAGCGATGGCAGCGACATGATGAGGCCGATTTGGCTGTGGTCGAATACACGAAACTCTTTAGCGATAGAACCTAATTCAGTCACGGCTTCGCTGACGGTCATGGCGGCCATCACGCCGAGGGCGTAGGCAACGAGAATTCTGACCAGCGGATTTTGAATGAATGTACTCACGATCCTTTCTCCCGATAGCTGATATCACAGTCTGCTGAAGCAGAAACAGTGGAGTAGCGGCTAAGCGCCACGCGTATGACAGCGTTACTGCAGAACGGTTAACCATCATTCGCCAGAGCAAGAAAGCGTTCCAGCGTGGGAGGATCGACACGGATTTCGGGTTGAGTAAGATCGACATCAGTAAAAGGCGTGGCTTCGGTAAACCACTTGTTCTGAGCAGGAAGCCCCCACTGGTCGGCGCGTTTAGGATCGGCTAAATCCCAGCCGAGTGCCGGTTCCAGGTCGATGTGCTGATAATGGGTATTGAATAATTCGATGCGATGTCCGTCAGGATCGCGGAAGTAGGTAAACAGTGCACCGCTGATACCGTGTCGGCCAGGACCACGCTCCAGGCACGGCGCATACCCTAACGCACCGGCAACGTCACAGGCGCGGATCATGTCATTGGAATCCGGCAGGGTGTAGGCAAAGTGATGCAGCCGTGGCCCCAGCCCCTGGGTGAAGACGATATCGTGCGGGTTACCTTTTCGTTGCAGCCAGACCCCCATAAATGCTGCCTGTTACCGATCGTTGAATAGGTATATTCACTGACGCGAAATCCAAGCGCCTGATAGAAGCCCCACGCCTGGCGCACATCGCTGACCTGTAGCTGGTAGTGATCAAGGCGTTGTGCGCTGGCTCCACGATAATGCTGATACTGTTTCATCATTCGTTCACGCGGCGCCATTGATGCACAAAATTCGAGTGGCACACCAGCATCATCGCTGACGTGCAGCGTGAGTCCCTGATAAGGCACCTCTGCCAGCGTCACCGTTTTGCCCAGTTCAGCAAAATAGTCCTGTGCTTTATAAATATCGTCTTCATTTCGTACTCGCATTCCAATACATGCGCATGTTGCTTCAGCGGATTTACGCAGCACTAAACTGTGGTGACCCCGCTCTTCAAGACCGCGTAAATAGACCGCTGAATGATCTTCATCACTCACAACTAACCCGAGCAGCTCAGTATAAAACTGTCGACTGGCATTGAGGTCACGGACGTTAAGCACGACGTGGCTGGCACGCGTCACGTTAAAGGGGGATCCAAAACCAACTCATCGATCTGTGGCATGGGCACGTTCTCTCTTTCAGACGAAGCGATTGTCAGTATTGTTGTTTGAGCCAGCGACAACTTAACCGGCCCGCTTTATTGCCCTGGTCACCACAACTGACATCGATAACAGGGAAATTTAGATATATCGTATTAATAGATATATCTTATTATTTACGGCGAATTGGAGATCAAGCGCACAGTTCACGACGAAGGCTGAAAAAGCTTTAAAGGGGCGTTTATTGAGGGAATGGCGGTATTCAGTGAGGAGTCATTTACCGCTATTCCTGCTGGCCGGGCAGGAATAGCCTGTAGCAAAACGACCCGTGCGGATGTCACACATGCGTACGCTTTTAGCGCAAATCACGATCCAACAGATTTAAGCTGGGCGAGCGTTTGCTGCAAAATGGCGGCAATCTGTTGCTGCGTCTCTGCATCGCTACCATGATAAGTATGCAGCTGGCTACGCAGTTCGTGGAGCGCCTGCATAAGCGAGGGTTCAAACGGCTGGCGCTGCTCAGACATCGCCTGGTTCACGGTTTCACTCTGCCGGGCAAATAACGCCAGTTTGGCGAGCAAGGCTTCAGCCAGAGCCTGATTCTCACTCAGCCAGCTTTCACCCTGCTCATTAATCGCATAGCGTTTGCGATTGCCCTCCTGCTGCACAGTCACATGCCCCACATCCTCAAGGTAAGTCAGCGCCGGATAAATCACGCCAGGGCTTGGCTTATAAAAACCACCGCTTTTCTCTGACAGTGTTTTGATCAGCTCATAACCGTAACTGGCCTGCTCTTTCAACAGCGTCAGTAATAAAATCTGTAGCTCATCCGCACCAAATTTACGGCCACGAAGAAAAGAGGGGCGATCGCGATGCCCGGAATCATCCCCCCTCGGCGATGTCCGCGATGGCCATCGTGACGCCCGCCATGAGGCCCGGCAAAACGTCTGTGATGATGTACATCACGCATCGCCTGACGCCACGGGCGCATATTCATTTCTGGCTGCTCTTCACGGTTTTCAGCCTGAGCGGCACTGGCATTGGGGCTCGCATGTTTTCGACCACGGCCTCCCCGGCGTTCATTGAACATATTTCTGAACATAGCTTTCTCCTGATTAAGAATGTCTTACGACTGTATCGTAAGACAATAATGCTTATATATCTTACGATAGAAGGATGCAACGAGATTTTTGGTGAGTAAAGATGAGAAATGAGCAAACCGACAGCGCAAAAATTTATGCCTTTGGCTAGAAAGCTACTGATTTAAAAATAATTAATTGCTTTCTTGACAGGGGGGAAGTAATGAAAAGCTGACCATATAAAATGATCAGCTTTGATATCTGTACCTTAATTACAGCACGTTTTACTCATCCGATACTTTCTGTCAGAACGACGTCGTTACACCCGCATAGTAAGCCCGGCCGGGTTCGTTATAGGTAGAGGCTCCCTCATTTTCCCGATAGATACGTTTATCAAGTAAGTTACTGATACCAGCATTGAAACGAAGGTTCTTATTAAACTGATAGTTTACTCCTACGCCCCAGATGGCATAAGCGCCCACTTCGTTTTCCGCCAGTCCGCTGGCTTCCTTACGAATTTCCGCTGTGGTACGTGGATGCTGGCGCCCATACATAGTCCAGCTAAGGGTCGTCGACAAGGCGTCAGTCATCTGCCACTCCAGCCAGCTGTTTACGGTATATTTAGGGATCAGAGACAGGGGATTACCTGTCTCTTTATATTTTGAGGTAAACATGTAGGTCGCATTGGTTCGCCAGTTCAGGGCGTCTGCGACCAAGGGAATAGTCAGGTTCGCTTCCATTCCCTGAGTAAGAGCTTTGCCCCCGTTCTGCCACTGATAGATATCATAAGTGGATGAGTAACGTGCACTGGCGACTTCAACGGTACCCAGGGAAGTACTGTTATCCGCGACAATTTTATTCTGATAATCATTGCGGAAATAGGTTATGCCCGCACTGTAGCCTTCATCGTTCCATTGCAGCCCGATTTCTTTATTAATGCTGATTTCAGGTTTGAGATCGCTGTTCCCCATGAGATAACAACCGGTACTGCCACCAATGTTACAGCCGTTTCCGCTACTTGCCAGCAGATAACCTTCACTCGACTGATAGAGATTCGGCGCTTTGAAGACGCGTGCGATACCGGCTTTCAGCGTGATATTGTCGCCTAACGCCTGCTGCAGGTTAAGGCTTGGGCTCCAGTTACTGCCAAAGCGATCGCTGTAATCAAATCGCACACCTGGGATCAGTGTCGTACCGTCGAAAGCATCAATGGTATCTTCCAGGTAAACAGCACTGAGCTCCTGGCTGTTTTTACTCGCTCGCTGCGTTGGATCACCGGAGACGCCATTAATGTCGATACCTGTGGCATCAGTTTCCTGCATTGAAGCGGGATCGTTGAGTTGTTCTTTATTCCACTCAGCACCCAGCGTTAAGGTATTGTCTACCCACAGCGTAAAGGGAATAGTGAATTCGTTATTAATCCGCCAGGTTTTATAACGACTGGTATTGTAGGTATCGCTGTTAATCATACCTTCAACTTTGCCGGTTGAACCTTCTGCCAGACGGGTATTGTGCGTATCCTCATAGCTCAGCGTCAGCTTCGACTGTCCCCAGTCCCAGATGCCATTATGTATCAGGCTATAAGCCTGACGATACATTCGGTTGGTTTCAGAACCATATAAATCAGGGACGAGTGTACTTAAATTGCTGTTGCTGTACTGCGTATCACCGGCATAAATATTACCCTGCCGGCTATAGGAATAATTAAAATCCAGATACTGCTGCGGATTAATCTTCCACTGAAGCTGGGTATTAATATCGCGGTTGCGTACTCCTTCACGCCCGGCTGCGTATGATCCATTTTCGCTGGTATTAATATTATATGCATCAGCGTCAGTTTTATTAATATTGCCAAACAGCCGCATGGTTAAAACATCATCAATCAGGGGGCCACTTAAACTAAAATTCATGCGCTTCGTTGCGCCTTCATCTTTATCTTCAGGCTGATTGGTAAAAAATGACAGAGAACCATGCCAGTCACTGGTGGGGCGTTTGGTAACAATATTGACAACGCCCCCATTGCGCCTGAACCATAATGTGCAGCGGCTGGACCACGCAAAACATCAATGTGATCAACCATTTCTGGCGGGATCCAGTTACTGTCGCCACGGGTATCGCGTTCACCTGTTCGGCTGTAACGAACTGAGCTCCGCGATGAAACCGGTACACCGTCGATCAATATAAGTGTATTTTCAGGCCCCATTCCCCGGATATCGATTTGTCGGTTATTTCCGCGGCTACCGGTTGCACTGTTACCGGTTAAGTTCACACCAGGCATTTTGCGAATAATTTCTGATAAATCATTTACGGGTGGGTCACGTTCAATATCCTTTTGTGTAATCAAAGAAGCGCCAGGTTGTTGTTTCAGCCTCTCCTCCGGCTTCGCCGTGACAATCATGATGTCATCGTTAGTAGCTTTTTTCCCGGTAACATTTTCTGAATGACTGTTCGTTGTGACTTTATTTGGTAATGAAGTGCTGTTTATTTCTTCGGTATTTTGTAATGACAGTACTGAAGGTATTGAATTCTCAGCCAGAGAGTATCCGCTATGAATTATGCTGCCTGCCAGTATAGACAAGGCGGTTTTCCGTGCATTAAAAAAATAAGACATATGATTATACCTGGTTATTTTTATCGGCAAAAAAATGCGCCGTAATAATTATCATAATCATTCTCATTTGATGTAAACTAGAAACATAATGTTACATATAAACGCAATCAGATACATGTCACAACAAAAGGCGCGTAAAAACATTAAGGAGTTTTTCTTTAAGGAGAAAAAATGGAGAGGAATCAGGAAAAGCGTCGTGTCATGATGTGTTTTTATGTAAGACACGACCAGGCATTTATCCAAAGTGCTGTTTTAAATGGATGACCACTTCTTCGCTACGTCTGGAAAGTGGCCATTCGGCACGGTGAATTAACCAGATAGTATCAGTGACCGGCACCTGGCAGGTCATTGCCGTAATAGCATTTTGAGCGGGCCAGGCAAGGCGCGCAAATTGTGGTAATACTGTGAAGCCCAATCCACGGGCAACAGGCTCAAGAATTAAACTAATCTGATTGCTGAACCCGCGTTGCGGAAGATTACGCACACCGGCATTGCCTGGAAAGTTTCTGCTGAGTAACCGGGTCGCCATGGCCTGTCCGTCGGGATGATCGATAAAACCAATCTGCTCCAGATCTTCCCATCTTTCGACTTCACGCCCGGCAGGCAAAATCAGCTCAAGCGGCTCATGTGCAAAGGTTTCCGCCACCAGACGTCTGTCATCCGGCTTCTGCGTTATGAGTCCTATTTCATAACGATTATGAAGTACGGCATCCATGACTTCGGAATCAGGGGCAAACCGATGCCGGATAGCCAGGCCCGGATATTTTTCCTGTAGCGATAACAGCAGGGGATAAAGACGCAGCCGCCGCTATGGCAAAAATACGGTATTACAACCTCTTGACCTCACCATTCCCGACGGGAGCTTTACCGTATTGGTAGGGCCTTCAGGGTGCGGCAAGTCAACGCTACTGCGCCTGCTCGCTGGGCTGGATAGCGTGTCAGAGGGCGATATTTTGATGAATGGTCAACAAATTAACGATCTCGATCCAGCCGACCGTGATATTGCCATGGTATTTCAGAGTTACGCGCTCTATCCACATCTTACCGTGGCTGAAAACCTGGCGTTTCATATGCAGGTTAAAAAGGTAAACCGTGAAGAGCAGCAGAGCAAGATAGCCCGCATTGCCGCTATCCTTGGCATTGATAAACTGCTGGGACGCTATCCACGCGCGCTTTCTGGCGGTCAGCGTCAGCGCGTTGCGATGGGGCGGGCCATGGTACGAAATCCCCAGGTGTTTCTGTTTGATGAACCGCTGTCGAACCTTGATGCACAGCTACGGATGGAATTGCGCGCCGAAATAAAATCTTTACATCAGCGATTTAAGACTACCATGGTCTACGTAACGCACGATCAGGTTGAAGCGATGACGCTGGCTGATCAGATCGTGGTCATGCGTGACGGCGTGATAGTTCAGCAAGGTAGCCCGCTGGAGATTTATGATCGGCCGGTAAATACGTTTGTCGCACGCTTTATCGGCTCACCGCCGATGAATTTGCTTGAAGGCAAGCTGGAGATGCGTGACGCACAACCCGGCGTCGTCTGTGGTGAGTCCTGGCTGCCGTTACCTGACGAGTGGCACGCTGCTGCCCTTCGCCAGGGAAATCGGTCAGTGATTCTTGGCGTAAGACCGCACAATTTCTTCCTGAGTGATGAGGGTATTGAAGGTGTTGTTCGGGTGGTAGAAGTCACGGGTGAATCAAGTTTGCTCCATCTGGACTGGAATGGTTTTCCGCTGCATGTCCAGTTGACGGGTCGAATAATGACAAAAAGTGAAGAGTCATTGCGATTAAATATTGATCCGCGTTATTTACATTTGTTCGATCAGGCAAGCGGTACACGGCTTTAAATAGCGCAAAAAACCGCGCCCGGAAACAGGCTGTAACCTGAGGCGCGGTTATCTTATTTAAAACACGACTACTACAAAACTAATCACGCGCCGGGTGCAGCGCGCATCAGTTATTTTTTGCCGCTGTCTTCCTGCTTCATGCGTGCCCGAATGCCGCCATCAATGGTTGTGGTAGCTGACATGGGTTGATAGATGGCTCCGCTGTTGGGCGCAACCGCTGATGCTTTATCAATTTCACGTCCGGCAATATTGGCTGACATTCTCTCGGTCAGATCGGGAAAAAGATTATGGGAAATTTTTGCAGCATGGGCTTTCCAGCCGACCGGGATCTCCTCTTCCGGGTGAATACAGGCCTCTATTAACGCCTCGACAACTTTCGCCGGATCGTCCATGGCCGCCATGCGGGGTGCCTGACCGGTATGGTTGGCCGCATGCGTCCACCAGGGCGTATCTACCGCCCAGGGCATGACTGTGGCGACTTTTATCTTGTCGTGATGCCCGCTCAGCCGTAATTCTTCATTCAGGCTGCGGCCCAGGCTGAGCACCGCCGCTTTCGAAGCGGCATAAGAGGATTGAAAAGCCAGCGGAACCTTACTGTCGACGGAGCCAACGTTAATCAGGGTGCCAAAACCCTGGTGAATAAAGCGACGCAGCGCCTCATGCGCACCATAAATCAGCCCTTTTAAATTAACATCGATAAGGCGGGCATGATCTTCTGCCGGAATATCCCAGAAGAAACCGAGCGCCCCAACGCCGACATTATTAATCCAGATGTCGATTTGGCCGAAACGCTGTTGGCTGCTCTCGGCGAGGCGCGCCACCTCTGCGGCACTGCTGACATCAGTAGCAACAGCCAGCGCCTGCCCCCCTGCTGCATTGATTTCCGCAGCCAGAGCATCCAGTGCAGCTTCACGCCGTGCCGCCAGCACCACCTTCGCTCCCCGCTTCGCCAGTTCCAGTGCCGCACCACGACCAAATCCGCTGGATGCGCCAACCATCACAATGGTGGTATCTGCCACGCTTTTTTTATCGCTTGCCATGATCTTCTCCTGTGCCCGTAATCTGTTTGCCTTGCTTTTAACTATAAGCCGCGGCAGGAAAACCGCTGCCCGTTGAGAGCGTCTTACTGATCACAACGGCAGCGTGCTCAGGGTTAGCGGCGCTTAAACAGATACGATCCAGGCTGGCTATGAAGGTTAAAATCTCACGAGCAGAGGCCGCCGATCATCAGGTGTTATCCGTCAGCGATTTTGCTGCATTACGCACGTTCTGCCACGGATTAATGATCTTTCTGGGTTTCGCTGTATTTGAAGGCTATTACGGTGCCGACGCCCATCTCACAGGGCAATGAGCAGGTTATTTCCGGCAAAAGTGTCTATATTCTGCAGAATAAGCTGTTAACCACCGGCACTCTCAAAATTTACCCCGGCTATCCTCACGGAAGGCATCGGATCGTCAGTTCAATGATGTCATGTTCTGTGGCTCTTCTGACGGACCGCTCAGACCGATAGCAGTCCGCTTCCTTTGGTGCGATTTTTGACATATTGCCAGAATTTCTCAGCTGAAATGTTCAGCCTGTTTCCCGAACGATAAATATACGCACTAACAGGCAAGGAGAGACTTTCATCCATAATAGCGACCTTCCCCGCCGCCAGTTCTTGCTCAATAGAGTAGCCGGGTAACCAGCCGACACCTTGCCCATTAACGATCATGCGCTTGAGGAGTTCACTCATGGACGACACAAAACTCAGCATAAAAGGTATTTCGGGCTTTCCATCAATGACCTGATTTACCTGGCGTCCCATATAGCTGTCGTTGGCGTACCTCATTAACGGCAGTCTTTTATTTTCCAGCGTGAAAAGAGGTTTGCCGTTACTGTCACAGGGGGAAACCAGGTGCAGAAATGAATCAAATATTTTGTGATTAACAAAGGGATAATTCATTAATTCTTCATTATAGAAACTCAGGATAAAATCACTTTTACCTTCTTTGAGATTAAAAACGGCTTCGTTAACATTAATGGATTCTACAAAAAAAATTTTGTCGGGGTTATCACTGTAACCGGCAATCAAATCGGGAAGAAGGAGTACCGAAAGCGAGGGTGCAGCATCAATTTTTATGCTTTGTTTAGCATTATCTAATCCTTTTATCCGGTTAAGCTGGAAATCCATATCATCCAGCATATTCCTGGCATAGCTGACAAATATCTTGCCCTGTCTGGTAAGCTGAAGGGGTTAGCCCCGCGATCGAAAATACTGAATCCCAGGGCAGACTCAAGTGACTGTATTCTTCGGCTAAAAGATGACTGAGAAATGTTTCTTTTTCAGCAGCAAGCGTGAAGCTCCGGCACTCCTCAAGCGCAATGATATCGTAAAACCACTTTACCTCAAGATTATTGACCACAATAGACCAACCTCACCAGATTTATTACTACTATGCAGTTTTTACATAGCGCATAGAAAATACGCAATTATCGATGCGCAACACCGGTGCTAATATCGATTGCAAGCAGCGGTTTGTTCGAATACTGATTTACGTTTGCATCCTATCTTATCTGGATAGGCCAGGGTACTGCTGTCTTTAAATAAAAACAGCATGTTCTCTTGCTGCGTCAGATTCAGAATTAACACCGCTAAAAAAATGGATTTATAAATTTTTTATTCGAAGATGAAATAACAGATTTCGCCCCCGTCCCCTTACAAAATTTCAGGAATAACATGCACATTCAAGAGAGCATTAAACAATCACTTTTATCTGTCGGGATAAAAGAGACAGCAGACATCATTTATAATCCCGATTATGATCTGCTTATTAAACATGAAACCGCTGAAGACCTGGAGGGATATGAACGTGGCGTGATGACCATTTCCGGTGCGGTTGCTGTCGATACTGGCGAATTCACCGGACGCTCGCCTAAAGATAAGTACATAGTACTGGATGATACTACCCGTGAAAGTCTGTGGTGGGCTGATTCCGGCACCGGGCGAAACGATAATAAGCCACTGTCACCCGCCGTCTGGACAGAACTCAAATCGCTGGTCGCCTCGCAGCTATCGGGTAAGAAGTTGTACATTATTGATGCCTGGTGCGGAGCGAGTGCTGCCACGCGGCTGGCCGTCCGCTTTGTTACGGAAGTCGCCTGGCAGGCTCACTTCGTAAAAAATATGTTTATTACTCCTGATGTAGAAGAACTCGAACAGTTTACGCCCGATTTTATGGTAATAAACGGTTCAAAATGCACCAATGCAAACTGGCAGGCACAGGGACTTAATTCCGAAAACTTTGTTGCCTTTAACCTGTCTGAAAATATCCAGTTGATCGGTGGAACCTGGTACGGCGGAGAGATGAAAAAGGGCCTGTTCTCCGTGATGAATTACCTGCTGCCTCAGCGTGGCATTGCCTCAATGCACTGTTCTGCCAACCGGGGCGCCAACGGTGATGTGGCGCTCTTCTTTGGGCTGTCAGGAACAGGGAAAACCACGCTCTCTACTGACCCGGAACGCCAGCTAATTGGTGATGATGAACATGGCTGGGATGATGAGGGGATCTTCAATTTTGAAGGTGGCTGCTATGCAAAAACGATTAACCTCAGCGAGCAAGCCGAGCCTGAAATTTATAAAGCCATTCGTCGTGAGGCATTACTGGAAAATGTTGCCGTAAGAGAAGACGGAAGCGTAGATTACAGTGACGGAAGCAAAACTGAAAATACGCGCGTCTCTTATCCGCTTTCGCACATAGACAATATTGTCCGTCCGATCTCACGCGCGGGCCACCCGGCACACATTATATTTCTGACCGCCGATGCCTTTGGTGTGTTGCCTCCGGTTTCGCGCCTGACTCGCGAACAGATGCAGTATCATTTTCTTTCCGGCTTCACCTCAAAACTGGCGGGCACGGAAAGAGGTATCACGCATCCTACACCCACATTCTCAGCCTGCTATGGCGCAGCATTTCTGCTGCTTCACCCGACGCAGTATGCCAGCGTGCTGGAAACCAGAATGGCTGACACCCATGCCCAGGCCTGGCTTGTGAACACGGGATGGAACAGCAAAGGTGAGCGTTTATCTCTCAGCAACACCCGTAAAATAATCAGCGCCATTCTCAACGGTTCGCTCAGTGATGCCTCTTTTACCCGGCTTCCGGTCTTTGGCCTCTCAGTGCCAGACAGCATACCGGGCGTTGACGGTCACCTGCCTGACCCCCGTAACAGCTGGGATTCGGAAGAGGAATGGTCAGAAGCCGCATCCAGGCTGGCACAGCTCTTTGTTGATAACTTCAAGCAGTACAGTGATACGGAGGCTGGCAGGCGACTGACCCTGGCTGGCCCGGAATTAAGCGAGCAAAGACAAAAAATTGTTTGCCCGGAATAGTGCCCGTTACGCTCATGCCGCCCGCAGGGCGGCTTTTTCCACAGCCAGTGATTCTGGCCCATTCATCACCGCCAGTAATAATGTGACGTGCTACGGTTAAAAGGAGACCAACTTCACAGGAAAAGATTAATGAGCAGAAAAATCGCTTTAATTACCGGGGCTTCAAACGGAATTGGGTTTGAAATTGCAAAGCTGTTTGCCAAAAATGATTATGACGTTATTGCGATTGCCCGAGATGAACAAAAGCTGAATGCTGCCTGCGATGAGCTGCGTAAAAGCGGTGGCAACGTTTATCCCCTTTCAGCCGATCTCAGTGAATATAATGAAATTCAACAGATTAAAAAGACAGTCGATGCTGCTGGTTATGACATTGATGCGTTGATTATCAATGCGGGACAGGGGCTGGGGGACCATTTATTGACGGAACGGCGCTGGATAAAGAGTTGCAGCTGATCCGTCTTAATGTTGAATCTTATGTCCATATATCAAAAATTTTCCTGCCAGATATGATCAAACGCGGCGGTGGTCACGTGCTGATGACCTCTTCTGTCTCGGGAACTGCACCGATTCCATTTGAGGCTGTCTATGGCGCATCCAAAGCCTTCGTTAACTCCTTCTTCTGGGCCATCCGGAACGAACTGAAAGGCAGCAATCTTAATATGACGCTGTTAATGCCGGGAGCCACTGAGACAAACTTCTTCAAAAATGCCGGTCAGTCAGACACGCGCGTCGGGGCCTCACAGCCCACGAAACCGGAAGAGGTCGCTGAGCGCGCCTGGTATGCGCTGATGAGCGGTCATGAATATGTTTATGGTGATGAAGCAACAGAATATGAGGGTGATGTGCTTAACCGGATACAGAGTGAATCACAGAAAGCACAGCGCCATCGCATCCTTTCCGAACCAGGCTCCGCCAGTAAAAAATAAGACGACGCAGCAAGAGATGACACCAGCGTCGTTCTCACTCGTCCGGTTTAATGCCGGGCATTGCATCTTCTGACCTGCCCCTGCCTCTTTGCCGTTCACTGAACAGGTATCCGAAGAGAGTTTGCATCGGGCGTCCGGGCAGGATGTGTAAGCGGCATTTGCCACGTTTAAAATATCCGAGACACAGCAGTAGCCCAGCCCACCATTGATGCAATCAAGTATCCGTTCACCTGCCTGATTTATGTCCCCCCAATCATCCCTGTAAAAAAATATAAACACCTGATAAATACTTTCTATTCATCTAATTAAGCGTCATCAACCCCTCTCTTCCCTGTTATACGCTCCTTTACATGATCGCTTCCAGATGCAATCAATGATGCAATCAAGTTTTATATTGATTTTCTTTATGGTATGTATACGCCTGCACTCACTATTCACACGAGCGGAAAGATGGTTACCTCACTTTTTACTCGCTGGGCAACACAGTTACAGCAACAGTCTCAGCGCCCGGCTTATTTGCTCATTGCAGATTTTATTGCGGAGGGTATTAACAGTGGCGATTTACAGTCCCGCTACCGGCTGCCTCCGATACGCGAAATGGCGCTTACGCTGGGCCTGAATTATACAACCGTGACGCGCGGCTATGCAGAGGCGCGCCGCAGAGGACTGATTGATTCCCGCCCTGGCTTAGGAAGTTTTATTCGCAGTAAAGCTTCAGGCACGTCCGTGATAGCCGTCAGCAGTTACGAAATGACGATGAATGCGCCTGTAGAGCCAGAAGGCCCCGCGGTTGAAGAGGCGATACGCAATGGCGCAATGAATCTGTTCAGTAGCAGCGATATGCTGAGCCTGATGCGTTATCAGGATTTTGGCGGTACGGCTGAAGATAAAGCCGTCGCCATGCACTGGACAGGCCATAAGCTAAAGGTTAAAAATGAAGCGGAAATACTGGTTTGCCCCGGTATTCACAGTGCGCTGGTGGCACTGCTCACGCTGATTAATCGTAAGCGTGGCGCTGTGTGTGTCAGCAACCTGGTTTATCCCGGCATAAAAGCGATTGCAAGTCAGCTCAACGTCAAACTCAAAACCGTAGCCTGTGATGATGAAGGCCCCCTCCCTTGCGCTTTTGAAGAACTGTGCAAATCGGGCGGGATCAGTGCGCTTTATATCAACCCGGTGCTTCAGAATCCTACAACATTAACGGTTCCTCTTCAGCGAAGACATTCTCTTGCTGAAATCTGTCGACGTTACACTATTTCAGTTATTGAGGACGACGCCTATGCCGCGTTGACGGAAGTCCACATCCCAGCATTTGCAGAGCTGATCCCCGAATTAACATGGTATATCACGGGCATGTCTAAATGTTTTGGTCCCGGATTACGCATTGCATTCCTGAAAGGACCTGATAAGCAATCGACACAGTTGCTTTCCGGCGTCTTGCGGGCCTTAACGGTGATGTCGAGTCCAGTGACAAATGCGCTGGCACGCCAGTGGATTAGTGACGGTACCGCCGATCGTATGTTAGCGGCGATACGTCAGGAAGCGAAAGTGCGCCAAAAAATGGCTTCTGTTTATCTTGCGGGACTGGATTTTCGTGCCGACATGAATGGCTACCATTTATGGCTTCCTCTTCCGAAAATGCTTAATTCCAACTCTTCAGATGTCGCCGCTAAATTACGCGAGCAAGGGATCAGCGTGGTTTCAGGTGTGGCTTTTTGTACGGATAATAATCCGCCTGAAGCACTGCGTTTATGTCTTGGAGGCGCTAAAACACGCCAGCAATGTGAAGACAACCTGAAAACCCTGGCCGAAATGCTTTCGGATCCTTTCCATTTTTCCAGTATGGCCATTTAAAATGAACATGATTTTTCCAATAAACTTCCTGACATAGCGCATGTCGCCGCTTCACGCCGGGCTTTGCGCAACTTACTGATAAATATATTTTAAATATGAACATGCCGATAAGGTTTAAGCAATGAAAAATGAACTTAATACGCTTTTGCAGGAAGAGTTAAACAAAATAAACACAGAAGAAAATCGCAATGACCGGCCTTATTTTGATATCTCTTTCATCAGGCAATATCCGGGGCTGTATGGTTTAATGTGTTTCCTGTTCGTTTTAACCATGGGCCTTCTAATGTATTCGGATTCATTTGGAAAAACTGAATACATTGTATGCTGCGCTATCTTTGCTGTTTGTAATTTCTTTTTCTTTTTCCATATTAATCCTTCTTACAAAGTTAATGATATTGACAAAGGTGCCTGGAAAAACTGCTATACAGGCGACTGGTACATGGAAGTGCATGTGCGTGAAGCGTTCATCGAAAAACTGTTCGCTGGACATGTCTTGACGGATGCTGAAAAAGCACGGCTTAAACTACAATACGATAAAAAGGTTATTTATATTTCGCGGATATTTACAGGCTCAGAAGCTGATATTTCCTTTGAGTTACGCGCGTGAAAAAATCACTATAAAGGGCTTTATAAACAAAAGCCCTTTGAAACCCACAATATCAGCCCGTAATTACTTAACGGCTTCTCTCGATGAAACCTTGTTCATCACCACCACACATTGTCCGGCGCGCAGCGTATTACCCGGCTGCGCTCTGACCTCAGCAACGACCCCGTCGCAGGAGCGAGCAGCGGTATTTCCATCTTCATGGCTTCAATAATTGCCAGAACATCGCCTTTTTTACCCTTTCGCCGGGCTGCGTTTTTAACTGCCAGAGATTGCCAGCAATCGTGCTTTCAATGCCAAGTTCACCAGGTTGTAGCCGGCTCTCTTCGGGTAATCCGGTGCCCTCTTCCTGACTGTCAAAGTGTGCTTGTCCGGAAGCGATCCAGCGTTCCCGTTCTGCATTGAAAGCTGACTGCTGATGTGAACGAAAATCAGCAATCGTCTGCGCTTCTTTTTCGAGAAAACGCTGATAATCAGCCAGTGCCAGTTCAGTGTGCTCAATACGTAACGGGTAGCGTCCCAGGGGAAAATCTCGGCGCAGGGTGGTCAGTTCGTCCGCTGAAACGGGATAGAACCTGATCTGATCGAAGAAACGCAACAACCACGGCTTACCTCCGAAATCAGCCACATTGCGATAGCGATTCCACATTTGTAACGTTCGTCCAACAAACTGATAGCCTCCTGGCCCTTCCATGCCATATACGCATAAATAGGCTCCTCCGATACCCACCGAATTTTCTGCCGTCCAGGTGCGTGCTGGATTGTATTTAGTGGTGACCAGTCGGTGACGGGGATCGAGCGGCGTGGCAACCGGTGCGCCAAGATAAACATCACCTAATCCCATGACCAGATAACTGGCGGCAAAAACCGTGCGGTAAACTTCGTCAATATCAGGCAGGTCGTTAATACGTCGAATGAATTCCAGATTACTCGGACACCATGGCGCATCGCGGCGTACGGTGGTCATATATTTATCAATCGCTAACTGACAGGCTGGATCATCCCAGGATAAGGGCAGATAAACGATTCTGGATGAAACCCGCAAATCCTCCTGCGCACAAACCTCATCCCAGAGTGATTCAATCACTGGCAGCAGGGTGTGCAGCGGCAACGCTTCAGGCTGATAATGGATTTGTAATGAACGAATGCCTGGCGTCAGATCAATAATGGCAGGGTGCGCTTTCGCGGCTAATGCCTGCATCAGCGCATGTCCACGAAAACGTAAAACCAGATTGAGTTCGGGCGCGCCGATTTCCAGCAACAGATGTGTGTCTCCCGCAAGACGGGCGACCAGTCGTTTGTCCGCTGTTCCTCTGTCCAGCACGACGGGAGAAGAGATTGCAGCTGGCTCAAATACCGATCTCACTGGCTGCAATGCCTTCAGTTCTTTTTCCCGATCTTGCATTAAATGCCGTGCGACAGCGACATCGACCGGCACAAAACGTAAGCGATCGCCGGCTTTTAACTGGCCGAGCTGACAGAGATCAGCCTCAATCACCGTAACCGGGCAAACGAAACCGCCCAGACTCGGCCCGTCCGGTCCCAGAATAACCGGCATATCACCCGTGAAGTCGACAGCACCAATGGCATAAGGATTATCATGTATGTTCGAAGGATGCAGCCCGGCCTCTCCTCCACTTTCTCTTACCCATTCAGGTTTGGGTCCAATAAGGCGAACACCGGTACGACTGGAGTTAAAATGCACTTCCCATTCCGTTGCAAAGAAGCGTTCCATATAGGCAGGCGTAAAATACTCTGGCGCGCCGTGCGGCCCGTAAATAACTCGCAATACCCTGACATCTGGCAATGCCTGCTGCAATCCATCAGGCAGATGTTCACCAGCCTGGCGATCCGTCAGGGGATGCAGATGCAATATATCGCCAGCCCTTAACGCTCTGCCGCCATGACCACCAAACTGCCCAAGCGTAAACGTACTTTTACTGCCCAGATATTCAGGTACGGAAATTCCCCCGCGTAAGCAAAGGTAACTACGTGCGCCGGGTCCTGTGATATCACCTGTTTTGAGGATCATTCCCGCCGAAATTAAAAATGTCTGATTCATCGCCTGCGCGTTACCATCAAGCTCAACAGAAACAGCGGCACCCGTGACAACGGCCACCGCGTCGGTATTGAAGCGCAACGCTGGTCCGGTCATGGTGATTTCCAGCGCCGCCGCGCGACTGTCATTACCCAGCAGGCGATTTCCGAGACGCAAAGCATGAGCGTCCATGGCTCCTGAAGGTGGAACACCAACGGCCCAGTAGCCCTGTCGACCGGGAAAATCCTGAACCGTCGTTTGTGTTCCTGCACTCAATACCTCCACTGTCGGCACGTTATAAGCCAGGCCCTCCAGGCAACGGGTCCAGGGAAAACCGCTGGCAAACGGTGGATAAGTGAGAATCTGTTGTAAGTACTGACGATTTGTTTCCACACCATACAAGCGCGTAGCCTGCAACACGCTGTCCAGTTTCATGACCGCGTCGTCACGCGTATCGCAGCAGGTAATAACCTTAGCCAACAGCGGATCGAAGAAAGGCGGCACTTCGCAGCCAGATTCAACCCAGGTATCAATGCGCACAGCTTTACCGTCGGCTGCGGGGAAAAAAACATCCGTCAGCAGGCCTGGCGAGGGCTGGAAGTGTCGTCCTGGATCTTCAGCATAGATACGTGCCTGAATAGCATGCCCCTGCGGCACAAGTGACGCTGCGATTTCATGCAGCGGAGGCAGTTCTCCGGCTGCCAGCATGACCATCCAGCGAACCAGATCCACGCCCCACACCTGTTCTGTAACGCCGTGTTCTACTTGCAGGCGGGTATTAACTTCTAAAAAATAGAACCGTTCAGTCTGGCTGTCATAGACAAACTCTACCGTTCCGGCGCTGCGATAATTCACTGCTTTCGCCAGTTGAATAGCGGCAGAGCATAGCGCCTCAGCCATACCCTGCGGCAGATTAGGCGCAGGGGTCTCTTCAATAACTTTCTGATTGCGTCGCTGTACAGAGCAGTCCCGCACGCCCAGTGCGATAACCTCACCCCGCCCGTCGCCGAATAGCTGCACTTCAAGGTGACGAGCACGTTCGATGTATTTTTCGATGAAAACACCGGCGTCACTGAAATTATTCTGTCCTAACCGTTTTACGGCATCAAAAGCCTCCGCCAGTTCATCAGCGGTATAACAGACACGCATGCCAATCCCCCGCCTCCGGCGGTACTCTTTAGCATGACCGGATAGCCTGTTTCACTTGCGGCGCGTAAAGCGTCTTCAATGCTTTCCAGTAACGCGGTACCCGGCAGCACAGGAATACTGTTTTCCTGAGCCAGGGCGCGTGCGGTATGCTTTAAACCGAACACGCGCAGTTGTTCTGGCGTCGGTCCGACAAAAGCAATGCCTTCGGCTTCACACGCCTCTGCAAAATTGGCGTTTTCTGATAAAAAACCGTATCCCGGATGGATGGCCTGCGCTTCGCTTTTGCGGGCTGCCTCAATAACTTTATGAATATCAAGATAGGTTTGTGCAGCAGGCCCTTCCCCTAAACTCACGCTCTCGTCTGCGGCCTGAATATGCAGGCTGCTGGCATCCGCATCAGAAAACAGCGCCACACTTTTTACATTCATATCACGCAGGGTGCGAAGAATACGGCAGGCAATTGCGCCACGGTTAGCGATCAGAAGTTTTGTAAACATGCTACAGACTCACACAGAGGCGGGTCGTCCCGCCAGGATCAGGGCCGCCCATGGTCGTCCATGGGGGAAATCAGGCCTGGAATAAGTTCAGTGTTTGCGCTTTGCTGAAGCGTCGTCACGACCTAAAAATTGTGAATAGTGGTTTACTCGCATCTCCAGTATTTCAACGCACACTCTTTTTAACCTGTGCCAGAAGCGGGCTCTTTTATCGGCGCGCGCTTTGCCGTTGATTAATTCCATACCAGTACCTCCGCCGCCGTAGGATTCCATCCATTGCAGGGATTGTTGAGTTGCGGACAGTTTGATATCAGAACGATGACGTCACACTCGGCGAGGAGTTCTACGTACTTTCCGGCCGCAGAAATTCCGTCTTCAAACGTCAGCCCGCCCTCAGGCGTAACAGGAACATTCATGAAAAAATTCACATTGGCGGCGATATTGCCTTTATCCAGGCGGCCATCATGCAGACATGCACAAAGAAAATTATCCCTGCAACTGTGCATATAACGCTTATCCGCCGCATAGCGTACGGTATTGCTTTCCTGGGCACAGGCTCCGCCCAGGGTGTCATGCCGCCCGCAGGTATCCGCGACGATAGTCATCAGGGGATTACCGAAACTGGAATAGAGCACGCTGCCACAGGTCAGATAAGCATTATTCTGACGACGTAACGTACGCTGGGCGTCATAGCGTTCACGCGGATCTGCTGCGCTGTAAAAAAGGGTATCAACCGCCTGGTTGCCCTCCAGATCGTGTAGCCGTAAGGTCTGGCCACGTTTGACTTCAAATAAATAAGGCTCGCCAGCTGGAATAGTGTGACGAAATGCAGCTTCACTGGCGCGTTTGTTACTGGTAATAAGCGTCATTGCCTTTTTCCTTAAATATAAAGTCGTTCGGTATTCTGAAAAGCACGCAGATTTTCCGGGCGTGATGTTTTGCAAATCAGAAGTTCGTCTTCATTCGCCGTACGCCAGGTAAGCTGAACCGGTCGGGGAGCATACTCCGGGTTAGGATCCATGGGATGTTGTATCGCGGTGAGCACGACCAGCACATCCATCGGGGCATAAAACTCCACATAATCCCCTGCTTTTGCATGGCCTGCGTGAAAACTGAAGTTGCCGTCGCTGTCTACCGTCACTTTGCTGAACAGGTTAAGCACCATCAATAAATCCTCAATACTCAGGTTCCACTTGCCCATCTCCACCAGCAGATTATCCGTGCCATTGCGGTGAAACCCGTTGCGTAATTCCTGATAACGCCCCTGCCCATATTTTTCCGCGGTTTCGCTGGCATTCAGCACACCACCAAAGCTGTCATGCCAGCCGCAGGTGTCAGCGACGATGGCCGCCAGTACACGTCCCATATCAGAGTAAAGGCAGTGTCCCGCCGTCAGTTTGGCCGTATGTTGCCCTTTTAACGTGTCTGGCAAATTCAGACGCTCGCTTTTTTCATGCGCATTAAACAGCATCAGGCTTATGTTGGCTCCGCCCAGGATGTCTGTGAAACGCAATACCTGCCCACGCTTAAGCACAAAGGATGTATGCCCTCCACCGGGGACGGTTTCTTCACAGAGGAGGGCCTGAACTTCCGGTAACTGGGTCATGAGATAATCTCCTTTAACAGTGGATAATGTGTTGCTTCCTGCAGCCCGTCTGACACAACAGGGTTAACCCCATTGTTTAACCGGGATTCATTCAGGGAATGTCATAAGTGACCCGAGCGCCATAGGCTTCGGGCTGATGAGGATCAATACGCACCTTGTCAAAAACCAACAGGCGAGTGCCCAGATGAAATCCTTCTGAAAGATCGTGGGTCACCATAAACACGGTCAGCTTTGTTTCGCGCCATAGCTCAAGTAATAACTGGTGCATATCCTTACGTGTGCCGGGATCAAGCGCACCAAAGGGTTCGTCGAGCAATAAAATGCGTGGCTGCATAATAAAGGCCTGTGCAATAGCCAGGCGCTGCTGCATACCGCCAGAAAGCTGTGAAGGATATTTTTTGAAGGCGTGGTCCAACCCGACTTTCGTCAGCATTTCGGCCGCCCTGCTGCGTGCGGCTTTCTTATTCCTGCCGAATAGCCGGCCGGTTAAGGGCGAACAAGAAAACTCCAGCCCGGCAGTCACGTTGTCCAGTACGTTGAGATGAGGGAAGACAGAATAACGCTGAAACACCACGCCTCGACTGGCATCCGGTTCAGCAGGCAGCATGGCGCCGTCAAGGCTGATCGTTCCGCGGCTGGGCTTCTCCTGGCCCAGAAGCAGGCGGAGAAACGTTGATTTGCCACAGCCTGACGCCCCCACCATTGTGCAAAATTCACTTTCATTGACCTGCAGGTTCAGATTCTCCAGCACCACATGCGCGCCGTATTCCTGCCAGATATGCTTAATTTCAAGATAGCTCACGATTTCACTCCTTCTGCCCAGGGGAAACAGACGCGATGAAAATGGCGGAGCGCCAGATCCATCAACCAGGCCAGCAGCGTGATCCAGAAGACATAGGGCAAAATGACATCCATCGCCATATAACGCCGAACCAGAAAGATGCGATAGCCGAGTCCTGCTGTAGAAGAAATCGCTTCTGCTGAAATCAAAAACAGCCAGGCTGAGCCAAGAAGCAGGCGCAGGGATGTGATCAACCGGGAAAGCAGCTGTGGCAATACCACCCGTACCACTACAACCCAACTGTTCGCGCCCAGCGTCTGTGCTTTGATTAAAATTTCAGCCGGAATTTCTCGTGCCCGATGCTCCAGATCCCGCGCCAGCATGGGCGTAACGCCAATCACTATCAGCATGATTTTGGATAACTCATCCAGCCCAAACACAATAAACAGTACGGGCAATATGGCCAGAGGAGGAACCATGGACAAAACCGTCATAAACGTGGACAGCGGTGCGCGCCACATTGGAAATACGCCAGACGCGATACCAAAAACCAGCCCCAGGAGGGCAGCAATACCCAGGCCGGTTAACAGGCGGGCAAGGCTGACGGCAGTATCCATCCACAGCAGGTATTCTCCGCTCCGTTTGTCAGGCGTGAAAGCCATCCGGGATATCGCCTCAACCATTTGCGCCAGACCTGGCAGCAATTTGTCCTGAGGATTATTTTCCAGTCTGATCGCCGAGCCCATAAAATAAGCCGCAACGATAAGCACGAACGGCAGCAACACCAGCATCAGACGCACGCCTTTTTCAGGGTGTCGGTTAATTTGCCGCATAGACATGACTCCTGCACCAGGGATTAAAGCGTGCCTGCGGCAGCCATCTTCAGATAGGTGTCATCAAAACGGAGTTTGATATTTGATTCATCACCGAGCGTGACGTTGCCAGGAAAACGCATTCCGAGAAAATCTGCACTATGCGCACCCTCGCCCAACAATCCTTTTTCAAAAGAAAATTGCGCAACGTGCCGCATCGTTGTGACCAGAGCGGGATCGGTAACAAATTTCAAATCATCAGCAGGGGTATAAAAAAGATGGGTGGTTTTCAGCTGAGCCTGATAGCTGGTGATATCCGTTCCGGATGCTGCAGCCATGGCATTGAGTGCGTCAGTATTTCCGGCCTTCATCAGTGACATCATTTCGAACCAGGCACCGGTAAGGGCTTTACCCAGTGCAGGGTTGTCCTGCAACACCTGAGTATTGACCACCATAGCGTCAATCAGCTCACCGGGTACGCTGGAAGAGTCGAAAACTTCGGTGGTATCAGGCGTTCTTTTAATAGCGGAGAGTTGAGGATTCCAGGCAACTGTTGCTTTCACATCATCCGTAGCGAAAGCCGAGACGATGTCAGCATCTGACGTATTAACAACGGTGACGTCGCGTTCCTGTAAGCCTGCTTTTTCCAGGCCACGTACCAACAGATAATGTGAAACAGAAAGTTCAGGCAAATAGATGTGCATGCCTTTGAGGTCGTTCAGGGTTTTTCCCTTTCCTTTTACTACAATGCCATCGTTCCCTTCTGAATAACTGCCTGGAATCAATAGGGTTGTATCCACTCCCCCGGCTGCCGGGATAGTCAGCGCATCCATATTCGTCATCGTGCAGCCATCAAACTGACCGGCGGTATATTGATTAATCGACTCGATGTAATCGTTAAGTTGAGTGATATGAATTTTTATGCCGTATTTTGCCGCCCACTTATCGATGATGCCGTCAGTGGCAAGGGTGCCCCACGGCATCCAGCCAGCGTAGATGGTCCAGCAGACGTTGAATTCTTTTTTTGCGGCGGCATAAGCAGGTTGAGCAAACCAGGGGTCAGAAAGAGAATACCTGCGACCAGGGTGCGTAGAATGTTCATTGATGACCTCGAGTTAGGCGGATAAAAGGAGCAGCGCGACACCAGTGGTGTGCTCTCTCCCGGGCTTTTATCCCGCCGTGTAACCCCTGTTGAGGTCGCCAGCTCTCGGACCTGCCATCCATTTGCATGGACCGGAACCCTAGCCAGCTATTGACAATGATCCACTAAACGCTGCTCTGTAGGAATAACAAAGCAAGCGCCATGCCAAAAATAAAAACGCTTAACATCAACAAATTGATACAACGACACAGCGTCATGCCCCGAATAAGGGCACCACCTCAATGACAATGCCTTTGTTTTGTGCAGGGCAGGCAGTGAAGCGTTTACCTGACGTAAAAGGGTAAACGCCATTTTTAAAGCAGAAGCCGCTCAGCCTAAACTGAGCGAATAAAGAAGTAATAGCAACGCCCGCTGCCTGGCCTGATTTATCATCTGGCTCTGTATCTTACATCTTGCAATTTGGGGGTTACAGCAGCCTGTAAACCTGGAAGTTATACTTCCAGCCCTGCACGAAACTGTCCCCACTTCAGCACGGAGTTTACGCCGACAGACAGGAAAGGTTCGGGCGGGGTTTTATTCGGGCCTGGCGATGCGGTGAGGAAATCGATTAATTCGTTACGCTCACCTGCAATCATGTCGGCAATCAGCTTGCCGGTCGCGGTTCCGCGCGTGATCCCCAGACCATTACAGCACAGGGCACCATAGACATTGGGTGCCAGCTTGCCGAAAAAGCCTTCATGGTTGTCTGACAGGCATATTGCTCCACTCCAGGAGTAGTCAAAATTGACCTGTGGCAGCATCGGGAAACGGCGCTCAAACGATTTGCGATGATTTTCGAGGTACTGCTTCAGATGTTTTTCACGTGGACGACCGTCAGGATGAAAGCTGAAACTGTTGCGCACCAAAATGCGGTTATCAGCAGTGCGTCGCACGGTGCTGCCAAACGGATGCGCCGGGATCACGCCCCAGACAGGTTTACCGCCAAGGCGCGCCTGTTCTTCATCAGTGAGCTGGCGCGACAGGCTGCCATACAGAAAAGTCGGTAGCAGACGCTGTTGCAGGAAACCGAAGTGCGAAGCAAAGCCGTTATTGGCAAGAATCAGCGTCTCGGCCGTAATGCTGCCTTTCTCATGCACCAGCGTGACTTTATCGCCGTAATCTACTGAGGTGACAGGCGTGTATTCATAAAGAGTCACATTAGCAGGCAGGCTTTCTGCCAGACCTTTTACCAGCGCCGACGGCTGTAGCAGAATGGTGCCGGGTATATACAACGCCTGCTTGTAATAGGAAGTGCCGATATGATCCGGCAAATCTTTGCCTGAGATCATCTCTGAATCGCGGCCAATTTTCGCCAGGCCGCTGCGGTAGGCTTCCAGTATGGCAACCCCTGATCGCCTACCGCAGCCTGATACTTACCGGCCTCTGACATCTGGCACTGAATATTATTTTCCTTCACGATCTGACGTAAATAGTTCTGCCCCGGGGTATTCAGTTTGAGGATTAAGTTAGCAGTGGTTATGTCGCCAATATAATCCTTCGCGCCAATATCATGCGGCACGTCGATAGCGAAGCCGGCGTTGCGCCCGGCAGAGCCGTAACCCACTTCCTGCGCTTCAATCAGCACCACTTCATCATCAGGGAAGTTGAGTGCCAGCTGGCGCGCCGCAGCCAGGCCGGTTAAACCCGCCCCCACGACAGCCCAGCGCGCTTTTTTCTGGCCGATATGCGCCGGACGCGGCGTGCGCGCCTGACTTGTATGAAACCAGCCCGGCATCGAATCATCGGCGGGCAAAGAGGTTATCTTTTGCAATTCCGTTACTCCAGTACTCTCGTTATTTAATCGCCATCACCAGGCAATGGCGCTGTAAGGTTTATTCAGTTGTTAATAATCAACTGATGAACAGTTTTCCCTGACAGGCTCGTTCAGCCGGTGCGAATGAACCTGTACAGTTATTGAGATGTATCTGCGTAACGGCGCGGCAAAAATATATGTCATTTACAGGGCGTCGGTACGTCATAGCTGGTTTTCAGACGGCGCGGGCACCTGATTTATTATGAATGGGTGGTTGCCTGCTGTTGTCCGGCTAACGCGCTGCGGCCCAGCCATCAGGCCGCGTAAAAAGCAGTAATAACAGCCTCAAAAATGTATACTTATTGTATACGTCATGTATAAACATTACGGATTCTGCCGAAATGTTGTCAACGCTCTTCGCAGTTGAGTGTGCTGGAGATCGCAAAAAAATGACGATTTGGGCAGGTCAATACAGAGAGAACGGTTCAGTTAACTGACAAACGGATTAACGCAAAGCGTGCGCGATGACCACAGCGCCTAGTTATGACGTGTGAGGATGAGAGCCTGGTAACACCGGCATTGATGAAACAAAAGGTGACAACCTGCCAGAAGAAATCAGCCGGTTTAGCAGAAAAATGAATTAAAGCCTGTTGCCTTGCGTTGACTGGGATAAATGATCGGTTTTGAGGCCCTGCGGCGCAATGAAGATTTCCATGTTTTCGCGTGACAGCTCCCAGTGTTCAGAAACCAGATCGACGACGGCCTGTTCGTTGCGCGCTTCAATGGCGGCGATAAATGCATCGTGATGGTCTGAGGCCAGTTGTAAACGCCGCTCCATGTCCACATTCTGCGGGCGGTAAAAGGTATGGCCGATACGACAATGATCAATTAGCAAGCGGCCAAGGCTGGGTTGCAGATAAGGATTAGCTGCCATCTCACCCATAATTTCATGGAACCGGTTGTTTTCCAGAGCCATGGCGTCAGCATCACGGCTTTGCACCGCTTTGCGAAAACGCTTTTGCGTCTCCTTTAATGCTTTGAGTTGCGCGGGCCTGAAGTGCTGCACAGCAAGGCGGCCAATGGCGGCATAGATCATCGGCGCCACGAGAAAGAAATTACGCAACGTGGAATGGCTCATCGGGATCACGCGCACACCGCGCTTTTCAACGATTTCCAGATAACCTTCACCGGCCAGACGCTGAAAAACTTCACGTACCGGCGTACGCGATAATCCATACTGCGCCGTCAGACTCGCCTCATCCAGCACTTCATCAGGATCCAGTTCCATCGTTAAGATAAGGCGTTTTAAATCCTCATAAAGCGCAGCTTTACCCGATCTCAATGTGTAGCCTCCTGTTTAATAATGCCTGATGACAGGATGCCACGACGTAAAAGAATGGCATCACGTTGTTAACCTATAGAAAAAGCAGGTTTACAGCAAAAATAATTGCGAGATCATCAGGCACAGCACAGCTATATGATGAGAAAGGTGATATCAGTCAGTCAGAGCGTTTATACATGACACTGCTCAGACAAACTTCAAGGAGAAGATCGCCCGGTATGGTTATTGCGCTTTCATTTCGCTGGCGGTCTGATAAATCAGCTGTAATACCGGCTCGGGATCGCGATCGGGAGGATTACGTAAAATTTCCGCCCGCAGCCAGTCAATCTCACTGCTGGCGACCGGGTTGAATGTCACAACACGACGGGCGTTTTTCAGCCACTTCATAATAAAGGCGTTTTTCTGCCGGTTAGAGGTAATTCGCCCCTGCTTTTTTGACAGGCCAACCGCCACCAGAATACAAAAATAGAAGTGAACGCGGGTATCAAAACCCTGATTAACCGCGGCAAAAATATCATTTTTAATGCTGGCATGATCTTTCACATCACTCTGCGCTGCCCACCGCATACGGCAGGCAGCATGGTTTTACATTAGTCAGGCGTCTTGCGCCGGTACATCAATCCAGATGGTTTTCAGTTCAGTGTATTGATCGAGCGCGAACACGGATTTATCACGGCCGCCAAAACCGGACTGCTTGTAACCTCCGAATGGCGTCGTCGCATCGCCTTCACCAAAACAGTTCACCGTTACCGTTCCGGCACGCACCGCGCGTGAAACCCGGATTGCGCGATTCAGCTTACCGCTGTACACCGAAGCCGCCAGACCGTAATCCGTATCATTCGCCAGCGCGATGGCTTCCGCTTCGGTTTTAAACGCCGTGACACACAGAACCGGCCCGAAAATTTCTTCACGGAACAGGGCACTTTCTGGCGTCACGCCATCAATCACCGTCGGCTGCACATAAATGCCCGCTTCGGTATTGCCGCCTTGCACAATGCGCAGCCCTTCTTTTCGCGCGATGTCGAGATAACGACTTACCTTACTGAAATGATCGGCCGAGATCATCGTGCCAAGACGGTTTTTGGGATCGAGTGGATTGCCCATGCGCCATTCGCCAATCTGCTCTGCGATCAATCCCAGCAGTTTATCTTTTATCCCCTCCTGCACCAGCAGGCGTGAAGTGGCCGAACAGTTTTCACCCATGTTCCAGAATGCGCCGTTCAGCACATGGGCAGCAACGCTTTGCAAATCATCTGCATCGTCAAAAACAATGGCCGGATTCTTGCCGCCGCACTCCAGTACCACCTTTTTAAGGTTGGATTCGGCAGCATAGTGTAAAAAGCGACGCCCGGTCGCGGTGGAGCCGGTGAAGCTCACCATATCGATATCAGCATGCAGGCCAATCGGCTCTCCAACCTCTTTGCCCGTGCCGGTAACAATATTCAGCACACCTGCCGGTACGCCCGCTTCATATGCCAGCTCTGCCACGCGCAGCGCCGTCAGCGATGTTTGCTCTGCCGGTTTCACAATAACTGAACATCCGGACGCCAGCGCCGGAGCGATTTTCCACGCCAGCATCAGCAAAGGGAAATTCCATGGCAGCACGCAGCCAACCACGCCGATCGGCTCTCGTACCACCAGGGCCATCGCGCCATTCCCCACCGGGGCGCTATGATCGTAAAGCTTGTCGATCGCTTCCGCGTGCCACTTCAGGACATGAATGGTTTCCGGCACGTCAACAGCCAGACATTCACTGACCGGTTTACCGCTGTCGAGGCTTTCCAGCACCGCCAGTGACACCACCTCTTTTTCCATCAGCTCAGCCAGTTTCAGCAGCACCGCTTTGCGTTCGCCCGGATGCAGCTGGCTCCAGCTACCCGCTTCAAAAGCTGCGCGTGCGCTGTCAACGGTCATGTTGACATCTGCTATGTCACAGGCGGCGATATCCGTCAGGTGCTCGCCCGTCGCCGGATTAGTGGCTGGCAGCGTTTTCCCCGTTGCCGCCGCGGTAAAACGTCCGTTTATAAAGGCTTTATTGGGTAGCGTCAGTCCCTGAACGACGCAGGCAACGTCGCTCAGTGTGTGTATCTGTTTCATACCGGCTCCTTACAGCACTGCAATCGCAGCCACGTTGCGTCGCACGCCTTCAATTACGGCCTGCAGCTGCGCTTTCTCTTCCTCATCCAGCGCCTGCAACGGTGCCCTCACCGGGCCAGCTTTAAGACCTGCCAGTTCAGAACCGTATTTAATCGACTGCACAAACTTACCGCCATCAAGGAAGTTCATCAGCGGCATCATTGCCGCCATGATTTTACGGCCTTTATCGAAGTCTTTTTCAACAACGCAGGCGTTGTAAAGCGCAACGTGTTCACGAGGAATGAAGTTAGAACCGGCGCATACCCAGCTGCGTGCGCCCCAGGCAAAGAATTCCAGTGCCTGATCGTCCCAGCCACAGGAGAGTGCGATATCAGGGAATTTGCAGGCCAGCAGATGTAAATTGTTGAAGTCACCTGAGCTTTCTTTGATGGCGATGACGTTGGAAGAGCGGCTAACTTCGCGGAAGTAGGATTCCCCCATGGAGATACCCATGCGGCCCGGATAGTTGTAGAGCATGATCGGTAACTGAGCAGCCTTGTCGATCGTCAGCGCATGGTGCGCATTTTCCAGCTCCGTAGGCAGCGCATAGGGTGGTGACGTCACCAGAATGGCATCGGCTTTGTGGTCACGCGCATGTGTGGCAAAAGCAACCGCATCTTCGGTACGGATCGCGCCGGTGCCGACAATCAGCGGCAGGCGGTTATCAATTACTTTGCGCGCATATTCCACCAGCGCCAGACGCTCTTCCACGCTTTGTGCATAATACTCACCGGTTGACCCCCGATGATGATGCCGTGCACCTGCGCTTCAGTCAGTGATTCCAGCACATCGGCAAAGGCAGCAAAATCAATACGGCCATCAGCCGCATAAGGGGTAATTGCCGGGGTATAAATACCTTCAAATGTAAACACGAGACCTCCAGGGTGGAATACAGGACCAAATGCAACCGCCTAAGGTTGCGTTTGTTAACAATTTGCATACCAAGGTGAGCAAGGTCAATCAGGCAAAGTTTTTTGTATACTTAAAAAATACAAAATAAATACTAAAAAACAGGAAATTTTTACAACACAAAAATAAAAAATTATTTAAAATCATATAATTAATTGCATTTTATTAAAGTATTATTTTTCTAAATAAATTCAGATAACGATCACAATACCGCATTATTGCCTGTTCTGACGTATTTACACCGGCGTACATGAGGCATAGTTTTGAGTCTGGTTTTAACCTGCATTTAACAGACAGGATCTTGGCCAGCGATACGGGTTAACGTTAAGCAGACAGAGGTAGCGGGTTATGTCCCCAAAGAAAGCGACGCTCACAGGTTTGATTGCCATTCTGTTATGGAGTGCAATCGTTGGATTAATCAAAAGCGTCAGTGAAGGCTTCGGCCCGGTAGGCGGTGCAGCGTTGATTTACAGCTGCAGTACGGTACTGCTGCTGTTCACGGTCGGTTTTCCCAGTCTGCGTACATTTCCACGCAGTTATTTAATAGCTGGCAGCGTGCTGTTTGTTTGTTATGAGCTTTGCCTGTCACTTTCACTTGGTTTCACCCATAACAGTCGTCAGGCAATTGAAGTAGGCATGGTGAATTATCTGTGGCCGAGTATGACCATTATTCTGGCGGTAATTGTTAACCGGCTTAAAACCAGTCTGTTTATTATTCCAGGCGTTATTCTGGCGATCGCCGGTATTTGTCGCGTTCTAGGCGGTGAGCACGGTTTTTCATTAACTGAAATAACGCGTAACGTCATGGATAATCCGCTCAGTTATGGCCTGGCATTTAGCGGCGCGGTCATATGGTCTGTATATTGCGTAGTGACAAAGAAGATTGCCAGAGGCAGTAACGGCATCACGCTTTTCTTTATTCTGACGGCATTAACGTTATGGATTAAGTTTCTCTGGTCGCCCCAACCCCCTTTCGTATTATCTGCGCAAGTGTGGATCAGTCTGGCGCTGGCCGCGATGGCGATGGGATTTGGCTATGCCGCCTGGAATGTTGGTATTCTGCACGGCAACGTTACCGTTTTAGCGGCTGCATCATACTTTATTCCGATCATTTCGTCGGTTTTAGCAGCTTTCATTCTGGATTCGCAACTGACGATATCGTTCTGGCAAGGGACTGCCATGGTCAGTCTCGGTTCGCTGGTGTGCTGGTGGTCAACCCGCAACGTAGTGACTAAAAAGCTGGCGCTAAAAGTCTCTGATTAATTTTACCGGGAGGGAATTTCTCCTCCCTGACATGACTTTAAATTAAAAAATAAAAAAACAGCAAACCAATATTTTATCCGACCATCCTGCACCGGAGGAGTACTTATTATGAAACGCTTTATATAAACAAACTTACTGACTTTCCCGACAAGATCTTTTTATCTCTTCCGGATAACGTTTTAATGATCTTTACAGGCTTATATTAATTTCACCATTCTTACGAATATAAGGTGTCAGAGCGCCCTCGGCCGTTTTAAGCATCCATCGCTTATAGTGCTTATTCTGCCTGTTCTGCCTTTTATTCAGCGTGTCGGTGAAAAGACAGGAGCATATGATGTCAAATAACATTTCTGTTGAAGATGTACCGCTTAACCGTTTTCACCGCCTGCTTACGGTACGTTCCGGGGTGGCTCCTTCGTTGATGGTTATGTGCTGAGCATTATTGGCATAGCTATGACGAAGGTGTCACCCGCTTTAGGACTGAGCGCCTTTTGGGAAGGACTCATCGCTGCTTCGGCGTTGATTGGCATATTCTTCGGTGGATTTATTGGTGGTGCCCTCACTGACCGGCTCGGCCGGCGGGTACTTTATTTTGTCGGTCCTGTACTGTTTATTGTCTGCTCACTGGCGCAGTACTGGGTACAAAGCGGCGAGATGCTATTTGCTTTACGCTTCCTTAATGGCGTCGCTGTCGGCATTGAATATCCGGTGGCGACAGCCTTTCTGGTGGAATTTTTACCGAAGAAGCACCGTGGCCCTGTCTCGCAACGCTCACCATTCTCTGGTTCGCTGGTGCTGCTGCCGCTTACCTGACCGGGGAAGCTATTTTGAATTTTGCTGGTCCGGAAGCCTGGCGGTTTACCCTGGCCAGTACCGCCGTGATTGGTGCATTGCTTTTCCTGGTGCGTCTCGGCACGCCGGAATCACCACGCTGGTTGATCAGCAAAGGACGCCATCAGGAAGCTGAAGCCATTATTCGCCGCGTATACGGTGCCGGCTTCAGCCTGAAGAACCTGCCGGAACAGGCTGACTGCAAAAACCTGTCATTCGGAAGCCTCCTGCATTCTGGCTACGGCAGGCGCATGGCATTTGTCACTATTTTCTGGACCTGCTCAGTGATCCCGGTGTTCGCCGTTTACGCTTTCGCACCGAAGGTGTTAGAAGCACTGCATCTCAGCGGTAACTGGGCTTCATATGGCTCAATCGCTATTACCCTGCTGTTTGTGATCGGCTGCATCGTTGCCACGCGCCTGGTTAACTCTCTGGGTCGCCGTAAATTGTTGCTGCACAGTTTTTATGGTCAGGTCTGGCGTTGTTGCTGTTAGGCTTTCTGCGTGACGGACCGTCAATGCTTATCCTGATCGCATTTGGTGCTTATGCCCTGTTTATCGGCGGTGCGCAGGTGCTCCAGTTGGTCTATCCGAACGAGATTTTCCCGACCGAAATTCGCGCCGGTGCGGTGGGAATGGGCACATCAATGTCACGTATTGGCGCAGCGGTAGGTACCTACCTGGTACCGATCTCCCTGCAAACTATCGGCATTGGTTCAACCATGTATGTTGCTGCAGGTATTACCTTCTTTGGCCTGCTGGTCTCCTGGTTCCTGGCACCGGAAACGGCTTCACGCAACCTTGAGGATGCAGCATCGCTGGATCAGGAAAGTCCAAAGCCTCATATAGTGACGAGCAGAATGTCTAAACGTAATTCCTGGTAAGCTTACAGGGGCTGTTTCAGCCCCTGCTCTTTTCGTCCCAGATTCACATCGTAACCTACAACTACTGTATTGATCTGGCGCAGCAAGCCGATAGTCAATTCAGTATTTTGCTGCTTGCTGAATTCTGGGGTTACCGTTTTTCTCCGTACTCCGCCCGTTTACTCTGCAAGCGTTTCTGTCTGGCTACATCGGGCGTATCCAGAACAGCAGCGATCCATTTTTCGGCTTTTTTGTCTGTGTTACCCTCCGGTTCAGCATCGCTTTTCCTCGAGCCATCATTGTTTCCCGATTCTCTTTGCCCATGACAATAACGGTGATCGCTATGCTAACACCTGGGAAAACGCTGATTGTCACAACGCCAGAGGGTAAATGGGTAAACGGATTTATCGCAGGTGATGAAAATGAATGGCAAACAGAGGATGGGTTTGATTGTGTCGGGACAGCATATCGACCCGATCTGGACGCGCCTGTGTGTCTGGTCTTTCAGTCCCGACTCATGCCGACGAGGCGGGTCAGGCGGCAGACAGGCTTACTCCCTATAGTTTATAAATAAGCTATAGGGAGTAACAAAGTTGCTTATAAGCTATAGGAAGCAAACCTAAGCTATGGTGAGTAACTGTGACATTCAGGCCGTACAACTAACAAAAGTTAGCACTCACAAACACAGATAGAATAAGCCCCGGCAGGTTAGCACTCACCAGGGAGGCAATAACATAAGCTGTAGTGAGTAACAGCTACTCTTCTCAGCCTATATAAGCTGTAGTGAGTAAACTAAAGAACAGACCCTATCTATAAACTGTAGTGAGTAACAGAGAGAGGGTTACTTTGTCATATAAGCTATGGTGAGTAAAAGTACGCTTAACAGAAGCAGTGATAAGCTATAGTGAGTACATCAGTACAATCCTGACCTCTTCTATAAGCTATAGGGAGTAAGTAAACACACTGCTCTTTATGACATAAGCTGTAGTGAGTAGATATGGCTAAGCGGAAGAAGTTGGTACTCACTACAGCTTATAAAAGGTGTTATTTGTTTTTGAAGAGCCTTTCAAGGTCGTCCATGCTTATGCCTAATTTATCCAGCAACTTAAGCTTCTCCTGCAGTTCGGTATCAGGCTTTTCGGCTGGCATAGTAGTCAGTTGAGGATCTTCATCGCTTTCGTTCTTAGGTGCTTTAAGCTTGGGTCTGCGATAATGCACGTTAAAATAGACCGCCCGCCCACGCTGCACTTCGGTGTAGTCCAGGTAACCGATCTCCTTGAGCTGCTCCATTGCACGGCGCACCGTCTGATTCTGAGAGAAAACAGGCGATTTGAGGTTAAGCCGGGTTCTCATTCTGGCAAGTGAGATTGGCGCAGGATTCTTGGGTAAGCTCTCAATGTAGGTGTAAAGCGCCTGCGCAGACTCGCGACGTTTAAGCGCATTGATAGCCTTAAGCTGCAAAAGCACTTTGCGATCAAACTGATACAGCTCATATAATTTTGGGTCAGCCTGAATGATTACTATGTCTTTTTTCGTATCATAATAAGCAGACTGAACGAGATGGGTAACGTATTCTTTACTGTCTTCGCCGTTATTGCTGGTAAAGGAGATAACCGTACCCGCAATACGCTTCAGAGAAGGGCTAATTCTCTCTCTGAGCTTTTTAGATGAACGACTTGAGGGTATACCGCAAAGCTTCGCGAACTCAACGAACGGCAGCTGTACCTTGTCTCCAATGACTTTGTGTTTAGCAAAAGAATGAATGATCCCGACCCATGTTTTAAAGTCATTATCCATATCCAGACGCGGCCCTACGATTTCGACCTTATCAAAGCCTTCTGCCTTAGCAAGCGTTAGCCTGGTAAGCTCTTCCGTGGCGTCTGTTGTAGAGAAAGTATTTTTCTTAGCGTTTTTCAGGGACTTAAGGGTGGGAACAAATACACCGAGCCGCATAAGTGCAACAGGCTGAACGGTATTATTCGCGTTCGGCGTCAGCGTGACTACGTCTCCAGAAGACTTGTCTGTTTCTTCAAAGATTTTATTTAAGTCAATGTTATCGCTGTCCACTACGCCTTCCCAATCTTTAGTTGGCCGACTGATCAGTGTTGCCGGAATTGTGAGTAACAGAGGGATGATTTACAGCATGGTCACGTATCTTATTGAACCGGATGCTAAAAGTTATTCACCGCTCTTTAGGAATTTCTTGAAGATGACTCACTATAGCTTATGTACTTCCCTAACTACAGCTTATATTTTACTGACTGCAGCTTATGGATTACTAACTATAGCTTATAAACGCCTCACTACAGCTTATGTGATACCCCGCTCAGCCCAGTACTGGCGCGGGCTACAGCGATCGGGGATCTCTTTAGGATCTAATAGGGATCTCTATTGGATCATTATTATTGGGATCTGAACGGTGGATAAGTGGATAAGTCACTGAAACAAACAAAACAGCGCCACCGTTTTCTTGGTATTACGAACCCATGATCTTCAAGGCGTAACAGGATCACATGAGGTTTTTGAACCGCCTGATTGTCAGAAAACTTCGCCATCCAAACACATACCAAACCTCAACGACGAACCGGACTTTTCACTTTTGCAGCCTAACCTTTAAAGATGAAGCTGTTAGTTCAGCTCTGTTTTATTTTACTGAACGACACCGCTTTTCAAACAGGAAGAAACATATTCAAGTTGTCTCTGCAGAAGACCCTAAAAATTCAGTTTCCAGTCCGGAAATGATCATCAGAGCCCATAACTGATCGTCATTGTCCCAGGAGGACAAGGCGCACAGCAGAGAGGCCAGAAGCGTCTCTGGCAGGCCGAATCACGTTTGTACTGTCAGACACGAGCAACGACTCTACTGACGTTTCGTGAATGTCCTGCCGATGATAATGTGAGGAATCGACGTTCTGCTTAGGTTGAGTACTTAAGAGTGGAAGAAAGGAGGTAGCTGTACAAAAAAACAAAAGACTTAACAAGACGTATGGGCCGAAAGGAAATAACAACTTAACAAGATAATAATTTAATAACAAAATAAGTTATTATCCCGTTAAGTTGCTAATTAATGATTTTACTGAAGTTTGGCGCTTGCAATGAGTTTAGAGATCTCATCGCTGGAGAGGTTTTCCAGTGACAAAATAGCGGCCCGCACGATGTCCGAACGATTAACCCTGGCATTGCCTGACATAATTTCATTTCTGAGATGCGTATCGATCGCCTCCAGATTACTGTCTGTAAACGAGATACTGACAGGCCTGGCTTTCACCTTTTTGGCAGATTCCGGCACGGGTTTCGGCTCTGAGATTGGCTGCTTGAGTTCTGCAGACCCACCATTAATGAATGCATCTTCTCTTTCTTTAACAATACCTGCCCTGTTCCTCATAAGATCACCTCTCTTACAAGCCTTTCCACTTCTTCCTTCGCTTTGACATTATCTGTTTCAAAGATAGTCATTGATTCTGCCCATGCATCTCTGTGCGCTTTTCTGTCACAAATACGTGCCTGTGCGAGATTCATCTCGGGAAAGTCTTCCAGTACTTTAGCGGCTTCATTGCCTTCATTGACGAACATGTTGGTGGGCGTCATGTTGAGGACAAGATAACCACGAACCGCTTCATTGAAATCTTTTGCTGCGGTGAAAACAGAACATGTATGAGGAACAACATCCAGGTCCATTTGTGACGGACGTAAGGGAGAAATGAACACATCTGCTGCCATTAATCCGCTTCGCATTTCCGCACTGTCACGCCCGGCACAATCAGCAATGACATAATCATAAGATGACGCGTGCTCTTTCAACATGGCTTTAATGTTGCCTGAAGCACCTGTTACTGGAATATGAGGAAGGCTCTCTGGTCTGTTGTTATACCAGGTCAGAACTGATTTTTGATCATCAGCATCCACAATCAGAACCCTTTTATTCAGGCTCATAAGGAATGAGGCAATTGAAACAGCAAGTGTGCTTTTACCGACACCACCTTTCTGGCTTCCCAAAACGATAATCATCCATTTCTCTCTTCAACAGTACACTATCAGGCGACTATCTTAGCATCTTAACAAGATAACACAATGTTATCATAACAACTTTTGCGCACCCACAGTTTCATGATAATAACCATGTTTATCAATTAATTACTTTTAATCTGGTTTTATGTTTTATGAATACGGAGCGATGTTATTGTTATGTTATTAACTTAATAACCTGTTAAGTTACAGCAACTCCGTTAGCCCGTTAGCGGTAATTTCATCACGGACAGGTAGATGTTTTCAGCGGAGGGTTTAAGGTTTAAGCGGTAACATTTATAAGAACGAGATAGCAGAGAGACAAACAGAAGACGCGGAGATTGAAAGCAACTCTGGATTAATTCACCCTTCAGCCCTTCAGCCCTTCAGCCCTTCAGCCCTTCAGGCGTCTTTAGCAAACGGCAAAGGATTACTGAGATAACCTTACTTAAACTGATTTTTCGAGTGCAACCGTTTTAAAGATAAGCGCATATCGAGTAACTACTTTAGTCCCGGTGTTTGTTATTGAAAATTTTACGATACTTCCACTTAAGCAGACACCGTACTATCCGGCAATCAAGCGGCTAATTAAGTTATTATCTTAATAAAATGTTATCTTAACAGGTTGTTAAGTTAATAAGTTGACGCTGTTCTTTTTAATTACACAGGGTATTACTTTTGTTTCCTTGCTGTGCCAATAGCTAAGCTGCATGGCGGATCATATTCAGCTTTGAACGGTTATGCTTTTTGCAGAGTTCGTCCGGTTCGTTGTATTCGTATTCCCTGAACGTCCCGCGGATAGATTTAGCGTTGTGTTACGAGCTCTAATCCCGCGCGAAGTGATGCTCTGTTTGTCGACATCAATCTGTGTCCTGCTGAGTCTGTCCGGCGCTTATGTTGCCACTCAGCGTCGCGGGGATGTAAAAAATACGGGCTTAATTTATGCCGCATATATCAGCTTTGATAAGATATTTTTTTGTTAAGTTGTTATCTTACTAACCTGCTTGCAGAACTGACAATAAGCAGGCTGCTCTTTATCTAAGTTGTTAACTTAACAATGTCTGTTTCGCCGCTATAATTTGCCCCCGAGTTACCGGAACATGTTTACCGCTCAGTAACCCTTTGGATTACTAACTTGTTAGCTTGTTAGCTTGTTAGCTTGTTAGCTTGTTAGCTTGTTAGCTTGTTAACCTGCTAACTTGCCATCTTAGTAACCCGGCAACTTAACATTTCGCCTCTGGCAATCAGTCATCACTGTTATGCTACTGCTCACCTGTGGCAATGCTAACAAGATAATTCATTATTAACATAACATCTTAATAACTTAATATTTTCGGTTGGCCGTGTGATTTTATATGGCATTTTTGAAGGGATTGAAGCAAAGCGGCTTACTGACCGCGCTTAGTCAGCAGGGAGCAAAGCGGAATTTGGCCAGTGCAAACGATTCATGACCGGCGTGAAAAGAGCGATAAATCCCATACAGATGTTAGTTTTGTAATAACTGTCAGCTGCCAGCGCCAGTATGAACAGCTGTTTTATGTAGCTATTCGGCTCGCACGGCTTACCCTGAACATCGCCATTTTTCACACGCAGGGATAAAGATAATAAACTATTATGATATTAACTTAATAACATATGATCTTATGATCATTACCAGTGTGCGCTATGTTGCAACGAGTAGCGGCCCGCATCGCGCTTTATAAAGAACGCTCTCTTGGCGGTTTATTAACCTGTTACGCGGGAACGGCTTCAGTATCTGGTTTTGAACATCTCTGTCTCAGATAATAAGTTAATATTTTAATAAAAAATTATGCTGTTATCTTAATAAGTTAATGGCTGCTTCTGGACATCGAACCGCAGCGAACAAAGCGTTAGTGAAGTAAAAGGACAACAGCCGCGCCAAACTTTCCCGTTATGCCGACAGCGATTTTACAGACACCTGCAGGCAAAGGATCTAAAAAGCTCTTTTTTAATGGCTCCTGGCCTGTTGAATATGCAGTCACAACTACCGGGGCAGTTAAACGCTATTGCCGATCCCAAATCTTGTGTGGTGACTCAGATGTCACCGGAAATTTAGTTCAGAGACTTAACCTCTGCTTCGGGCACATCTCCGTTCACCGCCACGGCCTGAGTCAGCCATGAACGAGAAGCGGGCGTAGTATGCAAAATAAAGTACCCGGTTAAGCAGGCTGATCTGCTTTAATCACAGGTAAAAATATCTCTTTTTAACAGGTAACACCGGCTATGGCTTTCATCCCAAAAAATTACTCACGACTGGAAAGTGGCTATCGTGAGAAGGCATTAAAAATCTATCCGTGGGTATGTGGACGCTGCTCGCGCGAGTTTGTTTACTCGAACTTACGCGAATTAACCGTTCACCATATCGATCACGACCATACCAATAACCCGGAAGACGGCAGTAACTGGGAGCTGTTGTGTCTGTATTGTCATGACCATGAACACGCGAAGTACACTGAAGCTGAGCAGTACGGCACAACCGTTGTAGCAGGGGAGGACGCGCAAAAAGATGTTAAGGCAGCAACCTATAATCCCTTTGCCGATTTAAAGTCGATGCTCAATAAGAAAAAATAGGGTCAGAACAACCCGCTCAGGGTACAAAGCTGTAAACCTATAGTGTGGAACGGCGATTGCTGTGCCGGATAAGGATGAAGTCGGGATTCACCTCGCGCCCAAACCGGTGCCGACGGGAATAGGTGTGGTCAACAACAGTGCATGGTCACTGCGCCTGACGTTGAACATCCGTAGTCTGCACAGCGTGCTGGCTACATACTGTTGTCAGGCGCAATATATGACCTCATGCCGGCTTGATGTTCTGATTCATCCGGAAAAGGTTCGTGGGGTCGTACTTATTCTTGAGTTGCACCAGTCGATCATAGGTCGCGCCGTAAGCGAAGGCAATGCGGTCGGTCTCCTCCTGGGTAAGGAAGTTGATGTATGCACCGCTGCTGGCAAACGGTTGTGATTTAGCGAAGAATTCGCGTGCCCAGGCGATGCAGTGTTCATCCTCAGCGGCTGTTTCCCAGCGACCATGCACATTCATCACGTAATTGGCATCCCGGCTTGAGTAGGCCATTGCCTCGGGGGCTATGCTGGCCGTCTGGCCTCCAATCGTCCCGATGAAGATCTCACACTGAGGTGACGGTAATCTGGCCGCGTATTCAATGATAGTATCGATTACGCCGTCACTGATTTGCGAGAAGTTGTGTGATTTCCAGTAGTTGCGCGACCCTTTTGCCAATAGCGGATCGAAGGCCTGCTGCCAGGCGATATAGGGCTGCACGCCGATGTGCTCGCCGAGCACCGTGCCGAACCCGCGCAGCGGTTCAATAAGCTTCTCTCCTTCTGAAGGGTCTCCCGCATAGCACAGAGCGAGCGCGACCATCTCTTTGCCATGAGCCTCCCCGGGCAGAAAAGGCAGCGGTGGCGCTTTACGCGTGACCATCCAGACATTGAGCTCTTCTGGCATTGTCTCGGTGAATCGGGCGAACTGTGAGATTACGTGCTTCGCCTGATCAAACGGAAAGACCATGAGTCCACTCAGCACGTCCGGCCCAACGGGATGAAGCTGGAATTCGAAGCGAGTAATAACACCGAAGTTGCCACCACCACCCCGAAGTCCCCAAAAGAGATCTGCGTTTTCTGATCCGCTGGCGTGCAGCTGACGACCCTCTGCCGTAACGACCTCTGCAGAGAGCAGATTGTCTATGGTCATACCGTATTTCCGGCTCAGCCAACCGAACCCGCCCCCGAGCGTCAGGCCGGCCACGCCTGTGGTTGAATTGATGCCCAGGGGCGTAGCAAGACCATGAGCCTGCACAACCTCATCAAACTCGGCAAGGGTGCAGCCTGGCTCGACGCTGGCCCTGCATGTGGTCAGGTCCACTTGCACATTTTTCATCAGCGAGAGATCGATCATCAGACCCTTATCGCATACAGCATTACCTGCAATGTTGTGTCCACCTCCTCGAATCGAAATGAGAAGATTTTGCGTGCGCCCAAATTTAATGGCCTGGACGACATCTTCAGGCGACGAGCAGCGGACGATCAGCATGGGTTTGCGGTCGATCATGGCATTCCAGATCTGGCGTACCTCGTCATAATCTGAATCGCCAGGAAGAATTACCGCCCCCGAGAAGTGCGCTTTGAACTCGTCGATATGTACCTTTATTAACTCGTTCATGATTGCCTCTTACCTTTGTGTATCCCTGTTAATTATGGCGGTTCTCCTTAATGCTGATGGTTAAGAGAGGATTTTTAAGAGAGTTTGTTAACCTGGTCAAAATGTAGTTGCACACTGAATTTGGTCACTACAGGCGCACAGTAAACAGACCTCTGCACCCTTTGTTTCTCTGAGCGTAAGGTTTAATAGAGCAGGGGAGAGTATTTGGGAAAAATGAGGATTGTCCGGCGGCAGATATAACACCAAAGCGTGGTGATGAAATTTTAGGAACAATGCTTCGATGACTCTGAAATGACGGCATTCTTAATGCGCCTGAACGCCGTTTTGTTCTTTCCTGGAACGGGCCAGTCACCTGCGAATGAGCTGTTGCATGTTCTCATAGCCCAACGCATATGCACGCTGCGCAACTGAAAGAAACGCGAAGTTATATAAGCAGGCTCAAAGGACCCACTCGCTGTATTATCGTACGGGATCCAGAAAATTATCGGCGATATTCAGCATAGCCTGCAGGCGAACCCTGTGCCGAGGGTCAGGGTGTTATCCCACCCATAGATCTCAGGACTGAGGCTGATCAAGCGTTCGGATGCGCTGGCGAGTCATTTAAAATCAGAACAGCCCGGTCGCGTTGAATGGTTCACCGGCTCTCTGGTAATACATCTTGAGCAACTCACACCTGTAGTGTTTGCCACCGTTGCCGAAAGTTTGCGACAGCACTGTGGCAAAGGCTTCGTCACGCCCGATATTCGTTGATATATCAGATGATGGATTAATTGCCTGGCACCCATTCCATCATGCATTTTGCATAGTATTTCCTACGAAAGGTGCTGCTTCCCCTTATGAAGAGAATCAAAACTGCCTTACCGGATAGATTGAACGTAACGGAATTCAGTCATTGATCGGCACTGAATGAGTTTTTAAACATCATAAGCTGTCGATAGTTTCGAATATTGAATTCAACCTTAAACCTGATTAATAAGCGTCAGAACCGACAAAAATGAGGTGAAAATCACAAATTTGAACTGTGCTAATAATGCGAAAAACAGAGGCAATAACACGTTAATGGATAATTAATCTGGGTGAGGTTAATTAACTGATAAATATAGGATTTATAATATTTAACTTGATGTTTACATTGTGATTTTAATCACAAAAATAAGCCTGATTAGCCCAGTGTCAATACTCTCTCCTGACAGATTAGTCTCGTAAATGTGATCTTTATTGCAAATATAAAGCCTTTATCTCGCAACAATGCTTCCCAGACGCAAAACAGCCAAGGGAGTTTTCGCAATGAGAATTGGAATGGTGATCAGCGGCGGTGATGTCACCGGCATTAATAATTTTATTTTCCAGATGGGCCGGATGGCGCAGGCGGAAATGGTTTTATTTAACGGCGGCATTCCTGGTTTGTTAGCGAATCGCCATCAGGAAGTTTCTCAACGAGAATTAACGGATTTTTCTATTGCATCTATTCCGGTGATGCAATCGGGCAGGACCGATAAAAAGCTAGTGCGCAGTGAATATGAATTAATTACGCGACAGCTTAAGTCGCTGCGTATTGATGTATTAGTAATGGCGGGAGGCGACGGATCATTGCAATTTCTGCACACGCTGAGTGAATTTGGCGTTAACTGTTTCGGCGTCGGTATGACTATTGATAACGACGTGTTCGGCAGTGATTACACCATCGGGTTTTCCACGGCCTGCGAACAGGTTTTAAAAGAAGTGGTGAAATTGCGTAATACCGGCCGGGCGCTGACCGGTAGGGTATTTATGGTGGAACTGTTAGGTGGCTATTGCGGAGAATTAACGTTGCAGTCAGCAATTAAATCCAATGCCGATTTCGCGTTGATCCCGGAATGCCAAATCCCCACGCCGCTGCTGGCTGAGCGCATCACCCAGCGACTGGCGCAACAAAACAGCGTGGTAATCCTCTGTTCAGAAGGGTATACCCGAGAATATTCTCCCGGTTTTCAAGGGGCAATCGACACGCTGATTAAACAGCTTGAACCGATGATCGGTGTGCGTATTCGTAAAACAATTATCGGATATGGTCTGCGCAATGGTGATCCAACTTGTGAAGAAATTTATCAGGGCACCATTATGGCCACTGAAGTGGTTCGGTGTATTCAATCTGGAATGCGAAACAAAGCGGTCATTATTAACGGCAGCAATAAGCCCATTCCAATTGATTTAATAAGCATGAAAAAACGTCTGGTTGATATTGAAGGGCATCATTACAAACTCGCTAAACAACTAAATATCTTGTGAGGAGAACACCATGCTGAAAATTCTGTGTGTCTGTGGCTGCGGTCTGGGATCCAGTTTTGCTATTGAAATGAGTGCCAAATCGGTATTAAAGAAGCTGGAGATAGAAGCAGATATTGATCACACCACAATATCTGAAGCTAATGCTTTTAAATCTGACATTATCCTGACGCAAAAAGCCTTTGCTGATGTATTAAATGCTGACGCCAGCCCGGAACAGATTAAACGTGTCATTATTCTCAATAAGCTCACCGATAAAACAGAAATTGAGGAGAAACTTGTCGCGTTTTTAAAACAACACAACATGAAGGTTCCCAGCCATGAATAGCGTGATTGACTTTCTGGTAAAAGACTTATTAGGGCAGGCATCTATTTTGATTGCCTTTATTGCTCTGATTGGTCTGCTACTACAAAAAAATCAGCAGGGAAGGTGGTGGAAGGCACCTTTAAAACCCTGCTGGGTTTCTTAATTATGATGGCCGGGATCAATATCATTGTCGGCACGTTAACCTTCCTGAACACCATATTTACTCACGGCTTTGGCATGCAGGGTTATATAACTGATGTGGCTGCCATTGCAGGGTTAGCGAACCGTGAACTGGGTTCTGAAGTGGCGTTGACGTTACTGGTGATTTTCATCGTCAATATCATCATTGCGCGCATTACCCCGTTCAAATATATCTTCCTGACCGGTCAGGCGTTGTTGTGGATGGCCACTATTGGCGCGGTCATCGGTTATAAAGCGGGGCTGACAGGCTTAACTCTGATCCTTACGGGCGGTATTTTCGGCGGCATTATGGCGGTGGTGATGCCAGCACTGGCGCAACCGGTGGTGCGGCGCATCACTGATTCAGACGATGTCGCGCTCGGCCATTTCTGCACCATTGGTTATCTGGTGACGGCGGCGGTGGCGAAAGTTGTTGGTAAGGGGTCGCGATCTACGGAAGATCTGAAATTACCGGATAACTTTAAGTTCCTGCAAGACACTTATCTGTCGATGGCGGTGGTGATGGTGCCGATGTACCTAATCCCTGCGCTCGCGGCGGGCCCGGCCTTTATCGCTCAGTACAGTAATGGCATGAACTACCTGATGTATGCCTTTATGCAGTCTGTCCAGTTCGTTGCCGGGGTCTTTGTGTTGTACAGCGGTGTGCGTCTGCTACTTAACGAGCTGGTACCTGCCTTCCGCGGTATCGCGATGCGTCTGGTACCAGATGCCAAACCTGCGCTTGATTGTCCGGTGATGTTTCCGTATGCCCCGAATGCTGTGATTGTCGGCTTCCTGGCCACCACGCTCGGTTCGGTTGTGGGCATGATCGTCTTCCCGATGTTTGGACTGGCGATGATCCTGCCTGGGCTGCTGACTAACTTCTTCGCAGGCGGTACCGCTGGGGTGTTTGGTAATGCGTTGGGCGGCCGTCGTGGAGCGATGATTGGCGGCTTCGTTCACGGCCTGTTTATCACCGTTCTGCCCGCGATTCTGGTACCGATGTTGGAAAGCTACGGTTTTACCGGCGTCACCTTCAGCGACTCCGACGTCATCAGCACCGGTTTGGTTCTGGGACATGCGTTCCAAAACAACTGGCTGTTCGTGGCCCTGTTTATTGCCTTTGTTACCGCTATTTCCTGGTTTGTTAACGGAAAATCCACTAAGCCACAAGAGGAAAAAATCCATGAAACTCTATAATTTCGCCGAGCTGTTACAGGTTGCTAAAGACCGTGAATTTAAAGCTGTTGGTTCCTTTAATTTACACTGTCTCGAGATGCTCCCGGCTTATTTTAAAGCCGCTGAAAAAACTAATAGTCCATTAATGATTCAGATCTCTACCGGCACCGCGAAATATCTCGGGCACAGATTGTTAGTCGATGCGATTAAATCCCTGGCAGAAAGTAAAAATGTGCCAACCTGTTTGCATCTGGATCACTGTTCAGACCTTGAGGCAATTAAACTGGCGATTGATACTGGCTTCAGTTCTGTGATGTATGACGGCTCGCATTTACCTATCGAAGAGAATATTGCCAATACCCGTCGGGTGATAGATATGGCGCGCCCGTTAAATGTTTCCGTTGAAGCTGAACTGGGCGCAATTGGCGGTTCAGAAGATGGCAAAGTGGTCGCAATGGAAGAGATCGCGTTTACGACTGTCGATGATGCCAAACGCTTTGTGGATGAAACGGGTGTGGATATGTTGGCTATCTCCATCGGCACGGTACACGGCTTATATACAGGCAAGGCGCATATTCAGCATCAGCGTTTAGCCGAAATAACCGAGGCGACGCGCACGCCGCTGGTGTTGCATGGCGGTACCGGCGTCAGTGATGAAGATATGCGTTTAGCCGTACGCAGCGGTATCGAAAAAGTGAATGTCGGCACAGAAATGAATGTGCAATGGGTGAGTCAGTGCAAAAATACATTCGAAAAGGGCAAAGTGAACGACAGCGTACGTAATTTTCTCGTTCCGGCCAACGATGCCGTCACCGATGTGTTAGTCGAGAAAATGCAGTTATTCCGTTAATTTTTTAATCCTAATGATGCATTAACCTGAGGTGCCCTGGCACCATTCGGGGCGGGAGACGCTATGTTTGGATTCATGAAAAAGAGTGCGGCAAATAACAGCCAGCAAGAGGAAGAACAGGATCGCCTGGCGGAGTTAAGCAGTAAAAAAATAGCCGAATTAGAAAGCAAGCTGGCTATTAATCCACGCGATGGCGAAACGCAGAAAAAATTAATGCTGGAATATAATCGCGCGTTAACGGTATTTGCAAAAAGCCGACGTTATCGTAATGAAATCGATCCGCTGTTTGTCAAAATCGATGAATTGCGCAATGTCGTTCGCAAATCGATTTAAGGAGCCGTAATGACGATTAAACAGTTATTGCAAGAGGCAGACGCGATTCAGGTTGGAATTGATGCCACGGACTGGCGTCAGGTTATCGCCATGGCGGCGCAACCGCTGGTCAGTGGCGGCTATGTTAAAGCCTCCTATCCGGAAGCGGTGATTGCTAACACCCTGACGCATGGTGCCTATTATGTTTTTGAAGAGGGCATTGCGATTCCCCATGCGCGACCTGAAACCGGCGTGATCCGTGACTGTTTCAGCATGATTTTGCTCTCTGAGCCGATTTCATTTGAAGGCAGCGACAAGGCGGATATTGTCATCATGTTTGGCGCGCGCGACAGCAACGCGCACATCGAAGAGGGCATTCGCGCTATCGTTTCGCTGCTCGAGGATGAAAATACGCTGGTTCGCTTACGTCAGGCCAGCAGCGTCGCGGAGGTCATTGAGATCTTATGATGCGAGAAAATTCCCTTAAACGCGTGGTGCTGGTTAACGGCATTCCCGCTTCGGGTAAAAGCACCTTAACCCGGCTGCTGTCGCAGCAGTTTGGTTTTCCGGTGCTGACACTCGACAGCGTTAAAGAGCCGTTTATGGCGAGCTTTGCGCCAGTGGACCGCCAGCGCAATCGTCAACTCGGGTGTGCCGCCTATCAGGCGATTTGGAAAATCGTCGGTCAGGCACCCGCAGAGTGCATTTATCTGATCGATGCCTGGTTTGGCTTTCAGCCGCAAAGCGTGCTGGAGCAGGGGTTGCAGCAGGCTGGCGTCAGTGAAGTTCTGGAATTGTGGCTGCAAATTACCCCTGACGAAGCGGTGGCACGTTATCAGTCCCGATTATCACAACGCATGCCGGGGCATCCAGGCGCGGAATATTTACCGGAGCTACGGCGACTGGCAGAGCAGGCCCAGCCGATGGCGCTCGGGCCGCTGCTCCGCGTAGGCACGCAGGAAGCCGATCATCTGCGCGCTGTTAAATGGTTACGTCACCAACTCACGGCTACGGGATACACCTTTCCTCTGAACGAAAGCAATGAAGAGGATGAACGTGTCACCACCGCCTTATCTGCAACCGGGCGAGAGCGTCGCGCTTTATGAGGGTATCTGCAAACTTTCTAATGGCTGGGTAAATTTTCTGCTGCGTCACTGACTGGCGCGGCAGGTTTGTTTGCCCCAATGCAAAATGATGAGTAAAAGAACTTACTTTGCTGGGCGGGTTTAGCGCAGAAAAACGCTGGGTTATGAGTCATTCGCAGAGCGGTTTAACCAGTTTGTTGTATCCATCAGTGGAACTCACAGCGAAAAGCAGGCGTTAATTTCACACGGATATAACCACTTTGTCAGAAACGCGCTAAAGATGAATGGGTAAAATGACAGAAGCGATTAGATTTTAAGTGCAGCAACGATGTCGGCTTCCATCTTCTCTGGGGTGGAGATCGGTGCAAAACGCCTGAGTGGTTTGCCGTCGCGTCCGATCAGGAACTTAGTAAAATTCCATTTGATCCGCCCGCCCAGCACGCCGGGCAATTCGTCTTTCAGGTAACGAAACACCGGGTGCGTTAAGGCACCGTTGACCTCCACTTTCCCGAACATCGGGAAGCTCACACCATAGTTGATGTGGCAGGTCTGCGCGATTTCGTCAGCACCGCCGGGTTCCTGCTTACCGAACTGGTTGCAGGGAAAACCAAGCACCACCAGACCCTGGGCAGCGTACTTCTTGTAGAGCGATTCAAGGCCTGCGTATTGTGGCGTAAATCCACAATGACTGGCGGTATTGACCACGAGAACCAGCTTGCCAGCGTAGTCGGACATAGGGATGATCTGGCCACTCAGACTGGTGGCAGTAAGTTGATGAAAAGTGGTCATGTTAAAATCCTTAGAATTACTCACATCGCAGAGTCATTGTGTAAAACGGGACAATTGCTGTCGATCAGAATTGCAGTTTCCACGTCCGCTTCTGGCACTAAGCGGCCAGGCCCTGAAAGAGTAGCTCACGCGCGAACATCAGCGACTTCCATTGTCGTTTTTACTCTGAGAATGGTCTGACGGGTAGTGTTAAATTCTCAGGTAAACGCGATGATGCTTTTTCCATCATTAACATGCAGATACACCATTTTTTTGTTCTTCATCAAGAGCGGGCAAACGAACAAAACGCTTTCCAGGTGCTTTAGTCTGCGCAATACCAGCATGAGTAAGCTCAAGCAGCAGACCACGCTCAAACTCAGCAACTACAGAGATAACCTGCATTGCCATCTTTTCGGCCGGACTGGCATTTTTCTGAACGCGTCCCGACAAAGAAGAAGCCTGCGGTTAAATCTCATTACAGGTAATTCGGTAAACTGTGTGCTTGACTGAAACCTCACTATTGAGGTCAATATGAATATTAAGCTCTGCCTCTGGCACAGAGCGGTCAGAGCTAAACAGGCTGCGATGTTAACGTATTCATTCTTGTGGTTTAGCCGGGCAGGTCTTCCTTACTTAAGCCCCCAAATGTCTTACGATAAGATGAGAGTGAGATGCCAGCAGACTTACGAAATGCTGTACGAAAGCTCTCCATAGATCCGAAACCACAAGATCCCATTATTTGTTCATTAGTAAGGGAGTTATTTTCCAGCAGCTCGCGTGCAAGATTCATCCTTGCCTGAAGCAACCACGCCTTAGGCGTCATCCCCAAAGCCTCTCTGAATCGTCTCAAAAAAGTCCGCTCTGACATTAACGCTTGCTGTGCCATTTGCCCGACAGATAAATTGCAGTGTAAATTTTGAAGTGCCCAGTCAAGTACGGGGGCAATTTCATTCCGTGGCTTTTGCGCGACAGGAGAGGGAATAAACTGGATTTGCCCTCCAGACCGTTGTGGTGCCATGACTAAACGTCTCGCCACTGTATTGGCGATATGCGTTCCATAATCCTGATTAATCAGATACAAACAGGCATCTATACCCGCAGCACTCCCCGCTGATGTAATGATTTGTCCGCTATCAACATAAAGCACATTTGGGTCAACTGAAATATCAGGATAACGGTTTACAAGTTCATCGGTATAACGCCAGTGAGTTGTAGCGCGTTTTCCGCTCAGTAAGCCAGCAGCAGCTATAACAAAGACGCCAGAACAGATAGACAGAAGGCGGGCGCCTCGCTGATGGGCATCGCATAAAGCGTCCAGTAATTCCTGTGGTGGCCTTTCGTCGCAATTACGCCAGCCGGGGATAATGATGGTTTGAGCTTCGCTGAGCGACTCCAGCCCAAAACCGGACACAATCTGCACCCCTTCTGATGCCTTTATTGGGGAAGGATCGACGGAGACGATACGATGTTGATACCAGGGAAAATCAAATTCAGGTCGGGGAAGCCCAAATAACTCTACAGCGATACCAAACTCAAAGGTACAAAGTCCGTCATAGGCCAGAATTGCCACTAAACCAGCTTTACTCAACATTGGCGGAAAACTACCGGTTATTGTCAGAACCGCCACTTTATCAGTCTGATGCCGCTTTATACAATCAACTCACATTCAGACAAGAGATACTAATTATGCCTGGTTTAATCAGCGAAGTTCCACCAGCGACACCTTCCGAATCTTTGCAGCATTTTAGCCGTCGTTTAGCCTTTGAGACTGACTGCTCTGATGTTCATCAGAGCCAGAAAACCGGCAATGTAGACTATGTGCTGGTTGATGTCAGGAGCGATGAAGCATTTTTAAAAGCGCATGTTCCAGGGGCAATTAATATCCCGACGCGCACCATTACTCAGGAGCGGATGGCTGATTATCCCATCAATACTTTGTTTGTCGTTTACTGTGCCGGCCCTCACTGCAACGGTGTACATCGTGCAGCCGTCCGTCTGGCGGGGCTGGGCTTCCTGGTAAAAGAAATGATTGGCGGTCTTACCGGCTGGATTGATGAAGGGCTTCCTCTGCAGGGAGAAAATATTCCCGCCCCTGTCGATGGATTTTCATGCGAATGCTAAGTACCCATTTCAAAAGCCGGGCAGCCCGGCCCAGAGATAGACCTGAACTGCCCTGAGCGCAAGCAAGATGTCAGGTAATCAATTATTTGAATATATCTGTATTAACCCTGCCAACTCAGTTTGCTGAATGAAACTCATGAAGTGCACTAATCCTTGAATGAAACACAGTCGAATCAGATTAATATAATTTCTTTGCTAAGCATTTTTTAAATTAATTATTTATCATGTATATAACCTTGCTTTTTATACTTGTCAGTCTTGTGAGTTTGACCGCAATCATAAATGCCCATTGAATTTTAACTTTATCCTTGCCCTCTCCCTTGCCGAAAAGTTAAATTCAGCTAAATTAGGTGTCAAAGAGTAAAAAATCAGTCTGATGCTTTTATTGAATTAACATCTACCTCCTTTCAATATTTTATTATTGAAGCCAGCGATAATTAGACTTCCTCAGATGAGGATCATAGCCTTTAGACTCACCGCTGAATAATTTAAAAAGAATTAATTTAATGTGACCGCTTGTTCTTAAAAGTTTTAAGAGAGAGGCCCATGTTTAAAATCATAACTCTGGCATTTTTATTCCCTGTTTTTTCAGCCTCGGCAAGCGGGCTGTATCTTTATGAAATTGGCACTGATGATACAGGTCTGGCTGGTGCAGGTCAGGCGGCACGCGCGCAGGACGCCTCAACGCTGTTCACTAATCCTGCGGGCATGACAACGTTGCCTTATAAAATGCTCACGGTGGGTGGGCAGGCACTGTATGGCGATGCCCCTTATCATCTTGACAATGATGCGCGACTCAGCGGTAACAGCCCCGGCAACGTCATTGGCTGGTTCCCCGGCGGCAGCGTTTTTTATACGCAGCGGATCACTCAAACCGTCAGTGCTGGATTGGGATTTTACGGTAACTACGGCCTCGCTCTGCATTTCGGCGACTGGGCCGGGGAGAACCTCATCAAGGACAGTACGCTCCTGGGGTAACGCTGATGCCCGCTCTGGCCTGGCAAATCAATGATGCCTTTTCGCTGGGTGCGGGGGTCGGGATTAATTATGGCCTGCTGAAGATCAAGCGCGCCCGCGGCAATGAGCTATCCGATCATGACTGGGCGCTCAACGGCAAGATAGGTGCGCTGTGGCAGTTTACTCCGCAGACGCGTGCCGGATTAACTTATACCAGCCGTACAAATTATCACTTCAACGTTAACAACACTCTCCGGCTTGACCAGCTGAATAATTCCCCGTCCTGGACATTGCCCATCGCGGCCACCGTCAATGCCCCTCAGCAGATCATGCTCAGTCTCTTCCATCAGCTGAACGACCGCTGGGCTGTTATGGGAGATGTGGGATGGCAGGACTGGAGCGATTACAGCAACAGTGAAATAACCGTGGCAGGCAATCAGGTAGGCGACAACGGAAGGCTGCGTGATACCTGGCACCTCGCACTCGGCACTCAGTTCAAACTCTCAGCTGACTGGACGCTGAATACCGGCCTTGCCTTTGACAGCAGCTTTTACCGCAACCAACAAGATACCTCTCTGACGATGCCCTCCGGCGATACCTGGCGCTGGGGCGTGGGCGCGCGTTACCAACTCGATCCTGACAGCAGCATCGGCGCCGCCTTCGAATACGCGCACATAGACTCGTCACAGGTCGCATCGCCGCTGGTTGAAGGGCGCTACGATAACCCTGTTCTCTACTTCTTTGGCATCAACTACAGCCGGACATTCTGACCCGGCCAACTCAGGAGGCGCATCACATAATTTACTGTCGAACGATTTGACGGGGCGGGCGAAACCTATGCCTTTCCTACGAGAGTCCACTTATCTGGAGCACAGAAATGTCAAAAGTGCCATTTTGCAAAACGCTGCTCGCCTCGATGTTGTCTGTCGCCAGCTGTGCGACCAGTGCTTATGCAGCCCCGGCAAGTAATACCATGACGGCGCCGGAGCAAAACAATCAGAAGCCCAACATTGTAGTGATATTCGGTGATGACATCGGGTACTGGAACGTCAGTACCTATAATCAGGGAATGCTGGGATACCAAACGCCCAATATCGACAGCATTGCGGCTGAAGGTGCCAAGTTCACCTCTTACTATGCGGAGCAAAGCTCCACCGCCGGCCGCTCATCCTTCATTACCGGACAGATGCCGTTCCGTACCGGGATGAGTAAGGTTGGCATGCCCGGCGCACCGCAAGGACTGCAGAAAGAAGATCCTACCATTGCCAGCATACTCAAGCAGCTTGGATATGCTACCGGCCAATTCGGTAAGAACCACCTTGGCGATCGCAACGAATTTCTGCCTACCGCGCATGGTTTCGATGAGTTTATGGGCAACCTTTACCATCTGAATGCGGAAGAGGAACCAGAGAACCCGGATTATCCGCAAGATCCTGAATACAAAAAACAGTTCGGCCCGCGTGGTGTGATCAAATCCACCGCTGACGGCAGAGTGGAAGATACGGGTCCACTCAACATCAAACGTATGGAAACTGTAGATGAAGAGACGCTGGCGGCAAACAACGACTTTATGGAGCGGCAGGTCAAAGCCAACAAGCCATTCTTCACCTGGTACAACACCACGCGTATGCATAACAAAACCCATATTAAACCGGCCAGTAAAGGCGTGACCGGACTGGGTGACTATGCTGACGGCATGGTGGAACACGACAGAATCGTCGGTGAAGTGCTAAAGAAAATCAAAGATCTCGGCATTGAAGATAACACGATTGTTGTTTACACCACCGATAACGGCCCGATGACGGCCACCTGGCCTGATGCAGGTATCACGCCGTTCCGTGGGGAGAAAAACACCGGCTGGGAAGGCGGGTTCCGTGTGCCGGCGATGGTCAAATGGCCGGGTCATATTAAGCCGGGCACCCTGATTAACGACATTTTCGGCAGTAATGACTGGTTCCCTACGCTGGTTGCTGCAGCGGGGGTCCCGGACATTAAACAGCAGTTACTGAAGGGCTATAAAACCAGTGCTATGACCTACAAAGTGCACCTCGATGGTTATAACCAACTTGATTTCATCACGGGTAAAACTCAGGAGGATCCGCGTAAAGAATTCTTCTACTGGAGTGATGACGGTGATCTGCTGGCGATGCGCTACGGTCGCTGGAAAGCCCACTTCATGATTCAGGAGCGTTCAGGCATGGATGTGTGGAAATACCCCTTCGTCAAACTACGTGTACCGCTAATTTTCGATCTGAAAATCGACCCACTGGAAAAAGGCACCGATGGCATGGATTACAACCATTGGTTCTACGACCGCTTGTTCCTGCTGGGCGGTGCGCAGAAATATGCCACTGAAATGCTGCAAAGCTTCAAGGAGTTCCCGCCGCGTCAGAAACCGGGTTCATTCACCGTCTCTGATGTTTCGAAACTCATTGAGGAAGGCAGTCCGGCTACCAACTGATGCTCTGACCACAACACCGGGTGAAATACTTCACCCGGTATTCAGGAGGCGTTCATGAAATACAGCACAACGTTGCCGGTTAAACCTCTTCCTACGGCGGAAAAATTCAGCGGCACAGGACCGGCTTACACACGCCGTTTTCACGTAATGGCAAAGCCGACAGGGTCTCGATGCAATATCGACTGCAACTACTGCTTTTACCTGCATAAAGAACAGCTTCTGGAACAGGACAGACACAGCGGTATGAGCGATGAGGTGCTGGAAACCTTCATTCGGCAATACATCGACAGTCAGGATGGCGAGCAGGTGGTTTTCTCCTGGCAAGGCGGCGAACCCACGCTGATGGGACTGGATTACTTCGAAAAAATAGTGGTACTGCAAAAGAAGTATCAAAAACCGGGTCAGCGCATTGAAAACGATCTGCAGACTAACGGCATTCTTATTAATGACAACTGGGCGCGCTTTCTGCGTCAGCACAATTTCCTTGTCGGCATTTCAATCGATGGCCCGGCGGAATTGCACGATCGCTACCGCGTGACGCGCAGCGGTAAACCCACTTTTGAAAAAGTGATGGCGGGTGTTGCCGCTTTGCAACGTCATCATGTTCCCTTTAACGCCCTGGTCACCGTCAACCGCACCAATGCGCGCTTCCCGCTGGAGGTCTACCGTTTTCTGACACGTGAACTGGGTGCCACTTATATACAGTTTAATCCCTGCGTTGAGCCGGTTGATTTCAGGCAAACTGCACCACAATTCTGGCACGACGATACTATTCCGGTTACCGGCTCACGCCGCGCCCGTCCCGGTGACCTCGACTCAATCGTCACCGACTGGTCTGTCGATCCGGATGACTGGGGGCGCTTTCTGATTGCAGTGTTCGAAGAGTGGGTGAACAACGACTTAGGCCGGGTGCAGGTCAATCTGTTTGAAACCGCTGTGGCGCAGACCATGGGCATGCCCGCGCAGATATGCATCACCTCAGAGTTTTGCGGCAAAGGTCTGGCAATTGAGAAAAATGGCGACATCTTTTCCTGCGATCACTACGTCTATCCCGAATACAAATTAGGCAACGTACAGAGCACCAAACTGGCGCACATGGCCTTTTCCGGGCGACAAAAAGCCTTTGGTTTAGGTAAGCGCGATACGCTGCCAGCTGCCTGCAAACGCTGTCCTTACCTGAAACTCTGTTATGGCGAATGCCCGAAAAACCGCATCGTCAGGAGCGAAGAAGGCGAGCTGGGAATGAATTATCTCTGTCCCGGTATCAAAGCCTTTTTTGACTATGCCCAGCCGATCCTGGTTGGCATCGCCACGTTGCTGGAACGCCAGACGGTGGAACCTGCATAATGAATAATCGTGAAAAGGTGCTGGCGCTGGAAGCCAGTATGAATCAACAGGTGATTGGACAGCAGGAGCTGGTGCGAATGCTGATCGTGGCCCTGTTGTGTGACGGTCATGTGCTGCTGGAAGGATTACCAGGCCTGGCGAAAACACGCGCAGTGCGCGAACTGGCTCGCCATATCGAAGGCGAATTCCGCCGCATTCAGTTCACACCTGACCTGCTGCCCTCAGACATCACCGGCAGCGAAATTTACCAGCAGAATGCCACGCGGGAAGAGGATCAGTTTCGTTTCCGCCCCGGCCCGGTGTTCGGCAACATTATCCTCGCCGATGAGATCAATCGCGCCTCAGCCCGCGTGCAGTCGGCGCTGCTGGAGGCCATGGAAGAGCGACACGTTACCGTTGCGGGTAAAACATGGCCGCTGCCGGGGATATTCATGGTGCTGGCGACACAAAACCCGGTCGATCAGGAAGGCACCTGGCCTTTACCTGAAGCCCAGCTTGACCGTTTTCTGATGAAGGTGATTGTCGATTACCCGTCGAAAGAAAATGAGCAGCTGGTCATGCAACTGGTGCGCGCTGAACAGCAGGCAAAATATCAGGCGGCGCAGCATGAAACTCGCCCTTCAGAATCCGGCCCGTTGCTCATAAGCCAACAGGAAATCGCCGATTGCTGGCGTGAAATTGCCGCAGTTTATGTGGCGCCAACGGTAGAGCAGTACATCGTTAATCTGGTGGAAATGACTCGTCATCCTGATCAGGTCAGCGATGCCTTTGCGAGTTATATCAGCCTCGGCATCAGCCCGCGCGGCACGCTTGCCCTGGATCGCTGTGGTCGCGCCTGCGCGTGGCTGGATGGTCGTGATGCGGTGTTGCCCGAAGATATTCAACGCATTGCACCGGCTGTGCTGCGCCATCGCCTGCTGCTGAGCTATCAGGCAAACGCCGATAACTGCACACCCGATCAGGCGATCGCCATGCTTCTTGATGCAGTGGTGGCGTGATGCCGCAGCCGCTGACACTTGAACTGGCTGACCTGATGGCGCTGGCTGGTGATGCTCAGCGACTCGATAATCCGCCGGGGCAAATCCCACCCGGTGCGTTAACCGGTGAGCGTGTATCACGCCAGCAGGGACGTGGCCTGAATTTCGATAGCCTACGCCGCTATCAGCCGGGTGATGACGTCAGGCTGATCGACTGGAAAGCTACAGCCCGCCTTCGCTCGCCATGGATCCGCCTCTACAATGAGGAGCGCGAACGCCCGGTATTCATCCTTGTGGATCAGAGGCTGGACATGTACTTCGGTACCCGGCTGCAGATGAAATCGGTAGCCGCTGGGAACATTGCCGGATTGCTGGCATGGCGAAGCTGGCATGACGGTGATCGGCTGGGCTGCGGGATATTGGGCGATGATGAACTGGCTCTGCATCCCTGCCGTGCGCCGAAACGCAACCTGATGCCGATTATCACTGACGTTCAGCGTATGAATGCTCAGCTTCCCGCGCATTATGCGCAAAACCATCGACAAAACATCTCCCTGTCAGATGCGCTGCAACGCATCGTCCGGCTGCTGCCCTCCGGTAGCTGGCTGGGGATCATCAGTGATTTTCACGATCTGGATACTCGCTGCGATGCGGTGCTGGCTCACCTGCGCCGCCGCTGCGAAATTACCGCTTATGTCACGCTTGATGATCTTCATCGCCGCCTGCCGCCGCGCGGCCAACTGGCGGCTTATTACCATGACGTAAGCACCGCACTCAATCTCTCATCGCACCTCAGCGATCGCATTCAGCAAAGCGTAACCGAGCGTCTGTCGCAGCAGCAGCGCCGGTTACAGCGCACCGGGATCAGAGTAAAAACCATCGTGACCGGTGAGGCGATTCTGCCGCAGCTACAGCAGGAGGATGCGCATGCTGGCAAAAGGTTTTAGCACGCCGGAACTGGCGCATCCTGCTTTGCCACCTGACGCCTCATGGTTCCCGCTACCGCCAGGCTGGACGGTGCTCGGCTTGATGCTGATGCTGGCAATGATTATTGCTCTGCTGATATTGCTTGCGCGCTTTCGCCGCAATCGCTGGCGGCGCGAAGCGCGCAAGCAACTTTCCCAACAGCATGTGGATGGCTGGGTAGCATGGGTTAAGCGGGTGCTTCTGGTACAACACCCGCGCGCCCGGGTCAGCCAGTGGCAAGCGCCGGAACAACTTCTGGCGCAGACATCGCTGGACGAGGAGCTGCGCGCGCTGTTGTGCCGTCGCTATTGTCAGCCTGACAATCAACTTGAACCCGGCATCAACCGGCGTATTGCGCAGCAGTTACGCCACTGGCTGGAGTCACTGCCGTATGTCTGAGTTTTTCTCGCGGATAGATTTCGCCTGGCCGTGGGCGGGCGTGCTGCTTTTTTACCGCTGGTTACTCACTATCTGCTCCCTGCAAAGCAGCCGGTAAGTGAACAGGTTCGGGTGCCTTTTTTGCCTGAACTGGCTGACGCCCTGCAACTCTCGGCGCCAGCACCGCAAGCCAGCTGGCGCCATCGGCTGCTGTTCTGGGCAGTATGGATCTTAATGGTTGCTGCGCTGGCCCGGCCAGAATATCTGATGCCGCCGAAAACGGTGATAAAACCCATGCGCAATATTGTGCTGATTCTGGATGTTTCCGGCTCGATGGAGAAAAACGACGGCCAGAAGGGTCAGACGCGTTTACAGGCGGTACAGCAAACAGTGCGCACCTTTATCAGCCAGCGTAAAAATGATCGCATTGGTCTCGTCATTTTTGCCAGCCAGGCATGGCCTTTTGCGCCGATCAGCGAGGATAAACAGGCGCTGCAATCGCGCATCAACCAGCTCGCTCCGGGCATGATTGGTCAGCAAACTGCGGTAGGGGATGCGCTGGGCGTGGCGGTGAAACTGCTGGATCACAGCCTCGAAGCCGATGCGTCAAAAATGGCGATTCTGCTGACAGATGGCAATGACACCGCCTCACAACTGCAACCCACGCTCGCCGCCCAGCTCGCTGCTGCGCATCATGTTATGGTGCACACCATTGCCTTTGGCGATGTAAACAGCAGCAGCGAGGATAAAGTCGATACGGCGCTGCTGGATAACATTGCCAGTATCACCGGCGGTAACGCCTGGCGCGCCGCTGCCAACCGCGATGCGCTGGCGCAAGTCTGGCAGCAAATTGATGCCCAGACGCCGGAACAGGTTAAAACGCTGGGTTTGTCCTGGCATCGTCCGCTGTTTGTCTGGCCGTTAGCTCTTGCGCTACTGCTGTTACTGCTGTTTGCCATCAGCAACACAATGATGAGACGACACGCATGAGCGATTTCCACTTCCTCTATCCCTGGCGATTACTGGGTTTGCTGCTCTGTCCGCTGCTCTATTTTTTGGCTCAGGGCTCAGGAAGTGCCTGGCATCGTGTCATGGACAAGCCTTTTGCGGACGCGTTGATTAAAGGACAGCGCGTGCGGGCGCGACAGGTACTGCCGTGGCTCTTTTGTCTGGGTGTATTGGCTTTAGCCGGTCCGAGCTGGCAGCGCGACTTGCCCGCCGCCTTCACACCTGAAAACAATGTGATGGTGATAATGCAGCAGGATCTCAGCATGCTGGCGCAGGATGTCCCGCCTGACCGCCATCAGCGCATGCAGCAGAAAATCGCCGCGCTGATGGCGCAAATGCCCGGCAGCCACTTTGGTTTAGTGGTTTACAGCGCGAATGCCTGGCTTACTACGCCGCTGACCAGCGATGCCGATTTTTATAGTCTGTTCCTGACGGCCCAGCAGCCGACACTGGTACCGCAGGGAGAGGGTTCCGGACTGCGGCAGGCAATTGGACTGGCACTGAAAAATTTCCCCTCTTCGCCTGAAGCCTCACGTGCGTTGATACTGGTCACTGATAATGTGGCGCAGCAGGATGTTGACTGGCTACGGCAGCAAAATCTGCCGCTGCAGATCTGGGTGGCGGGCACGGCAAACGGCGGCAGATTGCCGGAAGCGCAGGCGGCGCAGGGCATTGATACCCGTCTTAATGTCGCGCGTTTCGAGCAAATTCGTGAGGGCGGAATTCCGGTCACGCTGGTTTCTGCCGAAGATGAAGACCTGCGCGCGGTCAGCGGTCATATCCAGCAGAGCGTGACGGCGCAGCAGAACAGCCGACAGGATCTGCAGTGGAAGAACAGCGGCTATCTGTTGGTTATCCCTGTGCTGATGCTTTTGCTGCTCTGGCGACAGCGACTGCTCTGCCTTGCTGTCGTGATGCTGCCTTTACTTATCTGGTCTCCCGGCAGTTCAGCAGCACTTCTGGACGCCTGGATACGCCCCGATGTGCAGGGACAATTTGCCTTTAATCAGGGGCACTATGAGGCCGCTGCTCAACATTTTCAGGATCCATTGCGGCGGGGTATCGCCTTTTATTACGCGCAGGATTACGTCTCGGCGCTGGGTGCTTTTCGTCAGGTTCCGGCTACCCCGGAAAGCCTGTTGTGGATTGGCAACTGCTATGCACAACAGAAATCCTGGCAGCAGGCGCTGAACAGCTACGATCAGGCGCTGAGTTTACGACCTGAATGGGCAATGGCGCAGCAAAACAGGGCAAAGATTGCACATATCATCATGCAGCTACGACAAAAAGAACGCGACCGTCAGGCCGATCAGCATAAGCAGAAAGATGAAGATCCTGACGCCATTAAGCATGACCTGAAACCCGATCAGGGCGTGAACCAGCTGGATATGAAGCCCGTCGCGGGCGCGGTACCCTCGGCTGAACAGTGGTACAGCAATCTCACCCTTTCACCCGGCGGTTTGCTGGAAAATTTCTACCGCTCAGCGCCAGCGGAGGCACCATGAAGCGACTTCTCGGTTGTCTGCTGTTAGTGCTTAGCCTGCCGGTGCGGGCAGAAATGGCCATGACGCGTGAGCTGGTTGCGCCCGAACAACTGGTGCCGGGACAGCCAGTAACGATTGCTGTGACCTTCTGGACGGACAGCTGGTTCAATCCACCGCCGCAATGGCCGGAAATGGTGATTGAAAACGGTAACCTGCTTAACACGCCGCTGCCCAACCAGCTGGTTACACGTAATAGCAACGGTATCAGCTGGAGCGGTATCCGCATGGCGCGTCAGGTGATGGCGTGGGATCAGGGCGAACTGCGTTTTCCTGCTACAGATGTGGTGATGCGTTCCGCGAATCAGCCGCCAAAAACGGTGTCACTGCCAGTGCTGCAGAAATCGGTCAGCTGGCCCGCGGATGTGCGTCAGCCGGATCGTTTCTTACCAGCCAGCAGTCTTGAACTCTCGCAGCAATGGCAACTTTACCGCGCAACTGAAGATAAGCAGTTACATGTCGGTGACGTCATTGAGCGCGTCGTGACATTGCGCGCCACCGATGTCATTGCCGTGCAAATTCCGCAACTGCTGTATGCCATTCCCGGTTCCAGTGCGCAACGCTTGCCGCCGGTAAACAGCAACCTGACGCAAGGGCGGGATGAGATCGTCGGCGCTCAGCGTGAAGAGCGGCTGCGTTATCTGCCTTCTCAGTCCGGCGAACTGGTGATTCCACCGTTGCGTTTACGTTGGTGGGATACACGTCAGCATCAGTGGCAACTGGCCGAATTACCCGGTGCACATTACACCATTTCCGCAGCGCGTCCGGCTGGCAGTGAGCAGGTGCTGAGAGCACGCGCCCGGACCGACTGGAGGCCGTTGCTGATGGGAACGACGATCGTGCTGGCGCTGCTACTTCTGGGCTTCTTTTTCCGGCACCCCTTAGCCTGAGCATGAAAAGGCTGGTACAGCGCACGCGTGAATACTGGCGGATCATCCCGCTACCCGATCTTATTCCGCCCAAAAGGAAAAAATGATGAAATTAAAACATCTTCTGGCGTTTCTGATTACGGCTCATCCCGGTTCGGCTTTTGCAACAGACGATCCACTCAGTGCCTGGAATGACGGTCATTCGAAACAGGCTATTGAGGCGTGGGTTAGTGACACCACAACATCTAACAGCAAAAATTTCATCCCTGTCAGCCAGCGTTATGTGGTGTTTGATAATGATGGCACGTTATGGCCGGAAGCGCCGCTGACGTTTCAGTTGCAGTTTGTGATTGATGAAATCAAACGCCTCGCGCCACAACACCCGGAATGGAATCACGATGGGTTAGTACAGGCGGTAATCAACAACGATATGAGCGGGGTGGCGCAGGCCGGCAAAAAGGGGCTGATGCAGTTGATGACTCTCACGCACAGTGGCATGAATACAGAAGAATTTAGCCAGCGCGTCAGCAACTGGCTCGATAGTCACAGGCATGCGCGTTTCGGCTGCCGTTATGACCAGCTTGGCTATCAGCCGATGCGTCAGTTGCTGGGCTATCTGCGGGATAACGGCTTCAAAACCTGGATTGTGTCCGGAGGCGGCATCGATTTTATGCGCGTACTGGCCGAGAAAATGTATGGCATTCCGCCCGAACAGGTTGTCGGCTCCTTTTCGCTGAGCGAGTTCTCTCTTACAGACAATGGTACGCAATTACGTAAAACGATGAACGGAGCCTTTTACGATGACGAAGCGATGAAGCCGGTCGCCATTCATTTGTTTATGGGACGGCGCCCGGTCGGCGCCTTTGGTAACAGCGATGGTGATGTGCCGATGCTCCAGTACACCTCAGCCAATCCCGCTTATAAGGCCTTTGGTTTACTGATTCATCACACCGACGGAGCACGGGAATATGCTTACGACGCGCATCCACCTGCAAGTGGAAAGCTTATCAGCGGGCTCAAACTGGCTCCCCAAAAGGGTTGGGTTATCGTCGACATGAAGAAAGAGTGGAAAACGGTTTTTGACCCTGCGCAATGCACCGCTGAGCAAAGCGTTAAGTGAATGGTTTATCCAGGTTTCTCAACAGGGCCAAAAGAAGCGGGGAGGTCAAAATGAAACAGCTGATACCGATCGTATTGGCGCTACTGCTGCCACAAACGACCTCACTGGCTAATGCAGCGTTTAAAAATGGCAGCAAAAGATTACTCATGACCTGCGACACAAATGCCAGATACCCATAACTGTAACTGATGAACAGTTACGGACGCGCTTTCTTGACAGCACTTATAATAACGCTGCTGTGTTGTCAGCCGTGAAAATGCAGCAGCTTTATCAAACCTCCCTGAGCCAGATCAAATGCCCAGAATAATTACCAGTACCCGGGGGCAAACATGTTGTCACGCGGATGAATGCACTCCGGCCGGAGAATGACTATGTTACGACAGGTTGGGAATGCATGGATCAGGTATGTAGGGCTTCTGATATCCCGTCAGGCGGCCTTTGGCACTGAAATTAATGACAAGCTTGATGCTGATCCGATAAAGGTGACGACCAAGGCGAGCGTTTCGTGGTCAGACACTTATGACATGGACGACCGCAATCTTTCTTTCTCCGGCTTGGTCGCACTGGATCAGATAAAAAACTTAACGCACGTGTCAACAGCGATACCAGCGAACGGCGCGTGGGCGGATCATGGCTCTTTCCGGTGGGCAACGTTAACTTTGGTGAAAACGAATATACCAATGGTGCAACTCAGACCAACTATTTCCCTGGAACCTTTGTTCCGCTGAGCTATTTGGGCTTCGAACCTGCCGGTTTCCGGATATTCCAGATGACCGGTTACACCTACAATACCGGTGAAATAACGGGCTGCAGCACCGGAAATGCTGCTGACTGTAAAGCACCTCAGTTCGTCAATGATATTCCCTCAGAATATGATTCAGCACGATCACCATCTCCGGAAGTCGTGGATATCCAGGGCCTTTACTCTACGATCGCTTCTGGCACAAAGCAGACAGGTGCTGGTCGATCGGGAAACGGCGTTCGGCATGCGTTCTGCCTGGTGAACAGTAATGCCAATTCATGGTAGCCGCTCGTCTTGTCGGCCCTACTCCCAGATGATTATCGCTGAGGTTTGGCCCGGCAATTAAGTGCGGTCCGCGTTCTTCAGCCTCCCATTTCCGTCATTTCTGCTGTCTCAGGCCGTTCATCTATACTGACTCTTTCCGTGGTCATTTGCATAGGAGGCCGCGCCGCAGTCAACATTTTCATTCTGCTGACACAGTCAGACGCGTACCGGCTGCAAAAATCCTTATGGCATTGCAAGAGGCAACCCAGCGTAAAGGAAAAGCGTTTAAATGACATGACCGTGTAAATGCATTAATTAAACAGAGTGTTCCTGGTTTATACCCCAATAAAGCCTAAAGAATAAAAAGTTTTATTTATGCGGGAGATAACTAATGAAAATAACCGAATTTGTCTGTTCCGCCTTAATTGGACTTGTCGCCAGCTGCCGTTCCATGACGCCGATGGCGGCTCTCGCTGCAGCACGTATTGCCGGGCGCGACACATCGGGCAGTCTTCTGCTGCTGGACCGTCCGCTATTCAAATACGGCGCGTTAGCGATAGGTGTAGGTGAACTATTTGGCGACAAGATGAAATCCGCGCCAGACCGCACCGTGTTGTTGGGCTTATCAGCACGCGTGGCCAGCGCAGGGATTGCGGGCGCCGCGTTGGCACCCAGCGGAGAAGAAAAAACCGGGGCAGCGATCGCTATCTCTGCCGCTGTGCCACTTGCCTATGCCACGCTTGCGGCACGCAAAAAGGCCATGGCAGGGATGGGGCAGACCAAGAGTGGCCTGATCGAAGATACGCTCATCGTCGCTATCGGTGCAGCAGTGGTCTTCTTCGCCACGCGCCCAAATCGTAGTTAAACGCACTCAGGCTTCAAAGGATGATCCCGGCGAGCCATCATGAAAAGGTCGGTGACGGCGTCTGGTACAGCGCGGACTGACTCGCAGGCTGATGTCCGCTATGAGCGAGAAGCGGACATTGCCGCAGATGGCCCTTCTGAATCCAGTATTGCAAAAAAGCCAGATTGATTTCTTACAGGTGACTGATTACAAATTCAGGCTCATAAAAAACAGGGAAATTTACCGATCTTGCTATAAAACAGACTTTATGAATTTCATGATGAATAGCCATTGCTGAGTCAAGATTAGCACCATTTGCTACCGTGATTTTAGGTCTCAGTGTAGCCGAGATAAATCTACCCGCGCCGCCTTTTAAAATTTCACCCGTGGCTATCGGTGAATCTTCATATTCCAGAACGGTGATCCCGGCATCTGAGGCAAGATGCAGATACCAGAGCATGTGGCATGCAGAAAGAGATGATATCAAGAGGTCTTCAGGATTCATTTTACTGGAGTCGCCACCCAGTAACGGATCATTGGAACAATGGATGATTTCTTTGCCGGTTATAGCGATGTCCCATGTCCTTTCATATGCTTTATAGCCCGATGTGCCAGTGCCCAGATTTCCGGTCCAGAATATGCGCGATGTATATTGATGTTCCATGTTCCTGACTCTCTTATTGATGATTAAAACTGGCTCTCACAAAATGAGAGGTATGAGTCGCTTCTGTTGTTTACTAAACAATAATGTATTGGCTTATAAAATCAGCAAAATCGAACTTAATGCATGTAAGCTTCTGGCACAATGCGGACACAAAGAACAACGTCCTTCTATTCCTTTCCTGCATTGCCAGACCATGTGTCCTGGTGAGCTAACCGACAAAGCCAGCAAGATTTTCCAGGCCGCGAAGGCACGGTCTGGTCAGGAAGGGGCATGTCTGATTACTGGCAGACTGCGCCCGAAGGATAATTTATTCGCTGCAGCCCTAAAACCACCAGTTGAAAAAGTGTTCAGCAAATGGTTTTGTAACGCATGAATAATTATTCACCATTTATGCATAAGGTCAGATGCGTGGTCACTACAGTCTGCAGAGTGGTTTAGCCGGAATGGCATGGAGTGCTCCCGGGTCATAGCTCGTAATTCTGGCTTTCCGAAACATCTTCATGATGAATATGTCATCAGCGCAAACCTGACGGGGGTGGAGGAAATCTGGCTGGCAGGGAAAACCGCGTATGTTAAAAGTGGTCAGGTTACCTTATATAATCCAGGTACCATTCAGGCGTCGCGTTTTGACAGTCAATCCGTCAAAAATGACTGATGTAGCCAGCCCAAGTTTTTCAGCCGGAACAAGTTGTGAAGCCACTGCCCCAATCAAAGCCCAGAAAGCACCATGTGCCAAAGCTCCTGCCATACGCGCACTCATAAATGCAGTCATCGAGTGAGACTGTGTCGCCGCTATACCGGACAGAGCAAGGACCAGCATAAGAGTAACTAATAAAGACTTACGTGAAATCCTCGCTGGTATCAATCCGGACAGAAAGCTGCCAGAGCGCCAACCCAGCCGTATGCGGTCACGACAAGACCTGCACCCGATTCAGTCTGATTCAGATCCTTTGCTAACGTGCTGAGCATGCCAACCGGCGCAAGCTCGCTGGTCACAATCGAAAATGCACTGATCCCGAGTGCTGTTACTGCTACCCAGATGCGTGCAGGCACCGGGCTTATATGTAAAACGGTGTCGTTCATGTAATAAAGTCTCTTCAAAGATACCGGGAGAAGTTTGGAGGAGCTTTCGGACCGGCCGGGTTCAGACACCCACACCTTTCATTCCTTCTGGCGTGTATCGTTCTCCGGCAACGGGAATGGCGGATACGGCGGCACGCAGCCCTCTCAGCTCAGCGCAACTGAGCTGAACATCCAGTGCACCGGCGTTTTCGCTCAGATGGTTGAGATTGCATGTGCCGGGTATCGGCACTATGTTTTCGCCCTGGGCAAGTAACCAGGCCAGCGCTATCTGTGAAGGTTTACAGCCCTTGCTCACCGCCAGAGCTTTTATCAGATCAACCAGGGAGTGGTTTATGGCAAGATTCTCCGGCTGGAAGCGGGGAAGCGTGCTGCGGAAATCTTCCTTTGCCGGAATCGGTTCATGCTGAAATCTGCCCGTCAGAAAGCCACGTCCCAGTGGCGAATACGCCACGAACCCGATGCCCAGAGCCTTACACAGCGGGAGTACGCTCGCCTCTGCTTCACGACTCCAGAGGGAATATTCGGTTTGTACTGCTGCCACTGGATGGATCGCATGAGCGCGTCTGAGCGTTTCAGCGCCGACCTCGCATAAACCGATGTGCCCGATCTTTCCTTCCTGAACCAGCTTCGCGAGTCCGGACATCGTATCTTCAATGGGAGTACTGGCATCAATGCGGTGTACGTAGTAGAGATCAATACGATCCACGCCCAGGCGTTTGAGAGACGCTTCGCAACTCTGGCGGGCATAGTCCGGGGTGTTACAGAGGCTTCTTCTGTATTCGCCGGGCTGGCGCACAATGCCAAATTTTGTAGCCAGCTTTAGCGCGGGCTTACGGGATTTAATGAATTTCCCCAGTAATTCCTCATTGTGCCAGGGTCCGTAGGTATCAGACGTGTCCAGGAAATTGATACCCAGCGCTAAAGCCTTATCCAGCACCGCCATTGATGTTTCATCGTCGCGTGGTCCATAGAATTCACTCATACCCATACAGCCCAGGCCGATCGCGGATACGTTGAAGGATGACGTCAGATTACGTTTTTGCATGTTTATCTCCTTGTGAGGACTGCAGTATCATCCTGCTGAAAGTGATAAAACAGACCTGAAAACGGAGAGCCGTTTTCCATAACCGGAAAAAACATGAAAGCAGATTTCAACTGGGACGATACGCGGGTTTTCCTGGCGATCGCCCGCGCAGGTACGCTGAGTGGCGCAGCAGAAGCGATGGAAATGGGCATTGCTACGATTTCAAGAAGGCTTGACCGGCTTGAACAGTCTCTGGCAGTGCCGCTTTTCAGCAGGCATCAGAGCGGATATCGTCTGACGGACGATGGTGAAGCCCTGCTGGAACGGGCTGAGGTGCTGGAATATGCAGGGCTCGCTTTCGGCGAGACGGCGAAATTGCAAGGTAATGTTGCCGGGCTTGTCCGGCTGGCAACATCGGACAATCTGGCTACGCATTTTATTCTGCCTTCGCTGAAAGGGCTTCTTGAAAAATATCCCGACCTGAGGGTGGAAGTGCTCAGCGGCGTGCAATCAGTCAATCTGCATCGCAGAGACGCCGATTTAGCAATACGTATGGTCAAGCCTGACAGCGGGAATCTGACGTTAAAGCGTCTCGGAACAGTAGGATTTGGATTATACGGTGATGATGCATATCTAAAAATACTGGCTGGTGAACCCGCTGGTTTATCTTTGAATAACGCTCAGTATGTGGGCTGGCCGGAGTCACATCAACACCTGCCTGCTGCGAGATGGGTAACGCGAATGCTTCGCGGCAGGCCATGCCGGGTGGAAGCAAACACACTCGTGGCTCAGGTATCCGCAGTTTCAGCAGGCCTGGGTTTAGGGGTTTTGCCGCACTTTATGGCGAGGAAAAATGGCCTGCATTGCGTTAATCCTGATATCGGTGTGGATCAGACATTATGGCTGGTGATGCATTCAGACCTGGCGGGTTCACGGCGAGTAAGAGCAATCGCCGACCATTTAATTGCAGTATTTGATGAATATAAAGATCAACTGACGCTGCCATAAACATTTACTTATTACTACCAACAAACACCTTATCGGAATGACCGATGATGCTGCGTAAGTTTTGTAATGTCAGCTTCTGACGAGAAGCTGCAAGCGTGCTGATGCAGAAGGACAGCTATGAGCGAAAAGCGGACGTCAAAATCATGGCGATAGGGTAGTTATGCCACATTAAACATAACATCCCGCCGACGAACTGTAGAAAGCCATACGCCACAAAATTATCATCTTTCAAAACCGCAGATTCTGGTCTTGCCTCCAGTTGTGCCTGAGACAAAGATTCCCCGTACTGCCAACAGAACCACATGCAAAAAAAAGCATCCGGAAAGGATGCCTCAGATCAATAATCGATAATCTCATCAGGTTCCCCTGGTGCAGGGCATAACAGTTATCGGCCATGTTCCGGAATGTCTTAGTGCGTGGAGAGAATTTTTTATAATTCCCGACCAGGTTAAAAAAAACCGCGCCAGGGGCGGGTAAGACAATTCAGGAGTTCCAGACTGCCATGGTTTTCATTATCCGGCATCGCTGTCAGAAATTTAAGTCTGGTAAAAGGTAAAAGAGCAGGCAAGCGGCAGACCGCAAAAAAGGCAAAAAATCGCCGTAGCAGCGGGGAGATAAAATTTTAGGTTTTTATAGTGTAAGTGGTCCGGCAGCTCCGTCCGCCAAAAAGAAAGTGTAGAAAAAAATCCGGAGCCTGCCTGTAACTTTTCCGGAAAAAGTGCCGGTACGGCATTTTTTTATACAGTACAGCTACGGCAATTCCGCAACCGCCAGTTCTTTTCAGAATCAAAAAACCCCGCCATCTACAGCGGGGTGAACCAGAGATAAGATTCAGAACTCCTCACTGTGACCGGAACCAGCAGGAACCGTCACCTTTAAAGTTTGAGAATAAACGCTCCGTCGCGCAAGCGAAGCGGTATGATCGTATTGTCTGAATTTCCGGCTTATTCTTCCATATAACCGTATCTAACAGGCATCCTGAGAATTACCCTTTGGTCAGACAATGACTGAAAGGACGTCATCAGTGAACGAAGGGAAACACGTCCGTTTCCTCTGAAAATACCTTTCATACAGCTTGCCTGGGCGAGCGCGCCGGGCAGTAAACAAACAGTAGCGATGCCGGACACACCTGCCTGTTAAAGCCATCTGCTTAATACTTTCCTGGAAAAAACAATATAAGCATTCTAAATGAAACTTTAAAAACGCCGATAGTAACGGAGAATCTCAATCACACCGGTAAATTGCTATGAAAGTATCTGTCCGTATTGCCATCGGCTTCAGCCTGATGGTGCTGTTGTTAGCCGTCTGTACCGGCGTTGCGATTAATGCCTTAGGCCACGCCCGCGAAGGTATGAATGACGTGGTTAACGTCAAAATGAAGAAGTACAAGCTTGCGCTTGATATGCGCGGTAATGTTCGCGATCTGGCCATTGCGGTGCGTAACCTGGCACTGCTGACAGACCCTAAAGAGATGCAGCCTGAATGGGAGCGCGTGCAGAAGCAAAAGGCGCAGTTTGCCAGCAGCCGGGATGAGCTGGTGCGCATTATGCAGCTTGATTCTACCCCTGCCGGCCGCGACGTCATGAAGCTGATAATTGAGCGCGAGAAAGTGGCTATGCCCGCGTTTGATAAGGCTGCTCAGCTTGGGCTGCAGAATATGCAAGCTGAAGTCGTTCCTTATTTAATGAACGTGACGCGGCCAGCGCAGCGCGCGCTGCTGGATGCGCTGGGCACTATGACTGATATTCAGATGCAGAACGCCAGCGGTGCCGTGGCGGACAGCAGTGAGGAAAGTCGGCAGGCATCGGTAACGCTCTTTATTCTCCTGGCCGTTTCATTCCTGCTGGCCGCAGCTATCGGTTACCTGACCGTACGGGTGCTGACGCGCCAGCTGGGTGGTGAACCGGCGCAGGCGCAGGCACTGGCGGCCGCCATAGCGGGGGCGATCTCACCACGCAGGTTACCCTTCGTCAGGGCGACAGCGCCAGCATGCTGGCATCGCTTGCCCGCATGCAGAAGGGCCTCAGCGACATGGTTTCACAGATTAAAGATGCCTCCGCGTCGGTTGCGCTGGCGTCTGACGAAATTGCCCGCGGAAACACTGAGCTTTCCGCGCGGACCGAGCAGCAGGCGGCGGCGCTACAGGAAACCGCGGCCAGCATGGAGCAGCTGACCGCCACGGTGCGCAGTAACACATCTGGTGCAACCCATACGGCAGGGGCGGCGCGAGAGACTGTCGCCCTGGTCAAGAGTGGTGAAGACAACGTCCGCACGATGACGAAGACCATGGCCGATATATCAACCAGCGCGGCCAGGGTCGGAGAGATCACCGGCACCATCGAAGGTATTGCCTTCCAGACCAATATTCTTGCCCTTAACGCCGCGGTTGAAGCTGCGCGCGCCGGCGAGCATGGACGTGGCTTTGCAGTGGTTGCAAGTGAGGTGCGCAATCTTGCGCAACGCAGCGCCACTGCCGCCCGGGATATCAAGGCCCTTATTGAAAACGCCTCTGCGCTGGTCAGGCAGGGTGTTTCGGTTGCCGACAGTACGGCAGAAAATATCATGAGCGTTAATGCGCGAGTCAGCGAACTGGCAGGGGCCATGGATGAAATCGCATTAGCTTCAAACGAACAGATGCAGGGGATTTCTCAGGTTACCGTGGCCGTTGGTCAGATGGACGGCGTAACGCAGAGCAACGCCGCGTTAGTGGAGGAGTCCTCTACGGCTTCGCAGTCGCTGGCTGAGCAGGTGCATTCGCTCAGGGGTATGGTGGAAACATTCAGGATCTGATAATAGCCCTGCCAGGATGGCGGGGATATCAGGCCTAATCCTGATGGATGCTATATTCTTAATCAAAACTTATGCGTATCCGGAACGGCGGTTTCTTGAAAAAAACATCAGACACCCTGTCTTCACCGCTTATGCGGACATCGCTGGGCCGGAGCCTGGCGGTATTTATGCTTGTCATCGCATTGACGGTCGCGGGCATCAACGCCTGGTCACTCTGGCATGACTGGCAGCTCAAACTGGCGCAGCGGGAGAACGAAGCCCGTAACCTTTCTGTGTCGCTGGCCAGGCAGGCGGAAGATGCATTCCTGCAGGTGGACATCACTCTCGCCGATGCAGTCAGGCAGCTTATGCAGCACGGGCCAGAGTATGCCGCCACGTCAGCATTTAAAACACAAATCCGTGCGCAGCAGGGAAAGCTTCCCCAGCTGCACGGCCTGTTTATCTATGACAGCCGGGGTAACTGGGTCGCGACCTCGGGCAGCTATGTGCCGGCAAAGGCCAGCAACGCGGACCGGGACTATTTTATCTGGCACCGCACGCATGACGATTCAGGCATTCTTATCAGCCGCGTGATACGTAGCCGCTCGACGGGTGACCTGGTCATACCGGTATCAGTCCGGCTGAACGATGCAACCGGCAACTTTGCCGGCGTAGCGCTTGCGACTGTGAAGGTGGACTATTTCAGGCAGTTTTACAGCTACTACAGTCTGGGCGAAAAGGACGTGCTGGCACTTATCCTTGCCGACACATCCGTGCTGTATATTCGCCCCCTGCCTGAGTCATTTATCAATCGCAGCCTTTCTGCCAGCCCGCTGTTCAAAACGGCGCTTAAAGCCTCGGACAGCGGCAGCGCAACGTGGCGCTCGGCGCTTGACGGTGTAGAGCGTGTGTTTGGCTACGCCCGACTTGAACGCTACCCGCTGATTGTGACGGCCGGCTATGACCGGGACGCGGCGCGCGCAGAGTGGATATCTGAAAACCTGGTGGACCTGGCGCTCAACATCGCACTGTTGTTTATCATTACCGGGATGGGCTTCTTTATGCTGAGGCAGGTAAGGGTCAATGTTAAAAATCAGCTGGAGCTGACGCTGGTCAGGGATGAGCTGACCAGCATTAACCATACGCTTCAGTCGCTGGCGCTGGTAGACGGCCTGACGGGGCTTGCCAACCGCAGGCAGTTTGACGCGCTGCTAGAGAAAAATCTGGAGCGATCAGCGAAGACAGGCGAACCGCTGTCGCTGATTATGGTGGATATTGACTACTTCAAGCGTTACAACGATACGTACGGGCATGTGACGGGGGACCAGTGCCTGAGAAACGTAGGTATTGCCCTAAAGAGCAATATCCATCGCAGCGACGATATTGTGGCCCGCTACGGGGGAGAGGAATTCGCTATCATTCTTCCGAACACCGGTCCGACTGACGCCCTGAAAGTAGCGCAGCGGGCGGTGCAGACCGTGTCGGACGCCGGTCTGGCGCATAAAGCAACGTCTGTTCCTGGCGGAGCGGTGACCATCAGCGCTGGTTGTGGGACGATAACCGCCAGAGGCGATGCCGGTGAAGCGGCAGGGCTCAAAGAGCTGGCGGATAACGCGCTTTATCGTGCCAAGCGAAACGGAAGGAACCGCGCCGTCACTGGAAGCAGTCAGCCAGAACAGCATCGGATTTGAGAGCTACAGCATCGATCGGTTGTCTGAGCTACTTAACTTCATAAAGCACATTCATCAAAATGACCTAAAACGACAACGTCCGCTTCTGGCACAAAGCGGACTAACGGCAGGCCAGGGTCCGCTATGAGCGAGAAGCATAAGTTGCTGCTGCGTGAGCTGGAATAGAGCTTTGGTGGTGCGGCGGGTGAGAAGAACAGTCCGCATTCAAAAAGCTTTCTCGATGGCGTCAAAAAGTTCTTCTACGATTTGACTCGCTAAGCGGAAACGCTGCGGTAAACATACAAAGCCCCTGCTGTGCAGGGGCTTTTTTTAATGCTGTACTATTCAGCAAAACGTATCCGTCAGGCGTACTTAAAAATCTTTCTCATGTTTCCGCTTTCGTTGTCGATAACATGATTGCTGGCTGAGTGATGATTTCACTCAGCATTTATTTTTTCATTTCAGGCGATAAGGATATTTATGAACAAGCTTTGTGTTGCGGCGTTGTTGGCTCTGAGTTTAACCGGCTGTGCGCAGCAGACTTTCGTAATGAAACAGAATCAAGTTGGCGCGGCGACGAAAACCACCAGCCAGCCGTTCTTTGTTTCAGGTATCGGTCAGCGTAAGAGCATTGATGCGGCGCAGGTGTGCGGCGGCCAGGAAAAAGTCAGTCGGGTTGAAGTGCAGCAGACGTTTGTTAATGGCTTACTGAGCGTGGTGACGTTTGGTATCTACACGCCACGTGAAGCGCGCGTTTATTGCGCCATCTGATAGTGCCTCAGGCCGGTTCGCCGGCCTAATCCTGCGCCTGTTATTAAATCGCATTAGTATATTTTAACCATTAAATTCTGCTGTCGTACTGCTGCGCGGCTTGCCTGCTGACGACGTTACTCGAAACGAGTTCAGGCAACGTCGTCCAGCCTGGTAAAAGCAGTGGTAAGCTGTTGAGGCATGTCAGTGCGCTTTGAGCGAAAAACGGACCTTTTGCGTTAAATGAGTATTTAAAACGAGAGCATCTTAAGTCTCTTGATCAAAGCAATCGTTACAAGACTCAAGATCAGGTAATTTTCAGATTGAACAGCCGATAGATTGCAATCCGCCCAGCATCGGTCACGTTCACTTCACGATATCCCTCTATACGCGTTACCCATTCTTTTTGCAGGAATAGCGTAAACAGGGCTGAGCCAGCGTCACCGCCAAGGTGATAACGTCGCTCACTCCAGTCCAGACAGGGGCAGCATGGCTTACGGCGCGTGCGTGAATTAAGCATGACGCCCATTTTCTCAAAATGTATTTTTCCGTCTGATGTCAGCTTCGTTCCCTCTGCTTCAAGCCATTTTTCCCGCAGCAAAAATTCATAAATATTGACAGCTAGCTCGCCTGCCAGATGGTCATAGCAGGTGCGTGCATAACGAAGAGAGACCGGCGTACTGGAGACAGGATGCTTATGAGTGCGCATGGAAACGCCCATCAGGTTCTCGAGCAGTTCGGCGATATGATGGCCCGCAAGGCTGTAATACCGATGGCGCCCCTGCGTCAGGCAAATGACCAGACCGTTACTGAGAAGCCGGTTCAGATGCCCGCTGGCAGTCGAGGCTGCTATGTCAGCCACTACGCTGAGTTCGGTGGCAGTCCACGCGCGCCCGTCCATCAGAGCGCATAGAATACTGACCCTTGACGGGTCAGACAGAGCAGAAGCTACCATTGCCATTGATGTTTCAAGAACATCATCCGGCTCATTGTCGCACTGTGTTCTAAAGGGGTTCATTCAGAAGGTATTGCCCATTTTTGGGTGACTTCAGCTGCCCTGATATCATCATCCGTAATGAGAATGAGCCGGTTGCTGTGGTCGCTGTACTGTACCAGAATGTTGATTCCGTTCCGGGCAATTGTGTCAGCTATTTCTCCCAGTTCACCGGGTCGTTCCTGTGGTAATTTTCTTACCAGAGGTCGACACACGTTGCAGACTTCAAAACCGGCCTCAGCCAGCACCCTGCTAGCTTTTTCACCGTCTTCCACCAGGAAGTGTGCATGTCCTGCCTCAGGTGTTGTAAATACGCCACCGCCTTCAAGTCCCACTCCGTTTTCACCCAGTACACCACCCAGTAAACCAAGTGAACCCGGGCTATTTTTCAGAATAACGTGAATGTCATACATGCTGATTTGTTCCCTTATCAGAAGAGTAATCACGGAATACGCTGGCTACTCGTATTCTGTAGAATGAAAAAATAGACTGCCTGCCTTCTTTCTGAGCGGCCTGATGCATCACATTTTGCTTCCATCCGGCTACAGACTCCTCATCCTCCCACCAGGAAAGAGAAAGAATCTTTCCTGGTGTAGTCAGGCTCTGATAACGCTCAATCGAAATAAACCCGGGCGTGTGAGATAAAAGAGGCTTCAGCTCCGAAGCAAGCTGAAGATATCTTTCCTGAGCTTCTGGCAGAACATCTGCCTCAAAAAGTACTGCAATCATGGTCCACTCCATCGATGATTTTCAGAAAGTTTAATGATGACGGAGGCATGTTGCTTCGGCCGATGCCGAAGTGTGCATTTGCATTAGTGAAACCATCTACATGGGTAAGCGATGAACAGGAAACTCATGACTGAAAACGCGGGGCGGCCTGAAGGATTGGATTCATAGGCAACTTCCGCTTATGGCACAGAGCAGACATTTGCGCAGGGCAAAGTTCGCTATGAGCGAAGAGCGGAAGCACAGCTTCTGTACGTTCCGCCCTGAAAAACGAGTGCGCCCAGTGACTGAGCGCCCGGACTATAAATCACTGGAATCGGTCAGTGTAGCCCTCAGATGAGGAAGACTCTGCGGATAATTTTGCTGGATAAACTCAATCATTTTTTCCCGCACGTGACAGCGTAAATCCCAGGCGGTAGGGGAATTCTGCGCCGTCATCAACATCCTGATCGTCATAGTTTTGTCATTCGTGTCGGTAACCTGAAGCACCTGAGTTTGCTGATCCCAGAGTTTTGTTTCACTGAGTACTTTTTCAAAGTGCTTGCGGAGAGGTTCTAATGGCATGGAGTAATCAAGGTAAAGGAAGACAGAGCCTAAAATTTGTGCATTATTACGTGTCCAGTTTTGGAACGGATTTTCTGTAAAGTAAGTAATGGGCAATACCAGTCGGCGCAGGTCCCAGAGACGCACCACAACATAGGTCAGGTTTATCTCTTCAATCCAGCCCCATTCTTTTTCAACGACCACAGCGTCATCAATTTTTATCGGTTGTGTAAAGGCTATCTGAATTCCGGCAAACAAGTTAACAAGCGACTTCTGTAGGGCAAAGCCAATTATTATTCCGGCAACGCCAGCACCTGCCAGTATTGTTGTACCGAATTTTCGCACGCCAGGGAAACTGAGTAAAATCAGAGAAAGACAGAACGTCACAAGTATGACGATAGCGACTTTTTTAACATACATTATCTGCGTGCGAATTTTGCGGGCACGAAGATTATTCGAAAGATTAATGTCATAGCGTATAAATAGCATGTCCTGAGCAACATTAATTAATCGAATCAGAACTGAGCAAAATGATAATATAATAAAGACATGCGTGGTTGATATAATAAAATTAAGAGATTCTGGTTCAATATTTACATGATTAACGCCTATACTTATTAACAGTAAGGGAATAAAAAGAAACATTGATCCACGAAGGTGTTTTTCAAGTGATTTGAAAAGCTTTCTGTCACGATTTTGCCAGTAGCGGATGAATCTTAAAAGTGTAAATCGCGCCAGAAAACCCAGTGCGAGCGAGAGAGTGACGAGCAATACAGCAGGCACCCATGACGGAAGGCCAGATAATTCACCAAATAGCAATGGCATTACTTTCCCTTATGTTAAGCCAACAATCTTTCGTTGTCAGACAAGTCAAAAATCAGTAACCCTTCTCTTTCAGGTTATCTGCGGATTAGCTGAATCACATGCATGAGTATATGAAAAATCTAATAAACAGGCGTCCTCAGGGGTAAAAATCTCTGGCAATGTTGAGTAAACGCCTCCTGCGGACGATAAGCGCAGGCTCTCTTCTGTTCACCGCGTTTGCTGTTTCAAGGTGTCAGAGTTCGCTTCTGGCACAAAGCGGACTGACATGCGAGCCAATGTCCGCTATGAGCAAAAAGCGGACATTCATTTTAAAATTTTGTCCACAATGTCATCTTGCATTGCATTACCAGTCTTGTTATGAGAGGTCAATTCTGCTCGGCCCCTTATGTAGCAAAGTGTCCGATTAAACAGCAGCCTATAATTATCCCCACACTACTGGCGTGGGAGGCAGCATATGTTTGAAGGATTTACACATACACGAGTCATCCTTTCAGAAGCAGATCTCAATGTGCGCTATGGGGGTAATGGACCACCTGTTCTGTTATTGCATGGACACCCTCGTACTCATGTAACCTGGTCAAAAGTGGCTCCCGAGCTAGCCAAATCATTTACCGTTGTATGCCCTGATTTACGGGGGTTTGGCCAATCGTCAAAGCCGGCTGATCAGCGCGATCATGCTGGTTCTTCTAAAAGAGCTAAAGCAAAAGATTGTATTGAGTTGATGAGTCAGCTTGGTTTTGAGCAATTTGCGCTTGTTGGGCATGACAGAGGGAGTTACACAGCTTACAGAGCCGCTCTTGACTATCCAGAGCGAATCACACGGCTTGCCGTGCTTGATTGCATTCCAATACTTGAAGCCCTCAACCGGTGTAATGAGAAGTTTGCCCGGCAGTGGTATCACTGGTTCTTCTTTGCTCAGCCAGAAAAACCGGAACGGGCAATACTCGCTGATCCTGACAAGTGGTATGGAGGCCAGCCTGAAACAATGGGAAATGAAGAGTACCTTGAGTTCAGAAAAGCTATTCATGATCCGGAAATTGTACATGGGATGCTCGAAGACTATCGTGCCGGTCTCAGCATTGATAAAGAACATGAGCTACAAGATCGCCAGAAAGGAAATCTGATTATGTGCCCAACGCTTTGTTTATGGTCAAAATATGATGATCTAGAAGATATATATGGTGATGTATTAGGTATCTGGAAAATCTGGGCACGTGATGTTCGGGGCAAGGCGATAGCCAGCGGTCACCATATGGCCGAGGAAAATCCAAAAGAAGTCACGGCTGAATTACAGCGTTTTCTGTTGCAACGCTGCTAGCATCGCACAGATATATACTTATAGTGAAACGATAATGTCCGCTTCTGGCACAGAGCTGACATCAGCAGCATCACCCTGACGGTCCCCTCTGGCTCCCAGGCGTTGCCGGCACGGAAGCCGAAAGCAGCGTATCGGTGATATCCAGCATTGCCTGTAAGTGTCCCTGTACCGGAGATCATGATGGTAGCCTGCCCCTGTATCTCTGGAGGGCGGTTGATGCGGCGTCAGGATGCGCTGCAATCCAGATATGGCATCGGCAAGTGGCCACGGCAGCACTGCAACCCCCATACCTCGCAGGCACAGCTGCGCCTGAACTGCCCGGCTAAGACTTGTGAAGACTCGCCGTGACAGAGGAAATCGATCGAGCAGCCATGCTACGTCAGGAAAGTGAGATTGTGCTGTATTCATGAGAATAAGCTCCACTGAAGACGGATCGTTTTGCATGGCATGTACGGTTTCCGGCACTCCATAAAGAGCATATGAAACTCGCCTCAGGCGGCGATGGACAATATCCGCTTTTTGCTTCCGTCATTTCCTGCCGCCTCCGTTGAGGATCCTAACTTAACCGGCTGTCGCTAATCGTTGATCCACTATACTGACCATTGCAGTTGTCATTTACATACGAGGCGGTGCACGGTTAATTACCTGACACCAGCCTTATGCCTGACCATCAGGAGAAGAAAATGCAAAAGAGTAAAACATTGAAAAGGCTGCTAGCCGTATCGGCAGTAGCAGCTATGTTCAGCACCTTCGGCGTGCAAGCCCAGACGCCGACAAGCGCCGCGCAGAATAGCGCCGCAGGCCAGACCGGATCGAGCGCCAGGCTCAGCGCCGGCGACGAAAAGGCGGTGAAGGACATGGCGCAGGCCAATATCAATGAAATCGCCGCCGCCAAGATCGCGCTGAGCAAGGCACAAAGCAGTGAAGTCAAAGCATTCGCTCAGCGAATGGTCGAAGACCATGGCGCCGCTTTGACCAAAGTACAAGCGGTCGCCCAGCAAAAGGGCGTGGCACTGCCGACCGAGCCGGACGCTAAGCACAAGGCTATGGCCGCCAATATGGAAAAGCAGAGCGGCGGCGCGTTTGACAAGATGTATATGGAAAACGCCGGCACCAAGGACCACCAGATGGTGCTATCGAAGCTGCAGAGTGACGCCAGGAATATCAAGGATCCGGATGTGAAGGCTCTGGCCGACGCGCACACGCCAGTTGTTGAGCAACACCTGAAATCCGCCCAGCAGATGTCGATGCCAGCAGGTCAGTAACCCGGTTGTTCGGTGGGCATCTGGTCCTGCAACCTGGACTGATCAACGTGTAGCAGAAGGTCACGGCGGAAGTGTCCCTGTTAGCAGCGTTGAAGAAAGGGGGACGACCTTTACTGTAAATGTGCCGATCGATGCTCGCCCAGGTGCAGTCACAAGCTGACACTCACTCTACGTGTTGACGGTCAGAATTGACCTGAAGCATTCGTTCAACAGGATGCACGGCGAAATATTGCGAAGGTCCGCTCTTGGCACAGAGCGGACCGACACTGGAGTAAAGTCTGCTCTGTGCCAAGAGCGGAAGTTCGCAATCGTTCCCACAACAAATGAAGTAATTATTAACATCGACTTGTGTTGATGAACGGGGAACAGGTCATCACACCAACAGATAATTCCCTAATTTGACTGTAACAAATGCCTGCTAGCGTGGATCTCCGGGGATGCTTAAGCTCGATTGACTGACTGTTACATTTAACAGTTAATGGGCAAGCCATCGCAGTTTTTAGCTTTTAGTCCGCAGAAAAAGATTATTGTGATGATTTTTACTGACGATAAGATGCTGGGGTACGGTAGTGCTCAACGGGCTTTCTCAGACGGAGACGAAATTTGTCTGGATGCCAGTTACCGGCGCGCTCACCTTCCTTTGGTTAATCCGTCACACCCTGACGTTATAGCCATTGATGAAGACTACTTTTTGGGTACTTATACCACTAAACGCAATTCTCTTGTGTTGCCTGTCAGCGATGAGCGTTTGCGCGAGACGGCTATTTTTATCGGGCTTGAAAAGGCACTGCGCAACGCATCTTTTTCCGGGAAGATAGCCTGGGATCTACTGGATAAGCGGAAAAATCTGCTACATGCAACTATAAGTAGCGGGTTGCGTCATGATTGCACGGAGCATGTCACGAAAGCCCTTCAGTCATTTTTAAATACTCCTCCCTGTAAGAAATACAGGCTTGGCGGAATTTTCATTGGGCCGGTTAACACGGGAAGACTGTATTTAAAAGTATATCCCGAAGCGAACGGTGCGGGGCACATCTTCGGGGAGATACAGTCACTGCTTGGGCTTAAGCAAACGAAGTTCTTTCTTGTTGGATATTTTAATCTGACAGACCATCTTGACCGGCATGAAACGCAGGAACTTTCTACTATCCTAGACCGCTTTCGTAATGAAACGCTTTGGGAAGATGACATCAGGGAGTTGTGGCTCATTTCAACGCAAGATGATTTAGTATTGAGTGGTAAAATAACAAAAAAGATTGTCAGATCTGAAAACTAGCGTTTAAGTCCCATCTGTTCATCTTACCTGAAGTGACCTGCTTTCTGTATATGACCAACTCAGATGCCGTCAACGCCCGCTTTTGGCTGTGATTTCAACCGATGGATGCAACACACTGATTAAACCGCTCCGCGGATGATTCATAATCCAGCATTTTTTCTGGCCTCTCGTTGAGCTGTCTGGCAACACTGTTTAGTCGTTGCTGGCTGTGAACCGATAAGTCAGTTCCTTTAGGAAAATATGGTCCGGAGCTCCCTACGGGAACGCCTTCTCACCGCAATAATAAATTCAGTGATTCAGAAATCTGAAACAGAGGCCGGATGGCTCACGGCTGGTTCATGCTATGGGCAACCTGAGCGGCGCTTATCCCTTCCAGCGCAAGGCCGAAACCCGTCCCTTCTTCAATCAGGCGTTTCAGGCGCTGAGTCAGCGCAATACGAGAATAGCGCGAGGTCAGTGGCGGAAGTGCAGCAATACCGTCGGCAAGTTCATGAGCGCGGGCAAGCAGCTTACCGGCGGGAACAATTTCGTTAACCACGCCCCAGTCTTTTGCCGTTTCTGCATCAAGCACCTGGCGGGTAAGCAGGAAGTAGCGGCCACGGATCGAGCCGATAACCTCTGGCCACAAAATGTGTACGCCATCGCCGGGCACAATACCGAATTCGAAATGCGGTTTGTCCTGGAAAACCGTTTCTGGCGTGGCCAGTATAATATCGGTCAGCAAGGCATATTCGCTGTGAAGCAATACCGGGCCGTTCAGGGCGGTAATCATCGGAACTTCGATGTCCAGAATGTTGCTGAGTACCTTTCTGCCTTCGCGCAGGATTTTGTCGAAACCTAACGGGCTGAAGAAATCAAATCCTTCCGGGCTGATGGCGTCCATAAAGGCATCGCCCGATCCGGTCAGGATCACTGCGCGGTTTTCACGGTCTTCACCAATGGCATGAAACAAGGCAACAAACTGTTCATGCGTGTGTCCATCAAAGATCAGTTTTTCACCGGCGGTATGGAATTTAACTTCCAGCACACCATTCGGTTTGCGGGTCAGGCGAGCGTTGAAAAAGGCATTACGATAGGTTTCAAACATTGACATGATGGCGGTCCTTGTTGTTTCCCGTCCGGAGTAGCTGGGCGTGAAACAACCTTATTTCATTCCAAATGAAATGGGATCGCTTCTAAATCAGATAACAGTTATTCCAGGGAGGAATAGAGCGATGTTACTTTCCAGCCATGATGGCCTCAACAAATCCGGCGAATTGTCGCGCCTTGGCGCTCGCCAGTCTGCCATTAGGGAAAACGGCCCAGAGATCAACAGAAGGCAATTCCCATGCAGTCAGCACCTTTCTGACTGCGCCTTTTTCAAGTTCATCTGCAAACATCCAGTCGGAAGCAATACACAAGCCCATATGGCTGAGGACCGCAGCGCGTTGTCCTTCGGCGGCGCTGACACGAAGGCGTCCGCTGACTGAGATGGAAATAACCGTACCATGGCGGGTGAACGACCAGAGACTGGGCTGCGGGTTATAAAGGATCGCCTCATGCTCTGCCAGCTCGGCCGGGGTTTGCGGCTCCCCTTTTTGGGTGAGATAACCCGGTGTGGCGATCACCGAGCGAGGACTCGTCGCCAGCTTGCGCGCCACGGCAGAAGAGTCGGGTAAATTTCCCATGCGTAACGATATATCTATGCCTTCCGCAATCAGGTCGATCACACGATCATCCAGAATGACATCGACATTCAGTTCCGGGTGCTCCTCAAGAAACCGAGGGAGTTGGGGAATAATATGCAACCTGGCGAAGGTTGTTGCGGCTGAAATGCGTAATTTTCCAGACAGCCCTTTGCCTGCACCTCTGGCAGCCAGTTCCGCCTCGTCGGCTTCCTGCAATGCGACTCGCGCCCGTTCATAAAATCGTTGTCCTGCCTCGGTTGGCATTAATCCGTGGGTCGAACGGGTCAGTAAACGGGTTTGTAACCGGGATTCCAGCTGAGCAACGATTTTAGATACCGCCGGTTGACCAACATTAAGCTGCCTTGCAGCAGCAGAAAAAGATCCCGTCTCCACAACGCGTATAAATGTTGCCATTGAGTGAAAGCGATCCATATTATTCCTCTCAGGAACTGAAGTTATCTCCACAGCATATCTGCCATTCCTGATGCATGTCAGCCCATATTGTGTTCAGCAAGTCAGGCGTGCCTGATAACCCTCTTAACAGGCAAAGATGTGTCTATAAACAATAATGTCTGAAGTTAATATTGATTTTTAAAGAAGCATTTTTTTCTGTTCAGTCAATGACTTAATTTTTTAAATCCGACCTTATTAAAAAAATATGCTGACTGTTTCGCAAGTGACTTAAGCCAAACTGGCAAGAGTAAGTTTTTCCTCTAAAGTTATATCGAAATGTAAATGAAATTATCCATTTCACCATAAACCTGTCAGCTATCCGGGAAAGAACTGCCAGGCCTCTTAGCTTCATCCGATAATTCATCCACAGAATGCCCAAGTGGAAACAATGAAACTCAAACCACTTGTCTATGGCTTCGCTCTGTGCGGGCTTCTCACCACGCTCCCCGTTCACGTTTATGCAGATGTTAGCCAGAAGGATGCAGCCCCGGCGACAAAACAGGCCAACGACGCGCTGTATCAGCAACTGCCCTTTGACAACAAAACGGATTTCACTGACGCGCACAAAGGCTTTATCGCCGCACTGCCTGATGCGGTGATCAAAGGTGAAGGCGGAAACGTAGTCTGGGACCCGAAAAAATATGCGTTTATTAAAGAGGGCGAAAAAGCGCCTGATACCGTCAACCCAAGCCTCTGGCGGCAGTCTCAGCTGATTAATATCAGCGGCCTGTTTCAGGTGACTGATGGCATCTATCAGATACGCAATCTTGACCTTTCCAATATGACCATCATTGAAGGAGAAAAGGGCGTTACCGTGGTTGATCCCCTGGTTTCAGCAGAAACGGCGAAAGTAGGCATGGAACTCTATTACAAGAACCGGGGACAGAAACCGGTTATCGCCGTGATTTACACGCACAGTCACGTTGACCATTACGGTGGTGTGCGCGGCGTGGTGAGCGAGGCCGACGTGAAAGCAGGTAAAACAAAAGTTTATGCGCCAGCCGGGTTTATGGAGTCGGCGGTAGCTGAAAATATCATGGCAGGTAATGTCCATGAGCCGCCGCGCCAGTTATATGTACGGCAACCTGCTGGAAGCCGATGCTAAAGGTCAGGTTGGTGCCGGTCTCGGAACCACCACGTCTGCCGGTACGGTGACGCTGATTGCGCCGACGGATTACATTACCAAAACCGGGGAAAAGCGAACCATTGATGGTCTCACCTACGATTTCATGATGGCACCCGGCTCAGAAGCACCAGCAGAAATGCTGTGGTATATCGAAGAGAAGAAAACCATCCAGACCGCCGAGGATGTGACCCATACGCTGCACAACACCTATTCCCTGCGCGGTGCCAAGATCCGCGAGCCGCTGCCATGGTCGAAATACATTAACGATGCCATTACCCTCTGGGGCGATAAAGCGGAGGTCCTGATGGCGCAGCATCACTGGCCTACCTGGGGCAACGACAACGTAAACACGCTGATGAAAAGCCAGCGCGATCTTTATCGTTATATCAATGACCAGACGCTGCGGCTGGCTAACGAAGGTTATACCCGCGATGAAATTGCCGCGCAGTTTAAGCTACCGCCCTCGCTGGCTAACACCTGGGCGAACCGGGGCTATTACGGTTCGGTCAGTCATGACGTGAAGGCCACCTATGTACTCTATCTGGGCTGGTTTGACGGCAATCCGGCGACGCTCGATGAATTGCCGCCGGAAGAAGGGGCGAAAAAGTTTGTCGAGTACATGGGCGGTGCTGACAGCATTCTGCAAAAGGCAAAAGTGGATTATGACAAAGGCAACTTCCGCTGGGTGGCTCAGGTTGTCAGCAAGGTGGTCTTCGCCGAGCCGGATAACAAGGCTGCGCGTGAACTGGAAGCCGACGCGCTGGAACAACTGGGCTATCAGGCTGAGTCAGGCCCCTGGCGCAACTTCTATCTCACCGGCGCGCAGGAGCTGAGAAGTGGCGTGAAGCAACTGCCAACGCCGAACACCGCCAGCCCGGATACTGTTCGGGCCATGACGCCGGAGATGTTCTTCGACTATCTGGCGGTGCATATCAACGGGGAAAAAGCCGCCAGTGCTAAAGCGGTGCTGAACGTCGATTTTGGCGAAGATGGCGGCAAGTACAAACTTGAGCTGGAGAACGGTGTGCTCAATCATACGGCCAGTGCTGAAGCAGAGAATGCGGATGCCACCATCACGCTGTCGCGTGAGGCGCTCAATAAAATCATGCTGAAGGAAGAGACGCTTAAACAGGCGCAGGAGCGGGGCGATGTGAAGATAACCGGTAACGGTGAAAAGCTGAATGAGCTGCTCAGTTACATGGACAAGTTTGAGTTCTGGTTCAACATCGTCACGCCTTAATCCCTTTGCCCTGCAGTTGTTGCGCTGCAGGGCTTTATACCGCCGGAAGTGGCTCGCCTCTGACAACCTTCTCTCTGTCTCTGTCAACGTATTCGCATCCAGATAATTATCCGTTCACATTCGGGTCGGTTAATGCTCGCCAGTGAGTTGCTCAGTCCCCGCAAAAAAATGATAACAGCGAAAAGATGACCTATGTATCTGATTTAAAAGAGATAAAAATCCTGGCCACAAAAAAAGGGGGAGAGGGGGCCTGATCCCGCCGCTGGGAGTGCTGCTGCTTTCCTTTGATCATCAAGACCAGTGGGTCAGCAGCTATGATCCCTGTGGTGCGTCATTTGATCTGCACAACATCGATCTGAGTGGCGTATTCAGGCGCCTGCTGAAGACGCTTACCGCCCTGCAATCCCTGAGGAATTGACGCTGCGAAACCTGCGGCAAAGGGGCTTTTGCAACAAGGGTGCGCCTGTGCACACTTGTAATCATGAATATGACTCATGTTGAATGAAATTAAATCACTTTTCCTCAACCAGCGACTCAGGCATAAAATATGCACTGTTATTAATTATTTAACATACAGACGACTGAATGAGAAAGCATGAAAACAAGCAATAAATTCAGGTTCGTATCAGAAATTAGGGTACCAGATTAAAATGAATAAAAATTTCACATTTACCATTAAGAGCATTCGTTTCGACGAAAATTATAATCCCTCAGGAAATACGCGCATTACAACTAACTTCGCTAATCTGGCCCGAGGTGAGAAACGTCAGGAGAACCTGCGCAATGCCTTAGTGATGATTGACAATCGTTTTAATTCTCTTGCGCACTGGGATAACCCCAAAGGCGATCGCTATTCTGTTGAACTTGAGATTATCTCCGCTGAACTGAATATTGATATTGCAGGCAAGGGCGGCACTTTTCCCGTGATTGAAATACTGAAGACGAATATCCTCGATATAAAAAATAATCAGCGCACAGAAGGTATTGCAGGAAATAACTTTTCCTCTTACGTGCGAGATTATGATTTCAGCGTCCTGCTGCCAGAGCATAATAAGAATCAAACCAATTTTACCCTGCCAGATAATTTTGGTGATCTGCATGGAAATATATTTAAGATCTTCATCAACTCTGATGTTTACAATGCTAATTTCGGTAAGCCCCCTGTTATATGCCTGAGTGTTTCAAGTAAAAACACCTACTATCGTACCGGTAATGAGCATCCTGTATTAGGTATCGAATATCAGCAGGATGAATCTTCTCTGACCGATCACTATTTCGCAAAAATGGGGTTGCAGGCTCGCTACTTTATGCCGACAGGCAGTGTGGCTCCTTTGGCTTTTTATTTTCAGGGTGATTTACTCAGTGATTACACTCATCTTGAGCTTATCAGTACCATCAGCACGATGGAGACTTTTCAAAAAATTTACCGGCCAGAGATTTACAATGCTAATTCTTCAGCGGGGAAATATTATCAGCCAAACCTGAAACATCGGGATTATTCTTTAACTCAAATTATTTATGATCGGGAAGAACGTAGCCAGCTGGCTATTGAGCAGGGAAAGTTTACCGAAGAGCACTTTATTAAGCCCTATCAAACAGCTCTCGAGCAATGGTCTGCTAATTCCGTTCTTTGATTAACCGAAACACAAGGTCATCTGTTATGAAAAAGTTATTACCTACTTCGACTGCGGGCAGCTTACCCAAACCCGCCTGGCTTGCACAACCTGAAACACTTTGGTCACCCTGGAAATTGCAAGGTGAGGAATTAGTCGAGGGCAAACAAGATGCTCTGCGTTTGTGTCTGGAAGCTCAACAGCAGGCAGGTATTGATATTGTCAGTGATGGCGAGCAAACGCGTCAGCATTTTGTCACAACGTTTATTGAGCACCTCAGCGGCGTTGATTTTGAGAAACGTGAAATCGTCAGGATTCGTAATCGCTATGATGCAAGTGTACCGACAGTCGTGGGTGAAGTGACCCGGCAAAAACCCGTTTTTGTTGCAGATGCAACGTTTTTACGTCAGCAAACTAAGCAACCGATTAAGTGGGCATTACCAGGACCCATGACGATGATCGATACGCTTTATGACAGCCATTATAAAAGTCGTGAAAAACTCGCCTGGGAGTTTGCTAAAATTCTCAATCAGGAAGCCAAAGAATTAGAGGCTGCTGGTGTCGATATTATCCAGTTTGATGAACCCGCATTTAATGTTTTTTTGATGAGGTGAACGACTGGGGGATTGCCGCTTTAGAAAGAGCCATTGAAGGGCTTAAATGTGAAACGGCTGTGCATATTTGCTACGGTTATGGCATCAAAGCCAACACAGACTGGAAAAAGACGCTGGGTTCAGAGTGGAGACAATATGAAGAGATTTTTCCTAAGCTGCAGAAATCTAATATCGATATAATTTCGCTGGAATGTCAAAACTCGCGTGTTCCAATGGATCTCATTGAACTTATTCGAGGTAAAAAGGTAATGGTTGGGGCTATCGACGTAGCAACCAATACCATCGAGACACCAGAAGAAGTCGCCGATACTCTTCGAAAAGCACTTCAGTTTGTAGACGCCGACAAACTCTATCCTTGCACCAACTGTGGCATGACACCGCTGTCTCGTCGGGTAGCCAGGGGCAAACTGAATGCTCTGAGTGCTGGCGCAGAGATCGTCCGAAGAGAACTCCTGGCGAAATAACGTCGCCAAAAATTCGATCATTAAAGGAAACTCAGTCCGGATTAAGCGATCTGATTAATTACCCGCTCGCTTAACCCCCCACCGGACTGAGTGATGTCGCTCAGAATAGTAATCATTGAGTAAGCGTTATAAAAAACCCTGGAAAATGCCGTCGCCGGGTGAATACATAAGATTGAATAGCTTTGCGCTGCAATATATTTTCATCATGCCTGTTGGTCGTTAATCTGATTCAAAGCATGCGGCTCGTGCGTTTTGCTCGTGTATTGGAAGGCGTTTGACAAACTGTAAAAACAGAAACACAGCTAAGCAAGAATACCTGACCATCATTCAGTTTATTAATTTTGTCATTACCCGTAGCCACTCTTGATCTGTTCTGTGTGGTGTTTTCTGCGTAAATTTTCCTGAACATCATTTACCAAAGACGTTTAAAAAATGGCGTGGCAGGGGGATGAGAATCCCGCTACCACACCATTTTTGAGCTGGCCCAGCCTTTTGATTTACACAACTTAGGCGGCATGTGGATGCATTGTCAACTTGCGGCTATCAACCTGACCGCCATCGTCACATATCCATCAGCAATGATGGATATGTCGACAGGTTAGTCATATCACCCATCGCTTCTTTTTACCTGCATTCCTTGTGTTCTGGCGCAATAACCCGTAGGAGTGCTTTCTGGCCCAGGAGTAAGGCTGGCTATCAGGTTTAGAACTAGAGTTTTAGCTGGCTTCCTAAAATGAAATCTGCATCCTGTAACGTTACATCCAGTCCCGCTGAAGGAGTAAAGGTCAGCTCGCCGAAAATAACTTTCTTATTCAGGAGGTAGAAATCAGCCCGGACAAATTTAAAATCAGAAGCTAATTTCATCGCGTAATCTTTCATTTTATTAAAGCCATCAGGCATTTTTGGGTAATTCTTTTTATTTATTAATTCAATGGTGTCCTCGAAAGGAAGAGGGTTCCAGTTCATATCAAAATAATAGAATTTAGGTGTTCCTTTTTCTCGCCCAATGCAAACCATTACTGCGTAAGGCTTTCCATTGAAACAGTAAAACTTATAGTCGTCAGGAAAACCACCACGTTCATTTTCAATGTATTTTTCACATAAAATTTTTCTTTCTATTTTTTTATACTGCGGTTCAATGAAAAGGGTGGAGAAATCCTGCTTTAGCCACTTATCTAATTGTTTGTTTGTTTTTTCAATGTCTATTGATGATTTATTATCACAAATTATGTTATAACCTGCACCATGGTTGCATTTAAGTGCAAACTTTTCTGGAAGCACCCTATAGTCAATGCTTTGTGGACTATCGTACACGCCATACAGGTCATTAAGGATTTCACCACACCCTTTAGATGAAACATATTCTCTCACCTTATATTTATCAGCACATAACGTGTAAATGTCATTATTTAATTCATTGAACTTAAGCCACTGAATTTTTTCATTGAAATTGGTGGGGTTACTTAAGTTTAGCTTTTTCTTGAACTTAATAAAGTAATGCGCCTGAGCACAAAACTTAGGAGAAATGTTAGCACTGAATTTTAGGGCTGATTTAACTGTGTGTTTTATCATATTCATTTAAATTATCTCGGTTTGAAAATGCTAAGGTGCATTTTAATGATTGTTTTATTTCTAAAGAAATAATTGAGTAAAGTGCAAGATAAAATCTCAACAATCAAAAAACAATATGCAGCGCCATTAATTCCGAATTCGCGAATCATTATCCAGGATAATGGTATTGTTAATATACAGCATAAAAACATTTTTTTAGCCAGGTAGCTGTACCCGGATTCTTTTATTATATATCTATAACAAATCGTTCCTAACGATGAGAACATTGTGCCAATAATTATTATGGGAATAATATTGACTGAATCCATATAATTATCGCCATAAAGTAAGCGTATAAAAAAATCACCAAAAATATAAAATCCACTTAAAGCAACAAGGGACAGAATAATCACAAGTCGGTTGATCTTAATTAGCAATTTTTCGATAGTTACTTGATTGTTTTCACTGTATATTTTTGAGAGAAAAACTCGTTATTAATGCTAATACAATAAATGACCAGGCACCTCCTATTGTTAACGCTACGCTATAAACTCCCAGTTTTGAGTAGGATGACATTTTAGCCAAAAAAATGCTGGATATCTGAGTGTATATGTCTGCTGACAGACTTGATAAAATTAAAGCCCCGCCGGTGTAAAGCATGTGTCGGTTATATAACCCGGCTCCTTTACTGTTTTCTTTAATTTCAGTTGTGTATTTAAAATAAATGAGGCGCATGACGTAAGGTACGAGCGGGATTATAACAATGGGTATTGTGAAGTAGTAAACTGGCAATTTAAAATGTGAAATATAGAATCTAATTACCGGGGCAAAGGACAGCCCGATGACATTTGTTATCGTGTTTATTTTTGATTTTAATTGCGTGTTGTTGTAGATGGAAAAGAAGTCCATCACAATGTAGTATGTGGCAATGCAGTTGGCTACGCCAAATAAAAACACAATTAAGTCAGTATAGAAGTACAGATAAGTTAAAACTGAGCTTGATGATATGAGGAAGAAAATACGCCGTTGATTTTGGGTGTGCATCGCCATTGCAATCCCGGATCTGGTATTTTCGCTCATGCGTTTAAATATGATATTCTGACCGCCAAACCATGATAATGTTTGTACAAATATAAAAAGCGAAGTTGAAATATTGATCTTACCAAAGTTATCAGGGCCAATGTACTTTGCCATAAGCGAATTAATATAGATCAGCCCAATAATATTAATTGACTTCTCAAGCATGATCCAAATTGCATTAGAATACATTTTAAGTCTCACATTGCATAGTTGAGATGATTATTCCTCTAAATAACCATCCGCCTTCGTTTACTTTTCTCTGTAGTCATTTCCTTTAGTTGATAGTTTGACTGCTTATATAAAAATAGTGAAGGCTTATCTACCGAATCAGATTATTGACAAGTTTTTCCTGAAAATAATTCCATTTATTGGTGGTGTCTTATGATGAGGTAATGCGATAAACAGACAGCATGGCTTATATATATTCAATTTAAAAAGGGAATGTGATTATGTACTATCACCATCCTGCCAGTTATAGGCACGGGGCGGCTTGTCATTCGCTTTTATATCAGTTTTGCCGGGAGTATTCATTAGAAATAAGGCCAGGATGCAGAGGGGGCCGGTTACGCGATGACAGAAAGTGGTGGCCCTGTAATAACATTACTAAAAAGCATCGTGCATTCTAAACTGCTATAAAAATTTTTATTTTTTCAAATCGCTATTGTAATAAGGCTGAATTTGCGCGTGGTAGCGTTATCTTCATTTTTTGAAGATATAAATAAAATTTCAGTTACTTATACCGATGCTAAGCTGCCCGCCAGACGGGAATGGGTAATTCAGAATGTTCAGGCAGATCAAAGAAAAGGGTACTGAGGCAGGCCAATATAGTCGTGTAGAGGCTGGTCAGTAACAGAATTGCGTTCAAAGTCTGAATAAGAACACTATTCTGATAAGAAAACAGTTCCAGACGTTAATCAAACAGTTTTCCTCAACCACATTAAAATATTAACGCATTAAGAGAACTGCACCTGTCAGAATAAACTAATCAATTGTTGTCCGGTTTTAATTTACAGCAGCCAGCCTGGGCGTCATCTGCTGTCAGCCATTCCCTGTGCAGTCACAAGCCTTTTTATGCTGTGGCACGCGAAGATTGAACGCTTGTCTGTTCAGACGATTGAGGTGCGGTAAAATTCGCTCCCCACTCAGCATGGCGTGCCATCATAAAGGCTATGCTCTGCGTGTCATGCTGTTTACTTAATGGCATGGCATAAATCAGCCTGATGCAAACCGTGACAGGTTCAGTCTGACCCCCGCATTTGCTTCAGACCCCTTAACACTTTTAATGATTTCACCGTTTCGCCCTCACTGGCTGCGGATCCTGGCCTGGCTCAGCTTCCAAAATAAGCGCATTGCTTTTTTGGTTCAGCGTCTTCAGCACAGGCTGCAATTCCCGCAAAACCTGATCAAGGCGTTGCATATCACCAACCAGTTTGATGTAGGCAGGCGAACCCGGTTGCAGGCCTTTCATGCTGCGGTTCAGTTCACGTAAGGTTTGCTGCATATCTTCCGGCAGTGTTTTCATCGCAGGACTGGCAGTAAACTGATTAACATGCTTCAGCGTTTTTTGCAGTTCAATCAGCGTGAATCGGCTTTCTTTCAACGTGCCGGTCGCTTCAGCAAACACGGGATCCAGCGGCAGGCTATTGATTTTATCAAGGGTAGCAACCAGCTTCTGCTGAATCTGGTTCAGCCCGCTGCTCGTCGTGGGGATAATCTTGTACCCGGCGATTTCTTCCGGCCCGTCATAAGCGCCCAGGTTGTCATAAAAGTCCACATCAATATAAAGCGAGCCTGAGATCAGATTACCGGTTTTCAGCGTGGCCCTCAGCCCGCGCTTTTTACCCAGCTGGAGCCGTTGTTCAAGATCAAAATTCTTGCCCATCCCTTTGATAAAGCGTTCGGGTTCGATACGGATTAACACGGGCACGCGGTAGTTAGTCTGAAGATCCTGAGTAACACCCGGCAAAAGAAGGGCACCTGCGCAACGGTACCCAGGCGTATTCCCCTAAATTCCACGGGCGCGCCCGCCTGCAGGCCTCGCACAGAGTCGGTAAAAAACATCAGGAAATCAAGATGCTGTGTATAGCGGGAGTTCTGGATGGCAGCCGGATCGTCGAAAAGATGATATTCCGCTTTGTTCCCGGCAATCTGGCCCAGATCCCAGCCGTTGGGTAAGTCAAAGCTGACCCCCGCTGAACAGCGTGGTAAGTGATCCCATTTCAACCCGCATACCAGAGGCAGACATTTCGACAGCGATACCACTGTCTTTCCAGAAGCGCACATTAGTGGTCACGAGACGATCATAAGGTGAAGTGATAAAAAGCTGATAAGTCATCTTGCGTTTATCTGTATCAAACTGGCTGGTTTCTACCGTGCCCACGCGGTATCCCCGGAACAGCACCGGATCACCGGCGGTGAGCTGGCCAGCTTTTTCGCTGTTAAGGGTAATATGTATACCTTTTGCATTGGCCGGTGCCAGCGGTGGTGAATCTAAAAGCGTATACTGCTCCGGCTGTTTACCCTCTGTGCCGGGCTGCAGTTCAATATAGGCTCCCGACAGCAACGTCCCGAGGCCGGTAACCCCTTCACGACCGATTTGTGGTTTCACTACCCAAAAAACGCTGTTGCCATGAAGCATTTTTTCCATACCAGTATGCAGACGCGCTCTGATCTCAACGTAACGGAGATTGTCAGTCAGAACTGCGCTTTCGACCAGGCCCACGTCAATACTGCGATTCTTGATCGCTGTTTTTCCTGCTTCAATGCCTTCTGCATTTTCAGTAATCAATATGACTAATGGTCCCTGATGGCTGAAATGGTAAAATAAAATCCACCCGCCAATCAGCAGGGTTACGAGCGGAATAATCCACACCGGGGACCAGCGTTTAATCTTTTCTACTCTGGCGATGCCATTATTCTTTTCTGACAAGGCGCAGCTCCTTAAAATAACTGTTTTAATTGACGTTAATTACAGGCGTGATGAGGTTCTGTTTTGCAGCCATTGTCTGAATCATTATTTCAACTCGCCAGTGTAGCCCTGAAAATTTTTAGCTAAAACTGACAGCTTTTTTAGAACTCTGTTAAAAAATTTGAAAACATTAACAGTTATGGCGTGATGCCATTTCAGGAAAATTATTAAACAAGCCCGAACCTGTTTTTCTGTAAGCAAAGGAAGAGTTACTCTCTGATTCAGGCAGTATAGTGAATCTTTCAGGAATCAGGCCAGACACTGAAGAACAATTTAAAAACAGCAAGGCCTCGCCGAAAACAGTAACGGGTTTGATCAGGCATATACTTTACTGTTTCCATCTCTGTTATACGGCAGGTAAAGATAAATTAGCGTTATGTAAAAACAGGCAATGAATTAAAGACTGTCTTTTTCCTCATTCACTTCCCGGTTAGAAAAAGATCGTTACCTGGCCCGGAGCGAAAAAAACTCAGGCTGATTCAACTGTGGCCGTAGATAATGTTCAGGCCCCGCAAGGGCAGCTGGACAGGGATATCTCAGGGGGCATGGCACAGCAAAGTATAATAAGCGCCCAAAAGCGTGACCTGAAGGGTTGCTTTAGCATAAACAACCCTGGCACCTTCGTAAATTATCTCCCGCCCCTCAGTGTGCTGGCATCAACGAAGTGTGCAAAATCCGTTCCGGAACTGTCGACGGAAAACAACAATAGAAGATATTGACTGCAAACAGATCTGCAAAAGCTTTTTGCTAACGCCATGGATATAAGTGCAGGAAAACAGGGCTTTTACTGATAGGGAAAAACAATTTCAAGTACACCATTAATCACAAACTGCACGCCCATGCAGACCAGCAAAAACCCCATCAGACGGGATATAGCGTTAATACCGGCTTTCCCTGTCAGCCGCATGATGCTGTCTGTGCTACGAAGCGCGCCCCAGGCAATCACAGCCAATACCAGAAAGATAAGCGGTGGTGCCGCTATGATTACCCACGCAGGAAATTCATCTCCATGCCGCAGCGTAGACGCAGAGCTGACTAACATGGCAATCGTTCCGGGGCCGACGCTGGCAGGCATGGCCAGGGGAACAAAAGCAATGCTGGTTCCGGGCCCGGACTTCTGTTTATCAGCTTTGATAAGCCCATCAGTCAACTGACCGCCCTTTTAAGGCGCTGCTCTGTATATAACCGAATTTGTGCAAGCGTAGCTGCGCTAACCCGGCTGTCCGGCACAGGAGAAGGGAAATAGATGACGGGTGATATGTAGATATCTTTATAATTGCTCAGGCGATAGTCGGGAGAGACCCAGCGTAGTACCTGATGACCTGATGTGATCTCAACAGTTCGTAAGTCAGAGTAATCACTTATAAAACCTGAATACTGATTTTTTTCTGCGACTTTTGAAGAACAACCGGAGAGCGTTAAAAAAGCATAGCTAAGCAAAGCCTTTGTGAAAGAATCATTTTTCACCCCTCGTGAGAGGGTTGATAATGCAAAGCCAGTTAAGTTCAATATGAATTATAAGATATTTATCAGGCAGCATGCTTAATAATTATTCTCTTCACGTACCAGAAGGGCAAGATATGAAAATTATTTTTATATGGCGGAAATATTTTACGTAACAGTAAAGAGTCTGTTTATTTCCCTCTAAAAGTTATAAAGCATTTAACTTCTTAATGCTGCAAATTATATGGCTTCGCTGTGGATTATCTGAGATCGCCTGTAAATAATTTTTCAGCGGATATCATTTATAACGCTCGTGCTTACCATGCAGGTACTTCTGCTGCTCAGATAAAATCGCACACGTTCTGCAAAATGCTCAACGGGTGAATGGCTGTCGTCCATCAGGCGTAGCATGTCCTGCAAAGAGCACGAGACGTAGAAATATTGCTGAGCAAGGCGCAGGCGCTTGCCACTGTCAGGTTCGCCATTCGGTTAGAGCACCTTTAAAAGCGTCTCAGAAACCACTTTTTCCTCCACCGCCTGGTAGTAGTCACCCGCTTTGAAGTCCTCAAAATCGAATGATTGCACCGCTTCACTCTTCCAGGGCCGCAACACGTTGCAGGTATTCACGCGATAACCCTGTACAGGCACATCACAGGCCATGCCCTGGCCGGTGTCCAGCGCACGCGCAGCTTACCCTGCTCATCGTGCAGCATCTGCGTAAAGCCGCCGAAGCAGAGATAAAAGCTGATATCAGGTCGGCAGATTTCCCAGGAAGTACCCATTTTCAGCCAGTTATCGGTGCGCTCCACCTGTCAGCCGTCAACAATCTCTTGATCGAAAATGCCGAACTCGTAACGAATGCCATAGCCAATCGCGGGTATTTCTACTGTTGCTAATGAGTCAAGATAGCAGGCTGCTAACCTTCCCTGGCCACCATTACCGAGGCCTGGCTCTTCCTCAACTTCAAGTAACACATCAAGATCCTGCCCGAGCGCGCACATGGCTTCCCGCGCCTCGCTTTCGAGAGACCCCAGGCTCAGTAAATTACAGCCCAGCTGTGTGCCAATCAGAAACTTCGCTGAGAAAACAGGCCACCTTCACATGGGGAAGTGCATAGTTTTGAATGGATGCCGTTCAGCGCACCAGCATGCGGTCCCGGACCGTCAAGGCAAGTGCCGGTTGTTGCGATATTGGGATAACGGGCCTGCCGGCAGATAAGATTTCTGACAACATCATGCTGGAACGCAGCGGCACTTGCTGTATCTGATCCAAGGTTTTCGGGCCTGCCACGGCCGGTACAGGGGGGTTCATTATTCATATTTGCCTCACATTGGCGCTGACGACAGAGCCACGTATGAGAGTCCCATGTTTACAAGTCATTGATATTGCCAGATGCGAAAGTGGCGTGCCGGAAGAGAGATGAGCACAGTCTGTGTGAGCCCGGAACAGGCCTTACAGGGAGCGCATGCAATGTTATTTACGTTGCCCGACAGGTATCCTCTCGTCGAAGCACCTCATGCAGATCAAATAGCAGGACTCATAAGGCCCAAAACCTCAGCTGCCGTTATTACACAGGGTATTAGTGGTTCATATAGAGATAATGAACATTTCATTTACAGGATAGCCAGTACATCTGATGAGCACAAATTCTGCTCTTTAAGGATTTATACCTGCCTGATACTGCGCTACCGACAAAACCGACCTGAATTCTGCCAGTAAGAAAAAACAAAAAACAGGGGTTCCGGTTAACTTTCCGGGATGAATAAAAAGGAAGACTTTATTTGTGACAGTTGTTGCCTGCGCTGCACCGGCCTGAAAGGGCTACGTCACGCCTAACGTTTACTAAACTGCCGTTCCAGGGGATGCGTCAATTCTGTTACCGCACATCCTTTGAAACCCCGTTTGAGGTTAAAAGGCTGCCCCGGCTGTGAGGTTGTCGATCTATTTTGCGCGCCGGGTGAACGCAGCAGTAAAGAAGCGGTGTCGGTTATTGGCCATCCATAGCCAGCACGAGATGGCCCGCCCGCTGATTTCACGAGTGCATCACCGGTAAGCTCTGATGAGCAACCGGGCGACTAACAACGCCGTGGCGGACGGATGATCGTCGACAGGCGGTAGCTGAAGGATAATGCTTCAGCTGTGTCATTATCTTCAGCAGTGGCCTGATGTGTTCTGTACCCTGGCCGGTTTTCAGCAGCCGTTGCGTATGGCTGAGCAGACATTTTATACCGCGCGCCCGTAAAATGTGTTTGTCCTCCCGGCACAGCCAGCCGGCCAGCGGCCTGAGTAAATAAGTGATGACATCTTCCGGACTGTAGCTGGTATAAAGCTCCCACAGGTAGCAGGCGCGCGTTTCATCGGTTCCGGAGACCAGCTGAAAGACCAGCTCCTGCCTGCGAAATGCCCAGCCGCTGGGCCGGTAGTGCCATGAGTCGCTGAGCAGGGTGCGGAGCTCGCTGAGGGTGTCACCCGATGAGGTCAGGGCGCGGACGACCCGGATCTGGGTTATCTGGGATTCGCTGTAGCCTTCACCGGAAGGGGGTAATCAGGGATGCGGACTGCCAGGAGCTGAGCGTGGCAGGTAAGACATCGGTCATACGGCAGACAACAGAAGCTGAAGTAAACAAAGCAGACATCTCCACAGGTCAGAAAGTAAGCAGATGGTGTGCCTGAACCGGGCACGGAGAGTTGATCAAAATCAATAACAGCCGCGCCTGCGGATTAGCCGGAAAGCAATTGAGAAAATTCCTGGGATGGCGGGGCAGGGGAGCGGTCTGCCCGCCGGAGCGGGCCATTCCGGCACAGGCCGGGAGGCGCACCGGGCAGCGGGAAAGGCGGGAGAGCCGGGCGCGCAGCAGAGCAGGCCGCCTTTATAGTTACATCATCCATTAACACCTCCCTTTAACCGCATATCCGCGCCGGACCTGAAGCCCGGACCTGAAGCCCGGACCTGAAGCCCGGACCTGAAGCCCGGACCTGAAGCCCGGACCTGAAGCCCGGTTGCCCCCTGACCAGCCGCCGCCGCCCGGCCCGCAGGGCCGGTGTCTTTGTGGCGGGTAAATGGGTGCTGTAACTAATGGGTTGGGTATCGCTGTGAGGGTGCAGCAGCCAGTTGCTCTCGCCGATCGAAAAAGGCTGGGCGTAGCGCAGCCAGAACTGATTTGCCTCTTTATCTGATTCGCTGACGTCATCAATATAATAATTTTGCATGTTGAAAGCGGTCATACTGGCCAGCAGGCTATTGGCCTGCGCGGCACCCCCGGATGGGTCTCCGGCATCGGCCGCACCAGTGGAAAGAACCGCCATAAACAGGGTGAATGAAATCAGGCGTATATCCGCTTCCGCTATTCCGATGAAACAAGCCGGCTGAACTCCCCTGCTTATACAGACGCAGGGGGGAACAGACGATCAGGGTGTGACGATATTGAACCAGAAGTCGAACTTGTCGAGACAGCCCAGCAGCTCGTCTACCTTCTGCGCATTGCCGGTAATCTGCACTTCGCCCTTATCCTGCGCCTGCTTCAGCGTCTCTTCCCGGAGCAGGATTTTGTTCATGGTTTCGCGGGACATGCTGATGCCGGCGTCCGCATTGTCATCTCTGACCCCCGCGGTATGGTTCAGCACGCCGTTTTCCAGATACCCTATCCTCGCCGCCAAAATCCACGTTCAGCACGGACTTCAGGCTGGCCGCCTTTTCACCGTTGACGTGCAGTGCCAGATAGTCGAAGAACATTTCTGGCGTCATGGAGCGGACCGTGTCCGGGCTGGCGGTGTTCGGCGTCGGCAGCTGCTTCACGCCGCCTCTGAGTTCCTGCGCGCCGGTCAGATAGAAGTTGCGCCACGGGCCGGACTCCGCCTGATAGCCCAGCTGCTCCAGCGCGTCGGCTTCCAGCTCGCGCGCCGCCCGGTTATTGGGATCGGCGAAAACCACCTTGCTGACGATCTGCGCCACCCAGCGGAAGTTGCCTTTGTCATAGTCCGCTTTTGCCTTCTGCAGGATGGCTTCCACCCCGCCCATATACTCGACGAACTTTTTCGCTCCCTCTTCCGGCGGCAGCTCGTCAAGGGTGGCCGGGTTGCCGTCAAACCAGCCCAGATTGAGCACGTAGGTCGCCTTGACGTCGTGGCTGATCGAGCCGTAGTAGCCGCGGTTCGCCCAGGTGTTTGCCAGTGACGGCGGTAGCTTGAACATGGCCGCGATTTCATCGCGCGTGTAGCCCTGGTTCGCCAGGCGCAGGGTCTGGTCGTTGATGTAGCGATACAGGTCGCGCTGACTCTTCATTAGCTTGTTAACGTTATCGTTGCCCCAGGTGGGCCAGTGGTGCTGCGCCATCAGCACTTCGGCCTTGCCGCCCCAGCGGTTGATGGCATCGTTGATGTATTTGGACCAGGGCAGCGGCTCACGGATTTTGGCGCCGCGGAGGGAGCAGGTGTTGTGCAGCGTAAGCGTGACGTCTTCAGCGGTCTGGATGGTTTTCTTCTCTTCGATGTACCAGAGCATTTCCGCCGACGCTTCCGAGCCGGGTGCCATCATAAAATCGTAGGTCAGCCCGTCGATGGTGCGCTTTTCGCATCGGGTTGAAGCAGGTTGCCATAAAAGCAAAGAGGCCTGTCAGCGCCTTCCCTAATGTCTGACAAGATTTTATGGCGAAATGGGTGAGCTCGGTTACATTTAGATATAGCTGTAGATAAAAAATTTAACTCACCATTTTGGCTTAAGTCATTTGCGAAGCAATCGGCATATTTGAAAAACAGGAAAATAAAAAATTTAAGCTAAACGTATAAGCAAAAAGTAAGTGCAACAATAAAAACCTTTATTAATAATGAATTAAACAACGAAATCCAGAATTTAAGGCCAGCAATAATAAGAGTAAAACATAGATGAAAAAATATAAATCAAGAATTATGCCAGATGCGATGTGATAAAGGATAACGTCAACTGAAAGACTGTAGAGGAAACGTAAATCTCATGCCTGTACAACTAAGACAATGGATGTGCAGGCGGGCTCCGGCATTTGACCTACCGATGTAAACGCTTTTTATGAAGCAAAACAGCGTTCTTAGCCCAGCATGTAAGGCAGCATCCTTTAACGACACATGCATTCTCCTGCATCACTGGTAGCGATCAGACACTCAGCAGCCAGGTTGTAATCTTTGTTATTTCCGTCTTAACCGCCTGTTAATTATGGCAGTAAATATAAATTTACTGTTTGCAACGAATATTGTTTCTTCTGTTTCAAAATGAAAAACAGGCACATTTTATTTTGCAGCAGGAAAATAAATAAATATTAAACTTGTCATATATCAAGTTAACGCAGGAAGGCGTGCTGGTTTCTTTTGATTTAGATCAAAATTAATAATAATTTTTATTTGCAGCATTAATCTTAGTTAAACAATATTCATATATTAGAATTTATTTTAACTTCATGAATTACTGTTTATTTATACACACATTTTGATTAAGCGGGACCCTGCTTTTTGTTTAAAATAAAAGACAAGGTGTGTCGTGACATTTAAATTTTTGTTAAAAACAACGATTTTTTTCCTTTCGCATTTTTTTACTTTTGAAAATTCAAATGCGGGTTATTTCGATATAAATTCCTCGCTCAGCCAAACTGAGGAGATAATATGGAGTGGTATATACTGGAGACGCTTATCAGTCCCGAATCTAATACATCTTTTTCTTTGATCGTGAACACTCATAATGTTCACCGTATTGTCTGGCATGAGTATTATGTTGACCTGGTACCCGGAAAACATATCCTTCTGAGTAAAGGTAAGTTCATGTTTAAAGGCAAAGAAACGGTCAATTTAATCAGAGCATTAAAAATGATTTTTTACACTCAGAGCACATGGGGCGCCTTGAAAGCCTATACAGGCTGCGAGAAATATCTGGAAGAAGATCGCTGTACCTATATTCAGTGCTGTGCCATTAAGTCCTGCCCCAGGCAATTTCATCAAAAGGAGGTTATTCCGCGTAAAGTCAAAACTTCAGGGTTACATTGAAGCCAGACGCTGACGCTGCGATAAAGCAGTTTCTGAAATTTTTTGTCAACGTTAAGCTTTAACTGATGACTCAGATTTTATGAGGTCCTTTCCCAGCCCGTTATCCGTTTCTGGCGTTTCGGATCCTGTATGTTCGGAGCGTGGGCTGGTTCGGTGTTTCACTGGGCACAAATCTTCTTTGCCGTGTAATTTGTTGTGTGTTGTTGAGCAACCTTATCCCGTCTCGTTTTTCCTCAAAGCGGACCTGCATATTACTTGTCACCTCCCTTGTCCTGTGTCTCAGGAAAGAGGTAAGCACCATGGCTTATAACTGCCGCGGCTCAGATATCACTGTTCGCCACTATACGAGCAGTGGCGACAATGACGTCAGCCGGAAAAAGATGGGTCTGCTTGCCTGGCGGTATTCCATCTTCAGCTTCACCTCTTACGGTTCCGGTGAGTTTTCGAAAGCTGTTCCGGTACGCAGAACGCCGTAGCAGCAGTAAATCAGCTGTTGCATAACTGCCCCGATTGCCACCATTTTTGGTTTACCGCGCGGGCAGCGTCACCCAGCAATGCGTCGCGACGGCGAAGAAGCGCGCTGAGATGCCTGACTTCAGCAGAAGGCGGGACCCAACGGTACGGCTATTTCAGCAAGGCATAACAGACCAGCATATAAGCATCCACCTTATCCGTTTTGGTCAGAATGCCCATGCCACGGTAAAGTCGCGGCTACGATGCGGATTGGTCAGCGAAACGTATGCGCCGCCTCATGCCGTCGTAAAGCATACAGAGAACCAGCGTGCTGCAGGAAACATCAATATCTCCTCTCACATTAACCGTCACGCCTGTTCGCCTTGTACATATGGAGTCGTGCTCCCGGTAACCGTTCAACAAAATGTGATGACGTGAAAGGTGAAGCGGAGGGCCATAAGCTGCCAGACTGGCTCAGGTAATGGACTTGTTCACCCTGCTTCATGTGGTGGTAGCTAAGCACCACGTAATGTTAGTTACAAGAAAATAACGGGGGTTTACCAGGCTGCCGCGTCCCGGGTCATCTGTGCAATATGCACGCTTGTGACGCTTGTGACGCTTGTGACGCTTGTGACGCTTGTGACGCTTGTGACGCTTCGCGGCATTATCCGGACACGCTGCAAGTATTCTGTGCTACCGTTTTTTTACATGCTTTTTTTCACTGTCTGCGAGGTGAACGGGTATGCCTGTCCGGTTTGTTTTTTTGTTATGGTGTCTTATTGCAGCCACGGTGGCTCCGCTGAGAGCCAGCGAGATCAACCTGTACTCCGTCAATACTGGCTCCTTCGTTTATCACCTCATCGGCAATCACGGACTGTATACCGAAAAGTTTGAGAATGATTATTTTTCCGCCGAAAGACGCTTTTCCGCGGATTCGCCGTACAGCATCCTGGCCGGAACGATGAAAAACAGCTACGGGGATCGCTGCATAGCCCTGGGCCTGCGCAGAGACTGGATAACCCGATCGGAATGGACATTTAAAGGTGTGTACGGTTACACAGGCGAGTTCTTTGTGGATGCCTTCAGCCACTGCGGTGATGAAGGCATTTATCGCTCCTTCAAAAACGCGGTCGGTGTAGGATTCGCTCCCTACATCTACCATGCGGCACAGTATAACGTGACAGATTACTTCGGCATTGAGAGCGGGATTATATTTCCCGCTGTGTTTGTTATCAGTGTGCAGTGGAGCTTCAGATAAAAACTTCATCAGTCTGCATTCAGGGGACAAGAGGAAAGAGTTAAGCGTTACGGAGTTCCTGTTACCGCTTTTTCGTTATGGCCCTTTCTTATCTCTCTTGCGTTAGCCCTTGTTACTGGTCGTAGTGGACCCCTGTTTTTATACTCTGGTGTACTGTGTTTCATCCCTTTATAGTACACGCCCGGAGAGCAGGGCGGCTCTTTACCTGAGCTGCGCTTAATAAAGGACATTCTCCGCTTTCCAGAGCAGACAATGAAAAACAACGTACACCGACATTAATCTTTGAGGCAAATTATGAATAACGACGTACCGCTTAAATATTATGACATCGTGGATGAGTACTCGACAGAAACCGCCGAGCCGGTGAAGGCGTCAGAACGTGACCCCTGGCGCGCTATTTCCAGCTGTTAATCACCCGCTTAATGAACAACGAAGAAATCAGTGAAACTGCGCAACAAGAGATGGCCAGCGAAGCGGGTATCAGTGAGCTGCGTATTGATGAAATAGCGACGTTTCTGAATCAATGGGGTAATGAATAACATCGGTTGAAACCATGCTGCTCAGTTAGCGCGACGGGCACGCGCAGTGTTTACGCCTTCAACTGGCGTCCGCTCGCCTGGCGAAAGATTATCGTTAAGAGTTAAACCGAAGACATAGTCTGTGACGGCATTGTGTTTTACACTGCGCGCTGAAAAACTGAATAGATAAACGATTAAGTAGGCGGTAATGGCGATGAACGGAACGATCACAACCTGGTTTCAGGATAAAGGTTTTGGCTTTATCAAGGATGAGAACGGTGACAACCGTTATTTTCATGTGATTAAGGTCGCTAACCCTGAGCTGATTAAGAAAAATGCGTCGGTGACTTTCGAACCGACCACGAATAATAAAGGGTTATCAGCTTATGCTGTGAAAGTCGTGCCGGATAGTAAATACATCTATATTGCTGGCGAGCGTCTTAAGCTTACATCTGTCAAATCTTACCTGGTTTACAGCGAAGAAGTGCCTGCTGATACCCGCATCGATAAAGAAAATGCGGTGCTGTCTGTGGGGATACTGATGAGTAATATCAGGCCGAAAACAGAGGCTAAACCCGGTGAAATGCGCTCGCTGAAAAAACTGGCGATCACCACCTTCCAGGGAACAACTTTAATCTTCTCGGAAGATGAAATTGACGTGGATACCACGGTGAAAATGCTCAAGGGCTGAGTTTTTTGGACTGATTCTGTGCCAGAATCCTCGATTCTCTCTCAGCAGGATTTTGGCATCGCTTAATCCCCTCATTGCGTCCCGATATAAACTTCCTTATAGCGCCTGCAATCAATCTTTCTCCACGTCAGCAGGTCCAGAATGGCTTACGTTTTAGCCTTCATATAGCCACCCGTTCTGTGCATTTCAAATCGTTCTGTTAACCACACGCCCAGCCTTCAACCTATCTCTGTTGTTAATGACGGAGCGACAGAAATCATGAATTTTTCCGGGCTGGCAGAATGTCTCTTCTATACTTGTTCGCGCCTGGTTGAAAATTTCAGCTTCCGCTTGTGTTGTCCCTGTGCTCATGCCTGGTCACATTTTTGACGCGGATTTCAACCGACAGTTAAAACCGGCCAAATTCTGCCGGTTTAAAATAGTCAATTTCAACAGGGGATATGTTTCTATGTCAGATTCTCGAATGTCACGCTGGGGCATCATATTGCTGCTTCTGGCAGCGGTAGTTGGCTTCGCGCTGGCGCTTTATGCCTGGTTAACACCGCTGACGGGCGTCACTGGCACAATCGGCGCGTTGGGGGTTGCTTTAGCTAACATCATTTTGGCTGTGCTTGCCTTTATTCTTCGCGCCTGTTCAGGTCGCGGCTCTCGCATTTCCTGGGGCATTATCATTCTGCTGGGTCTGTTCGGGATTGGTTTCGCCGCACTGCTGCTTCATCAGTGGGTGATTACCGCTGCCATGGTGGTCGGTCTTGTTGGTCTGATTATTATGATCAACAGCCCGGTCAGTCATAAAAAATTCGCCAGAGCCTGAGGAGCCCCCTTGCATAACAATAAACCTATCGAACTCATGAAAGGCAGCCTGACTGCGCTGGCTTTGCTGATGGCCCCAATGACGCTACTGGCGCAGGATAAGGCGACTGAAGCATCCCAGGGAACGCAGGAGAAGCTCGACATTGATGCCGCTGATCAGCAGGCCCCTGGCACCACCACCACCAAAGAAGCCTCTTCCGGCGAGCAACCTGACCAGCAGGTTGATACCGCCACAAACGCAACGACTCCCCTGGTGCCCGCAACAGCAACCTGGGACAGTTTTCATGGTCAGCTGAATGCGCAAAAGTACAGCCCACTCAAGCAGATAACCGCCGATAATGTGGGGCAACTGAAGAAAGTATGGGAGTTCCATACCGGTGACGTTGCAGATGGTAAAGGCGAAATTCCTGCGACTGTCTGGTCAGCCACGCCGGTCTTTGCCAACGATACTATTTACATCGGCACGCCATTTGACCGACTGATTGCCCTTGATCCCGGCACAGGTAAAGAGAAGTGGAGTTATGACACCAAATCACCGCGCGAGGCACTGACGCAACCTGTATTGAAAAATCGTGGTGTTGCCTACTGGCAGGCTAAAAACCCCGTCGCCGGACAGGCGTGCCAGAAAATTGTTTATATGGGAACAGTTAATGCCAGACTCTACGCACTCGACGCTGATTCCGGCAAGCCATGTGAGAACTTCGCCGATCACGGCATGCTCAACGTTGATCAGTGGAACACCATAAACGCCAAATTCCCGCTGTCGCTGCTGCAACCCCCAACCGTGGTAGGCAATCATCTGATCTTTGGCTGGGCAGGTAAAGACTGGGCCTATGCAGAGGCGCCGCCGGGAACCGTTTTCTCAATTAATGCAGAGACGGGAAAACGCGAATGGACCTTTGATGCCATCCCTGCTGATATTCGTCAGCGTACCGGAACGGCTAACGTCTGGACACAAATGTCTGCTGATGCCGCGCATGGCTTGATCTATCTGCCGGTTTCTTCACCTTCGCCGAACTACTGGGGCGGCAATCGTATTGATGCCATCCCGCTCGGCACCTCGACTACGGCACTGGACGTCAATACAGGCAAAGTCGTCTGGTCACGCCAGTGGGTTCACCACGACGTGTGGGATTACGACATTAACTCTGCACCGACGCTAATGGACATTACCGTCAACGGCAAGCAAATTCCGGCACTGATCCAGGCGACAAAACAAGGGTTCCTGTTTGTGGTTAACCGCCTGACAGGTGAGGATGTCTGGCCAATAGAAGAGCGTCCGGTGCCGCAGGGTGACGGTTCTGTGCAGGGCGAAAAACTTTCGCCAACCCAGCCATTCCCGACTAAACCGGCCCCGCTGCTCGATCAGTCGAAAAAACCGGAAATATGGAAACTGGCTGATATTGTCGGTGCCGGTGAGTGTTCACGGCTGTGGGATAACCTGAGCTATGACGGCATGTATACGCCACCGACAACCAAAGGCGAGGGTGCGCTGACCTACCCGGACAGCTCCGGTGGCGTGCAGTGGGGTGGCGTAGCATTCGATCCTCAAAGTCAGACCGCGATTGTTAATACCTCGCATATTGTGCAGTACGTGAAGCTTTATAATCGGGAAGATTATGAAAAAGCCGATACCGGCTCCGGCAACGAGAGCGGATTCGCACCCCAGGAAGGCGCACCTTACGGTATGCGTCTGAAAGTTGCGCAAAACTGGCTTGGCATGCCGTGCTGGCAACCTCCGTTTGGTGAACTGGTGGCACTTGATATGCATACCGGTGACGTGAAATGGCGTCGACCCGTTGGCGCTTCTCAGCAGTACGGTTTCTTTATGCCAGAAAGCTGGGGTTCACCAACCATTGGTGGTCCGGCTGTCACTGCGGGAGGCGTTATTTTTATCGGTGCCTCTATGGACGCCAAAGTTCGTGCTTACTCGCTGGCAAACGGTGAAGAGCTGTGGTCTGACCAGGTTGAAGCGCCAGCCGTGGCGAACCCGTCGGTTTATGAGTATAAGGGGCGTGAATATGTGGCCTTCGTCGCAGGCGGTAACACGATCCTGAAAGATCAGGTGGGTGATCAGGTGGTTGTCTACGCTCTGCCAGAGAGCAGCAACTGATTAGCCTGTAACCGGACAGACCGGGCCTTTATACTGCCCGGGTGTTGTGCAAAAAACCGTAATCTCCAGGGATTACGGTTTTTTATTCGCACCATGAACTGAACAAGGTTAAGCACCGCTTTCTCTACACTGCCAGGTCGCAGAGCATCTCTGCATTATCGTCCGGTTGGCAAGCCCCGCTTTACCGGTCCCGTCCGCTTTAAAATTTCTCATCGAACTTATTTTTTTGAATAGTTAAATCGTCGCTGGCTTTACCGGCCTGAGTTTTGTCCTGTTCAACATCTTTCGCTTCATCACCCGTGAGCGATGTTTTCTCCGGCGTGGTTTTTGTCAGCTGCGGTTTTCCCGTATAAATTTCGTCGGCAGGGAGTCCTGCAGAGGATACCGCCTCGTTGCTCTCTCTGAAGCCCGAAACGTCATTCTGCGACAGTTTGCCGGTGTCATGCATATCAATAATGCTTAAGGCCCGAGGAAGTTGCTCTTCTTCAGCCCGTAGTGTAAGCACAACACCGCCGGAATTCAGCGCATCGTCATACACACTCGCCTGCGCTTCATCCAGGGTATCACCAAATAAACGCTGCCACAGGCCAGGATGGTGGGCTTCGTGACCTTCTTTCTGGAGCCTGTCACCTGAAATTATGTCAATATCGCTGTCATCAAAGCCGGCTTTTAGCAGGCTTCGCTTTGCACCTTCAGCATCAGCAATATTACTGAACATCGTTACGATTTTTTCATGTGCCATGAATTACTCCTTACTGTTTTTGGATGTATGACATCGTCATTTTTCGCTGAGGCTTCCGCAGGTATTGTTAATTTTCGCCGGTTCGCCTGACAAACAAATGAGATAAACAGCGTTGCTCAGCCAAATATTAAGCATAATTAACTGGCTAATTAATCATGGCACATAAAAAGGAAACTACACGGCAGGCAAAAAGCATGGCTTCCGTTTTGAAACCACCATCAGAAACAGAGGTTTTTTAGAAAACCTTATGAGGGTATCCATGAGAACCCGCCGTTCGCCCGCCTTCGTACTTCCCCTTTCCACACCGGTTATGACAGCAAAAAGCCCAGCAGCAAACCACGCATTGCCCGCTGCTGCACAGAGCGGGATAAGCCGCCCTATTTCAGTACTCTACCGTGAAGTTGCGGCGTGGTTATCACTGCCAGTTGCCTTTCAAGCCATATCAAACCGCATCCCGGCGTGTTCATAATGTGATTGCGGTCAACTTATAAAACAGATTTTTAACACATACTAGAATGGTAGTTAGATTCATTTTTCAGACACAGTGAGTGATTCATATGCAAATGACGATGCGTTGGTTTGGAGCGGAAGAAGATAAAATCCCACTGGAACATATACGGCAGGTGCCAGGCGTGTCGGGCGTGGTGGGCGCGCTTTATGATGTACCGGTTGGTGAAGTCTGGCCAAAGGAAAAAATTAAAAACCTGGTTGAGCAGGCCCATGCCGCAGGCCTGACTATGGAGGTTATCGAAAGTGTTAACATTCACGATGACATCAAGATTGGGTTACCCTCCCGCGATCAGTACATTTCCAACTACAAACAAACTATCCGTCATCTGGCCAGTTATGGTGTAAAAGTAATTTGCTATAACTTTATGCCGGTTTTTGACTGGATGAAAACAGACATGAACTATGTTCTGCCTGATGGTTCGCTGACCATGGCATTTGAAAAAGCGGGTATTGATAAAAGTCTGGATGAGGTTGTTAAAGAGGTTCTGGAAAATTCCAACGGGTTTGCCTTACCAGGATGGGAACCTGAACGTCTGGCAAAAGTGCAGGAGTTGTTTGCAAAATACAAAGCGGTGGACGATGCGCTACTGCGGGAAAATCTGGCTTACTTCCTGCGGGCAATCATTCCTGTCTGTGAAGAAGTTGGTATCAAAATGGCAATCCATCCAGACGATCCGCCTTATTCCATTTTTGGCCTGCCACGCGTGGTCAAAAACCGGGATGATTTAGACTGGATTTGCAATGCAGTGGATTCTGAAGCCAACGGCCTCACGTTGTGCACCGGCTCAATCGCAGAAGATCCGGAAAATGATGTTTATGCCATTCTTGGGGAGTTCTCGCGTCGCAAGCGTATCCACTTTGCGCACGTCAGAAATATCAAACTCATAAAAGATAAGGACTTTTACGAGTCCGCACATCCGACGCAATACGGTTCGTTAGATATGCTGCGCGTCATCAAATCTCTGCATGACAATGGCTTTGACGGGTATATCAGACCTGACCACGGTCGTTTTATATGGGGTGAAACAGGCAGGCCCGGTTACGGACTTTATGATCGCGCGCTGGGTGTAACTTATATTCTCGGCTTATGGGAAGCTGTCAGTCAAAAATAACCTCTTACAGCGGGGCCTGCTCCCGCCTCTCTTTTTTCCTCATCATAATAAAACCTGTAAATGCGTTAAGAAACATCATGTCAACTTTCTCCCGACATTAATGGCTCTGGCAGTAAGCCGGGTACGCTGATGTATGACGGGCTTGCTGTTATTTAAAGAGACCTTTGCTATCCCGATGCAGGATACAGATAAAACCCGGGATTGAACGCAACTGATAAATTCAGTGGCGGGCCTGAGCATGGCCATGTGGGCCAGCTGTTTTATTTAAATCTTTCAGTCAGAAGGGGCAATGCGACCACTTCTGACGGGTAAACAAAACAGACTTAATGTTGCGTTTCAGTGTTTGCCGCTGGAACTATGCCGCACGCAGGGCGCGTGCGGCGTGAGATCGGAAGAAGATTAGATGCTGTGACTCACCGCCTGATGCCCATGAGCATGTTCTTCATCAACGATAGGCTCAACTTTACCCATCAGGAACAGGTAGTTAAGAATACCAATTACCACCAGCACCGCTGAGAACACCAGCGCCCAGGTAAAGTGGCCGGTAGCGCCAACAATCGCGCCGGTGATGATGGGGCCAACCGCTCCGCCCATGTTCGAGACGGTGTTTTGCAAACCTGCCACAATCGATACGCTGTTCTGCGGTGCCACATCGCCTGGCAAAGCCCAGACCTGCGATGCCGCAACGGTGGTACCCGATTTGGCGATACACAGCAGCAGCACGGTCATGAAGACAGAATCAGTGAACGGGGCGAACCCGATGCACAGCGCCATCATCAGACCGATAGTGAGGAACAGCTTGCGTGTAGCGGTCAGAGAGAGAATTTTTTGTGCACAATGCGGTCCGATGCCCAACCAGCAATCACCTCAATCACCATGCCGCAAATCAGCGGTAGCGCAGCCACCATCCCCATCTTAAGGAAATCCATACCTTTGTCTTTCACCAGATAAGTGGGCAACCAGGTGATGAAAAAGTAAGAGGTGTAATTGATGGTGAAGAAGCCGATACACATTGCCCAGATGTTGCGATAGCGCAGTAATTTATACCACTTCATGGGGCGCACGCTTTTATCGCCATGTTTTTGCGTCTGACCGTTACGGATCAGGCTGAGCTCGTGTTGGCTGATCTTTTTATGGTCTTCCGGGTTTTCGGCGTAGATAACATACCAGGCGATGACCCAGAACACACCCACGCTGCCGATCACCAGGAAGGTGATGCGCCAGTCCACCATGGCGATCATCCAGACGATTAACGGCATCGCCACCGCGCCGCCAAACTTCGAGGCGCTGTCAAACAGGCCTGAAACCGTGGCGCGTTCGCGATCCGGGAACCAGCGCGCAGTAATTCCGGCATTGCTGGGATAAGCCGCCGCTTCACCGACACCGAGAGCCAGACGCAGTGCCAGCAGCGATTTAAAGCCAGTCGCTAAACCCATCGCCATGGTCGCGATTGACCACCATGCGACGGCAATGCCGAGACCTTTTTTCTGACCGAACCGGTCAGCAAACCAGCCCGCCGGAATTTGCAGCAGGGCATAAGACCAGAAAAACGCAGCCATGATAAAACCCATCATTTCCGGGTTAATATCCAGCTCAGTGATCAAATGTGGCGCCGCCGCAGAGAGCACCGTTCTGTCAATATAGTTAATGGCAATCGCCAGCCACATCAGGCCAGCAATCCACCAGCGGACACGGGTAGAGCGCAGGGTATTGTTCATATTCTGTTCACCTGATCCCCTTTATTTTCGCCGGGCAGAGGCACTGGCTGCATTCATCATTACCGTGACTACGGCATAACGCTCAGGGTGATAAATGTGTTTTCTGCCTTTCTGCAATGCGAAACAGTGGGAATAGTTGTGGTTTATGCAAAAAAGGCAGCGTTAAGCCAGTCCGTTCATGACGTTAACCGGGCGGTCGCCCTGTTTAATGCACTGAATAATCTGCTGCACGCAGCGTTCACCTATTGCGCTGATCGCGCCATCGGTATAGCCAGCGATATGTGAGGTTGGAATAAAGTTCGGCAGCGTGAAAAGGGGATGCTCACTGAGCGGTTCGTGATCGAAGACGTCCGCTGCGGCACCGGCAATCACATTGTCCTGCAGCGCCTGGAACAAATCCTGCTCATTCACCACGCCGCCGCGCGACACGTTGATCAAAAACGCGGATTTCTTCATGCGTCTGATGCGTGCAGTATCGAACAGGTTGCGCGTTTCATTCGTCAGCGGCGTGTGCAGTGTGATGAAATCGCTCTGTTCGGTCAGCTGATCCATGCTGACAAATTCAATACCGTGCTCAGCGGCAAATTTTTCATCAGGATAAAAATCAAAGGCGATGACGCGCATGTTGAAGCCTTTGGCACGCAGCGCGACCTGCTTACCAATATTACCTAAGCCAGTAATGCCCAGGGTTTTACCGTATACATCTGTGGCAAAAATGCGCGGCCAGTTGCCTGCCCGGGTTTCCGTGGCCGCCTGCGTCACCTGACGCGCGCTGTTGAGTATCAGGGCGAAAGCAAAATCTGCGACCGCGTGTTTATTGGCGTCCGGCACGTTGGTCACGTAGATATGGCGTTCGCGTGTCGCATCCAGATCGATGTTGTCAACGCCCACGCCGTGCTTACATATCACTTTTAACTGCGGCGCTTTCGCCAGCATTTCTTCGTTAACGTTGGTAAAGGCCACGATCATGGCAACGGTTTCTGCCAGATGCGGTTCCAGCGCCGACAGCGGTGCATCGGCAGGCAGAGCGATCAGCTCAAAGCCGTGTTGTTTCAGTGTTTCAATCGGCGTCGCGTCATATTTTGCAAACGACGGCGAGGTGCAAATTACTTTCATAGGGTTCCCCGGTGTCAGGTTTCAGGCAAGGGCAGCAAGAACTGCCCTGACAGCCTGTTACTGCAAATACTGATTAACGATCTGGCGGATCTTTTGCTCTTCTTCCGCACTGAAATGCACCGCGTAGCGGCTTTCACCCACATCGTAACCAAGCAGCGTCACGGCTTTTTTTACAGCAGCGGGTGAAAAACCAACGCTGTAAAGATCGGTACGCAGGCCGGTCACGCTTTCCTGTGCCAGGCGCGAACCTTCGGTATCGCCCGCGTTAAAACGAGCCCAGATGGCGTTGATCTCTTTTGGCGCAACGTTCGCGAGGCCAGAAATACAGGCTGAACAGCCCTCAACAAACCCCTGATGGATCAGTGAATCCGGCCCGTTCAGCACGTCAAAATTATCAATGCCCTCAGCGGCTTTCAGGAAACCGCTCAGGCTTTCATAGCTGCCCGCTGAATCTTTGATACCGATAATGTTGGGGTGCGACGCCAGCTTGCGCACGGTTTCCGGCTGTAAGGTATTACCGGTACGCGCCGGAATGTTGTAGAGGAACAGCGGCACCTCGAGTGCATCAGCCACGGTCTGATAGTGGTAAATCAGCTCGTCCTGCTTCAGCGGCACGAAATAGGGCGTAATCACCGATACGGCATCCACACCCAGCCTGGCGATTTGCTTGCCGAGACGGATGGTTTCACGAGTGGAGATTTCACCAATGTGTGCCACCACTGGCGCGCTGCCGTTCACTTCATCGACGCAGGTTGCGGTGACAGCGATTTTTTCCTGTTCGTTCAGCACAAAGAACTCGCCATTAGTGCCGCCACAAAAGATGCCGTTACCGGCATTCAACTGGCGTTTAACCTGCTCACGTTGCGTGACAGGATTGAACGCGCCATTGCTATCAAAGGTGGTGACAATGGCGGTCAGCACGCCGTTAATTTTTTTGCTCATGAGGGTCCTCATTATTCCTGGTGTGAAGGAAACAGCGTCAGATAAACGTCGCGCACATCATTTGCCGTAACCGCCGTTGGCACATTTTTCATCAGGCGTTGCACATCAAGGGCCGCTTCCACTAAATAAGGCAGGTGGTCCGGGCTGATACCCAGCTCTTCCAGGCTGGCGGGCAAATTCAGGCGTTTCACCAGTGCGGTGAAATACTCCACCAGCGCGTAAGATTTGGCCTCGTCATCCAGCGTCGCGTCGGCATCTGGCAGCAGGTCGTAAGCCTGAGCGAATTTGCTCACCGCCGCAGGACGTATAAAACGCATGCAGGGGGCCAGTAAGATTGCATTAGCCACGCCGTGGGGCAGGTGATATTTGCCCCTAACGGATAAGACATGGCGTGTACCAGATGCGTCCCGGCGTGGGCGATCGATGCGCCGCCGTAATAAGATGCCCACAGCATTTCCAGGCGCGCCTGCAAATTGCCCGGCTCATTAATGGTGGTTTCAAGGTTGGCAAACAGTTTCTTCATGCCTGTTAGCGCATAGTTGTCAGCAACCGGATTCGAGACAGTGGCAGTGAAACATTCAATCAGGTGGCAAAGCGCATCAATGCCGGTGGAAGAAGCGATGTGCCCCGGCATACTGGTCGTGAGTTCCGGCACCAGCGCGACGAAATCGGGCAGCATCACCGGCGAAATAATACCGACTTTGGTCTCTTTCTCCGGGATCGCCAGAATCGCGTTTGGCGTGGCTTCCGAGCCGGTTCCGGCAGTCGTTGGAATCAACAGCGAAGTCGTACGCTGCTGTGGCTTTTCGCCCGCCAGCAGTAATTCCAGCGTCGGCGCATTTTTGACGCACAGCACAGACAGCAGTTTAGCAACATCCAGTACGCTGCCACCGCCCACGCCAATTACCAGATCGACATCACGCGAGGGCAGTGCGCTCAGAATAGCTGCGACGTCATGCTGGCTCGGTTCTGGCGGCACGCTATTGACCACACTGACCGTCGCGATCTGCTGTTTCAGTTGCGCGATCAAAGCCTGTACTGCCGGAATGCCTTCGATATTCTTATCGGTCACCAGTAACGCTTTTTCTTTTCCGTTAAGCAGATAGCTCATGTCGTTCAGCGACTGGTAACCACTGATAACCGTGCTGTTGATATTCATTTCATGCCCTTATTGCCGTGAATCTGAACTGAATGATTGCATTTGCTCATATCAGTGCGAGTGCTGTCACTTACTGTGGGTCAATTTATAGGGCATATCGATTTTGATTAATTTGATCTTGCTCACATATAATCAATCGTGATTGAATATAATCATTATTAGCGGCAAACCGCCGACACAGGAGAGACGATGACGCAGCCGTTATGGAAAACCCCGGTCCTGGTTATTGCCGATGACTTCACCGGTGCGAATGATGCGGGCAGTGGATTAGCGCAGGCGGGTGCCCGGGTGCATGTGCTGTTCAACAGCGATACGCCCGTTAACCGCGAAGCCGCAGACGTCTGGGTCATCAGCACTGACAGCCGTGCCGTCAGCGCCGGGCTGGCGGCACAACGCATCACACAGGTAGTAAAGCAACATCAGCCACAGCAGGGCTGGTTATTTAAAAAAATTGATTCAACGCTGCGTGGCAACGTCGGTGCAGAAGTGAGCGCCGCACTGGCGGCCAGCGGCAAACAGTTAGCATTAATTGTGCCCGCCGTGCCACGGCTGGGGCGCACCACGCGACACGGCGCGGTGTATCTCAATGATGTGCTGTTAACCGAAACAGAGTTTGCCAGCGATCCCAAAACACCCATTCTCAGCGCCAGCGTGTTGCAACAACTGCAACTGGCGGGAAGCCAGATCGATCTCACCACGCTACGTAGCGACCATCTGGACAGGGTATTAGCTGATCTGCACGGCGTGGTGGTGGTAGATGCAGAGCAGGACGCAGATATTCGCCGTCTGATGCAGGCAGCGGCGCGTTTAAAGGAAACGCCACTGTTAGTGGGCGCGGCAGGATTAAGTGATGCGCTGGGTGCGCACCTTTCCACCCGCGCAGCGAAACCGGTTTTAGCGGTTATTGGCTCGATGAGCAGCAGCGCGCAGCAGCAAATCATTCAGCTGGCGCAGCAGCACGAAATTACCCTGATTGATGTTGAGATTGCGCAACTGTTTAAGCAGCCAGCATGGCCGTCAATGGCTGAGTGGCTTGCACAAAGCGCGGCATCGCTACGGGCAGGTCAGCACACGGTGATCCGTACCTGTCAGCATGCCAGCCAACGGTATGAAATTGATCGGCTTTGCCAGCAGCACAACCTGACACGGCAGCAGTTGGGTGAGGCGATCTGCCAGTTTTTAGGCGAACTAACGCACGCTTTACTGACGCAACAGCAGCCCGAGGCGCTTTATTTGTCCGGCGGCGATGTGGCAATTGCGGTGGCTCAGGCCCTGGGGGCCAGCGGTTTTCAAATTCAGGGTCTGGTGGCGGGCTGTGTGCCGCACGGGGTTCTGCTTAACAGTGAATTTAACTTGCCGGTGATGACCAAAGCGGGTGGCTTTGGCGACGAAAACACCCTGGTAGCAGCCATTCGTTTTATTGAGGAGAAGTTGAGTGAATAAAATCATTGCGGTGACTATGGGCGATCCGGCGGGCATCAGTCCGGAAATTATCATCAAGTCGCTGTCTCAGGGGGATTTGAACGGCGCGCCAGCAATCGTGGTCGGTTGCGCCAGTACTCTGCGTCGCATCATGGGCATGAACATTACTCCACAAGCCGAACTGCGAGTGCTCGAAAGGGTAAAAGATGCGCATTTCGCGCCGGGCATTATCAATGTAATTGACGAGCCCCTGGCTAATCCTGACGCCTTAAGACCCGGAGTGGTGCAGAAAGAAGCGGGCGATCTGGCCTGGCGCTGCATTAAACGCGCAACCGAACTGGCGCTGGCTGGTGAAGTGCAGGCGATCGCTACTGCACCTCTGAATAAAGAGGCGCTGCACTCGGCGGGGCATATTTATCCTGGTCATACGGAATTACTGGCCCATCTCACCAACACCAGAGATTATGCCATGGTGCTCTATACCGATAAGCTGAAAGTGATTCATGTCACTACGCATATCGCGCTGCGTAAGTTCCTCGACACCCTGAATCGCGAGCGCATCGAGACGGTGATTGGTATGGCAGATACTTTCCTGCGCCGCGTTGGTTTTGAGAAACCGCGCATTGCCGTGGCGGGCGTTAACCCACACGCTGGCGAAAACGGGCTGTTTGGCGATGAAGAGATTACCACTGTCGCCCCCTCGATCAGAGCGATGAAAGAGCAGGGCGTTGATGTTTACGGGCCTTGTCCGCCGGATACCGTGTTCCTGCAATGCCAGGAAGGACAATACGATATTGTGGTAGCGATGTATCACGATCAGGGACACATCCCGCTGAAGCTTTTAGGCTTTTATGATGGCGTAAATATCACCGCCGGCTTGCCCTTTATTCGTACTTCAGCCGACCACGGCACCGCGTTTGATATCGCGTGGACAGGTAAAGCGAAGTCTGAGAGCATGGCGATCTCCATCAAACTCGCGATGCAGCTCGCATAGGGAAATATGAAGGGACAAAGTCGTCTTGATCAGATTATGGACTATCTGAAGAGTCATAATCTGGTGACGGTAGAGCAGCTGGTGAGCGCCATTTGCGCCTCACCGGCTACCATCCGGCGTGATTTGATTAAGCTGGATAAAGAGGGCGTAATCAGCCGCAGCCACGGCGGCGTCACCCTGAACCGCTTTATTCCAAGCCAGCCCACCACGCTGGAGAAGATGCAGCGCAACCTGGCTGAGAAGCAGGCGATTGCAGAGCTGGCCGCCCGTTTTGTGCAGTCCGGCGACGCGGTAGTGCTGGATGCGGGCACCACCATGCTTGAACTGGCGCGACAGCTGACGCATCTGCCGCTGCGGGTCATCACGGCTGATTTACATATCGCGCTGTTTCTGTCTGAATTCAAACAGATTGAAGTTACCATTATCGGCGGTCGCATTGATGACTCCAGCCAGTCCTGCATTGGCGAGCATGGCCGCCGCCTGTTGCGCAGCATCAATCCTGACATCGCTTTTGTCAGCTGTAACTCGTGGAGCCTGGAGCGCGGTATTACCACCCCCACAGAAGAAAAGGCGGGACTGAAATACGATCTGCTGGCAAATGCCGGACGACGGGTGCTGCTGGCCGACAGCAGTAAATATGGTTCATGGTCGCTGTTTTGCGCTTCACCACTGGCTAACCTGACCGACATTATTACGGATAAAAACCTGGACAGTGACATCTGCCACCTGTTGCATGAGCGCGGCATTATGTTAACGCTTACAGCATAAAAAGCGGCAAATTGCGCTGTACCGCGAGGCTTTATTCGCGTCATTTAGCGGAATCAGACAGCAGACATATGATCGCTGACATATTGCAGGACACATGCTTAACCCATTTTTACACTGACGGATCAAAACATGCACTGCTCAGCCAGTATCTTTTTAAAATCAACCCGATCCTGTAAAACTCTTACAGGAGAGGCAATGATTTTTGTGAAGTCTGGCTACCTTTGCTGAGCATCTGTACCTTTTTGCACACAGGCTGTCCACTTTTTCTGTGGATAAGTTCTGCCAGCACAACAGGCGAGAATTTCAGCATCTCAGATAAAAGTTTCCAGACTGCACACTGCTGGCGAACTGTAATAACCTGAAAAAGTTGCGCAAAAATATGTGAATTGCTGGCAGCAGGCGCGGCATCCTGAAGCCCTATTGTCCGCTTTTTAGAACAGGGCATTTCAGACTACTGGCAGGCAGGATCGGGGCGCAAAACAGATAAAACCGGAAAACCAGATGCAGAGAGCTAAGCTGATTTCCGGCTTGATATCAGCTCAGTTTAAAGCAGGAAATCATCCAGTGACTGGCCATTTTCCAGGGCTGCTTTGATCGGTGAGGGGGTTCGGCCCTGACCGGTCCAGTGTCTGGCATTGCCGTTTTCATCACTGTATTTGTATTTAGCAGGCCGGGGCGCACGCTTATTTTTACGGGGCCCGACTGATTGTGTTCCGTTGACCAACTCTTCCGGAGAGATGTTATCTTCCAGGAGTAGCTCACGATACAGGGCGAGTTTTTCAGCTTTTTTTCGCGCTTCAGCTTCAGTCGCCTGTAACGCTTCACGCTGCTCACTGACCACGATGCTCAGCTTTTCTAACATCTCTTCCAAAATACTTAGTGTCGTATTGCGCGCCTGAGCACGTAAGGTACGAACGTTATTCAGTTCGCTCAGGTTTTTACTCATTAAAAACTTCCTCAAATATACTGAACCTACATACAGCAAAGATTCACTGTAAGCGGCAAATATACCATTTTTAGCTCTGCTCTAAAAATTTTATAACCTTTTCAATGCTATCTGAGGAGCGTATTGGCCTGGCGTGGATCTAGCGGAGGGATAAAAGGGTTGACGCAGTGTTAGTGATGCAGTGCCAGCACGCCGATTAACAATAAATGACCGACGTCTGCATGATAAAAAAGCGACTTGGCCAGACGCGCCGGAACAGCACTCTCGGAACTGCCGAGACAAAACCGATCGCAACCGGTAAAAACAGCAGCGCCGCCAGACCGACATTGATGATACTGATATCAGTCATTGATGAAGGTGTGCTGTAAATCTGCTGAGCCACCAGCGCCAGCAGCAGAGCGGCCATGAAAAGCAGGCTGTCAGAAAGCGGTGCGAAGCGAAATCCAGCCACACACATCAAAGCAAAAAGCATACTGTTGAGACCACAGCCCGAGGGCGTCAGAGGCCAGGCAAGCAAAAGGAGCAGAGCAATACCCGCCATAATGCCATTTGTGCCATAACGGGCTTGCCAGGATAAAAGCTGCGTGCATCCAGCAAACAGGAACAGAATATTCAGCGCCAGCCACGACTGACCGCTGCCCATAAATGCGAGCCAGAACACCGGTTGGGTGATAAAAGCCCACAGCCATAAACGCATCGCCTGCCGCTGCAGCTTAGTGCCCGCTGCCGGAAGATTAGCGGCCCAGACCAGAGTGAAAAGCGGGAAAGCCATTCGCCCGGCAGCATAGAGCAATGAATGACTGCCGTGCAGAAGTACTGTATTGACGTGATCGGCCAGCATAGCTGCCAGCGCCAGCGTTTTCAGCACGTCAGTCTGAAACGGCGTAAACGCCCGCAGCAGATTGAATACACTCAACGTGCGTAGTGATGACAGGGCAGAATACATAGCGTAGCTTTTCAGGATTATTGACGAACCCTGACAATATACAAAAGGCGTGCCGCTGAAAAGCGTTTGCGCTGGCTTGATAACTGGCTTGATAAAATGATGTGATATTCAGCCACTTTCAAAAAGTCATTATTGTAGACCGCACTGGCTCAAAATCTTTTCTTCAGAATAACTTTCGGCGCGAAAGTCCTTCTTCTGCATAACATTCCCTACCCAGAAGTATTTGTTACGTTGTCAAATTTTTAAGCCACTACAGAGCAGACTACCCGGCTACTGAAGTACGACAGGCTCAGGAAATGTTAAGGTCGGTTCCAGCTGGGATTTAGACGTCAGTTCAGAGAGACCATGCGAAAGAACAGATTCGTGCCATGTCCACTCACCCTGCTCATGAATGAACTCTGTCATAACTGATCGCGCTACGTGAATTCTGAAGAGACAGCAGGGATCCCAGCCCAGCATAATTTGCGTAGCGTTGTCATTTTATGGCTGAGTTTTGTCTGACAAGATTCACATTAAGGTACAGGCATGCCTTTTGGCTTTATACAAGGCTGATTATATGAGGTTAGGCAAGCAACCATGATCAATGTTTTAACGGGATTAGCTATTATAGGATCCATGCTAAAGTGGATAAAAATAGTCTCATATTCACAATTTAAGAAAATATGAGGGTGATAGCATTCTAAAATCAAAAAAATTAATTAGTCGGAAATACTCATTGGTGCTGAGCTCAAAGGCACCCGTATGAGAAATACCAAAAAATAGCCGTATTCACACTCAGTGCTGGAGCCAATATATTCCGCATAGTTAAGGTGGTCGGTCATTTTTTCAAATCCCCCACCAGAACGATGTCAAAATGGCCTGATTCAATCATGTGACAGCCGGTCTGGAAGGAAACAGAACTGCTGGTACAGTTCGACGCAGTAATAAGGCAAGGTACCGGGCTCAGCCCCAGGGTATCTGAAAGAGTTGGGCTGAGTCCGCCGTATTCTGAAATACCTTCTCCATGATAGCCAAATGCTATCTCCTGAATTTCACGAGGCTCGATGTCGATCTGGGCAATGGCGCGGTAGGCGGACTTAACAACCGGTTCTTTAAATGTTTTCGTCAGGTGACGGGTCCCCGGGCAGGGGTGTGATCAGCAGCAACTATCGCAACGCGGCGTGAAGCTGTCATGGCAAAACCTTTTTTACAGGTAAGCGGTAAGGGCGTAATCAGGGCGCAGGAATTTGAACTCATATTTGCAGCGGTGCCGTAATCCACAAATTGGATAGTAGACAGCTGCTGTTCATCGCTGTGCTGATGTCGGGGTAGATCAGAATTTCTTCGGTCACTGTTAACGCGATAGCATCGCTACCTGCTCCGAAGCCATATGAAACGATTAAAATACGCTCATCGGGTTTTGCATTATTCAGCACTCTGGCCAGCCCCAGCAACGGGCTTGCAGCTCCGATGTCACCCGTAGTGGATGCGTAACGGGAATAAGCTAATTGTGCCTTATTCAGGCCCAGTCTGTGAGACGTTGAACGTAGTGTGGCAATAGTCGGTTGTTGTAAAATGACGTGGTGAAAGTCAGCAGCTGTTAGCCCTGTTTTTTTCAAGCATGCCTTTAAAAGCCAGCTCTAGATGCCGATGGATGCCAGGATTGTTTTTATCGGATCCGAGGCTCATGCCAGAGCGGATATAGCAGTTTCCTTGCGGCCGGATCTTCCGCAGCAGAAAACGTTTCATCTACTTCAGCTATCACTTTGTCTGTGTCAAACAGCACTACTACTGCGCCGGCACCCGTATACGCCTCTGTAAGGTCACCTGGCGCGGTGTGACGGCTGATAGTATCAGCGCCTATAGCCAAAGAGTGCTGAGCCATACCGGCTTTCACCATGGCAAAACTCAGCTGCATAGCTGACGTTCCTGACTTGCCGGAAAACTGGATGTCCGCACAATAAGCCTGTTGTCCAGTGCCAGGAATTTCCAGAACGATTGCTGCAGAACTGCGGGAATCATAAGGATTCGTCCAGGTACCGAGATAGATTGCATCCAGTTTATCTGTACCAGCCCGACGCATCGCATGTCGACTGGCGTCTGTGCTCAGAGTGATTGTATTTTCATCTGATTGTAAAACGGTACGTGATTTTACACCCAATGATGGAAAGTTCAGTGTTCTTCCAGACACTGACCACGTCCTCTACATTCAATCGGCAGAGAGGAATGCTGGTGCCATAGCTTGTAATGCCTGGTTTAAATTGCATACTGTTATTTCATTTAAAAAAGATGAAATGAGCGTACGCAGGTAATGCGTTCGGCGAGCCAGCTTATGTTCCTTAGGCTGGTATCTCTGTGGATTATGATTTATAGTAAAACAATACTAACCGTATCGTTTCATTTATTAATAAGCCAGACCTGATTCTGTGTAAAACCAGTAGCGTGAATTATTTATGAGTGATGAAAACCCGAAATCTCGCCGTTCAGCGGGAGCAGTACGTAGTGAGGCATCGCATCAGGCAATTATCGATGCAGCAAAAACATTACTTTCGGAAAAAGGCTATGTCGGCTTTTCAATCGATGGTGTGGCCAGACTGGCTGGAGCAAGTAAGCCAACCATTTACCGGTGGTGGGCCAATAAGGCACAGCTTATTGCAGAGGTCTATGAGGTTGAGAGCGCATGTGCGATTCACATTCCAGAGGATTTGGAGGTCAGTCAGCGATTTTCTCTAATGCTCAGCACGCTCTGGGAGTTGTGGCATAACACCTCCTGCGGGGTCGCGTTTCGGAGTTTTATTGCTGAATCACAGAACGTAAAAGAAAACATGGAACTGTTGCGTGATCAGTTTATGGCACGCCGATTTGCTCTACCCAGACAAATTCTGGCGACCGCCGTCAGGAGACAGGAGTTGCCAGCCGATACCGATATTGAGCTGATGCTGGTAATCACCTTCGGTTTCAGCTGGTTCCACCTGCTCACCGACAATCTCGACCAGACAGAAACCATCGCACCCTTTATTCAACACCTGTTTACTGCAATTCCCCGCAAGCATCAGGCTTGAACGGCGATTTGATTAATAATGGCTTATCTGGAGTTATTCGTCATGAAAGATACACACCAAAACTGGGATCTGCCTTCCATAGATGATCTACTCAATCCGGCCCCCTTACCGCTTGAAATGGGTATTTCACGTTTGAAAGATGGTCGTCTGGTCGTGGCAGCCAGAACAGACATGACAGGATGCACTGGTGATATGTTTGACTGGTGGTTTAAATTTTTCAGCACAACCGAGCATTTGAAGTGGTGGCATCCGAGTGAGCATAAAGCACATTACGGCTGGGACAGCCACTGGAAGAAAGGCCAGAATTACATTGGCGCGACGATTTACGCTGAGGAAGGGTTGGGAACGAAAATAGCTCCGATACCAGCAAAAATCCGCTTTCATGCCGCTGAAGATTTTTTCAGCACTGAGCGTCTGATGTATGCCAGGGAGCAGCGATGGATATCTACAGCCGTATGTGGCTGCATTGGTTTTGGGCAAAGCATCACTCTTGACGGAAAAGGCGATCCGATAGACGGAAGAATGATCCATCTAATACGTGATACCGGTTGGGGATGTGTACTCCGGTCACGCTTTATTCTGGGAGAAACAACGAACACGGACGCAAATCCAGTTGCAGATGAAATTGGGCTAGGTCTCATGCAGCACGCACATTGTGAATTTACTTCACTGTCCCGCTTACTGCCTTCTCTATATTACGGGGAAAATGCGGCAACGGTTGAGCCACCCAATTACTGGTAAAGGCGCAGAGAATAGCTTCCCGATATAATGTCATCCGTCACCGGCATGTACATCGACATGCCGGATATAGCGCATCATAGTTTTCCGATTGTTCAAAATGACCCACTTTACAAATTGCTCGAGTAGCCATAGCTAGAGCGGCATCGACGCGACCTGGTCGTTACTGATGACATACGTTAAAAAGGCTCGTGGGCATTTCATTTATTTCCTTTTGTTCAATCCCGGCTCCCCAAAAATCCAACTACATGCAGCTATATGGAGTAATTAGCGACCTGTTAAACAGGGAGTGCGATACATAACAAAGGAAGTGGTATCCATTTTACCTTTACTTTACTGAAGGAAGAGTAAGTACTATAAAATCCTCCTCTCCTTTCAGTTTTTAGCACTAAAATTTCTTTCAGACTATTGCGCCGCGGTGCTTACGGCGAAAAAACATTAGTGCAATGATCACAATAATCCCTATCAGGCCTGCGCCTATAAATACTACTGAGGAACTCCCGGGAATAAATTCCATGAATGAAGACATAAATTGGCCTGAAAAGATAGCCATTGAAAGGTAAGCAAGGTTTCGGCCTCGTACTTGAGCATGGCTTTGCTCCACGGTCATATGGTTAACCAGCGGAACAGAGAGCCCGAAACCGCATCCCATCAGTACCCCACCTGTAACAAAAGGGGATGCCAGAGGCTGCAGAAAAGAGAAGGTGGGCGCAGGTGTAGCAAATGAAAGCTGCATAAAGCGTACTGTATTCACCTATGCGTGCAACAATTCGAGGCATGAGCGCTTGCGGCGAACACTGCGACTAATGAGATAAAAGACAGAAAATAACCGGTTTCAGCTGCTCCAATACTCATTTTATGAAAATGCTGCGGAATAATGATAACGCCAGTAAAAAAACATATCATTGAAAAAGCAGCTGCAAAATACACAATTTTAAGCTTACCAGCACCTTCTATCGCTATATTTTCGCCTTGAACGCTTGCTGGTTTACTATGTTCTGCCGAAGGCTCAGGTATAAATAAAATCTGCATTGCCAGAAGAAGCCAGGCTACCAGATAAAGTATAAAAGGCCAGCCCCAGCCAAGTGTTGCAAGCAGCCCACCTATAAACAAGAAAATCACTCCCCCAGTTCAATGGACATTCCTTGCGAAGCAATCATTTTCAGACGAGCATGACCACTGTAAAAGGTTGATATTAGGGTTGTGCCTGCTGACATGACGACTGCCGTGGCACCGCCAAGCAGCAATCTGTCAAGCATAACGGGCACCAGTCCATTCAAAAATACCCCTCCGCTTCCAAGCAGCCCATACATGAAGAGCCCCCAGCTTAAAGCCCTGTATGCGCCCGCCTTGTCAATGAAGCGTCCCGCTAGCGGCCCGAAAATGACTACTCCTAAGGAGGGTACGGTTACAAGCCAGCTTGCAGCCGATGGGGTACCCAGGTTATCAGCGACTTCAGTCAATCCGGGAACGATGACGCATCCCACCATAATAGTGAGGCAGGCAACAGCAAGAAGCGTAAATGCCCCAGGCTTTTTTAAATCTTGCATATTTTCTCTCCAGCAACCGTCCAATAATTAGAACACATGACCAATATACGGATGACATTCTCAAGTCTTACCGAGTATATGTCAAATTTTCGACTGTAAACCTATTGTCAGGGAAACGCCGTATTTAGCGACTTGTAGTTAAATAAAAGTCGGGAGATAGGTAAAAAGCATACTAGAATGCTTGTTCAACATATCCACTATGTGGATAAAAGTGATATGCTGATACTCCTTTGTAAGCCTGGAATTTTGATATGAGTAACGAAGCAGATAATAACGGATCTCAGGTAATTGCCAGGGCGGCTACTATTCTTCGTGCCCTCGAAACACAGCCTAAAGGGATGACAATCTCACAACTGTCCCGAGAAACAGGCTTACCGCGAACCACAGTGCATCGTCTGGTCAGTTCGCTTGAAACTCAGCAGCTTTTGATTTCTGGTCTGGAAGGAGTTCAGCTTGGTCCCGCTCTTGCGCGTCTTGCCGCTTCAGCACATACCGATGTCATAACACTTTCCCGACCCGCTATGGAAACGCTCGGTCGCCGCACGCGAGAAACCGTTGATTTATGTGTATATCGAGGAAATTATGCGGTATCAGTCAACCAGTTTGTGTCTGACCAAGAATTGCGCGTCGTCTCTCCAATCGGCACTGCTTATCCCTGTCACTGCACAGCTCACGGTAAGGCGATGCTGGCAATGCTGACAGATGAAAAAATTAAAGCTCTCTTGGGCAACCATCCTGATGTCCGCACTGATAACACTCTGCGAACACTTTCATCTGTGCTCGAAGACGTTCGCGAAATTCGTACCCGGCACTATGCTATTGATAGAGAAGAACATGCGCGTGGCGTTTGTGGAGTTGAGTCTATATTGATGCCAGCCTTAGCGAGCATTACGCCATTTCCATTGCGGTACCTGCACTCCGGTTTGATGAGAAATTTGATCACTTGCTCGGTTCGCTAATGCAATGCAAGGCAGAAATTGAAGCAATGCTGGCATAAAAACGCTGGTCATCAGTTAGTGACTTAAACGCATAATATTCTACTTAAAGTCTCGAAGATGAAGTCTGAGGGATGATAATGTTGTCAGGATTGAGAATAATGTTTTATTTCTTTATCGTTTCAACATTAACATTGAAAATTAAATAAATATTCCTTTAAAGATAAGCATTTTCAATACATTTAAAGCTGTGTTCAAGGCTCCCAGACGGGAAAGCCATTAAAACAGGTAACACGTAAGCCGTTCCGGCGTTAGCCGATTTCTGACATGGACCAACTGAACGAAGAGTCTTTAGAATAAAAGCGCCATGATATGTAGCCAGTAAAATTGTCAATAGAAAGACAAAGGATCGGATGCCTATGTCTTTTAACTATCAGTATGCTGGTGTCAGATATGATCAGGTTCACATAAAAGCAATTAAGTTATGAAACTACTTGTAACCAGAAGTCAGAGTATGAATAGTTAACGCCGTTCAGGATTGTTACTGCAGTGCAGGCAAAACCTAAACCACACCCGTTTTCAATGCCGACGGGTGTGGTTTAGGTTTTTTTTGGCCTAAATTCAGCGTTCACCTTAAAAGATGCATCATATGGGAGTTTTATAATGAAATATCAATCGCTTGCTGACGATATTATCAGGTGTGTCGGAGGGGAAAAAAATATTCTGAGTGTTATGCATTGTGCCACGCGCCTTCGCTTTAAGCTCAAAGATAGTTCAAAAACCCATACAGAAGAGCTGAAATCTAATCCCGGTGTGATTATGGTTGTTGAAAGTGGCGGCCAGTATCAGGTTGTTGTAGGTGGACAGGTTGCTGAAATCTACAAACTGATTGCGGTACCCAATCGCGAGCACTCTTCACACATCGATTCAAATGCCTCGGGTAAAAAAGAAAATTTGTTTGCAAAGTTTATTGACCTCATTTCGGCAATATTCACACCGGTAATTAGTGCGCTCATCGCAACAGGGCTGCTAAAGGGATTACTGGCGCTCGCGGTAGTTTGTGGCCTTCTCGACCAAAGTCATGGTACGTACAAAATATTTTACGCCACCAGTGATGGACTGTTTTATTTTCTCCCAATTATTCTTGGCTTCAGTGCAGCCAAAAAGTTCGGTGGGAACCCGGCCGTCAGCATGGCGATTGCCGCAGCGCTGGTACATCCAATTATTACTAATGCTTTGAAAGTGCCCGATGAAGCTACATCAATGAGTTTTCTTGGGCTGCCGTTAGAATTAATGAATTACAGCTCATCGGTAATTCCCATTGTATTTGCCGCATGGGTTGCAAGCCTGATTGAGCGTTATAGTCAACCGCTCATACCAGCGGCCATTCGGTCATTTTCCGTAGCCTTCGTAAGTCTGGTCATTACTGCGCCGTTGACCTTTCTCGCCATCGGACCAGCTTCAATTTGGATGAGTAAAATTATCGCAGAAGGCTATCTTAGCCTATATGGTATGAGCCCAATGATTGCCGGAGCCATTGTGGGTGCATTTTGGCAGGTATGCGTAATATTTGGTCTTCACTGGGGACTGGTACCCGTCATGATCAACAATTTCGCAAATTTTGGTCATGACACACTGATGCCTTTATTAGTGCCGGCAGTCATGGGGCAGGCAGGCGCTACGCTTGGCGTATTCCTTAAGTCAAGAGATACAAAGCTTAAGGCGCTTTCAGGTTCGGCCTTCACAGCCAGTCTCTTTGGTATAACCGAACCAGCGGTTTACGGCGTAACATTACCTCACCGTCGACCTTTTATCATCGGCTGTATTGGCGGTGCTCTTGGCGCGGCCGTGCTTGGGTTCTGGCAAACCACTGCCTATTCTTTCGGTTTCGCCAGCGTATTTACGTTCTTCCAGGTTATTCCGCTAACAGGTCCTGACACTTCAGTAACCGCAGCTTTTGCGGGGCTGCAATTGCATTGGTATTTTCAACATTGGTGACCTGGCTGTTTGGATTACCAGCTCGGACAACTACTGAACCAGCCCAAAGTCTCATCTCTAAAACGGATACAGCCAGTGAGGTTGAATCATTTTCGGGTCTCTCAAAGTTACAGGTTATGAGTCCAATGACAGGCACTATAGTCGGGTTGGAGGATATCAAAGATCCGACATTCGCAAGTGGCCTCCTGGGCAAGGGTGTGGGCATAGTGCCGACAAGAGGTCAGGTCGTGTCGCCAGTTAAAGGGGTCGTCTCCTCTCTTTTCCGAACTAATCACGCTATTGGGATAACTGCTGAAAACGGCACTGAAATTCTAATCCATGTAGGCATTGACACAGTAAAACTAGATGGTCTTCATTTTACTGCACATGTAAAAACTGACCAGCCAATTAAAGAGGGTGAATTGCTGCTTGAATTCGATATTCCCGCTATTCAGGCTGCTGGATTCGACCTTACAACCCCAGTGCTCGTAACCAATAGTGATGAAATGGCTGATGTTATCGTTCAGGCAAATCAAACAGTTTCTGAGTGTGGCAAGTTACTAACCGTTATCAAATAAATGTCAAGGTAAAAGGAAAAAAATGAACACTCGTTTTCCAGAGAATTTTTTATGGGGCGGTGCTACCGCTGCTAACCAAATTGAAGGTGCATGGCTAGAAGATGGCAAAGGTGTTTCAACTTCAGATATGCAGCCAAAAGGGATCTTCGGCGAAGTGACACCGCGTACAGTGGGAGATTTTAACATTAAAGATATAGCGATTGATTTTTATCATCGCTATGCCGAAGACATTGCACTCTTTGCTGAACTTGGATTCACTGTACTGCGCATTTCGATTGCATGGACGCGAATTTTCCCAAACGGAGATGACAAAGAACCGAACGAGGCAGGACTGGCATTTTATGATCGCGTTTTTGATGAAATGGCTCGCTATAACATCCGGCCAATGGTGACTTTATCACACTATGAAATGCCCTTTTCACTGGTTGAGAATTATAATGGATGGTCAGATCGTCGACTAATTGCATTTTTCGAACGATATGCCAAAACCGTGTTTACCCGCTATAAAGACAAAGTGAAATTATGGCTGACATTTAATGAAATTAATATGTCACTTCATGCTCCTTTCACCGGGGTTGGCCTCCCAGAGGACAGCAGTAAGCAGGCAATTTATCAGGCGATCCATCACCAACTGGTTGCAAGCGCCCGTGCGGTTAAAGCATGTCATGAAATTATTCCTGATGCGCAGATAGGGAATATGCTACTCGGCGGGCTGATGTATCCCTTGACCTGCCGGCCAGAAGATGTGCTGGAAACCGAGCGCCAGAAACAAGAATGGCTGTTCTTTGGTGACGTGCAGTCTCGTGGCTATTATCCATCATATATGGAACGTTTTTTTGAAGAGCGTAACGTAGTACTTGATGTTTCCGAAGAAGATAAACAGGACCTTAAACACACCGTAGATTTTATTTCCTTCAGCTATTATATGACCGGCTGTGTGACCTCTGATGAAGAACTTAATGAAAAGGCACGCGGTAACATTCTTTCAATGGTTAAAAACCCTCATTTAACAGCGTCAGAATGGGGTTGGCAAATTGATCCAGTGGGCATGCGAATCCTGCTCAATATGCTCTATGACCGATATCAGAAACCTTTATTCATCGTAGAGAATGGACTGGGGGCAAAAGATGTTGTCGACGAGAGCGGCAATATCAATGACGTTTACCGTATTCAGTATCTTAATGACCATCTTATTCAGGTATATGAAGCTATCAGAGACGGTGTTGAAATAATGGGCTATACCAGCTGGGGGCCTATAGATATGGTCAGCGCCTCCCTGGCTGATATCTCCAAACGCTATGGATTTATTTACGTCGACCGAGACAACAATGGTAACGGCACTCTCGCGCGTACCAGAAAAAAGAGCTTTTACTGGTACCAGGATGTTATTCGTAGTCACGGAGAGTCTTTGAAATAATTTTTTCAGACATCCATAAATACAAATCTTTTATTGCCCTATAAAACAGCCCGTTAATTCGGGCTGAGTTACACCCTACCTGAAATAAAGAGAAAGAAATAATGAATAAAAAGTTTCTTTTATATCTAATAGTTTGTATTAGCATATTAACAATGTCCTGTAACACTCAGGCTCAGGAGCTACAGTGGAATGGTACAGTGCTGGGCTTTGAGTCACCTCAAAAGGACTATTGGGCGATATGATGGGTATTCGCCCTGTATTAAATAGTAACGGATTTAACTTCGATCTGAATTATTTAAGCCAAATGGCAAACAACGCTGGAGGCGGTTATGACCACGACTCACATACTGCATATATTGATCAAGTCTCGCTAACGTTTACTCAGGATTTGCAACGATTTACGGGCATTCCGGATGCCACAATTGAAGGAAATATCGTCAATCGCAACCATAATGATTTGCTGACAACTAAAAGGCTTCAGGATCCGCGCGTGCAGTTTAATGATCTTTCTCAGGAAAGTTGGGGTGGTCAGTCGATAACGCGCCTAGGATGGCTGACGTTTAGCCGGACTTTCAATGACCAGCGACTACTGTGGCGGGTCGGCCTAATGAACAAAGTACAAACTTTCGATCAGTCAATTCCCTGTGATTTCCAACTGCTCTCTCAATGTGGTGGGCAGTCGGCTAATTCACTATTATGGAGTAACTGGAACGTTCATACTTGGGGAACTTCTTTTGCTTATAAACTGACGGATGAACTTACTCTGAAAACAGGAATAATGGAACAAAATCCTGATGCTAGTTCACGCAGTCATGCCTGGAGCTGGTCAACAAAAGGCAGTAAAGGTTTCCTGCTTCCTGTTGAATTAGAGGCCAAAACCTTTGTCAATAATCTTCCTGGGGTTTATAACGTTGGTGTTTTGTTCACCAATGCTCACCAGTTTGATCTCTCCAGCGGCAAATCCCAAGAAAGTGGCTTAAATGATCCTCAAGGATATAAAAGCTACAATCGGACCTGGTTTTTATGGGCAGGGATGAACCAGCAAATAACGCGCCATCTGGATAATTCAAACAGAGGATTAAGTATTTCATGGAGTATGAGTTATTCAGACCAACGCACTAATCCTTATAACATTGTAACTACGGCTTCAGCAAGATATCGTGGCATGTTCGATGTGCGTCCGGAAGACTGGATTGGATTTGGTGTTTCTTACATTGACATGAGTAATCACTATGCCCGTAATCAAGAGATGCGTAACGAAATTGCAGGAGTCAGCGATTATGGTAATGCTCTTTATAGCCCAGTACCGGGTCATTCGGTGAACGCAGAATTATATTATCGTTTCAAGCCCATTGAATGGCTTGATTTGCAGCCTGGTCTGCAATACTGGCATCGTCCGGGCGGATTAAGTGAAACACAGGATGCATGGGTTATTGGGCTCAAAACCGTAGTCAGATTCTGATATATACGCGCGGATCTTTTCAGGTCCGCGTCTTTGTCACCCTAACGCCGATTGATTTCATACATCGTCGACATGAACAGGAGTTCCAGCAAAATCGCGCCTTACTCGTTCTATATGGATAGTGAGAAACATTCTCTCTTCATTAGCCAAATCATAGCCGTAACGGCTCTGAACATGTAAACTAATTTTTTGTGCACACTGGTAGGCATTAGGATACTTTTGCATAACTGCATCATGCAAGGAGTTATCATCATTCTGTATCCCTTTTTTACCTAGCATACGCTGTGCAAAAAATTTAAGGTGACTTACAAACCGGTTATAGCTTAATGACTCGGTGTCGTAATCTATGCGGAGGGTATATTTTACGATGTTTAGTACTTCTTGCATAAACTGTGAAACGTGCCCGACTTCAGGCATACCACTGTTTAATTGAGCATTTACAAAATGAAAAGCTATAAAGCCAGCCTCATCGTCAGTAAGTTTGACCCCTAATCGGCTGTTAATAAGATCCAATGCCACTAATCCCGGGGCGTATTCTCTTGGATAAAGCATTTTGATTTCCCACTTAAGATTGTTTTTCAGCGGGATGCCCTGCCGGCTGCGTTCAATCGCAAAGTGACAATGATCGCTAAGAGCTATTATTAAAGTATCCTGGAGGCTACAGCCCAGCGTTTTACGTGCTCGTTCTATAATCAGTACGCAAGTGGTCACAACTTCTTCAGGGATAATGGAAACCATATCGCTTAGTTGCGCTACAATCCCTTGAGTGCGTATAGAGTATGATTTTTCAGTGCAGGAAGGATCAATCTCATCACCTGTACGTTTCTGAAAGCAAATCCCTTGCCCATGATGACTTCTTCTTTGCCTGAATCATTCAGTACAACGGCAACGTTATTGTTTAAGATTTTGATGATTTTCATAGAAGCCCCTGAAATGAAAAAAACCCGGCCCTCCGCGAGGCGGAAGCCAGGTTTTGCCTGCCAAGAAGCAGTAACAATCCTAACATGAAACCTTATAACATCTTCTGTAGATTACAAGCTTTATACAACTGAACTGTGACGGGTTTAGCGAGGAAATTAAGTCTCAGTCATTTCTAAACCATTCGTAACAACCGTTATCTCATAACTAGTCGCTCTGCAACAATCAGAAATTTGAGGCAGCAGCGTTTAACATTGCGTATAGTGACTGAAGACTGGATGACGAGCCATCTTTACATGTCTTTGAAATTACCCAGTTAGTTTAATGAACATATTTCTAGTCAGGTTAACTCCCTTTTATATCGATCTTTACACAACGAAAAAATGCCCAAGCCTTCTTAGAAGGTTATATTTTCATCAAGAGAATATTATAAACTGCTTAATAGCCTACTACGACAAACCATTTTATAAAATATTCCTGCAAACAACCGTTATTTATATTAAAAATTTCAATTTACGTTAATCGCTTCCTTTCATTCCATATTTCTTATGGTTGCTCATTATATACTGAAGAATAGTTGACGATGAAAGTCTGACTAACTTGTTTTTACATGTGTTAGATGTAATTTAAACGAAGAACAGACAACCATAAGTAAACCTTAACGCCTTATCCCAGTGAAATCATGCGGACTTCATGTAGTAACGCCTTCATAGAGATTGCAGTCTGGCTTATAAAGCACAAGATAGTTAAACACTCTACGTTGCTTTTTACTTATTAAAATATCTATTTGAAAAAGTAGCTTTACGCAAAGTGCATCGTCAGGGGATAATCCCGCCAGATTTCAGCACAGCGCGCCGGCACGGCGGCTTCACTTACGGCGACAAGGAACCACATGACTGACCCGGCTGATGACCATTTTTTGCCGCACAGGCTACAGCTTTCTTCTTTTGAAGGGCAGGATACGTCGGCGCTGGCCGCGATTAATAACAGCCAGCCGCTGAACCCGGCGCAGTCTTACCTTATCGGACTGTCATCCGCCGCCAGCAGAAAGACGATGAGCTCTTTTCTCAATATCGTGGCAAAAATGCTCGGCTTCAGCGCCCTGCAGAGTTGCGCCTGGGGCAGCCTGCGTCGCCACCACATCCGCGGGCTGCTGGAAATGCTCTCGGCCAGCGGCCGGGCGCCTGCGACCATCAATACCTATCTCTCTGCGCTGAAAGGCACCGCCCGCGAGGCATGGATGATGAAGCTGATGGATACGGAAAGTTATCAGCGAATTCAGGCGGTACGCGCAGTAAGGGGAAGCCGGCTGGCCCGCGGCCGTGCGCTGGCCGTCGGCGAAATTCATGCGCTGTTCCGCTGCTGTGAAGAAGACTCCGCCTGCAGAGGCCCGCGTGATGCGGCCATGCTGGCGGTCATGCTCGGCTGCGGCCTGCGCCGTTCAGAAGTGACTGACCTCGACTACGCCAGCATTCTGCTTCAGGAGCAGGCGCTGCTGGTACGCGGAAAAGGGAACAAAGAACGACTGGCCTTTATGCCGGAGTCGGTCTGGCGGCGCATCCATATCTGGACGGCGACGATTCGCGGCGAGCAGGACGGGCCGCTGTTTACCCGTATACGCGCAGGTGACAGTGTCACTTACGAACGCATGACGCCGCAGGCGGTTTATCACATTCTCAGTGAGCGGCGTACGCAAAGTGGGATCGATGAATGCGCCCCGCACGATTTACGCCGCACGTTCGCTTCCATGATGCTGGATAACGGGGAAGACCTGATAACCGTCCGCGATGCGATGGGCCACGCAAGCGTTACCACCACGCAGAAGTACGACCGCCGGGGTGATGAGCGTTTGCGCAGGGCAGCTGACAAGTTGAATTTTTGATGCTTCGCTTGCGCCTGGCTCAGCCCGCCGGTACCCGGAGAAAGTAAATCTTTGCGATGCCAGACAGGGTTTGCACAAAACACACCCCTTTGCGGCAGTTTCGAATAAATATCTTTATTAAAAAAACCGCTACGAATCAGAGACAGAACTCGTTGCCGCCGATACATAACTGAATTGTCTGTTACCTCAGCTGTTGCCGGAAACGGTATCAAAGCTGTGGCCGCTTGCCAGCCAGAGATAAAGCCGTATTCGGGAAGCAGGAATAATCAGTCATTATTTACAGGCATCTGTACCTGTTTGCACACAGGCTTTCCACTTTTTCTGTGGATAAGTCTGGTCACTCGGCCGGTATGTATTACCTGCGCCGAACTGAGCAGATATGTTGTCGGATCTCAGTGGTGTATTTGCTTTAAATCGTCTTCAGACAGACCGGTCATCTGCATGACTGACATTCTGTCCATACCGTTATCCAGCAAATTGCGGGCTATTTGCAGACTGGCTTCACGAACGCCCAGCAGCATGCCTTCCTGTCGGCCTTCCTGCCGGCCTTTTTCGAGACCTTTTTCCAGACCTTTCTGCTCAAGCTGTTGTGCAATAGTCATCAGTTTGTCCTCATGCTGCGGCACACGCTGTGCCAGTTCACGAATAATGGCTTCCGCATCCGGCGTTTCACCCGCCTGAATCATGTAGTTTACCAGCGCCAGCACCTGCTGTCCGGTCATAAATTCGGTCAGCATCAGCGTGACCAGCTGGTCGAGAAATTCGTTCAGGTCGCGCTGGCGGATATGTTTTTGCAGCAGCGTCAGGGCTGCCATGCTGCGGTGATTCATGATCTCTTCATCCGGGATGACGGTGACGTCAACCAGCGGAAAATAACCGCTGTAGAGTTCCTCTGCCCGCTCAGGTTCGCTGAACAGCTGCAGCCAGTTCATCGTGTGCGGATACGGACTACGTTTCCCCTGGTAGAACAGTATCGGTATTACTAACGGCAGAGTTTTATGTCCCGCATCCAGGTGACGCTGCATGGCGGCCACTGCATAGCGCATCAGCCGGAACGCCATCAGCCTGTCCGGCGAGCTCTGATGTTCAATCAGAACGTGCACATAGCCGTCGCCCCGGCCGGTCTTCAGCGAATAAAGCACGTCGCTGTAGTAGGGCCGCAAATCATCCTCAACAAAGCTGCCGGATTCCAGCTTCAGCGTCGTCAGGTCACAGATTTTAAGCAGTGCCGGCGGCAGGTGCAGCGATATAAAATCCCGCGCGGTGTCCGGGTGCGAAAGAAAGGTTTTGAACACCGCGTCGTGCGGCGTTGGCGTGCTTTTTTCTTCATCCTGATGGCTTCGCTGTGGTTATTCCATTGCCGGAATTTTAGCACAGGGGAAATGCCAGTGCGGCACCCTAAAATTTTATTGTCCGCTTTTAAAAAAGCCATAAATATGGCGATTCACTTATCAGAGCAGCCAACGTTTGGCAAATCAGGGATGCACGATGATCATTATCGCGCATCCCTTACTATTTAAACCACCGTACAGGCCGAACGGATATAATAAAGCGGTTTAAGTTCAACCTATAGTAAGGACTTCTTACGCCTGTTTATCTTTTAAAAATCGTATTGCAGACTCAAACGATTTTGCCAGAAACTTGAATCATACAGTGGCGAAGTTTGCACTCCGGCAAAATCAGACAGGCTCAAACCTTTTAACACGCCGCTAAATGCCCAGGTGAAATAGATCAGATATTCAGACTGATTGATGCTGGCGGATGACACTGAGGGTTTGAGGTCCATGAACGAATATTGCGTACCTAACGACAGGTTTTCATTCATTACGTAATTCAGGTTGGTTGAATAAGCATTACCGCTGCCCAAATCTTGTGTACTGGTAAAGAACGGCTGAGCAAAATAGGGGCCAGAAGACGAATTGTGCGCGTAAGGCACTACCAGCGAGCCATTGTTCCAACTGTTGGCGCTGGCGGCTATATGGTCATAGCTCAGCTTCCAGTTCAGAGCGGGCGTAAAGCTCAGCGCCAGTTGGGCACCATATGAGGTACTATCTACTTCACCTGCCAATGCTTTGCCGTCACTGGTACCGCGAATAAATTGCAGCGCGACATCCGGCCGGAACAGTGCATCCTGCCATTGCAAATGGCTCTCGCCATACACAACGCGGGAATAATCAGCGTACTCTTCATACCACAGTTGTCCGGTGAGTGTTTTACCGTCCCAGTGCGTACCGCGCCCACCGCCGATGGCCCACATACCATTCGTGCGCTCATCAATATCGGTATACGCCGTGGTGTTCAGGAACTGATCGTCACCCCAGGGTTTATAGCGCCAGACTTTGGTAGCATGCAAATAATTGGCGCTGTCACCATAATGAGTATCTACACCACGAAAGAGTATCGGCGTAATACGCCAGTCATAATCTCCAACGAAGGGAATATTAATTCGCTGATCGCCCGCAGTAATTTTGAAATTATTTCGCTGCCAGCTTAAATATGCTTCTCCAATATTAGTTTGATTATCGCCGATATCGCTGATGGTATGTGCTTCATCAGGATGATCAATACCGCGCAGGAAAATTGCGCTTACGCCTGCGCGAAAACCATATACAGATGCCGTTTCATATTTCAGGCTGCCACCGTAGCTGGCTGTATCCTGATTAAAGCCTTTAGAGAAATAGGCATTATGAGTGGAGTAATAGAGCGTACGTAAACTGCCACTCACCGTACCGCAGGTAAAAATATCAGTAAAGTTGTCCACTCCCCTGCATCATACTGACAAGAACTGATGTTACTCTGTGTTGCTGCCAACGCAGCCGGAGACAAAGAAAAAAACAGCGCAACCAGCCCCACACTTTTCAGTGTTTTCATTTTAAATATTTCCTGAATAAATACACCCGTCTTAAGAGAGCAACGCGCGGCATGCCGGATACGTGATCATCCGGCAGCCAGCTTTTGCCTTAATAAATTCTGAAGAATTAATTCACGCCCGAAATATGCACATTCGGTAAGGTGTCACGCACTTCCCAGCCGCGTAATTTGCCGGGATTGAGTAAATTATAAGGATCGCAGGCGCGTTTCATGGCAACCACATCAGCGCGTACCATGCCTTGTTTGCCGTCTTCAATATGAATCACATGCGGGTTATTTATTTTTACTCCATTGCTGCGATAAATATCCATAATGTCATTCAAACGATCTTCCGTGCTATAGCGCACCAGCGGTAATCCACTGCAAGTGAGATTGCCGTTCGTATCACGCAGGAATTCAATATGCGACATAACTTCATCTGACAACTGCGCTTCCATTTGCAGCACCTGCTGAAAGTAGTCATCTGGCGAATAGGCGGTTTGCAAATAAGTCAGGGTTTTGTCGGTTTTTAGCGCCTGAAGCGTGGTGTGGTTCCAGCAATATTCGATCAGCGAATGCCCGGTGTTTTCACCCTCGGCAAAATAGAGCGCATTACAGCCGGCGTGCTGCGCCAGAAGGGAAGGTATCAGGGGATCGCTTTCGCTGCCGACCACGGAAATGACGCCGTGCTTGCCAACCACATTTGCATCCGCCAGATCGGTAAAATAGTCCAGTACCGGCGCAGCGAACACAGCAATCTGACGTTTCACCAGACCTGGCGATCGTGCCAGCGCATCGGCAAATGCCATTGCCGCAGCAAAATCAGTAAAGGTATCAAGACGCTCAATCCAGGCGTGACGGGAGCCAGCGCCAGTTCGATCTCTGTCACGATGCCGTTGCTGCCATAGGCGTGATGCAGCAACAGCGCATCCGGTGCCTGCAGCGTTAAAATACGCGGTGTTTCTTCCATGGTCATCATACGCACCGATAACACATTGCCCGGTGCAGCCAGTGGGCCGTAATTGACAGAGCCTACGCCACCAAAGCCGCCGCCAAACAAACCACCGAGCGTTGCCAGCTTCCAGGTGGATGGCATGCAGCGCAGCTCCCAGCCAAACGGCCGTGTATGTGCTTCTAAATCGCCCAGGCGAATACCGGCTTGCGCACGCACCGAACCTTGCCCCATAGCGGTTACCGAGTTTAGTCGGGTCATGTCCACCATCAATCCACCATTAAGTGGGATCAACTGACCATAATTGCCGGTGCCGCCGCCGCGCAAATTAAGCGGAACACGCTGTCTCGCACAGGCCGCAACAATGGACTTCAGCTCCTGTTCGTCACGCGGACGAACGGCAAGTTCGGCAAATTTCTCTTCCAGCTGCGGTTTTAATACCGGACTGAACCAGTGAAAATCACGCGACAGTCGTTTCACCTTCGGTGCCTCTTTAATCCAGTCGAGTTCAGGCAACGCCGCAACCAGCGCCGCCAGTGCCGACTGGCGATCAGTATCAGACATGTTGTTTTCCTGTAATTAAAAAAGATCAGGTTGGACTGAGCTCGCTCTCATGCCAGGCAGCCAGCATGCGGCGCGTTAGCCACGACATCAGTGCAAACAGCAGAAATCCTGCCAGTGAAATCAGCAGGAGGGCGGCAAACATCAGTGGAATATTCAACTGATAGCCAGCCTGCAAAATCTGGTAGGCAAGGCCGGTATCTGCACCACCGGTGCCAGCGACAAATTCCGCTACCACCGCGCCTATCAGTGACAAACCGCTGGAAATGCGTAGCGCACCAAAGAAATAGGGCAATGCCGAAGGAACACGCAGCCTCAACAGGATTTGCGTGCGTGAAGCATGATTGAGGCGGAAATAGCTCAGCAGTCCAGCGATACGCTGCGCAGACCTTGCGTGGTATTGGAAATAATGGGAAACACCGCCATCAGCGTGGCGCATACGACCAGTGACAGCGTTGTGTCTTTCACCCAGATGATAATCAGCGGCGCGATGGCGACGATAGGTGTCACCTGTAAAAAACGATATAGGGAAACAGGGCGGTTTCAATAAAACGATTTTGCACCAGCAGAAAGGCGATAACGGAACCAATGACAATTGCCACTGCAAAAGAGATCACGGTTATTTTCATGGTGTAAAGCAACGACATAAACAACGAAGGAAAGTTTTGCGCCAGACTCTGCGCGACCACCAGCGGTGACGGCACCAGAAAAGCAGGCACGTTGAAGATAGTGACCAAAAACTGCCACAGCAATAACATGACAATGGCGACCAGCGCCGGAAACAGCCACTGCTGAAATTGACGATTTGCTGCTAAAGGTTTCATCATTTACTCTCCTGGCTGGCCGCTAACAGACCGCGTTGAAGCTGTTGCGCATATTGAGTAAACGCCTGGCTTACGCGGAATTCATCATCGCGCGCCATATGAGTCTCAATACGCATGTCATCCACTACGCGGCCTGGACGCGCCGCCATCATGATGACGCGTTGCGACAAAAACACCGCTTCCTGAATTGAATGGGTGACAAACACGACGGTGAGCTTCGCTCTGCCATAAATCCAGCAAATCGCTGTCCAGTTTGTTGCGGGTAATTTCGTCCAGCGCACCAAACGGCTCATCCATCAACAGCACTTTCGGCCTCGTTACCAGCCCACGTGCAATAGAAACGCGCATCTGCATACCACCAGAAAGTTCGCGGGGCAGCACGTGACCAAACTTTTAAGGCCGACCAGTTCAAGGGATTTCATGCACGCGCGTGTCAGCTTCTGCACGCGGTACGCCAGCGAGATCCAGCGGTAAACGTACATTCTTATGCACGTTACTCCACGGCATAAGTGTCGCCTCCTGAAAAACGAAGGACAGCGGCAAATCGCGTTGATTTTCGCGACGATCGCGGCGGAATAGCATTAATTTGCCATCACTCGCCTCAATCAACCCGGCAATCATTTTCAGCAGGGTGCTTTTGCCGCACCCTGATGGGCCAAGCAGCGACACAAATTCACCCTGTCCGATGGTGAGATCGACTGGCAACAGGGCGCGCGTGCCATTCGGGTAGATTTTCTCAGCTGACAGCACCTCATCGCCGGTGGCGCCGCAGGCAGCGGCACCGGGTTGCGTATCGTGGCTGATCAATGATATGCGGTTGGCGGTGTTCGCCGGCATAACCTTAACATCTTGAATAAATTTAAGGTTATAGCTGCCTTCGAACGGCACTTTGGCCGGATCGATTAGCTTGTTATCCACCAGCAATTGCCAGGTCTGCTTCAGGCGCGGTTCGGTAATGATGCCAATGCCTGCGGTTTGCGCATCGCCACCGGTCACCATCTGATATTTCTTCATCTGCGCAATGCCGAAAGCGATCTGTTCATCGCTCATCTGCGGGTTCTCTTTCTTGATGAGCACATTGCCGGCGGCCGGATCTTCCAGATAGTTCTTCCAGCCCTGCATTGAGGCTTTTACGAAGGCCGCAATCACCTGCGGACGCTTTTCAAGCGGGTGGATTTCATACACACAATGCTGTTGCCATATGGCGGATAGCCCCAGTCGCTGATCGGATAAACGCTGGCCTGAGCATTGGCTTTCTGTACGGGCAAAGGGTTCTGAAGTGATATAGCCTTTGCTGTACCAGATTTTTGTCCGCCAGGAAGGGCTGGATGCTGAAAGTATAAGGACGAACGCGAGCATTTTTCAGGTTAAGCACGTTCTGCGCCCATGGCCAGTACGAGGTATAAGCTTCAGCCGCCAGCAGAAACGTTTTTCCTGCAAATCGGCCTGACTTTTCACATCCGGATGCGTCAGAAACGCAATCGCCGAGTGCTGGAATGTGTGGCAACCGGCACGGCTTCGACGCCTTGCTGCCAGGATTCCAGTGCGCATATTGTCACTGATAATGCAGTCTGCCTGGCCAGCCGCCATCAATTGCATGGTGTGTACCTGCGGGCCGCCCATTTTAAGGGTGACGTCGAGACCGGCATCGCGATACAGATTCTGCGCCAGCGCCTGATAAAAACCGCCGTGCTCGGCCTGGGCGTACCAGCTGGTCATAAAGTAAATTTCAGCCGCCATGCTCTGGGCTGATAGCGCCAGCGAAAGTGCGGCAACAATGCTCAATGTTTTTTCCCGGCCGATCTCCGGTTAGCGCGGTTGTATCAAAAGATGCTGCGTCGTTTTGGTCTAATACTTTTCCCTGCCACCGCCCTTTGCCCCATGCCGGTTCAGGACGCGTCACCCAGGTCATCTGATGCACCTCCGTAATGACTTGCGCCCAGCTTTCGGCCAGAGAGTCAAGAATGGCTGCGCCTTGCTCTGGTGGGAGGGCAACGGGTTGCCAATAACACCGCTTGGACCAAAGTCATAAGACGCCCAGGCGGCTAACGGCTTGTTAGTAGAAGCGTCGGGCAGGGGAATGCTGGCGGATAGTTGGCGACAGCTTTATCCATCTGCACGGTATCCGGAGCCAGCGCCATCATCAGCGCGGTTTCTGCATGGCCGGCATGCATCGCCATCTGGCGCTCTTTATCATCCATAAAGCTTTCGGCGCAGTTCGGCACTTTTAAAAGTGTCCTGCATGATGATGATCATGTCACCATGGCGCAGCCGGAGTTCACGCGCAGCCATCTGCAACGGCTGCGGCTGTCCACCGTGTCCGTTAACCATTAAAATTTGCGGAAACCAGCGCGATAGAGTGATTCGCCAATCTCCAGAAGGGTGTGCAGCAGGGTTTCACCAGTCAGCGTCAGCGTGCCGGGAAAGTGCAAATGCTCGTCCGATTTACCGTAAGTAACAGGGGAATAGCATAGGCCGGAATTTCAGCCGGTAAGCGGGCCAGAGCATGCCCGACCACGCCTGAGAAATCACGCTATCCACTGCGCATGGCAGATGCGGGCCGTGTTGCTCAATCGCGCCGGTTGGCAGCACAATTACCGTGTTGGCTTTATTGTCCAGCGTGGCAATATCAGTCCAGCTCAGATACGGCAAAAAGCGGTTTGCCGGAATGTAAATCCATGCAACATTTTGATTCCTCGTGTTATTTTGGCAACCACGCCGTGGCTTCAACTTCGATTAACACATCCTGGCTCGGCAGCATTTCACTCACCTGTACGACGGTCGATATCGGCGGCGCATCAGGGGAAAAGTGCTTGCGCACCCGGCTGTAATGGGGAAAGTGGTCGAGATTACGAAAGTACTGCACCAGCTTGAACATCATCGCTCATCTGGCCGCCTGCGCTCTCGATGGTGGTGCGAATGCTCTCCAGCACGTACCAGCTTTGCGCCAGAATGGGCCCTTCTTTAATATCAGTAGAGAACTCGCCGGTGCGGCAAGCAGTTGCTGCGCGCTTTCCGGAATGTCAGCGTAGCCGGGACAATGGTGGCGGTTTGCGGATTCACCGGAATAATGCCGGACAGAAAAATAAAGTCGCCCGCGCGTCGCCACGCAGCATATTTTGCCAGCGGTTTGCCCGCTCCTCATCAAGCGCCATCAGTTTGTTCTCCTGCCTTCAGGGCATAACACACACCATTTTTCAGCCGATAACGCCGCTGGCGTAACGGCCAGCCCGTAATATCTGCATCGGGAAAGACCACTAAATCGTTGCTGAACTGCACAGCACCGGCATGCAACGCACTGCGCTGACAAATCACAGCAGATGCTTCATCAAAAGCCGCACCGAGTTGCAGACTCAGTAATCCACTGAACAGCGTATCGAGCGGGTCGTAGCTACCAATGGACAGAATGCGTCCCTGCACGTTGTCTGCCCGAGCAGCAATGGGATCCCGCGCGCCTGCGCCTCTTTATCAGCGTCAATCCTCGCAGACGTGGCGTGCGGCCTGCACTGCGTCCTGTAACAGCAAGTTGGTCAGCGGCAGTGCAATCAACGTGACGCGCTGCTGTGCCAGCACATCAAGGATCTGTTGCGCATCATCCTGCAAAGAAAGCGCACAGCTGTGGCTGCAGGTGATCTGCCCTTTAACGGAGATTCCCGCAAATAGCGCGCCAGCCAGCGCATGCCCTGTGCGCTGGAATTCAACTCTTCGTCAATATGCAGATCGATATCCAGCTGATACTGGCTGGCTGCCTGTAACAGGTTTTCAAATGCCTGCGCATCCCAGTTGCTGCTGTGAATGAAAACCCCCAGCAACGCACCCTGACCACTTAGCGCCACCTGCGCCGCAATATGTTGCGCATCAGTGGCATTAGCGAAAAAATTCAGCGGTGCCAGCGCCACACGTTCGATATCGCACAGCGGATGACTCAGCTCTACGATGACTTGCCAGGCCAGCGGCGCGTCAGCAGAAACCAGTCGATATGAGTACGCAGCACACCGACGCCGCCTTCCACAGCCCAGTGCAGCGCCTGCGTGGCACGCTGGCGTAAATCATCAGCGTTCCAGTTTTCTGACGGTCCTGGTGCATAGCAGCAATTGCCGCCAGCAAACCGCCTGCTGCGCCGGGCTACGCTGTACAGTGAAGGTTTTATCCAGATGGGCGTGCGGCTCGATCAGAGCAAAGTACCAGCGCGCCATTCAGCGCAAGATAATTAACGTATGAACTGCCGCTGTCGGGTTCAAACTGCAAACCCTCGGCATGAAAATGTAAAGTCGCTTGCTGTGGCTGGTTGTCCTTTAACGGCCAGTTATCTGGCGGCAACCAGCGCGGTAACCGTGCACCTGTCGCACCCGAATAAACGTTCATAGATTCAGCACCAGCAGAGGAGAATGGGCACGCGAGCAGCACAGCACGATACAGTCGTTGGCGGCGCGTTCTTTTGACTCAGCACTTGATCGCGATGATCCGGCACGCCCGTTAGCACGCCAGTAATGCAGGCGCCGCACATGCCTTGCTCACAGGAGAGGTCGATACCGATGCCTGCCCTCTTCCAGCACTTCAGCGATAGTCTGACTGGCAGCGATGGCGTAACGCGCACCGGAGGAAGCAATCTTACTTCAAATGCACCGCCAGAGAGCGATTGCGCTGCTAATACTGGCTTGAAACGCTCACTGTATAGTTGGCTGATATTCCAGCCATTCTCTACCGCCAGCTGATGCAGATGCTCCATGAAACCGGCCGGTCCACATGAAACCAGCACGCTGTTATGCGGTTGAGTGAGATCTGTCGGCACGCGCTGGCGCAGGCTGTCTCCTTCGCTACTGTAGTGGATCACAACGCGGTCACCGAGCTGCTCCAGACGCCTGGCGAAGGCCAGCTCATCACAATGTTTCAAATAAAGATGCAGGGTGAAGTCAGCCTGACGATCCGCCAGCGTTTCGGCCATCATTAACAGCGGCGTCAGGCCAATACCGGCGGCAAACAGCAAAGTACGTGGCGCGTCTGGCAGCGGAAAATGATTGCGCGGCGCAGAAATCAGCAGTTGATCCACCCGCCTCAAGATTTTGATGCAACCAGCGCGATCCACCCGCTGAGTCCTGATCCAGGCGCACGCAGATTTCTGTAACGCTGAGCATCCTTCCTGTCTGAAGCACAGCGAGTATTGCCTTTTGCCACAGCCGGGAATGACAACATCGATATGCGCACCCGGAGTGAAATCCGGCAGCGGTTGTACGCTGGCACTGACCAGCGTCAGTAACATATTGCCTGCATCCGTTGGATTGTTTCGCGATGACGGTAACAGTCAGGTTCTCTGTCTGCTTCATAATCTGCCTGCTTTTACAGGGATGTCATCAGCCACAACGCCATGCAAACCCTTGTTTTTATCCTGGCTGCGATTATTATTTTGGCTATGTGTAAGCGTCCATCTGTTTAATTCGCATGATGCGTTGCAAAAAGAGAGCACCCGTTATGTTCGCCTTTTCACGATTTCTCATTTATTTCACTGAAGTGGCTCGCCAGGGCTCACTGCGCAAGGCATCTGAGGTATTGCATGTCTCCGCATCGTCTATTGATCGACAGATATTGCGCGTCGAGCAGCAACTGGATATGCCGTTGTTTGAGCGCCATCCATCAGATTACGTATGACCGCGGCGGGGGAAATCTTGTTGAATTCAGCCAAAACTGGCAGCGTGAGTTTGGGCGGGTATGCACACAACTGGATGATTTGCGTGGTTTGCGCCACGGCCATGTGCACATCGCCACTATTGACGCCATCAACCGCAGTTTTTTTCATCGGTTTTGCAGCGTATCCGACAAGAGTATCCGGGGATCTTTACGCTTACCACCATGAGCAATATTCACATCGGAAAAGCTTTGATAGCAGGTGATGCGGATTTTGGCATTATGCTCAATCCGCAAAGTTCACGTGAATTGCTGGTGAAGTCCTTTTCCGATCTGCGTTTAGGTATTGTGGTAAGCAGCCAGCACCGCTGGCGCAGCTGGAATCCATCCGTTTCAGCCACTGCGAATCCCGGCCCTTTATCGTGCCGGCTTCACCACTCATGCTGGCCGATCCGCTGGAGGCGCTGGTGAATAATTCAGGCATTACGCTTAATGAAGTCGGACGCACCAACAACATACATATGCTGCGTTCACTGGTGCGTGACAATGTAGGCATCAGCCTGATGTGCTGGCTGGATATCATTGATGAGTATCGACGCGGAGAACTGAAATTTATTCCGTTGATAGACAGCATATTGAAACCCTTTACGCTATCGCTCTGCGTAGCGCCACAGCGTCAGCTGTCGGTGGCCGCCTCAATGATGCTGCATGAACTTGAGTCATTTTTTGCTTTAATGCAAAGTGAGGAAGCGCGGGCGGGAGAGATGTAACTCGTTGCATCAAAGCGCCTGAGAGCCTGTACTTAATTGCCTAACAGACGTCTCGCAACCTCACTGACTAACGAGGTTCATTTTAAGGGAAGAAAACGCGTCATTTAATATAACTATCAATCACGTAAAAATTTCTTCTTTGTGTCTCGTTGATCTTTTCATTGCACACTGCATTCCCTTCTCGAAAATTTTACAACAGACCCCTGCTATGGCCGTGAGGTTAATTACCGTGCCCTTCCACAACGTTAAAAGCTTCAACATCCCCTTATAGATTTCGCTTTAGGTTATTCAGCCTTTTGATTCTGATAACGGCGCACAACCGTTCAACACTTTTATCAGCCAAACCCAATTTATGGCGTTGACGATCCGTGACCGACTTCTGAGTTTTCATTCTGAGAGAAGAGCAATATCTAGACATATCGTAACAACAGATATATCTAATCTTAAGCAAGTCAGGGTAACGGCTGGCGCAAACCAGAAATATATCTTGCTACGCCTCTCAAAAAATATCGGTTAAAAAGCGGAGAAATCATGGATTTAGGCATACAAAACAGGATTGCGTTTATCTGTGCTTCATCGCAGGGGTGGGATTAGCCTGTGCTCAGGCACTGGCAGCAGAAGGCGTACAGATCATTTTGAACGGACGTGATGAAAGTAAATTGCAAAGTGTTGCGCAGCGACTTCGTCTCGATCATCCCGAAACAGATATCAGTTTTATCGCAGCGGATCTGACGACCTCGGCAGGACGGGAAAAAATCCTCTCTTCGCTTCAGCAGGTAGACATTCTGGTCACCAATAATGCCGGGCCCAGCCTGGGCGCTGTCTGACTGGCAACGAGGATGCCTTACGCAATGCAATGGAAGCAAACTTTATTCCCGCCGTTCAGCTGATCCGCAGCTGGCTTCCGGCATGCAGGCCAGAGGCTTTGGCCGCATCGTGAACATCACCTCCGCCATGGTGAAATCGCCACATTATATGATGGGGTTATCAACCTCAGCCCGTACCGCACTGACAGCGATATGTAAAGCAATCAGTCAGGACGTGGCGAAAGACAATGTCACGATTAATAACCTGTTACCTGAGCGGATTGATACGCCCCGGCAGGAATTTATGCTTCAGCGTTTAATCGCGAAAGAGAGTATCAGCCGCGAAGAAGCCCGCTTACGCAATGTGCAATCCATTGCCGCCAGACGTTACGGCACGCCACAGGAATTTGGGGCTGCCTGCGCTTTTCTGTGCAGTCAGCAAGCCTCTTTTATTTCAGGTCAGAACCTGCAACTCGACGGTGGTTCTTACGACGGTCTGGTTTAACAGCGGTGAGACAGATAATGGAAGCGCACTTAATCGAGCTGCTTGAGTTCGAACAGCAGCGCCAGCGGGCCTTAACGCAACCTGACCTGATTTTGCTGGAGAAATTGCTGGCAGAAGATCTGATCCACATTCACAGCACTGGCATGGTGCATAACAAACCACAGTTTCTGCGGCACGTCGAACGCATGGGGCTTTACCGCAATTTGCCGCGAGACGCCCGACATTCGCCTGGCGGGCGATATTGCCCCCTTCTGACCGGTAATACGTAACACCGTCCGGCTGCTGGAAACGGGAGAAGAAAAAGTGCGGTCTGGTTTCTCCACGCTGGTGCTGCGACGTACGTCGCAGAGCTGGCAAATCGTATTGTCTCAATCTGACCCTTATAAGACGTAAAGACGCCTCATTAAGCAAAGGAGAACGCCATGAAAATAGTACGTTTTACGAGCAGGGACATACACGCATTGGCAAAGTCGTTAACGATCAGGTCATCGATCTCTCCCCTGTACCGGGTGTGTCTGCATCGATGCGCCAGGTAATTACTGATTTGCCACAGCTGCGGATGGCGCTTGAAGAAGCCAGCGGGCCGGCTTTTTCCTGTCGAATGTGCAGCTGAAGCGCCAGTGCCGGATGCGCAGAAATTTCTTGGTATTGGCATGAATTACCGTAAACATGCTGATGAAGCCCGACTGGCTGGCATTCCGATCCCTGAAAGCCAGATGTGGTTCAACAAGCAGGTATCCTGCATAAACGGTCCGTTCTCGCCAGTCGTGAAGCCTGATGCCAGCGCGATAAAATGGATTAGAAATTGAACTGGGCGTCGGATTGGTAAACGCTGCCGTCACGTCAAAGCCAGCGATGCGGCTGCCGTTATCGCGGGCTACCTGATTGTGAATGATGTCTCAGCCCGTGACTGGTTACACAAATCCCCGACCTTTACCCCTGGTAAATCTTTCGATACTCATGGTCCTACTGGCCCGTGGCTCACAACCGCAGATGAAATTCCCGATCCGCTGAATCTGGATATGAAGCTGTATGTCAACGGAGAGCTGCGTCAGCATTCCGGCAGCGGCGACATGATTTATGACATCTATGCGCAAATAGAATACCTCTCAACGGTGATGACCCTTGAGCCGGGCGATATTCTTGCCACCGGTACTCCTCGGGCATTGGTGCACCAACAGGTCGCTTCCTGCAACCCGGTGATGTCATGCGACTGGAGATAGAAGGCTTAAGGCCACATAGAAAATCGTGTGGTGGCAGAAGCCGCCCACTCTTAATCAGCGGAGGACGTTATGGCCAGCCAAAATTTTCGTGATTATTTAATGCCAGCCGATGCGCACCGTATTGGTCTTGCGCGTGGCGTCGACGTGCATACTTATGGCGAGCGCATGCTGCCACCGCGAAAGCGCAAAATTAAAAAGCACACTGGCAGGCAATGCTGGATGAAAAACTTTCGCGATTACCAGCAACGGCGAAATTCAGCCCGATCTCTACCCCCTGCAGGATGAGGGCTTTGCCGTTGAAATGCTGTTGCCGTTGCTCAGGCTCTTTTACAAACCCTTGATCCTGAAGCGCAAAAAGAGGTGTGTTACCCCATTGAGGCTAAACAGTGGCGTGCCTGGTATAACCCTGAAATCCCGCTTAATGATTACGGCATACGGCTTGAAGAAACGTCACCAGCCACCCGTGAAACCTTTCTGGCATGTTGCAGCAGCTGCACCAGTGCGCGGGGTTTTACCAAAGCGCAGCAGCTGATGGATGCTAACCAGTTTCTCCTGGCGAACTCTACGATCTCACCAATATCATGAACCGCTGAGTTTTCACTTCATGCTGTTCGGGGAGCCGTCAGCTACGCAGCCCCGGGGCTGGAATATTTATGGCCATCATGTGGCGTTTTACTGTTTTATCACAGGCCGGCAGCTGGTTATTGCACCCACATTTGTGGGCGTAGAGCCTAATGTCATTGCGCGCGGCGATGAGAGTGACTGCGTGCTGTTCACCGAAGAAGAACAGTCTGGTCTGGCGCTGATGCAGTCTCTCAGCCCGGAACAACAGGCGGGCAACCGTTTATCAGCAGATGGAAGATCGCTAATGCCTCCGAGCGTTTTAACTTTGCCGATCAGCGACACCTTGCTGGCGCATTTCAGGATAATCGCGTTATACCGCTGGAAGGCATTTGCGCAGCAGAATTTGACGCACCGCAGCGCGCCAGACTGATGCAAACCATCGCCGCTTTTCGATTTTACCTGACGGGCCGCGCCGCACGTCTGAAACAGATTGAGCAGCACCTTGAATCAACATGGTGGAGCTGGATCGGCGGTTGTGGCGAGGATGACGTGTTTTATTACCGCATTCAAAGTCCGGTGGTGTTACGGAATTTGATCATCACAGCGGCATGTGGCTCACCAACGAAGAACCGCGCGCTTCCATATTCATACCATTACCCGCATTCCGAACGGTAACCATCACGGAAAGCCTTGCTGATGCAGCATCAAGTAACGACAGGCTAAAACGCCTGCATTCCCGTCGTACCGGGTGACGACGTTTTGCCCGGGTAACCCTCAGCGTTTGTTGACTGCTTCATGAAGAAGCGGAAGGCTTCACTGCGCCTTAAAACCCTGAAAGAAATTAACCCTACATATTTAAAAAACGAGGTTACCCGGTAATGCGTGTCCAAAATTTAAAAAGACTGCTTTTAACCGTCATGCCTCTGGCATTGTTTTGCGGTGTGTTACGCCGAAGCATTACCGGCGTCTGATTCAGACAGCTTTAATGACTGGCTTGCTCAGGGAAATATCTCTGGTGAGCTAAAAAACCATGACGTTTTTCAAGAGTTCACCGGTACGTTACCGAATAAACGCACCAGTTCGCTGGGCGGTGATATTCAGTATCGCAGCCCGGAACTGGAAGCGATTCAGCGTGGGACTGGGCTCTTACGGGGCTTATAACCTGGGGCTGAATCCTTCCGATGTCGGAAAAGACCGAGATTTACCGTCCGTCCGATAACACCACAGTGCTCGCCAAAGCCTTTTTGCGCCTACCGCGGTTACGGGCTCGATCTTCCAGGCCGGGCGCTTTGGTCTCGATACCCTTTTGCCAATGGGTCGAGGGCTGGACCATGGTTCCTGCCCTTTATCAGGGATTTGGCGGAACTCTATGCCTCATGAAAGAGGTAATTCTAGCTCCTGTGCTTACCGCATCTATCGTTTTAAACCACTGAGTTCTGAGCATTTTGAAAGGGGACGCTGGCAGCCCGGAAATCGAAGACACCAGCGTGCCTCTCGGTTGACGGCGATGGCTTCACTACGCTGGGTCTGCGTTATGGTCGCTGGAACACCACGGCAGAGCTGGTATTACAACTTCGATAGCGCTCAGCGTACGGCGGCGCGGAGATCTACGTTCCTGGCTGGTTGGCAACTGGACGCGCACTGGGGGCGCAATATCTGCATGAGTGGGATGCACCAGCGATCAGGCTTCTCCGTATCGCAAATATCGATACCGATCTCCTCTCTATTCAGGACGCATCGGTATGCGCTCGCGCCAATCACGACATCTATTTTGCTGCGACCATGTGCCATCAAGAGGATGCTTTCCTGAGCGGTGGATTCTTTGCACCTTACGGTTATGGCATTTATGACCACACGCCGCTGGAGGCGATGCCGCTGGTATCCGCAGTCACCACAACCAACCCAGCAACGCTTTTTGCTCTGCGCTATGCTATCAGTGAAACCTGGTTGACGTACTTGGCGTGACACCTTGCAGACTCAAGGACTCTGCGGATTTACTACCGCTGCCTGCAATAACAATATGGCTTTATGATTCTTAGTTGCAACGTCACGCCGCGTCTGCATCTGGGGTGAGTTCGACTACGTGCATTCCCCTTCAGACGTTGCAAAGCAGCTATCCGCCGAGCGTTTGCTGCGCCTGGTCTACCGCTTTGGCGCGAATGTGAATGACGACTATTAATTCTGACGCTCTCAGGAAAATTATGGCTAAACGGCAAAGCATTTATAGTGACGGTTTTCCTCATGCTAATCCCATTCCGGCTGCCTGCCGCATCGGACCGTGCTCTGTTCCGGCAGATCCTATAGCCGCGATCCACCCCTTACGCAGCAGGTGCCTGCAGATTTAGAGCGGCAGTGTGAACTGATGTTTATGTGCATGTCCGCAGCATTTTAGAAGCCGCAGAGACGCTTGGGGATGTGATCAAAATGACGCTGTGGATGCAGGATAAATCTCAACGAGTGAGCAAATCATGGGAGAAAGCATTTTCCGGATACCAGATTGCCATCGCCGTCATGGCAGAGGGTAATTTTGCAGGAATACGCTCATCAGTGCGAGCTTCATAAAGCGGTGCTGGATAGGTGAGAATGGCGGGCAGCGGTGTCTGCCCGCCTGTTTATCTCTGTATTATGGGCATGACGATGATAATGATAACAGCATTTTTTGCGACTCCGCGCCGTGAATATGATTAAAAAATTGCCTGAGGCAACGTGCCGGGTTGGTCAGTAACGAAATTTTCCGATATCTTTAAATCCAGTTATATTGTGTGGCTATTGTACAGGAGTAATAATGGTGCAGAAACGCCGTTCGGATGAGATTGCAGATAATCTCAGCACCGGGCAAGCTGACAGTGCGGCAGCGCGCATCGGCGGTAAGCCAGGCCGACGCACGCGCGCAAGCGATTATGGTGAGCTTCGCTATGGCGTCTTAAGCAAACGTTCATCGCCAAACAATCCAGCCACGGCTACGAACTGATTCATGAAGTGAAAGAGCGTCTGGGAGGACCTCCGCGGCCAGCACGAGTGTTATCTATCCGGCTTTAACGGGGCTTTATGATCGCGGCTACACTGAAATCGATTTAGAAAAAGGGGCGTAAACGCAACAGCATTACCGATGAAGGTAAAGCTTTTCTCAGTGCAGATAAAGCGCTGACCATTATGCTTTAGCGCGTGTCGTGCCCAAGCGCAGAGCAAATCCCCAGGCAATCGGGGCAATGGATCACCTGAAGCGTGCGCTGAGTTTGCGCGTTAAGGTGGAACCAGTTGCTGATGAAGCGATCGCGCGTATAGGCGACATTATTCATGTGGCAGCAGATCAAATCGAAGCAGCTCAACGCCAGTATAAGCGAAGATGCAGTAAAATGTGTTTGCCGATATCGCTCCACCCCGAATGGCGAACGCCTCCACGCGCCGCCTGTGGCCAGCCATTTCAGCACCGAACCCCCGTTGTGACTGAGTGAGAACAGCGGTCATTTTCACTTTGAGTATGGGCGAAGTGCGTATGGGCACTGGAAGGCATTTTCAGGTAGGCAACACCTCAACGCAGAAAAACTGCGCCGGATTCACAGCATATTTTAGTGCGCCATCTTGAAGAAGCCGCAGTGCGTGAGAAGCTCAATGTAACCTGGCACTCACCCCATAGTGAAGTGTCACGGGCATAAATCTGGCCCGTCTGCATTTATCGCTTACTTTTT
>NZ_JAPVOK010000004.1:0-228925 GCF_027157825.1 Pantoea sp. LMR881
TATGATTAATCAAATATAAAATTGACATGCCCAGTCCTGGAAACGACACTGAACTCTGTAATTCAGGAGAATGTCATGCCACCATTTATGCCCCTGCAGCTTTTCAAAAGCCTGTCTGACGAAACCCGGCTCAGCCTGGTGCTGTTACTCCGCGAAAAGGTGAGCTCTGCGTCTGCGAGCTTTCGTCCACGCTGAAGAATCACAACCCAAAATTTCCCGTCACCTTGCTTTACTGAGAAAGCGGCCTGCTTATCGACCGACGGGGCAGCAGGTGGATCCGTACCGTTTGTCTCCGCACATGCCAGCCTGGGCAGCAACAGTGATTGAACAGGCTTGCCTGTACTTCAGCAGGATGACATCCTGAAGCTCAGCCAGCAGGCTGAACGCGATAACGCAACCACCAACGGCAAGCCTGTCTGCATTTAAAAATTTGTCGCCCATATTCGTTTTTTTTGAATGTGTTTTTTGCATGAGTAATTTTCCAGCCCGTTTTAACGGATGGTTATATTTAAAGGAGAATGTATGTTTCTGGCGCGTTTGATTTTCGTCCTGACGCTGTGCGATACTGGTTATCTGTGAAAGGGCTCAGTATTGGCTGGAGTGCCACTATCGGGGTGCCGCTCTGGCGCTGCTGACCGGCGTGGTACACCTTGGTGATATTCCGGTGGTCTGGCAGATTGTCTGGAACGCTACACGGCAGCTTTTATGGCGGTCATTATCATCAGTCTGCTGCTGGATGAGTCCGGCTTTTGTGAGTGGGCGGCACTGCATGTTTCCGCTGGGGTGGCGGCAGAGAGCTGCTGTTCACGTATATTGTTCTGCTGGGCGCGGCGGTGGCGGCGCTGTTCGCCAATGACGGCGCGGCGCTCATCCTGACGCCAATCGTTATCGCCATGCTTCTGGCGCTGGGCTTCAACCCCGGCGCCACCTTTGGCGTTTGTGATGGCAGCAGGTTTCATCGCCGACACCTCCAGCCTGCCGCTCATCGTGTCGAACCTGGTGAACATTGTCACGGCGGACTTCTTTGAAGCTGGGTTTCAGCGAGTATGCCTCGGTGATGGTGCCGGTAAATATCGCCTCCGTGGCCGCCACGCTGGTGATGCTGCACCTGTTTTTCCGCAGGGACATCCCGGCCACCTACGACCTGACGAAACTGGAAGGCGCCGCGTGAGGCCATTCGCGATGCGCACACTTTTAGAACCGGCTGGATTGTTCTCATCCTGCTACTGGTCGCTTCTTTGCTCTCGAACCACTCGGCGTGCCGGCGGCACAGTGGCAGCGGTGGCAACGTGTATTCTCTGGCTGGTTGCCCGCAAAGACACGTGATTGATACCGGCAAGGTGCTGAAAGGCGCGCCCTGGCAGATTGTTTATCTTCTCGCTGGGCATGTATATCTGGTGGTGTACGGTCTTCGTAACGCCGGCCTGACTGATTACCTTTCTGCCGCCCTGAACCGGTTTGCAGAGCACGGCGTCTGGGGCGCAACGCTCGGCACCGGTTCCTGACGGCGCTCTCTTCTGTCATGAACAACATGCCTACCGTGCTCGTTGGTGCGCTTTCGATTGACGGCAGCACCGCCTGGGGCGTGGTGAAGGAAGCGATGATTTACGCGCCAACATCATCGGCTGCGACCTCGGCCGAAAATCACCCCATCGGCAGCCTCGCTACCCTGCTGTGGCTGCACGTACTGTGCGCAAACATTACTGTCAGCTGGAGCTACTACTTCCCGCGTGGGCATTGTGATGACCCTGCCGGTACTTTTTGTGACGCTGGCCGCGCTGGCCCCTGCGCCTGTCCTGTTTAACACTTAACCCCGGTGTTGCGACTGTGCAGCGCCTTTACGAATACCGCTTATGACTGACATCACCATTATCACAACCCGGCGTGCGGGACGTCCCGCAACACCCTGGCGCTTATCCGCAACAGCGGCACCAGACAAGGTCATTCTGTATCTGGAAACACCGCCGTCACGCGACGAGCTGAAGAAGCTGATTGCGGACATGGGCATCAGCGTACGCGCCCTGCTGCGCAAGATACCGAACCGTACGAGCAGCTCGGCCTGGCAGAAGACCGCTTCAGCGATAACGAACTGCTCGATGCCATGCTGGCTCAATCGATCATATTAATCGCCCGGTGGTGGTGACGCCGCTCGGCGCGAACTCTGCCGTCCGTCGAAGCAGTTCTCGACGCATTCTGCCAGATCCGCAGCAGGGAGCGTTGCAAAGAGGATGGCGAAGTGGTCATTGATGAGCACAGTCACCGCGTCAGCCACTGATTTTTTCACCAGGCTGCGAACATAACGAGTGTGAAAAGCCGGCATCTGCCGGCTTTTGCTAGATGCTGCGCTGATTGACCCACGCTCTGAGAGCCCCAGGCAGCACTCTCTTTCTTTCACTGTAGCGGTCGGTCAGGTAGTTGCTTCGCCCGCGCGTCAGCAGGGTGAACTTCATCGATTCCTCCGCTGACGTCCACGATGCGGTCGTAATATGGTGAAGGTTTCATGCGATCGTCCTCATCAAAGCGCTCGGCCAGGCTTTTGCCACGGATGACTGGTTCGGGATGGTGATCATTCGCATCCAGCGCGCCCGAGAATGCTTATCACCACCGAAGTTTACGGCGTTGAACGACTGTGAGCCGCCGCTGACCTGCCTTGTTTGCAAAGGTTTTCCCCTGCGATGACCCGGACCGCCCCGGCCGTCAGGGTATCCAGTCAATTTGCGTCTTCATGATGCCGGTCGGCACCGTGACGCTCAGGAGAGCCAGACCATCCCGCTTCTGACCAGAGTACCAGTTCGCGCAGCTCTGCAGCCTTCCGGGTGCGTTTCAGGTACATCATCCGGCAGAGGCAGGCCGGACGGATTAAATATTTCACCTCCTTATAGCCGTCAGCAACCGGGCAGCTTCTTCCGTGGTGAGCCGGCTGTAAGAGCGTTCCCGCAACGAACCGTAGAGCATCAGGATGCGGGGCCGGGTGCAGCTACTCCTGCGACCTTCGGCTTCTACTCTTCCGTAAGGCTTTGCGCATCCAGGGCGTCGGATCGATATTGTTCAGGGCATCATTCGTTATTCACAATGCGGAGTCTTTAAGGGGGGGATCGCGGCAGTCAGGCTGCAGTCGCTGCCCGCCGGCACGCAGCACTCTTCAGTCAGAAAACCATCAGCTGCTCAAGCGCTGAATAACAGGGCCTGCAGAACAGGGTTCGGCTCTGACGTTCCCTGACTTATGAGGCCAGCAGACATCAGTCTGCAGAAAGATGATGGCTGAGCGATGGAGGCAGGAATATCAAAGGTGCTTCTGTAGTTCGCCAACCGGCGAGCCGTCATGACCCGCCCTGACAAGCTCCAGCGTATGCTGGGAGACAGGTCCGGGTGGCCCAGCTCCCGAAGTGCGTTTGCTGCGGTATATAAATCCATTACTGCCTCCTTTAACTATAATTCAGAATAATAGAAATAGCAGTCAGCGTCAAACATCAATTTAAACATCCGGCACTCTGTTGATGACTTAAAATGGTTAATCTGCTTCTGAATAGTTAATGCGCGTTCTTCGTTTCATGGCAACGTCCCATGATTAGGGCGTTGCATCGACCCGTGAACTCACATCGAAAAGTGGACATTTTGACATTTAGCTGCCCACTTACCTTATAAAATTGTTTTCACAACAAAGAGATATTGAATTGAAAGATCTATACCTACCCCAAAAGCCGGTCATTAAAGTACTCACCGGGCTCTTGAAGAAATGGGAGTAGATTACGAGTCCATCAGCGTCGATCTTTTGAACCCATAGCTGAGGTTAAATCACCCCATCCATTGGGAAAAGTTCGCTTTTTTGACCGATGGTGACGTGTCAATCATTGAAACCTTAGCGATCTGTATTTACCTGTGAACAACAAAAACATCTCTATTTATCCCCAACCGCTGAAGAAAAATCACTCCGTTAATTCGTGGTTAAGCTTCACGCTATCCGATCTAAACCCCGATCTAGAAGTCTGCTCAAACATGTTATCTTCCCTCCCGAAAAATCCCAACGTTCCCCGGACGATGAATTACCTCAGTAAGGAAGCAGATAAAGTTATCTCTCAGATTCGCTTTAACCCAACTCAAACATGGATTGCGGTAACAACTTTACACTGGCCGATATTTTCTTTCTCATACGTTGTTATGGGCAAAGCTGTGCGGATTGAGTCACACCGAAGAAAGATTGATGGCGCTACATATTCAGAGCAACGAGTCGCCCCCGCTTTCTTAAAGCTCAGGAAGTAAATAATCGCTAATCAGGTTTTGTCATCTATTAAGGGTGCATTGATGTCCGTTTCTGGCACCAGGCAGACTGACGACAGGCTAACGTCCGCTATGAGCGAAAAGCGTACATCAGTTCAGAACTCTCTTTCATACTCAATAGTCTCTTTAATCGTAGTGGGTGCCTCGCTCGGCTGGTTCACTGTGACTGAGCCAGAGCGAGGCGAATAGCGTGCGGCACGCTATCTGAGGTGCTGAATGGTTCTGCTGTGGAAACTGAAATGCTTTGCTGCATCAACCGGTGGACAAGTCTGTCAGCCCCTTATCTCCTGAGAAGCAGTAACCAGATGAAGTAAGAGCCCGGAATTACTTATCCAATCACTGTTCTCCAGTATTTTCAGACCAGCGCCTGACGCTGACGGGCGTCCCGTTTTTTCAGCAACTCAAAGCGTTTCGTGGTGCCATCTTTAATCCAGCCGCAGACAATCGAAACCATGAGAGAGGTGTGTTCCGGGTCGTTGCCCTGATAGCCTGCTCCGGGGCGCTCCGCATGCCAGCGGGGCATACTACAGCACCTACACGCAGGCCTGTGACAATGCTCTTGGCAAAACCGGTTACGTAGACCGTTCTTTCGAGCGCATAAGTGGCAAGCGGCGGTGGGGACGGCGGGCAAAGAAAGCATAGGCCGCATCTTCAATGATGAGCAGATCGAACGTTCTGGCAATCAGGGCCAGCTCCCTGCGCCGGGCATCATTCATAACCCAGCCAAGCGGGTTATGTAGTGTCGGCATCGTATAAACCGCATGGAGGCACCTGCGCTGGCAGATATGTCTGAGTGCAGTCAGGTCCAGTACGCTGGCACTGGCAGGTATCGCCACAAGTTCAAGGTGGTACAGACCGGCCAGGGCTTTGGAAGCCGGGGTAGGTCAGCGCGTCAACAGCCACCACATCGCCGGGTTTCAGCAGCCCCATCACGGCAACGCTAAGTCCGTGCTGCGCGCCATTGGCGATCAAGACATCATCGGCTGACGGACTCAGACCGGTGGCATGAAGCCATAACGCGATGGTCTCCCTGTCGCTTTGCCTGCCAGCATGAGGCTGGTAGCGCATCAGGAAGCCAGATCGCCTGATGTGGTCAGCTGTCGCATTGCTTCGCGTAACCGTTCCGCCTGGTCCGGCAGGAAGGATAGTTGAAGTTCAGGTCGATCACGTCTGACGCCACCGCGAGCTGATCAACCCCAGCCCCGCAGGCAAGCGAAATCTCCCTGACGAAAGTCCCTCTTCCGGTTTCTCCGCTCACGAGCCTTATGGCTTCCAGCTCAGCGTAAACGCGGGTATGCCGAAGGCGCAAAGCTGTCGCGTGAGCTGGGGGGATGGCAGGTTATCTGCTGGGCGCTGATCATTTCGCTGCCGCTGATGCTGGTTGCTACCTGGGAGACAATGCCGGAGGGCATTGGTGAGATAAGCCTGCCGGTATGGCTTGCGCTGGGATAAGTATCATTGTTCAGTATGCTGATCGGTTTTATTTTCTGGTACCAGAATACCGGGCACGGCAGGCAACATTCAGTGATGATGAAGAGGACACAACATCATGTCGGGTTTACAATGATGAACTGGCAGGTAACAGTTGTGTGAGGACATAGCATGGTTTTTTCAAAACGAGTACGGTCAGAGCCTCGGCAAACCGGCAGAGGGTTGGGTAACACGCTCCCTGCCCGAAAGTCACCTTAAAGGAAATTACTGTATCGTTTGTCCGTTATCAGTAGATCACGCAGAGGACCTGTATCATGACTGGCTGAGCATTGATGATGAGCGAGACTGGACTTACCTTTCGGACTCAAAACCCGGTTCGAAAGAGCTCTGCTATCAGTATCTCCGTCATCTCTGCTCCGATAAAGACAGGTTATACTTTTCCGTAAAGACGCCAGTGATGGCAGTGTAAAGGGTTTGTTTTGTGTTAATGAAGTTGAACCGGATAACGGTGTTTTGCTCTGTCCGAAATCAACTGGAGTCCGGTAATGAAAGAACCCGACTCAGCACAGTCCTGTTTCTTGTCATCAGTTACTTCATGGACACGCTGCAGTACAGGCGATGCGAGTGGCGCACAAACTGCCTTAACGCGCCCGCCATCAGTGCCGCAGAGCGGATTGGTTTCAGAAAAGAAGGCATTCTGCGGGACCGGAAAATTACAAAAAGGTTACTCTGAGGATGTGGCAGTTTTTTCAATCACAGCCAGTGACTGGCCTGAAGTTTCAGCCGTGCTAAAGCCTGGCTGAGGAAAGAAAACTTTGACGAGCGAGGCAGGCAGATTACAAAAATAGCTGACTTCCGTTCTTAACGGAGGTCCGCGTCGTACTGCTGCCTGCAATCCTCAGCCAGAGGTTTTGCGCAGCGGGCTGCTGGATTTGACTGAAGCGAATTATTTCCCTTCAGTCATGGCCGGTTCTTTTCTGATGGCATTCGCCTGTAGCGTAATTAAAACAAAAAGCTGAATAATGCAGGCTTCGGGCAGAAGGCAGATAAAGAAAGTCATTTACCGGCCCCGCCTGGTTTTCTGATGTGGGACAGATAATTACCCTGGTGAGGCATTTTAGTTATCGGCAACCGCTGCTTTTTTCTTTAATCACTCACTGTTATCTTCAACAGCTCCCCGCCAGAACTCCCGTACCGGTACAGGAGAATACAGAAAGCGGCTACCGCATCACTGACGCTGACCCAGCTTCGCGGCTGGAGAAAAAGTAAGGATGCTGGTCAGCGCAGTTCCCTGATTCGGGCGGCAGACACTGCGGGTAACGAAGCGAGTCAAACTGTCATCCTGTTTCTCCATACCAGCCGTGGCGGCAGCGTAAAGCAGGCTGCACTAGTACGCCTTGTTTTTACCCCGGTGGGTTTCCGGCACCACCGACACACCTCCTTAACACGGCAGTGACGCGGCGCGGCTGTCGCATAACGTGATAACCCTGACAGGGAACAGCCTGTCCGCCAGCGGCGGAAAATGTTCGTGTCAGGACATGAGCAAGAAAGCCTGAAATTTTTCCAGACGGGTGCCGATATTAATGTTACTGATTAATTACGGTGATAAATTTCCATGAAAGTTTCAACACGCCTTGCCATAGGTTACGGACTGCTGATCCTACTGTTAGTAGTCTGTACGGGGTGGCTATATACAGCCTGAACAGTGCCCGACACAGCATGAACGATGTCGTTAACATTAAAATGAAAAAGTACCAGCTCATCCTGATATGCGCGGCAGCGTACGGGACATGGCCATTGCGGTACGTAACCTTGCACTCCTGACGGACCCGGAAAGAAATGCAGCCTGAATGGGGAGCGCCTGCAGACACAGAAGCAACAGTTCATCAAGAACCGGGAGGAGCTGAAGCGCCTGATGCTGGCTGAACCCGTTCCTGCGGGACAGGCGGCCTTTCAGAAAATTACTGCAGTGAAGGGCCGGCCTTTTCCACTTTCGAAAAGGCCGGACAGCTCGGACTTCAGAATCTGCAACAGGAGACCACTACCTATCTGCTGACGGTCACCCGACCGGCGCAGCGGGCCTCTCGATGCGCTAAATGCGCTGACTGACCTTGAGAAGCAGAACGCCCGTGGTGCGGTGGAAGAAAGCAGCAGTAACACCGGCCGGGCAGTTATTTTTCTGGTGATACTGGTCACTGTATCGGTGCTCCGGCTGCGGTGACCGGCACACTGACGGTGCGGGTGCTGATGCGACAGCTGGGTGGCGAGCCGGCACTGGCGCAGACTATGGCAGCTGCCATAGCCGGCGGCGACCTGACCTCTGATGACGCTGCGTCCGGGAGATAATAACAGCCTGCTGGCCTCTCTTCAGGAATGCAGGATCGCCTCCGGGGAATGATGACGCAGATAAAGGATGCGTCGGCATCGGTTGCGCTTGCTTCCGATGAAATAGCCCGGGTAATACCGAGCTCGGCCCGTACAGAGCAACAGGCTGCAGCCCTTCAGGAAACTGCCGCCAGCATGGGCAGATAACCGCCACGGTAAAAGCAACACGGCTGGCGCCACGCACACGGCAGGTTCGGCACGCAGTGCGGCTACGCTTGCCAGTCAGGGTGAAGACAGTGTGCGGACCATGACGAAGACCATGGCGGAAATATCAGCAAGCGCATCGAAGGTCAGAGAAATCACCGGCACCATCGAAAGCATTGCCTTTCAGACCAGCATTCTGGCGCTTAACGCCGCGGTTGAAGCCGCGCGTGCCGGCGAACAGGGACGCGGGTTCGCCGTGGTGGCGGGTGAAGTACGAACGCTGGCGCAGCGTAGCCGCAGCGGCAAAGGATATCAAAGGGCTGATTGAAGAGGCCGTGGTGCTGGTCAAAGATGGCGTGACCGTCGCAGATAATACCGCAGCCAGCATTATGGGTGTGGTTGGTATGGCCGGTGAACTGGCCGATGAGATGGATAAAATAGCCCTGGCTTCAAATGAGCAGATGCACGGCATCGCACAGATCACCGTGGCCGTGAGTCAGATGGACGGCGTCACGCGAGCAACGCTGCGCTCGTTGAGGAGTCGACTACTGCATCGCAGTCACTTGCAGAGCAGGTCCATGCGCTGAGGGGCATGGTGGATACGTTCCGCGTGAACTGATGAAAAACCGGCGCGCCTGCCTGTCAGCAGAAACTGATTAACCAGGCTGAACGTTTACAGGGATGCCGTTAACTGCATCCCTTACACTGCCTCACCCTCCCCGTTTAATCTATTGTGTAATCTTAACAGTTAGCCGACTTCCAGGAATATCAGGTATGGACAAAAAATCGGGCGGACCATCCTCGCTTATGCATACTCCGCTGGGCAGAAGCATGGCTGTTTTTCTGCTGCTGACGGGGATGGCCGTCACAGCCGTCAGCGTGTGGTCAGTATGGAAATCCGGCAACTCATGCTTACCGACAGAGAAAATGATGCCCGGAATCTTTCCGTTTCTCGCCAGGCAGGCAGAAGATGCCTTTCTGCAGGTTGACATCACACTGACCGACGCTGTGAGGCAGCTCAGGCTGAACGGGGCGGATTATGCCGCAACGCCCGCCTTTGCCAGACAGATAAAGGAACAGCACGGAAAGCTTCCTCAGCTTCACGGACTGTTCATCTACGACAGCCGGGGCAACTGGATTGCCACGTCGGGCAACTATATCCCGGCGAAGGCCAGCAATGCGGATCGCAAATACTTTATCTGGCACCGCACCCATACCGGCACTGGCAGCACATCAGTCAGGTCATCCGGAGCCGCTCGACGGGTGACCTGGTCATTCGGTCTCAATGCGGCTGAATGATCAGGCCGGAAACTTTGCCGGCGTCGCGCTGGCCACCGTAAAGGTGGACTACTTCCGGCAGTTTTACGGTCATTACAGCCTGGTGAAAGGACGTGCTGGGCCTGATCCTTGCCGATACCTCTGTCATGTACGTCCGCCCGCTTCCGGATTCGTTTATTAACCGGAGTTTGTCGGCCAGCCCCCTTTCAGAACGGCGCTGCGTCAATCCGACAGCGGCAGCGCAACGTGGCGCTCGCGCTGGACGGTATTGAGCGTATATACGGCTATGCACGCCTGGACCAGTATCCGCTCATAGTGACCGCTGGTTATGACCGCGACAGAGTCAAAGCCGAGTGGCTTGAAGCAAATCTCACCGTCGCCGTCCTTAACCTTATCCAGCTGGTCGTGATAATGGTGATGGGGATGTTTATGCTGCGGCAGGTAGGTGCCAGCGTCAGAAATCAGCTGGAGCTGACGCAGGTTAGGGATGAGCTGACCACTATCAACCATACGCTGCAGTCACTGGCGCTACTGGACGGGCTGACAGGACTGGCCAACCGCAGGCAGTTTGACGCTCTGCTGGAGCAGGGCCTGCAGCGCTCGCATAAGACCGGGGAGCCCCTGTCACTGATTATGATAGACATCGACTTCTTCAAACGCTACAACGATACCTACGGACACGTGGCGGGTGATATATGTCTCAAAAAGGTAGGCGGGCTGCTCAAGGGGAACCACACACCGTAGTGCAGACCTTGTGGCCCGCTATGGCGGCGAAGAGTTTGCTATCATCCTGCCCTTTAGCAGCGAGCCTGATGCCAGAAAAGTGGCAGAGCGGGCAGTCAGAACGATAGCAGAGAGCGGCATTGTGCATGAAGCGACGGAGCTTACCCCGGAAGTGGTAACAATCAGTGCTGGATACTGCACGCTGATTTCTACCGGACAGGCAGGAGAGGCGCAGCGGCTCAGGGAAAGGGCGGACAAGGCGCTTTATGAAGCCAAGCGCAGCGGGCGAAACCGCGCTCACGGAGAAACCTGACAGGACAAACGCACAACTGGCTTTGTATCGCGTCCTTTCGCAGCCATGATCAAAGGCGGCAGTAAACACCTCTACTGCCGCATCACACATCACGCACGGCAGTCCTTCCCCCAGACTTTTGACGCCTGAAGCGTAACTAACGCCGCTTCAGCGTTCCGGCGCATGCATTGCTGAAATGCTGGCAGCAAATAAAAAACTTTATCAGAGAAGTTAAGCAATATTATATTAAATATAAGTATTTCTAATCATTTGCCTTCCTGAGCAATTATTCTGTCGCTCTCAGTCACTCTTCAGATAAAAAAAGACAGTTGATTTCACCTGTTTATCAGCGAATTTTTTAGAAAAGCAGAAATTTTCAGCAGCAGCTGAATTAATAATAAACAGTAATTTAATTAACCATAAATGCTGTTTTTGTTTATCGTGGTTATAAAAAACCCTGAAAGAAACATAAGAAAATAATGAGTAATATGCTTGACGGGATTTTTACATAAAGATACATTCAGCCAGGAATGACCGTAAAAGACAGCAAGCGCACCATAAATATGTTCGCCAGGTAACCTGTACTGCCAGCTTAAGGTTAAACAAAGTCCCGCCGTCGTTCTCTGTTTATCCGGGCGGGTTAATGTCACTTCCGGGAGGAGCTATGTTTGATGTCCGATCGTATGCGGTTTTACTGAACGAATTTTTTGAGACCGGCATGAGTTGTGAGCAGCTGACGGCCTGCATCAGGGATAAGCTGGCAGCCGAAAACGAATCCGTCACGCCGGTTGACCATTCTTCCTCACGCCTTCATCTGATCCTGAATAACAATAAAGTCATGTTTGTATTCACTGCACTGACGGGCGGAGAGGTCAGACTGCACAGGCAGTTCCGGGAAAAAATAAAAGAGGTGGGTAAAACTGAATTTTTACCGGCAATAATGGATGGGAAAAAATGCTTTGGCCTTTTGTCGACGGCAAGATGGTTTGTGCCGTGACGCCGGCTTCGCCCGGTGAGAAGGACAACAGCGAAAATGTAACCATACATTAGCCCTGAAACGGACGTAATGAACTGACTGGCGGGAAGAATCAATGAGTCTGTTTTATTACGCAGAAAAAGAATGTCTGTCAGCGGGACCCGGCTGGTACACAACGCGGGGTGCCCTAATTTACCTGAAGCCCGGGAGCGCATTTTTCTGGGCTCGTTTCTGCATATGGGGTTTGCCGTTCAGGCGGCAAACATCTGGTACTTCCGGGCGGGTCCCTGCCTGCTCTGTCTCGCCCGGCATCGTCGTGAATAATACCGTTTCAGTCAGGACAATCAGACAACTTCCTGTCACCTCTGCCGTCAGGCCGGCAGCCGGAGAAATTACATGAGAATGTACCAGAAGCTGAGGGCCAGGGTGAGCCTGTGTCGCTGGCAAAGTTTATTTTTCATCCTGGGCTGGCTGCTGTTGTCAGATGCCGCCTTCGGGAGCGGAATGGAAATGAGAGAGAGCAGTGCCGTGAATCTTTTTGCCCGCTCAACGGACGGAGAAAGCATACTGCGCTTCAGCTGCCTTGATGGTGAATCACTTTTTATTTCACTTATTGTTCCTGATGGCTCCGTCCGGGCTCCAGCCATTACAGCCACCGTTCCTGAAGCAAAAGCAACTTTCAGGTGGCTGGCATGGTATCCCGGGCACAGCAATATTATTTATGCGGTCCGTCCGAAAGAGCTGGTTCGCACGCTGCTCAGGGGGCACGACAGGCGGATAATATTCAGTAACCCTGCCCCGGGCACTGCCGGGCCTGTATTTGGTCCGTTCGGCAACGGGGCCGGCAGCATTGTTGCCTGCCGGTTGCCAGTGAGAAAATGAGGAAAATTTTACGAGGATAACTTGTCGGCGGCCGCCGTCCGGGCTCATAAAAAACCGTAAACAGAAGCAATCTTTCCGCCAGCCTGCCGATATACATCCTGTGGCGCGGTAACAGCCATAAAAAGATATCTTACGGAAGGCTGCATAATGAACCATCCTGTTTATTTAAAAAAATCACTCTCAAAGAGTACACCCGCGCTGTTGTCCGGCCACCTCTCGTAACGATGTGTGTGCTGCTGGGTGTGTTTTTCTCGGCGGCATTTGGTGTACTGCTCTATATTGCTGACGATCTGAACCTGAAGGCCAGCCAGCAAAGCCGGTTGATTCTGAAGAAAGCTCTGCTTAACCGTCAGAAAGAAATCAGAAACCACCTGACGGATTATGCAGTATGGGGCGAGGCTTACAGTAATCTTTCTCCCCGGGTTAATACAGAATGGGCATGGGACAATCAGAATCTCGGAACGTCCCTGTACAGCGTATTCGGGTACGAAGGCGTTTTTGTTGTTACCGGCGACGGTGTGACAGCTTACAGCGTGGTCAACGGAAGGTATTCCCCACCGTCTCTCCCCGCCTGGCTGGGAAGCGATCCTCTGCCCGGGCTCCGTCATTCGCTCAGCCTGTCAGAGGGAAGAGCCATATCGGGGCTGGTTGTTACCGCCGGGAAGCTGACCATCCTGTCAGCTGCATGGATAACGCCTGAGGAGGGAAAGGCAAATTCTGCCGGCAACTCGCGTCCGTCACTGATGATATTTGCCGATCAGCTGACGCCCGGTGAGCTGAACGACATGGGACAGGAATACGGTATAAAACAGGTCCGTCTTGAAGGAAATACCCTGAATTTATCCCGGAGGATGGATCCACTTTAGTCGTCTCCGGCAGCGGAGGCAGCGTGAGGCTCCGGTGGGCGGGCGAGGATCCCGGTGGTGCGCTCCTGACGGGGATGCTACCCCTGCTGTTTCTGTCCATGCTGGCGGCCGGGATTATTTCAGTCTCACTGATACAAAGTGCAGCACGTCGGGCCCGGATGAATGATGAAAACACGTTTCTTCTGGAGCAGAGCCGGCTGGCGCTCCTCTCCAGCGAACGACGCTTTCGCGATGTGGCAGAAACCACGACCGACTGGATCTGGGAAACGGATGACCAGCTGCGCCTGACCTGGATCTCCGGGCGCTTTACGGCAGTAACCGGGCATCAGGTATCTGACTGGGCGGGCCGCAGCCTGGCTGAGTTTCTACTGGATGACAGCCATGTGCTTTCTCTGCTGAAGCAGAGCCTGCGGAAGAAAGAAAATCTGACGCTTTCAGCGTGCCGCTACCTCACGGTTCATGGCGAACAGCGTTTCTGCCGGATGACGGTTAAACGCTATTCCATCAGCACGGGCAGGAGCGGTGTGCGGGTACAGCAACAGACGTTACGTCTGAGCTGGAGACGCAGGTCCGTATACGTTATTTATCCTATCACGATGACCTGACCGGCCTTCCGAACAGGGCCAGACTGAAGGAATTCCTGACCGAGCAGTTACAGAACCCGCCTGATACAGAAAATCCCCTGGCCCTGATGATGGTTGATCTTGATAACTTTAAGCCGGTCAACGATATATACGGACATACGGCAGGCGACAGGGTATTGCATGAAACAGCGTCACGGCTCAGCGACTGCCTGAAGTCAACCGGCCTGGTGACGCGCCACGGGGGTGATGAATTTATCATTGTCATTTCGAAACCGGGGGAAAGGAGTCTGTCGAAAACCTCTGTAGCGCCATTATCCGGGAGGTCAGTCAGCCATTTTATATCAACGGCAACGCCGTCCGTATCGGTGCCAGCATGGGGATTGCGCTGGCACCACAGGATGCGCAGGATATGGCAGGTTTACTGAGATTTGCAGACATCGCCCTTTACGCGACGAAAAACGCCGGCCGCAACGGCTGGATGTTCTATCAGCGCGAAATGGGCGAAAAAATTGCTCAGCGGCAGGAAATGGAAAATGAACTGCGTAAAGCTATTCATGAAGAGCAGCTACGTCTCGTCTATCAGCCTCGTTATGATATAAAAACGTCCCGTGTCACGTCTCTGGAGGCTCTGGTCAGATGGGAACACCCCGGCAGGGTCAGATTATGCCAGACCGCTTTATTCCTGTTGCAGAAGAAGCCGGGTTTATTAGTGAACTGAGCGACTGGGTAATGCTTACTGCCTGCCGGGATGTGCATGATTTGTTTCCCGGCTTATCGGTATCGGTAAATATTTCAGCGGTTGAGTTTAAGGATGGTGCGCTTTACGGACGTGTACAGCGGGCACTGAAGCTGTCGGGACTGGAAAGCACCCGAATGGAAATAGAAGTTACTGAAAACGCCATGCTGCTGAACCCGGAAAAAACGATACAAATCATGAATGAGATCCGCGTACTGGGTGTTAAGTTTCTCATTGATGATTTTGGTACCGGTTATGCCTCACTGGGGCAGCTGAGGCGCTTTCCTTTGATGGCATCAAGCTTGACAGGTCGTTTATTATGCCGATAGAGACCTGCCCTGATGCGCGTGATATTGTGGCGAGCCTGATTAATCTGGGTAAAGCCTGCTCGCTGGACATTACCGCTGAAGGTGTGGAAAGCAAGGGGCAGATGGATCTGCTCAGTCAGATGAAATGTGATGTGCTCCAGGGCTATTACATCGGCAGGCCTATGCCGCCTGAGCAGCTGAAGAAAGTGATGCCGGAATTGCCGGGTGTGCAGGATGTTTTATAACGCTACACGGATGTTACTTTCCATGCTGCAGGCTGTGGCGTCCATCTGAACGCTGTCCGGGCCGCCCCGGAATGAATTAATGCGCCTGACGGCTGCCTGCATTACTCCACAGCCGGAGAGCGGGACGATGGCAGCACTGTTCCGGCATAACCGCATGTGCCGGCTTGCAGGGCTTCAGATATCTTCGTCAGGCCCGTGTCAGCCCTGTTTGTAAAACAGCCGATACATGGCCTGGCGGGTAGCTTACCGGGGCCGTTGGCTCTCACGGATGAACGCACCGGTGGGAAAAGTCCGTTTCCTGTTCTGGTTTCGGGGCAAACCGCCGGGCAGAAACATAATACGCCGACCGGTCATCGAGATTAGCTGTGCCGGTGGAAGGCTGCCGGAGCGGGCATCAGCCGTTACTGCACGGGCCGTGCCCATCAGAAGACGTCCGCATACGAACTGATGAAGTGTCCGGGTCACTTTTACCCCAGCCCACCATTTATTATATTCGTATAATCGCTAATCTCTTTGTATTTCCTTCCCTGTTGCTGATCGCGCCATACTCAGTCCCTGTATGCGCTCTGCTGTGCCTGCAGCAGGTCAGTTATCGGGACATAGCGTCCGGTCTGTATCCTGTTGTCTTTTTATGCACACCGTGAATCCGGTAAAATTTTCCGATATTCTTAAGACGGTTAACGTCGGGCCAGCCTGATGTTCAGGACGTCAGGGTTAAGTTCAGGCGTGGCCGCCCCGAAGCCTGTCGTCCAGGGGATTTCATTAATCATTCCGTCCCGGGAAAAACAGATCCGGTTCTCAGCCATAAACAGGGCCGTAAACCTTCCCAGTAACCGGTTGTTCAGCTCGAAGCTGAGTTCTCTGGCTTGCCGCCGTCCTTCCTGTGTTGAAATATAATCTGTCAGTAGATTCATGCGTTACTCCCGTATACGGATAACAGTATCTTTTGTTTCGGCTGGCCTTTCTATCCGGCTGATTCTTAAAATATTCTGATGGCAAATCACTGCCCTGCCCGGAAAGATAAACTTTCAGGCAGAAAAAGAATGTCAGAAGTTATGTGATAGCGCTGGAGCTGACGTGGTTTAAAATATGAAAATTACTGTAGCGAAAAATAATGCGCCTGATGTGGTTCTGTAATAACGGTCGTATCAGTCGTGCATATTGTTTTCAGAGCACACAAAAAATAACCGATAAGATATTTTTTGTGCCACGGCTTCATCAGAAAGCCGGGTACAAATTTTCTTTACAGCGCATAGTCAGAAATTCGGGTTCATAGTCAGTGCTGTTAAAAATTTTCAGGCACCTTCAGGGTAATTTCGCAGGGAAACAATGTCCCAGATCAATATTCCACTGGCGCCGTTATGGAGAATTAACGGCTCAACCTGTATCGGGTGATGCTATGCATCCCCTCCGGAAGCGTTACGGATTACGGTTCCGGAGGGTTGTTTTTGCTTGTGTCCGGGACACGGCTGTCAGTAGAGAAGTGTCCCGAATGACTGCCCGTTGCCTGAGATGTGGCGTTTTTCTGCCGCCTGATGAAGCGTACTTTTTATGACAGCTGTGAACGCTGCGAACGGCTTGAAATGACAGAACAGGAAGAATCATGTCTTCTGATTAAACCGCCGTTACTTATAGAGGCCGCCTGGAGAACGGAATCTATGGTCACTCCCGTTTTTGCAACACCGATTTTGACGATAAGTTGGCTTGCTTGAATCTATCCGGCGTCTGAATGGGACTTTATTCCCGCGCCTCGATGAGTTCCGCGCCTGATGAACCTTCAGAAAATATACGGCTTCAATGAGCCTTTCCGTTTTACAGGTTCCTCAACAGGCCGGTGGGCCGTTAATATCATCAATATCAGTATTCGCAAAACCAGATGAGTGATTCGTTAAACCGGTGTATTTCTGCCGTTATGCTTCATAAGTTTGCTGTCGTGCCGTCAGTGCCAGGCTATTCTGGCCAGCTTGTTTGCCAGAGCACAAGTGACGACAAAGTTGCTTTTCCTGCACAGTAAATCCCTGACCCAATCGGCCAATTTACCAGACTGGTGTTCCAGTTTTTGTATGAATACCCTGGCACATTGAACCAACAAAGTTCGGATCTTTTGTTGCCTCGCTTACTAATTCCCAGCAATGTCGTCCGACCTCCCGTGCTGTACTGTCGAGGTACCAGCCCTGTTGCCGCCGCAAAGTCACGGCTGCTGGCGTACTGCTTCCCGTCGCCAATCTCAGTTGAAATAGTACTCGCTGTCAGTGTTCCGACGCAGGGGTTCCATGTCCGCTGCGGCAAAAGAGCTTCACGTCGACCATGCCACCGTAAGCCGGCGCATCGCCGCCCTCGAAATTTCGCCCGGTCTTCGTCTCACTGAACGTTTGCCCAGACGTACCGCTCTTACAGAACAGGGTAAAGTCATTGCCTCTGTGGCTGATGAAATGAACAGGATTTCAGACCGGGTTTATATACAGGCTAAGTCGCTGTCTGCTGCGCCAGCGGCTGCTGTCAGGATTAGCGCATCCCCGGCTGTCGCTGCGCTGTTGATTGCACCGGCCGTGGCTGACTTTACGCAAAGTCATCCGAACATCCCGCTCTCCTTATCAGGCGTATCCCATCATGTTCAACTGAACAAAGGCGAGGCTGATATTGCGGTCCGTCTGACAAGACCGGATGATCCCGATTTGCTGGTACGCCGGATCGGGACGATGCGTTTCGGCCTGTATGCTTCACCTTCCTGGCAGGATCGGCCGCCCGAAAGTTGGTCATTCATTGGCTACGAGAAGTCGCTGGATTATGTGACGCAGCAGAAATGGCTGGAATCCCTGCTGAACGGCAGGCGGATTATTTTCAGGGCAAGCGACCTGATGGCACAGCAGCAGGCCGCCAGGAGTGGGCTTGGCGTGGTTACGTTACCCTGTTTTATGGGGGACAATGACAGCTCTCTGATAAAACTGACTGTAAACTCTCCCCCTCCAGGCAGAAGTATGTGGCTGGTTGCCTATCCAGAGTACAGACGCGATCCCTCAGCTGTAATGGTCATGGAATTTCTGGCTGGCGTTGTTGGAAAGGCATGTCCGCCTGACAGTACCTCCTGAAACGTGAGGCCGGAGTAGGTTTGGTTATCAACATATCGTGATGTTGTCGATGTCTGCTGTTGACACAAAGCAGCCTTATGCGGGCGGTAAGTCCGCTATGAGCGAAAAGCGGACACTCGTTCAGAAATCTTTTTCATACTCAATAGTCTCTTTAATCGTAGTGAGTGCCTCGCTCAGTTGGGTCATTGTGACTGAGCCAAGAGCGAGGCGAATAGCATGCGGCACGCTATCTGAAGTGCTGAACGGTTCTGCTGTGGAAACGGAGATGCTTTGCTGCATCAACCGGTGGACAAGTCTGTCAGCCCTTACCTCCTGAGGCAACAGTAACCAGATAAAGTATGAGTTTGCATGGCTTACCCATTCACTGTTCATAAGTATTTTGCGGGCCAGCGCCTGACGTTGGCGGGCGTCGCGTCTTTTCAGCGACTCAAAGCGTTTTATGGTGCCATTTTTTAATCCAGCCGCAGACAATCGAAACCATCAGAGAGGGGGTATTCCAGGTCGTTGCCCTGATGGCTCGCTCCAGGGCGATACGCATGCCAGCGGGGCATACTACGGCACCTACACGCAAGCCCGTGGCAATGCTTTTGGCAAAACCGGTTACATAAACCGTTCTTTCGGGCGCATAAGTGGCAAGCGGCGGTGGGGGACGTCGGATAAGAAAAGCATAGGCCGCATCTTCGATGATGAGCAGATCGAACGTTCTGGCAATCAGGGCCAGCTCCTGCGCTGGGCATTATTCATAACCCAGCCAAGCGGGTTATGCAGCGTCGGCATCGTATAAACCGCACGGAGGCGCCTGCGCTGGCAGATATGCCTGAGTGCAGTCAGGTCCGATCCGCTGGCACTGGCGGGTATCGCCACAAGTTCAAGGTGGTACAGGCTGGCCAAAGCTTTGAAGCCGGGATAGGTCAGCGCGTCAACAGCAACTACATCGCCGGGTTTCAGCAGCCCCATCACGGCAATGCTAAGACCGTGCTGCGCGCCATTGACGATTAAAACATCATCGGCTGAAGTATTCAGGCCGGTGCAATTAAGCCATGTCGCGATTGTCTCTCTGTCGCTTTGTCTGCCCGCATGAGGCTGGTATCGCATCAGGGAAGCCAGATCGCCTGATGTGGTCAGCTGTCGCATTGCGTCGCGTAACCGTTCTGACTGATCCGGCAGGGAAGGATAGTTGAAGTTCAGATCGAGCACATCTGACGCCACTGCGTGCTGATCTAACCCCAGCCCCGCAGGCAGAGAAATCTCCTGACGAAAGTCCCTCTTCCGGTTTCTCCGCTCACAAGACCCATGGCTTCCAGCTCAGCGTAAACGCGGGTAGCTGTTGCAAGAGACATGTGTTTTTCAGCCGACAGTGCTCTGTGAGTAGGCAGACGTGTGCCCGGCAGGAGCATGCCGGCTCGGATAGCGGATGCAAACTCATCCACGATGACTTTATATCTCGCTTTCATAAATTGTATCTATGACAATTATTTGATTGTAATGAATGCTGGAACTTAGCATAGAGGATGTCAACTTCATTAAAAACGTTATATGAACTGAACGAGGTCTGGTGTGGCCAAAAACAGGGTAAGTAAAACCAATTCAGCTCTGAAGTCAGGCTGGTTAAGCGGGCTGGCGGGAGTGGTCATTTTCAGTGGTTCTTTGCCCGCAACCCGCATAGCAGTACAGGAAATGGATCCCTTTTTTTCTGACTTTTTGCGTGCTTCAGTTGCCGGTGTGCTGGCCATTATGCTGATCCTTTTTAAGACAGACACGCCCGCAGCGGAGCCAGCTGATTTCCTGATTATCGTTGCCCTGGGCGTAATAGTCGGTTTTCCTCTTCTGACAGCAATGGCGCTGCGACATGTTTCCTCGGCACACTCCGTTGTGTTTCTAGGGCTTCTGCCCATGGCAACCGCTGTTTTTGGCGTTGTCAGAGGAGGTGAAAGGCCCAGGCTGGCTTTCTGGATATTTTCTGTAACCGGCAGCCTGCTGGTGATGGGATTCGCCTTATTCCAGGGCGGGGCTATATCTGCAACCGGCGATCTGCTGATGCTGGCCTCGGTCGTTGTGTGTGGCCTCGGCTATGCCGAAGGCGCGAAGCTTTCGCGTGAGCTGGGGGATGGCAGGTTATCTGCTGGGCGCTGATCATTGCGCTGCCTGTGATGTTGGTTGCCACCATTGAGACAATACCGGAGGGCATAAGTAATATAAGCCTGCCGGTATGGCTTGCGCTGGGATATGTATCTCTGTTCAGTATGCTGATCGGTTTTATTTTCTGGTACAGGGGCTGGCCGCTGGAGGCATCGCCGCTGTAGGGCAGTTACAGTTGCTGCAGCCATTCTTCGGCCTCGGGCTTTCGGCAACGCTGCTGTCTGAAACGGTAAGCCCGGTGATGATTATCATAACGCTGGGCGTAATCGTTTGTGTAATCGGCTCGCGCAGATTTGCACATTAAGCCACAGCCACTTCTCCTGTCTTTTGAGATTCTTATAATGTCCGCTTCTGGCACAAAGCGGACATAAGTGCCTAAAGGTCCGATTTGAGCGAGGATCGGACGTTCGCAATCGTTCCCACAACAAATGAGGTAATTATTAACATCGGTTTGTGTTAATGAGCGGGGAACAGGTCATCACCCCAACAGATAATTCCCTAATTTGACTGTAACAAATGCCTGCTAGCGTGGACCTCCGGGGATGCTTAAGCTCGATTAACTGTTTCATTAAACAGTTAATGGGTAAGCCATCGCAATTTTTAGCTTTTAGTCCGCAGAAAAGGATTATTGGGATGATTTTTACTGACGATAAGATGCTGGGGTACGGTAGTGCTCAACGGGCATTCTCAGACGGAGACGAAATTTCTCTGGATGCCAATTACCGGCGCGCTCACCTTCCTTTGGTTAATCCGTCACACCCTGATGTTATAGCCATTGATGAAGACTACTTTATGGGTACTTATACCACTAAACGCAATTCTCTTGTGTTGCCTGTCAGCGATGAGCGTCTGCGCGAGACGGCTATTTTTATCGGGCTTGAAAAGGCACTGCGCAACGCATCTTTTTCCGGGAAGATAGCCGGGATCTACTGGATAAGCGGAAAAATCTGCTACATGCAACTATAAGTAGCGGGTTGAGTGATGATTGCACCGAGCATGTCACGAAAGCCCTTCAGTCATTTTTAAATACTCCTCCCTGTAAGAAATACAGGCTTGGCGGAATTTTCATTGGGCCGGTTAACACGGGAAGACTGTATTTAAAAGTATATCCGGAAGCAAACGGTGCGGGACACATCTTCGGGGAGATACAGTCACTGCTTGGGCTTAAGCAAACGAAGTTCTTTCTTGTTGGATATTTTAACCTGACAGACCATCTCGACCAGCATCAAACGCAGGAACTTTCTACTATCCTGGACCGCTTTCGTAATGAAACGCTTTGGGAAGATGACATCAGGGAGTTGTGGCTCATTTCAACGCAAGATGATTTAGTATTGAGTGGTAAAATAACAAAAAAGATTGTCAGATCTGAAAACTAGCGTTTAAGTCCCATCTGTTCATTCCGCCTGAAGTGACCTGCTTCCTGAATATGACCAGTTCAGATGCCATCAGCGTCCGCATTTGGCACAAAGCGGACATTCACTGAAAGAACAGTTCACGAGCGAGCATCTGCGTCTTCCATTGCCGCTTTTACTTTGTGAATAGTCTGACGTTTAGTGTTAGTGTCATTCGACGGTACCACGCGGTCCCCTTCTAAATCTCATCCTCTCGAATAAACGCTCAGCTCCTTCTGGATCACTCCGGTCTTGTGGTTGCGATGAAAGCTGGCAACACCTCCATGTATAGGCACAATTATTCATCCGCTGTAATATGGTTACCGGTATCTGGTGGGAACGACTACGAGCCAACACTTTAGACTCTAATGTCGGGACGCCATGCTCTTCGTAATACTGTAAGCCGAAGCGTTAGATCTGAGCGTAATTTCAGTAATATAAGCGAATCGGTAATAGAAGCCGCTCATGCCGGTACAGCGTATGCAGAGTCTTTGCCCAAAGCAGGTTTAAGAAGTAATTAGCCTGTCTGTAAGGACCCTGCCTTTGCGCAAAAGAGCAGACACGAACGCTGTCGAACCAGAATGTTAATTAGTCCAGCCTCTCCGTCAGAACAGCTTAATACGATTTATAAGGATATTTGCGTGTTAGAAAGAATTCAGAAAATAACCAGCATCGGCCTCTTTGCCGATACGAAGCCTTCTGCTTTTCCGTTCCGTAAGCTGTCTCTGATATACGCAGATAACGGTCGGGGTAAATCAACGTTGGCGGCGTTGCTCAAATCCTGCGGCGATAATCAGCCGCAGCTGCTGCTCAACCGCCGCACGATCGGATCAACCACGCCTCAGTACGCAGAGCTCCTGTTTTCGCAGGGGAACAGGTCTGCCTTTACTGCCGGGCAATGGAGTGCGCAGTATCACGGCACGCATGTCTACGACCTTAATTTTGTTGAAAGCAGCGTTTATTCAGGCGGCGAGATTAACGCGACGCACAGGAAGCGACTGCTGAGTTTTGCACTGGGCGAGAAGGCCGTCAGCGCGATGAAGGCCTTCAGTGACGCTACGGATGCGGCCGCAGAGAAAACAAGAAGTCGTAAAGCCGCCGAGGACAAGCTGACCCCACACCGTGGCAAAGCAACGCCTGCGGCGTACATGCGTATGAAAAAGATTGCCGGAGCGGCTGAAGAAATTGCCACCACTGAACAACAGCTTCGTCAGGCGGACAACTTAGCCTCAATCCGTACTCGTAAAGGCTATGACTCCTTTGCCCGCTTCAGGCCCGATTTGGCCGGGCTGCTGGCAATTCTGAACACAACCCATCAGGAGCTGAGCTCACAGGCAGAAGACGCCGTCAGGGCCCATGTGGATCATATCGAATCGGCGGATTTCAAAAGCTGGGCGCACAACGGGCTGAACTTCATTAAAAATGAAACATGCCCTTTCTGTACGCAAAGCCTGAATGGAATCGCCCTCATTGACTACTATCGCGAGTGCTTTGATGAGGCATTCAGCAGGCTTACTGGCCAGGTTGCCACCCTAGATGACCTGAAAGGGCGCGTCATGGGGACGCTGAACTTACCGCTGCTTCAGAGCCGCATAGAGCAGGCAGAGGCGATAACCGATCTCTGGGCCGGTGAACTCGACTTAAAGGTTGAGTTGCCCAATCTGGAGCAGATTAAAGCACGTTATGAAGAGCTTGATGCGCTACTCACGCAGCTTGTTGTGCAGAAAAAAATCTCCCCGCTGACGGCCCTGGATAAAATGCTAGCTGATCGCTGCACTGCGCTGCTGGATGCAATTAATGATCCGCTGGACGGATTTAATGTCAGCGTGACCATCGCCAACGCGCGTATTGCTGAATTTCGTGAACAGCTGGGTCAGCTTCCTGTTGCGCAGCTGCGTGCGCGGCTGAATGAGCTCAACGAAAGGCAGAAGCGGTTTTCAACTGAGGTTATCGCACTGATCGAATCCTGTGAGCAGGCTAAGGCGGCGGAAAAGCTGGCGCTGGATGAAAAGGAAGCGCGACGGGAGGCTCTGAGCGCCATCATGCGCAATACGCTCGGGCAGTATGAACAGACTATCAACAAGCTGCTGATAAACTTTGGCGCGCGATTCAGTATCCGGGAAATCAGCTACAACTACAGCGGCGGCGGTGAGCCCAAATCAGAATATGCCATTGAGCTGCGCGGTGAAAAACTGGCCCTGAGCGGCGAGGCATCCTCTTTCAGAACGTCCCTGAGCGAAGGCGACAAGCGCACGCTTGCCTTTGCCTTTTTCATTGCGGTGGTGGTAAGCGATCCCGGGCTGCAGAATAAAATCGTAGTGATTGACGACCCCATGTGCAGCTTGGATAAACACCGCCGCACCCAGACCCTGAGCGTGCTCAAAAAAGTTTATGATGGCAGCCGGCAGCTCATCGTCATGGCGCACGATATGTACTTTCTGAAATCCCTGCTCGACGAGTTTGAAAAGAAAAAGGAATCGCAGAACGTGGCCTGCATGCGCATTGTGCATGCTCAGGGAGACCACAGTCATTTTGCAACGCTGGACGTGGATCGCGAATGTGAGTCCGCCTATTACAGCAACCACAGGCTGGTCAGTGGCTACCTGGCCGGAGAGAACTATGTCGCACGCGAAGTAGCAACCGCTATCCGACCGCTGCTGGAAGGTTATCTGCACCGGCGTTATCCTGGACACGTAGCGCCGGGGCTGCTTTTTGGTGAGATTGTAAGAAAAATTGCCGGGGCAGGCTCTGACAGTCCGCTCTGCCACGCCGCCACGCTGGTTGACGAGCTCAATGAAATCAACAGCTATGCCGGCAAGTTTCACCACGACACGAACGCGGCCGCCGGAGCTGAAAACGTCGAACCCGGGGAGCTGCTCGCCTACTCACGCCGTGCGCTGAGCGTCATTTACGGTGGCCGCGTGGCATAGCTTACCGCGGGTTACGCCCGCGGCCTTTCCCTCAGCGGACCGGATGCAGCGCGTAAATCCTGCTGTCGTATTCAAATATCTGAGATTGATTGCATGAGCCGGCTGCGTTCACCACGCCCCGCAGATTTCGTTTCTGCCGGCGAGTCAAAAGACAGAACTGCCTGCTGAAACTGTGAATTTCCAGCTCCTGAACCGAGCAGATGCGCAGCGCGTGGCTGAAAAGACCCATTTTTTCCATAATGGCGTGTTTGTCCGGCTCAATGACGCGGATAAGCGACTCCGCTTTGCGTATTTTGGTGCGGATGGTGTCGATGGCCGTTGCGGCATCCGTCACGTTTGGTGCCTTGATCCACAGGGGCTCATGATGAAAAAGCCGGTTGCGGTACTCCCTGAGTTCCACGATCAGATCCTGGATTTTTTGCCGGGCGTTTTTTTCAGCAGGTGAAATGCTGTTGTAAAGCCGGAACACGCGCCCGGTGGATATCGGCCACAGAAAGCTCCGGTTTTTTCCGCTGTTAGGCGCGGCAAAGTCATTGTTGAGGATAAAGTGCCAGGCGCTGAAGTCGGTCGCCGCCACGATCTGATCATGGCTCCACTGCGGCAGCGGATAAGGGCGCTGCTTGTTCTTTTTCTGCTGCTTTTTCCATGCGTCGTCCAGATTACGGATGGCTCTGTCAATTTTACCGTAAAAGGCCGTGCCGGCGATGGGCTTTGCGCAGCCAAGCGCGGTATTGTCCCACCACTTCTGCCCGAACCGTCGGGTCGCCTCGGTGTCGACGGCGTTGCGCAGGGTTATTTCCAGGTTCTGCAGCAGGGGTAAATTGCGCCAGCTGCCAGCTGGCTCCAGACGTAAATCCCGTAAAGTTCGTGGTCGTGAACGGGTTTAAATGTGACAATGTAACTCCCCAGCCGCGGACTCGAAATCAGCGGCAGAACGGCGTTCAGCGGCGTGTTGAATGGCATTGCAGCTCCTTTAGCCGGTAATCTGGTGCGTGATATCAGGTTGACGCATTTTACCGCATCCTGTATTATTAATCGGAATCCGCCTGCAGCGCTAACTTCCCCTTAACTGGTTCTAGTCGCGCTGCATCACAGGCAAAGCGTTACTGAAGGCCCACCTATGGTGGGCCTTCCTCGTTTCTGCGCTCCGTAACCTTCCCTGGCCGCCCGTCACGGGTGTGCATCGCCGTCATGGCCGCTGAAGATACTGTCGACCCCGGCGCACAGGGTCTCCGCGACCTCCTGCAGCGTCACGGGATTTTCACCCTCAGCTATTCCGTTCGAATAAAGGTGCAGTTCTGCGCGCCCTTCCCGGAAACAGAACCCCATTTTCCAGCCTTCCCCATCAGGTACGGCTAGGCCGTACGGACCATCGGGGGTAATAAGCCTTCTCTCCAGAACCGGCAGTTCAAACTGCCGCGTGGCCGCGTTCCGCACATTACGGGTTTTCAGGGCATCCAACGTCACGATCGCGCGCCATGCGCCGTGCTGATAGTCTGGCGGACTGAAAATATCACACCGGCAGTATTTACCCAGCGCGCCGGCCGGGCCGTTCAGCATCAGCGGCGGCGCCAGCAGGGCCTGGCGGATTTCACTTGCGTCGCGCAGCACCGTTGCAAGACCGATACCTGCAGGCGAAAGGATTTCGCGGTAGGCGCGCATCAGGGTATCGATCCCCCGCAGCGACGTTTCAACAAACAGCGCAAACGTCATGGCTATGCCCCGGGGATCCATACGGCATACTGCAGCGTCTGCCTGGCGCGCAGCGAAAGCGCCGGAGCCGCGCGCAGCAGCACTTCGTTCATGTCATCTTCAGACTCAAGCCCGAGAATGCTGCACCAGGCCGCGTTAGTGGTCCGGGGCCAGTCAGCGTCGAACCAGTCCTGCTTCAGGGTGGCGCCCGCCGCGCGGGCTACCTCCTGATCGAGCGCGTCACACAGGCTGCTGGATATGCAGAACAGGCGCAGCGGATCCTGCATCGTGACGTCCATGATGGTGCGCGCCATCGCGGAGCGCGCGATTCTCATTGCCGCAGAGATTCTTTCCAGATTCTGGACCGTAGCCGGCTGCATATTCTTTATGTTCATCGAAGTGCTCAGTTCGCCAGTTGGGATGTCCGGATCAGGCTGAGCGTTACCTTTCTTAATCATATACATCCTTTTCTCTGATTATTATACTAATAACACCTAGCAGTATCTTTATTGTTTTTAGGATAACATTAATCAAGATGGGTGGTAAATTCGATTCCGGGATAAATTAATACCAATTTACACCATAAGTATATTTTATGTTCAGCTGCTTTTACGGGATCCGGTTTCTGTAAGAACCGGATCTTAAAAAGATATCGGTTATTTTTGGAACAAAATGAAAATTTGTGCTATACTATACAGTGTGTTACAGGATTTTTCACATACCTGATTCGTAACTCACCTGCTGCTCATCACTGCATTTTTCATGCTTTATGGTTTCCGCAAAATCCCCTATGAAGGAATAAACCGGATCTTTCATTGACACCGGTCAGATAATTTCGTGAGTGACTGTTAGCAGTGGAATATTTTACAAAGGGCAATGGAATGTCTCTTCTGAAATAATAAATATTAATAACTAATTTATATCTAATGATAAGGAAATCAATAATGAACAAAGAAACTAAATGGGTGCTTGAAGAAGTCATCGATATTCTTCGTGTGTTGGGCCACACAGGTCTCTGGTATCACGAAGAACGGTTCGGTCATCTGCCAGTCACACGCATCATCGTCTCTGACGACAACCGTACGTTGGCAATGTGGTCTGACGAGAAGAAAGCTTGGGAAATCTGGCCTGCAGCATTAACCGTTGTCTTCAGACAGAAAAGTGCGATTGCAGCAACGGGTCAGGCCGTGACCGGAGAGTGGATGTTCCAGAGAATGACAATAGAACCGTCCTGACTCTTAACCAAGAACTATCAGTTCGTGAGTGCCCCTTAGAATTCTCAGTTATGTAGCTGAACACTCACTTAACAGGTGACATGTTATGCATGTTTTGGTTGTAACGAGCTTACGCTTCAACAAAGGAAAAACTGATGCGAACCGAGCAGATCGCTGACAGTGTGGCGGCAGCTGTAACTCACCCGGTCACGGTTCAGGTGATTAATCAGGGGGCCGGAATATGGGGAACGTGGCCACCGGTTTGATCACCGCTGGCGCGGCGATTGCGGCCGTAATGCTGACGCACCGGTTTACGCTTAAGCGTGAAAAGGCGGCAGCCGAAGGTAAGCAGATAAGAGAGCGTTACTTCATAGGCACCGAGCTGGTGTTTATGTTGGAAAGATTTTCCCAGCGATGCGCCCCGGCTGCTTATGAGTCAGGTTATTACGATCATGAATCAGGCTACATTCAGGTGACGCACGATTTGCCAGACATCGACTACTCATCCATTACTGGTGACTGGCGCTCACTGCCGCAGGATCTCATGTATCGGTTGATTCAGATCCCGGTTTTACAGGAAGAAGCGCGCAAGTCGGTAGCTGCCGCGTTTAATAACGACTCCCCTGGGATGGTGATGACGGTCTGTATGAACTTAATAAACAGTCCTGCAGGCTTGGGCTTCGTGCAATACGTCTTTCGCGGGAACTCAGACGTCTTTGCTCAATGCCGGAAGATGAACTGTCAGTGCACCCTGGTCAGCATGGCGGACGCTGTCCATCGTGCGAGCCCGGATTATCGACACCGATTTGCGCCACGCACGCAGCCACTACAAAATGATGTCAGAACTCAGCATACCCGTCGCAGTAAGCAGCTCGCAGGCATCTGATAATGAAGAAGGGGATCGAACATGACCGGACTCGTTTCATACGGCTACGCCACGCCGCCTGCGCATCTACCTGTGGCCATCGATTATCCCGCGGCTCTGGCCCTGCGTCAGATGGCCGCCCTCGTTGACGACCTGCCAAAATACCTGCTGGCACCGGAGGTCAGCGCCCTGCTCCACTTCATGCCCGACCTGCGCCGCAAGATGCTGTTCACCACCCTATGGAACACCGGCGCGCGCATCAGCGAGGCGCTGGCGCTGACCAGAGGGGACTTTCTGCTGCGCCAGCAGTATCCGTTCGTGCAACTGGCCACGCTGAAGCAACGTGAGGAAAAGGCGGAGCGCCGTGCCGGACGCCTGCCTGCGGGGACCGTGACGCATCGCCTGGTGCCCCTTTCCGACGCTCAGTACGTGACGCAGCTGGAGATGATGATCGCCACCCTGCGGATTCCGCTCGAGCGGCGCAGCGAGAAGACAGGCCGGACGGAAAAGGTCCGGCTGTGGGAGGTAACCGATCGCACCGCCCGAACCTGGCTGAATGAGGCGGTTGAGGCGGCGGCGTCAGAGGGCGTAACGTTTTCAATCCCGGTGACGCTGCATACCTTCCGGCACAGTTACGCCATGCACATGTTATACGCAGGCATACCGCTCAAGGCGCTGCAGAGCCTGCTGGGACACAAGAGCGCCAAGTCTACCGAGATATACACGCGGGTGTTTGCGCTGGACGTGGCGGCCCGGCACCGGGTGCAGTTTCAGATGGAGGGAACTGATGCTGTGGCTATGCTCAAGAACAACAGCACCTGACTGTATGTGAGAAAAAACAGCAACTATTTAATGGTTTCGGGCATGCAGGATTTACTTTCACGTCTGGAGTTTATATACCTGATTAAGTACGCAGTAAGCATAAGAACTTCCCCTAATCCAAGCCATATTAAATGTCTCATTTGAGGGGCGGGAGCGTTTGGGATTTTCAATCCTGGACGCGACGGACCGGCCAACCGCAGGGCGGCAGGCCGTTTTAAGCTTGGTAAAGGAGAGTTAAAGCTGCTCCCAGTCCGGCAGACATTTGGCTTTTCGGCGCCTTCGTAAAATACTCGCCATGATGAGCCCAAATAACAGGCCGGCAGCCAGCGCTGTTATTACGCTGGCCAGCGGGCTGTACCCCCGTGATTGCCATGTGATAAACCACATCATCCATCCCCAGAACACGGCATAGTAACCACCCAGCAGGATCAGGTTGCTCCAAAAACTGGCAAAAAGTGCCGGCCGCTTCTTTATGCCCAGCCACCACAGTAGCCGATAGGTAGCAGGGATACGCTGGCTTCTGCGCAGGCCGGTTGCAGCCATCAGCGCATAGGCCTTTTTTCTTTTCCGCTTAAATTCTGCATCTTTCACTCAGTAAACCTCCCTTTAAACTGTATACCAGACCTTATAACCATACGCATAAGCACCGGAACGGCAACCCTTTATTCAATCAGCTTTTCCTGTGACAAGTACGTTCATCAGTCCTAGGTCTGAATACGCATAGCGCAGCAGCTGCAGGCCGGCGAAAAATACCGCCGTATTCAGAAAGGGCAGCAGCCACAGACTCATGTTATGCATGGCCATACCGGCCAGCGGCGGCATGATAAGCGCGCTCACGCCCGTGGCCACAAACACGGACGTAAGGTTGCGCCCCCGCCCAAAGCGTCCCTTTTCACGCGTGACCAGCTGCGGATGCAGCAGCAGGGTCACCGGCATCATGCCCGGGCGGGTCTTCATCTCCCGGATGCGCGCCGTTTCGGCTTCCGTCAGGCTATGCGCTGCAGAGAAATTCTCAATGAAGCCGCCCACCACGTTCAGCACGGTTTCACTGCAGCGGGGCTCACCGCCGCCCTTACTCCAGCGGCGAAGCAGCGTGCCTTCAGCCCGGAACTCGGGCAGCCAGGCCATCAGCATCATCAGGGAAACTGCCACGGTGGCCGCAATCAGCAGTAATGTCATAGGGCCTACTCCAGGGTCTTTTGAGGTTTATGGCCAAACTCAGGCTCAGGTTCGCTGCGCTCGTGGCGCATCACGTTCACTTCGTCGTTCATCATTGCCCGGTCCTCACGCTCCGGCGACAGGTCGTAGTCGCGGTAATCAAATGCCTCTTCCTGCAGCTCTTCCAGCGCCGCTGCCAGCGCGGCTTCGCGTTCGCGGTCTTTGTCCTCCGGTGCCTCCCTGCCGTCATCCTGTACTGCCGGCTCCGGCTCTTTCTCCTCCTGACCCAGCGCGGCCTTAACGGCTTTCTCCAGCGCGTCGGCTTCGCGGTGGTCCAGCTCTTCGCCTCCGGATGCAGCGGCGGTTGCCGCTGTCGCGGCGCGGCTGCTTTGCGTACGTTCACTGTGGTCAGCAGCGAGCACGACAGGGCTTTCCGGGTTGTCCTTCATCAGCTGCAGCGCCTCCGCGACATCCGCGGCTTCCAGCACCTTTCCGTGCTTTTCCCCGCGCTGCAGCACAATGCGGCTGCCGTCCGCTGCCCCTTCATAGTGGGCGGTCGAAAAGTCCACTTCCCCGCTGGAGGGCGACACCGGAACGTGCCAGTTCCCGCGCTGACGGCCGTGCTCGTTGATAACCGGCCAGAGCATTTCCGGCGTTTTCCCGGCCATAAAGCGCGCGTCCGCCGTGAGGTCCTGATCGACCCGGTCTGCCAGGCGCGTGCCGGATACCGGCAGGCTTTTGTCCCACGCCTGTATCTCCCGGTCAGCCCGCACGTCTTCCGCCCGCATCAGCACGTCATGCACTGTCTGGCGCCGTCCGCTTTTACTCTCCACCTTCGCCGCCCAGCCAGACAGGTTGTCGAAGTAGGTCTGAACGTGCTCCTTTGACCTCGAAAGCTCTACGTAGGTACTGTCCATCGCCGCCATCCGCCCTCTGGCACCCTCTTCGCCAAAGAGACCGATGAGGTACTTCACGGACGCGCCCTGCGAGCTGTAGGTGGTGACGGCGTAGCCGTAGTCCATGTGACGGTCGGCATAGTGCGCGGCGGGATCGAAAGACAGTTGCCGGTCGCAGGTATCGATGAGAATTTTTCCCTCCTCCGTAATGCCTGATACCACGGCCATGTCGCTGGCGCGCACGTTGCGGTCGCGGTCCGTCGCGGTCAGGCGGATTTTTTCGCCCGGGCTGATGTCCCGCGTGACCTCCTCAAACACCGCCACGTCCTCCTTGCGCATCTCGGCGGGTCTGATCCAGCGGTCCGGCGCGCCATCAAGACCCGTCATGCGTACCACACCGCTCTCCGTATCGGTTTCTCCGACCCGGTAATACTGCTCGCCCCGACGCACCACGTTGCCCTCCTGCGCCTCCCAGAACTTTTGCCGGCCCAGATCGGCATTGCTGTTGTTGACGCGTACCAGCAGCGGCACCGTGACGCTGTCACCCAGCGCGCCCTGCGCCTGCAGCCGGTTATGCACGGCGCTGTTGATGGCCTCGCGGTCGGCGTTGAGCTCCGCCACGATAAGCGTGTTCTCGCGCGCCTCCGGCGTCCGGCCGGCGTAGTCGTCGGCAATCATTCCGGTCAGGTCGGTTTTTTCGGCCTCCCCGCCTGCGGGCCCTGCCGCCTGTACCAGCTTGCTCCCGTCCATTGCGCTGCTCTCCGGAACGTATGCGCCCGGCTGGCGCGGCACGCTCTGCGGGCTGGTGTCCGCTGTGATGCGCACCGCCTCACGCACGTTGCCGGCAATAACCGCCTCCACGGCGGGCCTGAGCGCAGGGATCTGACGCACGATTTCCTTCATCACCGCGACGTCGGCGGCGCTGCGCTCAAGGGCCAGTGCAAACGGGGCGCCGGACTCCAGCGACTTCAGCTGGTCCTGGTCCCCGCTCAACACGGCACGTCCGCCGCCTTCGGCGATCACGTTCATCAGGGAGGCCAGCTGGGCGTTGCCGTTCATGGAGGATTCATCGATAACGAACACGGTGTTGCGGAAGTCGCGCGCCTGTCCGGCGGCCTGCCACTGGCTGCTTTCGCTCAGAAAGCTGGCAATGGTCTGCGCCGGGATACCCGCGTCAGACAGTTCGCTGACGGCGCGGTGAGTGGGCGCCAGCCCGCGAATGTCCGGGGCGTTGTCTGCGGCGGCGAGTGCGGCTGCCACGGTGCGGAACTGCGTGGTTTTCCCCACGCCGGCATAGCCCTGAATGGCGGTAAAGCGATCGCGGGTGGTCAGAATGAGGTTGCCCGCCTCTCGCTGGCCGTCCGTGAGCACAGCAGCACTCTCCCCGTTCAGGCCGCCGGACAGCAGAGGTTCCACGCTGTTTTTGCCTTCAGCGACGTGGCGCAGGATGGACACCTCGTTCTCAAAGTTCTCGCGCGAGATGTACTTCCCGGCCGCGCCCTGCTCCGCGCTGAGTGCAAAAATCTCCCCGCGCTGCACCAGCCGTGAGAGCTCCTCCTCTGCGCGCGCCGGCGTAATGCTGCGGTCTGCGCTTATCACCCCGGCCAGCGCCCGGACGCCCGTGAACGTCACGTCGGTGCCGGTGGCTTTCTCGATGGCCAGCCGCATCGCGCGCTCCGGCTGCGACATCTTCCGGGACTCCAGCTCGCGCAGGGCGTCCGTCAGCTCGCTTTGTCCGGCGAGTGATTTGATGCCCTGCGTCACGCTGACCACCGGGCGGTTTTCCTCCAGGCGGCGGCCGATGGTGGCCTCGTCCAGCGGGGTGAATGCAATCACGTACGAGCCGCTGCGGCGCAGCATGTTGACGGTCGCGTCGTTCACCTCCCTGCCCGCCAGCACCGCCACCACGCTTCCCTTCGTGCGGCGCGTGGCGCCAAAAGACTCGGCGTAGGCGTAGTCTGCGTAGAGCGGCGCGTTGCGGTCGAGCCTGATGCGATCGCCCTTTGCATTCTCCATCGTGATGGTGTCCTTAAAGAGCCAGCGCCCCGCCTTTACGCCGGTAACGGTCAGCCGCTCCCCGCTGACGGCGCGGCTGCCGAGATCGGCCGTGGCGCGCAGCTGCTCGCCTTCCCGCAGCTCCAGCTTCTTCTCCCGGTAAAGCCGGTAATGGCTGTCGATGCTGCTGATGCTCATGCCCTGCGTCTGCCCCTTTTCGTCTTTCAGGGTCAGCAGGTTATGCCGCTCGCTGACGCCGGCGATGGTAAACACCGTTTTCTGACCCTGACCCTCGTGATGCTCCAGCACCATGCCCGCACGGTACACGCTGCGGTCGTTTCGGCTGGTTGCATCCAGCCACACCGGCACCCGCACCGTGGCCTCGCCCAGCACCAGGCCGAGCTGCCCCTCGTCGGCAAGGATTTCCCGGGTCCGGGTCGTGAGCTGGTCGCGCGTGCGCGCATTGCCAGCCTGCAGCGACACCGCCCGCCTCTGCGCCTTTTCCTGCGCGTAGTAGCGTGCCGCCACGCTGAGCCGGTCCTCTACCGTGTCCTTCTGCACCATCGTCACGCGCACGTTTTCGGTTTTCGGTGAAGCGGTAAACTGCTTCACGCCCGCCGCGCTCAGCACTTCCGACGCAAAACCTGCCGTACGCCGTGCGTGGGTATCGGTCACCAGCGTGGCGCCGTCGTGCTGCGCCGCCGTCTTCAGCACGTCGTGCAGCCCGGATGTGTTGAATCGCTCGGCCTCCGCGACCAGCACCAGCGGGCGCGCCGGCAGCTCAGCCGCTTTTCATCTCCTCCGCCGTCATAAGATGTACGCCGGGCTTATCCCCGAAGCTCGCCAGCTGGCGCTTACGCGCGGCGCCGTCGGCGGCAACCACTATCAGCGGACGCTTATTCTCACTGGCCATTGCCATGATGCTGCGGTTCAGGTCGCTGATAAACTGCGTGCCGCCGCGCACGTCAATCAGCGACACGGCCCGGTCGGCGTCAGCCACCTGCACCAGCACGCCCCGTTCACCCGCCGGCGCCGTAAGCCCACCGCGCTTTTCCGCCAGCCCGGCGGCCAGCTGCGCCAGGCGCGCCTCGTCGCGGACGTGGGCGGCGGTGGTGAACAGCGTCTGATTTTTGTCTACGGCGATCAGCTGGCCGCGCCCGATGGCGTTATCAATGGCCTTGCGCGCCTGCCCGTAACTCCCTTCACTGACAGGCACGTGATTGAGCACGCTGGTCATCACGTCGTCGTAGGTCACACGCACGCTTTTCGAGGACAGCCGATCAATGGCTTCCCGCACCGCGCCGTCCAGCACAGATGGCGTGGCCACCTTTTTCTCTTCGCCGGCGCTTTCGATTTCACGCTGCTGGCGGCGCTCTGCCAGTTCTTCCCCGAACGTCTGCACGTCAAAGCCGGTATCTTTCAGGACCGTCTGCCAGTGCTCGTGCAGGGTCTCCGGGTCTTCAAAGTGCTTGGCCTGCCGGGAATCGAGCGCGGCCATGCTTTTCTGCTTTGCCGTGGCGTTGTCGCCGACCAGATCGAGAATGTCCTGCCGACGGGAGGAAAGGGCTTCACCGGCACGCCGGTGATGTCCCACTCCCCGCGAGGCCCGGAGTCCTCGGTCTGGTAGCCCGCGGGCTCGATGATGGAACGGAAATGACCGCGATAGAGCGCCCCGATGCTCACCTGCTCGTTCCAGACCACGTCGGTAAAGCCCTGTTTGCCGTTAATATCAGTGGAGAGGGTTTTCCAGCCGTTTTGCGAGAGCGTGGCGTTGGCCACAACCGCATGCGTGTGCATCGCCGGGTCCAGGTTGCGGCTGGTGTCGTGCATGAAGGTTGCGATCACAAGGTTGCCGGTCTTCTCCATCTCGGTGATGCCGTCGGTCATCGTGCGCGTGGTGGCGAGTTTCTCCACCTCGTCCAGCGTGCGGCGCACCGCCTCCTTGTGTGCGTCCACCAGGAAGGTGTCCCCGGTCACGAGGGCGAGCACCGAGGCACTCTTGGGCGCGGAGAAAGTCAGGTCATAACCCGGACGGTGTTTGTTGACCCCGCCCTCCATGCGGCGCATGTCGGCGCCGTCCGGCAGCTGGCCTTCCAGCACCGCCACGAAGGTGTCGCGGTTAACCGGGCCCTCAAGGCCCAGATTGTCCGCGCCGGTGCCGTACCACTCCGTGGACTGCTCGCCGAGAAAGTAATAGTTATCTTCGTTGGTGTAATAGGCGCCGGCCTTGCCGGCGTTTTTAACTGCGGAAACTGAAAGCATCGGTCACCTCAAAAACGATCGTCAGGGTCGAAGTCGCGGTGTTTAACAACGTCCACCGGCCGCAGGGATTTCTCTGCTGCGGGCTGGGCGGGAGGCGCCGGCGCGGCTGCTGCTGGCGCTGCCGGAGCTTCCGGAGCTGCGGGCGGCGGTAGCGCCGTTACGCGCCCGCCAGCTTCAGCAGCCGCTGCCTGCGCCGATGAGGAGGATGCCGTTTCCGCAGGTGCCGTAGCGTTTTCAGCGGGCGCCGCAGCGCTCTGCGAACCTGCAGCAGGCACGACATTACCGGCGTTCTGTTCCTCTGCATGAGCTGCCGCTTCAGTCGCGTCACCGAACAGCCGCCCGACAATCTGGCCGGCCTGGTTGTCGGCGGTTTCGCCCGCAAGCGTCGCCTCGATGTCCGGGTCAAAAACGTCTTCCACGTCGCGCGGGATGCGCCCTTCGGCGATTTCGCGGTAGGGCTTCCAGGGCAGCTTCATGCGCACCACCGGCCACTCGCCGGGCAGGGTGATGTAGCACTCCAGGTCGTTGAGGCTCTGGACGTCGGAATAGCTGACCAGGAACTCATTGACCTCGTCTTTGGAGAACTGCACGCCGTCACGGATGATGTCGATGCCGTAGCTGTACTGGTCTTTAAATTTCTTGTGTCGCTGTTCGCCGATTTCCTTCTGCACCCAGTCCGCTATCGATCCGCTGGGCGCGCGGTAAAAGACGCGGGTGTTCAGCAGGTCCCAGATGGATTTGGCCGCGTTGGTGCCGTAGGTTTCTTCCAGCTGTGGGAAGTTCTGCAGGCCGGCGACGGTGCAGCCACCAAACTTACGGCCCTCGGCGCAGAACTCCGGCAGAATGGGCAGCTTGTGCAGGGACGGCAGCTCGTCCAGAAAAATCCAGATGCGGCGGTTGCGGTCGGCCCTGAGCCCGAGGATGCCGGACATGGTCATGTAGAGCCACGCGCTCAGCAGCGGCTTCAGCGCGTTGTGGTTCTGGCCGTCGCTGGAGATGAAAATCCACGGGTTGTCGCCGCTCGCGTCTTCGGTGTGCAGCCAGTCGCGGATGTTGAACGGACGGCGGCCGTCCTGATCGAGCCCCTGCAGGTAGCGCAGCGAGCGAACGTAGGTGGTCAGAATGGTGCGGATGGTCATCGCCGTTTTCTCGATACTGCCGTCCACCAGGTTCGCCGCGTCCGTGCCCTCCAGAAACGCGCGCAGGTCCGCCAGGCTGATGGACATCAGCTTTTTCAGCAGCTCACCAATGCTGCGGTCCTTTTCGCGGGCCATGCGCCGCGCGGTGGCTACAAACAGCGATCGCGCCGACAGCACCCAGAACGGATCGCTGTTGCCGCTGCTGTCAGGAAGCAGCGAGGTCGCAAAGTTTTCAAAGTCTCCTACCGTTTTGCACTCTTCCCACAGGTCCCACGGGGCACAGCGCGCGTCGAAGGGGTTGAGGATGAGGTCTTTATCCTGACGGTAAAAAGTCGGGATAAAATTATTGCCTTTGTCATACACGATGACGCGATCGCCGCGCTCGCGCAGCTGGCGTAACAGGTCGTTCAGCGCGGTACTCTTGCCCGACCCGACGGTGCCGTGGAGGCCGAAGTTCTGCATCTCCGAGTCTTTCAGGATGTGCAGGCTGCAGATACTGAGCGGGGACATCACGCCGGCCTTCTTGAGCAGGCGGTTCACAACAGAAGGGCTCGTCGCCAGAATGCGGCCGCCGGTGAGTTCGCTCTCGCGCTGCTTCGCGCCTTTGCTGCCGAGAAACCAGGTAATGGCCATAATGGCGGCGACAAAGCTGAAGGCTGAAATGCCCCAGCCGTAAAACGCGGTGTCCTTAACGTGCTGGCCCATCAGCACGAAGTACGGGTCATTCATCACCTGCAGCGCAGTATGCTTAAACGCCACCACTTCACCGTTAGGTCGTTCGAAGTGAAAGGTCCAGCCAGCCTGTGAGGGCTTACCGGAAAGCTTCGCCAGCGGCATAATCAGCCACTTGATCAGCCAGTAGGCGCTGCCGTGAATAAACTCCTGCAGCGTGAGGCGCAGCAGCATCCAGCTGAAAAATACCAGTGCAGAAAACAGCACGACCCAGTAGGAGGCGATATTCATGATCTGCACAAACATGCCGATCATGTATTTCATCACCTGACCGCCCTGGGTAAAGTCGCGGGCGTTGAGGCTCATGGAAAGTCCTTTATGTGGAAACAGAGACAGCCGCGCAGGGCTGCGGGCAGGCGAAAGCCAGACAGAAAGCTGCGCGGGGTTTACTTACGGTGCGAACGTGCCCGGATGGGCTGACGGGATGTTCCGCCTCCTCCGCCAGACGCAGGGCGCGTCAGGCTGTGCGGCGGGCGGTCTCAGCTCACTGAAACGCGAAACAGGGGCTGATTAATCTGGTATTCGACAAACTGTTTTTCAGCATCGCTCAGCGCATGAAAGTGCGTGGAGAAGCGGCGGATGCTGTTCATCAGGTTGGTGGTATTGGTAAAAAATACCGGACAGACCGCGCGAACCTCCTGCAACACGGGCTGGATTATCGCGGTGAACGCATCGCGCTTTCCCTCTTCCATCAGGTCGCTTTCGATAAGCTCCTCATGCTCCGTCACCGGGCAGACGGTCACGCCCGGATAGGCATAAAGCACGCGCAGCGTGTCCGCATATTCCCGCACCTTGCAGTCAAACGCGTCTTCCAGCGCCGGCAGCCGGTCATTGCTGCGAGTAGGCGTCAGCAGGCGTTCGGGCTCCACGGTGGCGGCGGTGAAGTATTCCGTCTGCTGACGGATAATCCCGGCCGCGTCCGCAAGTCGCCAGATTGCCGGCTCGCGCTCGGACGGCCTGTCGCCGGCGCAGACGCTAAGGCGCGGCTGACACGAGGCAGGGATCCAGTTTTTAGTCAGGTCCGGTGCTTTATCCCGGAAGGGGTGTTGAAAATGCTGCTCCAGAGGTGGATAACATCAGTAGCAGCATCGTCGGCACCCACGATGTGCATGTGTACACGGTGCGTGGAGACTTCACCCTGTACGGCCCAGCGCGTTATGACGGTAATGTCCGTTACGTTTCTATCGGTATTCAGCAAAATACCGTACACGGTTTTGCGTCCTTTTTTACGGCAGACGTAATGCAGCCGTTTATTGGGCGCAGGAAAACGGACGGTTATATCTCTTTCGTTTTGCAGATGCAGGCCTAACTCAGGAATTTCAACATCAATTAAGTTAACAGAGACATCGGAGTAATTAAGAAAAAAGGAGGGTGTTAAATGAATAAGCATATAATCCTCAAGATTTGGATTATTTATGGGAGTGCCGGGCAAAGGCCCGACACAATCACGTTTGTTAATTAACTGTTCATTTTATGCTTGACAGCTGATGCTGCACCAAAAACAGCAGACATTTGATAACGAGAAATATCTAGGTTAAAAAAAATTGCCAGAAGTATAGTTGCAAGCAAGGTTATCGCAGCAAGAGCAATCACATTGAAGATTGTAAGAAGCGATAACATTCCGGCAACTATAATCACGACATTCCATGCGAGGTAATAACTCTTGGCCTTTGACCTGTATAACTTTAAAATTTTGTATTTCTGAAATGCATCCTTAGGAAGCATAGAGAAGAGCATGCTATATCCATAAAGAAAGAACGAAATAAAAAACCAAAAAAACACGGACATAATACCTAACCCCAACCATAGATTCCTATCAAATACCTCTCCAAAAGGACATAGCAAGTAAAACAAAAAATATAAAGATACAGGCAATAACCTTCTTTTAAAGCCAGAAAAAACACTTGGGACAATTTCATTGGAGCTGCTAATCAGCAATGAAATATCCTTAACCTCTTGCTGAACCTCACTAAAGGTAACCCTCATATCAACACCTCACCATAATTATTTTTTCAAGTCGTCACGATGGAGCTTATCGCTAAGATTTTTACTTAAAAAATTCTCCTGCGATGCATCAGCCAAATGTTTTTTCTCCGTGTAATTATTATTCGCCTGTTGATAATCGGCGCTCCTGTTAGCACTACCTTCTTTGACAGCAGTTCGGCCATCAGATATTTCAGCCTGTGCTTCATTTGCCTTAGTGTTCACTAAGGCTTGCTGGGCTTCAACCTGTCCGTTTACATCAGTACGGATATTATTTCTTGCCACACCCGCTTCGATGCTCTGGTTTGCGCTGTTATAGGCGCCGCCGAACTGTGCACCTGCTGTATTTGCCGGTGCGCCCATGCCTTCACCTGTACTTCCTGAATTACGCGCATAGTCTCCGTCAATGCGGCCCTGCAGCTTCTCTGCGAAGAACTCCTGAACCAGACCGTCACGCTGTTTCTGAACGCCTTCATCGGACGTATTGGTAAGGATGGTTTCGGCATTCCCCGGCGATCGCCTCTGTGCCCACTCCACAAACTGCTGGGTGTAGTTGTCACGCGCGCCTGCGCTGAGCGTTTCCGTTTCAGAGGCCATCTTCTGCATCTCATGCGTGTGCGCCTGACTGGCCGTATACTGTGCATATTTACTATCTGAGGTCGTGATGCCGGAAGAGATCTGGTTCATCAGGCCGGACGCGTTGTTATCAACATGCTGGCCATTGTAGGTCGTGCTGTAGTTACGCAGCACGTCCATGCCCTGACTGAAGTCCTGCGATTCACGTGCGGAAAGCGTCTGAGAATTGTCACTTCCGCTTTGTCCTCCCTGAGATGTCTGCGAGGTAGAACCCGTTCTTGCACTAAGCTCAGTGCCTGCATGCACGTCTCCTTTAACTGAGGCGCCGGTGATCCACTCTGCCGGTTTAGTCAGAATACTTTTGCTACTGTCAATTCCCGCCTGAACGCGAGCTCCGGTGTTAACAGAAGCATTACGTGCCTTATCTTCTAACTCCGAATACGCCTCGTTAAGACCAATATGATTACGGGTTGCGTAGTCCTGCGCCACGTTCTGCATTTTGTTTACGCGCTCTGCGTCGGTGATGCTCATGCCAGTTGAAGCGGACAGGGTTTTCGAATCGCTGTTGCCGAACTGCTCATGGAACTGTTTGAGCTGCGAGCCGGTTTCCTGCACCGAGTGGTTGTAGCCCTGCGCCGCCATTTCGGTCTGCGCCATGCTGTCGCGCACCGAGCGCTGCGCGGCACTCGCCAGATTGCGGTCAAGGTGCAGATCCACCGGCAGGCGGCTGGTTGCGCCGGAGGCGTCATACACCGTCTGCCCGTCCTGCGTTATGGTGCGCATGGCACTGTTGCCCAGCTGCATGGAAGTATTGCCCTCACGATAAGCGCGGTTCAGGTCCGTTTTGTGCCCGTTGATGTTGTCCAGCTGCACGTTACCCACGCTCATGTTGCCTGACGCCACCGCGCCGGAGTCCGCTGCAGACGCGCTGCTGAGCGCGCTGCCGAGGCTGGAGCTGAGGCTCGCAAAGCCCTGACCGAGCCCGGTGAACAGACGAAACGCCAGGAACGGGATGGAAAGCATCAGCCAGCCGGCGATGCCCGCCGTGGTGGTGCTGGTTTCCATCAGGCGGTTCATGTTGGAGAGCGTCGGGCCCGTCGCGTGAAAGCTGTTCTGCGTGCTGTAGTTCACCGCGAAGTTGAAGATGGCGAACATCACCGGCCACAGCATCAGGCTGCCCATAAAGTTCAGGTAACTTTTGATAACGGCCCAGGCAATTTCCCGCACGTACAGCGCCAGCACCATTACCGGGAAGATGCAGATGCAGAACAGCAGCAGCACCGTGTGCAGCTGCGGCAGCACCTCCGTCGCGATGGTGTAGCTGACCGCGTGCGACAGGCGCAGCTTCATCAGCGACTGCTCAGACGCGATGTCTACCATTGAGGCGGTGTCGTTCATGCCCTTCACGTAGCTGTTCAGCCCGCGACGCAGGCCTGCGACAGCGATGTTCTGCATCATAATGCTCTGCGCCGATTTGCTGCTGCCGAGGAAGTATTCATACGATCCCGCAAGCTGTTCGGCGTAAACCGTCTGCGGCGCGTTGTTGCCCGGCAGCATGCGGACCGCGTGGGCCATAAACGTACTGCCGGTATTGTTGCTCTCCGCCGACAGCAGGTTTTTCAGGCGCGGCGCGGCGTCCCGGCAGACCATAAACATCGTGCCCGTAGCGTCCCGCCAGTAGATGGCGCGCAGCGGGCTCGGGTTGCTGAAAATCTGCGCCTGCACGTCCTTAGACTCCATCACGTCCTGCATGCTGTACTTGTGGTTCAGCATGATGTCCGGCACCACGCAGTTCTTCGCGTATTCCCCCATGTTGTAGGCCAGCACCGGGTTGCGGCTGTCGATGGTGAAGCTGTCCTGCAGCAGCTTGCTCGCGAACAGCATCCCGGTTTTGGTGTAGGACCGCTCGTCCGGGAAGTGAAAGATGTCTTCGTAGGTAGTCGTGAGCGTGTAGCCCACGCCGGTAGCCAGGTACAGAGGCATCGCCAGCCCCACCGGCACGTTATCCACGCGCCCGATCGTGTCCGGAGCGGTCAGGTCGTTGACCACCACCGTCACCTTCGGCGTCAGCAGCAGGGCAGTGACCAGCACGAACGTCAGCCCCCACCCGAACATCGCCGTCATATTGTGTGTGCGCAGGTAGGTCATCACGCAGAAAGCGATGCCCAGCATCTCCGCCACCCAGATTGTGCTTTTCCAGCCGCCGTTTTCCATCACGGTCGCAACCGCGTTAAGACCCATCGTGATCATGCCGCCGGAGCTGACTACCCAGATATCAAGCGCCATGCTTACCCCCGAACTGATAGTTAGACAGCACGCTGTCGGACACGGATGAAGAGAGCTGCTGGCGCGTTTCGGACAGGCTGCGGTCATACTCCGCCAGCCCGTTCTGCTGCACCTGGATGCGCGCGACGCGCTGGCTCAGTTCGTTGCGCACCTGACGCAGGTTCTCGCGAAAGTGCTTGTTCTCTTCCTCGGTATCGAGCGTGCCCGCCGCCCCGCTCGCGGCCACGTCAATCAGGCCGTTGATGTAGGACATCACCATGTCAGCCGCGATGTACTCCGCCAGACTGCTGACCACGCTTTGATCCATGCCCACCGACGCGGAGTCGATGGTGTAGCGCAGGATGCGCACGCGGGTGCTGCTGATAAGCGCCTTTTCGTTGTCGTTAAGCGCCGTATCGGTACGGCTTTTGTCGAAGATGTCGTTGAGCATGTCGCGCACCCGGCCGGTCATGCCCTCGTCTTCCGACAGGGTCAGCTCCGCGATAGTCGGCGACAGGCAGGTATTGTTGTCGTTGCAGCGGTAGATTTTCTCGGTCCCGCCGTTCAGGAGCGTGTTAAACATCGACTCGCTGCCCCCGCGCGGCTGCAGGAACGTCGGGTTGCCGTTCGCGTCATAAATCACCGTGCCGACCATCGACATGATGAATTCCTTCAGCGCGCGATCGTTGCTGAAAAACTGGTTGAGCTTCGTGAACGTGTCCCAGGTCAGGTTGCGGTTGCGCGGGATGCGCTTTTTCTCTTCGTCAGTCGCCTTGTCGAACACGCTGTTCGTCTCCCCGCCCACGCCGCAGCCCTGCCGGGACGCCGCCCAGTCAGAAAACACGTCGTGTTTGGTGCCGAGGTCCTGACAGATTTGCGAGCTGGCCGCCTGGGTTTTTGGCCACAGGCCGCCGACGATCGACTGCGCGGCCTGACAGGTGGAGATGTTCATGTTATTGGTGTCTGCCGCGAGCTTCTGCAGGTAGTCCTTCACTGCTTTACACTGCGGGCAGATGGTTTCGAGCCCCAGGTCAAAGGCGTAGCCGGCGGCGTTGCTCAGGATCTGCTTGCCCATGATTTTGATGCTGTCGCTGTTGATGAAGCTGAACGAGCCGAGATAGGCGTCGATGCCGCCGCAGCCCGACTTGATGTCCGGGAGCGTCACCGAAATCAACTGGATGTTGCGCACCGGCGTGCGGATAAACAGGTTGCCGCCGGTCAGATAGCCCGCCGACTGCCCCTGCCAGGCGGCCGCCTGCGTGTAATTCCCGCCACCGCCTCCCATGTCGTTAAAGAACTTGTTAATGTCGTTCTGCACGTCCGCGCTCGCGGCAGCGGAAAACAACAGACCAGTCGCGACACCGGCACTTAACGCAAATTTATTCATCACAGCACCCCCAGACGCACGGCCAGTGCAAACAATTCATCCAGGCGCTGCTTCAGCGCCTCCTCACTCATTTCCCCCTGCGACAGCGGGATGGTCACCAGCGACTGCGTGTTAATAATGAAGTCGGTGGGAGTCGCCTGCGGCAGCTCTGCGAAGAAGTCCTTCAGAATGCCGTCGTTCACCGGCATGACTTTCGGAAACACCGCGTCGCCCTTGCCGTCAAAGCTGTAGACAAACACCCCGATGCCGGTCTGCTCTGAAACCGACTTCAGGGTCGGATTGAAGCGGTGACAGTACGGGCAGTCGGAGCGGACAAAGTGCACGATCTGCCAGTGGCCCACGTCCACGCGGCGCCCGTCGCTCAGGTGATACCAGACCGGCTTTGCCATCGACGTCTGCGGCCGCGCAGCGGGCGTATCTGAGGCCGGGCCGCTTTTCTCTGGCTGGCGATCCGGCTGTGCGGACGCGTCCGCGCCCTCTTTCGCCTGCTCCAGGCGGGCAATGTCGTCAATCGTGCTGGCCGTGGCCAGCACCGGCATGAGCATCAGCAGTACGGCAAAGAGTCTTGAAATCATGATTAATCCTCGGGCTGGAAGTCGGTAACGATGTTGAGCATGCGGCGCGCCAGGTCGTCCTGGGTGATAAAGCCGTAGGCCAGCGGCTGGTATTTCTTCGTGCGCGGCTCGACCAGATAGATGGCCGGGAAGTGTTCAATCTTCATCTTCTCCGCCTGCCCGCCGTTTTGTCGGGTGTCCGGCAGGTCCGGGCTGGCACGTCCGTCCACGGTCACGGGAATTACGGTCAGGCCGTACTGCTCGCTGAACTCCTTCACCACGCCGCCGAGCCGGTTATCCAGCGGCTCGTTACCGCGATAAAAGAAGAAAACGCCGTAGCGCTGGTTGACGTACCGGATAGCCGCCTGCTGCTTCTGGCGCTGCTCGGTGTACTGGATGTTGGCGGTGCCGTTGTAGAACGGGTGCTTCAGGCTGTAGTCCAGCTCGGGGTTGTCCAGCAGCACCTTCTCCCAGCGCGAGGCGAACATGCTGGCCTGATTGACCATCCAGTCCTGCACGATTTTGTAGCGCCGGATGTTTTCGGTAGAGGGGTGCAGCATCGCCTCGTTCATCAGGTTGTCGCGAAACGCCTGCAGGCGCTTCATCTTCTGCGTGGGCGTCTCCTGCGGCGCGGCGGGTGGCGGCGCCGGCTGTTCTTCCTCGTCCTTTTTTACCGGCTCGTTGTACCAGTACCAGCCCACCGCCGGATCGTAGTTGTAGCCGTCGGGCCTTTTTTCCTCTGCCGCGTGCAGCGGCGATACCGCCAGCAGCAGCGCGAGGCTGATGAGTTTTCTCACGCTTATTCTCCTGATTTGAGGCTGTTCTGGATGTCGGAGGTGATGCGCTGGTTCAGCGCGTCCTGGTCGGGCAGCTTGATGTTGCTGTTCAGGTCGTCATAGAAATCGCTGAAGTCGATGAGATCGAACTTAATGCCCTGCAGCTCGGCGACCTTTATTCCCCTGCAGTCCGGGCTTTCACCCGAGCCGAAGCTGATACCCAGCTGGTCGCGGCGACCCTGCTCCTGCACGATGCGGGCAAGCTTGCTGTCGAACACGCAGTAGCCCTCTTTCTTCTGCAGGCAGATCCCGAGCACCTTTTTCGAGCAGTACGAACCGACCTTCACGACCAGCTTTTTCTCTTTGCCGGTGCCGATCTCTTTTTCCTCGGTGTTGCAGTGCGCCAGCCCCACGCTCTGCCCCCAGCCCCCGCTTTTGCAGCAGTTGCTGAAGCCCGCTGCGCTCTGGCGGCAGGCCATCGCCTTGCCCGTAAACGCCGTCACCGAGTTTGGGTCCATGCCCGCGAAGTCTTTGCCCGCGGCCGCGGCGCTGCCAGCTGGGACACAGCCATTTCAAAGTTCTGGTTCTGGCCCGCCTGCATCGCCGAGCAACTGCCGTCCGAGCAGTAAAACTCCGAGCCGCAGACGTAGCCGGTGCTTTTCACGGTGTGCGCGCACTGATACGTCAGCTGGCTGTAAACGCAGAGGTTGCCGATTTTCTGGGTGCAGGTGCGTGTGCCTTCGCTGCAGTTCGGATCATCGATATATGCCTGACAGGTGTTAGTGTCATCTTCGAACACGTTCCACTGGGTGGTGTAGCCCCAGCAGTCGCTGTAGACGCTGTAGGCCTGCCCGCCCACGGTTACCGACCTGGTGCCGCCCGGGTCGCTGCAGACCTCGCTCATCTTCACCGCGTCGCCCATGTCGGCCGGGCAGCTGTTGGTCCATTCGATGCCCGCCGTGACCGTGTCGCGCACCGCCTGCATGGGCAGAGTGATGCGGGCAACGTAATTACCGCTGGCAATGGCCTTTACCACGCCGTCGGCCGCCTGGTCATAATGACCATCGGTGTTGTAGCGAAGCAGCAGGGTAATGATCTGCCCCTGAGTGACCGTCTGTGACGGGATACTGAAGATGCCCGAGTAGTTATATTTCGTTTTGATGGTCTGCCCGAACGCCTGAATGGAGTAGTTCAGACGGTCTCCGTGGTAGCCCGGTGCTTTTGGGTAAAGGAACTCCCGGTGCCGCTGCTGATGGTACCGTCCTGCGGCACCACAAAGTCGTACTGTATCCAGTAGTCCGCAATGCGCTTCGCAGTGACGTCCCCGGCGTTCAGCACCAGCTGCGTGTTATAGGTCTCATAAGAGCCGGTGGTCACGATGGTTGCCTTACGCGTACACGACTGCGTCAGGGTGGTCGCCATCTCGCAGCTGTGCGTGGTCCAGGTGGTTTTGTTGAGCTCCTGCGCCACGCATTGACTGCCGTTTACACCGGTAACAGCATTGGCGTTTTCCCGGATTTCGTCGCTGTACTTCATCATGTCGGAGTCGTAGCTGAGCTTATCCGCCGGGTTATTCACGTAGGATTCGCGCGCGGTCTGCCCGAGGTCGGACTCGCTCAGCTCCGCCTGCCCTTTCACGTCAATATTCGATGACGTCTGGGTCGGGCCGCTGTAGTAGCCGCGCTGCGGCGCGTCTGAGCTGTAGTTGTCGAAGTAGCCGTTCGGATCGGCGCTGGTCGTGCCGTCAGCAGATTTGCCGGCGTTAATGCCTTCCTGGTTGGAAGCGTCCATCGACGCCGCCAGGACGCTGGCTGACAGGCAGGTCAGCAGCAGCCCCTGCAGCAGAGAGCAAGTGGCTTTTTTCATGAGAGTTTCCGGAAAGGGTTAAGAAAGCCCGCCGCAGCGGACAGCGGGGTCGGTCAGGACTTTTTGCGGCAGTTGCCGCGCGTCTCGATCATGCTCAGCGCCTGATTCAGCGCCACGTTGCCGTACACGATGTCGAAGCGGTCACCGCACTTCTTCACCAGTGCCGGCACCTGCTTAACGCCGTAGCGGCCAAAGCGCACCGGGTCTATCTGCACGCCGCGCACGCGGTAAGTAGTGATCAGGTTCAGCATGTACTTCGCGGTCTGATCCATGTTGTCGTTGATGAGCCCCCGGAAGTAGACGGGGATGTTTTTTGCCTCCGCCGCCTTCATCAGGAGAGCCAGCTCCTTGTCGGGCAGCGAGGACGACAGGAAATACGCCGTTTCGTTTTCCGTGCCGGTGACCTGCGTACCGTCCTGTGCCTGCGCCGACAGGCTCACGGTCAGACAGGCGCCGGTCAGCAGCGCCGCGTTCAGAGGTTTCATGTTTCCTCGCTTACATCACGCAGTTGCGTTTTTTCCAGATGAGATAGCCGTAGTTCTTTTTACTGGTCGGCATCTCCTTGCCGGTCTGCCAGAGCATCACGTTGCGCCCCAGCGGGTGACACGACGCCACGTCCGGGATAGTGTTCACCATCTGATAGCGGTAGCGGCTTTTCGGCAGGATCGCGGACGGATACTCGTAGCAGACCGCCACGTCATACGGCACGGTGTCGAGGATGAGTCCCTCGCGGTGCAGCTTGAAGTCCATGCGCTCCGAGAGCAGCACCGAGCTGTTAAGCCCGCTCGACTCATTCACAATGTTGCCCGTGAACGGGTACATCGAGCCGTGCGAGCCCGCGCACCAGAACAGCGCATCAATCGGCTTACTCACGCCCGCCGCCACCGCGTCAGCTGCGCACGCCATCTGCGCAATCGGGTTCGCAAACAGCATCACTTCCGGGTTCAGGAACAGCGCCAGGTTGTCGTTCTGCCAGGTCGGGTCCAGCTCGGACAGGTAGCCAATGTCGTACTCGCCGCCCTGCAGGCACATTTCCGAGGTGATAATGCTGAGCCACGAGATCAGCGGGTACTTGTACCAGTGAACGTGATAGAAGGTGCCGGGGTGCTCGTTCGCCGTTTTCGTGCCCACCCCGGTGCCGGTGTTCGGGATGTTGATGTTGAAGCCGCCCATGTTCACCATGCAGCCCGGCGAGCGGGTCACGTCCGTCATTGCAAACGGCTCCCAGTACCCCACCGCCACGCCCATACGCTCAAAAATCGGCGGCGGGACCGGACAGAACTGAATGGGCGAGGCCGGGTTATCGGTATCGGGAAGCGAGCCCGCGGACACCTGCACACTGCCCACACTCATCGGAAAAATGCACTCCCAGCAGACGTCGGTGATGGGGTTGACCCAGCGCCCTTCGCAGGTCAGGGACGTATTGCCACTGCTGTCAGCGGCATTTGCCTGCGGGCAGAACCACACCGCGAGCGCCAGAAAAGCCGTGCGCCAGCCCATATCAGCCCCCTTCTGCACGCCGCCGCGCGCTTTTGCCACTGCCGCCTGCAGCGCCTCCAGGCTGGTTGCGCCCGGTATCACGCTGACGTTGTCCGTGTTGGCACCGTTCACAGGCATAATGAAGAATGCGGGCGTGCCCTGAATGCCGAGCTGCTTCGCAAGCTGATTGTTAGCCTCAAGCTTCGCACCCGTCGCCTCAACGTCCTCACGCGGCGTGGCGGTCACACCCGCCTTCACCGCGGCCTGGCGGATATCCGCATCGAGCAGTTTTCCTTCGTTATGTCCGGTGGCATAAAGCGCGGCGTGGTAGCGGTGGTACGCGTCGGGCCCGCCGTCTTTGTAAATCGCCAGGCCCGCTTTAGCCGCCTGAATGGATGCAGGCCAGCGGCTGCCGAAAATTGGCCACTCCTTATAGATGAAGCGCACGTTCGGGTTCTGGCTGATGAACTGCTCCACGGCCGGGGCCACCTTCGCGCAGTAAATGCACTGATAGTCAAAGAACTGAATAACCGCGACGTCACCTTTCGGGTGCAGCACCGGCGAGGACGGGTCATTCAGCAGCGCGTCCTGGTTCTTCAGAGCGGCAGCGGCGGCCGACCCCAGCTGTTTGCTCTGCGCCTGCGCCTGCAGCTTCTGGCTCATCTCAATCAGGATTTCCGGGTGCGCACGCAGGTAGTCTGCCGCCACCTGCCCGATTTGTGCTTTCTGCGCGTCGCTGAAGGTTTCACCGGCTGCAAAAGCGTGGCCTGACAGGCCGAGCGTCAGGGCGGTGGCAAGGATTAACTTTTTCATGTCTGGCTCCGTTAGCGGTCGGGAAGACCGAATTCAGTAATAAGGAAGAGTTTCTGACCGGGCGCCTGCTTTACCTCTGCAGGAACCTGAGTGATGCCGAACTTTTTCGTGATGCTGCCGGTCTGGTCGAAGTAGACCCGACTGCCGAGGGCCTCTGCGCTGTCGCGCACGTTGCCGTTGACGAGAATGACGCGAGACGTCGTGGTGTGCGGCACCTGCTGCTTCATCCAGGCAATCTGCCGGTCGTCATCGGCGTCAATGAAATAAAGGGTTTCGTCAAACACCGGAATGACGTCGAAGGGGTTCACCTTCTGCCCCTTGTGCGCGAACACCACGCCGTTCTGGTCGGCGATGTCGCGCTGCACCGTGAATGACGGGTCAAACAGGCGGCGGTGCGTCTCGCGGCCGGTGGTCAGGCCCTCCACTGGCGGCGGGCGCATCGCCTCGTCTTCGGCCTTCTTCTGCATCTCCTGCTGTATCTGTTCCTGCGTCTTGCCGGCGAAGTGCTGTTCAAGGTTCTTCTTCAGCACGGTAATCAGGTCGTGCTCCCGGATGTCCCAGGTATCGCCAAAGGTGCCGAGTTCAGCCGCGCCCGCCTGCAGGCTGAGCGTGGCGAAAAGTGCGCCGGCGGCTAAGCGCGCCAGCGAAGTTGCATGTGTCATCGGGAAGCTCCCGTTGGGGTGATCGGACAGGGTTACTGCGGCGGGTTACCGGCCTTCATCAGCTCAGCGAGGCGCGCCTGAATCTCCGGCGTGGCGTCCGGCAGGCCGGTGACCACGGCGGGGCTCACCAGAATGGCCGCACCGTGTTCGCTGGCATATTCCGCCGTAGCGGTGGTGACGCTGCGGTCAAAGCGGGTCAGCAGCGCCTTACGCTGATCGTCGTTCAGGTCCAGCTTCGCGGTCTGGCGGATAAGCGCGTTGGTCGTGCCCTTCATGTCGAAGGTGACAAGCGCTGGCGGCTTCAGCCAGAGGAACCACACGGCTGCGCAGGCGCCCACGCTGAGCAACATGGATGCTGCGACACAGGCCGCGCCTTGTTTTAAGTCCATTTCAGACTCCTTTGCAGGGAAATGATGGGAATGGGTTCTTCGCCCGGTTAGTACAGGTGGAACACCAGGAGGACAACGCCCACCATGACCACGTAAGTGATGACATATTTCACAGTTGAATCTCCCGCAGCATGTGGATGATGTCGCGCTTGTGCGCGTCGTTTTCGGCCATTTCAAACAGGATGTCCTTAATGTCCGCGCCCTCGCGCAGGCGCTTCTCGCGATAGGTAAAGTCCTCGCCTTTGGAGGAGAACAGCCCGTCGCTCAGCGGATCGAGAATGAGTCGGTGGAAACTGGAAAACTCGCCCACGCTCAGCAGAAACGAGCTGTAGCGCGCTTTTTTCGCCGGCGGGAACTTCCTGATCATCTCCCACTCCAGCTCGTTAAACGCGTGCGGCTCCTCCTTCTGGAAGGTGGTGAACGACTTGGCGTCCTGCATACACGTAAACTTGAACGAGCTGTTGTCGTAGGCCGCGAGCGCCGCCGTGGACAGGTTTTTATCGCGTATCGCCTGGGTCACCGTGCCGTAGGAGCCGTTGTGACGGCGGGCGGTGCGGTAACCCTCCTCGATGAAGTCCTTAATTTTGGTGCTCGACCCGCCCAGCAGCTTCCAGCCCTCGTCGATAATGTTCATCTTCCGCATGCTGCGCGGGGTGGTGTACATCATGTTCTCGTTCCAGATCATGATGCTGAACAGCACCGCCGACAGCAGGTCCTGCTGCTTGCGCAGGTCGCCCAGCTCGGTGACCACGAACTGCAGGTCAGGCTTCAGGGTCGGCTCGGACGAGTTAAAGAACCGGCCGTAGATCCCTTTCGTGCTGTACTTGCCGAGCAGCGTGGTGATTTCATCAATGCGCCCGCCAATCAGTGAGGAGTGTTCGCGGGTAATAGCGGCCTGTCGTTTCGTCAGATAGTCAATAACGTGGTCAATACGCATGTCCTGCTGCCAGGTCGGCCACGATTCGGTGATGGCTTCCAGGATCATGGACTCGTGCACCTCATCCAGCAGGCCGTTGGGGCTCGCCAGAATGCACAGCTGATCGCGGATGCGCTCGGCCGCGAGCGTAATGTCCGTGACGTTCGCAAACGGGTTAAAGCGCAGCGAGTCGCCGTTAATGTAGGTGCCGCCGAGGCTGCTGCAGGCCGCCTTGTACGAATCCCCGATGTCCTGCACCGCCACCGTCCCGCCCTTGTCCAGCACCGAGCGCGCAATGGAGTTCGCCAGTACCGACTTGCCCGCACCCGAGGTGCCGGACATAAACCAGTTGAAGTTGGTATTCGGCAGGCTCTCGTCAAACACGTCGATGAACGCGACCTGGTTGCGGTAGCTCGGGATGAGAATGCCCGAGGCGCACAGCTTGTTGTCGCCGATGACCGGCATCAGGTTTACCGCGTGAAACGACTCCGATCGCTGAATGCCGCCGGTCTTGCGGCAGTCGGCGCGCAGTTTTTTGTTCACCATCGCAAACGGCAGCGTAGCCAGAAGGTTGCGCAGCTGCATAAAGTCGGCGCGTACGAAGCGCAGCCCCTGCGCGGCGAAGGCGTTGCGCGTTTTTTCGGTGTAGCGGGACGTCAGGTCATCGTCGTCCGGGCAGAACAGCGTAATGCCGTAGAAGTAGCTCGTGAGCGACGTCTGATTGGACAGCAGCCGCGCGCGGGCGTCTTTCCATTCGGCGTGCTGGCGCGTCGTTGACGGAATGTACTTGGCGTAACTGGTGTTCACGCGCGAGTCCAGCGACAGGAAGCGGCTGTTGGCCTCGCCCTGGCTTTTCATCTGCTCCTCGGTGGTCAGCACCATCGTGCAGATAAACGGGCAGGGAATGCCGTTGGTCGGCGACATCAGGTCCTGAATGATGTTGCCGTTCTGCCACAGGAAGTGCTCCTGCGGGTTGCGGTCGAGATTCAGATTCACCATGCGCGCCGCAAACGGCTTGTTCTTCGCGTCGCTGCCCTCAATGCGGATATGCGAGGGCTTCACCCGCCAGGACGTGGTGCGGTCCACAAACTGCGTGCTGAGGTCGGCCGCCGGATCGTACTCGCTGTCGTAGCGCCAAGCCGCGCCGGGTCGTGGTTGAAGAACTCGCGCAGCACGCTGCTGAACTCGCTGACGCCGATGGCTGAGGACCACAGGTCGGCGGCGTTGAGCGCGTTGAGCAGGTTTCGGCGCACGTCGCGCACGCGGATCATGTCGGTTTCGCTCAGGTGCTTCACCGGCATCGCCCAGATAAAGAACAGGCGGTAGTCGCGCAGGGTCAGCGGATGATCAAGGCCATTGTTGTAGGTGAAGCGTGCGCCGTTCAGGAAGAAGCGCGCGGTGACGTCATTGCATTCGTCTGCCCGGTGCCCCTTCCAGGCGAAGTTTTTCAGACCCTGCTCAACCTGCTCTTTCACTGCCCGGGAAGAAACCAGCATCACCTGCAGAGGAATATCGCGGGGCGCCACGTCGCGCAGGAGATACTCCAGGCTCTCGGCCAGCTTCTCGTTGGCGCCAATCAGCGGCTGGCTCTCTACCACGAAACCCACCGACTCTTTGTTCACCCAGATCTGGCTTTCGGTGTCGTAATCTTTGTAGGGCAGTAGGTCGCGGATGTGCGGGTAGTCCATGTCCTGCAGCTTCTGGCGCGTCTCGTTCGTGGTGTCCCGCTCGCCCAGAATGCCCGCCACCGTCTCCACCACGTTCAGCGGGTCAAAGCGGAAGCCTTTCAGAAATTTCATGCGGACCTCACATCAGAATGCCGCTCCAGTCGCCGTGACTGGAGACGCTGTAGATGACCTCGCCCATGTGGACGTTGTTGTCAGGGGAGACGTACGGCGCAATCCAGATGCGCGCCACGCCGTCAGGGCGGCGGAACGCGGCGGTCGGCTCCGGGAAGCAGTGCGCCGCGCTGCAGTACGCGGTCTGGTTTGCTGTCGTGCGCAGTACGCCGTTTTCGCGTGTGAACGGGCGGACCCCGCCGGATGACGCCACGCGCGCCGGAATGCCCTCATTCAGGCCGCTGCGTCCCGCCGGGCATCAGTCTGCGGGTCCAGGCGAATGGTGCCGGTATCAATCAGGCGGTAGTCGTCCAGGCGGATACCCGCACCGGTGAAACCGTTCGGCGCGATAGCCGCTGGCGCGTTACCGCTGCTCCCGGCGGACATATCGTCAGCCTGCGACATCCAGACCCCCGAATCCTTAGCGGGCCTGTCGAACTCAAAGTCGCTGTTCATGCCTGCGCAGCCGCTTAGAACCAGCGCCAGCGCGCAGACGGATAAAGCATGTGACTTAATCATGGGGCTCTCCGTTGAGATCAGATATTTCGGTAAAGTCGATAAAGAGATCGCCGTTTTTGCCGCTGGTCCCGAGCCGGGAGAGCATGCTCATGGCAAAGGCGTCACCGGGAGCAACCTCCAGCAGGCGGCGCAGCGTCTCTCCGAACAGGGCGACGTAGCCGTCGTCCGGGATGAGGCCGGGCTTGCAGTAGAGCTTCTTCACGCCAAACCCCAGTGCCTGCAGACCCGGAATGCGCGCGTCAGCCTCGCGACCGAAGCAGTTCACCGTCCTTTCGGTAAAGACCATCCAGCCGCAGTGCTCTGCGTGGCGAAGCCGGATTTTTTCAGCCGTCATTGCGCCACGCCCTGCGGGGTCGTACCCCTCGCCTGTCCGCCACTGGTCGGGGTCACAAAGTCATTCATGTTGAGGCGCGTGGCGTCACCGAGCTTGCCCACGAGATCCGGCGGCAGGCCGCTGTTGCCCTGCTCCCGCGTCTGCGTGTCCTGCTGCTGCCCGCCCGAGCGCTGCTGCTCTTTCGCAAGCTTCGCGGCCTCTTCATCCTCAATAAACTTCGCTCGGAAGCCTTCGATAAACACCACCTCCACGCGGTTCGCCGCGCCGATCGGGATAATCGGGTGATACTGCTCGGCCCGCTCGATGTAGTAGTCGGCCAGCTTGTCCGCCGCCTTGCTCACGCCGCCGCCCACGGTGCCGCGCGCCACGTCTCCGCCGCTGACCGTGCTGGTTGCGCCGATGCCGGTGACCGTCTGGCCGACCTGCGAGGCGCTCTGACCGAGACCGCCCAGCGCCCCGGCGGTAAATGCCAGCCCCAGAATTTTGCCGTTGCGCATCACCGGCACGCCCTTGATACCGTTCTTGCCGTAGAAGGCGACGTGCCCCTTCACTGCCTGATCGACGTGCTTGCCGTCGATAATGCAGGAGAGGCGCTGCAGCTGAACGATGGCGCGCTCGCTGGAGATGTCGCCGTAGGCTGCGGCCGTCACAAAGCAGTTATCCAGCTGCCCCATTTTGTTGTTACCCGGCATGTGCGCCCGGCCCTTGAGCTTGAACTGCATCGGCACCAGGTTGTTCTCGCCGCGCACCGAGGCGTTGGCGTCAGCACCCTCGATCACGATGGCGTCAGAGAACGTGCCGGTCGGGACCCAGAACGAGGTGTCTTTCGCTTTGGGCTCAAACTGCGAATAGTCAAACGTCTGGTTGTCAATTTGCCCGGTCTGCACCGGCGCGGGCGCAAAGGTGTATTCCGTGCGCGGCGGCGTATAACCGGCACCCTGCTGCGTCCCTTGCTGCGCGCCCTGCTGTGCCTGTTGTCCGGCAGGAGGCGTCTTTGGCTGGTTCTGCTGATTTTTCAGCTGATCCATCAGGTCGCTGACGTTCTGCTGCAGCGACTTGTTGTTGTTCATCACATCCGACATCTGGTCTTTCAGCGATTTGAAGTCTTTCTGCATCGAGGCGAGCTGTTCGCGCGCCTCTTTCTCTCGGTTCTGTGCACTCACCAGCAGCGAGCCCTGCCCGGAGCCGTCAAAGGCGTTGACCACGCCCCCGCCGGTCAGATCCGGCTCGGCAGTGGCACGGTCAGGTTTGCTTTCATGGCCCCCGCTCTTTCCGGCTGCGCCCCGGTTCGCAAGGTACAGGCCGCCGATGATGACGGCAGCGGCGGCGAGGATGATGCCAAACAGCCTGCGCTGTTTGCTGCGGACCAGGCTGTTAAGGTTCATCCGGGCCTCCTTTCGTGCGGAACACCGTCACGACGGAGACTTTTGCGCCAGGCTCCAGCACGTCGAGCTGCGGATGAAACGCCACCGCCATCACGCCCGGGCTCCAGAAATAGCGTTCGCTGAGGCGGATGCGCTGTGAGGAGAGGCTGGTGATGTCGGTGCGCACGATGCGTACCCGGTCGCCCTGCCAGGCGGTCACCGGACGCAGCGCAAACGCGCTTTTCACCGACTCGCTCACCGGCACGTCGGTGTTTTTACTCAGCACGTAGCCTGCCGGCTTGCGGTTGGTGATGAACCTTCCCACCAGACCGCTGATAAGCGCGCTGTAGGTGTCCTGCTTCTGCTCGTACTCCCGCGCCTCCTCCGTGCCCTTCACCTCGTGGTTATCTACCGTCAGGCTCAGGCCCGCGCGTTTGCCCGGCGTCGCCTGCACCGAGAAGGCAAAGCCGGACGCGGTCTGTACGAACATGGTGAACGGCTTGTCGGTCAGGGTAGAAAACATGACAGCGCCTTCCGGCGTCGGGGATTTGGCGCTCAGCACGCCCTGTGCCGCCTGCACGCTGAGGATGCGATCATCGTTCACGCGCAGGTAGTTCGGGTTGGTGTTACTCACCGCCGCGTTGACGCGGGCACCGGGGTTTAGCGTCAGCTGTTCGGCGCGGGCGCCAAACGCCGTCAGCAACGCCACGGCGCTGATTAGCAGGGATTTACGCATCGGGAACCTCCAGGAAAGCGCTCCAGCAGAGACGGTTGTTTCGGGTGTCGGTGCGCAGCCGGTAGTGCTTCTTCACCGGCTTGCCGTCGTGCAGCCCATAGCTCAGCTGCAGGTCGCCGGTCACGTCCACGATGCCCTTGTCCGGCCAGACGCTGACGTCTCTGGGGTAGAACACCGACCCGCCGCTGTTGCCTTTAACGCGCGCGGCTTCATCAGCCAGCACGCCTTTGAGTGATTTCTCCGCGCCGTCACAGGCGCCCGCCAGCAGCATTTCGTGGCTGGCCTCTGCGTTTTTGTCGGAGATGTTGAGGCGCAGGTTCAGCCACGCCAGCGCCATCAGGCGCAGGTAGCGGGCGTCGCCGCGCTCACCGGTAAAGCTGAACGGCGTGTCCGCGCCGTAGGGAACGATGATGGTCTGTTTGTTATTAAGGAGCTGATTCATCAGCGCCCGGTTATCGCCGTAGATGCGCCAGCAGAGAAGAAGCGCAAGGATCGTGATAACGAGCAGCACCAGAATAGCCACGGCCATATTGCGGTTTCCCGCCGAACGCAGCTTTAATTCCATGTTGTCTCCGGAGGGGGGTCAGGCGACCCAGTGCCGTTTGTAGCTGTCAGGCAGGATGCTGATAAAGAAGCGCATCACTGAGGTGGGCAGGCACCAGTACGCAAGGTTGAGAAGATACTGAGAACCGCGGCCTTTCTTGAGGTGACGTATTCCAACCACGGCGGCTAAAAGCGTGGGGCCAAAAATCCACATGTTGAGAAAAACTGCCAGCAGTGCCAGTGGCACATACAGGCAGAACTCATCAGGTGGCAGCCCCACGAACCGCTTCTGCTCGGAAAACGTAGCCGCACAGGTATACCGGTCACGTTTATCCATAAGCAGACGTTAAGCCGGAATGACGTTGAAGGCGACGTTCACGAAAACCAGCAGCGCGGCGATGCTGCCGAACAGCGCGAGGTTTTTGGTTTTGATGTAGGTGAAAGCGATGAAAGCAATCTCAATCACATAGAGAATATATACTACGGCTGAGTTACCGCCGAAAGTATCTGTAACATCAGTTTTCGCCCCTGCGAAGTAGTCCTGGGCGTGGGCTGGCATCACGGAAACAGCCAGGATCGCCAGTGCTGAGAGCAGTGCAGACTTGTTCAGTTTCTTCCACGCTACCGCCCCTGCCTTGCGGCAGTAGTTTAAAGACGAAGAGAGAGAGCCCTTCATAGGTTTTTTCCTCAGTTAGGGATATAATGATCAGTCGGTTGAACTATCGTTTGTTTTTGCCTGTATGGCCTTAAGTCAAATTTCTGGCTTGCCGGTTACTCCTCCTTTACAAATCTGTGGGATTGCTACAGATGCTTACGGTTTCTTAACCGGCTGACGTTTTTTTACGCTTCCGGATCGCACACTTCAATATAAGTTATTGATCTTGCTGATCAACTTCACTTATCGTTATGGTGAGAAATTTCACTTAAGTTCCTAACCGATTGAATGAGAATGAAAAATCATGCCTGAAACTGCCGATTTGGTTGTTCTTGTCGCCGATCCGGCGGGCTTTGCGGCTGAGATTTTTAGGACAAATCATGAGGAAGCCTTAAGTGAACTACTCAATGATGCCCTTCTGCATTACATGCGTGACCCGGGCTGGTATGAGGTCACCTTCAGAGAAATCCGCTTTTATGCCTGCCAGCTGGTCACCATTCCGCTGCTCGCCTTTATTAAAAATCGCGTCCCGGCCAGGCTGTTGCAGGCAACGGCCGAACGTTCACTCGCGCAGATAAAAGATTATTCAGACGTGGCCGATCCGACCGCCTGGATAATGATTAATGCAGATTTTTTTTCTCCCCTTCCCCGCCCCGGTGTAAATCTTTGGCAGGCCCGTAAATTAAAGAACAGCCTTAATAAGGCGCTATTTACTGATCCGGGTGATATAACGGAGCCTCAAAAAAAACCTGCACTGCCTGGTGTGAAATCATCGGCTGATGGTAAAAAAGATGCCGTGTCTGAGAGTTTTCCCGGAAATAAACGCGGACCCAATGCAGATAAAATAATGGAGCGCGTCATGCTCGGCTGGCGCGTTAAAGATATTTGCAAAGAACATGGGTGTTCTGAATCCTACGTTTATAAGCTGATTAAACAGCGCAAGGGACACTCTGCAATGGATTATCGATGGAAGCAGTGGGAGCTGATTTCAGGCATGTATCACGCCGAGCCGAAGATGACGCTGGAAGAGATTGAAAAAGCCTGCGGCGTATCGCGCGCGGCCATATATCAGGCCGTAAAAAAAATAGCTGAACGTGACGGCACAGAGATTACTCCCCGCGAAAGAGAGAAAAAGCTGACGCCTGATGACGTAGAGACGATAAAGAAAAAATTAAGCGAGGGCGTGCTCAGAAAAGATATTCTTGCCGAATACGACATCACTACAGAAACACTGATAAAGTACGTCGGCACAAGCGACGACTACAGACCTGTTCCGGAAGAATTAAAAGAGTATGCGGTTCGTTTACGTGTTCAGGGAAAAACACTGCAACAGACGGCCGATATTCTCGGCGTGACCATTTCTACCGTAAAAGATGCATGGAGGGAAAAGAAAGACTCACCCGACATTCAGGAAAAACGCGTCAAGTACGATAATCGAAACGTGCTGTCTAAACGCGACCGCGATCAGGCCGTTAACGCCGTTCTGCGGGACGGAATTACCCGTAAGCAGGTTTACACGCAGTACGGAATAAATGCGCTTACCCTGCGGCGTTATATTCGTGATGCGCAAAAAAGAGAGCTTGAAGCATTGCGGGAGAAAGAGGTCGATTCAGACAAAGGAGAAGTTGAGTAAAGAAAAAAGCCTGATATCCGTGAAAATATATCAGGCATGAAATAGCTATTTGAAATATTCCAGCAGCTTACCTGCAACTCTTTCCTTCATTTCTTTAGGCCATTCTGGATCAAGAAGCATCTCATTTTTAACAACCTTTGAGTGGTCTACCGTTTCTTTCATAATGCCGAAAATCGCATCGATGATAAATCCATTCATGAGCGCATTTTTTGCAATCAATTCCAGTTTCTGATCAAGCGTTTTTTCAGAAGCATCCTTGTTGAGTTTGTTTTCATGAACCCGCAAACCAAGCCTGAACATCTCCATAACAAAGGATGACCGGTTTGCAGTATCACGAGACTCGCCGTCCTCAAGCATTTTTTCTACGTGCGCATCGACTTTTTCAAGCAATGAAAAAGGAACGGTAAGATAGACGCGGTTCCTTTTAGATGAATTATCGTCATTCATATTAATATCAGCCTCAACATTTTCTAAGTGGATAAAATCACCTCATCGGATGAGTTGATTCAGCTTCAGCCCTGCGGGAAAAACAAGCCATTAATGGATGCCATAAGGCAACCATATAGCCACCAATAAGAAAATACAAGGCCTCCACACGGCACTTTCTCAACTATTCTTAGCGTTATATATATGATTATTAAGGTTATGCCACTAAGCCTCTACCTGGGGGCTTATAAGCCTTCTGCCAGCAACCATCAGGCAACCACATTACTGTTTAAATAATTTATAACTTCAAGATAAGTTCATGATATAAAAGATATAAATCAGCAAAAATAAATTTGCGAGTGGTGTGTAAAAACCTGACTCTTATGATATTATAGAGCCTGACACCTCCCCGAACTTTTCAAACCAGGAGCCGCAATGCGTTTATTTACTCACGCTGCAGCCCTGCTGGCGACAGGCATTTTCTCCGCCAGCGTGAATGCGGACTGTTTTATTAAAGCTGGTGAATGGTATTCCATCGATCCGGACTATCTGCGCGCTATCGCCTGGCAGGAGTCACGCTATAATCCGGCGGCTGTAAATACCAACCGGACCAAAGATGGAAAACCCGGCAGCAGTGACTACGGGCTCATGCAGATTAATTCGGCCACAATGCGCCGCTTACAAAAAGAGTACCCGGGCCTCAGCAAAGAAAAGCTGCTCAGCGAGCCGTGTCTGAATATTTATATTGGTGCCATGCTGCTGCGTCGTAATTTCAATCAGTACGGCACAACGTGGCTGGCGGTGGGAATGTACAACGCGGGAATGAAAAACCTGCCGGTGACCGTAACGAACCGCTATAACTATGCGATGCTGATTGACAAACATTACAAGGCCATTAAGGCTGGTACAATCCCGCGTAAGGCATTCAACGGCTAATCAGGTTTTAGTACCGTTAAGGCCCGCACCTCCTTTTATTTTTTCTGTGCCAGACAATCTTACCGCCAGTAATGAACCTTGCGCACAGAATTACCCGATCCCGGATCAATACCGGGAACGGGTAACCTGAGTAATCCTCTTTTTTCTTACGTGTCGCCTGTTCCCGACTTCGCGCCGGTTTATGTTTATCCGTCTCCGGTTTAATACCGGCGGCGGATAACAGGAAAAAAAAGGGAACCTTCAGGCTCCCCGGTGACTGTTATTTTATTTCGGCAAGAGTTCTGTTTATCTCACCCTGCACACCCTGACTGTGCCAGAAGTAATCGCGCCCGACCCGGTAAAGCTCGCCGGTATTAAAACGCGAAAGAGTTATTTCCTCACCTTCCAGACTCCCGCCATATTTTTTAGCGATAATGTCCACTGCCTTTTGCTTCATCCCGTCCGAATAATCCCGGTCGGTAAAAATGTAGCCCACGCCACCATAAATTCGGTTGAACGGAGAGGCACAGGAAATGGACATATCCTGCATGCCGTAAAAATAACTGTCCTTGTACTTATCCGTTACGGCTTTTACTTCTTCCTCTGTCGGCCCGTCCATCCAGTTAATACTTACGCTGTCATAGCTGCGCTTACGAACCGAGAATTTAACGCCCGGAAACCTGGCCTTCAGCTCCTTACGAATATTGGATGTTACCTGCACGGCCCCTTTTTTATCCTGAGAAAGTGCCGCATATTCCGGGGCTGTTTTTAAACGCTCGCATTCATTCGCGTAAAGGCGTTCTGCCTCCTCTTTTTCCTGCTGCATACGGCGTTCTTCTGACTCGGCATGTTTTACAATTTTCGCCGTCTCTTCCCCGCTTTTTATTTCCGGAAATATGCTCCACTGTTTTCCGTGCAGGATACTTTCAGGCAGCCCGCGCGATATTCCGCCGCTCTCAAACGCAATATCAAACGTGGCATTTCCACCATAAGATATGCAGCCCGAAAGCGACCCGACTGATGCCGGTTTCTGCTCGCCGTGAACGGCAAAAATGACACCCCGTCCGCGATTGTAAAGAACTGTGCTGACAACCTGACCGATGACCACTGCCTGCGCATTGTGCATTTTCATTTCAGTTTTCCTTAAATCAGTTGAGACGAAAAAGCGGCCCGCCTTTACAGGCCGCGCAACGTTTTCAGAAAGGGATCTCGTTCAAAGTGGTATCAGCGGCACCGGCAGTTACCTGATTTTCAGTCGCCGGGTTCAGGGCGTTTTGCAGTGTGATGATCCCGCGCGCGACGTCGCTTGCTTTGTAGAGGTCCAGTCCTGCCGCCATCGCCGCGTCAAATTTATCGAGAATCTTCTGTACCTCTTCCCTCCGCACCTCTGCGGCCCGGCGGATATACTCCCGGCGCACTTCCTGCCATGAATCCGTGCGATAAAAAATCTGACCACGGCTGGCAATGAGGTAACGCCCTGCGGCCTTTTCGCCCAGGTCGTACAGCGCCGTCATGCTCCCGCCCGAACTCGCCAGTCGCGGCAGTGAGGTATGTCCTGCCGCCAGAAGTGCCACCACATCCGCTTCATCAAGCAGCAGCGCGTCCACACCATAGCTGCCGTTTCGTGCCGGGTAGTGCTTCCCCTCTGACGGCGTGACGTTTTTTCCGTCCTCGCCCGTGGTGTGCCAGCGCGTGCGCAGATCGTTTGCACTGACGCAGATTTTCGGTCCGTTACCCCATGTTTTGGGAGATGCTGAAGCGGCGGTGTTGACGTTTTGTGTGTGCATGCTGGTTCTCCTGTTCAGATGGTTAATTCATGTTTCGGTTAGTTCCTCGCGGCAAAGGGCTGAGAAGTAACGGCAGGCAGCAGATACAAGGGCGCCGCAGGCGTGCACTTCACCTTTGTATCTGATGAATGACGGTGCTTGGATTCGCCCGCCGCGTGGGACGTACCGCAACATGACCACCGCGCCGGAGATGAGCAGGCACACACCCGACCGCAACGCGGGCGTACTCAGCGGCCACGTCTTTATGTGGCCAGTGAACGCGCCGGCGCCAGCCGGCTGCAGGGGTTGACCTGGCCGTTCGCCATCAGACCCTAGCCGGCAGGCCCGGGACGCTTCGCGGTCCGGCGGAGCTTACCGGCACAGCCGGTTAGCGCAGTGAGGCTGACGACCCGGCAACGCCGGGGAGCCGGAGGGGGCCATCAGGCTGTTTATGCCGTTGACCTTGATGGACAGGAAACCGGAGGAGCAGCTGCAGCACAGCAACAGAACGGACAGCAGCAGGAAGCAGAGAGAAAAGACCGTGAGACAGCGTCCCGGAGAGAGAAAGCGCAGGCGAAGGGAGAGTGACGGTGCGTCAGCACCGGTTTTTCCCGGCCCGCAGGGCCGCCCGCTTTAAAGCCGCGGCTGAAGCAGCTGCAGGGCTTAGCCAGCCCCGCGCTTATTGCTTTTAACATTCCTCCAGCTCGGCCTGATAATGCATTTCCGCAGAACTGACCAGCGACGAAAATGTTACGTTTTCGTCCGTTATGCCCTCCTGTTCACACAGGTGCATCAGGTTAGCTATCAGATCCTGCACAGCCGTGTAAGCTTCGTCCCCTCTTCCGTCTAAACCGGTACGCCGGGCAAATATCCACAATGCTTCGGCCGCAACCGTTGCCCGGTCCGTATTGCCCCAGATAAGTGCCGGTCGCTCAGTTCCCGCAGCCGTTGCGGCAATCTCTTCGATAACGTCCATTCGCACCGGCTCGCGCGTCCCGGTTAATTCCGGGTTTACTGTCTGGTTATCCAGTGTTAAGGTTTGCGCTGTAGACACATTGATCTCCTGTTCTGTGGTCAGTGTTTCTCTGATGCCCCGGCTTCGTCGCAGATACCAGGGGCGGAATCTGGCAGGGTTAACACCCTGCCTTTTTTCTGTCTGTTATTCCGGTTTGTACGCCATGAGTCGCACCACGCGTACCCCCGTCCCTGCAAACATGCCCTCCATTGGTTCAGACCAGCTGCAGTCCCAGCCCGGCAGCACGCCTTTTCTGTCCATTCCCGCTGGCAGTATGGCCCCCAGGCGGCCGCCATCTTTTACCAGCGCAGCGGCTGTATTCAGATGCGCCACGGCGCCGCCTTCGCTGTAGGGTGGATTCATCACCACGACGTCAAAGCGCTGGCGGGTTTCCTGCGCCCACTGCAGAAAGTCGCCTTCAATCACAGTGTGCCCTTTGGCCTCAAGTACGCGGCAGTGCAACGGCGAGACTTCAACGCAGGTGGTTTGAGTCTGCGGCATCAGATCAGCTAATCCGCCCATACCCGCGCTTGGCTCCAGGCAGCTCTCGCCCTCCTGAATGTTCACTTCGTCAAGCAGCTGCGTGGCAAGCGCCTCGGTTGTCGGGTAAAACTGGTGCGTTTTCTGATCCGGCAGCGCGCCGCTCAGTTGAATATCCTGAATTGCCGTGGTCGGGTCGTAGTCGAATTCAAACCAGGTAAACGCGTTTCTGGCCATCTTCACGCCGCCAATACTTATCAGCACTTTTTCAGCCTCCACGCGCACGCCCTTATCGAAGTCCATCAGGTTTTTAAAGCGGCGATTATTCGGGTTCGTGGTAACCGGCTGGCGTGGCTCTTCCCAGCGGTTACGCTGCTGCGGCTCTGTGCGCTCGATCTCCAGCTCGCTGAGTTCGCTCAGCACGCTGAACGGCAGCAGGTTCGACGCCAGGTTAAAGGTCTTCGACTTTGTGCGCGGCTTCTGCCGGTGCTCCGCCGGAATCTCTGCCGGATGCAGAAACGCCAGAATGTCATTGAGCCGCCAGGCCATATCGGGATGAATTTCAAGGTGGGCCGTGCCTTTCAGGAAGGCTTTCACGCGCAGCGCGCCGCCGTCGAGGATCAGCCATTCCCCGGCACGCTTGCGGGCAATCTGCAAAATTTTGTCTGTGGTGCGGTAGCTGGTGGCATCCCGGCCCATGAATTTCGCGATCACCTGGCGCAGGTCATCAATGTAGCCGGTGCGGTCGTAATTATTGCCGCCCCACTCGTCGTACACGCGCGCCATGATCATGCGCTTGCCAAAACCCTCCGGGCGGTTGGTGACGTGTTCCCCGGACAGGTTGCGGAAAATGCCATCTATGCGCTCGGCAAAAAACTTCTCGCGTGAGAACAGCAGCTCAGACAGCGTGGCGCGTACGGTTTTCTCCTCAAAGTCCGGCGCGTTCATCTCGCGGATCTGCTCGTTCCACTCGTTGCGCCGATCGTTGGGCATGTAATGGTAAACGTCCGTCAGGTCTAATGCTTCCTGCCAGAATGCCGCATTCAGGGACGCGACCGCGCCCGGCACGCTGAACATCTCGCCCACGGAACGCCCGTGATAGCCCCGGCGGCTGCTCAGATTGCCGCTGATAAAGTGCGCCACCGCAGGCGCGTTTTCACCGCTGGTCACCATGCTGGCGATGGCTTCAATTTTCGCCCGGGTGTGCTGATAGCGTCCCAGCAGAGAATCAATCAGATCCGCCTCTACCGGCGCATAAAAGTTATCGCCCAGCAGTTCCCCCGCTCCGCCATGATCGCCCTGGCCGTTAAAAAAAGATGATTCTTTAGATTCTGAAGCCGTGGTGTTGACGTTCTGCTGTGACATGTTGTGTCTCCCGTGTGGTTTAAGTGATGTTTCTCTGAGTTCCTCGCCGTGAGGGCAGAACGGGCGACCGGGCAACAGGCTGAACGCAGGGGGAAACGGCAAAGCCGCAGCCCGCAGGGACCGGGTGCAGCCGTTTAGCATGCGACCCTTGCGTGAAGACGCCCGGGTGCCAGGTTTCTGCACGGCGAAGGGGCTCAGGGGAACAAAACACAACGCGGAAGGATGAACAGGGCACGGCCCCGGAACGGCACACCACGGTGCCGGGCCGGTCCGCAACGGCCACGGCTTTTTGTGGCCAGTGAACGCGCTGGCGCCAGCCGGCTGCAGGGGTTGACCTTGCCGTTCGCCATCAGACCCTGGCCGTCAGGCCCGAACCCCGGAGGGATTCGGCGGAGCTTACCGGCACAGCCGGTTAGCACAGTGGGGCTCGACGACCCGGCTACGCCGGGGAGCCGGAGGTGGCCATCAGGGTTTTGACACTAACGTCCGCTTTGTGCCAGAAGCGGACATGTCACTGATCTCTTTGTATTAGTCAAATGAGAGTAGCTTAATTAACCAGACTGTATTGAGTTTAAAATTAAATTACTATACCTACTGCGGAGGAATGATGTCTTATTCAGCCACGTCTTTTGCAATTCAGTCAGTTAATCGTCGGCCAGATTAGTTGCCTGGCCGTAGCCTGCGCCAGCGGCAACCGCGTGGCGGCTCAGGGCAACCGATCGGGTACCGGTGAATTTCAGCTACGCTTCCTGTTCCGGCGTTTTGATTTTCTCAGGAGAGCACCGTGCCGCCTTCGATTCCCGTTTCGCAGTCCGACCTGAAACGTTCATTCATCGCCACCCTTCCGCTTGGCATCGGCATGATGGCGGCGATTGATGAAATCATTTTTCATCAGATCCTTGCCTGGCATCACTTTTTTGACTGGGGCACGCCAGCGTTCAGCCTGCTTTCGGACGGTCTGCTGCATTCAGGTGAGCTGATCTTTTTTGTACTCGGCTTTTTTATGTTTGCCGATCTACGCAGCCGCAAACGACTTGATCTCACCGCGGCATGGGCGGGCTTCATTTTGGGCCTGGGCGTTTTTCAGCTGTTTGACGGCATTGTTGACCATAAGCTGCTCAGGCTGCATCAGATCCGCTATGTCGATAACCTGTGGCTCTACGACCTTGTCTGGAACGCGTTTGGTCTGCTGTTCATCGCGGCGGGCATTCTCCTCTATCGCCGCGCGCGGGCGGCAGCGCGTCTTGAGACGGGAAGGTAGCCAGTGGATACGATGATGCATCATTCTGGAGGACACCCTTCAGCCACGCTGTGGCTGCTGCTGGGCATCCTGCCTCTCATCCTGCTCTGCTTTTATCTGCTGGCCGCGGTGCGGCTGCGCCCCACCGCCCGATGGAGCCTCTGGCGCATGGCCAGCTTTACGGCCGGCACCCTTGTGATCGTGGCTGCTGTGTTGCCGCCTCTGGCTGACTGGGCGCATCACGATTTACGGGGTCACATGCTGCAGCATCTCTGTCTGGGGATGTTTGGGCCGCTTGGACTGGTATTTGGCGCGCCTGGCTCGCTTTTGCTGCGCAGCGTCTGCGCGCAGCGGGCGCGCGGCATCATGGCTATTCTGCGTACCCGGCCGGTGCGATTGTTAATCCATCCGGTTACCGCTGCCTTTTTAGATATTGGCGGGATGTATCTGCTTTATCTCACTCCCTTTTACGCGCTGAGTATGGCCAGTCCCCTCCTGTTTGTTTTTCTTCATCTGCATTTTGTCCTCTCCGGCTACCTGTTTACCTGGTCGGTCGCCGGGCCTGATCCTGCGCCCCATCGCCCGCCGAGATCGGTACGGCTTTTGGTCATCTTCCTGGCCACGGCCGCTCATGCCATTCTCGGTAAACTGATGTACGGCTACGGCTACCCGCACGGCACCGCAGCCAGCCTTGCGGAGATACAGGCGGCCGCGCAGTGGATGTATTACGGCGGCGATATCGCCGAATTCTGCATTATTATCGGCTTTTTCGCGGCGTGGTTCCGGCAGCGCAGCACGCTGCCGGATACGCTGGTGGATAAAAGTCCCCAGGCCAGATAGCCGCAGCCTGGATGGCGGCGTTTCAGTCCGTTATTTTCAGCCGCTGGCAGCCATGCCGCCCTGCTCGGCGGGCGGTTTTTTCGCTGGATTGGCGATCTGGCCTGTCCGTACAGCCAGATGCTGTCCAAGGCCATCGTTCCTGATTCACGGCGTTCAGTTAAAACGGCAGGCGCACGGAGAAACAGGGGTTCTGACCGGTTCAGGTCAGGAGCAGACATCGACAGGCCCTCAGCCCGCTCCCACAGACACACTCAACGCGTCAGATAGCGGCGTTCAAAATCGCTGGCTAACTCTGCCAGGGTGACGCTTTCGAGTCGTTTCAACAGCATCGCCTGCGCCGCGTCGAACGCTTCGGTTAACGCGGCGTTCACCGCCTGCTCGACCAGGCACTCCGGATGATCGGTCGACAAGCCGATCGCAAACAGTGAAGACGAGCCCAGCGCCTTATGAATGTCCAACAAGGTGATATCCGACAGCGGCTTCGCTAGCGTCCAGCCACCCCGATGGCCTTTTTCCGAACGCACATAGCCCTTTTCTTTCAGCAGCGCCATGGTGCGCCGCACCACAACTGGGTTGGTATTAAGCATCTCCGCGATGGTATCCGACGTGGCGGGCCGGTCATGCCGGGACATGTGGATCAATACGTGCAGCATGCGGGAGAGACGGGTGTCATTTCTCATGTCGATCGCTTCCTGAAGAACTGGCGATGAGCATAACTCGAAACAGCATAAGTTACGAGATTATTGACACCCCATTATCAAGTAACTTATGTTGTATCGAAACTCACCCAGCCGTTGCAGCTTTCAGGAGAGCAAGATGGTTTATGACACGATTATCGTCGGCGGAAGCTACGCCGGTATTTCCGCAGGCCTGCAGCTCGCCCGGGCATGCCGGCAGATTTTGATCATCGATGCTGGGCAACGCCGCAATCGCTTTGCTGACAGCTCACACGGCTTTCTGGGGCAGGACGGAGAGCATCCCGGCACGATAGCCAGCAAGGCGCGCGAGCAATTGATGGCCTATCCCACGGTCGAGTGGGTGGCGGACACCGCCCTCTATGCAAAAGCGGAGCCAGAGGGCTATGCCATTGCTGTCGGATCCGGGCAGTCGTTCACGGCGCGCCGCCTGATTCTGGCGACGGGTGTGAAGGATGAGCTGCCAGCCCTCCCTGGACTGGCCACGCTGTGGGGAAAGAAAGTTTTTCACTGTCCCTATTGCCACGGGTATGAACTGAACGGCGGAATGATCGGCGTGCTGGCGTCATCGCCGCTGGCTATCCATCAGACGTTAATGCTGCCGGACTGGGGGCCAACAACGCTGTTCCTCAATGGGGCATTCACACCGGATGCCGCGCAGCTCGCCCAGCTGGCCCGGCGTGGCGTAACGGTAGAAGCCGAGCCGGTTTTGTCCATCGGGGAAGATCAGGCCGATATCACCCTCGCCAGCGGGCGTATCATCAGGCTTGCCGGGCTGTTTATTCAGCCCCGGACACGCCTGTGCTCCCCCGCTGGCCGCGCAGCTCGGATGCGCACTGGAGGCCGGTCCGACCGGTGAATTTATTACGGTGGATGCGATGCGCGAAACGAACGTCCCCGGCGTATTCGCCTGCGGGGATGCGGCGGTTGCCGCAGGCAACGTAGCCATTGCCGTCGGCGACGGCGCGCGCACAGGCGCCGCCGCTCATCAGTCACTGATATTTCGCTGAAAGCGAGGGCGGTTATTCCTTGAGCAGGAAAGGATGGGAAATCACAATTGTTCCTTTCCAGCCGGGTGGCTCCACGTCAGGGAATATCCAACGTTGATACCGACTTTGCAGGTTAGCGGAGTGAGGCTCAACGATCCGGCAACGGCAGAGAGCCGGAGGGGCCATCAGGATACTGATACTAATGTCCGCTATGTACCAGAAGCGGACTTTAAGCACCTTAGCCGCCCTGAGGGCGGCTCTCAGTCTCAACTCATTTCTCAGAGTGAAAGGCCCAGTCAGCTGCTGTCGCGAGCGACACAAACGGGCCAGCTAGTGTGACGTTGTGGTGGCTGATGATTTCATTTGCGGAAAGGCAATTGTTATCCATTGTCGTGTGCGCATCTGAAATCAGCACGGTCCTGAATCCCAGTTCCGGTGCTGCGCGGCAGGTAGTGTCCACACAGAATTCTGTTTTCATCCCGGCGATAACCAGTTCCTTAACACCTCGCTGGCTGAGCTGATGCTGCAGGTTCGTATCCCGGAAACAGTTGGGGTACTTTTTGATAAACACGACATCGTGCTCAGCGTTCACATTCATTTCGGGTATCAGTTGTGTCAACGGACTTTGCTCAGAGAAGTGAGAATCATCAGGTCCGGTGTGGCGGGCAAAAAATACGGGCACCTTAGCCTGCCTCGCTTTTTCAATCAGCAAGCAGATGTTAGACAGAACCGAGTCGGCAAAATACGGTGAGGCGGGGCCACGGAAAAGTCCCTGCTGCATATCGATAACTAAAAGCGCATTTTCAGATGAAATCATGATGTATCTCCATTCAGTAAGTCATGAACGGAGAAATTTTCTTCCCCGTCCGGTTTGGCGGGGAGTCAGAGTCTGTTTTGTCAGGAGCCAGTCACAGATACGCCCACGCCGCCGAAAGTTCCGGTGGTGGTAACGGTTGTCGCTGGATGAACTGACTTAATCATTTTCTGACTTTCTCTTATGGGTTGGGTATGAGGAATAGGAAACACAACGAATCCAAAAAAATTGCTCTTTTGTTTTAGCACTGAGATTTACCGGATTCAACAAATATGTTTCCTGAATATTGTCAAGCTTTGTTGGCACCCCTGACCCGCAAAGGAAAGCAATTTGGCTTCCGCTTCTCGCTCTTAGCGGATTTTCATCGAACTCCGTCCGCTTTGTGCCAATAACGGACAGTCTAAAAGTGATAACCATGAAAGGGCATATCAGAACTGCTCGGGCGAGCCACTAAAAGTTTTCCGCCATTCCAACGGGCTGACACCGAACCGGCTTTTAAAGCTCTGCCTGAAATTTGTGACGGAATAGAAACCGCTTTCTTCCGCTACTTTTTCAATGGAGTAGGTGGTGGTTTCCAGCATTTCCTGGCTGCGTTGTAGTCTTTCAGCCGTCAGCCAGTCGCCCAGCGACATGCCGGTAGCCTTCATAAACTGACGGGTCAGTGTTCGCCGGCTCATGCTCACGAAACGGGCCAGGGCATCCAGGTCATGCCGCCCGCTGAGGTTTCTGCGAAGATAGTCCATCAGCATATTAATACGACTGTCCTGAGTTGACTGCTGAACCGGACGTTCGATGAATTGTGCCTGACCGCCTTCACGGTGAGGTGGCATGACCATTCGCCTTGCCACGCGGTTAGCAATAGCAGCTTCCGTAGTGTTTGCGCACGATATGAAGGCAACAGTCTATACCTGCTGCCGTACCAGCAGACGTTATGAACTGGCCATCCTGTACATATAAAGCGTTGGTATCAAGGCAGACATTCGGAAACCGGGTTTTAAAATCCTTTTCATTTTCCCAGTGTGTGGCTGCGCGACGCCCGTCCAGCAGGCCTGTCCATGCCAGTACATACGTTCCCAGACACAAACCGACAATCTCAGCACCCCGCTCTGCTGCTTTTTGCAGCGAGCCAAGCAGCCCTTTGCCCGGTTTTACGTCTGTGTGCTCCCAGAATGGCACCACGACAATATCCGCATGTTCCACAGTTTCCAGGCCGTCGTTGATGTTCAGACTAAAACCCGAATCGGAATCGACCACCCCCGTTTTCTCGGCACAGATGGTTAAATCAAAAAGGTGTTTGTCCTGAAGGATTTTGCCAAAAATGATACAGGGCACCGAGAGATGAAACGGGCTGAATCCCTTTGTGGCGATGACCACAACGGCTGGCGCAGGCATGCATTCTCCTTAAACAGGTATTGCCAGGCTGACGAGGTGGGTACCAGCCCGGCCTGACAATCAGAACGTGTAGGATTCACCGTCTTCAGGCACAAGTGCATACTGTTCAAGCTGATTTGCAGCAATATATGTACGCAGCTCATCTCGTGACAGAACACAGTGGTTAACAGCTTCCAGGTGGACGCTCACTATTTTCGCCTGAGGCACCATATTGTGTGTGCGGCCTATATCTTCTTTGCCCATAATAATTCCTCCAAAAGGTGGAACCTGAGCAAAGCCTGCGTTCAGGATAACCACATCCGGTGCATATTGCTTAAGCGCGCCTGTGACATGCTCATTCCATAATGTGTCACCGGCAAGGTAAATGGTCTTTTCACCGGGATAAGAAAACACGACACCACATACTTCTCCAAGGATGGCTGCAAGCTCCGGCACAGCATAGGCTTCATCGCTACCATGCTGTCCGCCAGTTTTGTGAAGTGTTATTCCCCTGAACTGCGTTTCATCGTCCAGCACCTGGACATTGTTGAATCCAGAAGAGCGTATCAGTTCAGCATCCTGCTCATTTTGCACAAAAATAAGCTTATCTTTAGGAATAAGGTTTACCGCAGCTTCATCCCAGTGATCCGGGTGAGTATGCGTAACGATAACGGCGTCGGCATCAATCAGTGTGGCCGCGTCAACCGGCAGGTTAACAAGCGGGTTACGTAAATGAGAGTTTAACGTACCCTCAAAGCCCGGGTAAGCCCCCTTTTCAGCCAGCAGTGGATCGATAAGAATTCTCTGGCCAGCTAACTCAAGCAGCAGTGTGGCATTGCGTATCAGCGTCAGTTTCATGCTAAGACCCTAAATATTCGTACTACTTCAGGAAAACAACCCCCGGTGATGAGCGTAATCTCAGAGCAGGGCTGCAGTGAATGTGAAAATTATAGTGTTTAGCTGATGGAGAATTCAGAGGCTTAAGGGCCAATAAACGACAAAATCGGGCCATTAATTTGATGTGGGGTAGATGGCCAAACAAGGCTGCGCTATCTGAATAGCTCCGCCAAATCTCGCACTTCCACTCTTCCCGACAACAAGAAAACGTCCGCTCCTCGCTCAAAGCGGACATCAACCTTTACGCAGTCTGCTTCGTGCCAGAAGCAGGCATTGCCAGATCCGCACTGCATCATTACCGTTAAACAGGGCAGTGCTTATCAAAGAACATCGCATCGGTTGGTATTCGTCTGACATACAGGCATACCGAATTAATATGATTTGGTTTCAAAGGCTAATTACGTTAAACCTTGCATCCAAAACCGGCTGAGTTCTGCTGCGGAAATATTGGATGCAGGCAGCAGTGGCTCAGCTCGTTCAGAAAAAACTTTCTTAGCGAATTGTCTTCCAACCATCTGTGCTGCTGAGGTCTTGATATGTCTCTGTTGGTAAAATTCTTGTAGAGCAATCTCCAGATTGTCGTTCTCCTTCAGTAAGCGAGTAAGGTGCCATGCATCTTCCAGCGCCTGGCATGCTCCTTGTCCAGATGTCGGCAAGGAAGCGTGAGCCGCATCTCCGATCATCAAGACATTGTCTTGATGCCAAAAGGGAAGAGGATCAATGTCATGAACAAAAATGCCATTCACTGATGCACTGTCACATGACAGCAGCACATTCTGCACAGGATCAGGCCAGTCCCGAAAACGCCGTTGCAACTCATTGCACCAATGCACCCTGGGATGTTCATTGTCAGCAGAAATGTTCCACGCTCCTGCCCAATAGCACCACCCATTATTCAATGGGACGATTCCAAAACGCTCACCCTGGCCGCGAAAGTCATCAATAGCGTTATTCAAGATGCCCTTTCGTTGTCTCCCCACACCTATTACGTTCACAAAACCATGATAACGAGGAGTGACCTTCTCCATATATAATGCCTGGCGGACAATTGAATTCATACGCCCGTCAGCCCCGACTACCAGATCAAACTCCTGGCTCAACTTCTTCACGTCCGTTGCAGTGATTTCACAATTGAACGAGATCTCCCTACCCAGTTTCTCTAACGCACCGGCCAGTAAACTCATCAGCTCACGCCGTAAAACTGTCACACTGGGAAAACCGCAAAGTGAATTTACTGTTAAAATATTGAACTCGGTCTGAAGGAAACCATGCTGATTAAACTGGCGCATCATGCATGGTGTACCACCCACTTGCATGACCTTTTGTCCAGCCCCATCTTCTGCATGACGAACATGGCATTGGGCCATAACGTCACACCCGCTCCCATAGAAAACACGTTGCTGCCACGCTCAAACAGGCTGACTTGATAGCCCTCCCTGGTTGCGAGTATTGCCAGTGCCAATCCAGCAACCCCGGCACCCACAATGGCAATTGTTTTAGGTCTGGTCATCATTTCCTTCCTGTAACGAAACTTAATGGAAATTGTAATGACCGTCTGATTAGTGATAAATATGGAATTATAGGTTTGTTAATTTCATTTTTTGGGATGATTAATGATTGAAAAATTAGAAATGCAGTGGTTAATCTGCTTCCAGGCTGTTTATGAAAAGTTGAGCTTTAAGCTCGCGGCAGAGCAGCTTCAGTTGCCACCCTCTAATGTCAGTCGGCATGTCGCTTTACTTGAGCAACAACTTCATGTGCGGCTTATGGAGCGTACAACGCGTAAGATAATTCCAACTGCAGCCGGTAAGCTGTTGTATCAATCCATTACGCCGCTCACGCACGCTTTGGATCATGCCCTGGAAAAAGTCTCACTGTTTGGTGATTCATTATCAGGCCATCTGAAGATTATTACTCCAGACCTTCCATTCATGGCAGACATTCTTGCTGACTTCTGCATTCGGCATCCACAAATGCAGTTAAGTTGTGACACACAGTTGAACCCAACAGAAGGGCTACTCGATGGATTCGACCTGGTATTACGCTTTGGACGTGGACCACTGAAGGATTCTTGCTGGGTCGCCAGAGAAATTCTCCGCTGGCCGAGCTGTGTGGTAGCCGCACCAGCACTTCTGGAACGTCACCCACCACCACAATCGGTTGATGAATTAACCAAAACACCCTGCATTACCAGCATGTCTGTACTCCAGGGAATGCCGTGGAGGTTTAAACAAAACCAAACCGTCCAGGTGCAGTCCAGCTACAAAGTGAACAGTGGACAGATGGCCAAGTCCGCTGCACTTAAAGGACTTGGTTTCGCCATTTTGCCTCTTCATGCCTGTGAATCAGAATTGAACAACGGCTCCCTTGTTAAAATTAACTGTAACCGCGAACCAGAAGATCTGGTGCTATACGCGTTGTATTCCGGCAGTAAATACTTACAGGTCAAAGTGAAGGCATTTCTGGAACACCTGCAATCGGCTATTGCCCATTTGGGTGTACATAGTAAGCAAGGAGCATGATTGGCCGGCAATCCACTAACCTAAACCACGTGAAAAGAAAAGTCGACCCTGGTTACTGCGATGACGTGTCAGGTGAAGGCCAAAGCGCGAATAAGCAAATACAGTAAGGCAGTCCCCATAGCCCTGATGTCCGCTTTTAGCTCATAGCGAACATTAGCCTGCGCGTCTGTCCGCTTTGTGCCAAAAGCAGACGTTATTCATCCCTGGCTACGCTGATGTTTAGGGAAGGGAATCAATAATCCAGCGCATCAGTAAATTAATTTTTAACTCGTATACCTCTCAGCGCCCGGTAGACCTTGCTGGAGATATAAGTCAGATGTTGTAAGGGGTCACAACAATCACGCGGGATAACGCCGCTTCATCCTCTGTTTCCGGCAAAAAACCATGAAAACGCAGAATCGCGCTAAATGCTGACCTCGCGTCTTCATTCAGGTCATGATCAATCACCGCATCCATTTTTTCAGCAGCCAGCAGAGCACGGTTCTCTTCATCCAGGTCATGGCCAACAAACGCTTCTATATCCCGATGCATTGCTGTAAAAGCCCGCAGAATCGCGCTGTTTCCCCCGCCCACGCTGTAAACAGACTGGATAGAAGAGTCGTGTTCCAGCGCCTTGCACATCTGCGTAAAAGTCAGTGAATCGATACCATATCCTTCACTGACAGTTATGGTTTTCAGATACGGCGCCCGCTGATTTAGCGCCTGTATGAAGCCTGCCTTGCGCTGTTCTTCTCCACGAAAATCCGTACTGCTGATTACTATCGCGACCGTTTGCGTCGCTCTCGAAAGCCATCGGGAAAGGAGCCATGCTGCCGTTCGCCCCGCACCGACATTATCCATTCCCACATAGCTGATACGCCTGCTGTGCGGCAGGTCTGTAACCAGTGTGACAACCGGAACATTAAGCTCCGCCAGTTCTGCGATAGTTTTCTCAAGCAGCGGATGATCGCTGGCTTTGAGCAATACGCCATAGCTGTCATTACCGCAGCGACGCAACTCGCGTTGTAACTCCTCTGGCGTGACCTCTTCAAAGATGTGGCAGCGCAGCGTCAGCCGGAAAGGTGCAAAGCTTTTAATCTGACGTAGGAGCGCCGCCACCGTCAGCGAACTGAAGCGTTCCGGCGTGTGCATTATCAGGTCAATGGGCAACGTGCGTCCGCTGGCAAGGCTGGCGCGTTGTTGTAATTCCAGATCCCGGATTGCCTGGTCAATGCGTCGCGCCGTACGCGGGCTCACGCTGCCGCGCTGATGCAGCGCTCTGTCAACAGTGGCTTTACTGACGCCGGACTGGGCCGCGATTTGTTTGATAGAGAATGACCTAGCCATAAGTTGAGGTCTTTTTGAGGTTATGTAGGCGTATTGTTAACCGAATGTAATTGCTAAGGTCAGGGTAAGCAAGCGGACAACCCTACGTCACCTCAATATAAAAGGACAACAAATGGACCTGAGTGAAAGCAGTAGTTTCAATAATAAAGTGTTTGTCGTTACCGGCGGAACCCAGGGACTGGGCGCCGCCGTTGCCCGTCTGCTGTCAGAGCGAGGAGCACGGGGCATCGTAATTTGCGGACGTAACGCGAAAGCCGGACGCGAACAGGCAGCAACTCTCAGCCACCCCGGGTGTGAGGTGATATTTGTTGAGGCGGATATCAGCTCGCCAGAAGCCTGTAACAAAGTAGTGGCGGCAGCAGAATCGGCGTTTGGCACCCTGCATGGACTGGTGAACTGCGCAGGAATGTCCGACCGCGGCACCATCCTCGACACCACCCCGGAACTGTTTGACGCCATTATGGCGGTCAACATTCGCGCCCCTTTCTTTCTGATGCAGGCGGCGATCAGGCTGATGATTGCCAGAGGCGTCGAAGGCAGCATTGTCAACATCATTACAATGACCTCTCATGGCGGTCAGAGCTTCCTTAGCGCATACGCCGCATCGAAAGGTGCCCTTGTCACGCTCACCAAAAACGTGGCTTTCAGCGCCATGCGTAATCGTATCAGGGTGAACGGTCTTAACATTGGCTGGATGGACACGCCCCATGAGCACGAGATCCAGCGGCACTATCACAATGCTGAAGAAAACTGGCTGGCCAGAGCTGAGCAGGCGCAACCTTTTGGCCGTCTGCTGAAGCCAGCCGAGGTCGCACGGGCCGTAGCGTTTCTGCTTTCCGGCGAGTCGGGAATGATGACAGGCGCGGTGATCGATTTTGACCAAAGTGTGGTGGGTTGCGGTGACAACGGTGGCTTTCAGCCATCACATGTTCTGACTCTGTGAGGTAAAACATGAACAGCATCTATATAAATGACAGTCATAGTTCTCTCGATAAGTTTGCTACGCTTTGCGCGCAGACGCTGCGTAAAGACGACTTTCCACTGGCGCGTTCCGCCGATAAGAATGTGCTTATCTATCATCATGACGATCTGATGGCGGCAGCCAGAACCGATCGTCAGTCCATGCTGGGTGAACTGCATCACGCATTGTCTGGCGGGCCGGGGTGTTCGTGGTTCAGGGCTTATACAGCGACGTTTCCGCTATAGACAGCAGCAATAAGGTTTTTGAGGCTATTCTCGCCAGCGAAGCGGCAAGCGGCGGGGGCGGCGACCACTTTGCCAGAGCGGGCAGCAACGGGCGAGTCTGGAATGCGCTGCAAAAAGTCGCAGAGCGTGATGCCGATGTCTTCGTTGAATACTACAGCAACCCTTTACTGGCGCTGATTTGCGAAGCCTGGGTTGGCCCCGGTTATGAAATCACGGCACAGGTAAATCAGGTTCGTCCCGGCGGCAAAGCACAACAGCCGCATCGGGATTATCATCTGGGCTTCCAGCTTAATGACGTAGTCGCCCGCTTCCCGCTGCCGCTGCAGATTCTGTCTCAATATCTGACGCTTCAGGGTGCGGTCGCGCACACCGATATGCCGATAGAATCAGGGCCGACGCAGCTGTTACCCTGGTCGCAGCAATATGCAGAGGGCTATCTGGCCTGGCGCGATCCGCGTTTTATCGAATTTTTCCAGCAGCATGCCATTCAGTTGCCGCTGAAAAAAGGCGACGGGTTGTTCTTTAATCCGGCGCTGTTCCATGCCGCGGGCAATAACGTCACGCAGGACCATGTGCGTACGGCTAATTTGCTGCAGGTCTCATCCGCCTTTGGCAAAACCATGGAAAAAGTGAATCATGTCAGGGTGATGGAGGCGATCTACTCTACTCTGCTGAGTAAGCCATTAAGCGATGAGCAGCAACAGGCCGTTGTGGCAGCGAGTGGCGAAGGTTACTCCTTCCCGACTAATCTTGATACCGATCCGCCGCTGGGTGGTCTGGTGCCCAAAACGCAACAGCAGCTGTTGCTTGAAGCGTTACAACAAGGCTGGCCAGCTGACGAGTTCAGCCGGCAACTGGCAAATCACGAGAGTAAAAGAAAAGCATAGTTTTACATGGGCTACAGGCATGGCTTAACTCACCAACACAGGCGTTACGTCATGCCGATAGCATCGGGCTAAAATGGCTCGGTTTCTGATCCGTCTGGTTATCGGGACATGGCAAGGAATACAGGTTTCATTTCTGCCATCAGGGTGATAAACGCTTCACCTGGCGCTATTTCAGTGCTGTCCCCCTGAACAGCCTGAAGACAGGCAAAACCGGACCGAATCACAGCGTTTACCGTGTTCCTGCTCAGTGTTTCAGCATGATGCTGTACGTAATAGTCCGTGGCCTCAGAAACCAGACTTTCAAATATCTCAAGCTGTCGTGAAAACAGTGCGGGCGTACGCCGGATAAACGCCTGCATCTCTTCTTCCTGCTGACTGGTGAAGTGCAGCGCGCATTCAGCTATTGAATTTTTCATTGCCTCCCAGATTTCCTCAGTATCAAGTCTTTTCGCGAAGACTGTCAGAAAACGGGACCTGAACTCATGGGTGGGCTCCAGAAGCACATCCTCCTTGGCAGGAAAATACCTGAAATAGTTGCGCGCAGACATGCCAAGCGCACCTGAGATGGCTTCTACCGTTGTTTTTTCATACCCGTTTTCCCTGAACATTTTATATGCAGTCAGGGTGATTTGCTCTTTGATCGCTTTTCTGGCCAGGGTGCGTGTATTCATTAGCGTGTTCTTAGAGTCAGCTGAAACGGATGTCACAGAGTGACATTTAGTTATGGGGCCTGCTAAAAATTTGTTATTCAGGAGCTGCACATCAAAAGCTCCGCTGCATGAACAGTACAGCGCCCGCCGGTGGCAGGTTACGGGGTCCTGATTTGCCTATCGTATCCGTTCTGAATAAGAAAGACAGGACATAACGAACATACATTGCCCGGTCAGTGCGGGTTAACCATGTTAAAGCGAATCATAACCCGTACCGGCTACTAAACCTGGAAGCGCCTCAAAATGAGAAAATTATGAAACTGAGCCGAAGAACCCTGTTCCGGATGATGGCCGGAACTGCTGCGCTTGCGATTGCGGGCTGTAACAGTTCTTCTGCAGGACAAAAAAAGGGGAATCCTATGAAATATAAAGGTGTTGTGTATGATGTCGGGCTGAAATTCGTCGCGGAAAATCCTTATTCGGTCGAAGATTTTGATCCGGAGCTGGTCAGGTATGACATTAATGCAATTGCCGGTCCGCTGCATGCCAACGCAATACGTATCGAGGGTGAAGAGATCAGTCGCCTGACGACGGCAGCACGCATTGCTCACGAGGCCGGGCTGACCGTATTTTTCAATCCCTGGAAAATGAATGTCCCTGTCAGCGAACTGCCTGCTTATTTTAAACAGGCAGCCAGAGAAGCTGAGATTCTCAGAAAAGAAAGGGTGGATATCGTTTTTGTCTGTGGTTGCGAAATTACGATGTTCAATGAAGGTATTTTCCCCGGTAATACGGTGATAGAACGGGCAACGTGGATGGGTTCACAGTCCGGGCATGATGCTGAGCAGAATGCGTATGCGCTTTTCTCAGAGGCGTCCGTCAGGCTGAATGCATTGCTCAGTTCAGTTGTGACAGAGGTGCGTGCTGAATACCGGGGACCTTTAACGTATTCAGCCGGTAGCTGGGAAACCGTAAACTGGGATCTGTTTGATATCACAGGTGTGGATTATTACCGGAACGGTGAAACGGCAGAAGAATATGTTGCGGGCATCGAACGTTACCGCAGTAAAAAGCCTTTTGTGGTAATGGAAGTGGGCTGCTGCGCTTATGAAGGTGCTGCACAGAAAGGTGCCGGCGGCTTTATGATTCTGGAGGGCGTAAATCCGGATGGAAGCGGTAAGTTCGCGGGGGCATTCCGCCTCTCAGGAGTGAACAGGAGCAGGCTGATTATGTTGGCGAACAGCTTGAACTTCTCAGCGGTGCCGGGGTTGATGGCGTCTTTATTTATGTATTTTCGTTCCCGACTTATCGCGCCGGAGAAGGGGCAAAAGATCTCGATATGATAAGTTTTTCTCTGGTTAAAACCTTTCCGGAAGACGATCCGCGATCAAAACAGATGCCGCCCTGGGCACCCAAAAAAGCTTTTCACCGCATAGCCCGCTTTTACCAGACACACTGACAGCACAGTTCGCGATAATCCTTCGGCGGGTCAGTGCTGCAAAGCGTAACTTAACCGGAATATCAGGTTTCACTAAAGTCCGGTACGTAAGTACCGGACTTTAACTGTACTGAAAGCTGTATCAGGTAATATCTGGCCTTAATCGTTTCAGATGAGACCGGCTGAAACTGCATTTTCCGTGCCGGCGCAGCAGTGTGTTCGCCACATCAGCAAAATCATCATTCAGTGCATCTTATTGACTCACAGAACCTGATACGACTAGTGCATTTCTGCAGCATGTCCTGTTTTATCCGTCAGGCCCGACAGTACAGCCAGGACCAGCGCTACGACTGAAAGTACCGCGCCAGCCCAGTTAGGCGACTGCAGGCCGAACCCTGCCGCAATCACAGCGCCACCCAGCCAGGCACCGACGGCATTGCCGAGATTGAAAAGGCCGATGTTAACGGCCGCGGCCAGCGTTGGTGCGCCAGCTGCCCGCGCCTTATCCATGACCAGTTTCTGGATCGGAGATACGGTCGCAAAACCAAAAGCAGCCATCAGGAAAATACAGATCGCCGACATAACCTGACTGTGGGCCGTAAAGTTAAATACCAGCAGTACCACGGCCTGCGCGGCCAGAGTCACATAAAGCATCGGCATCAGCGCGCGATCGGCGTATCTGCCGCCCAGCTGATTGCCGACAAACAGCCCCAGACCAAACAGCAGCAACAGCCATGCCAGACTGCTTTCGCTGTAGCCTGCCAGCTCCGTCATCATGGGGGCGATATAGGTGATTGAGGTAAAAAATGCGCCCGGTCCGAAGACTGTGATGCCCATTGCCAGCAGTACGTTAATGTTCCGGAAGGCATTAAACTCATGCGCAAAATTATGGTTTTCCGGGCGGGGCTGATGCGGGATGAGCATGCCGACGCTGATAACCGTAATGGCTCCGATTGCGGCTATCGCCATAAAAGCTTCCCGCCAGGACAGGTGCTGTCCAATCCAGGTCCCGACCGGAACACCGATAAGGTTGGCCACGGTCAGCCCCATGAACATGAACGCAATAGCCCTGACGCGCTTAGACGGCGCGACCATATCTGCAGCAATAATCGATCCGATGCCAAAAAAGGCGCCGTGGGTCATTGACGTGATAATCCTGCCGAGGATGGCAATACCCAGCGTCGGCGCAAAGGCCGTCACGAGATTACCCGCCACAAACAGCAGCATCAGGAATACCAGCATCGCTTTACGGGGCACTTTTGAGCCCAGAATAATCAGGGCCGGCGCGCCAACAAAAACGCCCAGGGCGTAAGCCGTCGCCAGGTTTCCGGCCACGGGAATACTTACGTTGAAATCAGCGGCAATAACGGGAAGCAGGCCGGCAATGATGAATTCAGTGGTTCCGATACCGAATGCACCAATCGCCAGCGCCCAGAGAGCAAATGGCATAACAAATATCCTGTCAGTTAAATATGGTTGTGTCTGGACTGCGCATGGCACCGGCCGGTTTCCGTTAAAAAACCGGTGCGGTACTTACTGGCAGCAGCGAGACGTGCAGAATATAAGTTTGCCGGAAGTTGATAAATAACCCTGAAATCCCCTGAGTGGTGACAAAAACTCTACCTGATCGCGCCGAAATACCCCTCGCCGGCCTTTCTGAGCAGCTCATCCACGATAAGCCTGACTTTAGGGATCAGGTGCCTTGTACGGGGCCAGACGACGTTCAGCTCGACCGGTACGGGCATATAATCGGGCATAACGGCAACGAGGCTGCCTGCATCAATATGGTCATTCACCATCGACTCCGGAAACTGAGCAATGCCGGCTCCCGCCAGGCAGGCCTGAAGCATGGCGTCTCCGTCGCTTATCTGATGCGCCGAACCGGAGATAAACTTTATCTCCCGTTCCCCGGCCGGTCGCAGACGCCAGGCAAGAGGCGCCCCGCGTCGGTAGCCCATTATGCAGCAGTGCTTTTTCAGCGCCTCGATATTGCCGGGCTGACCGTGCCGCTCAATATAAGCGGGGATGCGCACAGCATGAGGCGCTGCCGGCTCAGGCGACGGGCAATCAGCTCATCGGTGCTCTGCAGGTCGCCCAGACGCAGCACCAGGTCAACGCCTTCCTCTACCGGGTCAATCAGCCGGTCGTTAAAGGTCAGCGCCAGTCGCAGAGCCGGATAACGGGCCATCACTTCAAGCAGCACCGGCATCATCAGGTTGCGTCCGAATGAGGCCGGCATGTCTATACGGACCGTTCCGGCGGGGTTGTCCTGGCGCCTGCTGAGCGTATTTTCAGCCGAATCCAGTATCTCCAGCGCAGAGAGACAGCTGGCCAGATAGGCTTCACCATCACTGGTCAGGCTCAGCTTACGGGTTGAGCGATGAAACAGCCGCGTTCCCAGCCTTTCCTCAAGTCGCGCCACGCTTTTTCCAACGGCAGATTTTGTGATGCCCAGCTGTTCTGCAGCTTCAGTAAAGCTGCTCGACCTGGCCGTCGTGACGAAATTGGTAATTCCCCGCAGGGATTCAGCAGTAAATCCGGTAGACATAAAGTTGACTCTCTGTCGACTCATAGCACGTTTATCGATGTGTAATTCTACACCAGGCTTAAGTCAGTCCGTAAACAAAGCGCCGGCGCTGCCGGAAATTCATTCAAAGCACAGGAAGCAGTTATGTCTCAGGCACAACCTCTGAAATTTGTCTCACTGCTGGGCAGCCTTCGCGCGGGTTCTTTCAACGCCGTTGTGGCCCGTAACCTTGACCTGCTGGCGCCGGAAGGCGTGGAAGTCAGCGCGCTCGGCTCTGTCGCTGACATACCCCACTATGACGCAGACCTGCAGGCTCAGGGGTTTCCGGAAGCGGTTGTTGCAATGGGAAAAGCGATAGCGGCAGCGGACGGTCTGATTATCGTTACGCCTGAATATAACTACTCCGTGCCTGGCGCGCTGAAGAATGTGCTGGACTGGCTTTCCCGCCTGCCCGACACCCCTGTCGCCGGCAAGCCCGTTGCCATACTCACGGCGTCACCAGGTGCCACAGGCGGTGCGCGGGCGCAGTATCACCTGCGCCAGATTCTGGTCTTTCTGGATGGCAGAGTGCTTAACAAGCCAGAGGTCATGATAGGAAAGGCGCCATCCCGGCTTGACCCGGAAACCGGCAGCATAACGGATGCGGACACCCGCAGCCTGATTACGGCCCAGCTCAGTGCGCTCGCGAAAATGGCGGGCAGGCAGGGCTGATTTTTAACGTCACACATATCTGTAAAACCACAGGGAGAAAACTATGTCTACCGACATTATTCGCGGTATGGACCACGTCGGCATTACCGTTTCCGATATTGATGAGGCCACCCGCTTCTTTTCTGAGGCTTTTGGCGCAGAAGTTATCTATGACTCTGTTTCACCGTCAGATGACGACGTAAAAGGCGAAGAAACGGAAAGCATTCTGAACCTGTTTCCGGGAACGAAAATTACCACGGTAAGAATGATGAAGCTCAAGCATGGCCCCGGGCTGGAGCTTTTTGAGATGAAGGGGCCAGAGCAAAGCCAGCCCGTACGCCCCAGCGATTACGGCCTGCAGCATTTTGCCGTATATGTTGATGACATCAGCGAGGCTGTCAGCCTGTTTGAGCGGGCAGGCGGTAAAATGTTTACCTCTCCTCAGCCCCTGATGTTCCCGACCGAGGTCGGAGAGAATAACTTTTTCTGCTATGGCCGCACCCCGTGGGGCAGCGTCATTGAACTGATTTCTCTGCCTTCAAAGCTTCCGTATGAAGACCACACCTCTCTGCGTCGCTGGAAGCCCTGACAGCTGTCTGGTGCGCCTGTGCTGGCGAACCACCGCTACTGAAAATTATCTCAGTAGCGGTGGTGCGTAAGCTGCTGACTCATATAGAGCTGCGCTACCAGCCAGCTGCCACCTTTCCGTTTTGACTGCATGGAGCATATTTATGTCCCCCGTTAAGGTTCAGCATTTCACGTCCCTGGCTAAGTTTCTTCACTGGCTGATGGCTTTCATCTGGATTGGAGCCTGGTTTGTTGGCTATGTTGCGGTAACGTGGCGCGATGAGCTTAACGAGGACCATTCGCTCACCATCGCTCATAAAGCTCTGGCGAGTACGTTACTGTTACTCGTCGTCATACGTATAGCCTGGCGTCTGACGCATCCTGCTCCGCCTTTACCGGACAGCATGAGTGCAGTCATGCGCAGGGCCGCCCATGCTGGGCATTTTGTGATATACGCAGCAGGCCTCATCGCACTGCCGGTATCCGGATGGCTCTGGAGCTCGGTTGCTGACAAGCCGATTATGGTGCTCTGGTCATTCAGGTTGCCGCCACTGACCGCACCGCATCCCGAATATTATGAACTGATGAAAAATATTCACGTCACTCTTGCCTTCACAATGGGCGCTTTAATCGCCGGGCATATTCTGATTGCTCTCAAGCATGCAATGATCGACCGGGACGGCGTAATGAGCGGGATGCTGCCAAAGTCTTTCGTTTCACGCAAGCCGACTGATATTAAGCGTCAATAACTATACCTCTCGCTCTGCTTTTACTTATACCAGTCTGAACGTCTGCTATTCGCTCATAGCGGACATTGGCCCGCGTGTCAGTCCGCTTTGTGCCAAAAGCGGACATTGCCGCTTACTCGAAAGAATATTTTTATGAAGCCGTAGGACCAGTCGATTTAGCAGAATTTATTTAATTGATGATGGATACATACTGGCGCTATAAAGAACTTCAAATCCACAACTGTCAGGTTAAAAATGCGAATTAAAAACCTAATGGATCACCCTGATTATCTTCATGCTACAACGGATTTGCTGTTTAATGAATGGTCACATCTGCCTTCCTGGGCGGGACTACAACAAATTCGTACCCGTCTTATTGAGCGTAATTCTACCGATAGTAAGCAATTCACCTTAGTGGCTTTAGATGCACAAAATACAGTGACTGCTGCCGGTAGCCTCATCTGTTATGAGCTTAAGGATGATCCGGCGCGTATTTACTGGTTAGGAGAGGTGATTACACGCTCAACTCATCGAGGTCAGGGGATAGGTTCTAAACTGATTAAACGCATTATTGAGTTAGCTGCTAATCAAGGTATTACAGAGCTTTGGCTCTACACTCCTGACAAGCAGTCTTTATACAGAAATTTAGGATGGGTAGAGCAAGAGCAACGTGTAGTTGCTGGTGAATTGGTAACAGTTATGGTCCGGGAACTGACGTGCCAATGACTCATTTCATCGTATGATCCGTGAAGTTAAGTAAACCACCTGTTTGAGATTGCTGCTTTATGTGAAGGGCATGTCGTGACCAGCTTTAGTTCAATCAATTTTCAAATGTCCCAGCAAAATCGCTGTCTGCTGCATAAATTGCAAAGATCCGCTTTTCGCTGATAGCGGACATTGGCCCGCGTGTCAGTCCGCTTTGTGCCAGAAGCGGACGTTTCCAGCATCTGCATGCACTAATCTGTGGAGAACAGATCTCGCTGCATAGTCATGCAGGCACGCCAAAATCATCAGGAATATTTTTTCACTGTATGAACATGAGAAGGTGCACTAAACGACCCGCACGCGCCAGAAACACGCTGAGGGCCTCTCAGGAGGTGCGGGCTAGAACTCTTATGTTAAATCCGCCAGGGTGGGATCAGTCGGAAAAACGGCGCCGTTTTAACGATGACGCTTGCCAGCCTTTTGTTTTTTCGCCAGGCTGGCGCTCCGGTGCTTGGCCGGGCCACAAGAATTATAAAAAACCTGAAATCCTCATGTTCCCGCCGTACGGCGGATTTTTTTGCCGCAAGGCGAAACTGGTCAGCCTGTGTGTACCGGTTTGCTTGTGCAGCAGAGCATTTTTCTCCAGACTCAGAGAGTGCCGGTGCCTGCTGGTCCCGGTCACAGTGAGGAATTCTGAATCTTGTCTCTGGTTCACCCCGCTCTAGATGGCGGGGTTTTTTACTCTTTCGGCCTTCTAAGGCCCGGTGAGAAGCCGCTCCCCTGTTTCCTGACGTGTACAGCGCGACAACGTGAATTAAAAAAATTACCCGTGCACTAAGGCATTCTGAAAATGGCCCGATAACTGTTTTGCCCGGCACCAGGGGAATCCTGATAAAACGAGACCTTTTTCTGTCAGCACCCTGACGAGGGTGCTTTTTTTGCGATGCTGTTTGCCGGGCCTGCGTTTTTTCTGTGTGAGCTGTATGGCAGACAGAGCATCCGGGCCATAAAAAAGTAATTAACTGAAAATTCTCGGTTTCCCGCCATCATGGCGGGATTTTTTTGCACTCCCGCTGGTCACTCACCGGTCGCCGGGGTGGGGTAATCTTTTGCTGTCAGCGGTTTCGCTTGCATTGATTATTTCTGTATAAAACTAAATTTACGGATAAAAACGGCTACGCTTAATGGTGTGATAACGCACATTTTTCCCGTGGAGGGGTTATGGCAGCACATCGTGGTGGGGCAGGAAACTTTGCGGAGAACCCGGAACGGGCCGCTGAAGCAGGCAGAAAAGGCGGAAAGGCCAGCGGCGGAAACTTTAAAAACAGCCCTGAACGTGCCAGTGAGGCCGGACGCAGAGGCGGCCTGGTCAGCCGGAGAAGTCGCTCTGACAGTTCCGCTTCCTGAGCTGTTTTTTCAAAGGCAGTAAAAAGTCCGTCTCTGGCGGGCTTTTTACTGCCTTACGCAACAGGGATGTTATGTTTAATGTGGCATAACTACCCTGTCGCCATGATTTTGACGTCCGCTTCACGCTCATAGCAGACCAAAAAACTCTCCAGAGCTGCTGACATGAACAGCATCAAATTAACTAACTTTTCCCACCACTCAGATCGTTATTTGACAAAACAACTACAGGTCTGTCCTGCAAGTCAGGTCTGAAAACTGTCTCACAGCTACAGTACATAGAATTAACATCAACAAGCGCGCACATTGTTCGTTCTCTTTATAATGAACGTAACAACGCCCCATACCTGAAATGTATCAGGGTCAAAATAGATAGGGGAATACTGAGGATTCATAGGCATTAAACACGGTCTGTCACCTTTTATTTTTAGCATTTTTACCGTGAATTCATTATCGATGCTGCCAATAATTATATCGCCATCTTCAGGAGTTAAAGAACGATCAACAACAAGTAAATCGTTATTTGATATTCCCCCTCAAGCATTGATGAGCCGGATGCTCTGACAAAAAAGTAGTACTGGGATGATTTACGCAATATTGATGTAAGTTGAGTTCAGCTTCTTCATAGCCAGCCGCAGGGCTTGGAAACCGGGCCTTCACAGGTTCCATAAAGAACGGGGCGCTGATTAGTAATTCTTCTTCTGTTGGTCTAAAAATATGCAAGTTCATGTTTCACCTCCTTATTAAAAACTGTACATATAAACAGTTGAAAAGAGGGTTCTGAAATCCGCAAGCAACAGTTCCGCTTACTTTGATAACACGTTGATTATAAATTAAAATCACCTTACTGATTTACAAAGCACTACTGCCAGCAAAACCAAAACGTTGCGCATGCGCAATTTTTATCATTCATACAGGGAGGCGTTTGCATCCTCAAAACTCTGGATAATGTTTGTGATAATACGCGTCAGAACAAACCCGTAGTAACCCGCCCAGACAAACCCCAAGACTATAAAGCGAAGATCACTTGCCAGCTTACTGCCCTGTGCATAAAGCACATCAGAAGTGTAGTACAGGGCAAAAGACACAAATAATAGCCTTAGTATGTCAGCCATAAATCGATGAAGTGCAAGCCTGTCTTTTGGCTTAATTTTCGTTAACTTTTTCATCGAATATAAAACGAGCTTATTGAATCCGTTCAACAAAATTTCAAGCATAAGAAAAAGCGTTGGACTGAAAATCAACAATGAGGTTAAAGAATATCGATCATTAGCAAAATAAGTCAGGTTAGTTAACGCCTCTTTTGTTGCATTAAAATACCATTTAATTGATATGATTAAAAAAATCGTAAGCACAACCTGTAAGAAAATTCCTGTGTATCGTTTTCTAAAAGCAGGTGAATTATGTAAATCACTCATAACGCATCATTACCTCTTAATAGCCAAAAAAATCAGAACTGCTTAAGCGTCAAATGCATCATGCTCAGGTGGATATTTACTGAAAAAATCTATCTGGTCTATTTCAGAAGCACCATGATCCTTCAATTCTTTTACAACCGTTTACGGTCGATTGTTTCGCCTTCGGCTGATTCAAAATAATTCATTACACACTCCTTTTAACATGACTCAATAAAAAATAAGGGGCAATACCCCTTAAGATTTACAATAATTTTTGCAGTTCCTCTGTGAGAAGCCTGGCTGCTCTTAAAGCATTTGGGTTTATCTGTCGAATCCAGGCATTATTACGCGTTGGACTAAATTTAAAAGCGTGCCTGCGCATAAGAGAACAAACGTCCTGGCGGGGACGACTGTCAAACCGGAACAGAATTCGATTATCTTCTGTATTAATCTCAAATTCAAAGCCCTTATATGTTTTCGTCTCGGCATCTATTTTCTTTACGCTTTTAAGCTCATTGATTCGCTTCTCAGTTGCTTTAATATTGGCGTTGCTGTTCGATAATCTGTATTTTGGAAATCCTGTCTCGCCGTAGACTGCTTAAACAACTTCTTTTGCGTGTTTTTCGCTGAAGCCTAGACAGAAAAGCTGCTCTATCTTGTCTTCGTCTGACAATGATTTTTTGCGGAGCACCTTATTACCGGCAATCATTATTGCATGAGATTTTTGGAGATTTTCAAGCTTTAGCTCCAGCTTATAGATAGCATCAGGATCGTCTGACGATATGCCGCCGGTTCCAATTCTTTCCGCACGGTGTAGTGGTTTACTGAATTTGGCCACCTGAACAGAGGTGATATGCTTACCTCAGAACAACACAGGTGCACCAATGAAAAGAAAAAATTTTAGTCCTGAATTCAAACGCGAATCAGCCCAGTTGGTTGTCGATCAAAATTACACAGCCGCTCAGGCTGCTAAGGCCATGGACGTTGGCTTTCTACGATGACGAAATGGGTAAAACAGCTACGTGATGAGCGGCAGGGAAAACGTCAAACGCCTCTCCAATAACCCCGGAACAAATCGAAATACGTGAGCTAAAAAAACTATAACATATTGAAATGGGAAAAGAAATATTAAAAAAGGCTACCGAGCTCTTGATGTCAGACTCCCTGAACAGTTCTCGTTAATTGGGAAACTCAGGGCGCGTTATCCAGTGGCCTCTCTCTGCCACGTGTTCGGGGTTCATCGTAGCAGCTACAAATACTGGCAAAACCGTCCTGAAAAACCAGACGGTAGACGGGCTGTATTACGAAGCCAGGTGATGGAGCTGCATAACATCAGCCATGGTTCTGCCGGAGCAGGGAGCATCGCCACAATGGCAACCCAGAGAGGCTATCGGATGGGACGCTGGCTTGCTGGTAGACTGATGAAAGAGCTGGGGCTGGTCAGTTGCCAGCAGCCGACTCATCGATATAAACGCGGCGGCCATGAACACGTCGCTATCCCTAATCACCTTGAGCGGCAGTTTGCAGTAACAGAGCCAAATCAGGTGTGGTGCGGCGACGTGACGTTTATCTGGACAGGTAAGCGCTGGGCATACCTTGCAGTTGTTCTCGATCTGTTTTTGAGCGGCAGTTTGCAGTGACAGAGCCAAATCAGGTGTGGTGCGGCGACGTGACGTTTATCTGGACAGGTAAGCGCTGGGCATACCTTGCAGTTGTTCTCGATCTGTTTGCGAGGAAGCCGGTGGGTTGGGCAATGTCGTTCTCCCCGGATACCAAACTGAGGGCCAAATCGCTGAAAATGGCATGGGAAGCTCGCGGCAAGCCAGACGGAGTGATGTTCCACAGTGATCAGGGCAGTCATTATACAAGCAGGCAGTTTCGGCAATTACTGTGGCGATACCGGATCAAACAGAGTATGAGCCGACGTGGAAACTGCTGGGATAATAGCCCGATGGAGCGGTTCTTCAGGAGCCTGAAGAATGAATGGGTGCCGGTAACAGGTTACATAAACTTCAGTGATGCTACTCATGCAATAACAGATTATACCGATGGATATTACAGTGCGCTCAGACCGCACGAATATAACGGCGGGTTACCACCCAACGAATCGGAAAATCGATACTGGAAATATTCTAACGCAGTGGCCAGTTTTTGTTGACCACTTCAAACAGACAAAGTTTATGACGTTCGAAACGTTGAGAAGGAGGAAGTGTTGCTGTGTGATATTGCGCGCCTTTCTGAAAACATAATCTCTAATCTGCGCTGGTTTATTTATATGGCTCTTGATGAACGTCTGGATTTTCTTACGCCGATGATACTGAACGAGAAACCGTTAATCTGAAGAAGGCATTATGCACTCTTAATAATGCTACATCCGTTTAGGGCAGATTAGAACTACTGCCCTCAGTTCTTGCCCTTCAGTAGATACTCGTCTGGCAGGCTGTTTATGTCCTGCATTATACGAGATACATGTTTACGCATGCGATTACGTGCTACCGTAGCTGAACGCTGTTGTATTGCTTCAATGATTTTTTTATGGTCATTGAACGAGGCACGAATCAGCTGAAAGTTATCCGGCGAGCAGTTGAGAACACGATCGATGTGTATACGATACTGTTCAACATGTTTCCACAACGACTGATAGCCGGATAACTCGCTCAGTCGCTGATGGAAACTAAAATCGAGTTGATATACTTCTTTTATCTCTTTACGTCTCAGAGCATCCGCATGCGCGTCCAGAATAACCTGTAGTCCTTCCAGTTGTTCCGGGGTCAGGCCTTTTTCGGCCAGTGCTTCAGCAATACTGCCCTCCAGCGCTGCGCGAATGAATACGGACTCACGGACAATATTAATATCAATCAGTGTGACACGCGTATTGAGGTTGGGGTTAACTTCCAGCAGTCCGTCATGCGACAGTAAAATCAGCGCTTCTCGTAGAGGCGTCAGCGATACGTTAAACTGTTCCTTCAGCTCATTTTTCTCTACGATGGTTCCTGGCCGCAGGCGATTAATGATGATTTCGCTTTTTAGCCATTCATAAATCTGCATCTTTGCCGTGACGGGAGTGTTCAGCATCTGCTCTGCCCTGAGTGGGGATAAAGTAACAGTTTACCTGCGCACCGGGAGGATGTTAAGCCGCAGCAGCGGCTTAACATGAGGGTGATTAGCCAGTTATATGCCGAACCCGATCCAGAATTTCCACATAACTGCTGGCAGGTTGGTTGTGCAGCAGGTCATGCCCCACGACAAAACCATCAATATCAAGCTGACTGAGGCGATCAAGTGAATCAAAATTGATACCGCCATCAAGCAGCGTCTGGAAACCATAACGTTCACGCAGGGCTGCCAGCTGGTCTATTTTAGGCGTTATGTAGTCCAGAAACTTTTGACCGGCAAACCCGGGATTGACGCCCATGATCATGATGTAATCTACCAGTGGTAAGAGCTCCTGGATGGTAGCCACTGAAGTACCAGGATTAATCGCGATACCAGCCTTTTTTCCATGAGCCCGAATGCGGTCCAGCGTTCGGGCAATATGTACTTCCGATTCAGGGTGTACATAGAGAATGTCTGCACCGCAGTCAACAAACAAATCGATATAGCGACCCGGATTTTCAATCATCAAATGTACATCAACGCGCTTTTTAGTATTGTCGCGTACTACGCGCAAATCCTGCGGGCTGAGCGCCAGATTCTGAACGAAATGACCGTCCATAATATCGACGTGAAAGATGTCACTGTCTGCTGCGTCTAAAGCCTGGATGGACTGCTGAAGTAGGTTGAAATCCACACTGTAAACAGAAGGGCATAATAAACGTGCCATAAATTATTCCTCGTCAAATTGCAGCAGCACTTTGCAGCATGCCATTGGATTGGTCTCAAACAGATTCAGTGCCTGCTTAATATCGTGAAAGTCGAAGCGGTGGCTTATCAGTTTATGGGGCTGAATTTTGCCGCTAGCCATCCAGTCGATCACCGTCGGGAAAAGCTTGTTGTTAAGGCGCGACGCGTAAACCGTCAACTCTTTGGCATTGAGAAAACGCTGTACCACTGACGATGTTTCTGCCGGAAAGCCCATTAAACCAATGCGTCCGGCAGGTGCAGCGATTTGTGTCGCCTCTGCAAATATCGATGGATGACAGGCAGCATCGATAACAAGAGTCGGAGCAATACCTTGTTCCTGCAGCCAGCTCGCCAGTTCTTTTTCGCTGTTATTCACCACAACATCCGCTCCATTTTCTAAAGCGCCTTTTAAGCGGCTATCCAAGCGGTCCGCCACTATCAACTTTTTAACGCCGTAAACGCCTTTAAGTACCTGAACCACCGTAAGACCAATCGGCCCTGCCCCATAGACAAGCGCCACATCCCGTGCGCTGGCACCGGTGCGGTTCAGCATATTGGCAGCGATGGAAAACGGCTCAACCATAGCAGCTGCAGGTGCGTTAATATTATCCGGTACGTTATAGGCAAGTGAGTCCGGTACACAGCAAAACTCGCTGAAGCCGCCCTCCCTGTGTACCCCAACCACTTGCAGGTTATGGCAGATGTTCGAACGTCCAATTGAGCAGGGGTAGCAATGCCCGCAACTGACAACAGGATCTACAGAAACACGCTGTCCAATCCTGGAGGCGGATACTCCATCTCCGACCGCCTCAATCACACCGGCAAATTCATGGCCGATGACTCTTGGATATTTAACGAACGGATGTGAGCCGTGATAAATGTGCAGGTCAGAACCGCATATGCCGGCGTAACTGATTTTCACCCGTACCTCACCAGCCGCCGGCTTGGGTGCTGGCAGCTTTTCAACCAGCAGTTCCCCGGTGCGATAACCTTAATACTTTCCATTTTTCCTCCAAAGCGAACGCCACTGCGTTCTGAAAAGCTGATTACTCACTTCTGTCGGTAGAGAGATCCTGATGCAGGGTCTCTTTTGTTTTCAGCGTGGCGAACAGGGTAATAAGCGCCATTGCACCCAGCCAGAGCGACAGCGGCCAGGCTGCCCCATCACTCCATTTGATCAGGAAGGCGCATACCATCGGAGTCATTCCCCCTATCACGCCGGCCAGCTGTGAACCCAGTGATACGCCTGAGTAACGCACTTCGGTGCTGAATAATTCGGTAAACAGTGCAGGCTGAATGCTGTACATCAGCCCATAGATGATGCTGTAGCTGAACACGATGGCAAAGATGAACAGCGGTACAGAGCCGCTACCGATCATCCAGAACAACGGGAACGCAAAGATTAGCGCTAATGAAACGCCTGTCAGATAGAGCGGCCGACGGCCAATACGATCGGAAAGGTGACCGAAGAATAAAAGGTAAAGGTGCCGACTACGCTGGCAATAGCTATCGCAATAAGAGGGATATCACGCGACAAACCCAGCGTGGTAGTGGCGTAGGAGGTAAAAAACACCGCAATCCAGTAAGCGAGCACCAACTCGGTCATACGCATCGCTACCGTAATAAGAATAGCGCGAGGATGAGTTTTCAGAAGGCGCATCAGCGGCATTGACTGTTTTGGCTGCTGCATTTTTTTCTTCTGCGCCTCAAGGAATACCGGCGTTTCATCCACTTTGCTACGCATAAACAGGCCAAGGCCTAACAGTACAACGCTCACCAGAAACGGAACGCGCCAGCCCCATGAAAAGAGCTGCTCATCCGGCAAGCTGGCGACCAGCGCAAATGCAGCTGTCGAGAGGAATAAACCTATGCTGTTGCCAAGTTGTACAAACGTACCGAAAAAGCCGCGACGGTTTGCGGGGGCATATTCGGCAATCATAGTGGAAGCACCACCCCACTCGCCGCCAATAGCGAAACCCTGACAGAGGCGCAGAAACACCAACAACACAGGCGCAAAGTTGCCAATCACCTCATAGCTTGGAATCAAACCGATGCCAAATGTGGCGAGCCCCATCATCACTATGGAGATGATCAACGTTTTCTTACGGCCGATCTTATCGCCGTAGTGACCAAAGAAAATTGCACCGAGCGGGCGGCTAAAGAAAGTTATGGCGATGGTGAGAAACGACACGATGGTGCCAGCAAAAGGTGACAGATTGGGAAAGAACAGGTGCGGGAACACGAGCGTTGCCGCCAGGCCGTAAATCATAAAATCGTATTGTTCGATGGTGTTGCCCGCCAGAGATGAGCCAACAACATAGGTCAGCTTGCGGCGATCTTCCCGCGTTCCGGCATGTTCGGCCGATTGCTCCGGTGGGTAAACGATGGCGTTTTGGGACATAGGGTAATCCTCAGAGTTCTGTCAATCGTTATAAGTGTGATGTTGCCGATGCATTCAACGGGACAACTAAAGTAGTTTCCCTGCTCACCGATATATCGATACTTGATCTTTTTGTAATTTTAAACGTGATTAAAGTCACAATTAAAATACACACACGTAACAAAAATATTTAATCAAATTATAACTTATTGATAAATATATTCTTATAAATATATTTATTTAACAACGGCGCCAGGCCTTCACTTTTTCCAATATATCGGTATAGGATTTAAAAACATCAATAATGGAGTTATCGCTATGCCTGTTATTCAAAAGATGAACGTCTACCGCGCTGTATCTACCCTGAGTAAACCAATTTCCGATGCGACACATGACATCAGCCAGATTGCTTTCTATGTGGTTGAACTCGAACTGGATAATGGTGTCACGGGTGAAGGCTATCTGCTGTCATTTCACTACTCACCACAGGCAATAACCGGGGCACTTAACGACCTGCGCGACGCAGTCGTGGGGTTTGAGTGTTATGAAACGGCGAAACTGACAGCTGCGATTGAGCGCGAAACCGAATATTTCGGCCACAACGGCCTGCAAAAATGGGCTCTGGCTACTGTAAACGTGGCAATGTGGGACGCATGGGGCAAAACTCTGAAGCAACCGGTCTGGAAAATTTTGGGGGCTTCAACACACAAAGTACCGGTATACGGATCGGGTGGCTGGCTTTCTTACAGCGATCAGGAACTGATTGATGAAGTCAGTGATTATAAGTCTCGGGGATTCGGCGCGGTGAAGATCAAAGTCGGTACGCCGGAGAGCAAAGGTGGTGTTGAACGTGACATAATGCGTTTACGCAAAGTGCGTGAGGTCGTGGGTAACAAGCTCAATATCATGATGGATGCAAACCAGGGCATGAATGTGCCGGATGCTATCAAGTTGTCTACGCTTGCTGCAGGTATCAACATTCACTGGTTTGAGGAGCCGGTGCCGCACACTGACTTCGCCGGTTATCAGCTAATCCGCCAAAAGACAGGCATTGCACTGGCTATGGGCGAGCGCGAATATGATATGGAACCGCTCAAGTATCTGATTGATCGCAACGCGCTGGACCTGTGGCAGCCCGACATCATCCGTATTGGCGGCGTAGAAGCCTGGCGTCAGTCTGCATTACTGGCGCATGCGCATAACATTCCTGTGTTACCTCATTACTACAAAGATTATGATGTTCCGCTGTTGTGCACAGTGCCAAACTTTTACGGGAGTGAGTCCTTCGACTGGATCGACGGCATCATCGACAACAAAATGCGGGTTGAAAACGGTGAGGCCTGGGCACGTGAAGGTGCCGGCTGGGGGTTCACTTTCCTGAAACAGCATCTGCAGGAACTGTAAGGAGGAAGGATGAACGATATTATCTCACCCTTTTTCTCACTATCAGGACGCAGCGGCATAGTCACCGGTGCTTCCGCAGGGATCGGCCGTGCGGTCGCGCACCTGCTTGGTCATGCCGGAGCTAAAGTCTACAACTTCAGCCGTCGCCCGACGCAGCGTGACATTGATTTACCCTGGAGTGACCGGGTAATCGATATTTCCGTTGATATCACGGATGAAGCAGCGCTTGCTGCAGCAATCAGTAACGTCGCTGAACAGCAGGGTATCGATTTTCTGGTGAATAATGCCGGCAAAACCCGGCGTATTGGTGCAGATGAGGTTGAGTCAGATTTCTGGCGCGAGATTCATGCCCTGAACGTTGATGCATTATTTCGCACCAGCCAGCTTTGCTACCCTGGCTGAGACAGTCGCCATATGTCGGGCGTATCGTTAACGTCAGCTCGATGGCTGCACATCTCGGCTTCGATGGTGTCACACCTTATTGCTCCACTAAAGCGGCTGTAATGGGTATAACGCGTGGCCTGGCGGTGGAGTGGGCTGGACAAAACGTGCTGGTTAACGCTGTCGCGCCAGGTTGGGTTAAAACCAACATGACCGCCACGGTAGCCGATCCACAGCGGCTTGAGAAAATTCTGGCACGCATGCCTTTGCATCGTTACGGCGACGCGTGGTCAGAGCTGGCTCCCGTGTTCTGTTTCCTGCTGAGTGACGCAGGTCGCTATATAAATGGTCAGGAAATTGCTGTTGACGGTGGTGCGCTGAGCTTTGGTTTTTAAAGTTAATAGTATAAAAACAGTTAACTGGCTGTATTGACAGGCTCTTAAGTCTAAGGAGCCTGTTAATGTAGCGTGACCCACCCGGCTAACATTAAAAGACTGAAAAATGGCAATGTTATTGAGTTGGTAAAGTGTCTGAACGCCAGTTAAAGCACCATTCATGGTAAATTACTTCCTGCTCTTTTTCCACATCCCCGGCTCACAACTCGCCGGTTCACAGCCTATCTTTAAAACTAAAATTATTTATTGGCCGATCATCTACTCTCAAAATTAACACACCATGAGTGACTATATTTCTGACCAATTTACTCCCTTACCCATCATAATATATTGTTGCGCCGCATAGCGTAATTAACCAACTGTCTGTTTATTTATCCAGTGTAGTTTATTGACGCGCTAAGCTCGCAAGGTCACTGCTTTGCTCAAGCGTTAGACTTTTAAACAGGGTATACATAAATGTCCGCCATGAATCGCAACGGGTTTAACAGACACCCCGGAGTCATTTGAGATGATTTGAGGAGAGGTGCCTATGAGCGGTAAGCGTTACCCCGAAGAGTTTAAAATTGAAGCAGTCAAACAGGTTGTTAATCGCGGTCATTCTGTTTCCAGCGTTGCAACACGTCTCGATATCACCACCCACAGCCTTTACGCCTGGATAAAGAAGTAGGGTCCAGACTCATCGACTAATAAAGAACAGTCAGATGCTCATGCCGAGATCCGCCGACTCCAGAAGGAGCTGAAGCGGGTTACTGACGAACGGGACATATTAAAAAAAGCCGCGGCGTACTTCGCAAAGCTGTCCGACTGAGGTACGCCTTTATCCGTGACAACACCCGTTGCTGGCCTGTTCGTCTGCTCTGCCGGGTGCTGGATGTTCATCCCAGTGGCTTTTACGCCTGGCTTCAGCAGCCGCATTCTCAGCGCCACCAGGCAGATCTGAGACTGACGGGACAGATTAAACAGTTCTGGCTGGAGTCCGGTTGTGTTTATGGCTATCGCAAGATCCATCTGCACCTGCGGGACAGCGGGCAACAGTGCGGAGTGAACAGAGTCTGGCGACTGATGAAGCGTGTCGGGATAAAGGCTCAGGTCGGGTACCGGAGTCCGCGGGCACGTAAAGGCGAGGCCAGTATTGTGTCGCCCAACAGGCTCCAGCGACAGTTCAATCCGAATGCTCCGGATGAGCGTTGGGTAACGGATATAACCTACATCAGGACCCACGAAGGGTGGCTGTATCTGGCCGTGGTTGTTGACCTGTTCTCACTTAAGGTTATCGGCTGGTCAATGCAATCCCGGATGACAAAGGATATTGTCCTGAACGCACTGCTGATGGCTGTATGGCGGCGTAATCCCCAAAGACAGGTGCTGGTTCACTCGCACCAGGGCAGTCAGTACACAAGCCATGAGTGGCAGTCGTTCCTGAAATCACACGGCCTGGAGGGGAGTATGAGCCGTCGCGGTAACTGTCACGATAACGCGGTTGCAGAAAGCTTTTTCCAGTTACTGAAACGCGAGCGGATAAAGAGAAAGAACTACGGAACGCGGGAAGAAGCCCGCAGCGATATTTTTGATTACATCGAAATATTTTATAACAGTAAGCGTCGGCATGGTTCGAGCGATTGGATGTCACCGACAGAATATGAAAACCAGTATTATCAACGGCTCGGAAGTGTCTAGATTATCCGTGGCGATTCACTTCATAATGATGCCCATCATCCAGCCACGATTCGATCGTGTATTTGGCGGAAGGTTCTGAACCATTGATATACCTGCCTTAAGTCATGACATCAGGTGTGGATTGATGGCATCTCTGAGCTTTGAAGAACCCTGAACATAATACGTTATGACTACTTATCATTTGCATAGAATGCAGCGAGCCACTTTTCTTCACTTATGATTATGATGCCCCGTGATACACCCAGTCTCGCTGATAAAGTTGATTTATTTGATGCGGTTGCCCCCATAAAAGGTGCAGGATAGTTTTATTGAATTTTGCAAATGTAATGGTGTTAATGAATTATTCAGCCTCTTTAACATGAAAACAGATCTTTTTGCCCTGTAAATTCACTTTTGAAGTGATACAGGGGGATTTGTGATTAACTTCTTATTTACATCATTAACATTCCCTTTTTATTGGCTAAAGGTTGTGCGGTGATTCTATAGTCAATTTACTGTGTAAAACGTAGTTTTACAAGGTAAAACAACTGGCATTTTATCAGGTCTATCTTTGGTCCGCGCTTTGAGATTTCAAAGCTTTCATTGTAAGCAGACGCGCTTCAGGGGGAAGCAATGGAGATTGTAAATGCACCGCATTTATCTGTCAGAGAACACTGGCTCGAACTGCATCATGAAAAAGCCTTGATGCCCGAACTGCCGATAGTAGATGCGCATCATCATTTGTGGGATCGCCAGTCAGGAGTTTATCTGGCACCTGAATTTAGCCGCGATATACAACTGTCCGGGCACCGGGTACTGTCTTCAGTTTATATTCAGTGCCGTTCAATGCTTCGCCGTAACGGACCAGAAGCGCTTAGGCCCGTCGGAGAGATAGAGTTCGCCAGCGGCGTCGCCGCTATGTTTGATAGTGGTCATTACGGCCAGGCATTGGGTTGCGAAGCTATAGTTGGTGGTGCCAGCCTGCTGGCAGGGGATGATCTACTGCCGGTCATTGAACTCATGATGCAGCGTTCAGGAGGCCGACTACGGGGTATGCGTAATCCGCTTGCCTGGCACGACGATCCACGCGTAGTTTCAAGTCCCGTGACTCCCCCGCCGGTCTCGCTACCAGTTTCGCATTTCGACGCGGTGCAGCTTGCCTTGCCAGGCCGGGCTTTCGCTGGATGTATGGGTTTACCACACCCAACTAAATGAAATTGCTGAGCTGGCGCGGGCGCTACCCGATCTTCATATCATCGTGGACCACTGCGGAGGGCCGATTGGAACCGGGCCTTATGCCGGCAAAAGGGATGACGTCTTTCAGGAATGGAAAAAATCCATTACAGCTCTGGCAGAGTTGCCAAACGTGAGCATCAAAATCAGCGGTTTTGGCATGACAGTTATGGGCTATTCCTTCGCACAGGCCGCAACACCACCGGATTCCTTGACACTTTCCCGAGCCTGGCGGCCGCTGTTTGAAACCCTTGTCGAGCAGTTCGGGTCCGGGCGCTGTATGTTTGCCAGCAACTTCCCCGTCGACAAAGGGATGTTCAGCTATGGAGTCTTCTGGAATGCCTGCAAACGGCTAGCTGAAAACGCTTCTTCAGCGGAACGAGAACACCTTTTCTGGCGTACCGCGGCTGCACGCTACCGCTTATCCTCTCTGGAGAACACCGATGAATATAAAATCAAGACTGCATGAGGCTCACCCACTGGATCAGGATGCGGTCAACGCTACGCTCTCTTATACCACGGCAGAAAAAAGAACCCTTGCACTAGGGGGCTGGGATGGACATTTGAAAGCTATGACTCATTTTTACTCTCTCTTTTATTACCTGTACTTGGCGTGGTCTTTGACATCAGCAAAACCGAACTTGCCGTGTTTATAAGTACTACCGCTGGCGGGCAGATTATTGGCGGCATTCTGTTCGGGCTGGTCGCTGACAAAATTGGGCGGGTCAGAACGGCGCTTCTCTGCATTGCCATCTATTCACTTTTCTCCGGATTGCTGGCTTTTACTCACGATCAGCAGACCTTTGCGGTTCTGCGGTTCTGTGGTGCACTGGGCATGGGCGGCATGTGGACGTCAGGGGCGGCACTTATCGCAGAAACCTGGCGCCCGGAGCGGCGCGCGCGCGGTGGCGCGCTGATGCAAATGGGATTACCGGTTGGCGCAATTTTGGCTATAGTCCTTACGGCGTTAGTAACGGCAATGACGGGTGGACTGGAAAACGGTGGCTGGCGATATCTCTTCATGATTGGTGCGCTGCCGGTTTTTATCATGATGATAATTGCTTATATCACGCCTGAATCGCCAGTGTGGCTGGCGCGCCGACAAGAACGTGCTCACAACCGTATCAGGACGGCAGGATCAGGCAAAACCAATCTCAAGGGGCTGCTGCTGGCGTTTATCTTTATCTTTTTCATCCAGTACCTGTTCTGGGGAGTCTTTACCTGGACCCCAACTTATCTCCGGGAGGTTAAACACCTTGATTTTCTTCACAGCTTGAAGTTTGTATTGGCACTGCAAACCGGTGCGATTGCCGGCTTCCTGGTTTTCTCACTTATGGCAGATAAATGGGGGCGCAGGCCCATGTTTCTGCTTTATCTGTTTATCGGTGCTGTTGCGGTTGGAATGTATCTCGCGACAACCCAGCCGCTGATTCTGATGGTAGCAATCTTTATGGCAGGCTTTGGCGTAAACGGTATTTTTGCCGGCTCCGGACCCTTTCTCGCCGAGATTATTGGCGACACTCAGTCACGCGGTTTTTTAATGGGACTCGCCTATAATGGTGGTCGTTTAGGCGGTTTCATCGCCCCGCTACTGATTGGCTTCGTTGCCAGTATGGGTGGGTTTACCGCAGGGCTGGCTACTACTGTTGTAGCCTTTATCGCCGCGATGATTGTGGTCTGGTTGGCACCGGAAACAAAAGGCGTGAAACTACAGTAATCACTGCACATGGCCCTGTTATAATGAAATAAAAGCGAGGCACGACTATTCCGGCCGTGCCTTTTTCAACGGAGTCACGTAATCAATATCCTTATCAGACAGTTTCTCTGCAAAGAGATTATTCATGATTACAAAATTTTAGTTTTTACTGTTTAAACTTTCTGCTTCTTTTCCTGTTATCTTAAAAAGATCAGCATAATGCTGGCTTTCATTTACCGTAGTGAAAGATGAAATAAACGCTGACGTCTGAAAGCAAAAAAGTAAGCGTACTATATTGATGCGGCGAATAACGCAATCCATAGACACACATTCTTCTTTCGGGTAAGCTTTTCTGACCTGTATATGCAATGTATTACAAAAGCATCACGAAAAAATCGACATACTAATATAAAGCTTTTCGCTTGCCTGTGCTGCTTTTCATCAGAAAAAACCGCAATTATGTTCAGATCAGAACGGTTATATCTCCTGATATTTTCCTCTTTTAAACATAAATAATGAGCCGCTTCAAAGGAATAAGCGTCATTGTGACAGGCGGTGCTGGTGGCATTAGTGATGCAATATATTTCCGGTTTGCTGAAGAAGATGCGTAAGTTTGGGTTGTCGATACTAATGCTGCGCAGGCTGCCGCACTGGCGGATTCAGTTTGCGAACAAGGTGGTCAGGCAAAATGGCTCGTTGTTGATTTAGCTAAGGCGCGGGCTATTTTCGCCTTTGTTGAGGAGATCACAGCTGAAGGCGAACATTTATTTGGACGTGCTGGTTATAATGCCGGCATCAATCGTCGTGGCCCGTTCATAGATCTCAGCGAAGAGGACTGGCATATCACTTTTACCGTAAACCTTGATGCAATTTTTCATATGTGCCGGGCCGTTCTGCCTCATATGATCGCCCAAGGAGAAGGAGCAATTGTCAACACGGCTTCGCAATGGGGGCTGCATCCGGCACCCGGGCATATTGCCTATAACACTTCAAAAACGGCCGTCGCTGCCACTACGCATCACAAATTGTACGTGTTAACGCCGTGTGTCCCGGCGAATCGCATACCCCGTGCCAGAAAACAACCTGGCGCGTAGCGGGCAAACACTGGAGGATCTCAATGCGCTGGTGCAGTTTGGCCGTATCAGAGAGCCTGAAAAACCGCAGTCCTGATAGCCTTTCTCGCCTCGGATGAAGCCCCTTACCTCTTTGGCTCACTGGTGGAAATTACCGGTTCGCAGGCCGTGTCCTGATGGAAAAATAATGTCGTTAATTTTACTGAGTCACCCAATAGCAGAATTTTTAACATGACACAGCCCATTTTTTAAGTAGATGATTTGAAAATGACATAGTTTGTTGCACCTGAGCTGAGATTTTAATGATATTGGTGTTATCAACTTTTACGTAAGTCCAGCCGAATGCTTCCAAAATATCTTTTAAGCGTTTTATCTGACCAGAAGCAATAGCCATTATTGCTTCTGTTTGTTTTCCTGTCTGATCAAATGCTTTATCCAGGCTGCTTCTTAATAAGAGCAGCGCGTTTTTGTGATATTCCGCTCTGGATCGGATATTCAAATTCCATTCATCAGCAGTTAATAATCCATAATCCCAGCTTGCCGTTTTGATTTTATCAACCGCCTGGGTCAGATGAATCAAATCTGATTCATCCTTTATCGCGCCACTGCTGGTATTCCATAATAAATTGAGCTTACTGAGCAGATCAAACTGTTCGCCAAACATCAGTGCCTGATTAAGTAACCATCTTATTTCAGCTTCCGTACATTTGTTAAAAGTGTGCTGTTTAAGTGCTTTTCCAAGCCACTCCAGAAGAAAAAAGTGTTCTGAGTGCGGGTGGTCAATCTCCCCTTCTTTTCTGGCGATATGCAGTGCGATTAGCGCGCACCATGCAAAATGAGCAATAGCTTGGTTCTGATTATCTTTTTTCATAAAAATCCTGGAATTTCATCTAAAATGATATTCATTTGAGGCACGTTTACTTGAATACGCCGCGCGAGGCAGGGCGGCGTATTCATTCGTAATCAGGGAATAACAGGCCCAGCTAACTGTAATTTATGTCCTGTCTCTGTGTCAGAGAAACGCGCAAAGTTTGCTTTGAACATCGCGCCAAGCTCTTCAGCTTTAGCCTGCCATTGCTCAGCGCATTCCCATGAAGTACGTGGATCCAAGACTTCCTCTGGCACGCCTTCTATATGAGCAGGAACGGCAAGATTAAATACAGGAAGGATGTTGACCGAGGTATCTACCAGATCATCATTTAAAATTGCATTAATGATGCAGCGCGTATTCGCAAGAGACATTCTTTCATTACGTCCGTTCCAGCCGGTATTCACCAGCCAGGCTTCGGCACCCGCATTTCTAACTCTTTTCAGCAAAATATCTGCGTAATGAGTAGGATGAAGGGTCAGAAAAGCGGCACCAAAACAGGCAGAGAAAGTAGGTTGTGGTTGGGTTACACCGCGCTCAGTACCTGCAAGTTTGGCTGTAAAACCTGACAGAAAATGATATTGCATCTGCGCTTCTGTGAGCCTGCTGACAGGCGGTAATACGCCAAAAGCATCTGCAGTCAGAAAGATAATTTTACGCGCGTGGCCAGCACGGGAAGGAGGGCTGACAATATTTTTGATGTGAGTGAGCGGATAGGAAACACGGGTGTTTTCTGTTTTGCTCGCATCATCATAATCGACATTGCCGTCAGCCCGAATAACAACGTTTTCTAATAAAGCGTCACGTCGTATGGCCTGATAAATTTCAGGTTCGTTTTTCTCGCTCAGATGAATGGTTTTTGCATAACATCCGCCTTCATAATTAAACACACCCTCATCATCCCATCCGTGCTCATCATCACCGATAAGTTTACGTTTAGGATCGGTTGAAAGGGTTGTTTTTCCTGTACCGGACAGACCAAAAAGAGCGCGACATCGTTTTTGTTGCCCACATTAGCTGAGCAGTGCATAGAGGCAATACCGCGACGAGGCATAAGATAGTTCATGACTGAAAACAAACCTTTCTTCATCTCACCGCCGTACCATGTGCCGCCAATAAGCTGGGTATTTTCGGTTAAGTTGAAAGCCACAAAGTTTTCAGAATTGAGGCCCTGACTCTGCCAGGCAGGATTCGTGCATTTTGATCCGTTAAGGACAGTAAAGTCAGGCTTAAAACCAGCGCGTTCTTCTTCGCTGGGTTGAATAAACATATTAGTGACGAAGTGCGCTTGCCAGGCAACTTCGGTGATAAACCTTACACCAATTCTTGATTCCTTATTGGCACCACACCAGGCGTCGACCACGTATAGCGTTTTATCGGATAACTGTTGTACAACCAAGGATTTCAAATGATGCCAGATTTCAGGAGTAATGGGTTTGTTATCATTTTTATTACGCTGATTATCATTCCACCATAATGTCTTTTCTGTCACTTCGTCATAAACGAAATATTTGTCTTTCGGTGAACGCCCGGTAAACATGCCTGTGTCAACGGCCGTTGCCCCTGATGAGGTCACCTGCGCTCGTTCATAGCCACTCAAACCTGCCTGCGTCTCGGCTTCAAACAAACTAGCGTAATCGGGATTATGAATAATAGATTGCAGTCGCTGGATACCCAGAAGCTGCAGATATTCACCGATCTTTTCTTGAGTCTGCATTGCATCACTCCGTCTTGTTTAAAGTTGCAGATTTAATTAAGCGGTTGCCGGCCATGCTGCTTAGCAAGGGCTTCCGATCGCGCCTGCTGCCTGGTGGCGTTATCTCTTATCACTAAGAAGTAAGGTTTGTAGGGCTTAAGAAACCCTCCGGCCATCACATAAATGAAAACTAGTCGATACCTTTCTGTGACAAAAGACACATCCTGATTACAACTTCAGGCATGAAACCGAGTTTACCATGATAATGATTTTACTGTGTACATCATGGTTTTACACAGTAAAACAAACAAGGCGTTTTTTACGTTTTCCGCGTAAAGCCATGACAAATATGTGAGGAACATCATGTCTGAGGAAATGCAAAACAAGACTTTTTCCGCCGATATAGAGCAGCAGACCGTCAAGAAAGTCGTCTGGCGCATTCTGCCATTCCTGATTGTTTGCTATCTGATTGCCATTATTGACCGCGGTAACATCGGCATGGCATCTCTGCAAATGAATGAAGATCTGGGCCTTTCCAAAGCCGTTTTTGGCCTGGCGAGCAGCCTTTTCTTCGTGGGATATTTTCTGTTTGAGGTGCCAAGTAATCTCGCTATGCAGAAAATTGGTGCCAAAATCTGGATATCCCGCATCATGGTTTCCTGGGGGTTATCTCTGTATGTACAGCATTTGTGGAAAGTGCCAATACGCTCTATGTATTGCGCTTTTTACTGGGCGCGGCGGAGGCGGGCTTCTTTCCTGGCGTTATCCTTTATCTGACTTACTGGATTCCAGGCAAATACCGCGCACGGGTAATTGCAACCTTTATGGTGGCTATCCCGGCGGCAAACTTCATCGGCTCCCCGATTTCAGGAGCAATATTGTCGCTGGATGGCTGGCATGGCATGAGGGGCTGGCACTGGTTATTTATTCTGGAAGGTATTCCTGCTGTGCTTTTGGGCATTGCAGCCTTTTTTATGTTGAGTAATCGCCCCAACAATGCAAGCTGGCTAAATAATGAGCAAAAAGACTGGCTCAACGCTACGCTTGAAGCCGAGAACGGCAAGAAAAAGGCCATTGGTCATATTTCTTTATGGCAGTTACTGCGTCACAAGCATATCTGGGTCATGGCACTGATTTATGCAGGTGCTTCAGCAGCAGGCTCAACGTTGAGCGTCTGGTCACCTCAGTTGTTAAAATCTTACGGACTGGATAATTTTACGACGGGTCTGGTTAATGCTATCCCTTACGGCCTGGCGTCAGTACTGATGATTGTATGGGGCCGCAGTTCTGACCGCACGGGTGAACGCCGCTGGCACACCGCGCTGACGCTGTTTTTGATTGCAGGTGGTCTGTTGTCTGCCTTTATCTCCAATTCCTTGGCCAGCAGCGTGATCATTCTGTCACTCGTTCTGGTGGGCGCCTACTCAATGAAAGGGCCATTTTGGGCGCTGGCTTCAGGATGGATGTCTTCAACTACCGCAGCGGCGGGCCTGGCAGCTATCGGTGCGGTGGCTAACCTGATTGGCGGCGGATTAATGGTGAACGTTTACGGGATCATTAACCAGGCTACAGGAAGCCATACGCTGGCCATGGTACCACTGGCTATATTATGTAGTATCGGGGGTATCGCCGTTCTGGTCATGGGCCGTAAAAAAGAATTGAACATTGAAGTTGAAAACACCGCTTCTTCGGTTAGCAAATAAATGAGCAGCCTGCAGGCACTTACACAAGTGCCTGCAGCGTCCCACTTTTCATGTGTAATTCTTTTATCCTTACCTCTCACCTAACACCTTTTACTTATGCTATTCACTTCCGGCAATAGTCAGGTAATTTTGCTGTGCTGCGGCATTATGAGCAGATTTTCTGACAATACTTTCGCAGCGGGATGAAGATTTATTGTGGCGGGATTTCAGCAACGCCATTTACAGTTTTGCTGAGGTTTACTCCTGGCACGGGCCGTATCCGGAGCGGTAGCCCTTCCCTCAGCTCATCATGAGTTGGGCAGCGAACACGTCGTGCCCCAGACTTGAAAACGCATGAGTCAATTGAGATCAGGAAGGCCGATGGAAAGCATGTGAGTACAACCGGGTTATACTGACTTGGATTTATCAGATGTGACGGTAAGGATCTTTAACAAAAGCGATAGCAAGCGACCCCACCAGCAGGACAGCAGAAACAGCCAGCAATGGCCACATGAAACCGTCAGTCATCTGCTTGATATAGCCGATCAGTGAAGGACCAAAGAAACCGCCCAGATTACCAATAGAGACAATCATCGCCAGCCCACCAGCGGCTGCACTGCCTGTCAGAAAACCCGAAGGCAACGCCCAGAATGAGGCCTGAAAAGAGAGTATGCCACTTACGGTAAAACAAAGGGCAATCATTTTCAGAACAGGATCATCCACCAACGCACTGGCGGCAAGCGCAACCGAAGCGATCAACAGAGCACCGCAAATCCAGATAATCCGGTTTTGTGCACGATTGGCGCGCTGTGCCCACAAAAGCATACACAGCGCACCGCACAGATAAGGCACGGCTGTCAGAAGGCCTGTCTGAGTATGGCTGACCCCGAGTTGTTTAATGATCTGAGGCATCCACAGGCCAACCCCTATTGATCCAACGATCCCACAAAAATTGATGAATGCCAGCAGATACAACAGCGGATTCTTCAGGGCATCCTTCAGGCTTGAACCATGTGAGGCTGCGATTTTTTTCTGTTCAGATTCAAGGCGTCGGGTAAGCACTGTTTTTTCATTATCATCAAGCCATTTCGCTTTTGCAGGCTTATCACTTAAAAAAACAAACACATGATGCCTAAAATTATAGCCGGTGCCCCTTCAATCAACAGCAACCACTGCCAGTTACGAATATGCTCATGATGCGTGATTTGCATCAATGCACCTGAAACCGGCGCGCCAATGATGTTTGCGACGGGTATCCCCACTAAAAAGGCGGCAGTGATTTTGGCTCGCCACGTTCCCGGAAACCAGTAAGTAAAAAACAGATAGATGCCCGGCGTAAAACCCGCTTCAGCAACGCCGAGAAAGAAACGCGCTATAGCAAAACTGACCGGGCCGGTAACAAATGCCGTGGCCATGGAAATCAGGCCCCATGAGATCATGATGCGCGCTATCCAGACGCGCGCGCCGACTTTTTGCATAATCAGATTGCTGGGAATTTCAAACAGGAAATAGCCAATAAAGAACATCCCGGCACCAAAACCAAACTGTTCTGCGGTTATCCCTAAATCACTGTTCATTCCCAACGCGGCAAAGCTCACGTTCGTTCTGTCCAGATAACTGACGACATAGCAAAGAAAAAATAAACGGCAATATCCGTTTGAAGGCTTTTTTAGCAGCGGCTTCACTGAGCTTAAAATCTTGCTCATTCAAGGTACCAGGTTCGCCAAGCGACCCTGGAGATGATGTCGCATTATGTTCAGTGGAAGTAAGCAGGGCCATAACGATCTCCTGTGCGTTTTCAGGCAAAACTTTTATTTGGTGGGAACGAATGACGGGACAGGAACAGGTTTGCCAGGCGTTGCCATTGAGCAGGTCAGAACAGAACCTGAAACGGATTCGATGATGTACAACTGGCGCAGGTCATCACCGCCGTAGCAGAGGTTAGTGGTCGATCGACCAAGCGGGCTGGTAAGGATTTCAACCGGTTCAGCCAAATCATTCAAATACCAGACTCGTCCAATCCCCGGATTAGCAATCAGAAGTTCGCCATCTGCATTTATGGCTAGCCCGTCAGGACCACTGGGACCATACGAAGTGAAAAACTGACCGACTTTACTGACTGAACCATCTGGCTGTAACGGACAGCGCCAGACTGAATTACCGCGCGTCATTGCGACATAGAGGGTTTTCTCATCCGGCGATAACACCAGTCCATTAGGACTGGGGCAGTTATCGAGCAGCAAATCCAGTTTTCCGTCCGGAGACAAACGGTACACGCGGCCGGTCGGATCGTGCAGCCCCGTTTGCCCCTGATCGGTGAAGTAAATGTTTCCCTGGCTGTCTGGTGTCAGATCATTGATGCCGCGAAAGCTTTCACTGTTTCGCCGCGCCAGCCACGGGCTGACGGTGCGGTCATCCAGCGACAACTTCATTAAACCGTGACGGTAATCCGTGATTAGCAGCGTATTCGCTGAAATCAATTTCATGCCGTTCGGCTCACCGTCGTATTGAACGATCAGCTCCCAGTTGCCTTGCATATCGACTTTGAAAATGCGGCCATAAGGGATGTCCGTCAGGTAAAGACATCCCGATGGATGCCATACTGGCCCTTCCAGAAACGAGTCGACAAGTTGGCCGCCCCGGTTGGCCTGTGCCCACGCATTATTTTGGTCCGGCTGGCGAAACGCATCAGGAAGACGTGTAAAAAGTGTGGTTGCGCGTATTTCTGGCTGGTTCAGAAAAATCATGGCAGAACACCTTCATTTTTCAGTGGTTCAGCCAGCACTTTCAGTACATTACTGGCCGCAGCCGTTCCCATTTTAACAAACGAGGTATCGCTGACTCCGCCAATGTGAGGTGAAAGAATAACGTTATCGACATACTGCCAGACGTGCGGCGCCGTTAAAGGCTCAATGGTGAAACTGTCAAGGGCTGCCCAACTGATAGTGCCATTATCAAGCGAACGCAGCAGGTCATCATCTTCGATCAGACCACCTCGTGCGGTATTGACTAATATCGCGCCTTTTTTGCACAAGGCCAGCGTGTCACTGTTGATCATTTTGCGCGTATCTTCGGTCAGCGGACAATGCAGGGAAATAACATCCGCATTTTGCAGCAACGCGTCCAGAGAAGAGGAGTGACATCCATCAGGAAAGGTTTTGGCAAAAGGATCGTAAGCAATGACATTCATTCCGAACGCATTGCCAATACGGGCGACACGAGCGCCGATGGCACCAAGTCCAATTAACCCCAGCGTTCTGCCTTCCAGTTCTACTGACTTATGCGTTGACTTATCCCAGTGTCCCTGACGCATACGCCGGTCCAGAGGAAGCACAGATTTTGCGCAGGCCAGAATCATTGTCCAGGCGTGTTCGGCAACCGCTGCAGCGTTAGCACCGGGAGCAGACTGTACGCTGATATGACGTTCAGCCGCCGCTTTTTGATCAATAACGTCGATGCCGCTGCCGTGCTTGGAGATAACCCGCAGATGCGGGGCAGCATCCATGATACGGGCAGTGATTTTGCCGTAGCGGACGATAATGGCGACTGGATCGTGCTTTTCACACAGCAGGCATAAATCATCTTCACTGGGCTGCCTGCCTGCATAGATAATTTCAAAGTTTGTGAGCAAATCCAGAGCCTCTTGTGCTAAGTCACTGCCTGTTACCAGAATTACAGGTTGAGATACAGTCATTACAGGCTCTCCCCTTCAGTGAGCATACCGGCAGCACGCAAGGCATTTTCCAGCCAGGGCGCACGAGTATCACCCTCACGAATGGCCGCAATACGTTTGGTTTCGGCATCCAACTTTTTCTGTGCCAGGTCAAGCAGGGCAGGTACTGCTTCACGGGGTAAAACCACCACACCATCGACATCACCAATAATGAGATCGCCGGGCTCTATAGCTGCCCCTGCTACAGAGGTCGGATAATTAACACGGCCGGCAACAGATTTTGTCGGGCCGCAAGGATTCAGACCTGCCGAGAAGACCGGAAATGAATTTTCACTCAGCGCATCAGCATCGCGGACAGCGCCATCAATGATAATGCCGGCAATACCGGAGGCTTCGGCCTGCGTGGACATGATTTCACCAATCAGGGCACAACTGATGTCACCTTTACCATCCACAACAATGACGTCGCCAGGCTGAGCGATAGCCAGTGCTGCGTGAATAGCCAGATTATCACCGGGGCGGACTTCAACTGTTATGGCGGGACCTGCAACTTTCATTGAGGTGGAGAGAGGCTTAACGCGACCGTGTAGTGTGCCACGGCGTCCAGCAACATCAGCCAGAATCGCGGCTTGAAATTCTGCAGCCTGTTTTACCAACTCTGGCGAAACACGAGTGATGTCACGTTTGATGAAAGTATTGTCTGCATTTGGCATAAAAAGTCCTCACTTTGTTTTACTGTATACAACTACGTTGTACAATATAAAACTACTATAGCGATGTTAATTTAGTTCTCGCTACAGTTAAGCCTTCATTTATGATGTAAATAAGATGTAAATCACAATTTGCACGGTAAACTCTCTACCGTTGAAAACAGGAGAAGATACGAATGGGAAATGAAGGCGTAATTGCCGTAGAAAAAGCGCTGGCGTTACTGGATTGCTTTAAACCTGGCGAAGAATCTCTGACGCTTACCGCTCTCGCTCAACTGTCCGGTTATCATAAAACCACGGTTTATCGTCTGATGAATTCACTGGAACGCATGAACTATGTGATCAGACGCGACAGTGGCGTTTACACGCTTGGCCCGAGACTTCTCTATCTGGGTAAGCTTTATGAACAGTCCTTTCATCTGGCCAGTATCGTTCAACCTGAACTTCACGCCCTGGCCACCGCAACGGGCGAGAGCGCTACATGGTATGTCATTGAAAAAGGCCAAAGGCTTTGCCTGCTTAGAGCTGAGCCGTCCGAAGGACTACGTGAAACGCGTTTGCCTGGTACATTGCTGCCGCTGGATAATTCCGCGATCGGACAAGTGCTTCGCTATTGGGGATTAAATGAACCCCTGTTTGACTCTATGCCCGATTTGCCACTTTTCACTTCCGGCATGCGCGATCCACATATCGCTGCGTTCTCGCTGCCGGTTTTTGGCGAGCGGGATACACTTCTCGCGGCGTTGGCTTTAACGGGACCCTCTTCACGTCTGATACTGTCGATGCGTGACAGCGGTATTGGCAAGTTAATGAAAGAGACCGCATATCGCCTTTCCATTAAATTAGGCGCACAAAATGTCAAGCAAAATAAATTTTATTCTCTTTAGGAGGGCACGACCCACTCTGTGTTGAATGAATACCTGATATCTTCATCACATCAACTGGTGTTGAGCACAGTCTTGCCAGAAAATTAACAGTTATTCACTTTTATGTACTCTGTTTTGCTTACTTTTTGTTTTATAAGATATAAAAGAGAAGGTGGGTTGCCTCGCACGAAAACGCTGGATGTACCCGGTTAACTGCGTAAGCCTTGTTGTTTGTCAAATGGTGAGGCTGAGTAGTTAGTTTGCAGCATAGCCGCCTTAACGGATATGCCACTACGTCCGCTTTTCGCTCATAGCGGACTCACAGCCCGCTATGACCAGCTTAGCGTCAAAAGCAGATGTCTCTGAAACAAACTATGCCGGCTTATTATTTCTGGCCATGAACGTCCCTGCATTGCCATCATCAGGATCAACGAACGTAATATCTTCAGGGCTACGACGCGGGCTGTCTAACGACAGGAAGATAACAGGTTCTTCCAGTAGCGTTGGCAGCGCGTGTACAACGTTACGCTCAAAAAAAGCAGGTGACCCGGACCAAATTCAGCCTCATCACTGGGATCTTCCATCCAGAATGTGCCCCGTCCGGAAAGTACATAAAGGTACTCATCGCACTGCTGGTGAAAATGCGGCTTTACGCCATGATAAGCACGAAAAACACGACAGCTCGCTTCAGGTCTGTCAGTGAGATACTCGTCAGCCAGCATGGTGTCTGAATATTCGGGCAGCCGTTTAGCGATTTCAGCCGGTATGAAACGTGCGGAACGCGCCTGTTCTGGCATTTCATTCTCCCCTAAAACGCCTGGTTAAACAGCAAAGGGATCACCGTCCGGGTTTCCAGCCTGACGGCGTAGTCTCGAACAGCAGGGGGAAAAGAAAGTGCTTTTACGATGGACAAGCAGCGCAGCAGCGGCCACAGAACGATATCGTTGATATCAGTTTGCTGACGAAGCTGTAACAGCGGTACCAGAGCATGCAGTTTAGGCAGCATTTCATCAATGAGGACGGACGTCCGGGCTGTTAAAACGGTCAGGTCACCAAAGGCTTTCTCCTCGCGCTGGCGATAAGCCTCACGGGCTTTGGGCGTGGACAGCTCGGGGAAATCCCCCTGCGTGAAACGCGGAATGAACAACTTAAGAGCAACAGGCCAGGCATCGTTTATCCATGCCTCTAATTCGGGTGTGACCTGACCCGAAAATGCTGGTGTACCGGTTCCGTCAACATAGCGCACAATGTCCAGACTTTCTGTCATATGCGATCCGTCCTCTTTTTCCAGAATGGGTACCACTTTTTTGCCCACCAGACGGACAGGCGTATCCGCATCTCCTTCCATAATAACGGAAAGCGTCACAGGCTTATTCTTCAGGGCAAACGCCATACGAACCCGTGTGCAGAAGGGACAATGGTCGTAAACATAAAGCTTCATGCTGCGCCCCCGGCCAGCGGTTTCAGTGCGATGATTTCTGACGACTCAATATATTGCGGAAGCTCAGAAAACAGCGCCTGAATATGCGGCGCATTCAGATGGCGATCGAGTAAGGCCTGGCTTTGCCACTCTTCCGTCCAGATAAAACGACACGCATCCTCCGTATCAAGATTGAGCTGATAACGGATGCAGCCTTCTTCAGCAAGCGTAGTATCAATGACCGAACGAAACAGTTTTTCAACCGTAGTTTCAGTGCCGGGCTTTACACGAAAAACAGCAATTACGGGAACAGTCATGATTTAACTTCCTAGGTTACTGGTTAATAACTTACTCAAAAGTAACCATTGAGCTGACAGGACGCAACCGTTTTGTTATCTTTCGGCAACAGGAGGGAAAATCATGGTTAATATGTCAAAAAGGGCTGAGCGCGCCGCTCATACACAGGCAACACTCCGCAAAGCGGCTATAAGGGTTTTTGCACGGAAAGGTTTTCATGACACTAAAATCAGCGACATCGTGGCTGAAGCGGGCGTAAGCCAGCCGACTTTTTATCTGTACCATGACAGTAAGGAGCTGCTGTTTGAGACGCTGGTCAGCGAGTTTCGCCACGAACTGCGCGAAGCAACCCGTCAGTGCCTGATTTCTCCCGGACTTGACCCGGATGATCTGTCTGAAGATTTACGTCAGAGCTTTATGCGCTTTCTGACCGTACTGTGCAGGGAGCGAGATTTAACGGAGATGGGTTTTTATCAGACGTTCAGTGGTGAGGCAACAAAGGCACAGATGCTCGAATGGATTGCCCTGAACATGGAGCGGGAGCAGCAGGCAGGTATTCTGCGTGGCGATATCCCCGTCCGTTATCAGGCGAGACTCGTTCTGGGGATGCTCGATCAGATGTCCCGCATTGCTGAGCGTGAGCAGGACCTTGAGGAACTGGCGGGAGTTTGTTCCAAGCTTTTCTGTGACGCTCTCGCAGCGAAACACTAATACGCTGTGCCAGCCGTCAGGAACAACAGAAAGGGCGACAACTTAAATGTCCGCTTTTCTCTCAAAGCGGACTTTGCCCCGCGCGCATGTCTGCTTTGTGCCAGATGCGGACACTGGTGCTCTGAAGTATCACAAAGACACATCGCAGAGGTGTTATGTTCGGGGCATCACTCATGCAGGAACGGGCAGCAGGAATTGAACCCGCATCCTCAGCGGTAACCGCTGATGTAATCCCGTTATACCACGCCCGTATAAACCCGATGAAACGACACGCCGGACTGATTTACTGACTCAGTCAGCGAACAGGCGGTTTTTTCTCACGCAGGCATGAGTCAGCCGTGAGGCGTGTGCCGCATCTGCTACAGACGGCGCCGTGAGGAAGATGGCGCAGCTTGTTTACGGTGGTGTACAGGAATTTTCTGCACCCGCATTCAGGGCAGCGAAAAAGTAACTGACACATTGCCCCGCCCGTTTTGCTTTGCGCATCACAATAATCTTTAGTTAAGGCCATGAATCCGGATAAAGCGAACATTAACGTTACTGCAGCATCTGTTAAATGAAGTACACGGCCCTGCTTCAGCCAGAGTTCCTGCTCAGGCAGTGCCTTTAGCTGACGGGAACCTGATGCGCATCCGCTCTTTTTGAAGGCCGGCGTTACAGCAGGGCGGATACAGAAGAAATGTGCTGATTTTACAACGACGATGTTTGCCGGAACTGCTTTTTATTCCGGGTCTGCCGTACAGTGAACAGAACAGCCGGACCACTCAGGTGATAATTAATTTAAATTCCCGCATTCCCGCCGTCATGGCGGGATTTTTTTGTCCGTAATTTTTTCGTCCGTAGCCCGTCAGGTCATTGTTATCTGACCGGCAGTTGCCATAATTTTTTCTTTATATGGTGCTGCATGCAGAAATTATTCCTGAATAAAACAAAATTAGCAGATAAAACGCTACGCTTGGTGATGTGACTAATCACATTTTACCCCGGAGGGGATATGACAACACGACGTGGTGGTGCAGGAAACTTCGCGGAAAATCCGCAGCGGGCCGCTGAGGCAGGCAGAAAAGGCGGACAGGTCAGCAGCGGAAACTTCAGGAACAGCCATGAACGTGCTGTCCTGGCGGGACGCAAGGGCGGCGCTGTCAGCCGCAGAGGCAAAGGCAGAGCACCGGACGACACCGCAGCCTGAGCGGTAAAACCTTAAAACCACAATCCGGGCGTGAGTAGTCTCACCCCGGATAAATGTGAGAACAGGCAGATTCACAGTCTGTTGCGCCGGATATCATCCTTCTCTGCAAAGCCGGGCAGTTAAAGAAAGTCTGAGCTGAAGCTGCCCGGCAGTAAATTTTGACCGGCAAACGTCAGAAGTCCTCTGCGGGTCCGGAACCTTTCAGTCAGGGTGAGCGGATATGACCGACTACTGCATCAGATGCCTGGCTCCGCTGACAAGCCTGGAAAGGCATTACTTCTACTGCACCTGTGAAAGCTGTGAGCGGGACAGGCTGGCGGCAACGGAGCAGGCGGATAACCTGATAAAGTCGCCGTTTTATGTGCTGAGGGTGGTGCGGTTTTATCTGCGGCGCTTCTGGTTCAGGCATGTACATACCCGCCAGCAACACTGAAATCAGTTCAGTTGCATAACAGTATCTGTAAACCACACTCATAACAGGCAGGCATGAAGCGAAGCCGCCTGGCTGCCGTTCATTTTTCAGCTCTGATGCCCGCTTTTCGCTCATGGCGGACTGTAAGCCAATTGCATAAGTCGACCCTGCAGTTTGCCATCAGAGCACAGCCGGAAAGCCCGGAATGCAATTGCACGGGGTTTGTTGATGAACTTCTCCGCTGGCTTAACCAGCTTCATGTCAAGGTGCAGCCCGGTAAGCCTGAAGGTATCGGCTGAATTTGCCGACAAATATGCCAGCAAACAGGCCGTACGTGATAATCTCTGAAACCATTACCCAAGGCCGTGTAGCCAGCCCGGGGTCTGTAGCCTGCAATACTCCAAAAGCATATTTGCTGACAAACGCCACCAGCATTACAGGCAGTACGGTTAAATCAGCAGGGCGGCTGATAATCCCGCGCCGTCGGTCGACAGTGAGGGCTTTCAGTTTTACGAAGCGGGCACCGATGGCCATACCTGTAATCAGTGACAAAAGCCACAGAGCGACCGACTCCAGCCTGAAACCATACAGACGCTGCATTTCGACAAGTCCCATAATGGTAAAAATCAACGGTACTATTGTCAGTTTTCCCAGCGTGACCTCACCAGGCTTCCTTGCCTTGATACCGCGCAGCATCAGGTAAATAAACAACAGGTAAACCCAGAACGGGGTGCCTGATAAAAAACCGGACAAAAGGTTCATGTTGTTCTCCAGCCAAAACCTGTCGTGATATCACTACCGGGTGTTGTGCCTGGCCTTAAAAGCCAGAATAAGAAGCAGCGGCAGCAATACCATCTGGATTACCGTTAACCCCAGCAAGACCCCCGCATTCCCGGCCTGGTAATCTCCGGCACGCGCAATTTGATGAAAATGCCCGTAAGCGAGGCCGGCAAACTCAATCGCCACCCACATCACTACTGCTAATTTAAACTCAAGGGTGCGCCAGAAGGACACTATAGCCACGATGCCCAGGGCAATATCCGACATACCCATTTCGAACTGAAACGGGCTGCTCTGCCAGCCTATAAATGCCGCTGCGGTTTGCGGCAATAGCGTGTGATAAAGTCCAGCCCACAGAGAAGTGAAACCTACCGAGAGCAGCAGTAACCAGGAAAGGAAATTCTCAGCGCGGCTGATAGCTTTTCGGGTATAAATTACCGCTAGCAGCAGCGCAAGAATAAACGCCACCAGAGGAATATTAGTTAAAACCAGGCGAATCATGCTGGCAATCATAAATCTGTCTCTCCGGTAATTTATTTATGTGAATTATGTCCCCTGTTGCTGATTATGTGATTTTCAGTCCGGCGCTCAGCTCGTTTTTGGCCCAGCAAAACGTGCGGTGCCTGGTTTTTTCAACCCGTAAAGCGGAGACAGTTCAGTTCTTCGCCGTGCAGGCATGACATCCGCAGGCTGCTTCTGATGAAATCTCCAGAGCACTAAACACCTCTTCCCCGGTAAGATTTATCTTAAAAAGGTTCAGTGCCACTTTAACTCCAGGCAGTTGCACTGAATATTCGTTAGTCATTTAAGCCGTAAATCTGAGATGGGACTTTTCACGCGGCATATTTTCATGGCAACGGGATTTTTGAAACAAACCAGAAGGTGCGATATGTGCAGGGTATAGCTTCTTACGGCGGTTTTTCACCGCTCTTTTCCTGAACGGCCTTTCCATGGTCATTTAGTTCGCTGACACCAGCCTGCTGCAGGGCTGAGCTTGCTTAAAATCGGCTGTAGGTCTGAATGATTTCCGTTTGCTCTTCGTTTAAAAACTAAAGTGATAACGCATAAAAACTGTGTCACACCGCAACCAATATCGGTAAAAAATGCGAAAACCATTGTCAGTTATATTAATTTTAATGTCGCTTTTTTCAGGGCAGCTTTTTGCAAAAGCAAACGGCCATCTTTTTTATAAAGTGCAAAATGCAGATCATGTTCTTCGACACAGCGGTGACAGTGACGATATTCACTCGAAATTTGAAGATTCAGCTGATGATTTACGTAATAAAAACCACTCACATGCTCAATCTGACTGAAATGAAACCATCCTTATCTCAGCGGGTGTATTACGAGTTCTTTTGTGTTTTATCGATTGGCCAGACACATTTTACTTGGCTGATGCTGCGTCTGGCCAGTGTTGCTGTACGTTCAATTGTTAACCCAGATTGTCTGAGAATAATAATACGCTCATAGGTCAAAAGGTCGGCCTTTCCCGCCGTATTTTATAATCGTCGCGCGCAGTCTGAAGGGCAAATTTCACTAAAAGTTCCTGAGCAGATTCTGGCCTCGCAGACTTCTCTTGGCCGTGTGGGCGCACCTGATGATGTCGGTCGTGTTATTGCCGGGCTGGCTTGTGAACGTAATGGCTGGATTAACGCACAGTCAATTGAGGTCGCTGGCGGCTATCAAATCTGAAATATTCGGAAGTTTTTATGCTTGACCATGTTTTTGTGTCGGTCAGCGATACTGACCGTTCCGTTAATTTTTATACTGAAGCGTTTGCCCCTCTTGGTATCACGGTACGTCATGATTATGACGGGAAAGACGGGCCTCTGGGGCATCCGGATTCAAAAGGTTTTGGTGCCCAGGGCCGGATTTTTTTCTGGCTCCGCGAAGGCGTCGTGGCTCCGTCTGCCGTGCACGTCGGGTTCGTTGCCCGTAATCAGACAATGGTGAATGAAGCCTATGCTGCAGCCATGCAAGCTGGCGCAACAGGCAACGGTGCGCCTGGCGCCCGGCTTCACTACGATCCCCGCTATTACGCTGCAGGTGTATTCGATCCTGATGGCTACAGCCTGGAATTTGTTTACAAAGACTGGCAGCACCCTCAACGATGAAGACAATACTGATATATGGCGCAGCCGGTTATACGGGGCGCATGATTACCGCACAGGCAACAATTGCAGGCCTCAACATCATTGTTGCCGGCAGAAAAGAGCAGCCTCTGGCCGCGCTCGCAAAATCACTTGATGTCGGGATGCGCGTATTCAGCCTTGAGGATAAAGGTGAAGTCATTCGCCAGCTGAAGGGCGTAAGCGTCGTGCTGAACTGTGCCGGACCGTTCGCCGGCACGGCAGAATCGTTGATGAGTGCCTGTATCGCGCAGGGCATTCACTACCTCGATATCACGGCGGAAATTAACGTTTACCGGCTGGCTGAATCACTGGGGATATGGCTACGCGGGCTGGCAGCATGTTGATGCCGGGCGTAGGCTGGGATGTGGTGCCGACTGACTGTCTGGCGGTTCGCCTTGCACGACAGGTACATGAACCCCGGCGGCTGCGCATTGCCTTACAGGTGGCCGGCTCTATATCCCGGGGTTCTGCTGCCAGCGCTGGTGAAATTATCGGCGCCGGTCTGCTTGAGCGCGTTAACGGTGCTCTGATGACGAAAGAAAATACCCAGCCCGGCTGGTTTGATTTTGGTGAGGGTCCTGTCGCCTGTGCACCGCTTTCCTTTGGCGATCTGGTTACGGCATGGCATTCAACCGGTATTCCGGATATTGAAATGTTTGTTCATGTGACCGGCGATGCTTTCCCGGAGGGGGATTTATCCCTGCTTCCTGACGAGCCCGGACAGGAGGAACGTGATGCCAGCCGCGCACGCGCTGTAGCCGAAGTCACCGGCTCGAACGGAAATACGCAACGGGCATTAATCGAAACGGTTAACGGATATTCCTATACGCCGCTTGCGGCCGTTGAGGCTGCCAGGCGCGTTCTCAGCGTTGACAGCTTCCCCGGCTTTCAGACGCCGGCAATCGTGTTTGGTGCTGAGTTTGCACTGACAATTTCGGGTACGTCAATTCAGCTGTCCTGATTCTGCTTATAAGTCGCACCGGTCAGGAGGTCTCTGCTGGCTGGTGCTCGTATTTTTATCACCGCCTTGTTTTTTCCCGTAAACGTTTCCATGGGGGAGATATGACTGCACACAAGGGCATTACGCTGTCATTAGTGTCATCAGTGCTGTTTGCCGTACTCTGCTATTACAGCGTTTTTCTGCACCCGCTGAACGGATGGCAGATAGCCGGATGGCGCTCAGTAACAACCGTGCTGTTGCTGATTCTGACACTGGCCTTTCGAAAAAAATCTGGGTTGTTTCTGGCACTACTTAACGTCAGTGATAAAAAGTACACGGCTGCTCATTGCAACACTTACCTGCGCCGCGCTTCCTGGCCTGCAGATAATTATTTTCTGCTGGGCACCCGTCAACGGGCAAAGCCGGTCACTTGCACTCGGGTACTTTCTGTTGCCTCTGGTCATGGTACTAACCGGCAGAGCGTTGTACGGTGAAACGATGTCAGGGTGGCAGAAAATTGCTGTACTGCTGGCGGCCTGCGGCGTTGCGGCTGAAATTATGATGGTGCGTTCACTTCCGCTCGTGGCGCTTGTCGTTGTGCTGGAATATACGCCGTATTTCATTATTAAACGTCAGCTGCAAAATAACGCTTTCTTTAGCGTAATTGCAGAAAACTTACTACTTGTAATGCCAGCAATTGCTCTGCTGTTTTATCAGGGAAGCGGAAAAGAATGGTTACCCGCAGGGCCTGTCGGCGGATGGGTCACCCTGGCAGGGCTGGGATTACTGAGCGGTTCTGCATTACTCTGCTTCCTGCTTGCAAGCAATAGCCTTTCGTTTACGGTGTTTGGCATGCTGTCCTATGTTGAGCCCCTGCTGTTATTTCTGGTGTCACTTTTTCTGCCAGAAGAAAAACTGACCCTGGCATCGCTGCTGACGTATATCCCGATATGGCTCGCCGTTCTGGCTCTGATAGCTGACGGGTATAAAAAAGTGAAAGCCAGTGCGCACTACAGCAGAAAACGTTGAATCGTCGGGCATACGCCTGTCCACAGAGCTTATTTCTTTAGTAATTCAGTCAGATCTGAGAAGCACCACGTCGGCGAATATCTCTGCACCATTTATATAAGCGGCGGCATCACTGGAAAGGAAAACTACAGCTTTTGCAATTTCCTCAGTCCGCCCAATGCGACCAGGCGGGCTGCGGTCGCGTAAAGACTGCAGGATTGCGTCCACCGGTTCTGGAAGGAAATCGCGCAGGGACTGCGTATCAACCGGACCCGGACTGAGGATATTAATGCGAATGTCGGCACCTTTGATATCCAGTATCCAGCTACGAACCATAGCGCGTAAGGCGGCCTTGGTACCACCATAGACACTCAGTCCTTCCCCGGGATTAATAGAAGCAGTTGAGCCTGTGATAACAATGCTGCTGCCGGGCTTCATAAGCGGCAAGGCTTTCTGTACGGTAAAGGTGATGCCCCTGATATTCGTGGTGAACTGGAGATCAAACTTTTCCGGGGTAATTTGCCCGAGAGGTTCAATTTCTCTCTTGCCTGCAGTTAAACCGGGCAGAAGATGAACCGTTATAGACATGTTTGTAAAATAATATATGTCTGAATGAATTTTAAATGCAGGCAGATGTAATTAAGGTATGCCTGCACTGTATCACCATAAAGATGTGATCAATTTTCGAATGTTCGCCGTCTGCTTTCACTCCTAGCAGGTCCGGACAGTGAATTAGCCTCGTTTGTGATAAAAAGAGTATCCTGGCAATTATGCCTGACACCTGATGGAGCAGAAATGAGAACGCAGAAGCGATGCATGGGGTATGTGGCCATAGTGGTTGATGACTACGACCGGGCAATTGAGTATTACACAGATAAGCTGGGTTTTACCCTTGTTGAGGATACGCCACAGCCAGGGAAACGCTGGGTCGTGGTTACACCAAACCCGGAAAGCGACTGCAATCTTCTTCTGGCCCGCGCTTCAAACGAGAGACAGGAAAACTTTATCGGCAACCAGTGTGGCGGGCGGGTATTCCTGTTTCTCCAGACCGATGACTTCTGGCGCGACTACAGCGCGATGAAAGCAAAAGGCGTTGAATTTTGTCAGGAGCCTCGCGAAGAGGAGTACGGTACAGTCGTTGTATTTGAAGACCTGTACGGCAACCGCTGGGATCTTTATCAGAACAGACAAAGCTAAACCGCCTAGCCGGCTGCGCTTTCAATGTGTAGCTGGCCCATTCAAGTGAGTGACTTTAACTCTCTAAGTTCTACATACCGCATGTTACGTCCGCTTTTTGCTCATCGTGGGCGTCGCTTCGCCCGGCCAGGTATCCCGGATCGTAAACCACGCTTCAGCCAGCGGCAGGGCGTTTTCCTGACGAAAATTTCCAGCCGACGTAAGGGAAAAACGGTGATTTTTCCAGAGTCAAAGGCACGTCGGCAGTCATGTCTTCACCGTTGCAGAAAACTTTTTCAATGCAGCCTTTGTGGCTGTGTCAGTTGCACATTTTATTGGTTTAGCGTTCAGACGCAGTCTGATTTTAGTACCGTTCCGCGCAGCCTGTTGGCGAGAGCACAGGAGGCAATCCCGCTAATTTATGAGCAGGTAATGATGTTCATTAAATCACCTGTCCGGAGGAGGTATAAAAAATCACGCTATCTTTCTGACGGCAGAGCGGTGATTAACGTATACAGTCTGCTTTCGGCCAGCCTGCCTTTTCAAATCTGCTGCGTGCAAAACTTACTATGCCGCTTATCGAAATTTGGGCTTTAGCTGCACAGCCGGGACCACGGTCCCGGTTGGGTGCCGGGACCACGTTCCCGGTTGGGTGCTGAGACCACGGTCCCGGTTGAGTGCTGGGACCACGGTCCCGGTTGGGTGCCGGGACCACGTTCCCGGTTGGGTGCTGAGACCACGGTCCCGGTTGAGTGCTGGGACCACGGTCCCGGTTGGGTGCTGGGACCACGGTCCCGGTTGAGTGCTGAGACCACGGTCCCGGTTGAGTGCTGAGACCACGGTCCCGGTTAAATTATGAGAACCGGAAATCTTAAAGTTATAAAGGATATTATCTGGATTGAAAGGCCTGCAGCTGCTCCAGCATTTCTTCAATTTTTTCAATACAATTTTCAGGCAGCTTCGACCGGTCCAGGTTAAAAATGACTTTGTTTCCTTTGTATTGAGCAACAGCGCCAGGTAAAAACTCTCGCTTTACAAATGACAAAGACCGGCTGTCTTCAGATTCAGTTACTGCTTTAGTTAAGAAGTTAATGATGCTGTCAGCCTCAAGTAAACCCCCTGCTTGTTGTTTTTCAGACAATATGCGCACTTTTTCCAGCAGTATCTCTTCTTTGCCTGAATAGGTTTTTTGCAAATTTTCTCCCGCTCTTGCTGACAGCTCACCAGGATGAGAAAAAAGCGCGATAACTTCTTTAGGTAAACGGGACACGTTGATACATCTGCTGATAATTTTTCGGGAAACATGTTCAGCATCAGCAAGGGCAGTTAGGTTTCCATTAAATTCATTAGCAAGCCGTTGTGAATAGCGTTTTCCTCTTTCATAAGCACTTGTTGGCCTGTAATCATTCCCCAGCTTACACAACGCATCCATCTGCTCGTCGTCAAGATCACCAATGAGAATGCGATATTCAGTGGCGGTAAGAATGGCAGCCATACGGCGTCGGCTTCCATCTGCAACTTCAATGGAATCGTTAACTTTGCGACCAAATGCGGGATTTTGCTGACCGGTAACTAAAAAAGAAGGAATAAGATCATCCAAAGCCTGTTTAGTCAGCAGATCCTGATCGCGCTCATTTCCGCCCCAGACCCGGGTGGTTTTTTCAATATTTTCGCCGGGTATTGTTTCTAATACGAATCTGACTTCGCGACCGCACACCGGAAGCGTTATGGCGTTACCCTTTGCCATAGCGCCAACCCGGCTCATCAGAGAATCCACCATCGGAGCCGCAGGCGCAGCCGTTGAATTTGCAGATGTAACCGCAGGAGACGATTTGGTGATAACGGGGGCACGTTTCATTAGCGGATCTCCCAACGAGGCTTGATTAAGCGATCAAAAATTTCAGTGCATACCGGTTCCCAGATTGCCAGTGCATTTCTCCATGCCCCGGTAGAGGAACGCTGATCGATGGCCTGTTCAAATACTGTACGCATCCGAATCTGCCCTTTACCCACTTCATCCGTTTCACGCACAACATTTTTAAGAACCATACTTCCCCATGCATCTCGTATTTGTTCTTCCATCCAGGGTGACTGCGAGCCATTATTATTGCTGTATTTAGTCAGCAGGATGCGGACATCAGGTTCAAATCCTTGTAAGTCAACGTTCTTAAGCAGATCCCGTAACATGTCAAAGAATTGCAGAGCAGATGTGTAGTCAAAAAGTTCAGCTGGTGTTGGCACAATCAAAACATCTGCGGCGCAGACGACATTAATTGTTCCAATTCCCAGGTTAGGTGCGCTGTCAATCACGATAACATCATAATCATGAGCCACAGTTTCAATAGCGAGCCTGAGCATCATATGAGGTTCAGTTGGCAACTTCCCTTCGTCATAACGCCCCATCAGCTCCGTTTCAATACGGTGTAAAGCCAGGCAGGATGGAATGATATCGAGTCCAGGCCAGCACGTCTGTTTAATTGCATAAGAAGCATCATCACGTTCGCCCAGATAGAAAGGGAGGAGGGTGTCTTCAGCATGAATATGCAAATCAGGCACCCATCCATGGTACATCGATGCGGTACCCTGAGGATCATTACCTTCAACCAGTAATACCCGAAGCCCTTTCAGAGCGAGATCCTGAGCCAGATGAACAGAAACAGAGGTTTTGTAGACGCCACCTTTATGGGCTGCTACACCAATAACCGGGGAAAGCTTCCGTCTGGCCTGCGAAGGCGGGTACCGAACACATCACGCATATGGTTAATTTGTTCAATTGTGTAACCCACTCGCTGTTCAACACGACCCCGCATTTCCATATCCGGGTGAGGAAGGCGTCCGGCTTTTTCTGCGTCTCTTATTGCCTGTGATGAAACGCCAATGAGATCTGCTGCTTCACCAACGCGCCAGCGACGGGTAATTTTTCTTACTTCAGGACTGTCATCGTTAAATTGTGCAACAGCTATTGCCCTGGTCATTTCATGGCCGGCAGCAATGCATTGATTAAGCGTGTCCATTAATCCCATTAAACGTTCCTTACCATTAACTTTGCATCAAGACATTAAATCTTGAAAAAAGAAGCAAAGCAACACCAAATTTGCAAATTGCCTTAAAAATTGCAAAGCCAGGTTTAATTAGCAAAGTCTTTTTATGCGGATGCCTGTTGTTCCAACAAGGGTCATGCAGCCGGAAAGAAGCTTAATGCAATTGGCGCACAATTGGCGCAAAGCAGCTTCTTAACGAAGAGGCAGAGCAGGGCTGGCAGGGAGCATCAGAATTAAAGAGCTTATAGCGTTTTTCAATCTCATTCTCTGGTGGCTGTCTGTATTTTCTCATCTCTATCCGCTAACCAGCGTTGCTCTATATTCCTTTTCCTGATGGGCTTTTTGTACAGAACTTAATTTACTGAACTTGCTGGTTTTATCAGCGTTTTATCTAAAGAGGTTCAGTTATACGTATGAACATGACTTTTCCACATATTCACTGCTTAGATCCCAATAATGATCCTTATTAGATCCCTATTAGATCCAAACAGATCCCCGTCTCTCGCAGGCCAGAGCTGGCGCGGCTTCCAGAGGATTTGCATGTGTCACAACATGCAAAACATGTGTCATAACATGCAAATCATGTGTGACAGCATGCAAAACATGTGTCATAACATGCGGGAACATGTGTCGTAGCATGTAAACTTTGAACGTTATGCTTTGTGACGTCGCAGCTGTGAATAAAGAGGATAACCCCTTGGCTGACAATAGCTTTTTTCATGATTCTTTACTGGCCTCAGCAGAGGATGAGCAAAAAATACTCACAGTCACAAGTACATCCTCGGTGCAGCCTGCGATCCTGCTGAGGCTTGGCGTATTTGTGCCTAATACGCGGGCGCTTAAGAAAGGATCAGAACACATTATCGATGTTTCTGAACCCTTTTCATCGCTCGAATTTGCGCGCAGAGAAGGCTATAACGATATCCAGATCCGTGGCGAACGTCTTAATATCACGTCAGATTTCAGCGTATGGATGGGGGTTATCGGCGCTTTCAGTAAGTACGGGCGTGACAGCAATAAGATTACGCTTCCTTTTAAAGAATTTGCACAGCTTTGTCAGTACGATTCCCGCCAGATAAATCACCGACTTCGCGATCAAATTTTTGACTCTTTAGCAAAACTCGGTACCAAAGTTGTCCAGTTCAAACGTCGTGAAGGCACCGGGAAAATGTTTTTTACGCAACTGCTTAAAACAGCACTTCTCGATCGGGAAAAAGACACGGTAACCCTCGAAGCGGATGAGCGGTTGTGGGAGTTATATGAGATTGACTATACAATTTTATTACGAAAAAGACCTTATAACTATCTGAAAGGTAAAGAAGTTGCGCAAACTCTGTATACTTATATTGCGAGCCTGCCAGATAATCCCGCCCCGATTTCTTTTTCCCGTATACGCGAACGCCTGTTGCTGACTTCACCTGTTCCAGAGCAGAACCGCCTGATAAAAAATGCGCTGTTAGCCATGGAGAAGATTGGCTATATCGAATACAGCATTGTGAAAAAGGGGAGGGAATCATTTTTGTTTATTCATAAAAGAAACAAAAAACTCAAAGAGTTATATGAAAAAGATGTGTCATAGCATGCAAATGATGTGTCACAGCATGCAAAGCATGGGTGACACCATGCCAGACAGCGTTCGTAACAGGAAAAGTCTGTGTCACAACATGTCAGGATGGCAGTTTTGCATGCTGTGACACATGTTTTGGAGCGCCGCGACATATTGCAACCCGCCCTGAAGCTTTTCCAGCATGCTGTGACACATTTTTTTCCTGTCTGCATGCTGTGACACATATTTTTATCTCATCATGCATGTTGTGACACATATTTTCGTCTTACCTCGCATGTTACGACACAGGGTTTGATCTGCACTCCATTTTCAGGCTGTGTTCTTGCTGATAAATTTCAGACTAATGCTACCTGCGCCGTTGCTGTAGCCGCGTTCATACAGCGAGCGGGCGTAGCGCACCCGATCATGGTGACATTGTGTTTCATTCATGGAAATGCTCCTGTGCTTTCAGGAAAAAGTCGCTGTTGCCAGACTTCAGAATGAACCTCTCTTTTTCATCCAGAACCTGTGTCCACGGCGCGCCTGGCGCAACGGTATTGCCAATGATCAAGCCGCGAATATTCAGGCCTTGCGTGAAGACCCCCGAGGTTTCACCACCGACAACGATGAATTTTTTGGAACCTGATTCGCTCAGCGCCTGAGCGAGATGAGAAAAGAAGCGTTCAGTCTTTTCGCTGACTACACAGGCCAGCCGACTGCGCACATTAGCCTCTTCAGTGACGATTGGGTCATGGCGTAACGGGATGATGTTGCATACCGAACGGTGCACCTGATGTCAGGGACGGCCAGACAGAGAATCATCATCGTTGTAACGAGGTTTTTCATCAATGCATCTGTCATTGGCCCAGTATTGCTTGTTCGGTAGAGTCGAAGGTCGAACAATAATTAAATAACTGCCGCAGATTAGCCCGTCTAAAATCACAAGTGACTGAGCGACCGTATCCTGAACGGGTACAGAACGGTTCTTGAGCGCAATGACACAGGCATCCACACTTCATATGTCCGGGCAGGTATGCCATTAAACAGCACCCTTTCCAGCCCGCGTTGGCCATAAAGCTGGCAGTATTGGTGGCCCCGTAAAGTCATCGGCAATCACACCTGACTTCGTCATAGTTAATTCTGACACGCTGATTTAATTCGGTATCACTGCCTTTGTGTTCAAATAAAAGCAAATATCAGTATAGGTGATTTGTGGTGCATATCACAAAATATCGGCTAATCCGCATTCTCAGATAACTGGTAATGCAATTGATTCAAGCTTTCATCGCTTATGATGTAAGAAGAAACATAGTGTGCGGTTAATATGATAAAAATCAACGGCTTCATCAAAAAATAATTTTTTTGTATGGTAAATGTGATCTTAATCACCTTGCTATCAATGCATTTGTTGATATAAAAATGCAATTGAAACTGACCCACTACTTGGAGTGTATATGCGTATTCTGGTTCTGCCTTGTGACGGTATCGGCCCTGAAATCACCTCAGCTACGGTAACGGTGCTGAACTCACTGGATAAAGCCTTCGGCCTGGGTTTTGAGTTTGATTATGAAGATGTCGGCTTTAAAAGCCTTGAACTGCACGGCACAACGCTGCGCCAGGAGAGTTTAGAAAAAGCAAAAACCTATGACGGCATCATACTCGGTACACAGTCGCACGCAGATTATCCGGCGCCTGAAAAAGGGGGCCGTAACGTCTCGGCCGGTTTCCGTATCGGTCTTGATCTCTATGCCAACGTGCGTCCGGCACGTACCCGTCCGTTTCTGACTTCTAACATGAAAGAGGGAAAAACCATGGATCTGGTCATTATGCGTGAAGCGACCGAAGGTTTTTACCCTGACCGCAATATGACGCGCGGCTGGGGTGAAGTGATGCCCAGCCCGGATATGGCGCTTTCCACGCGTAAAATTACCCGCCACTGTTCTGAGCGTATTGCACGTAAAGCTTTTGAGCTGGCGATGCAGCGCCGTAAAAAAGTCACCGCTATTCATAAGGCTAACAGTTTCCATATGACGGATGGCTTGTTCCTCGAAGCGGTGCGTGATGTCGCGAAAGCGTTCCCGGAAGTACAGCTGGATGATCTGCTGGTCGATGCCTCCACCGCGCATCTGGTGCGTAATCCAGAACGTTTTGACGTGCTGGTAGCCACTAACTTCTATGGCGACATTATCAGCGATCTGGCGAGCGAGTTGTCAGGTAGCCTGGGCCTTGCGGGTTCAATCATGGCCAGCGATACGCACTGCTGCGCGCAGGCACAGCACGGCTCTGCCCCTGATATCCAGAACCAGGACAAAGCCAATCCGGTTTCGATGATACTCTCTGCGGCAATGATGCTGGCCTGGTATGCCGAGAAGCATAACCAGCCAAAATTCCTCAAAGCGGCGGAAGAGATCAACCGTGCGGTAGATGAAGTGCTGGAAAACCCGGCAACACGCACTCCGGATCTGGGCGGTAACTGCGGTACTAAAGCGTTTTCTGAGAAAGTGGCTGCCGCAATTCGCGCGTAACTGACGACATAAGGCTGCCGTCATCGACGGCAGCCTGTTTTCATGGAGAGGATAATGAGCCAACGCATCGTGCTGATTCACGCTACATCGCTGGCGGTTGCGCCAGTAAATGAAACCTTTGCGCGCCAGTGGCCCGACGCTGAGATCAGTAATCTGCTGGATGATGTGCTGAGCCACGATCGTGGCAAAGTCACCACACTCACCCCTGAATTTTATCAGCGTATCGATTTGCTCGTGGATTATGCGGTCAGCATTAATGCTGCAGCCATTCTTTTTACCTGCTCCGCGTTCGGCGAAGCCATTGATGCCAGTGCAGAAACGCACGCATTACCCATTCTTAAACCCAACGAAGCCATGTTCGAAGCGGTTCTGGAGAAGAGTAATAACATTGTCATGCTGGCAACCTTCGCGCCTGCTGTTCCCGCTATGGAAGCGGAGTTTCGCGAAATGGCGGCAGTCAAACAGTCGAAGGCAACCATCACGACCGTTGTGGTTGCTGGCGCACGTGACGCATTAAGTGCCGGTAACACCGCACGGCATAATCAGCTTATCGTTGAGGCTGGCCGCATGCATCAGCATGCTGATGTGCTTGTGTTAGCCCATTTTTCCATGGAAGTGGCGTTTGAAGAGCTAAAGTCAGCGGTTACCTGTCCGGTATTAAGCAGCCCACAGGCAGCTGTCGCAAAATTAAAACGTTTAATGCGTTAACAATACAGATGACTGAATGTCAGAAAATAGCTGTGATTGCATTTGACCGGCATTTTGCCTGTGCGCCTGACGATTACCAGGCATTTAAAAAGGAGTCAGGTATTCGGCGGCATAGTGTTGTGAAACCCTCTTCATACGGTACAGATAACTGTGCCTGCTGGATTCGCTTGCTCGCTTTAGTCACGACGTACGCGGAGTAGCGGTTGTCACCGACAAAGGGACGTGCTGGGGAGACGGGCGGCTTTAACTTTGGCGGGGGCGACGTAACCCCCGCAGAGATGCTGCTGCCTTGACGCACCGCATAGCTGAGTGCAGCTGGCTGCTTCATGCATCTGCGGATCGCTTGTGGGAGTTATGTCCGCTTCTGTTGAAGCCGTGGGGCTAAGCTTCAGGTATTTTTATCCCGATCACCATCGCTTATATCATTAAGGACACAGGTAAGATCCAGCGTCTTAATTTCAAACCTGGCCCGCAAATCAATAATGACAATTTCCTGGAGGAACCGCATGTCAGCCACCGTTAACACGCTACGTTTCGCAATCAATCTCGGCAATGCCGTACTGGCTAAAACACTTCCTGACGGGCAGCCTGGCGGTATAACGGTTGAGATCGCCAGCCGTATTGCCGCTGAAATGGACGCGACGCGGCAACTTATTACCTACCCGACGGCGGGGAAGGTGGTAGAGGATGCGCAAAATGATGCCTGGGATATCGCTTTTCTGGCGATAGATCCAAAGCGGGAAGAGGTGCTGCGCTTTACGCAGCCTTACATCGCTATCCAGGGCACCGTGCTGGTGAAGGCAGAGAGCGGCTGGCAGAGCGTAGAGCAGATGGACAAAGAGGGGGTAGTTATTAACGTAGGCAAAGGTGCCGCTTACGATTTATACCTGACGCGCCAGCTTCAGCATGCCACGCTTAACCGCCTCAGCTCTTCGCAGGCAGCGATAGATACGTTTCTCAAGGGAGAAGGCGATATGGCAGCGGGCATTCGCCAGCCGCTTGAGCGTGCGACTGCGGAAAATCCAGGTTATCGCGTATTACCTGATAACTTTGGGCAGATTAATCAGGCTATTTGCGTGGCGCGAATGAACAGCAAGTTACATGAAAAAATCGCAAACATGCTGACACAATGGCAGCAAGACGGCTCACTGCAAAAGATTATCGATCGTGAACTCTCTGAACAGTAAATCTGTTTTTAGCGTTCTCCAAATGAGAACGCTAGCTTATCGATTGTTCAATTTTCCCGCCTGCAATAGCCTGTTATCGTTATCCGTACAAGAACATATCACCCCTGCGGTAACGGAAGGTTTTTATGACACTGCCCTCTACTTTGAATCGCTCAGATCTGGTCATCAATGACCGCCACTATCAGTTTCTTGATTTAGTCAGCCTTGTACCGTTAGCGCAGTTGCAGCGCATGCCTTACAGCCTGAGAATTCTGCTTGAGAATGTTGCGCTGCGCACGCCTGATACGCTGCCGGGCTTTTTACGTATGTTGTCGGGCGCATCAGCTTATGAGGAAGTGGCGTTTTATCCCGATCGCCTGATGTTTCATGACACGACGTGTCTGCCTGCGCTGGCAGATTTTGCGGCAATGCGCGATTTGACGGCGGAACTGGGAGGCGATGCAAAAGCGATCAACCCACTCATCCCGGCGGTACTGACCATCGATCATTCCGTTATTGTTGAAAGCTATGCTTCAGCAGATGCCCTTGAAGAAAATCTGCGCTTTGATTTTCGCCGCAATGCCGAGCGTTACCGTTTTATCCGCTGGGCCGAGCAGAGCCTGGAGAATTTTCGGGTTATCCCACCCGGCACTGGCATTATTCATCTGATGAACCTGGAAGCTATTGCTGAAGTTGTAACCGTTGATGAGCGTGAGGCGGTGCCGCTCCTGCACGCTGATTATATGATTGCCACAGACAGCCATACGCCGATGATTAACGCGCTGGGGATCCTCGGCTGGGGTGTTGGCGGTCTGGAAGGTCAGGCGGCGCTGCTCGGCGAACCTGTGACCTTGCGCTTCCCAGAAGTTGTGGGGATCGCCCTTTGTGGGGAGCTGTCCGGGGACGTCAGTGACAGTGATTTAGCCCTGCATATTACCCGCCTGCTGCGGGAACAGAACGTTGTGGGCAAATTTGTCGAGTTTACCGGCCCGTCGCTGCACCATATTCCCTTAGAGTCACGCGCAACTATTGCCAATATGGCACCGGAATACGGTGCAACGGTGGTCTTTTTCCCGTTTGATCAGTGCAGCGCGAACTATGTGAAGATGACCGGAAGAAGCGAAGAGAAGCAGGCGATAATTTCTGCCTACATGCAGGCTCAGCACCTCTGGCGCAGCCCGGAGCTGCCGCAGCCGACCTTTACTCAGCTCATTACCCTTGATCTCGGCAGTATTGAGCCAGGCATGGCAGGGCCCGTCAATCCGCATCAGCAAATCCCGCTCAGCTATGCGGCAGAAAGTTTTAACGAAAGCCTTGCCGCTGATACCCGCCAGCGTAGCTGGCTGCATCCGGCCTACCCGGAGCCTGTTCGTCAGGGCGCAATTGCGATCGCCGCTATCACAAGCTGCACCACAACCGCCAACCCGTGGCTGGTTGTTCAGGCTGCGCTATTTGCCCGCAATGCGGCGCGCCATGGATTTAAGCCTAAACCCTGGGTAAAAACCTCTTTTTCGCCCGGCTCACGTGCGGTCACCGATTATCTCAGTGAATCGGGCTTGCTGAGCGAGCTGGAGAGCGTGGGCTATAACGTGGCGGGTTACGGATGTATGACCTGCATTGGCAGTTCAGGTGCGCTGCAACCTGCTATGGAAGAACTGGTGAATGACGGGCTACAGGCAGTATGTGTGCTTTCCGGCAACCGTAATTTTCCGCGTCGCGTCAATCCGAGCCTGGGGCATGGTTATCTGACCTCACCCGCGCTGGTTATTGCCTGGGCGCTGGCAGGTCATATTTCACATGACATGCTGAAAGATCCGCTGGGCGTAGATGCAGAGCAGCAGCCCGTTTATATGCGCGATTTAATGCCCAGCCGCGAAGAAGTGCAGGAATGGGTAACACGCATCATGAAGCGCGATCATTACGTTAAGCGGCGCGATATTATCTGGCAGGGTACGCCACACTGGCAGCAGATAGCCGCACCGGGTAGCACACATTATCCATGGGAAGAGAGTTCAACGTATCTCAGACGTCCGGGTTATCTGGAAAAACTGCCGCGCGATGCCAGTGAACCGCTGTCGCTTACCGGCGCACGTCCGTTCCTGTGGTTTGGTGATGATGTGACCACAGACCATATTTCGCCAGCAGGCGCGATCTCTGCCAACAGCCTGGCGGGTAAGTGGCTGCTTGAACGCCATGAGCACCCACAGGATCTTAACCTCTATTCCACGCGCCGCAGCAACCATGAAGTGATGGTGCGGGGCGCATTTACCAACCAAGCACTGTCAAACCGCCTGCTGCCAGAATCACGGCGCGGTGGAGGAGGGTTTGCCTGGGATGCCGAACACGCGCAGATCCTGCCCGCCTATGAAGCGGCACAAAGCTGGCTGGCACGCAGCATACCGCTGGTGGTATTTGCGGGCGATCGCTATGGTGCCGGTTCAAGCCGGGACTGGGCGGCCAAAGCACAGGCCCTGTTAGGTGTAAAAGCGGTTGTGGCAAAAAGTTTCGAACGCATCCACCGCACTAACCTGATGGGTATGGGGATCCTTCCGCTTCACTTTGCCCGCGGGGAAGCAGAACGTCTGCCGCAGATGAACGGTCAGGAGACGCTGGACTTTACCGGCCTTGATACGCTGCAACCGGGCAGTACGCCGCTGACGCTGCGTATCAGGCGGGAAGGCAGGCTGCTGATGGAAATCGCGCTGATTGCCGTCATAGACTCACGACAGGAGCTGCGTTATCTGCAACATGGCGGCATTTTACCGTATGTTATCCAGCAGACCCTGAACCCCTGAATGGACAGAGCCATGCGTTACGATCTTGTCTCGTTATCTATTTTTGTGGCGGTAGCGGAGGAGCAAAACCTAACCCGCGCAGCACACCGCAAACATACTGCCGTTTCGGCGGTAAGCAAACGTATTGCCGAACTGGAGCAACAGGCAGGAACACAGCTTATGCTGCGTTTGCCCCGGGGCGTTGAGCTGACCCCTGCCGGGCATTCGCTGTTGTACCACGCCCGGCAGGTGTTTCGTAACCTGGAGCAGATGGAAGAAGAGCTGAGTGATTACGCGGCGGGCATACGCGGGCATATCCGAATTTACACCATTTCCGCGGCCCTGATGCATTATCTGCCTCGCGCGGTAGGGCAGTTTCTTAATCATTATCCCCAGACCGACATTGATATAGAAGAACATACCGGAATAGGCGTGGTGCAGGGGCTGATTGAGGGGAGCGCGGATGTAGGGATTTTTTCAAGCTGGACCGCTGCCGCAGGCATTGAAGCCTGGCCCTGGCAGCAGGATCAACTCGCGGTTCTGGTCTGGCCGGAACACCGGTTGGCAGAACGGGCTTCGCTGCAACTGACTGACATTATCGACGAAAAAATTATCGGGCCGCATCGTGACAGCGCGGTGAGCCATATCCTTGAGCGGGAAGCGCGCAAGCTGGGCAAAGTTTTGACGATGGCTCTTCGCGTCAGCAGTTTTGTCTCAATGGCAGAATTGGTTAGCCACCAGCCTGGCATTGCCGTGCTGCCTGTGAATGAAATTGCCCCTTCGTCGCTGCATCGCGGTCTAAGAAGCATTCCGCTTGCAGAACCCTGGGCAAAACGCGATTTACTGATAGGCGTTAAAAACTTTTCTCACGCTTCGCCGTCGGTCAAAACCTTGATTAAAAGCCTCATTCCTGCTGTTAAAGCAGGCGCAGAAGAGACGAATGAAGCGGATGAGTCCGCGACGCTTACGGGCTCGCCTGAAGGCAAATAATCAGGCAAAACAGATACAGGTCGGGCTGGCGGTTTCGATAACCGTATCCGTTTTGATCAGCATACCGGTGTCAGGATGAACGTCGAAAACCTGAATGGTATCTGAGTCCTCATTAGCACTGAAAAACTGCGTGCCGTCTGGTGAAAGCGTGGTGAAACGTGGCGTTTTACCTCCGCAAGCGATCCAGCCGATTAGTGTGAGCAAGCCATTTTGCGCATCTATAGCAAAAACCGCGATACTGTCATGACCACGATTTGATACATAGAGGAATCGGCCTGAAGGATGGACTTCGATTTCACTTGCATCACTGCGCAGAGAATAATTTTCCGGTAAGGCACTCAAGGTTTGTATGAGTTTTAGTTTGCCTTGTATAAGGTCGACCTCCAAAACGGTAACTGTGCTGCTGAGTTCGCTGATGCCATAGAGCCATTTGCCGCTGGGGTGAAAGTCAGCATGACGTGGCCAGCTTCCTGCCGGAAGCTGCACCGTATCGGTCAGGATTGCCTGGGCGTGTTTCCACTGGTACAGGCGAACCATATCAATGCCATTACCCGCTGTGCGGCCTTGTGTGGGAACGGCAAAAAAGGACTTTCAGGTGCAAAGACAATTTCGTGGGGTCGCGACAGGGAAGGAATTTGTTCGGGTTCCGTAACATGTCCGCGAATCTCTGCCAGATGAGAGGGAGCCAGAAGAGCATTCTGGTGAATGGGCAGTGTTGCTATATTTCCACTTTCGTGGTTCGCAATCAGTAATGCACTGCCATCCGGGGTAAGGGCGCTGCTTACCGGATTATTGCGACGCTTTGGATCTAAATCCGGGTGGAGATGATGCGGTCCGGTCGTCTGATCGTTTAATAGCGTAAGCAGGCCAGTAGTAGTATCTCGTGCGAACACTGCCACTCTGTCACCATCACCATGGAGCACATACATCAGGTTACGAACAGGGTCTGGCGTCAGCCATGATGGATTATCCTGAACAGACTTAACGCGTTGCAGGAATTGCCATGTGCCTGATTTATCAATGCAGAAAACTTCTATTCCTTTACCACGCGCACCCCGCCAGACGGACGTGCGGCAACCCACATAGGCGTAAGTCGTCATAATACCTTCCTTTTTTGCATTTATATTATTATAAGTGCAATTAAATTAGTGTGATTTTGCCCTCAAAAAAAGCTCGATAGATGTCTCGCCGCCATTCTGTAGTACTTATAAGCCTTATAAAAATATTGCATCCTTAATGGAACAAAAAGTCTTCTTTACAAATATTGCATTTAATTGCACCCAAATGCATAAAAGGAACGATCTCGCTCACATTTTCAACAATGCTACGTTGCAGAAAATCATGGCGCGTCGCTTACTGTTAACAGGAAGTAAACGCCATTAAAAATATGCATCTGGGAGAAGGGTATGACCCAACGTATCGCTTATGTCACATCCGGAATGGGGAGCCTCGGAACGGCTATTTGTCGTCGCCTGGCTGAAGATGGTTTTAAGGTCATCGCCGGTTGCGGCCCCAATTCGAAAAGAAAGCAAAGCTGGCTTGAGGATAATAAAAAGCTGGGCTTCGATTTCATCGCCTCTGAAGGCAATGTTGCAGACTGGGATTCAACAGTTAAAGCCTTTGAAAAAATTCGCGCAGAAGTCGGTAATATTGACGTCCTTATTAATAACGCCGGCACGGCGCGTAATGTTTTATTCCGTGATATGCAGCCGACAGAATGGAAAGCCGTTATCGATATTAATATGAACTCGCTGTTTAACGTCACGCGCCAGGTTGTTGATGGCATGATGGCGCGTGGCTGGGGACGCATTATTAATATTTCTTCTCTCAATGCGCAGGTTGGGACAATTGGCCAGGTTAACTACTCAACCGCAAAATATGCTGTACGGGGTTTTACCCGCGCCCTGGCGCGTGAAGTCTCAGCGCGTGGCGTCACCGTTAATACGGTATCACCGGGTTATCTTGCTACCAGCAAACTAAAGACCGTTACTCCCGTGCAGGTTATCGACAAAATCGTACAGGAAATTCCCGTGCGTCGCCTGGGCTCACCAAAAGAAATTGCGTCAATTTGCGCATGGCTGGCTTCGGATGAAGCGGGTTACGCGACCGGGGCTAATTTTTCCGTTAATGGCGGCATGCATATGAGTTAATAACAACGTCATAACGCTTTTTAAAAACGACGACAACTTTAATTACGCATATAGCAATATATGCGTAGGAGGCTTTATGCTCTCTTTTTTGGGTTACGGCATGATTGTGGTCTTTATGATCTTAATTATGACGAAAAAACTTTCCGCACTGGTCGCATTAACAATTATTCCGATTATGTTTGCCATCATCGCAGGTTTCGGCGGTGAAATGGGCGACATGATGATAGATGGCCTTAAAAAAGTCGCACCCACGGCTATTATGGTGATATTTGCGATTCTTTATTTCAGTACCATGTTTGATACTGGCTTGTTTGATCCAATTATTCGCTTTTTTCTGCGCATAATTAATGGCGATCCGGTTAAAGCTGTTATGTGCACGGCGCTGCTGGCCGCGATGGTGTCGCTGGATGGTGACGGCTCTACAACATACATGATCTGTGTTACCGCGATGCTGCCGCTGTTTAAGCGTATTCGTCTCGATCCGTTAGCCCTGACGTGTGTGGTTTTTCTTTCCGCCAGTGTCACCAATCTGCTGCCCTGGGGCGGACCGCTGGCTCGGGTATCAGCCTCCTTGAAAGTAGAATCGAGCGATCTGTTTATTCCGCTGATTCCGTCCATGGTATGTGGTCTTGTTGGAGTACTTGTGCTTTCCTGGTACATCGGGATCCGCGAGCGGCGCCGCTTAGGTAAACTCAGCATTCAAACTAACGGCAATGGGGCGGTGATCGAAGAGGATGCTGAGAGCTATTTGCCAGCAATCAATGAGGTTAATGAAGAGCTGCGCCGGCCAAAACTGTTCTGGCTGAATGCTGCCCTGACAATTGTTTTGATGGCATCACTGGTAATGGAGCTGCTGCCACTTTCTGTGCTGTTTATGGTCGCTTTCGCTATTGCACTGCTGATTAACTACCCACATCTGGATGCACAACGTCAGCGCATCGCCGCACATGCTCCGGCCGCACTAAACCAGACGTCAATTTTTCTCGCTGCAGGCATTTTTGCCGGTATTCTGTCCGGTACTGGTATGGTAACGGCAATGTCCACCTCACTGCTTGATGTTCTGCCGGAAACGTGGGGGCCGTATCTGGCACCGATAACCGCCCTTATCAGCCTGCCCGGCACTTTCTTTATGTCAAACGATGCTTTTTATTACGGTGTTCTGCCAGTGCTGGCGGAAGCCGCTAAAGTCTACGGCATCGATCCGGTTGAGATTGGACGTGCATCGCTGGTAGGGCAGCCAGTGCACCTGCTCAGTCCGCTGGTGGCGTCGACTTATCTGCTGGTGGGTCTGGCTGGCGTGGAGTTTAGCGATCATCAGAAATATACGTTCAAGTGGGCATTCCTGCTGTGCATGGTTTTCCTGGCTTCAGGATTATTGCTGGGCCTGTATCCTGTTTATTCCGTCGCAGGCTGAATATAAAAAAGGCTCACTGTGTGAGCCTTTTTTCTTAAGATTACATTTAAACTTCTGCGCTGATACGGCGCATTTTTTTATTTTCCAGCGCCACGGCTAAATGCTGTTTCATCATGTATGACGCCTCAATTCGCTGACCTGATTCAATCAATGACAGAATACGCATATGGTCTTTCACTTCAGCATAATAGCGGCTGCGGTCATCCATAATTCTATAGTCCATCAGGCGACGCATACGGTTGACGTTACGCAAAGATATTTCAAAAAACGGATTATTAGAGAACCCGATCACCGTTTCATGAAAGCGATATCCTGCCAGTTGCAACTGCGTGGGTGAAAGGCGTTCAATGCCCGATTCAAGCAGCATGTCCAGTTCGCGCCAGATTTCGTTGATTTTTTCCTGAGGAGCGTTAAAAGTGGGCTCAAGAATGGCCATTGGTTCGATGACCATACGGAAACTGAAAATATGCTCAAGCTGCTGCTTTGGTTTTTGCCACAGGCAAAAAGCGCCAGCCATAACCCTGCTTACGCTCTACCCAGCCTTCGCTAATCCCTCGCGCCAGTACCGTAGAAAGCTGACTTTTGGTCATGCTGTATCGCTTCATCAGAAACAACTCAGTAACTTCAGCTTCAATTTTATCCTGTAGCCAGTCTTCTGCCAGTTGATAATATTCTGGTAGATCAGTGCTTTCAATAGTCGAGGGCTCTACAGATTGCTGGGGAGCATAATCTTCTTTAACGAAAAAACCACGGTTGAGTTTCTGTTGCAAAATTCCTTTTTGCTCAAGATAAAGGAGTGCTTCACGTACAGGCGAACGTGATACATCAAAGCTTTCTGCCAGCTTTGGGACGCTGAGATGTGTACCCGGAGCAATATTACCAGTATCAATCAAGCCTACTATTTTTTGTGAAAGCCTTTCTGTCAGGGCGCTTATTTTCATTTGCACACTCAATGAGGTAAAAATAAATGCAAAATCATAAATTATTATTGCATTTAGTTGGCATCAAAAGCAATATTTAAGGGCTGTGCGTACAGCAGAATACTTTGCCTTGTACAAAAATTATTGTCATTGTTCGCATAGTTTTAATTTTCAAACGTGTAAATTCGTCACGCTTCTAATTGAGTGGAGAAAAAAATGGAATATTTCCCGGTCATCATTGTCGGTGGCGGCCTTGCAGGCCTTAATGCAGCGCGGCTGCTTAACCGTTCCGGCATTCAATTTAAACTTTTTGAAGCCCGTGACCGGTTGGGGGAAGGATTCTGACAGCAAACGCTAAAGGTGAGCCTTCGAAAGAAGGTTTCGATTTGGGGGCTTCATGGTTTTGGCCTCGTACTCATTCATCCATGCGTGACCTGGTTGCCGAGCTTAATCTGGCTTCATTTCCGCAATATAGTCAAGGCGACGTCATTTTCCACAGGATGTCACGGGAATTACCACGTCGCTTTACGGTTGCTAATGCTCAGCCTGAACCGGAAGCTTTGCGACTGGTTGGCGGAAACGCTACTTTGATTTCTGCGCTCGCGTCTCAATTATCTGCTGACAGTCTTCAGTGTGATACCCGGCTTGTTCGTGTTGAATTAGAAGGTCAGCGTGTTATCTCCACCTTAGTGGGTAAAGACGACTCAGAACTCCAGGTCGCCTCATCACATCTGATCCTTGCAATGCCGCCAAGGCTAATTGAATCTAATGTAAAATTTTCTCCGGATCCCGATACTGAAACCCTGCGTCGCTGGAAAAACACGCCTACCTGGATGGCACCACACGCAAAATTTTTTGCCGTTTATGAGCGCCCATTTTGGCGTGAAGCAGGCCTCTCTGGCTCGGCACAGAGTATGGCCGGACCGCTTATTGAGATTCACGATGCCACGACTTCTTCGGGTAATGCCGCCCTATTGGGATTTATTGGAATGCCAGCCGCACAGCGAAAAAAAGTGGGGCAAAAGACGATTATGACTGCTGCAACAGAACAGTTAAAACGCCTGTTTGGCGAAGAAGCTTCTACTCCTTTACAAGTTTTTATAAAGGACTGGGCAGAAGATCTTTTCACCTCAACGGCTGATGATGAACTGGGTAGCGGACCAATTGAAGCGGGTAACGATGAATGGTTTAACAGTGAGTGGCGTCATTATATTTCGCTGGCGGGTAGTGAATTTAGCCAAACAGAACCCGGATTTTTGGCAGGAGCAGTGGCTTCGTCAGGGCGAGCTGTTACTGAATATTTGAATAAATCTAAATGCTAACAGAACAGTAAGATTTTTAGGTGTATTGAATTCTTGCGCCAACCTGTTTCGGGTTGGTTTTCATCAAAGAATATCTGGATACGTTGAAATAAAAATACAGTTTTGTTATTTAAAAAGAATAATTATAAAAACACTATTATATTGCAAGCCTTATGAGTCTATTACTATTGACACATATCAGTACTGGCAAATTTAAGTCTCCTTTTAAATTCGGGAAATTGATAAACAATTCGCCATTTCATTTAACCGACACGAAGTTGATTAACCATACGGATATTAAGGCACCTTGCAAAGTGAAGTTTAAGGCTGTTTCAGCCAAAGCCAGGGCTGGGCGCGATAAACATAACGTCGCAAGGCTGCCAGTAATTAATATTCTTCGTTGCATGATTAATGCCATTGCTCAGACCAGTTGTATCAGGATTCAGGGATCCAGCGGAGCTGAGTCACATCTTTGTCATAATGTATAGCTGACGGAAGGGTAATCAGTTCGATCAATACGCCAAACGGAGTCATGCCAAACCACGTCTGATTCCCTTTGCCTTTCTCCTGTGCGAAACAATCGGAGGGTCCTTCAAACATCCGGGCACCACTGGCGCGCATTTTTTCAGCAGCCTGATGTATATCTTCAACATACAGTGAAAAATGGTTGATACCCGGCTGGCCTGGATGAGCCTGTACGTCACAGGTCGTGGGTTGAGTTTGAAACAATTCCACGTTGCACCCGTTTCCCACCCTCAGCATGGCTAAACCAGTAACCTTCATTTCTGAGGGAAAACCGTTTAGTGGTTGCATCTCTTCGCCTTCAACTTTTTGGTTAGGATTATCAGGCGGTACAATGCGATACAGGACCGAAGCGTCGAGAGCCTCGATAAAAAACTGCTCGGCCTGAGTTAAATCAGAAACAGTGATGCCAATATGTTCAATACCGCGAATAGTCATTTTTTCTCCTGAGCTTGCTTATCCATGTTGATCGATTGATCAGGTTATAAGCCTGGCACAAACGTGATGATTGTCACGTTTCGCCCGTTGTCGAGGAAGAGGCATATGGGTTTATTACCCTAAAGACATTGCGTTTAACACCACTGTTGCCAGACCGGGTTTAGTAAGTTCCTGCCAAAAATAATGTAGATGCGCTAGCGAAATGATGATGGCTTAAGACCGCCCTCACAACTTATGAAATTAAAAAAACGCCGACCCTGTTATAAGGTCGGCATTTTATGCCAGTTTCGAAGTAAATAATCAGGCAAGCATGGAACTTTAACCCTCTATTTCTCAGGCATTTGTGACGGAAGTTTCAGCAATTCGCGCTCTTCTTTAACATTTAGTGGAGGTACTGCAGATGCTGCATTGCCCCAACTGTTGCGTATATACGTTGAGACAGCTGCTATCTGATCGTCAGACAGCTTCCACGCGAAGCTTGGCATGGCCCCACTTGTTGGATTGCCTCTAGTCACTGCGCCGCGACCGCCCTGCAATACCGTTGTGATGATCGAGGACGCGTCTTCAGCCATTAAGGCAGGATTGTTTGCAAGGCTGGCCGCCAGGTTTGGTATCCCTTTACCATCACTGTTATGACAGGCAGCACAGTTGGCTGAGTAGACGTTTTCACCCGTTTTCATTTGTGCAGTATCGAGGCTGACCGGCGCAGGTTTCTTGAGCTCCGAAGCCGGTAGCGATTTAAGATATACTGCAATCGCATGCAGATCGCCGTCAGTAAGATACTGAGTCGAGTTGGTTACCGCCTCTGCCATCGGCCCGGATGCTACGGCAACGTGATTACTGCCGAGTTTCAGGTAATCGACGATCTGATCATTATTCCACGTCCCAATGCCGGTATAGGTATTGGGTGTGATGTCGGGAGCATGCCATTCTGCAAGGTTACTTCCCTGCAAGTAGGCATCACGATCGCCACCGAGAGGGTTTTTAGCGGTGTGGCAGGCACTACAGTGCTCCAGACCTTCAACAAGGTATGCTCCGCGGTTCCACTCTGCTGATTTGTCTGGATTGGTTTCAAACCCTTTATTTTTAAAAAATAAAAGGTTCCAGCTCATCATAGCCAGACGAATGTTATAGGGAAAACCGAGGTTTGTTTCCGGGACGTTGTTATGGACAGGTTTAACCGATCGCATATACATCCACAAATCGTGCATATCTTTATCGCTCACTTTTACGTAAGCATTATAAGGCATAGCCGGATAGAGGTTTTCTCCCTCTTTACCCTTTCCGTGGCGCACGGCACGATAAAAATCACGCTCAGTCCAGCTACCAATACCCGTTTCGGTATCAGGGGTAATGTTACTCGCAAAAATACCGCCGAAAGGTGTGCTGATAGAGTAACCCCCAGAAAATGCCTCTTTGCTTCCAGGAGAGGTATGGCAAGCCACACAGTCGCCCGCTATGGCGATATATTTGCCGCGTGCGACGGCATCAGCATCTGCCTGGGTTAGAGGCTGGCTGGTCAGTATGCTGGTATTTGCAACATTATCTGAAGAAGTATCACCGTTTTGCCACAGCATGCCTGCCGCTACAGCTGCAGCGATGAAGGTTATGCCTCCTGCAATTGTTGTTTTTTTCATCTCACACCTTCACCAGCGGGCCAGGGTTTTTAACGTACTGTTCAAGGATTGCCTTTGCTGTCCACAGGCTGAGTGCTCCAATAGTCCCGGTTGGGTTATAACCGGCATTGTTTGGGAAAGATGATGCGCCCAACACAAACAGGTTATGCATATCCCAGCTCTGCTGGTAGCGGTTCAGTACGCTGGTTTTTGGATCTGTTCCCATAACCGCACCGCCAATGGTGTGATCACTGGCGAAATTGTAGGGAGAGTATTTTTCCGACGCTGAGTTAGTGCCAATGACAATTTTTGCGCCCATTGCTTTACCCAGCTCAACGCTTTTCTGCTCAATAAATTTTGCTGAGCGGCGGTCATTTTCGTTGTAATCGAAGGTTACACGCAGCAGGGGATTACCGTTGTCATCCACATATTCAGGATCAAGATCTAAATAATAATCTTCGTGAGAAAAGCTGGTTCCCTGGCCAAAAATGAAGGTGCCGTTCTGGAAGGCATGTGTGTAAGCTTTTTTCCACTCTTTACCCCAGCGAGGCGTACCCGGAGGCAGTGCGTCAGCATTACCAATAGGGCGGGCACCACGCGCAACGACGAGTATGCCGGCTCCGCCGATAAATCCAAGGCCGGTATGATCAAAATTGTCGCCATTGAAGTCATCAACCTGCTGAGACAACGCGCCAGCGCCGATGAACTGATTGAGATTTTCATCTTCAAAAAACAGACTGGCACCTGAAACCGTCTGAAAGCTGTAAGCACGACCGACAACACCCGTTTTACTCACCGGATCGTAAGGTTTGCCAATTTTTGACAGGAGCAGCAGGCGAACGTTTTGCATCTGGAAAGCGGAGAGAATGACGATATCAGCTGGCTGTTCCCACTCTTTTTTATTGCGATCGATATAAGTTACGCCTGTCGACGTTTTCCCATCGGCAGACTTATTGACACGCACAACTGCCGAGTCAGTCAGTACGGTGAAATTTTCGCGTTGCATTAAGGCAGGAATGACACAGGCGTTAGGGCTTGATTTGGAGAAGTTTCCACAGCCGTAATAGAGACAATAGCCGCAGTAAGTACATGGCCCCATCCTGACTCCCAGCGGATTGACATAGGCGCGTGACGCCTGGCCTGCCGGTACCATAAACGGATGCTGGCCTAACGATTTTGCTGCATCGCGGAAAATGTCAGTTAAGCGCATTCCTTCCAGCGGAGGAAGGGGTATTCACTGCTGCGGTTGCCTTCAAAAGGGTTACCGTCTGGCATAATTTCGCCATTCAGCTTGCCGGCCTTACCCGACACACCCGCTATTTTCTCGAACCGGTCGTAGAAGGGTTCAAGCTCGTCATAGGTGACGCCCCAGTCCTGCAGGATAAGGCCATCAGCAATCTGTTGTTTACCATAACGCGTAACCGTTTGCGTATAAGGTTGCAGGTCGAATGGCGTAAAGCGCCATGCCATACCGGCCCAGTGAGTGCCTGAACCGCCAACGTTATAACCTAATTCATTCAGGTTCCAGTCACGCGTAGGCAGGGCTTTTTCATTGCTGTTATTACGGAAAGTTGTTGTTTCAACAGCAGGGGGCAATAGCATGCTGCGGCGGGTATCCCAGCGCAGTTCATCGGTATCGATTGAAGGTGGAAAATCGGTAGCAGTTTCAAACCACGGGCCGCGCTCAATGGCAACGACATTCAGACCTGCACGGGTTAGCTCTTCGGCGATCAGAGAGCCACACCAGCCCAGGCCGACGATGACGACATCAGCTTTTGGACGGACATTTTTCATTTAAAAAACTCGTAATTGCTCAACAATATAACGCGTTATAATTACAACGTGTTATCAATAAGGCTGGTGGGAATGATGTTAAGTTTCTGCCCTTTCTTTGCTAACAGATCGCGAAAGTCATAACGCGCACCGGGAAAACCGATCATCTTCCAGCTGGTCATCTCCTTGTTCCCGCCATAAATAGGATCAGCAAGGAAACCTTCGCGTACGTTTTGCAGCAAAAGCTCAAAAAAGACTTTTGTTTCTACATCGGAGCCTAGATCAAAATTGTTGGATTCCATGGCATGTAGAACGTGATCTTGTTGATCACCGGTTAAGCCGATAAATACATGACCAAACTGCTTACTGGTCGCTTTATCCAGCGCGGCTAATCCCTGACGGTAACGTTGGGCTGGGGTTAAGGGGACTGAGGTCCTTGTTCAGGGGTTCCTTTTACGAACCGGCCTAAACGATAAAGGGCAACAGCGTTGCCATAATCGCCAGCCAGTTGACGATCTATGAAGACTGCGCATCCTGCCTCTTTTCCGCTGAAACTCATCTCGTCTGCCGGAATGAAGCGTTCCGATATTGCGCCTACGGTCTCGAATTCGTGCTGGGTGAAATACTGTAAGCCACCTTTTTTAGGGGAGAAGGCGGGGTAATGATCTTTCCTGCTTCCCAGGGTTGCCCACCATTTACAACTTCCGCTTTTGCGACAGGTATTGTTGATGCAACGCCCAGTGCAGCCACTGACGTCAGAAATTCTCTGCGTTTCATAGTTTCCCTGCTCAAGAGATTGAAATTTTTCAGGCCCGCCACACTTAATTTCAAGAAGGTTTGCTTTTATTGCGCGCAGCAATATACGCACCACATAGAAGTAGCAAATTAAGTGTTTGGGCAAATTATTTTATAATTATCTTAATAGAATAACTCAGAGGATTTCACATAATTAATGAGTGCTTAATAAAATTTTAACAGCGCATGGATAATAAATAATTCCCGATAGGCTTAAAAGGTTTTTGTTGATGTTTTTCCATCATGCTTATTAAGCAAGCAAATGCCGCTGTTATTTTGAACTTTTGCGCTGTGACTTTGGTGAGTTTTGCAATATTTTTGATGTATATTACTTTTTGTTATTCATAATCTGTAATGAATCTTTAGTAAAATTATACATTTTTTATCTGGACATATTTTAACAATCAAAAAGAAAGGTGGTTTTTTGAAAGTGGTTAGTGTGCGTGATTAATAAAAGAAGACGTTTGTTGTCGATGGGGCAGGAAAGCGGATTACGCAGGTAAGACTACTATGAACTTCCATATATGATTGTTTTTATAAAATTAATTTTATTGAAAGTAAACTTTGCGCAGTATATAAACCTGATCGTTAAAGATAACTTCAGATCATTTAAATGAATACGCCATAATTTCTGTGTAAACTGCTTTAAAGTTAAATAATGACGCTGTGTTGTGGATGACCAGGTGAAAAAGCTGACTCTTGAAATGCTGGCAAAAAAAGCCGGTGTTGGCATTGCTACTGTTGATCGTGTACTGAATGAACGCGGAGGTGTGTCACCAGAGACGGCACGCAAAGTATTAAATGTTGCCAGGCAGATTGGCCTTAAGCGTTTACTTCCTGAAGATTTAAAACATCCGTGGCAGATTGAACTATTTCTGAGCAGTAACGATTCTTATTTTTTCAAACAACTGGCCAGACAGTTTGCGGATGTTGCAAGTCATCTCGGATATCAACGCCTCACACTTCATCGAACACTCGTGCCTGAATCTCAGCCCGAGAAACTGGCGCAGCTCATCATTAAGAGTGCATCGCTACGTGATGGCATCATAGTATTCGGCCACGATTATCCGGTTATACATGATGCGCTTCACTATTGTCAGATGAATAACGTGCCTGTCATTACCCTTGCTACTGATATTCCCGGTGTGGACAGACTTTGTCATGTTGGTATCAATCAGCAGCAGGCCGGTCGTACAGCAGGCCTGCTGATGAGTAAATCTATCAACAGACCGGGTGATATCATCATGGTCAGCGGTCGTTTCGATTATCGTGCGCATCGCCAGCGTATAGAAGGGTTTCGAAATGTCGTTGAGCGGTGCGCTCCTCAATCACAAATACGCGAGGTACTGGCTGGACTGGATCAGCGGGATACTATACGCGGATTACTGGAACAGGCTTTATCTGGCTCTCAGCAAATAGCGGGCATATACAATACTGGCGTGGGTAACAGCGAAATCAGTGATGTTTTAAAAAAGCACAAACTTCTCGGCCATTGTTGTTACATAACTCACGAACTTTATTCAGTTACTCGAAAATTGCTCGAACAAGACATGGTTTCTTTTACGCTGGATCAAAATGCCCGTGAGCATGCCGTCACTGCAACAGATTTGATGCTCCGATACTTAGAGAGCGGTTATAAAGCCGACGAGTATAAAGAGGGTAATGTAGCTTTCAGAATCGTGACTGCTGAAAATCTGGAATGATGCTTTACTCTTCTGTTACGGTATTCAGCTCACAGGCAAAAGCCTGTCTGTTTTCCAGATTTCTTGAAAGCATTCCATCGCTTTACTACATCATCCAGTAAATAGCAGATTCGATTACGGTAAAGACGGCCTGTCGGGGAAAAAATATATATCAGGATACCTTTGCATTCAACATCCTGTATTAATAGCTCTTCTGGCTTACGTAAAAAAGTGAGTCAGATATTTTATTAGCGTGCGATTTTTATATCCTGGGGGGATCATTCCGTCAGTGCTGAAGTCAGTAGTAAAAAATTATATTGGCAAAAATGCGCAGATTAGTGGGAGCTCTGCCTGCTGACAAACCTGATGCGCCAAAATAGGCAAACATAATCTGGAGGTGTCAGGCCATTGAGCGAAGCGCCAGCTACCTGAAATAACTAAAATTACCCTCTGAGGCGGGTAACCCTGTAACAAGCCTGGCTGTTTTCAATAAGATCAATAGATGAGCTCAATGATTTCACCTTCTTCATTGCGTTACGTTAATTTTGTCAAGAATCCGGTACCCTCTTTTTCTCTCAATCAACTGAAATTTGATCAGAAAACTTTTAATGAGTTTAGCAAGCTGCACAATCTGTATGATGCTACTAATCCTGATTTGCGCGCGTTCGCTAAGGCAGGCGGCAAGTTAATCATCTGGCACGGCTGGGCCGATCCACATATTTCTCCTCTCAACTCAATCGCGTATCATAATGCGCTGGGTAAAGAGATGGGCGAGCCACAACGCCAGGCCTTTGAACGTCTGTATTTGCTGCCCGGTGTTTACCATTGTTCGAATGGAGAAGGTCCGAGTCTGGTCGATTTCCTGACGCCCGTGATGAACTGGGTTGAAAAGGGCCAGGCACCTGACGCTGCCACTAACTGGCAGGCCTTACCGCAGCAGAAAATCAGCTTCGGTCAGCCTGTCGGCGCGGGTAGTAAGCTGCCTTTGAAGCCGGCCCGATGCAGGGAGGAAAACCTCCAGCGATGGAACGACCTGATATGAAAATGGAAACCATCCCGGCCAACGCAGCATCGCGTCCTGTTTATCCTTATCCGCAATATGCGGTATGGGATGAAAAAGATGATGTGAAACAAGCGGCGTCTTATGTCTCAAAAACATTACCTGCTATAAATGCGCATTATGACTGGGCAGGATCAGTTTTTTATTAGCCTTATCAATTTAGTAATTATAAATCGGTAATAAATGTCAGAATAAAAAGCATCGCGATTGCGGCGTTTTTTTATTTTAGATGTCTGGTTATTTGGCGACATACGCTAATTTAAAAAATGCTTTATATTTTTTATTTCATTTGCGTTTTCGTGAAAATCCCGGCTAAAAGTTTTTGGCGTTTTTTATAAAATACTTAGTAAAGTGCGTAAAAGTGGTTGTCTATAACAATTAAATGAGTGCACCCAGAGGTAAAGAGTTCTGATAAATAAAAGTCATGGCTATATAAATATTAATGATTGGCTTTTCCCTTTAACTTTAGTAGTGAGGTGCGTGCTATTTTTTATATTGCTACTTTACCGCGATAGCGATCACAAAAAACCATGAAATCGCTGTTATTAATCCTTATTTCCACCTAACTCTATATTGTTAACCGATAATAATTAATGTTACCTGAAGGGGTAGCGAAATTTTAGTTTTGTAGCCAACAGTAGGTGGAAAATGAAAACAGGATGGTACGGTGAACTTACCAGAAATGAAAAGAAAACCTGGTGGGCATGCCTGGGCGGTTATACTCTCGACTCAATGGACAGCACGATTTATTCATTAGTCATGCCAATATTATTAAGCCTGGCAATATTGACTAAAACTGAAGCCGGAATTTTAGGATCGGCCTCTTTGATTGGCAGTGCGCTGGGAGGCTGGAGCGCAGGTATGCTGGCCGATCGCTGGGGGCGCATTCGCGTTATGCAGTTGACAGTTTTATGGGTTGCCTGCTTTACTGCTCTCACCGCGCTGTGCGGCGAGTTCTGGCAATTCTTAATCATACGGTTTTTACAGGGCCTTGGTTATGGCGGAGAAGTTGTCGTTGGCGGTGTATTAATCAGCGAAGTCATCCGTGCCAGCTATCGTGGTCGTGTTGGCGCATCAATTCAGAGCGGATATGCGCTGGGTTACGCTATTTCATTAGCCGTGCTGCCAGTTTTACTTAATTTTTTCCCGCAGGAAATTGCCTGGAAACTGTTTTTCCTGATCGGCATTCTTCCCGCTGTCCTGGTATGGTTCATTCGCCGCCTGGTGCCGGAGTCATCTGTTTTTTCAAACACGACGCAAAATAAACAACCTAAAAAGATAACGGAGATCTTCCAGGCAAAGCACCGGCGTATTACCGTAACCGCAACTTTATTAGCCAGCGGAATATTTGGTGGCGCTTATATCATGATCACCTGGCTGCCAACTTATTTACGTATGGAATTAGGATTGCCAGTGATGTCAATGTCAGGATATTTAGCGATAAATATTTTAGGTTCACTGTTGGGTCCCTTTATTTACGGCAGGTTGAGCGATAAGTTTGGCCGCTGGAAAACCATTATTCTATTTTTGCTCTGCCAAATGGTTGTTGTCAGTATATATATGTTTGCTGACGTCAGTCTTAATATGACGCTTGGTCTGGGATTTTTCCTCGGTGCCTTACAAGGCGGTTTGGCTTCAGGTTTAACCCCCGCTTTTTCTGAATTATATCCCACCCACATTCGCGGTAGTGGTGCAGGATTTTGCGCCAGTTTCGGACGCGGCTTCGGCTCACTCATGCCTGCGCTGGTAGGAATCGTATCAAGTCAGATTCATTTAGGATATGCAATGGGCGGTCTGGCAATCGCTTCTTACTGCATTGGGATCATTGCCGCACTGTGCCTGCCAAATGCGACCGGCGTTAATCTGTCAGAGGTTAATTAACGCAAACCACAATAAATAATAGTCAGGTTCACTGCGTTCGGCCGAGATTAATGTACTGATGGTTATAGTCAGACAATCAACCGATTAAATGCACTCGGCCTGGCTGTTTTCGTACCTTCTGGTTTGTTATCTCAGTCGTGTTATAAAGGGAACTCATACCTTCAAAGGTAAAAGCCATTCTCTTCCTGGATAAAAGACGGATAACGTATTTCTTACTTAAAAACAGAACATCGGTACGCCTACACAAATAGGGAGGTTCACATGACAAATTAAATTACGGAACCCTGTCATGATATTGTACATCTTGCACACGTTGAAATTTATACAGACAAATTTGAGGAAAGCCTTAATTTCTTCGTCAATGTATATGGTCTTACCGTCTCGGCCTCAAAATGAGGATCATGCCTGGCTACGAGCCTGGGATGATTACGAATTTCATAGTCTGAAGCTGACGCGCCATCATACAACGGGTGTGGGGCACATCGCCTATCGTGCCAGCTCGGAAGCGGCGTTGATGCGACGTGTGGCGGCCATTGAGGCCAGCAACTATGAAGTAATCGGCTGGGTAGATGATGACCAGGGACATGGTCGTGCCTTTCGCTTTGCGGATCCTTTCGGTCATATATTTGAGATCTATTACGATACCGTCCGCTGCCGCTGAACGCCCGTCCTTAAAAAATCTGGTGCAACGTTATTATGGCCGTGGAGCTTCCTCTCGCCGTATCGATCACCTTAATTTGCTGGCTGAAGATGTCGGTGAGTTTAAAATTTCTATGGAAATCTGCCTCGGCTCGCTGGCGACTGAGATGATTCTACTGGATAATGGCCATATCGGCGGCTGCTGGTTTACCATAAACAATAAAAGTTACGACCTGGCTTGTACTGAAGAGCATGGTGGAGGCAGAGGGCGTCTACATCACGTGACTTATGCTACAGATACCTGTGAAGACACTTTGCGCGCTGCCGATATTTTTCTCGAAAATGGTGTTCATATTGAGACCGGCCGGCCCGCATAAGCATGCGATTCAGGGGACTTTCTTCCTTTATGTCTGGGAGCCTGCGGGCAACCGCGTGGAGCTGGCAAACTCAGGCGCTCGCCTGATACTGGCGCCGGACTGGCAGACTGTATGTAGTGTGGACAGAAACTGAGCGGAAAAAAGGGCAGGCATGGGGATTGAAAACTATCGAAACCTTCCATACGCACGGTACGCCGCCGATGCCAAAGAGCTTAAAATAACTTACGTCTAAGATGATGCTCTGACTCAGCGTTATGGATTTGCTTGTTCGTTTTCTGTGAATTATTCAGCAGAACGTTCTGAGCTTTTCCTGTTTTTTTATAGTGATATTTAACCGGAAAAGGCGGCAACCATGCCTCGCGGCGGCTAGTCCAGGCTTCATAAGTTGGCATTAGCTGATCTGGCTTATCCAGAAATCTTGGATTCACTTCAAGTTCATCGCCGAAACGTGCAAATACAGACGAGCCGCTGACCGTTACTGCATTTTCAGGGAATATAGCGGCAGCTTAGAAAAGTGCGCCGTGATGTTTATGGCAATCAAGACAATGGCACAAGCCAATACGGTATGGCGATCCTGTGGCTTCGAATCTGACTTTGCCGCACAGGCAACTACCGGTAAAGAGGTCCATGCTTTTTCTCCGCAATGTAAATAGCATCTTCAGATAGTGATAATGCTTAGAGGTTAGCTGAGAAATGAAGTTGTAGTTTATACGGGGCAAGCATATTAAATTACCGAAAGGTTAACTATTTTTCTTGATGTGCTTATAGGATTCACTTAATGAATTATGCTGTTTTAAATATATAGCATGGATCTATACCAATAAAAAATGGCCACCACGAAAGTGGCCGAAAATACATGCATAATAACGATTTTTTGCGAATACTCTTTCCCTGAGTATTTCACCTTTTTATTCTAAAGCGATTTAAATTAACGTTCTGCTCCGCCAGTTAAAAATTTTCGTAAAGATTTCGCCTGATTATATTTTAATTCTCCTGTCACCAGGTTTTTCCAATATTAAACTGGAACTGCTCGGCTTTATCCCCATCATACTTTTTAACCGGCAGCGCATAAGAAAAGACCAGCGGTCCGAGTGGTGACTGCCATTGCAGCGCCACGCCGGTCGATACGCGGACTTGAGAGGGATCGCTGTAATCAGGAATACCGGCTGCCTTTGTTTCTGCCGTATTCTGCCAGCCGGTGTCCCACACAGTTCCGGCATCGACAAACAGCGAGGTTCTTAATGATGTCTCGTAACGCTCACTGACAAACGGAGTGGGCACAATAAGCTCTGCGCTGGCAACTGCCATTGCATTACCTCCTACGGCATCATCAGATTTTTCTACCGGACAGGTACTTGTACTGCTCTCACTGCCGTTGCAGCGATAGTAAGCCGCTTTTGGCCCGATAGTATTAGAAGAGAAACCACGTACTGAGCTGGAACCACCGGCATAAAAATTGTCGTAGAAGGGTACTTCGCCGTTACCAAAACCCTCTGCATATCCTGCTTTTGCGCGTCCCATCAACACCCAGCGGTGGTCATCACTGAGTGGCAGATAAGCATTAGCGCTAAGCGTGCTTTTGAAATAGCTGTTGGTCGAGCCGGGCAGGGTAATTTTGGTATTAAACCCGGCGGTCACACCGGAAGTTGGAAAGAAACCGCGATCGAGCGAGTTATAACTCCAGCCCGTACTGAAAAAGAAATCATTAGCACTGAAGGTTTCATCACTGCTGCCATCGTCATCAACTGTGCGGGTGGTGACGCCAGGATTGATCCCCTGCGAATGAAGATAGCGCCAGACGGACACCTGTGGCGACATATCGCTCAGGTGGTTATAAACGTAGTCAATTCCAACGTTGAGACTGTTGTTTTCACTAACGGGAAAACTAAGGCTGCTGCCCAAATCCAGACTTTTCAGGTTATATTCCGCCAGATCGTTATCTTCTGCGCTGTAATCGTTGTAGGAGATCTTCCCTCCAAGGCTGACGCCATCTACCGTGAAATAGGGATCGGTTGCCGAAAGTTCTACATAGGTCTGGTAATCATTTTTAGTCCCGCTGAAGCCGACGGTGTTACCGGTGCCCAGCCAGTTATCCTGTGAGACGCCCACCTGGAAACTGACGCCGCTGTCAGTGCCGTAACCCACACCAAAGTTAAAGGTACCGGTGTTACGCTCTTTTACCTTGTAGACCACATCAACCTGGTCAGGCGAGCCGGAAACGCGCTGCGTATCGACGTCAACGGTTTCGAAGTAGCCGGTGCGGTTTAAACGCTCTTTGCCCTGCTCAACCAGATCGCTGCCTAACCATGCGCCTTCCATCTGGCGCATTTCGCGGCGCAGTACGGAATCTTTTGAGGTGTCGTTGCCCTCAAAACGGACATTGCGCACGTAATAGCGGTTGCCTGCATCAACGTTGATGTGCAGCTTAACGGTTTTATCCGCATCGTTGATTTCCGGCTGTGTCACCACGCGCGGATAGGCATAACCATAGCGGCCAAGCAGCTTCTTGATGTCATCTTCCATCTGCGTGACTTTGGTGCCGTTGTACAGCTCGCCCGCAGGGATTTTTGTCAGGTGCTCAATTTCCGCTGAGTGACCCGCCATGCTGCCGTTCACAATCACACCTGCAATCTTGTACTGATCGCCTTCGGTGATGTTTACGGTGATATAGATGCCTTTTTTATCCGGCGTCAGGCTCACCTGCGTGGAATCGATATTAAAGCGCGCATAACCCCGGTCGAGGTAGAAGCTGCGCAGTGTTTCGAGATCGCCTGCCAGTTTCTGTTTCTGGTATTTACGATCGCCAACCACGTTCCACCACGGCACTTCATCACGCAGCTGGAAACGGGAAATCAGCTCATCAGAGCTGAAAGCCTTGTTACCGACAATGTTAATCTGCTGAATCTTTGCAGAGACACCTTCAGTAAAGACCAGTTTGAGATCGACACGGTTACGTGGCAGTGGCGTCACGACAGCTTTAACGCTGGCCGTATACTTACCGACGCTGTAGTAGAAGTCTTCAAGGCCCTTCTCAATGGAAGAGATGGTGGTGCGGTCTAACGCTTCGCCAACGCGCACGCCCGAGGCTTCAAGGTTTTGTTTGAGCTGATTCTCTTTCACCGCTTTGTTACCGGTGAAGGTAATGCTGGCAATGGTAGGGCGTTCTTTAACCTGGACAATCAGCGTATTACCGTCTCGCAGGACCTGAACATCCTCAAAGTTGCCGGTCGCAAACAGCGAGCGAATGGTATTTCTGACGTCATCGTCAGAGACCGTATCACCAACTCGTACCGGCATGCTCAGCAGAGCCGCGCCGACGGCGACTCGCTGCAGCCCTTCGAAATGAATATCCTTCACCACGAAATCGTCTGCACCCCAGGCTGCTGAACTGGCCAGGATGATTAAGGCAACCATGTTTTTTTCATTAATCTCTTACAGCCTGTCTAATTATTAGATGTCGTAAAAGTGGCATCAGGCGATAAGTGAATATAAGTATTATCATACCTGTATCACTAATCGCTGGCGTGGCCCTGATTATTCACGTTAACAGACAGGTTTTGCATACTATGATTCACTGCGAGCAGCCATGTTTTCGCTTTTCTTACAAAATAATAGGAAATGATAACGCATTAATTAAATATATCTTACTTTATTTCTTTCTGCCCGTGTTTAATTAGTCAATAGAGATATAAAGTGAGATTGCTTTGCTTCTGTGGTTTTTTTGTATGGATAGGTGTGGAGGGCTGAATGCCTTTATCGGTGCAGTTCATTTTTTATTGTATAGTCTGGAAAGGTTATGTTTAAAAATTAGAATGTAAAAATCAAGCCGCGCATCAGGAGACGTCAAGAGAGTCACCAGGCTGTCCTGATTATGGAAAAAAATTTACTGACTTTATTTAATTAAATCGGTTCCTGGCACGGACAGAATCTTCCCTTTATGTCATTGCGCTGTTCAAATTTTGCGCTAAAAAATCAGTTTATATGCCGCCTAACGTAATTTATCGTGAGAACTTCAGTTATGGCTCGGGTAGAATATTTGACTATCATCTGTTTTGTTGACTGGTCAAAAAGTTTCAAATAGAAAAGAACTCTACATAGTAAATTAACATATGATTATATGGCACTTAAATCCAAGGGAGAACAACTTTTCTACCTAAAGAGGTAGGCGTGGCTTATTTTCATGTTTTTATTTCATGGAAGGAGTTCCAACATGAAATCTTATTGACAGTAAAAGTAATTTTTACTTTTTCATCTCCATCAGATTTTTTAAATTACTTAATGTTTTCATTTTATAAGCTAAATACTTACATGAATTACCCTTTTTTGATTTAAATGATATTGATTATCATTATTGTTAGTAGTATTTTGACTTGTCTTTTCCTATAAAATACAGCTATGAACACATTTAGTAAGAAATATTCTTTTAAAAATAAGTTATTGGCGGGGGTAATTGCTTTTCTAAGCACTACTTCTTTTTATCTCCATGCGGAGTCAAAAGATAAAAAAATGGAAATAATAAAACTGCAGACAATGTCACCGTTATTACCCCATTGAATATCACTCCTGAAAAAAACACGCAGGAAAATACTCTGCTTGTAACGGCACGTGAACAGACGCTTCAGGCACCGGGGGTTTCAATTATTGACAGCGAAGCAATCAAGAAACATCCCGTCCAGCGAGATGTTTCGGAGATTATTCGTACAATGCCAGGCGTAAATCTTACAGGTAACTCTACCAGTGGACAGCGGGGAAACAACCGCCAGATTGATATACGGGGCATGGGGCCCGAAAATACATTAATACTTATTGATGGCATGCCAGTCAGCAGCAAAAATTCTGTCCGTTACGGCTGGCGAGGGAGAGAGATTCACGCGGCGACACATCGTGGGTACCGCCAGAAATGATTGAACGCATTGAGGTTATACGTGGGCCTGCTGCTGCTATGTATGGTAATGGAGCAATGGGAGGAGTGGTCAATATTGTTACTAAACCCGCTGAAAAGGACTGGCATGGCAGCCTTAATACTTATTACAACGTGCCTGAACATAAGGCAGAAGGGGCAACCCGACGTTTCAATGGCAACCTGAGTGGCGAAATGACAGATAATGTCACTTTTCGTCTGTACGGCAACTGGAGTAAAACGCAGGCTGATGCGCAGGACATTAACAGCGGGCACGCGGCTGCCCGCACCGGAAGCTATGCCGGATCGGTTCCGGCCGGACGTGAAGGTGTGACTGATAAAGATATCAATGCCTCGCTGCGTTGGGAGTTTATGCCTATGCAGGCACTTGAACTCAACTCGGGTTACAGCAGACAAGGGAATTTGTATGCAGGTGACACCCAAAATACAAATACTAACTCACTGGTTAAAAAATATTACGGCAAAGAAACGAATGTACTCTATCGTCAGACTTTAAGCCTGAAATATAGTGGAGCATGGGATAATGGCATAACGACCAGCAATTATATACAGTTTGAAAAAACCCGAAACACCCGCCTTAATGAAGGTCTGGCGGGCGGCACAGAAGGCATTTTCAGCACAACGGATGAAGGTTTCTCAACAATCTACCTGAATGACACTAATCTGCATTCGGATATCAACATTCCAGTAGAAACCTGGCTAAGCCAGACGCTGACGTTCGGCGCTGAGATGAATCACCAGTCTATGAAAGATCCTGAGTCCAACACACAAACAACGTCAAGCGGTGGAAGCGTATCGAGTATTTCATCTACTAACCGCAGCCCCTACAGCTCGGCTGATATTTACGGACTTTATACTGAAGATAATATCGACCTGACTGACTCAACGCGCCTTACTCCAGGTCTGCGTTTTAATTACCAGACCATCACCGGAGCGAACTTTAGCCCTTCATTTAACATTTCTCAGGAGCTGGGCGACGATTTTACGCTGAAAGTCGGCATTGCACGTGCCTGGAAAGCCCCTAATCTTTACCAGACCAACCCTAACTATCTTCTTTACAGCAACGGACAGGGCTGTTACGCCAGTTCAGGCAGTTGTTACCTTCAGGGAAATGCCGATCTAAAGGCCGAAACCAGCGTAAATAAAGAAATAGGGATAGAGTATCATCATAATAAGACTCAGGCGGGTATAACCTGGTATCGCAATGACTACCATAATAAAATAGAGGCGGGTTATTCAGCTGATTATTCGAACGGCACTTCAGATGTTTATAAATGGGAAAATATACCTGAGGCTGTTGTTCAGGGGCTTGAAGGGACACTTAATTTTTCTGTCAGCGAAAATATTAGTATAAAAAACAACTTCACCTATATCATTGAAAATAAAAATAAGAAAACCGGTGATTATCTGTCAGTTATACCTGAGTACACGATTAATTCAACGCTGGAGTGGCAAGCCACGAATGATTTATCTGTTCAGGGAACCATGACATGGTACGGGAGGCAAAAGCCGAAGAAATATAATTATAAAGGAGAGGAAGCAACAGGCAGCGAAAAGTGGGGGGTCGCACCTTATGCCCTATTTGGTACCAGCACAACTTACAATCTGACGAAAAATGTTGTTTTTACAGCCGGAATTGACAATCTGCTGGACAAACGTCACTATCGTGCAGGAAATGCATCTACTACAGGCAATTCCAGTACGGGCGCATACCTTTATGGTGCAGGAGCTCAAACTTATAATGAATCAGGCCGGACTTATTATATGGAGTTGGGTTTAAAGTTTTAATAGTTTTTTAAATTATAATGCAGGCGCGTTCGATAATGAACGTGCCTTTATCTTTAAGCTGCCATTCTCACTGCTACAGGCATCATCAGTATACGCCTGAAATTGTTATGTGCGGATTTAACTCTTTATTGAAAAAGCTGTGATTTAAAGTATTCAGGATTGAATTCAATCGCTTTTACAAAAGTAAGGGTTGATTTTGATTTTAGATTTCCCTTCTTCGTCAGGAATGCGTAAATATAAGGTAAGCACCTGCTCATGGACGAAACTTCTTTTTATTTATTTGTCTTATAAACACTACTTAATGACAATATGCATAGTGTTGTCTTTTCTCAGGCAGTTTACTGGAAATCTCATGAAACGCTGGAAACTCCTTTTGGCAGAAAAATTACTCGAATTCACAGCGGATTATCGTTCCCGTGTTGATTGTTCTGAGGAGCAATTTTATGAACCTGAGCGAATCGCTGTTTTTTGCGTTGGCTCTGTGGGTGATTTTGTAATTAGTACACCCGCATTAAGAGCAGTCCGGAAAAGATTTCCTTCAGCCAAAATTTTGATGATTACAACGCGAGAAATAGTTCAACTGGTAAAAAGTTACGGTTGGTTCAGCCATGTTCTCGTCAGGCATACTAATGTAGCTGGGATTCTGCGTTTTTATATGATTATGAAAAAATTCAGGCCACAGATAACAATAACCCTTGGCCCGCATGCCCCTGTTGATGTGGTATGCGCAGCATTAGCGGGCAGCAAGGAAATATATATGGACTCTGGTTCTGACGAATCGGTGACTTTGAAGCGTTTTGCCAGCCGCCATACCGGTTCGTTCTCAGGACATATCATACAGCGACAATTAGCATTAACAGCCACTTTAGGTGCTATAACAGGCGATGTAAGAATGTTCCTCCCGAAAGCATTTATCAGAGACAAAACTGGAAAAACATTTAGCGTTGCATTTCATTTGACAGAAATGCGCACAAAAGAACAGTGGCCTCTTAAAAGATTTCATGAACTCGCTAAAGCTCTTATGCTCAATTTTCCGGGCATACGCATTGTCCTTATAGGAAACAGGGCAGACGAGATTACAGCGATAAAGCTGGCCAATAGTTTATATTCTGACATGACAGGTTACTTTTGTATTGCCACAGGCATCACAGATGTTGCTAGTCTCGTATCGCTGATCCGATCACAGACTGTGCTCATAACTGGGGATAGCTGCCTGTTGCAGGTAGCAATTGCGGCGCGGATACGCACAGTCATTCTGCAAAACGGATATGAAAAGGTAGAACGTATGCCTATCCAGGACCTGGGTTTTCATCGTACCATTACTGTTCGACGTAACTCTCTGGATGACTTTGAAATTACCCGCGTTTTTTCTGCTTTCCGGCATGCGATTGAAGAAAGTCGTTTAGATAAGTAAGTAAATCATTGGACAGACAGTAACCATTAATATATTTGAACCAGTCCGCGGAAAAAATATTAATCGCGTTATATAATGAATTGGCTGTTTCTTAATTGACAGTGAGCAGGAAGGAAAATGACTAAGTTTCACTTTATCACTCACTGTAAAAATAAAAGCAGGTGAGTTTTGTTTGGTTGTTGATTCAATAATTGAAATTATCCTCAAAAAAAGCGCCAGATGTATCTTTACATCTGGCTGAGAGGAAATGTATCCTCAATACAGGGAACGCTGGGGTTTTCTCCAGCAGGTAAATCATACACAAGAAGTTTTTCATGCACTTTAAGGAAAGTATTAATTTCTGGAAAGGATAGTATAAAAAATTAAGGCAGTGGGTAAAACTTAATGGAATATATAGATTAGCGACAACACTGAGGTAGTTTTTTATAAATTCTTTCGGGGAGTAAGAAAGGCGAAGCATAAAGATAAATATTATTCGTAAAGAAACGCAGTTTTTTGAAAATATCCTTTATGGAGGTTGTTTTGACCCTTGATTAGTTTGAATGCAACAGCCAGTATGGGCTTCCAGTAAATTCAAGTTAATGATGGGGGTATATGCAAGTCATGATAAAATGGGGCGTCAGGATTGCTGTGAGCATGTCTATAGCTTCTCTCTTGTCCATTCCGTTTGGATATATATCTCCTGCTTATCAGACCGTGCTGGATAGCATTATGATTGTTGTGTGGATACATATGGAATGGGAAGTTTTTTGTAAAAAAGAGCAGGGGCGTAATATGCCAGTTTGAATTTTTATTATATAACTTGAACGGCTGCACTACTCTTGCTAAATTTAAAATTAGAGCTAATAAGAGAAATAAAAAAGAAATCCTGTAATAATTTTTTATTATTTACGGGGAGTTCGGCAAAGAAATATATCTTCATTTTATCAGTAGAGTCGGCTATGAAAAGAGATGATAAAAGTAAATGGTTAAAAGATCGCCCGCCTTTATGGTTCCCTTTAATTGTCGTTGGCTTTATGGTTCTGTATATCAGCCTTAAAAAATTTTGGTGATTAACGGTCGCGATTTTAAAGGCTGAGTTTTATTCTAATCTTTAGCATTAAAAGAGTTTATAGTCTGCCTGTGTTAATTCTTTTTAATCAGTCATTGCTTTTTTCATCAAATATTTGCATGACAAACAGTTCACTTGACAATTCGGACAAATATGGTCCCTTACCTCAGTAATAACGCCTGAAACTCCAAAAACAGGCCTTATGAACCGGCCCCTTATTCACTGGTTAAATTCGCCTGATACAGCACCGATTTCGCGCTATCACCAACGCTGTTGGCTAGGTATGATCCTTCAATACTAACATTTGACGTAACACCATGCCCGGGTGCTCCATTGTATCGCAATAAGCTAGCCGCAAGAGTTGATGCAGGATGTATAAACTCATTCTTTGGATGATCGCTTCGGCCAAACGGTAAAATATCAGTCTGAAATCTGGCCGACGTGCGAGATATCTGACTGTTCAAACATTCATAAAACTGTTTTATAAATTATAATTCAACAATGTCATTTTCATTAACGCGCTACTTATGAGGTTGCCTGACTGGCCGAAAACTCTCGCCAGTGAAGTGACCAGCTATATCAGTGGCTCGGCGATAGGATTGATGGCGGGATAAATGATGTCATCTAATATTTAATGGAAGGCGAGCAAATGCTCGCCTGTTGGCTAATCAGAATTGAACGGACGAAGAGCAGGTAATTTATATAACCAGTTATGTTACGTAACGTATAAAACGGCTAAAGACGATACCCCCGCAAAACTCTGAATGGTCCAGAGTAGCCTAACCGAACCTGTCTCGATGGCTCAGATTTTTTGCTCCGCTGCCTGATAACCGCGGCTCAGACGCAAAAACAGCATAGCAGTGGCAGCCAGCCCGCAGAAGGCGGCTCACATCAATCACCAGCCCGGCGCGCTCTTGCTGCCCGTCATCTGTTCCAGCGCCGTTGAAATCACCGGCGTCAGGCCGCCGAAAAGCGCCGTCGCCAGACTAAACGCAACGGTACGCACGTAGACTGGCATCACCTCAGTAAGGGCCGCCACCATAGCACTGTTGTACATACCGAGGAAAAACGAAAACCACAACAGCACCAGTGTTATACAGGTAAAATCAGGAGCTGACGTCAGCCACGTCATCGCTGGCCGGGTGATAGCAAGCGCCAGTAAGGTTATCCCCATCAGTATTCAACGACGTATGTAATTTATGTCTAAAAATTACCTGACAGGTTGATAAGTCCCGGCAAACAATAAATCTGCCTTAAATCAGCCCTCCGTATTTGCTTAATGAAATGTGCATTACCTGCAAACTACGCACGGTTGTATGAATTTTTGTCTTACTTCTCTACCGAAGGCATGCTACAACTTAATCTAAACAGGGTTTGTTTTAGCTCAGGTGTCTGTCATAACATACAGCAAAAGAATAAACCATGATGCCCCAATGAAGAGCAACAGCACGCCAACTCCGCATGATGCGGTGTTCAAAACATTCCTCTCGCACCCTCAGACCGCGCGCGATTTTATGGCGCTGCATCTGCCGCCCGCGCTGCTGACAATCTGCGACTTATCGACACTGAGGCTGGAGTCTGGCAGCTTCGTTGAAGATGACTTACGTCCATATTACAGCGATGTACTCTACTCTCTGAAAACTAATAAAGGCGACGGGTACGTTCATGTCCTGATTGAGCACCAGAGCTCACCGGACAGGCATATGGCGTTCCGCATGATGCGCTATGCCGTGGCCGCGATGCAGCGCCATCTTGATGCCGGGCACCAGACCCTGCCACTGGTAATTCCTGTACTGTTTTACCAGGGCAAGCGTAGCCCCTATCCTTACAGCATGAACTGGCTGCAACTGTTCAGTAAACCAGAAACGGCCGCTACGCTCTACAGCGACGGGTTTCCACTGGTGGATGTGACAATCATTCCCGATGAGGAAATTATGCAGCACCATAGCATGGCTGCGCTGACTCTGCTGCAGAAGCATATCCGGCAGCAGGACCTTAAAGAGGTGCTGGATCAGCTGGCCCTGTTGATGGCTTCAGAATTTATGACCGGACAGCAGCTGCATGCGCTGGTAAACTATATACTTCAGGCGGGTGAAACAGCTGACGCAGGAGCCTTTATTCGTGAGCTGGCACAGCGGGTACCACAACATGAGGATGAACTGATGACGATTGCGCAGCAGCTTGAACAGAAAGGCCGACAGGAAGGCCGTCTTGAAGGGTTACGTGAGGGCGTGCAGGAAGCCAGTTTAAAGATTGCCCGCAATTTGCTGGAGAACGGTATGGACATCCAGTCCGTTATGAATGTGACCGGTCTGACTGAGGAAGACCTGAAACAGGCTCGTCACTGACTGACATCGCGGTCACGAAAATCTTGCTTCCGTTCAACACTGAACTGAAGTCCCGTCTGCCGGTCTGTTAAAGACTCAAACGCCCATAATATGTCCGGCGTACGCCAGTAACCATCGGAAGAACCTGTTGCCTGCCTGTCTGCCATTTCTGAGTCAAAGAACTGGCCCGTTCATAAAAGGACTCAGTTGTTTTTGCAGTCGCTGACCTTTTTTATCCACAGAAAACGGGGATAGCCTGTGTACGATTCAGTATAAAAAGGCGACGGCAGGTGGTTTGACAGCATGAGCTGTAAGCCGTGCTGAGGATGCCCTTAAAACGTCAGTTTATCCGCAGCCTTACGCAAACGCTCATCACCCCGGCGGTCGTACTTCTGCGTGGTGGTAACGCTTGCGTGGCCCATCGCATCGCGGACGGTTATCAGGTCTTCCCCGTTATCCAGCATCATGGAAGCGAATGTGCGGCGTAAATCGTGCGGGGCGCATTCATCGATCCCACTTTGCATACGCCGCTCACTGAGAATGTGATAAACCGCCTGCGGTGTCATGCGTTCGTAAGTGACACTGTCACCTGCGCGTATACGGGTAAACAGCGGCCCGTCCTGCTCGCCGCGAATCGTCGCCGTCCAGATATGGATGCGCCGCCAGACCGACTCCGGCATAAAGGCCAGCCGCTCTTTGTTCCCTTTTCCGCGTACCAGCAGCGCCTGCTCCTGAAGCAGAATGCTGGCGTAGTCGAGGTCAGTCACTTCTGAACGGCGCAGGCCGCAGCCGAGCATGACCGCCAGCATGGCCGCATCACGCGGGCCTCTGCAGGCGGAGTCTTCTTCACAGCAGCGGAACAGCGCATGAATTTCGCCGGCGGCCAGCGCACGGCCGCGGGCCAGCCGGCTTCCCCTTACTGCGCGTACCGCCTGGATTCGCTGATAACTTTCCGTATCCATCAGCTTCATCATCCACGCCTCGCGGGCGGTGCCTTTCAGCGCAGAGAGATAGGTATTGATGGTCGCAGGCGCCCGGCCGCTGGCCGAGAGCATTTCCAGCAGCCCGCGGATGTGGTGGCGACGCAGGCTGCCCCAGGCGCAACTCTGCAGGGCGCTGAAGCCGAGCATTTTTGCCACGATATTGAGAAAAGAGCTCATCGTCTTTCTGCTGGCGGCGGATGACAGTCCGATAAGGTAAGACTGCGCCGGGTTCAGCGGCTGGCTGTTATTAATCGCGGCCAGCGCCGACGCATCCTGCTCTTCAAAAGAAGAAAGCTGTAGCCTGTGCGGCAAAAAATGGTCATCAGCCGGGTCAGTCATGTGGTTCCTTGTCGCCGTAAGTGAAGCCGCCGTGCCGGCGCGCTGTGCTGAAATCTGGCGGGATTATCCCCTGACGATGCACTTTGCGTAAAGCTACTTTTTCAAATCATCATTTTAATAAGTAAAATGAACCTTTGTCGCGTTATCTCACTGATAGCGATGGTAAACTGTAGTAACCCGGCATTTAAAAGAATGGACTGAAGCTGGTTTTAATGCATGGGCTTTGCAGGAAATTGAATATTTCCGTCGCAAGGCGGACAGAGAACTGGACTTAATAACAGGCACATATCATTAGATGAATAACTCTTAACTTTACGTGAGTAAAACAATGAATATCAAACAGCTTAGTTATTTTTGTCAAATTGTTGAATCCGGCAGCGCTAGTGCGGCGGCGAAACAGCTGTTTATTGCGCCTACGGCAATCAGTATGCAACTAGCAGCGCTGGAGCAAGAGCTGGGAGGTGAACTGCTGAACCGTAGCTCCCGTCCAATGTCACTCACCAAGCTAGGTAATTTTTTTTATCCGCGAGCCCAGCAGTTGCTCTATGATTTTCATAAACTACAAAATGAAACCAAGTCGTTTATGTCCCGCGCCGACACGGTATTAAACATTGCCTTTACGCGTTCGATTATGATTAATATATTACCGGAATCTATAAAAACATTTTCGGAAAATTATAATCATATTACGCTGAACCTTACAGAAGTATTGTCAGAATATCAGCCGGAGATGATACTTGATCAAACCATTGATATAGGTATTACACGCGAGTTCAGTGGTGATTGTATCGTACCGGAAAATTTAAACCATCAACTTATTTTGATTGATCCTTTATTTGCCGCGATCCCCGCGATCATTATTTGGCGAAGAAGTCCTTTTTAACGCTACAGGATTTCTGCCATTCTCCGTTTATCAGTTATCCAAAAGACGACAGGAGCAGTTTTTCTCAGAAAATACTGCATTATTTTACCTCTCATCAGTGTAGGCCGATAATTTCACATCGCGCGATAGAAATCCATACCGCACTGGCGCTGGTAGGCGCAGGGTTAGGCGTGACGTTAATTGGAAAGTCAGCCATCCCTGATAATCGCAAGGATATTCTCTTTGTCCCTATAGAGGACTTTAAAGTCAATAGCTATATTTACGCCATCAGCAATCCAGACAGCAGCGGTAATTATATTAAAGAATTTATTGAGGTATTAAAGAACGTTGTGGCTTAATTCATGTCGTTTTCATCGGCTCATCAATAGTTAGCACAATAATAAATGTGAGAATAGATATGACAGACATAAAGACAAAAACAGAATTCCAGCCATTATAGTCCAGAATCAAACCACCAATAAAGGGCGTCGCCGCTCCGCCAAGTTGCCCGCCCATATTCACGATGGCGTTGGCGGTGGGGAAATGCTTCCTTTCAATAAATGACATCGGATAGACCATATATGCTGAGAAACCAATGCTCAACAGCAAGCCGGTAAGAAACAATAGTAATGCGCAAATAATGGGGTTCGCAGGAATATAAATCAGAAACAGCATCATTAACGAGGTCGAAACAGCTGATATAAGCATGCCGGGTTTTCGACGTTTTCTGAGAACTTTATCGGAAAGGATACCGCCCAAGATATTACCTAATACCGCGCCGACCCATGGTGCTGCTGCGACAAAGCCCATGCCCATTATCGAGAACTGTTTTTCGGTCAGCAGATAGGTTGGTATCCATGCCAGCAACAGGCTGGAAATACCGAGCTGAAAACAATAGCCGAGGCTACATCCCCATACATTCCAGGAGCGGTAGATCTGTCTGCTGCTCACCAGCGATTTGACCGGTCGAACACGAATAAAGGTATCCAGCAAGGCGATTCTTTTATACTTGTCAGGCACATTTTTATGATTTCCATCCTCTATTTTTTCATTAATCAGATCGACTTCCGCTGCATTGGTAAAGCGTGAATTTTCTGGTTTGTCAGCTACGAAGAAATACCACAGTACCGGCAAAAGGAGGCCAGGCAGGGCGAAGAATAAAAAATTTCTTTCCACCCCCAGTGGGTAATTATCAGTGAGCCAATGATTGGCGTCAGCACCGGACCGAGTTTAACTGAAGAGAGAAAATGCCCGATGCGATGCCTTTCTCACGCGAAGGAAACCAGCTATTAATGGTAGACGTCACGCCAATTGGCAGCGGGCCTTCAGCAACGCCCAGCAACATTCTACACATTTTCAGATGCAAAATGGAACCTACCATGCCGGTCAAGGCGGTTGCCACTGAGGTCAACACCATGGAGGTGGTAAAGACGTTACGCACGCCAAATCGAGAAATTAGCCAGGCAGAAGGTATCTGCACCAGTGCATAGGCGATAAGAAACAGACTGGCCAGCGCGCCTGCTTCCGCATTGCTCATGGTGAACTCTTTACGGATAAAGGGTAACGCCACACCCAGATTCGCACGGTCTGCTGCTGCAACCGTGTAGATCAGGAAAAACAGGGCAGCGACCCACCAACGATGGTGGGTCGATTTATGCTGAACTGAAGTGAGTTCTACAGGTGCACTCATTTATTTTTCCTTAATTTAAATGAAAACGCTGGAAAGTTTCGGCTAATTGCATTAATTCTGCGGTGGTAGCGCCATCTTTAATTGCAGCTTTGAAGGTGGTTTCTTTTTCTTCGCGGGCTAAAGATTGGACAAGCGCATTTTCCAGATTGGCAGGCGGTACAATAACGACGCCATCTCTGTCACCAATTACAATATCGCCGGGGTGAATAACGCAACCGTCGATGGTCACCGGAACATTGATTACGCCCGGCTGATGTTTACCCGTGCCTTTAATAGACAAACCTCGGGCAAAAGTCGGGAATTGTAGATCAATTATTGCCTGTGCGTCCCTTACAGCACCGTTTACCAGTATTCCCGCCAGCCCCAGCGTCATGGCCTGTGTGGTGAGAACATCACCCCAGACACCTGCTTCCATAAAGCCCTTGCAGTCAATGACCAGCACGTCTCCGGGCCGGGCATGCAGCAGAGCGTAATGGATCAGAAGATTGTCGCCAGGACGCATATCGAGGGTAAATGCCGGACCTACTAATTTCATCGTCGGGCTGAGCGGTTTAACTCCTGAATCAAGGGCGCCAAACGCACCTTGTGCTTCATATATTGTGGCTGCCCCAAGTTGTTTTAATAGATCGATAGTTTCTGAAGACAAAGGAACAGTATTATTCATGATTAAATGCTCATAGTTTTGGCTAAGGTGGTTTTATTTACTCGGGTTGCGCTGCAGCAGGTGATAATTGTGCTTTTTACGCGCCTCGGTGATCGTCATTCCATTTAAGACATCTTTGATAATTTCATGCTCAATTTTTTGCATTGAAAAAGCCCGGTCCACCACTGCGTCAATATGTTTCTCAGCGATAACCACCACGCCATCAATATCAGCAACCACCAGATCGCCTGGTTTAATCAGCACACCGCCGACAGAGATAGGTTCGCATAAAGCGGCGACCTGTACGCGATCTTTACCTGTGCGCATATAGTTACCCAAGGCATACAGCGGATAACCGGCATCGTTCGCTTGTGCAGTATCTCGGCAGACACCATTGATTACCGTGCCGGCAATCCCTTTATGCATTGCTAACTGGCTCAAAATTCCGCCCCAGACGGTGCAATCCTGACGGCCAGCGTTATCAATAACGACAACGTCTCCCGGACTGACCTGATCGATAAAATCGCCAACGGTGCCCGGTTGATCGTTATCAATTGTGACGTAGCGCACAGTCCATGCACGACCAACAATGGTTTTTTTCCCGCTACGTGTTTTATGCCCAGTAGTGAGCCCGGAAGAGAAAAGTAATCCAGTGCATCCGAAAGCTCTGGCGTAGTTAACTGGCGGCATTTTTCGATAATGAATGTGAAGTTAGTGAGTGTCATCATTGTCTCCTTTTTTTCCATGTTTTCTCATTAGGAGTAAGGAGACAATGGGTTAAATATGAATCTAAATTCAAAAAAATTGAATCTGGTGTTGAGATTGAAAACTTTAATTACCATTATTTATAATGCTATGAAAGTATTATAAAATTAAGGAAGCCAGACGGCTTAATGTATTATGTTTTTTGCGACAGGACTCAAAAGAAAAGGCCCCGCTCACCGTCTACCCATTTTGGGATGCAATGAGAAACTCTATATTAATATGTGCTGATTGTTGCAATAACTTTTGTTTTGGAGATCGAGGGTAATTTGATAGCAGAAAAAACGGCTGGTGAAGGGGGTATAGCAGACCAGACGCTGGTTGTGTTGCAACAACCGGATAGAACTTGCAGGGATCATGTTCCAGTCCTCTGCTATTGTCAGATAATTCTCCAACGTCGATCTCGTTTTCACGCGCATGATTGACCACTGATTGGCTTGGTAGCGTCCATGCCAGGGCCCCAGCAAATATAAATATCTTGCGCCACGTCCGCGATAATGCCACAGAACTGGCTGCACCTGGTGCAAAGTAGGTTTGAAAAGGCGTACAGCTTTATGCTGTAGCAGAAGAGCATGAACGCACTGAATGAGGCCGTGACCGGATCTCCGTTGATGCCGCGCAGCCGCCTCAAGGCTTCCAAATCTTGCACAACCCAAACCATAACCTTGTATGTCGGTCCGGCTCAGTATAATGAATTTTCGTCAGGTTTTGTGAAAGGAGTTCAGAAGGGTTACTACTGTAAAATCGCATTTTGCTATTTATGTTAAATTAAAGGCGTGAGTGCGCACTGAACAGTCCCTAGGCTTGACCATTTTTGGCTTAACTCTTGGCATTAGTTTGCCTCTTATGGACATTATCTCAAGCTTTTGAAAATATGTCATAAGTTGATACTGAGTTAAGAAGTAAACATCCCGTAAATTCTTTTAAGATGTTTAGGCGTGCAAATCTGTAATTATTGCAATGCCTCCATCGTTGTATCCAACAAGATCCCCCCATCGATATATTTTTCGAGATAGGAAAACACCAAGTCTATTGGGGTCCCCAATTATTTCTAAGATAGTTGAGGAAGTAATCGAATTCTTCATTAACCTGTTGAAAATAAGCACGAGGCCCATTAAGAAATAAATGATTGTAGTAATTTAAAACTGTAGTGAAGTCTTTGACTACATAATGCGAGCGTTCAAATTGCAATACAACTTTATGTACACCTTTGTGTTCTAACTCTTTAAAAAAAACGCCACTACCTTCTCCATCGACAACACCTATGCCAAAAACACACAAGTCATTTTTCTTATTCCAGTACGAGCTTAAATTTAGTTGGTTGCCATGCAATCCTTCAACCTCACCGAAAATAGCAACCTTTTCTTCTGCTATTGAACTTTCAACAATAAGGCATAAATCTGAATAATTTATCAATGAGGTGGGATCATACTGCTTAGTGAATTCTGGAAAGGTTGTACTGAACCTTTCTCTCAATTTATAGCTGAGAGTGCTATCATTCCCTGAAACAAAGAAACTGAATTCATCAAGGTTTTTACTAAAGCACACCCCATATGAATCTTCAAGTCTTTCTAAAAGTTCAACTATTATATGGCCACCTAATTTTTGATTAAAAAAGCTAGTAAAGAAGTATTGTACACCCCAGTTATTTATATGATTCTGTATTATACTAAAAAAATTAACGGGAAGAGATCCTCTCAATATTGCCATAGACCAGTCCGGATATCCCGTTAATTTAATAGGAGAGTATTGAAGGTTTTTATGCTGGTCTATACATTTCAAAATGCTGTAGAAGAGTGTGTGGCCCAGTAAGATCTAACTTCTGGGATAATAATCGGGGATAAAGGCTCAATTATGCTTCTTTTACCACTCCTCATAGGAACTCCATATTATCCATTTTTAATAAATTAAAATTTATTTCTTTCAATTGAAAATGCGGTCACGCCTTTAATATCTGTGGCTTTTTTGATGAACTTTAATTTCCCACCTTTTGCTGTTGGCCATGAAGCCTCTAAGTTTTCATCTATGTAAATTATATTGCGACCACTTGAAAGCTTAGTTGCTCTGAAGACGCATTTTCCGAAAGCTTTAGGATGTGGTGCATCCTTTAATCCTGCTAAGGATATAATTGCCTGACTTTTAGCTAATCCAATCCCAATATCCATGGGTTCAAGATTATATCTTTCTTTTAGAGCCGCGTTTACTAATTCCCGAGTCTTTTCTAAACAGTTTTTTGCCGCAGCATGTGCGGAATAGATTGCTTGTTCAGGATTATCTTTATCACAGCGAAAAAAGCTAATATGCCATCTCCTAAGTACTCTGTTACTGAGCCTTTAGACAAATTTACAGTTGCTTCAAGTGCTGGTAAAAGTGCTGATGTTTCATAAAAAACTCGTTGTAACTCGGAAATATCCCCCTATCTTTTGCTGTCGCACACATTAAATGCTGAGTTGAATCCCTCATATCTACGACCATAGCTACAAATTCATCAATTATCGTTTCATTAGATCTTACAATGTTATGCCCGGGTATTCTGGATATGGCTTCATCCTGTGCGTTTGCTTTTATTAAATCGCGGCTCTCGCTGCTTTCTAACATTAACTGATAACCACCATTCTGCCAATGATACTCTGCCTTATCTAAAGAGCCATTAATAAGTAAGGATATTTTTTTAATTTCATCGCTGGTCATATTTTTTATTAAACTCCATATTTAAGACATATTGATAATACAACCCCCAAGCTAAGCCATATAAGGATTAAATTAGTGCACATCCGTGACTTGCAAGATTTAAATTCTCTAATTAATGACACTTTCATTTTTTCAAAAGATAAATGATTTATCAAGTCACTATCTGTTTTGGGGAGTTGTGAAATATACTCCTCAATTTTTAATTTAGAACGTATATCTTTTGATTTCATAAGAGATAAAAAGTAAATTGGTTCAACACCTCCTGAATAAAAGATATCTAGAGGCTGGTTTCCAGTAATATGTTTGTCAATCTTGTTAAGTGCCTTAACACAACTAAAAAGAAAAGCTATAGAAAGCACCCATGCTAATGTAGTAGCAATCAGAGCAAAGTCATAATAAACGTTTAATGCCCAAAGTTGTTTTGCTCCAGCAGTTATTTCACTTATAGCAGCTAGAGGTAAAAAAACTATAACAAACAAAAATCCAATTTTTACGTCAATGGCTCTAATTGTTGCTTGTGTATCATTAATAGATTCATATAAAAATTCAATGGTTTTATCAGACATTTTGGTCTCTAAAAGTAAGATAATTCAGACTTATCTTATATAAAATACTGATAATGTTAACAAAAAAATGATTAGGAATGTTAAAGATATTTTTTAAACTCAAATCGATATTCTTTTCTATTTCAAATTCCTTTTTCATTGAAATTCATGAACATAAGGTATTGACTCTCAATGACACTTAGCGATTTAGCAGACTTGAAATTTTTCCAACTTTATATAATTATGTTTATATAAAGTCAGGATTTACTGCAGGATCCTTGCAGTAGAAGAATTCTGTCCAGTCTGACAATCTCTGTACGCAAAACGGGCAGCGATACGTGAATTCTGGCGGGGTAATCCTCTGTTTTTCTCTCAGAATTTACGTAGCGTCGTCTGTGAGTTTTGGCTGAACTCAGCCAAATTTGTGCGCCAGGACAGTGGCTACTGGCCAGGAACCCGGAAATGAGCAATATCGTCTGGCTTCAGATGTTTTTTCAGGACCATAAGGTTCTCTGACAACTTAATGCCAGCGACTGAAAAAAAATATGTAGCGGTGGCTACTTAGCGGGGACCCTAAAGCATGTCTGTGGCGGCAAATGCCATTTTGCCCGCCGGTGAGCAGTGGCTAAAGGTATCAGTGCGTTTAACTGCTACTTTATGCGCACCTTATTTTCATACAAATGTTACGCCGTAACAGAAAACGGTTGCTTCGGCTATCCATGTGCGCTGCTCTCTTATTTATATGATATCCACTGCAATCAGCAAATGATGTTTTATTGACCAGTTCCAGATATTTTTCAGCCCGACTTATTTTGTGCAGACACTGATTTATCTTTTATTTTCAGTAATTAGCGTAAAAAGGTTTTTCAGCTCATCATTACGCTCTGTGACAAACTTCCATCCACAGCGGTCAAAAAGCTGTTTAAGACCAGCTACGCTTCCTGTAAGGCGCGCCATCAGCGGATTTACCAGACAGCTCTCAGCATCAAACGCCGCGGCCAGGCTTGTTTGCGGGATATAAATACCGTTAACACCGGGATTCAGGCTTATGGCATCACGTCCTGACCGTTCTTTGTCAGAGAGCAACCAGTATATCCAGTCCATGTCCTTCGAGGCTTCAATTATACAGATGAGGCGCTGGAGATCGTTTTGTTCAGTAAGTATGCCGGAGCAGGATTGCCACAGATAGTCGAGCTTGCCGGCCAGCTTTGCGCCAGTGCCATATTGATGGCCTTGCTTAAGTAGCCACTCAATGTCTGGAGCGACTTCCCGGGGAAGCGATGCTGCTATTCTGCATACCTTACAAGAGATGTAGGATCAGGTTATTCCGCGTTAAATTTAAATAATTTCAAATGATTGAGTGAGTTTTCGAGAAAGCCACGAACATTAAACCTGAGTCAGTTCAGAATCTGTTTATTATGCTTCTGTTACGCAGTTTCCGAGGCCATACGAGGCAGTAGCCATCTCCGGTAGCCACCACCTCGCTGAAGGGAAAAGCCCTGAAACCGTTATTTATTACATTCAGATTTAACAGAATATCGCCTGCCGAAGCGCCTCGGTCATTCAGTGCGGCGCACCCAGGGAAACGGTTTTTTGGCTTAAAGGTGCATCGCTGTTGCGGTCCTTCTGTCTGTCTCGCTCTGACTAACGTATCGCATATGCAACAAACTATTTTTAGCTTATAGTCAGGTTCAGTAGTAGAATACCGCGCCTCGTCGTGAACTGACGATAATGGAGTCTGTCGTGAAATTTAAAATCCAGCATTTGCAGGCAGCAGTGGCGCTGGTACTTGCCAGTATCCAGCCGCAACCAAAAGCGGTTGCGTGCCAGCCTACGATTGTAGAGCGGGTTTTTGAGATGGGTGCCAGAGTCAACAAAACCGACATTGAAGATCTAACCGCAGCGCTTAATGCCCTGGCCGGGGACCTGCGCGACAGCCGCGTCGAACTTTCCCGTTATGCTGATAATGATTTTGAAGGCGCAGTTAAAACAGCTAAAGAAATCCAGAGCCAGACTGTTCATGTCGCCGGCATTGCTGAATCTTTCGTCCTGATGTTGCCCGAAAAAGACATTATCATGTCTTACGACAAACATACTGTTGAGTTTGCGTTCGTCAGGGCCATCAAAATGGTCAGCATTGCGACCAAAAATTACCTCAGCCTTATAGACCAGCTTATCCGCACTACCGATGTGCGTGATTCAGACGTCAGCTTTTCTGGCATGAACCATCTGCTGGACACGGGCAATAAGGCCGCTGCTAAATGGCATTAACGGCTGACTACAGCCAGGTTACGTGGGATGAATTTTTTGAGCCCACGTTTGCCGTTTACCCTGACCTCGAAAACCAGCTCAAAGCAGAATTCATTACTTATAAATCAACTGGCGCGCCTTCAGACCTGCTTGGTCGGGATGCACCCTTTGACTTTCCACCGTTCGCGGTTGAGGCGAACGTTCAGCATATTCACGTCAATCTGCACTTTCAGCTGACCTGGAACGCCAGACAGCAAAACTATAACCGAACCTCTGATCACTATCTCGTTTATACCGAGCACATGTGGGATAGCGGTCGCTTTTTACTTATGGGCCTGATTACACCCGCTCATGCACGTATGCCTGCCAGAGACACCCGGTTGCTCAGGTACTTTTCAGATGTTGCAGAAGACTTTCACGCCTCTTAAACAAGCTTAAATATTTTGAATCAGAACATGTCTGCTTCTGGCACAAAGCGGACATGCGCATGGGGCAAGGTCCGCTCTGAGCGAAAAGCAGACATTATGTCATCGAACCCTGGGAGTAATAGCTATAGAGTCGAATAACGGTCGCCGTCCGGCTGCCTGTAATGAACCAGGCACTAAAACGCCCGGGCAGGCGCGTTCTGAAAAGATTACATATGTCAGGCGGCCTGCCCGGGCGTTTTGTTCACGCTTATTTTATTAAAGCAAACAGATCGTTTAACGATTCACCTATGGTCGGGTGAGTGAAGATTTGATCCCGCAGTACTGTGTACGGCAAGCCCGCATCCATGACGGTTTTCACAATATTGATCACCTCATGAGAGTCTGCTGCCAGCAGCGCCATGCCAAGAATTTTCTTGCTGTCATTGTCTACCAGCGCCTTGAGGGTGCCTCGCGTATCGTTTATGACGCGTGCACGTGGAATTGCCGCCACCGGCAACGATACCACCTGAAAATTCCTGCCCTGTTCACGCGCCTGCGCTTCCGTGAGTCCGATACGCGACAGCGTAGGCGTCATAAATACGGAATAAGGTATATTCACGCGATCGTCTGTGGTTCGCATTCCTTTACCCAGCAGCTGATCGTGCACAATGCGGAAATCGTCCAGCGAAATGTAGGTAAACTGCGGGCCGCCGGTGACATCACCCAGCGCCCATATGTGATCCACTGACGTTTTCAGATACTTATCAACCGTGATTGCACCGCGCGTATCCGTTGTTACATCAGCATTTTCCAGCTTCAGTGCTCGCGTCGCCGGGCGGCGCCCGGTTGCCACCAGCAAGACATCTGCCTGACGATCGCCGTGACCAGTGTGGAGCGTAACGCTGTTATTGCCGCTGGTAACCGACTGCACCGTGGTGTTCAGCTCAATTTTTACGCCCTGATCCTGGAGAACAGTTTTTATGGCCGCGCTGATATCAGCATCCTCACGTGCCAGAAATTGCGATGACGTCTCAAATAAGGTGACCTCACTGCCGAAGCTGGCAAACACAGATGCGAACTCGACGCCAATATAGCCTCCACCAAGAATGGCCAGGCGTTTTGGCAGGCTGGATAAATTCAGAATGCCGGTACTGTCGACAATGCGTGGCCCGTGTATCAAACCTTCAATCTGCGGGAAAACAGCTTCGGCGCCGGTATTAATGAAAATGCGATCGGCACTGAGCTGACTGCTGCCCTGCTCAGTCGTGATTTTCAGCGTCTGAGGGTCAATGAACTCCGCATGACCATCAATCACCTCGACCTGTGCGATATTAGCCAGATTCAGATAATTTTTTTCACGCAAAAACTCTACTACAGAGGCTTTGCGCTGCATCGCCTCACTGAAATCGACAGAGGTTTGCGCATCGTGCACCAGCGCCTTGGTGGGAATACAGCCAACATTAATACAGGTGCCGCCGTACATCTTTTTGATTTCTCAATGATCGCCACGCGCCAGCCGGCACGCCCCAGGGCGGCGGCCAGCGTTTTACCTGCTTTACCAAATCCGATAATCGCTGCCTGATAATGGTTCATAATGCTCTCCGCTGTAAAAGGCTATAAAACCGTCGCTGCCTTTACTTACCAGCTAACTGAAACTTTAAATGTGCCAGTCTCTAATTTACTGGCGCTCTTACCCGTCGCTTATATGACTCAGCGCGATTAATCATGAGAATACGTTGAGGGGGGTTGAGTCTGTTTCGCTGATACTGAGTAACTCAAGGACATTTAAACATGTGGAATGTACCGCCGTTCTAATCTGACCGGAACCTTAATGCCCGGAGCCTGACAGAAGGTCTGAAGCTGTGTGCTCCACCCCGGGGAAAGCTAGTACTGCTTCCCACAAGATGGTTTTGTTCCACCTTTATCGGGGAGCCAACATGGCTGCTCTGAACAGGGGCCAGTCTTCCTGACTGGCCGGCTCGGTTACTGTAAATGTGTTCTGAGCTGGGCTGCCGCCTGGTTAATGGCTGTTATTACCGCAGGCTCTTTGCTCAGGGCATTTAGCAGGCCATAGTCATGAATCAAACCGTTATAACGCGTAACGGTAACCGGTACACCAGCGTGATCAAGCTTGCGTCCAAAAGCTTCGCCTTCATCGCGCAGCACATCCAGTTCAGCCGTCTGGATAAGGGTTGGTGGCAATCCCTTAAGCTGCTCAGCGCTTGCCCGCAAAGGAGAAGCGAGAATATTATTTCGATCCTTTTCGGAGGTGGTGTAATTATCCCAGAACCATTTCATCATATTCCGGGTAAGAAAATAGCCGTCGGCGAATTCATGATATGAGGCTGTATCAAAATGTGCGTCCGTTACCGGCCACAGCATTATATCGTAACGAATAGCGGGTGTTTTAAACTGTTTTGCCTGGAGCGCTACGGCAGCTACCATGTTTCCTCCGACGCTGTTTCCCACCAGCGCCAGGCGCTTCCCGTCTACGCCGATTTCTGAGCCGTGCTCAGCAACCCATTTTGTGGCCTCATAAGCCTGTGTAATCGCAACGGGATAATGGGATTCTGGAGACGGATCGTAATTCACGAAAACAGCCGCAGCGCCCGATGCGTTAACAATATCCCGCACCAGACGCTCATGTGTCGGATAATCGCCCAGCACCCAGCCGCCCCCATGGAAAAACATGAAAACAGGCAGCATAGGGTCTTGTGCATTTTCAGGTTTTACGATGGTCAGTTTCAGAGGCTTGCCCAGAACAGTAATGGTTTTCTCCGATACATGCGCCGGAGGAAGCTCCACGCCTTTTTGAGCAGAGACCAGTACATTACGTGCTTCTTCCGGTGTCAGCTGTTCCATCGGCTTCCCGCCGCTGCTGTTCAGCACCTTGAGAAATGATGCTACCCCGGCAGTGGGTTCCGGTTTATTTTCAGCAGGACCGGCCCATGCAGCGGTAACCTGGGTCGCTAACAGCAATGCACTGACACTCAATCTGGTTTTCATTATCTTTTTCCTGGATAAACAATAAGGGTTATAGCCCGTTGCAGAATTTAAAATGAAACGGGCGCTTATTCAGAGAACACATAAGCTAGATTTCAAACCCTGAACAGAACAACGTGTGTTCAGGGCGGTATAAATCAAATGGCTTTGACGGGAGCGAAATCTATTTCAGTGTCATTCACGCGATTAATCATGTTGGTAAATAAAATCGCGGTAACCACCCCGATGGTTTCAACAATCTGCGAATCCGTAAATCCGGCATCTTTAAATGCACTGACATGTTGAGCTGATAACGTTCCACGTGCTGAGACCAGCAGTTGTACAAATTTAACCAGTGCATCAATACGTGCATCGTCAACCAGGAACCCCTGCCTTAATTCCAGCGTCTGGGCTTCACTGTAACCCGCTTTTACTGCGAGTGGGGTATGCGCGGCAAGGCAGTAATCACAGCCGCTTTCTTCACTGACAGCGAGGTTAATGGCTTCACGTTCGCGCGCGGTAAGGCTGCTTTTTCCCAGAACCGCATTTAGCTGTAAATTCTGTTCAAGAAGATCGGGCGCATTGCTGCCGATGGTAAGATACGCGTTCGGAACCTTGCCCACTGCCTGTCTGATGCTTTTGAAAAGCGCCGCAGCTTTGCCACTTGCCTCGCTTTCCGGGGCTGAATATAAACGATTCATTTTGGCCTCTTTCGCTCGCCTTAAATTTTTGAAGAGGAAGACTGATAACGAGTTGCGGGCACGTTGTGGGAAAAGTCTTCAATAATTGCCTGACGCGCCTGTTCCCAGCTTTGCAGACGGCTTTCGTCATGCAGGGAAGGAATGGTAATCAGCTCACCAAGCTGGAAACCGGCAAGAGCCGCATCAACCATATCCTCTGCCTGCATAACAATACCCGGGTCAAGCTGGCTTAACGGCAGACCGCCGTTTTCCCAGAATGGTGTTGCAGTAGCACTGGGCAGCACTGCCTGAACCTGAATGCCTTTATCAGCTAATTCGCGATGTAATGACTGGGTAAACGCCAGCACATAAGCTTTACTGCCGCCGTAAACGCCGTTTAAGATTTCAGGTGCTATTCCGACAATAGAGGCAATGTTGATAATTGCCCCTTTTCCGCGGTTTATAAAACCAGGAACGACGGCATAAGTCAGCCGGGTGAGGGCGGTTACGTTGAGATTGATCATCGTGGTCATCTGCTCAACATTACTGTCTATAAGAGAAGTGTGGGTGCCAACGCCTGCGTTATTGACCAGCAACGTTATGCTGGCGTCATTACGTAGTTTTTCTTCGAGGGCAGCCAGTTGTTGTGAATCGTTCAGATCCGCAGCCACGACTTCTACATTACGCTCGGTGTCAGCAGTAATGTGACTGGCCATCTGATTAAGCCGGTTATGATTGCGGGCAACAATCATCAGGTCATAACCCATTCTGGCCAGACGGGCTGCATAAATAGCGCCCATACCGGTTGACGCACCCGTTACAACGGCCGTTCCTTTTGAAGATTTGTTCATTTTACTCACCTCGATATTATGTGTCGGATGAGTTGAGATTACGGGAAGGAGCGGCAAAAAAACGGACGCAGAAGGGTACAATTTCAGACATTTTTCTGCTGCATGAGGTATCAATGTCTTCAGCAACCCGGCCTCGTCATTACGCTTAATATTCGGATATCAGGCCGGGACATCCTGAATTCTGATTGTTCACTTATTGTCTTTGATGGATTATTGGTTATTCCTGACAGGGTGAAAGCATCCAGTTTGTTGAGGTGCTGCGAAACTGAGTCAGAATCACTTAATCTTGATTAAAAAGAAGGAAGTTGAATGCACCGGGTAGGGCTTATCATCGCCGAGCAATTCCAGTCCCTTGCGTTATCGACACTAACGATTTTTGAATTTGCCAATCTGGTGTTGGGCGAAACTTTTTACAGTTGCACGGTATATTCAGAGGCCGGCGGAGAGGTCAATTCCTCTTATGGATTCAGCATCATCACTAGGAGGCTCACTGACGAAGCGGCAGCTGATACGTGGCTTGTTGGTGGTGTGCTTATGCCAACGAAACTGCCTGCCACAGATGGCATAATAAACTTTTTACAAAACCAGACCAGTCACGCACGGCGTGTTGCAGGTATCTGTACCGGAGCTTTTGTGCTTGCACAGGCGGGATTGCTGAGTGAAAGACGTGCTACTACTCACTGGGCACATGCGCACAGCATGAAGGTTCTGCACCCGGCAATCAGGACTGAAGACGATTTGATATACATCATTGATGATCGAATCTGGACCTCAGCCGGCATGACGGCCGGGTTAGATATGGTGCTGGCCATGGTTGAAAAGGACCATGGGACAGAACTTGCCCGTAATATCGCGCATCGTATGGTGATGAATCAGCGCCGTTCGGGTGGCCAGCGCCAGCATTCTGAATTGCTTGCATTGTCGCCTAAAAGCGACCGCTTACAGATAGCGCTGGAATATGTGCGGCAAAATCTCAACAAAACGTTGTCAGTTGAACATCTTGCTGATGCGGTACATGTAAGTACCCGTCAGCTTAATCGACTGTTTCTGAATGAGATGGGGAAATCTCCGGCCCGGGTAATTGAGCGGTTGCGGCTTGAAGGCGCGCGACTGATGATTGAACAGAGCCGACTTTCGCTGGACGTGATTGCAAGGGAGTCAGGTTTCAGGGATCGCCGCCATATGCGTGATGTTTTTATGCGAGGGTATGGTATTCCCCCTCAGTCATTACGTACAGGAAAGAACACGACTGTATCCTGACGCCCTTTATCTTTAGCTGAAGCAATATCCGCACAACGTCATTCAAAAAAGCTACGAAACCAGTGGAGGACTAAGCACTCAATATGCCAGGTAAAAATGACATTCTCATGAATGGGGTTCTACGCGCTTCTACCTCCCATATCTGTACCCTATAAACATACTATGCGTCCGCTTCTGGCACAGAGCGGACGGGGCCGGGCGTAAGGTCCGCTTTGAGCGAGGAGCGGACGTTTAACTGATGACGACCGAGTTTCTTCACCCTGCTGAACATAACATCCCTACCGCGCCCCAGAGGTAACGAGCAGGAAGCGGTTATGTAGCGTTGCCGATACTTAGCGGTTTCTTTAGTCCGACTATTTGGTGTAGGTTCATCATTGGAAAAACCGATAAAACTTCATGAAAAAAAGGGATGATAATGATTAAGCTGACTGGCCGTTTGGTGTGTAAAAGTGCGGAAGAGGCGGAGCTTGTCCGCCAGTACCTTCCTGAACACAAGGAACTGACAAGGGAAGAGACCGGATGCGTGTCATTTAAGGTTACGGAAACGACGAATCCTCTGATCTGGAAAGTTGAAGAGCTTTTTACAAATCAGGCTACCTTTGACGCTCATCAGAAAAGAACCAGGGCTTCAGTCTGGGGAAAAGAAACCAGCGCGATCGCTAGAGAGTATGAAATCTCAGAGGTTGAATAACCTTACTGCTTTAGGATACGTACAAAAAAGCCGCCACTTGGCGGCTTTTTCACATCTGCATAAAAAGTCGTATTTAACATGAGTTCTAAAGCACACCCATCGAATTTGCGTGAGGTGAAACCGTCCGCTTCTGGCACAAAGCGGACCTGCATAGAGGCTTATGTCCGCTATGAGCGAAAAGCAGACGTCGGACCTAAAAAAGAGCACTTATTTACGAGTATCTGAGTGCCCACAATCAATCTATATTATGTATGCTTGGAAGAGCTTGAAGAAGATTTAGCTGCGGTCAGTCAGATTTCATAAAGTTATGCTAACCCCAAGAAAATTGACATCTTTTGGCTTTTCCTGATGAGAATAGACGCTGCAAAGCTAAAAATGATGTTTAGTACGATTACATAAGTTAAGAATAAAAGAGGATCTCTTGAGATTCCCGATTTACTCCATATCCATCCAAGGAAGATTAAAATAGGTAAATGCGTTAAATAAAAGGGCAGGGCGAGCTTTGATAAAGCTGTAATGGTTTTATTTTCTTTTATATTTAGATTCTTAAAGGTATAAAATAATGCCAGGCATAGGGCGATCACAGCAAATACCTGACATAAGCTCATGGTGATTTTGTACTCACCTTTAAACATAACGCTAACAGAGTACCACAAAAGATAAATCGCTGACAAAACCATCGCCTCGTTTTTATTAATATCCTTTTTAATAAAAAACAGCAACATTCCTATGAAGAAAAAAAAGGGGTGTATTGTATGGTTGGAATTATTTGACTTACACTTAATACAGATTCTGGTAGCAGAATATTAACGACTTTACTGACAGCAACAGATAAACATACGACTAAAAACAGCAAGAAAAAAACAAACGACCACCTTAACCTATCGAGCTTTTCTGCAATATAAGATGCAAACCTGTTTATCTTTTCCGGCGCAAGCATCAAGAGCATGCTTATCTGAGAAAGGACAATGAGAAACCAGAGGTGTTTATAACTAAGATAATCACGTAATTCTTTATCATCGAAAAGGAAATACATTTCCAAGGCTATCAAAGGTAAGGTTATGACTAAAGCCAGCAATGTAGGCCGTATTAACCTTTTTTTTCGGCTTGAGATAAAGTGGCTGGCACCCTTTCGCTTTATCAAAATCGCTGAAAAAAAACCGGAAATGATAAAAAACAGCTCCATCCTGAAAGGGTGTGTTAAATTTAGAACATCTACGACCCATTCATTCTGGTTTAATGAGTAATCAAATCCCCATGCGCCACTGTAGAGCATAGAAGCATGAAATGTGGGGCCGAAAATCATGATGATTGAGCGAAGAAGATCTAGCCCAGTTAGTCTATTATTCATGTTCGTGAATAAGCGTGTGAGTAGGATATATGAAATGATTATAATATCCAAAATATAGTGCATGCAATTAGCTATTTTCTTAATTAACAACATGACACTCTACTAAAGTCTTGGTTGCGATTTTTTTAAATGATTAGAAGTGCGAGGAAATACGGGCGACAAAAAGGCTCTTTTGTAGAAAAATGAGAAATTTATAAAGTGCGCTAATGTATGGACGCTACTTAAAACTATTCCTCGGCGAGCGGCTTTAAGGTTCGACTGTTTCATATCAAAACATGTTGGAAAAATGTCATCATATTGACATGTTTATTGCACAGATTATAAGATAATATGCAATATTAATATTTAGCTACAGTTAGGCGCATACATATAATTTTTCATCGGTCAAAGATGTTGAACATATGCGTAAACCATCTCAATGTGTGCGATGGTTACGGATAAACGTGATATATTGTAGTACTCATCTGTTTATTGGCATGAGTGAAAAAATGACCTGCACACTGTTCATTAACACAGTCGGGTAATTGTAATGTCCGCTTCTGGCATAAAGCGGAAAGTTGCGCAGGTCACATTCATTATGAGCGAAAAGCGGACGTTTCGCTCATAATGAATGAAGTTACTTTTACATCAAACATAACATCCTTAAAGCGATGTGTTCTTTAACTGCATTTCTTTCGCCACCCTGCTTATATTTATTTTAAATAAATTAAGAGTCAATCATCACAATTTCCTTGCTTAGCAAGCTTAACCTCGCTCTTCATAACAACACGCCTACCTTCTTCTTCTGGAACATTTTCAATTTTTGCACCTCCGACAAAAACACCCATCTTTATTAATTGTCGAACGTAATAATTTTTACCTGCCGATGTGTAAATCTCTAAATTGTTAGGCGAAAACTCAGATTCGGTAGAAAGTTTATGCAACTTATCACCTTCTACTTGTTTATAAAAATACACTTTATCTGACGTCTCACCTACACAAGTGCCATCAAGATAAATATCTTTTTTAATGCCTTACCTGCAAAACTATCGCGATAGATGTACAGACCAGATTTTCCCTGGCCTGGCGCTGGGAAAGTTTTGGCTTGAAGATTACTGTTTTGATCAGCCAGAGGAACTGTGGCACAACCGCTAAGTAAAAGAACAGATGCTGCTGCAATCAAAAGTACTTTTTTCATACAAATAATTCCATTTAAATTTTTTATAAAATCGAGCGATATTGTAATCAAAAAAATAGCGAAAGCAATTTATAAAATTTAATCAGAATGAAATGATTTCTAAATTCTGCTGTTTGAAAGGGATTTGTAAAACACCTAAGATAAGCTGACAGCAGCATAAAGTATCATTTTTAAAAGATGAGCTTTTCCTGAAAAATGCTTTCAAGTGTCTTTTTGCGGCCATTTTAACATTGTATAATCTCGGATTCGATTTTTTATACCGCTTAGCGTAGTTTTTAATTCTACTACTCCTTAAATTTTATTTTTCTCTAAGTCACTCGACCTGCATATCGCACTTAACATAACACCCCTGTTGCGTAAGGCAGTAAAAAGCCCGCCAGAGACGGGCTTTTTACTGCCTTTGAAAAAACAGCTCAGGAAGCGGAACTGTCAGAGCGACTTCTCCGGCTGACCAGGCCGCCTTTGCGTCCGGCCTCACTGGCACGCTCAGGGCTGTTTTTAAAGTTTCCGCCGCTGGCCTTTCCGCCTTTTCTGCCTGCTTCAGCGGCCCGTTCCGGGTTCTCCGCAAAGTTTCCTGCCCCACCACGATGTGCTGCCATAGCCCCTCCACGGAAAAAATGTGCGTTATCACACCATTAAGCGTAGCCGTTTTTATCCGTAAATTTAGTTTTATACAGAAATAATCAATGCAAGCGAAACCGCTGACAGCAAAAGATTACCCCACCCCGGCGACCGGTGAGTGACCAGCGGGAGTGCAAAAAAATCCCGCCATGATGGCGGGAAACCGAGAATTTTCAGTTAATTACTTTTTTATGGCCCGGATGCTCTGTCTGCCATACAGCTCACACAGAAAAAACGCAGGCCCGGCAAACAGCATCGCAAAAAAAGCATCCTCGTCAGGGTGCTGACAGAAAAAGGTCTCGTTTTATCAGGATTCCCCTGGTGCCGGGCAAAACAGTTATCGGGCCATTTTCAGAATGCCTTAGTGCACGGGTAATTTTTTAATTCACGTTGTCGCGCTGTACACGTCAGGAAACAGGGGAGCGGCTTCTCACCGGGCCTTAGAAGGCCGAAAGAGTAAAAAACCCCGCCATCTAGAGCGGGGTGAACCAGAGACAAGATTCAGAATTCCTCACTGTGACCGGGACCAGCAGGCACCGGCACTCTCTGAGTCTGGAGAAAAATGCTCTGCTGCACAAGCAAACCGGTACACACAGGCTGACCAGTTTCGCCTTGCGGCAAAAAAATCCCGCCGTACGGCGGGAACATGAGGATTTCAGGTTTTTTATAATTCTTGTGGCCCGGCCAAGCACCGGAGCGCCAGCCTGGCGAAAAAACAAAAGGAAGGCAAGCGTCATCGTTAAAACGGCGCCGTTTTTCCGGCTGATCCCACCTTCGTGGCGAATTTAATATAACAGGGCTTGATCGCCCCTTGAGAGCCCCTCAGCGCGTTTCTGGCGCGTGCGGGTCGTTTAGTGCACCTTCTCATGTTCATACAGTGAAAAAATATTCCTGATGATTTTGGCGTGCCTGCATGACTATGCAGCGAGATCTGTTCTCCACAGATTAGTGCATGCAGATGCTGGAAACGTCCGCTTCTGGCACAAAGCGGACTGACGCACAGATTAGTGTCCACTATGAGCGATCAGCGGAAGTTCGCGATTGTCCCTATAGCTGATGGAGATTTACCGAACAATCCTAAGCGTCAATAAATGGGAAGTAGGTCAAGTAAGCATGTCCTCAAAAGCAAGGCTCCAGGATAAAACTTCTACTGAGGCTCTCAGTCCAAAAACCCAGAATGGGTCAGTCGCGAATACCTTTGAGGCTTCATCTTCATTAGCAGCTACAACTATCCATAGCGCTCCAACTGGCTGGTCATTGTCTTTTTGCGTAATGAACCGGCAGCCCTGACGACATTGTTGTGTTGCTTTAACCACTCGACATGGGCATGGAAGTGTTCCTTTCTGACATGGAATGCCGCTGGGTTATCGGTGAATCTTATTGCAAAAAGCATGGCTTACTCTTTCCTTGAATTTTACGTTTTAGCTTTACGAATTATGCCTTCTCATTTTTTAACTTATAAATGCTGAGGTGGTAGTTAAGCTAACAAATTAGTTCCGCTTTTGACTCATAGCCGACATGGGTTACTCAAAATTGGATACCCGCATAGTATGTTCATCAGCTATGAATGACCGGCATGGTATGGGTATCGGCAATTTTTGTTCAGGCAGGCTTGAGCACAACCACGGCATATCGGCACACTTCATCAGTGTCATTTCTAAAGACACAATCAGCGGGATCGCCAAGCTCCAGGCAATCGCCAGCGAGCATATCAAAGGTATGCGTTCCTTCCTCAAACCTCAGCCTGCCCTCAATTACCCATATAAGCTGACGTCGGGAAAGATAAGAGATGACCGGCATGGACACTGCGGTATGAGCAGGAAGTTCAACGCTGACCAGGTCTACAGGGATCTGCCCCGGTGAAACGTGGCGACGGATATAACCGGTTTCTGGATCCTGCCAGACAGCCTGGTTTTTATGTCTCACGAGCGTGCCCGGGCGCATCTCTGTCAGGGCAAGAAGCTGTGACATGGACATATCAAAAGCGCCTGAAAGCCGTGCCAGAAGCGTGGCGGTTGGGCTGCTTTCTCCACGTTCAATTTTATGGATCATTGCCCGCGAGACACCGGAATTTTCGGCCAGCTCTGTCAGTGACCAGCCCCGCTTTTCTCTTTCCTGACGGACTTTCTGGCCGATACGGGTGTTCAGCTCATCTTCTTTACTGGACATTTCATCTAACATATTAGATAACTAAGATGGTGTACGATTTGTCTACTTTAGTGAATAAACGTCGGGGTGTCTATCATGCTTATTCGTACTGCTACAGAACGCGATGCTGAAACCATTACGGAGATTTATAATGATGCCGTGCTTAATACGACGGCTATCTGGAATGAAAACAAGGTCGATTTTCTTAACCGCATAAAGTGGATGAGAGATCGTTATGATGCTGGCTTCCCTGTCATCGTGGCGGTGGATAAAACGGATGCAGTGCTGGGATATGCTTCTTATGGCGACTGGCGCCCCTGGGACGGATACCGGCACACAGTTGAACACTCCGTCTACGTTCATAAGGATGCGCGCGGGGTATGGGGCAGGTACTGCGTTAATGCAAGAACTTATTAGACTGGCTGCGGTACAGGGCAAGCACGTCATGGTGGCAGGCATTGAATCTGAAAATGCGGCATCAATCGCACTACACAAAAAACTGGGATTCTTTGAAGCTGGCCGGATGTCAGAGGTTGGCACTAAGTTCGGCCGCTGGCTTGATCTGACGTTTTTGCAACTGCGTCTGGATGCGCGCGAATTACCCTGAAACGGACCGGATGGTCACTTACCTTCTACGCCATAATCTGAAATCAGTGAGCGACTCTCTGTTGATTAACACCCCATTGTGTTTGTAATGTCCGCTTCTGGCACAAAGCGGACCTTCAGCCATGCTTTGCAATTTACTGTATATGACAAAAAACATAAGTAGTTGGCTTCTGCATGCCGCGTTTGCAGCATGCAGGCATAAGTTGGTGCCAAATATCACGCTTCAGCTGAACGGTGCAGGTAGCATGGTGTAACCGCCCTGCCCGTATGCCCCTGACAGCCCGCCAGAGCCACGTGTGCTGCTGGCGAGGCTTTTCGGTTACTGGCAGTAAACACACGGACACAGGCAGGTCAGTTCTTGCCTGTGTCTCCGCCGTTACCAGCAGACGTATGTACTTCTTGCCCGGGATGAAGCCTTAAGGAAATATCATCCACACTAGCCAAACGTTTGTTGTTGCGCCTGTTGGCTAGCGCATCCATGAAAAAAATCATTGATTAGGCAGGGTCGGTAACAGCGCGGAGTGAAAATGCTCCAGTCAACTGTCGTCTGGTACATTATGTTTCTCAAACAATTAAGGTGCCTCCTGCATGCTCAGTCAACCCCAATGGATCCCAGAAAAAATCAGAAATCATGCTGTGGCAGCATGGTTCATTAGCAGCTGTACGCTGATCTTCCTGTCAGTCGGTACGACATGGGCGGTACTGAATGCTACGACCTTGGGCGAGATGAAGGGGCGGATCGAGGGCCTGACTTGGCAGAACCAGCGGCTGACGGAAGATCTTAGAATCGCACAGAGCCGATACGATACAGCGCAGGCTACCCGTGACGACGCTATCAGCAAAAAGGCCATTGAGTTGTCCGCCGGTTATAAAGAGAGCATGAATGCCCTCTCTGCGCGTTATGAAAATGTTTTGCAGGAAAATGCGGATCTGAAAAATACGCTTAACGCTCTCAGTAGCGGGGAGCGTCAGCAGGCTGCAGAGCGGAAGGAGTCTAGGCTTAAAGAGCTCAGTGACGCCATGGCCTTAAACAGTAAGCAAATTGAACAGGAATATCGTTTGTTACACGAAACCAGCGCCAGCGCCGGCTATGAAAGGACATCATGTGAAAAAGAGAAAGAAGACAAAAATGTCTTTTCTAACGTTTGTGAGCAGGCTTCAAAGCATGAATCAGAAGCGCGTTCACTGCGGGAAAAAATCAGCTCGCTTGAAAAACATGGTGAAATACTGAGCGGTCAGATGATGGCGCTGGAAAGTCAAGGGTGATTTAACCGACCTGACGCTGGTACCGTAGAAGCAGTGCTGCTTTTGAGCAGAAGCTAGCCCACTTTAGCATGCCGCTTGCGGCATGAAGGTGCCAGCCGGTGCCACATATCACCCTACAACTGAACTGCGCCGGTAGCGCGGCGCAGCCGCCCTCTTCCCCACATATCGCTGAACCCCCCATTCCCTGCCAGACGCCGTTGAAGCAGCGGCCTTTCAGGCGCACAAACTCTGACGGTCGAAGACAAAAGAAAGCACCCGCGGCACCCCTCACAGCGACACCGGACCCATTAGTTACATCACCCATTAACCAGCAACAGCATAACCGGCCCTGCGGGCCGGGCGGCCAAGGCTGTTCAGTGGGGGCAACCGGGCTTCAGGTCCGGCGTCGGGGGCTTGCCGGAGAGGGGCGCGGGGGTAAAATGGGGGGTTCAGGAGGGGCTTTGAAGGTCAGGTGGAGTGCTGGATGTTAGTAGAGGAGATATTGAATGATGTAACTATATAACTGGTTCATATCAGCATTAAATGTAACATGCCCGTAAACCTCATCTTCCATTGCCTGATTCGCCCTCCATTTATGCGTTTTCAAATGAACCAAAATTTCTGTCTCCTGCTGTTGAGTGGTTCCGCTGCCCCTGCTATCCCCAGGAATTTTCTTAATCCCTTTCCGGTGAAGCTGCAGGCGTGACTCTTATTGATGTTGATCAATCCTCAGAGTCAGATACCGGGACACTATCTGCTTACTTTCTGAACCATGGAGATGCCTGCTTTGTTTACTTCAGCTTTTGTTGCCTGCCGTATGACTGATATCTTACCCGCCACTCTCAACGCCTGGCAGTCCGCGTCCCTGATTACGCCGCCTTCCGGAGAAGGTTACAGCGAACCGCAGATGGCTCAAATCCGGGTTATCCGTGCCCTGACCTCATCGGGTGACACCCTCAGCGAAATCCGTACCCTTCTCAGTGATTCATGGCATTACCGGCCCAGCGGCTGGGAATTTCGCAGGCAGGAGCTTATTTTTCAGCTTGTCTCCGGTACCGATGAAACGCGCACCCACTGTCTGTGGGAGCTTTACACAAACTACAGTCCGAAAGATGTCATCACTTATTTACTCAGGCCGCTGGCCGGCTGGCTGTGCGGGGAGGACAAACACATCTTGCGGGCACGCGGTATAAAATGTCTGCTCAGCCATACGCAACGATTACTGAAAACCCGGCAAAGCGCAGAGCACATCAAACCTCTGCTGAAGATAATGAAGCTGCTCAAGCCTTCTCCCTCGCCTGCGGCCTGCCACCGGCCATCTGTTAACAGCGGCACTCTGGCTTCTGTTAACCGGTCCCGGAATACCAGTCTGGTTCACTGAAACTTTTATAAGATAATAAGTTGCCCCGGCCCGCTAAGGGTGGGCGGTAATCGCCGCTATGCAGGCGCAGCAATAGCTTACAGAGCAAATGCAGCAATCGATTAACACAAGAGACACGGTGACTGTGAATTTACTGAGATGGCGGAAATTTCTGGTCGGTCCCTGTGCATAAAAAAATGCCCACTCCTGAGTGGGCAAAATCAGGATACATCTCTCAATACAAGGTCTGAATTAATACCTCTGCTTTTTCGGTCCGGATGAAGATTTCTTAAGTGAAAACGCGGTAGGGGTCCGCTTGGAAAACGGAAATTATCCTACGCTAAGCGCGTTATTTGTTCTGTTCTTGATTTAATCGACGGATCGCACCTGCAAAACGTTATGCCGTCATGCTGTAAACATCTGCGACATCAAATCAGCATAAGAACGCTCTAAGGATGAACTAACACATGACATTTAGGTTATGACAATTACCCCCATGACATATAGGTGATGACATTAGGCTTTTTCAGGCGCGATTTACCCTATGACATTTAGGTATACTCAAATGGCATAGGCAGACTTCAGCAAAAGCGGAAAACAGTTAGGGAAGTCAACAAAAAATTTGTTGGCGAAAATTTTGAATGGTCTTACGACAGTGGTTTCGTAAGTAGTCAGCTAACGTCCGCTATGAGCAAAAAGCGGACCTGACATTGGAACCCGGCTACATTTGGACGACGTAGCCGGCAGAGAGTTTTAGCTTTGCTTGTTCTGGTAAAGATCCCAGCGGTTGCCGTATAGGTCTTCAAATACAACCACTGTGCCGTACTCCTCTTCACGAGGCTCCTGGGAGAATTCAACACCTTTTGATTTCATGGAGTTGTAGTCGCGCCAGAAGTCATCAGTCTGGAGAAAAAGGAATACCCTGCCGCCGCATTGATTGCCGATAAAATCTTCCTGCCTTTCATTCGAAGCGCGTGCAAGAAGAAGATTGCAATCGCTTTCCGGGTTAGGTGTAACTACGACCCAGCGTTTCCCCTGTTGCGGTGTATCCTCAACGAGGGTAAACCCCAGCTTTTCCGTGTAATACTCAATTGCCCGATCATAGTCATCAACCACTATGGCCACATATCCCAGGCATCGCTTCTGCGTTCTCATTTCTGCTCCATCAGGTTTCAGGCATAACTGCCCAGAAACATCTTTTTAACACAAACGTCCCCATCCGCCATCTGGATTGGTTCAGAGTACTGACCCCCGCTTCCGGCACCAGCCGTCATCAAGTAATCTTGGTTCGCTTAGAGCGAACAACGGACTTTTCACTCATGGCGACTAAGTATTGTTATTCCGTTGAACATAACATCCCTGTTGCGCATGCCAGCAAAAAGCCCGCCAGTAGCGGGATGCACGTTTTTAGCTGCGTCTGGAAAGCACAAAAAAACGGCGCATTAAGCGCCGTCAGAAACAAGAATCTGCTTTTCAGTGATCAAAGGTCCCCTGGTGAGGGCTCAATATTTATCGGCTTCGCGCAGTGAACATTCAGTAATAAAATTAATTATTGCATCTAAAATAACACTTTTTGTTCACTCATGAATGAAACACGACCAGATTTACCCTCCAGGTTTCTGCAAGAGGCAAAAAAAACCCGCCATCTAAAGCGGGGTGAATCAGGGAGAGATTCAGAACTGCTCACTGTGACCGGAACCAGCAGGAACCGTCACCCTTTGAGTCTGGTAAGGAATGTTCCGCCGCACAAGCGAAGCCAGCTGCCGCCCTTTTCGCGCCGGACCCTGCCAGCCTGGCGGATTTAACATAACAGTGCTGTCACGACCCGCCCAGATTCCTGAAATTGAACTAAAGATAAGAATAAACGGAAGAGATCATTAAGCCTGATGCGAAACATAAAAACACTGTACCGCCGGCTTTATTTAGCACCCCGAAAAAGCGCCCGGACGTCATTTTGTTTTTAACCATATGCGCGAAAAGTCCGTAAAGAAAATGGATAAAAAATACCAGAATGCAAAAAGTAGCTGACAGCAAGGCAAACTGAGGTACAAAAGCTTTCTCTGCATTAATAAACTGAGGAAATAACGCCATAAAGAAAACGATGGGTTTGGGGTTAAGTAATGTAACGATCAGCCCCTGATGAAACCTTCGTCTGGCCGACGGCATAATCATCCTGGCCTGAGAATCAGTATCTTTCCCCAGAGTACGGGGGACAGAACGGAATAGTTTAACTCCCAGGTAGGCCAGATACAGCGAGCCTGCCAATTTGACAGTTAACAGAGCCAGCTGAGAGGTCGTGATAATAATTCCTACACTGCTGGCAGCCACTACAGAAATTACACCCATGCCGGTAGTCACTCCCACAATACCGGCTATGGCGCTACGAAGGCTGTAATTCAGTGTATTTGTCAGGGTCAACAGTATGCCAGGTCCGGGACTGGCAATGGTCAGACTTGCGATAAGAATATAAAGGTATACCTGTTGCATTAAATACATCCTGTAAATGGTTAGGGCTAACTCATACCCAGGATGAGTCAGCACAAGAATTCAGTCCTAACTGACTGCAATGAGTAACATTTTTTTAACGCAAGGTATAGGGCTACCATACCTCAGCTGGAGATGATGCGTGAATGCATAAGGCTGGACATGCAGTGCGCAAGCATCTGCCGGATAACGGCAAATTTAATGTCGCTTGAAAGCGAATTTGCTCCCGAACTCTGCAGAGTTTGTGCAGAAATTTGCCAGAAATGTGGTGATGAGTGCGCCCGACATGAGCATGAACACTGTAAAAAATGCGCAGAAGCATGCCATCATTGTGCTCAGGAGTGCAGAAATATGGCAGCATAACTTTTCTGTCATCTGCGGTACGAAGCAAGGGACAGCTACTTCATGCGCCGGAAAGCAGTAAATTGGCGTCGCCAGCCCTGCCTAGCCCTTCGCGGGAAAAACGCAGTTGTAGCAGATAATGCGCAACAAAAGCCCGGCCTGCCTGAACGTGCCCTGTAAGCTGTTCTGGTGGCGAGGGTTCTGGTGCGCGCGAAAAGCGGACATTGTCTGCAGTACTCACCTGACGGGCAGCAGATCCGGCTACTTACGCAACAGGCGCAGGCCGTTTGCCACTACAAGCAGAGTTGCACCCACATCCACGAACACCGCCATCCACATGGTCCCCATTCCGGCAATGGTCAGGGCCAGAAATGCTGCCTTGATGCCAACTGCCATAATGATGTTCCTGACCAGCACGCCGTATGTCTCCTGGAGAGCCGGACAAAGGCCGGAATTTTACGTAAGTCATCCTCCGTCAGAGCCCCGTCGGCAGTTTCGATGGCGGTATCCGTGCCCATCGCGCCCACGGCAAAGCCGATATCGGCGCGGACCAGCGCCGTATGTACCTTGTCCGCGAACAGCATGAGCGTTCTGACGAGCTGACAGCTCGCCTCGCGACTGCTTTCTGTTACCGTATCTGCCACCGCGAACAGCCCGGGCACATGATGACTGTCACAGACCATGATAACCGCCTTAACATATATGATTAATCAAATATAAAATTGACATGCGCAGTCCTGGAAACGACACTGAACTCTGTAATTCAGGAGAATGTCATGCCACCATTTATGCCCCTGCAGCTTTTCAAAAACCTGTCTGACGAAACCCGGCTCAGCCTGGTGCTGTTACTCCGCGAAAAAGGTGAGCTCTGCGTCTGCGAGCTTTCGTCCACGCTGAAGGAATCACAACCCAAAATTTCCCGTCACCTTGCTTTACTGAGAGAAAGCGGCCTGCTTATCGACCGACGAGACGGCAAGTGGATCCATTACCGTTTGTCTCCGCACATGCCAGCCTGGGCAGCAACAGTGATTGAACAGGCTTACCTGTGCCAGCGGGATGACATCCTGAAGCTCAGCCAGCAGGCTGAACGCGATAACGCAACCACCAACGGCAAGCCTGTCTGCATTTAAAAAATTTGTCCTTACATATTCGTTTTTTTGAATGTGTTTTGCATGGGCTAATTTTCAGCCCGTTTTAACGGATGGTTATATTTAAAAAGGAGAATGTATGTTTCTGGCGGGTGCGATTTTCGTCCTGACGCTGATACTGGTTATCTGGCAGCCGAAAGGGCTCAGTATTGGCTGGAGTGCCACTATCGGTGCCGCTCTGGCGCTGCTGACCGGCGTGGTACACCTTGGTGATATTCCGGTGGTCTGGCAGATTGTCTGGAACGCTACGGCAACTTTTATAGCGGTCATTATCATCAGTCTGCTGCTGGATGAGTCCGGCTTTTTTGAGTGGGCGGCACTGCATGTTTCCCGCTGGGGTGGCGGCAGAGGGAGGCTGCTGTTCACGTATATTGTTCTGCTGGGCGCGGCGGTGGCGGCGCTGTTCGCCAATGACGGCGCGGCGCTCATCCTGACGCCAATCGTTATCGCCATGCTTCTGGCGCTGGGCTTCAGCCCCGGCGCCACGCTGGCGTTTGTGATGGCAGCAGGTTTCATCGCCGACACCTCCAGCCTGCCGCTCATCGTGTCGAACCTGGTGAACATTGTCACGGCGGACTTCTTTAAGCTGGGTTTCAGCGAGTATGCCTCGGTGATGGTGCCGGTAAATATCGCCTCCGTGGCCGCCACGCTGGTGATGCTGCACCTGTTTTTCCGCAGGGACATCCCGGCCACCTACGACCTGACGAAACTGAAGGCGCCGCGTGAGGCCATTCGCGATGCGCACACTTTTAGAACCGGCTGGATTGTTCTCATCCTGCTACTGGTCGGCTTCTTTGCTCTCGAACCACTCGGCGTGCCGGTAAGCCTGGTGGCAGCGGTGGCGGCGTGTATTCTCTGGCTGGTTGCCCGCAAAGGACACGTGATTGATACCGGCAAGGTGCTGAAAGGCGCGCCCTGGCAGATTGTTATCTTCTCGCTGGGCATGTATCTGGTGGTGTACGGTCTTCGTAACGCCGGCCTGACTGATTACCTTTCTGCCGCCCTGAACCGGTTTGCAGAGCACGGCGTCTGGGGCGCAACGCTCGGCACCGGTTTCCTGACGGCGGCGCTCTCTTCTGTCATGAACAACATGCCTACCGTGCTCGTTGGTGCGCTTTCGATTGACGGCAGCACCGCACAGGGCGTGGTGAAGGAAGCGATGATTTACGCCAACATCATCGGCTGCGACCTCGGCCCGAAAATCACCCCCATCGGCAGCCTCGCTACCCTGCTGTGGCTGCACGTACTGGCGCAAAAAAACATTACTGTCAGCTGGAGCTACTACTTCCGCGTGGGCATTGTGATGACCCTGCCGGTACTTTTTGTGACGCTGGCCGCGCTGGCCCTGCGCCTGTCTGTTTAACCTTAACCCCGGTGTTGCGACTGTGCAGCGCCTTTACGGAGTACCGCTTATGACTGACATCACCATTTATCACAACCCGGCGTGCGGGACGTCCCGCAACACCCTGGCGCTTATCCGCAACAGCGGCACCGAACCCAAGGTTATTCTGTATCTGGAAACACCGCCGTCACGCGACGAGCTGAAGAAGCTGATTGCGGACATGGGCATCAGCGTACGCGCCCTGCTGCGCAAGAATACCGAACCGTACGAGCAGCTCGGCCTGGCAGAAGACCGCTTCAGCGATAACGAACTGCTCGATGCCATGCTGGCTCATCCGATCCTTATTAATCGCCCGGTGGTGGTGACGCCGCTCGGCACGGAGCTCTGCCGTCCGTCCGAAGCGGTTCTCGACATTCTGCCAGATCCGCAGCAGGGAGCGTTTACCAAAGAGGATGGCGAAGTGGTCATTGATGAGCACGGTCACCGCGTCAGCCACTGATTTTTCACCAGGCTGCAGACATAACGAGTGTGAAAAAAGCCGGCATCTGCCGGCTTTTTTATATGCTGCGCTGATTGACCCGCTCTGAGAGCTGAGCGGCACTCTCTTTTCTTTCACTGTAGCGGTCGGTCAGGTAGTTGCTTCGCCCGCGCGTCAGCAGGGTGAACTTCATCAGTTCCTCCATGACGTCCACGATGCGGTCGTAATATGGTGAAGGTTTCATGCGATCGTCCTCATCAAACTCGGCCCAGGCTTTTGCCACGGATGACTGGTTCGGGATGGTGATCATTCGCATCCAGCGCCCGAGAATGCGCATCTGGTTTACGGCGTTGAACGACTGTGAGCCGCCGCTGACCTGCATGACTGCAAGGGTTTTCCCCTGCGATGGCCGGACCGCCCCGGACGTCAGGGGTATCCAGTCAATTTGCGTCTTCATGATGCCGGTCATGGCACCGTGACGCTCAGGAGAGCACCAGACCATCCCTTCTGACCAGAGTACCAGTTCGCGCAGCTCTGCAACCTTCGGGTGCGTTTCAGGTACATCATCCGGCAGAGGCAGGCCGGACGGATTAAATATTTTCACCTCCGCGCCCATAGCCGTCAGCAACCGGGCAGCTTCTTCCGTGGTGAGCCGGCTGTAAGAGCGTTCCCGCAACGAACCGTAGAGCATCAGGATGCGGGGCGGGTGCGGCACTTCTGCGGCCTTCAGCTTCTCTTCCGTAAGGGGCGCATCCAGGAGCGTCGGATCGATATTGTTCAGGGCATCATTCACGTTATTCACAATGGAGTCTCTTTAAGGGGGATCGCGGCAGTCAGGCTGCAGTCGCTGCCGCCGGCGCAGCACTCTTCAGTCAGAAAAGCCATCAGCTGCTCAAGCTGTGAATAACAGGGCCTGCAGAACAGGGTTCGGCTCTGACGTTCCTGACTTATGAGGCCAGCAGACATCAGTGCAGAAAGATGATGGCTGAGCGTGGAGGCAGGAATATCAAGGTGCTTCTGTAGTTCGCCAACCGGCAGGCCGTCATGACCCGCCCTGACAAGCTCCCGGTATATGCTGAGACGGGTCGGGTGGCCCAGCTCCCGAAGTGCGTTTGCTGCGGTATGTAAATCCATGCTGCCTCCTTTAACTATAATTCCAGAATAATAGAAATATAGTCAGCGTCAAACATCAATTTAAACATCCTGGCACTCTGTTGATGACTTAAAATGGTTAATCTGCTTCTGAATAGTTAATGCGCGTTCTTCGTTTCATGGCAACGTCCCCTTGATTAAGGATAGCGTTGCATCGACCCATTGAACTCACATCGAAAAGTGGACATTTTGACATTAGCTACCCACTTACCTTATAAAATTGTTTTCACAACAAAGAGATATTGAATTGAAGATCTATACCTACCCCAAAAGCCGGTCATTAAGAGTACTCTGGGCTCTTGAAGAAATGGGAGTGAATTACGAGTCCATCAGCGTCGATCTTTTGAACCCTGCTTCTGAGGTTAAATCACCCCATCCATTGGGAAAAGTTCCTTTTTGACCGATGGTGACGTGTCAGTCAGTGAAACCTTAGCGATCTGTATTTACCTGTGTGAACAACATAAAAACATCTCTATTTATCCCGCAACCGCTGAAGAAAAATCCTCCGTTAATTCGTGGTTAAGCTTCACGCTATCCGATCTGGAAACCCCCGTCTGGGGTCTGCTCAAACATATTGTCTTCACTCCCGAAAATCAACGTTCCCCGGACTTGATGAATTACCTCAGTAAGGAAGCAGATAAAGTTATCTCTCAGATTCGCTTTAACCCAACTCAAACATGGATTGCGAGTAACAACTTTACACTGGCCGATATTTTTCTTTCTCATACGTTGTTATGGGCAAAGCTGTGCGGATTGGAAATCACCGAAGAGATTGATAGCTACATATTCAGAGCAACGAGTCGCCCCGCTTTCTTAAAGGCTCAGGAAGTAAATAATCGCTAATCAGGTTTTGTCATCTATTAAGGGTGCATTGATGTCCGTTTCTGGCACCAGGCAGACTGACGACAGGCTAACGTCCGCTATGAGCGAAAAGCGTACATCAGTTCAGAACTCTCTTTCATACTCAATAGTCTCTTTAATCGTAGTGAGTGCCTCGCTCAGCTGGTTCACTGTGACTGAGCCAAGAGCGAGGCGAATAGCGTGCGGCACGCTATCTGAGGTGCTGAATGGTTCTGCTGTGGAAACTGAAATGCTTTGCTGCATCAACCGGTGGACAAGTCTGTCAGCCCTTATCTCCTGAGGAAGCAGTAACCAGATGAAGTAAGAGCTTGAATTACTTATCCAATCACTGTTCTCCAGTATTTTTCGGGCCAGCGCCTGACGCTGACGGGCGTCCCGTTTTTTCAGCAACTCAAAGCGTTTTATGGTGCCATCTTTAATCCAGCCGCAGACAATCGAAACCATGAGAGAGGGTGTGTTCCAGGTCGTTGCCCTGATAGCCTGCTCCAGGGCGCTCCGCATGCCAGCGGGGCATACTACGGCACCTACACGCAGGCCTGTGGCAATACTCTTGGCAAAACCGGTTACGTAGACCGTTCTTTCGGGCGCATAAGTGGCAAGCGGCGGTGGGGGACGGCGGGCAAGAAAAGCATAGGCCGCATCTTCAATGATGAGCAGATCGAACGTTCTGGCAATCAGGGCCAGCTCCCTGCGCCGGGCATCATTCATAACCCAGCCAAGCGGGTTATGTAGTGTCGGCATCGTATAAACCGCATGGAGGCACCTGCGCTGGCAGATATGTCTGAGTGCAGTCAGGTCCAGTACGCTGGCACTGGCAGGTATCGCCACAAGTTCAAGGTGGTACAGACCGGCCAGGGCTTTGAAGCCGGGGTAGGTCAGCGCGTCAACAGCCACCACATCGCCGGGTTTCAGCAGCCCCATCACGGCAACGCTAAGTCCGTGCTGCGCGCCATTGGCGATCAAGACATCATCGGCTGACGGACTCAGACCGGTGGCATGAAGCCATAACGCGATGGTCTCCCTGTCGCTTTGCCTGCCAGCATGAGGCTGGTAGCGCATCAGGAAGCCAGATCGCCTGATGTGGTCAGCTGTCGCATTGCTTCGCGTAACCGTTCCGCCTGGTCCGGCAGGGAAGGATAGTTGAAGTTCAGGTCGATCACGTCTGACGCCACCGCGAGCTGATCCAACCCCAGCCCCGCAGGCAGCGAAATCTCCCTGACGAAAGTCCCTCTTCCGGTTTCTCCGCTCACGAGCCTTATGGCTTCCAGCTCAGCGTAAACGCGGGTATGCCGAAGGCGCAAAGCTGTCGCGTGAGCTGGGGGATGGCAGGTTATCTGCTGGGCGCTGATCATTTCGCTGCCGCTGATGCTGGTTGCTACCTGGGAGACAATGCCGGAGGGCATTGGTGAGATAAGCCTGCCGGTATGGCTTGCGCTGGGATAAGTATCATTGTTCAGTATGCTGATCGGTTTTATTTTCTGGTACCAGAATACACGGGCACGGCAGGCAACATTCAGTGATGATGAAGAGGACACAACATCATGTCGGGTTTACAATGATGAACTGGCAGGTAACAGTTGTGTGAGGACATAGCATGGTTTTTCAAAACGAGTACGGTCAGAGCCTCGGCAAACCGGCAGAGGGTTGGGTAACACGCTCCCTGCCCGAGAAAGTCACCTTAAAAGGAAATTACTGTATCGTTTGTCCGTTATCAGTAGATCACGCAGAGGACCTGTATCATGACTGGCTGAGCATTGATGATGAGCGAGACTGGACTTACCTTTCGGACTCAAAACCCGGTTCGAAAGAGCTCTGCTATCAGTATCTCCGTCATCTCTGCTCCGATAAAGACAGGTTATACTTTTCCGTAAAAGACGCCAGTGATGGCAGTGTAAAGGGTTTGTTTTGTGTTAATGAAGTTGAACCGGATAACGGTGTTTTTGCTCTGTCCGAAATCAACTGGAGTCCGGTAATGAAAAGAACCCGACTCAGCACAGAGTCCCTGTTTCTTGTCATCAGTTACTTCATGGACACGCTGCAGTACAGGCGATGCGAGTGGCGCACAAACTGCCTTAACGCGCCCGCCATCAGTGCCGCAGAGCGGATTGGTTTCAGAAAAGAAGGCATTCTGCGGGACCGGAAAATTACAAAAGGTTACTCTGAGGATGTGGCAGTTTTTTCAATCACAGCCAGTGACTGGCCTGAAGTTTCAGCCGTGCTAAAAGCCTGGCTGAGGAAAGAAAACTTTGACGAGCGAGGCAGGCAGATACAAAAAATAGCTGACTTCCGTTCTTAACGGAGGTCCGCGTCGTACTGCTGCCTGCAATCCTCAGCCAGAGGTTTTTGCGCAGCGGGCTGCTGGATTTGACTGAAGCGAATTATTTCGCTTCAGTCATGGCCGGTTCTTTTCTGATGGCATTCGCCTGTAGCGTAATTAAAACAAAAAGCTGAATAATGCAGGCTTCGGGCAGAAGGCAGATAAAGAAAGTCATTTACCGGCCCCCGCCCGGGTTTTTCTGATGTGGGACAGATAAATTACCCTGGTGAGGCATTTTAGTTATCGGCAACCGCTGCTTTTTCTTTAATCACTCACTGTTATCTTCAACAGCTCCCCCGCCAGAACTCCCGTACCGGTACAGGAGAATACAGAAAGCGGCTACCGCATCACTGACGCTGACCCAGCTTCGCGGCTGGAGAAAAAAGTAAGGATGCTGGTCAGCGCAGTTCCCTGATTCGGGCGGCAGACACTGCGGGTAACGAAGCGAGTCAAACTGTCATCCTGTTTCTCCATACCAGCCGTGGCGGCAGCGTAAAAGCGGGCTGCACAGTACGCCTGTTTTTTACCCCAGTCAGGTTTCCGGCACCACCGACACACCTCCTTAACACGGCAGTGACGCGGCGCGGCTGTCGCATAACGTGATAACCCTGACAGGGGAACAGCCTGTCCGCCAGCGGCGGAAAATGTTCGTGTCAGACATGAGCAAGAAAGCCTGAAATTTTCCAGACGGGTGCCGATATTAATGTTACTGATTAATTACGGTGATAAATTTCCATGAAAGTTTCAACACGCCTTGCCACAGGTTACGGACTGCTGATCCTACTGTTAGTAGTCTGTACGGGGGTGGCTATATACAGCCTGAACAGTGCCCGACACAGCATGAACGATGTCGTTAACATTAAAATGAAAAAGTACCAGCTCATCCTTGATATGCGCGGCAGCGTACGGGACATGGCCATTGCGGTACGTAACCTTGCACTCCTGACGGACCCGAAAGAAATGCAGCCTGAATGGGAGCGCCTGCAGACACAGAAGCAACAGTTCATCAAGAACCGGGAGGAGCTGAAGCGCCTGATGCTGGCTGAACCCGTTCCTGCGGGACAGGCGGCCTTTCAGAAAATTACTGCAAGTGAAGGGCCGGCCTTTTCCACTTTCGAAAAGGCCGGACAGCTCGGACTTCAGAATCTGCAACAGGAGACCACTACCTATCTGCTGACGGTCACCCGACCGGCGCAGCGGGCCCTTCTCGATGCGCTAAATGCGCTGACTGACCTTGAGAAGCAGAACGCCCGTGGTGCGGTGGAAGAAAGCAGCAGTAACACCGGCCGGGCAGTTATTTTTCTGGTGATACTGGTCACTGTATCGGTGCTCCTGGCTGCGGTGACCGGCACACTGACGGTGCGGGTGCTGATGCGACAGCTGGGTGGCGAGCCGGCACTGGCGCAGACTATGGCAGCTGCCATAGCCGGCGGCGACCTGACCTCACAGATGACGCTGCGTCCGGGAGATAATAACAGCCTGCTGGCCTCTCTTTCAGGAATGCAGGATCGCCTCCGGGGAATGATGACGCAGATAAAGGATGCGTCGGCATCGGTTGCGCTTGCTTCCGATGAAATAGCCCGGGGTAATACCGAGCTCTCGGCCCGTACAGAGCAACAGGCTGCAGCCCTTCAGGAAACTGCCGCCAGCATGGAGCAGATAACCGCCACGGTAAAAAGCAACACGGCTGGCGCCACGCACACGGCAGGTTCGGCACGCAGTGCGGCTACGCTTGCCAGTCAGGGTGAAGACAGTGTGCGGACCATGACGAAGACCATGGCGGAAATATCAGCAAGCGCATCGAAGGTCAGAGAAATCACCGGCACCATCGAAAGCATTGCCTTTCAGACCAACATTCTGGCGCTTAACGCCGCGGTTGAAGCCGCGCGTGCCGGCGAACAGGGACGCGGGTTCGCCGTGGTGGCGGGTGAAGTACGAACGCTGGCGCAGCGTGGCGCCGCAGCGGCAAAGGATATCAAAGGGCTGATTGAAGAGGCCGTGGTGCTGGTCAAAGATGGCGTGACCGTCGCAGATAATACCGCAGCCAGCATTATGGGTGTGGTTGGTATGGCCGGTGAACTGGCCGATGAGATGGATAAAATAGCCCTGGCTTCAAATGAGCAGATGCACGGCATCGCACAGATCACCGTGGCCGTGAGTCAGATGGACGGCGTCACGCAGAGCAACGCTGCGCTCGTTGAGGAGTCGACTACTGCATCGCAGTCACTTGCAGAGCAGGTCCATGCGCTGAGGGGCATGGTGGATACGTTCCGCGTGTGAACTGATGAAAAACCGGCGCGCCTGCCTGTCAGCAGAAACTGATTAACCAGGCTGAACGTTTACAGGGATGCCGTTAACTGCATCCCTTACACTGCCTCACCCTCCCCGTTTAATCTATTATGTAATCTTAACAGTTAGCCGACTTCAGGAATATCAGGTATGGACAAAAAATCGGGCGGACCATCCTCGCTTATGCATACTCCGCTGGGCAGAAGCATGGCTGTTTTTCTGCTGCTGACGGGGATGGCCGTCACAGCCGTCAGCGTGTGGTCAGTATGGAAATCCTGGCAACTCATGCTTACCGACAGAGAAAATGATGCCCGGAATCTTTCCGTTTCCCTGGCCAGGCAGGCAGAAGATGCCTTTCTGCAGGTTGACATCACACTGACCGACGCTGTGAGGCAGCTCAGGCTGAACGGGGCGGATTATGCCGCAACGCCCGCCTTTGCCAGACAGATAAAGGAACAGCACGGAAAGCTTCCTCAGCTTCACGGACTGTTCATCTACGACAGCCGGGGCAACTGGATTGCCACGTCGGGCAACTATATCCCGGCGAAGGCCAGCAATGCGGATCGCAAATACTTTATCTGGCACCGCACCCATACCGGCACTGGCGTACACATCAGTCAGGTCATCCGGAGCCGCTCGACGGGTGACCTGGTCATTCCGGTTTCAATGCGGCTGAATGATCAGGCCGGAAACTTTGCCGGCGTCGCGCTGGCCACCGTAAAGGTGGACTACTTCCGGCAGTTTTACGGTCATTACAGCCTGGGTGAAAAGGACGTGCTGGGCCTGATCCTTGCCGATACCTCTGTCATGTACGTCCGCCCGCTTCCGGATTCGTTTATTAACCGGAGTTTGTCGGCCAGCCCCCTTTTCAGAACGGCGCTGCGTCAATCCGACAGCGGCAGCGCAACGTGGCGCTCCGCGCTGGACGGTATTGAGCGTATATACGGCTATGCACGCCTGGACCAGTATCCGCTCATAGTGACCGCTGGTTATGACCGCGACAGAGTCAAAGCCGAGTGGCTTGAAGCAAATCTCACCGTCGCCGTCCTTAACCTTATCCAGCTGGTCGTGATAATGGTGATGGGGATGTTTATGCTGCGGCAGGTAGGTGCCAGCGTCAGAAATCAGCTGGAGCTGACGCAGGTTAGGGATGAGCTGACCACTATCAACCATACGCTGCAGTCACTGGCGCTACTGGACGGGCTGACAGGACTGGCCAACCGCAGGCAGTTTGACGCTCTGCTGGAGCAGGGCCTGCAGCGCTCGCATAAGACCGGGGAGCCCCTGTCACTGATTATGATAGACATCGACTTCTTCAAACGCTACAACGATACCTACGGACACGTGGCGGGTGATATATGTCTCAAAAAGGTAGGCGGGCTGCTCAAGGGAACCACACACCGTAGTGCAGACCTTGTGGCCCGCTATGGCGGCGAAGAGTTTGCTATCATCCTGCCCTTTAGCAGCGAGCCTGATGCCAGAAAAGTGGCAGAGCGGGCAGTCAGAACGATAGCAGAGAGCGGCATTGTGCATGAAGCGACGGAGCTTACCCCGGAAGTGGTAACAATCAGTGCTGGATACTGCACGCTGATTTCTACCGGACAGGCAGGAGAGGCGCAGCGGCTCAGGAAAGGGCGGACAAGGCGCTTTATGAAGCCAAGCGCAGCGGGCGAAACCGCGCTCACGGAGAAACCTGACAGGACAAACGCACAACTGGCTTTGTATCGCGTCCTTTCGCAGCCATGATCAAAGGCGGCAGTAAACACCTCTACTGCCGCATCACACATCACGCACGGCAGTCCTTCCCCAGACTTTTGACGCCTGAAGCGTAACTAACGCCGCTTCAGCGTTCCGGCGCATGCATTGCTGAAATGCTGGCAGCAAATAAAAAACTTTATCAGAGAAGTTAAGCAATATTATATTAAATATAAGTATTTCTAATCATTTGCCTTCCCTGAGCAATTATTCTGTCGCTCTCAGTCACTCTTCAGATAAAAAAGACAGTTGATTTCACCTGTTTATCAGCGAATTTTTTAGAAAAGCAGAAATTTTCAGCAGCAGCTGAATTAATAATAAACAGTAATTTAATTAACCATAAATGCTGTTTTTGTTTATCGTGGTTATAAAAAACCCTGAAAGAAACATAAGAAAATAATGAGTAATATGCTTGACGGGATTTTTACATAAAGATACATTCAGCCAGGAATGACCGTAAAAGACAGCAAGCGCACCATAAATATGTTCGCCAGGTAACCTGTACTGCCAGCTTAAGGTTAAACAAAGTCCTGGCCGTCGTTCTCTGTTTATCCGGGCGGGTTAATGTCACTTCGGGAGGAGCTATGTTTGATGTCCGATCGTATGCGGTTTTACTGAACGAATTTTTTGAGACCGGCATGAGTTGTGAGCAGCTGACGGCCTGCATCAGGGATAAGCTGGCAGCCGAAAACGAATCCGTCACGCCGGTTGACCATTCTTCCTCACGCCTTCATCTGATCCTGAATAACAATAAAGTCATGTTTGTATTCACTGCACTGACGGGCGGAGAGGTCAGACTGCACAGGCAGTTCCGGGAAAAAATAAAAGAGGTGGGTAAAACTGAATTTTTACCGGCAATAATGGATGGAAAAAAATGCTTTGGCCTTTTTGTCGACGGCAAGATGGTTTGTGCCGTGACGCCGGCTTCGCCCGGTGAGAAGGACAACAGCGAAAATGTAACCATACATTAGCCCTGAAACGGACGTAATGAACTGACTGGCGGGAAGAATCAATGAGTCTGTTTTATTACGCAGAAAAAAGAATGTCTGTCAGCGGGACCCGGCTGGTACACAACGCGGGGTGCCCTAATTTACCTGAAGCCCGGGAGCGCATTTTTCTGGGCTCGTTTCTGCATATGGGGTTTGCCGTTCAGGCGGCAAACATCTGGTACTTCCGGGCGGGTCCCTGCCTGCTCTGTCTCGCCCGGCATCGTCGTGAATAATACCGTTTCAGTCAGGACAATCAGACAACTTCCTGTCACCTCTGCCGTCAGGCCGGCAGCCGGAGAAATTACATGAGAATGTACCAGAAGCTGAGGGCCAGGGTGAGCCTGTGTCGCTGGCAAAGTTTATTTTTCATCCTGGGCTGGCTGCTGTTGTCAGATGCCGCCTTCGGGAGCGGAATGGAAATGAGAGAGAGCAGTGCCGTGAATCTTTTTGCCCGCTCAACGGACGGAGAAAGCATACTGCGCTTCAGCTGCCTTGATGGTGAATCACTTTTTATTTCACTTATTGTTCCTGATGGCTCCGTCCGGGCTCCAGCCATTACAGCCACCGTTCCTGAAGCAAAAGCAACTTTCAGGTGGCTGGCATGGTATCCCGGGCACAGCAATATTATTTATGCGGTCCGTCCGAAAGAGCTGGTTCGCACGCTGCTCAGGGGGCACGACAGGCGGATAATATTCAGTAACCCTGCCCCGGGCACTGCCGGGCCTGTATTTGGTCCGTTCGGCAACGGGGGCCGGCAGCATTGTTGCCTGCCGGTTGCCAGTGAGAAAATGAGGAAAATTTTACGAGGATAACTTGTCGGCGGCCGCCGTCCGGGCTCATAAAAAACCGTAAACAGAAGCAATCTTTCCGCCAGCCTGCCGATATACATCCTGTGGCGCGGTAACAGCCATAAAAGATATCTTACGGAAGGCTGCATAATGAACCATCCTGTTTATTTAAAAAAATCACTCTCAAAGAGTACACCCGCGCTGTTGTCCGGCCACCTCTCGTAACGATGTGTGTGCTGCTGGGTGTGTTTTTCTCGGCGGCATTTGGTGTACTGCTCTATATTGCTGACGATCTGAACCTGAAGGCCAGCCAGCAAAGCCGGTTGATTCTGAAGAAAGCTCTGCTTAACCGTCAGAAAGAAATCAGAAACCACCTGACGGATTATGCAGTATGGGGCGAGGCTTACAGTAATCTTTCTCCCCGGGTTAATACAGAATGGGCATGGGACAATCAGAATCTCGGAACGTCCCTGTACAGCGTATTCGGGTACGAAGGCGTTTTTGTTGTTACCGGCGACGGTGTGACAGCTTACAGCGTGGTCAACGGAAGGTATTCCCCACCGTCTCTCCCCGCCTGGCTGGGAAGCGATCCTCTGCCCGGGCTCCGTCATTCGCTCAGCCTGTCAGAGGGAAGAGCCATATCGGGGCTGGTTGTTACCGCCGGGAAGCTGACCATCCTGTCAGCTGCATGGATAACGCCTGAGGAGGGAAAGGCAAATTCTGCCGGCAACTCGCGTCCGTCACTGATGATATTTGCCGATCAGCTGACGCCCGGTGAGCTGAACGACATGGGACAGGAATACGGTATAAAACAGGTCCGTCTTGAAGGAAATACCCCTGAATTTATCCCGGAGGATGGATCCACTTTAGTCGTCTCCGGCAGCGGAGGCAGCGTGAGGCTCCGGTGGGCGGGCGAGGATCCCGGTGGTGCGCTCCTGACGGGGATGCTACCCCTGCTGTTTCTGTCCATGCTGGCGGCCGGGATTATTTCAGTCTCACTGATACAAAGTGCAGCACGTCGGGCCCGGATGAATGATGAAAACACGTTTCTTCTGGAGCAGAGCCGGCTGGCGCTCCTCTCCAGCGAACGACGCTTTCGCGATGTGGCAGAAACCACGACCGACTGGATCTGGGAAACGGATGACCAGCTGCGCCTGACCTGGATCTCCGGGCGCTTTACGGCAGTAACCGGGCATCAGGTATCTGACTGGGCGGGCCGCAGCCTGGCTGAGTTTCTACTGGATGACAGCCATGTGCTTTCTCTGCTGAAGCAGAGCCTGCGGAAGAAAGAAAATCTGACGCTTTCAGCGTGCCGCTACCTCACGGTTCATGGCGAACAGCGTTTCTGCCGGATGACGGTTAAACGCTATTCCATCAGCACGGGCAGGAGCGGTGTGCGGGGTACAGCAACAGACGTTACGTCTGAGCTGGAGACGCAGGTCCGTATACGTTATTTATCCTATCACGATGACCTGACCGGCCTTCCGAACAGGGCCAGACTGAAGGAATTCCTGACCGAGCAGTTACAGAACCCGCCTGATACAGAAAATCCCCTGGCCCTGATGATGGTTGATCTTGATAACTTTAAGCCGGTCAACGATATATACGGACATACGGCAGGCGACAGGGTATTGCATGAAACAGCGTCACGGCTCAGCGACTGCCTGAAGTCAACCGGCCTGGTGACGCGCCACGGGGGTGATGAATTTATCATTGTCATTTCCGAAACCGGGGAAAGGAGTCTGTCGAAAACCTCTGTAGCGCCATTATCCGGGAGGTCAGTCAGCCATTTTATATCAACGGCAACGCCGTCCGTATCGGTGCCAGCATGGGGATTGCGCTGGCACCACAGGATGCGCAGGATATGGCAGGTTTACTGAGATTTGCAGACATCGCCCTTTACGCGACGAAAAACGCCGGCCGCAACGGCTGGATGTTCTATCAGCGCGAAATGGGCGAAAAAATTGCTCAGCGGCAGGAAATGGAAAATGAACTGCGTAAAGCTATTCATGAAGAGCAGCTACGTCTCGTCTATCAGCCTCGTTATGATATAAAAACGTCCCGTGTCACGTCTCTGGAGGCTCTGGTCAGATGGGAACACCCCCGGCAGGGTCAGATTATGCCAGACCGCTTTATTCCTGTTGCAGAAGAAGCCGGGTTTATTAGTGAACTGAGCGACTGGGTAATGCTTACTGCCTGCCGGGATGTGCATGATTTGTTTCCCGGCTTATCGGTATCGGTAAATATTTCAGCGGTTGAGTTTAAGGATGGTGCGCTTTACGGACGTGTACAGCGGGCACTGAAGCTGTCGGGACTGGAAAGCACCCGAATGGAAATAGAAGTTACTGAAAACGCCATGCTGCTGAACCCGGAAAAAACGATACAAATCATGAATGAGATCCGCGTACTGGGTGTTAAGTTTCTCATTGATGATTTTGGTACCGGTTATGCCTCACTGGGGCAGCTGAGGCGCTTTCCCTTTGATGGCATCAAGCTTGACAGGTCGTTTATTATGCCGATAGAGACCTGCCCTGATGCGCGTGATATTGTGGCGAGCCTGATTAATCTGGGTAAAGCCTGCTCGCTGGACATTACCGCTGAAGGTGTGGAAAGCAAGGGGCAGATGGATCTGCTCAGTCAGATGAAATGTGATGTGCTCCAGGGCTATTACATCGGCAGGCCTATGCCGCCTGAGCAGCTGAAGAAAGTGATGCCGGAATTGCCGGGTGTGCAGGATGTTTTATAACGCTACACGGATGTTACTTTCCATGCTGCAGGCTGTGGCGTCCATCTGAACGCTGTCCGGGCCGCCCCGGAATGAATTAATGCGCCTGACGGCTGCCTGCATTACTCCACAGCCGGAGAGCGGGACGATGGCAGCACTGTTCCGGCATAACCGCATGTGCCGGCTTGCAGGGCTTCAGATATCTTCGTCAGGCCCGTGTCAGCCCTGTTTGTAAAACAGCCGATACATGGCCTGGCGGGTAGCTTACCGGGGCCGTTGGCTCTCACGGATGAACGCACCGGTGGGAAAAGTCCGTTTCCTGTTCTGGTTTCGGGGCAAACCGCCGGGCAGAAACATAATACGCCGACCGGTCATCGAGATTAGCTGTGCCGGTGGAAGGCTGCCGGAGCGGGCATCAGCCGTTACTGCACGGGCCGTGCCCATCAGAAGACGTCCGCATACGAACTGATGAAGTGTCCGGGTCACTTTTTACCCCAGCCCACCATTTATTATATTCGTATAATCGCTAATCTCTTTGTATTTCCTTCCCTGTTGCTGATCGCGCCATACTCAGTCCCTGTATGCGCTCTGCTGTGCCTGCAGCAGGTCAGTTATCGGGACATAGCGTCCGGTCTGTATCCTGTTGTCTTTTTATGCACACCGTGAATCCGGTAAAATTTTCCGATATTCTTAAGACGGTTAACGTCGGGCCAGCCTGATGTTCAGGACGTCAGGGTTAAGTTCAGGCGTGGCCGCCCCGAAGCCTGTCGTCCAGGGGATTTCATTAATCATTCCGTCCCGGGAAAAACAGATCCGGTTCTCAGCCATAAACAGGGCCGTAAACCTTCCCAGTAACCGGTTGTTCAGCTCGAAGCTGAGTTCTCTGGCTTGCCGCCGTCCTTCCTGTGTTGAAATATAATCTGTCAGTAGATTCATGCGTTACTCCCGTATACGGATAACAGTATCTTTTGTTTCGGCTGGCCTTTCTATCCGGCTGATTCTTAAAATATTCTGATGGCAAATCACTGCCCTGCCCGGAAAGATAAACTTTCAGGCAGAAAAAGAATGTCAGAAGTTATGTGATAGCGCTGGAGCTGACGTGGTTTAAAATATGAAAATTACTGTAGCGAAAAATAATGCGCCTGATGTGGTTCTGTAATAACGGTCGTATCAGTCGTGCATATTGTTTTTCAGAGCACACAAAAAATAACCGATAAGATATTTTTTGTGCCACGGCTTCATCAGAAAGCCGGGTACAAATTTTCTTTACAGCGCATAGTCAGAAATTCGGGTTCATAGTCAGTGCTGTTAAAAATTTTCAGGCACCTTCAGGGTAATTTCGCAGGGAAACAATGTCCCAGATCAATATTCCACTGGCGCCGTTATGGAGAATTAACGGCTCAACCTGTATCGGGTGATGCTATGCATCCCCTCCGGAAGCGTTACGGATTACGGTTCCGGAGGGTTGTTTTTGCTTGTGTCCGGGACACGGCTGTCAGTAGAGAAGTGTCCCGAATGACTGCCCGTTGCCTGAGATGTGGCGTTTTTCTGCCGCCTGATGAAGCGTACTTTTTATGACAGCTGTGAACGCTGCGAACGGCTTGAAATGACAGAACAGGAAGAATCATGTCTTCTGATTAAACCGCCGTTACTTATAGAGGCCGCCTGGAGAACGGAATCTATGGTCACTCCCGTTTTTGCAACACCGATTTTGACGATAAGTTGGCTTGCTTGAATCTATCCGGCGTCTGAATGGGACTTTATTCCCGCGCCTCGATGAGTTCCGCGCCTGATGAACCTTCAGAAAATATACGGCTTCAATGAGCCTTTCCGTTTTACAGGTTCCTCAACAGGCCGGTGGGCCGTTAATATCATCAATATCAGTATTCGCAAAACCAGATGAGTGATTCGTTAAACCGGTGTATTTCTGCCGTTATGCTTCATAAGTTTGCTGTCGTGCCGTCAGTGCCCAGGCTATTCTGGCCAGCTTGTTTGCCAGAGCACAAGTGACGACAAAGTTGCTTTTCCTGCACAGTAAATCCCTGACCCAATCGGCCAATTTACCAGACTGGTGTTCCAGTTTTTGTATGAATACCCTGGCACATTGAACCAACAAAGTTCGGATCTTTTTGTTGCCTCGCTTACTAATTCCCAGCAATGTCGTCCGACCTCCCGTGCTGTACTGTCGAGGTACCAGCCCTGTTGCCGCCGCAAAGTCACGGCTGCTGGCGTACTGCTTCCCGTCGCCAATCTCAGTTGAAATAGTACTCGCTGTCAGTGTTCCGACGCAGGGGTTCCATGTCCGCTGCGGCAAAAGAGCTTCACGTCGACCATGCCACCGTAAGCCGGCGCATCGCCGCCCTCGAAATTTCGCCCGGTCTTCGTCTCACTGAACGTTTGCCCAGACGTACCGCTCTTACAGAACAGGGTAAAGTCATTGCCTCTGTGGCTGATGAAATGAACAGGATTTCAGACCGGGTTTATATACAGGCTAAGTCGCTGTCTGCTGCGCCAGCGGCTGCTGTCAGGATTAGCGCATCCCCGGCTGTCGCTGCGCTGTTGATTGCACCGGCCGTGGCTGACTTTACGCAAAGTCATCCGAACATCCCGCTCTCCTTATCAGGCGTATCCCATCATGTTCAACTGAACAAAGGCGAGGCTGATATTGCGGTCCGTCTGACAAGACCGGATGATCCCGATTTGCTGGTACGCCGGATCGGGACGATGCGTTTCGGCCTGTATGCTTCACCTTCCTGGCAGGATCGGCCGCCCGAAAGTTGGTCATTCATTGGCTACGAGAAGTCGCTGGATTATGTGACGCAGCAGAAATGGCTGGAATCCCTGCTGAACGGCAGGCGGATTATTTTCAGGGCAAGCGACCTGATGGCACAGCAGCAGGCCGCCAGGAGTGGGCTTGGCGTGGTTACGTTACCCTGTTTTATGGGGGACAATGACAGCTCTCTGATAAAACTGACTGTAAACTCTCCCCCTCCAGGCAGAAGTATGTGGCTGGTTGCCTATCCAGAGTACAGACGCGATCCCTCAGCTGTAATGGTCATGGAATTTCTGGCTGGCGTTGTTGGAAAGGCATGTCCGCCTGACAGTACCTCCTGAAACGTGAGGCCGGAGTAGGTTTGGTTATCAACATATCGTGATGTTGTCGATGTCTGCTGTTGACACAAAGCAGCCTTATGCGGGCGGTAAGTCCGCTATGAGCGAAAAGCGGACACTCGTTCAGAAATCTTTTTCATACTCAATAGTCTCTTTAATCGTAGTGAGTGCCTCGCTCAGTTGGGTCATTGTGACTGAGCCAAGAGCGAGGCGAATAGCATGCGGCACGCTATCTGAAGTGCTGAACGGTTCTGCTGTGGAAACGGAGATGCTTTGCTGCATCAACCGGTGGACAAGTCTGTCAGCCCTTACCTCCTGAGGCAACAGTAACCAGATAAAGTATGAGTTTGCATGGCTTACCCATTCACTGTTCATAAGTATTTTGCGGGCCAGCGCCTGACGTTGGCGGGCGTCGCGTCTTTTCAGCGACTCAAAGCGTTTTATGGTGCCATTTTTAATCCAGCCGCAGACAATCGAAACCATCAGAGAGGGGGTATTCCAGGTCGTTGCCCTGATGGCTCGCTCCAGGGCGATACGCATGCCAGCGGGGCATACTACGGCACCTACACGCAAGCCCGTGGCAATGCTTTTGGCAAAACCGGTTACATAAACCGTTCTTTCGGGCGCATAAGTGGCAAGCGGCGGTGGGGGACGTCGGATAAGAAAAGCATAGGCCGCATCTTCGATGATGAGCAGATCGAACGTTCTGGCAATCAGGGCCAGCTCCCTGCGCTGGGCATTATTCATAACCCAGCCAAGCGGGTTATGCAGCGTCGGCATCGTATAAACCGCACGGAGGCGCCTGCGCTGGCAGATATGCCTGAGTGCAGTCAGGTCCGATCCGCTGGCACTGGCGGGTATCGCCACAAGTTCAAGGTGGTACAGGCTGGCCAAAGCTTTGAAGCCGGGATAGGTCAGCGCGTCAACAGCAACTACATCGCCGGGTTTCAGCAGCCCCATCACGGCAATGCTAAGACCGTGCTGCGCGCCATTGACGATTAAAACATCATCGGCTGAAGTATTCAGGCCGGTGCAATTAAGCCATGTCGCGATTGTCTCTCTGTCGCTTTGTCTGCCCGCATGAGGCTGGTATCGCATCAGGGAAGCCAGATCGCCTGATGTGGTCAGCTGTCGCATTGCGTCGCGTAACCGTTCTGACTGATCCGGCAGGGAAGGATAGTTGAAGTTCAGATCGAGCACATCTGACGCCACTGCGTGCTGATCTAACCCCAGCCCCGCAGGCAGAGAAATCTCCCTGACGAAAGTCCCTCTTCCGGTTTCTCCGCTCACAAGACCCATGGCTTCCAGCTCAGCGTAAACGCGGGTAGCTGTTGCAAGAGACATGTGTTTTTCAGCCGACAGTGCTCTGTGAGTAGGCAGACGTGTGCCCGGCAGGAGCATGCCGGCTCGGATAGCGGATGCAAACTCATCCACGATGACTTTATATCTCGCTTTCATAAATTGTATCTATGACAATTATTTGATTGTAATGAATGCTGGAACTTAGCATAGAGGATGTCAACTTCATTAAAAACGTTATATGAACTGAACGAGGTCTGGTGTGGCCAAAAACAGGGTAAGTAAAACCAATTCAGCTCTGAAGTCAGGCTGGTTAAGCGGGCTGGCGGGAGTGGTCATTTTCAGTGGTTCTTTGCCCGCAACCCGCATAGCAGTACAGGAAATGGATCCCTTTTTTCTGACTTTTTTGCGTGCTTCAGTTGCCGGTGTGCTGGCCATTATGCTGATCCCTTTTTTAAGACAGACACGCCCGCAGCGGAGCCAGCTGATTTCCCTGATTATCGTTGCCCTGGGCGTAATAGTCGGTTTTCCTCTTCTGACAGCAATGGCGCTGCGACATGTTTCCTCGGCACACTCCGTTGTGTTTCTAGGGCTTCTGCCCATGGCAACCGCTGTTTTTGGCGTTGTCAGAGGAGGTGAAAGGCCCAGGCTGGCTTTCTGGATATTTTCTGTAACCGGCAGCCTGCTGGTGATGGGATTCGCCTTATTCCAGGGCGGGGCTATATCTGCAACCGGCGATCTGCTGATGCTGGCCTCGGTCGTTGTGTGTGGCCTCGGCTATGCCGAAGGCGCGAAGCTTTCGCGTGAGCTGGGGGATGGCAGGTTATCTGCTGGGCGCTGATCATTGCGCTGCCTGTGATGTTGGTTGCCACCATTGAGACAATACCGGAGGGCATAAGTAATATAAGCCTGCCGGTATGGCTTGCGCTGGGATATGTATCTCTGTTCAGTATGCTGATCGGTTTTATTTTCTGGTACAGGGGCTGGCCGCTGGAGGCATCGCCGCTGTAGGGCAGTTACAGTTGCTGCAGCCATTCTTCGGCCTCGGGCTTTCGGCAACGCTGCTGTCTGAAACGGTAAGCCCGGTGATGATTATCATAACGCTGGGCGTAATCGTTTGTGTAATCGGCTCGCGCAGATTTGCACATTAAGCCACAGCCACTTCTCCTGTCTTTTGAGATTCTTATAATGTCCGCTTCTGGCACAAAGCGGACATAAGTGCCTAAAGGTCCGATTTGAGCGAGGATCGGACGTTCGCAATCGTTCCCACAACAAATGAGGTAATTATTAACATCGGTTTGTGTTAATGAGCGGGGAACAGGTCATCACCCCAACAGATAATTCCCTAATTTGACTGTAACAAATGCCTGCTAGCGTGGACCTCCAGGGATGCTTAAGCTCGATTAACTGTTTCATTAAACAGTTAATGGGTAAGCCATCGCAATTTTTAGCTTTTAGTCCGCAGAAAAGGATTATTGGGATGATTTTTACTGACGATAAGATGCTGGGGTACGGTAGTGCTCAACGGGCATTCTCAGACGGAGACGAAATTTCTCTGGATGCCAATTACCGGCGCGCTCACCTTCCTTTGGTTAATCCGTCACACCCTGATGTTATAGCCATTGATGAAGACTACTTTATGGGTACTTATACCACTAAACGCAATTCTCTTGTGTTGCCTGTCAGCGATGAGCGTCTGCGCGAGACGGCTATTTTTATCGGGCTTGAAAAGGCACTGCGCAACGCATCTTTTTCCGGGAAGATAGCCTGGGATCTACTGGATAAGCGGAAAAATCTGCTACATGCAACTATAAGTAGCGGGTTGAGTGATGATTGCACCGAGCATGTCACGAAAGCCCTTCAGTCATTTTTAAATACTCCTCCCTGTAAGAAATACAGGCTTGGCGGAATTTTCATTGGGCCGGTTAACACGGGAAGACTGTATTTAAAAGTATATCCGGAAGCAAACGGTGCGGGACACATCTTCGGGGAGATACAGTCACTGCTTGGGCTTAAGCAAACGAAGTTCTTTCTTGTTGGATATTTTAACCTGACAGACCATCTCGACCAGCATCAAACGCAGGAACTTTCTACTATCCTGGACCGCTTTCGTAATGAAACGCTTTGGGAAGATGACATCAGGGAGTTGTGGCTCATTTCAACGCAAGATGATTTAGTATTGAGTGGTAAAATAACAAAAAGATTGTCAGATCTGAAAACTAGCGTTTAAGTCCCATCTGTTCATTCCGCCTGAAGTGACCTGCTTCCTGAATATGACCAGTTCAGATGCCATCAGCGTCCGCATTTGGCACAAAGCGGACATTCACTGAAAGAACAGTTCACGAGCGAGCATCTGCGTCTTCCATTGCCGCTTTTACTTTGTGAATAGTCTGACGTTTAGTGTTAGTGTCATTCGACGGTACCACGCGGTCCCCTTCTAAATCTCATCCTCTCGAATAAACGCTCAGCTCCTTCTGGATCACTCCGGTCTTGTGGTTGCGATGAAAGCTGGCAACACCTCCATGTATAGGCACAATTATTCATCCGCTGTAATATGGTTACCGGTATCTGGTGGGAACGACTACGAGCCAACACTTTAGACTCTAATGTCGGGACGCCATGCTCTTCGTAATACTGTAAGCCGAAGCGTTAGATCTGAGCGTAATTTCAGTAATATAAGCGAATCGGTAATAGAAGCCGCTCATGCCGGTACAGCGTATGCAGAGTCTTTGCCCAAAGCAGGTTTAAGAAGTAATTAGCCTGTCTGTAAGGACCCTGCCTTTGCGCAAAAGAGCAGACACGAACGCTGTCGAACCAGAATGTTAATTAGTCCAGCCTCTCCGTCAGAACAGCTTAATACGATTTATAAGGATATTTGCGTGTTAGAAAGAATTCAGAAAATAACCAGCATCGGCCTCTTTGCCGATACGAAGCCTTCTGCTTTTCCGTTCCGTAAGCTGTCTCTGATATACGCAGATAACGGTCGGGGTAAATCAACGTTGGCGGCGTTGCTCAAATCCTGCGGCGATAATCAGCCGCAGCTGCTGCTCAACCGCCGCACGATCGGATCAACCACGCCTCAGTACGCAGAGCTCCTGTTTTCGCAGGGGAACAGGTCTGCCTTTACTGCCGGGCAATGGAGTGCGCAGTATCACGGCACGCATGTCTACGACCTTAATTTTGTTGAAAGCAGCGTTTATTCAGGCGGCGAGATTAACGCGACGCACAGGAAGCGACTGCTGAGTTTTGCACTGGGCGAGAAGGCCGTCAGCGCGATGAAGGCCTTCAGTGACGCTACGGATGCGGCCGCAGAGAAAACAAGAAGTCGTAAAGCCGCCGAGGACAAGCTGACCCCACACCGTGGCAAAGCAACGCCTGCGGCGTACATGCGTATGAAAAAGATTGCCGGAGCGGCTGGAAGAAATTGCCACCACTGAACAACAGCTTCGTCAGGCGGACAACTTAGCCTCAATCCGTACTCGTAAAGGCTATGACTCCTTTGCCCGCTTCAGGCCCGATTTGGCCGGGCTGCTGGCAATTCTGAACACAACCCATCAGGAGCTGAGCTCACAGGCAGAAGACGCCGTCAGGGCCCATGTGGATCATATCGAATCGGCGGATTTCAAAAGCTGGGCGCACAACGGGCTGAACTTCATTAAAAATGAAACATGCCCTTTCTGTACGCAAAGCCTGAATGGAATCGCCCTCATTGACTACTATCGCGAGTGCTTTGATGAGGCATTCAGCAGGCTTACTGGCCAGGTTGCCACCCTAGATGACCTGAAAGGGCGCGTCATGGGGACGCTGAACTTACCGCTGCTTCAGAGCCGCATAGAGCAGGCAGAGGCGATAACCGATCTCTGGGCCGGTGAACTCGACTTAAAGGTTGAGTTGCCCAATCTGGAGCAGATTAAAGCACGTTATGAAGAGCTTGATGCGCTACTCACGCAGCTTGTTGTGCAGAAAAAATCTCCCCGCTGACGGCCCTGGATAAAATGCTAGCTGATCGCTGCACTGCGCTGCTGGATGCAATTAATGATCCGCTGGACGGATTTAATGTCAGCGTGACCATCGCCAACGCGCGTATTGCTGAATTTCGTGAACAGCTGGGTCAGCTTCCTGTTGCGCAGCTGCGTGCGCGGCTGAATGAGCTCAACGAAAGGCAGAAGCGGTTTTCAACTGAGGTTATCGCACTGATCGAATCCTGTGAGCAGGCTAAGGCGGCGGAAAAGCTGGCGCTGGATGAAAAGGAAGCGCGACGGGAGGCTCTGAGCGCCATCATGCGCAATACGCTCGGGCAGTATGAACAGACTATCAACAAGCTGCTGATAAACTTTGGCGCGCGATTCAGTATCCGGGAAATCAGCTACAACTACAGCGGCGGCGGTGAGCCCAAATCAGAATATGCCATTGAGCTGCGCGGTGAAAAACTGGCCCTGAGCGGCGAGGCATCCTCTTTCAGAACGTCCCTGAGCGAAGGCGACAAGCGCACGCTTGCCTTTGCCTTTTTCATTGCGGTGGTGGTAAGCGATCCCGGGCTGCAGAATAAAATCGTAGTGATTGACGACCCCATGTGCAGCTTGGATAAACACCGCCGCACCCAGACCCTGAGCGTGCTCAAAAAGTTTATGATGGCAGCCGGCAGCTCATCGTCATGGCGCACGATATGTACTTTCTGAAATCCCTGCTCGACGAGTTTGAAAAGAAAAAGGAATCGCAGAACGTGGCCTGCATGCGCATTGTGCATGCTCAGGAGACCACAGTCATTTTGCAACGCTGGACGTGGATCGCGAATGTGAGTCCGCCTATTACAGCAACCACAGGCTGGTCAGTGGCTACCTGGCCGGAGAGAACTATGTCGCACGCGAAGTAGCAACCGCTATCCGACCGCTGCTGGAAGGTTATCTGCACCGGCGTTATCCTGGACACGTAGCGCCGGGGCTGCTTTTTGGTGAGATTGTAAGAAAAATTGCCGGGGCAGGCTCTGACAGTCCGCTCTGCCACGCCGCCACGCTGGTTGACGAGCTCAATGAAATCAACAGCTATGCCGGCAAGTTTCACCACGACACGAACGCGGCCGCCGGAGCTGAAAACGTCGAACCCGGGGAGCTGCTCGCCTACTCACGCCGTGCGCTGAGCGTCATTTACGGTGGCCGCGTGGCATAGCTTACCGCGGGTTACGCCCGCGGCCTTTCCCTCAGCGGACCGGATGCAGCGCGTAAATCCTGCTGTCGTATTCAAATATCTGAGATTGATTGCATGAGCCGGCTGCGTTCACCACGCCCCGCAGATTTCGTTTCTGCCGGCGAGTCAAAAGACAGAACTGCCTGCTGAAACTGTGAATTTCCAGCTCCTGAACCGAGCAGATGCGCAGCGCGTGGCTGAAAAGACCCATTTTTTCCATAATGGCGTGTTTGTCCGGCTCAATGACGCGGATAAGCGACTCCGCTTTGCGTATTTTGGTGCGGATGGTGTCGATGGCCGTTGCGGCATCCGTCACGTTTGGTGCCTTGATCCACAGGGGCTCATGATGAAAAAGCCGGTTGCGGTACTCCCTGAGTTCCACGATCAGATCCTGGATTTTTTGCCGGGCGTTTTTTTCAGCAGGTGAAATGCTGTTGTAAAGCCGGAACACGCGCCCGGTGGATATCGGCCACAGAAAGCTCCGGTTTTTTCCGCTGTTAGGCGCGGCAAAGTCATTGTTGAGGATAAAGTGCCAGGCGCTGAAGTCGGTCGCCGCCACGATCTGATCATGGCTCCACTGCGGCAGCGGATAAGGGCGCTGCTTGTTCTTTTTCTGCTGCTTTTTCCATGCGTCGTCCAGATTACGGATGGCTCTGTCAATTTTACCGTAAAAGGCCGTGCCGGCGATGGGCTTTGCGCAGCCAAGCGCGGTATTGTCCCACCACTTCTGCCCGAACCGTCGGGTCGCCTCGGTGTCGACGGCGTTGCGCAGGGTTATTTCCAGGTTCTGCAGCGGGGTAAATTGCGCCAGCTGCCAGCTGGCTCCAGACGTAAATCCCGTAAAGTTCGTGGTCGTGAACGGGTTTAAATGTGACAATGTAACTCCCCAGCCGCGGACTCGAAATCAGCGGCAGAACGGCGTTCAGCGGCGTGTTGAATGGCATTGCAGCTCCTTTAGCCGGTAATCTGGTGCGTGATATCAGGTTGACGCATTTTACCGCATCCTGTATTATTAATCGGAATCCGCCTGCAGCGCTAACTTCCCCTTAACTGGTTCTAGTCGCGCTGCATCACAGGCAAAGCGTTACTGAAGGCCCACCTATGGTGGGCCTTCCTCGTTTCTGCGCTCCGTAACCTTCCCTGGCCGCCCGTCACGGGTGTGCATCGCCGTCATGGCCGCTGAAGATACTGTCGACCCCGGCGCACAGGGTCTCCGCGACCTCCTGCAGCGTCACGGGATTTTCACCCTCAGCTATTCCGTTCGAATAAAGGTGCAGTTCTGCGCGCCCTTCCCGGAAACAGAACCCCATTTTCCAGCCTTCCCCATCAGGTACGGCTAGGCCGTACGGACCATCGGGGGTAATAAGCCTTCTCTCCAGAACCGGCAGTTCAAACTGCCGCGTGGCCGCGTTCCGCACATTACGGGTTTTCAGGGCATCCAACGTCACGATCGCGCGCCATGCGCCGTGCTGATAGTCTGGCGGACTGAAAATATCACACCGGCAGTATTTACCCAGCGCGCCGGCCGGGCCGTTCAGCATCAGCGGCGGCGCCAGCAGGGCCTGGCGGATTTCACTTGCGTCGCGCAGCACCGTTGCAAGACCGATACCTGCAGGCGAAAGGATTTCGCGGTAGGCGCGCATCAGGGTATCGATCCCCCGCAGCGACGTTTCAACAAACAGCGCAAACGTCATGGCTATGCCCCGGGGGATCCATACGGCATACTGCAGCGTCTGCCTGGCGCGCAGCGAAAGCGCCGGAGCCGCGCGCAGCAGCACTTCGTTCATGTCATCTTCAGACTCAAGCCCGAGAATGCTGCACCAGGCCGCGTTAGTGGTCCGGGGCCAGTCAGCGTCGAACCAGTCCTGCTTCAGGGTGGCGCCCGCCGCGCGGGCTACCTCCTGATCGAGCGCGTCACACAGGCTGCTGGATATGCAGAACAGGCGCAGCGGATCCTGCATCGTGACGTCCATGATGGTGCGCGCCATCGCGGAGCGCGCGATTCTCATTGCCGCAGAGATTCTTTCCAGATTCTGGACCGTAGCCGGCTGCATATTCTTTATGTTCATCGAAGTGCTCAGTTCGCCAGTTGGGATGTCCGGATCAGGCTGAGCGTTACCTTTCTTAATCATATACATCCTTTTCTCTGATTATTATACTAATAACACCTAGCAGTATCTTTATTGTTTTTAGGATAACATTAATCAAGATGGGTGGTAAATTCGATTCCGGGATAAATTAATACCAATTTACACCATAAGTATATTTTATGTTCAGCTGCTTTTACGGGATCCGGTTTCTGTAAGAACCGGATCTTAAAAAGATATCGGTTATTTTTGGAACAAAATGAAAATTTGTGCTATACTATACAGTGTGTTACAGGATTTTTTCACATACCTGATTCGTAACTCACCTGCTGCTCATCACTGCATTTTTTCATGCTTTATGGTTTCCGCAAAATCCCCTATGAAGGAATAAACCGGATCTTTCATTGACACCGGTCAGATAATTTCGTGAGTGACTGTTAGCAGTGGAATATTTTACAAAGGGCAATGGAATGTCTCTTCTGAAATAATAAATATTAATAACTAATTTATATCTAATGATAAGGAAATCAATAATGAACAAAGAAACTAAATGGGTGCTTGAAGAAGTCATCGATATTCTTCGTGTGTTGGGCCACACAGGTCTCTGGTATCACGAAGAACGGTTCGGTCATCTGCCAGTCACACGCATCATCGTCTCTGACGACAACCGTACGTTGGCAATGTGGTCTGACGAGAAGAAAGCTTGGGAAATCTGGCCTGCAGCATTAACCGTTGTCTTCAGACAGAAAAGTGCGATTGCAGCAACGGGTCAGGCCGTGACCGGAGAGTGGATGTTCCAGAGAATGACAATAGAACCGTCCTGACTCTTAACCAAGAACTATCAGTTCGTGAGTGCCCCTTAGAATTCTCAGTTATGTAGCTGAACACTCACTTAACAGGTGACATGTTATGCATGTTTTGGTTGTAACGAGCTTACGCTTCAACAAAGGAAAACTGATGCGAACCGAGCAGATCGCTGACAGTGTGGCGGCAGCTGTAACTCACCCGGTCACGGTTCAGGTGATTAATCAGGGGGCCGGAATATGGGGGAACGTGGCCACCGGTTTGATCACCGCTGGCGCGGCGATTGCGGCCGTAATGCTGACGCACCGGTTTACGCTTAAGCGTGAAAAGGCGGCAGCCGAAGGTAAGCAGATAAGAGAGCGTTACTTCATAGGCACCGAGCTGGTGTTTATGTTGGAAAGATTTTCCCAGCGATGCGCCCCGGCTGCTTATGAGTCAGGTTATTACGATCATGAATCAGGCTACATTCAGGTGACGCACGATTTGCCAGACATCGACTACTCATCCATTACTGGTGACTGGCGCTCACTGCCGCAGGATCTCATGTATCGGTTGATTCAGATCCCGGTTTTACAGGAAGAAGCGCGCAAGTCGGTAGCTGCCGCGTTTAATAACGACTCCCCCGGGATGGTGATGACGGTCTGTATGAACTTAATAAACAGTCCTGCAGGCTTGGGCTTCGTGCAATACGTCTTTCGCGGGAACTCAGACGTCTTTGCTCAATGCCGGAAGATGAACTGTCAGTGCACCCTGGTCAGCATGGCGGACGCTGTCCATCGTGCGAGCCCGGATTATCGACACCGATTTGCGCCACGCACGCAGCCACTACAAAATGATGTCAGAACTCAGCATACCCGTCGCAGTAAGCAGCTCGCAGGCATCTGATAATGAAGAAGGGATCGAACATGACCGGACTCGTTTCATACGGCTACGCCACGCCGCCTGCGCATCTACCTGTGGCCATCGATTATCCCGCGGCTCTGGCCCTGCGTCAGATGGCCGCCCTCGTTGACGACCTGCCAAAATACCTGCTGGCACCGGAGGTCAGCGCCCTGCTCCACTTCATGCCCGACCTGCGCCGCAAGATGCTGTTCACCACCCTATGGAACACCGGCGCGCGCATCAGCGAGGCGCTGGCGCTGACCAGAGGGGACTTTCTGCTGCGCCAGCAGTATCCGTTCGTGCAACTGGCCACGCTGAAGCAACGTGAGGAAAAGGCGGAGCGCCGTGCCGGACGCCTGCCTGCGGGGACCGTGACGCATCGCCTGGTGCCCCTTTCCGACGCTCAGTACGTGACGCAGCTGGAGATGATGATCGCCACCCTGCGGATTCCGCTCGAGCGGCGCAGCGAGAAGACAGGCCGGACGGAAAAGGTCCGGCTGTGGGAGGTAACCGATCGCACCGCCCGAACCTGGCTGAATGAGGCGGTTGAGGCGGCGGCGTCAGAGGGCGTAACGTTTTCAATCCCGGTGACGCTGCATACCTTCCGGCACAGTTACGCCATGCACATGTTATACGCAGGCATACCGCTCAAGGCGCTGCAGAGCCTGCTGGGACACAAGAGCGCCAAGTCTACCGAGATATACACGCGGGTGTTTGCGCTGGACGTGGCGGCCCGGCACCGGGTGCAGTTTCAGATGGAGGGAACTGATGCTGTGGCTATGCTCAAGAACAACAGCACCTGACTGTATGTGAGAAAACAGCAACTATTTAATGGTTTCGGGCATGCAGGATTTACTTTCACGTCTGGAGTTTATATACCTGATTAAGTACGCAGTAAGCATAAGAACTTCCCTAATCCAAGCCATATTAAATGTCTCATTTGAGGGGCGGGAGCGTTTGGGATTTTCAATCCTGGACGCGACGGACCGGCAACCGCAGGGCGGCAGGCCGTTTTAAGCTTGGTAAAGGAGAGTTAAAGCTGCTCCCAGTCCGGCAGACATTTGGCTTTTCGGCGCCTTCGTAAAATACTCGCCATGATGAGCCCAAATAACAGGCCGGCAGCCAGCGCTGTTATTACGCTGGCCAGCGGGCTGTACCCCCGTGATTGCCATGTGATAAACCACATCATCCATCCCCAGAACACGCATAGTAACCACCCAGCAGGATCAAGGTTGCTCCAAAAACTGGCAAAAGTGCCGGCCGCTTCTTTATGCCCAGCCACCACAGTAGCCGATAGGTAGCAGGGATACGCTGGCTTCTGCGCAGGCCGGTTGCAGCCATCAGCGCATAGGCCTTTTTTCTTTTGCTAAATTCTGCATCTTTCACTCAGTAAACCTCCCTTTAAACTGTATACCAGACCTTATAACCATACCGCACCAAGCACCGGAACGGCAACCCTTTATTCAATCAGCTTTTCCTGTGACAAGTACGTTCATCAGTCCTAGGTCTGAATACGCATAGCGCAGCAGCTGCAGGCCCGGCGAAAAATACCGCCGTATTCAGAAAGGGCGGCAGCCACAGACTCATGTTATGCATGGCCATACCGGCCAGCGGCGGCGTGATAAGCGCGCTCACGCCCGTGCACAAACACTGGACGCCAGGATTGCGCCCCGCCCAAAGCGTCCCTTTTCACGCGTGACCAGCTGCGGATGCGGCAGCAGGGTCACCGGCATCATGCCCGGGCGGTGTGCATCTCCCGGATGCGCGCCGTTTGCGGCGTCCGTCAGGCTATGCGCTGCAAGAGAAATTCTCCAAGACCGCCCCCGTTGATTCAGCTTCGGTTTCACTGCAGCAAGACTCCACCGCCGCCCTTACTCCAGCGGCGAAGCAGCGTGCCTTCAGCCGGAACTCAGGCACCAGGTATCAGCATCATCAGGGAAACTGCCCGGTGGCCGCAATCAGCAAAAAGTCATAGGGCCGGGCCCTCGGGGGTCTTTGAGGTTTATGGCCAAACTCAGGCTCAGGTTTGCTGGGCTTGTGGCGCATCACGTTCACTTCGTCGTTCATCATTGCCCGGTCCTCACGCTCCCGGCGACGGGTCGTAGTCGCGGTAATCAAATGTCTCCTCTTCCTGCAGCTCTTCCAGCGCCGCTGCCAGCGCGACTTCGCGTTCGCGGTCTTTGTCCGCCGGTGCCTCCCCTGCCCGTCATCCTGTACTGCCGGCTCCGGCACCTTCTCCTCCTGACCCAGCGCAGCCCAACGGCTTTCTCCAGAGCGTCCCGGCTTCGGGTGGTCCAGCTCTTCGCCTCCGGATGCAGCGGCGGTTGCCGCTATCGCAGCGCAGCGCTTTGCGTGCCGTTCACTGTGGTCAGCAGCAGCACGACAGGGCTTTCCGGGTTGTCCCTTCATCGCGCGCAGAGCGTCTCCGCGACATCCGGCGGCTTCGCCTTTCCGTGCTTTTCCCCGCGCTGCAGCACAATGCGGCTGCCGTCCGCTGCCCCTTCGCCAGTGGGCGGTCGCAAATCCGCCTCCCGCTGGAGGGCGACACCCGGAACGTGCCAGTTCCCGCGCTGACAGCCGTGCTCGTTGATAACCAGCCAGAGCATTTTCCGACGTTTTCCCGGCCATAAAGCGCGCGTCGCCGTGAGGTCCTGATCGACCCGGTCTGCCAGGCGCGTGCCCGGATACCGACAGGCTTTGTCCCCGCGCCTGTATCTCCCGGTCAGCCCGCACGTCTTCCCGCCCGCATCCAGCACGTCATGCACTGTCAGCGCAGTCCGCTTTACTCTCCACGCAACCGCCCAGCCAGACAGGTTGTCAAGTAGGTCTGAACGTGCTTCACGCACTGGCCTCCAAAAAGCTCTACGTCGGTACTGTCCATCGCCGCCATCCGCCCTCAGCTCCCTCTTCGCCAAGAGACCGACTGAGGTACTTCACGGACGCGCCCTGCGAGCTTCTTGGGTGTTGACAGCGTAGACCGTGGTCCATGAGGATCGGCTCGCCATAGTGTGCGGCGGCGGATCGAAAGCACGTTGCCGGTCGCAGGTATCGATGAGAATTTTCCCTCCTCCGTAATGCCTGATACCCGGCCATGTCGCTGGCGCGCACGTTGCGGTCGCGGTCCGTCGCGGTCAGGCGGATTTTCGCCCGGGCTGATGTCGCGTGACCTCCTCAAACACCGCCACGTCCTCCTTGCGCATCTCGGCGGGATTGATCAACGGTCCGGCGCGCCATCAAGACCGTCATGCGTACCACCGCTCTCCGTATCAGTTTCTCCGACCCCGGTAATACTGCTCGCCCCGACGCACCACGTTGCCCTCCTGCGCCTCCCAGAACTTTTGCCGGCCCAGATCGGCATTGCTGTTGTTGACGCGTACCAGCAGCGGCACCGTGAGCGTCTATCACCCAGCGCGCCCTGCGCCTGCGGCCGGTTATGCACGGCGCTCGTTGAAGTAACCTGCGCGGTCGGCGTTGAGCTCCGCCACGATAAGCGCGTGTTCTCGCGCGCCTCCGGCGTCCGGCCGGCGTAGTCGTCGGCAATCATTCCCAGTCGGGTCGGTTTTCGGCCTCCCCGCCTGCAGGCCCTGCCGCCTGTACCAGCTTGCTCCCGTCCATTGCGCTGCTCTCCGGAACGTATGCGCCCGGCTGGCGCAGCACGCTCTGCGGGCTGGTGTCCGCTGTGATGCGCACCGCCTCCCACGCGTTGCCGGCAATAACCGCCTCCACGGCGAGGCCTGAGCGCAGAGGGATCTGACGCACGATTTCCTTCATCACCGCGACGTCGGCGCTGCGCTCAGGAGCCAGATGCAAACGGGGCGCCGGACTCCAGCGACTTCAGCTGGTCCCGGTCCCCCCGCTCGGCACAGCGTCCGCCGCCTTCCGCAGCGATCACGTTCATTAGGCAGGCCAGCTGGGCGTTGCCGTTCATGGAGGATTCATCGATAGACGAACACGGTGTTGGAAGTCGCGCGCCTGTCCGGCGGCCTGCCACTGGCTGCTTTCGCTCAGAAAGCTGGCAATGGTCTGCGCCGGGATACCCGCGTCAGACAGTTCGTTGACGGCGCCGTAGTGGGCGCCAACCCGCGAATGTCCGGGGCGTTGTCTGCGGCGGCGAGTGCGGCTGCCACGGTGCGGAACTGCGTGGTTTTCCCACGCCGGCATAGCCCCTGAATGGCGGCATAAAGCGATCATAATTGGTCAGAATGAGGTTGCCCGCCTCTCGCTGTACGTCAATGAGCGCAGCACTCTCCCCGTTCGACGCTACCGGACAGCAGGAGAGGTTCCACGCTGCTTTTGCTCAGCGACGTGGCGCAGGATGGACACACCTCGTTCTCAAAGTTCTCGCGCGAGATGTACTTCCCCGGCCGCGCCCTGCTCCGCGCTGAGTGCAAAAATCTCCCCGCGCTGCACCAGCCAAAGTGAGCTCCTCCTACTCTGCGCGCGCCGGCGTAATGCTGCAGTCTGCGCTTATCACCCCGGCCAGCGCCCGGACGCCCGTGAACGTCGTCGGTGCCGGTGGCTTTCTCGATGGCCAGCCGCATCGCGCTCAGCTGCGACATCTTCCGGGACTCAGCTCGCGCAGGGCGTCCGTCAGCTCGCTTTGTCCGGCGAGTGATTTGATGCCTGCGTACGCTGTTCCACCAGGCCAGTTTTCCTCCAGGCGGCGGCCGATGAGCGGCGCCTCGTCCAGCGGGGTGAATGCAATCACGTACGAGCCGCTGCGGCGCAGCATGTTGACGGTCGCGTCGTTCACACTCCCTGCCGCCAGCACCGCCACCACGCTTCCCGCTTCATTGCGGCGCGTGGCGCAAAGACTCGGCGTAGGCGTAGTCTGCGTAGAGCGGCGCGTTGCGGTCGAGCTGATGCGATCGCCCTTTGCATTCTCCATCGTGATGGTGTCATAAGAACCAGCGCCCCGCCTTTACGCCGGTAACGGTCAGCCGCTCCCCGCTGACGGCGCGGCTGCCGAAGAGATCGGCCGTGGCGCTGGCTGTCGCCTTCCGCAGCTCCAGCTTCTTCTCAGTAAAAGCGGTGTGGCTGTCGATGCTGCTCGTCTCATGCCCTGCGTCTGCCCCTTTTCGTCTTTCAGGGTCAGCGGGTTATGCCAGCATCGCGCGCGGCGATGGTAAACACCGTTTTCTGACCCTGACCCTCGTGATGCTCCAGCACCATGCCCGCACGGGTACACGCTGCGGTCGTTTCAGCTGGTTGCATCCAGTACTTTTTCGGCACCCCGCACCGTGGCCTCGCCCAGCTGCGAACCGAGCTGCCCCTCGTCGGCAAGGATTTCCCGGGTCGGGTCGTGAGCTGGTCGCGCGTGCGCGCATTGCCAGCCTGCAACGACACCGCCCGCCTCTGCGCCTTTTCCTGCGCGTAGTAGCGTGCCGCCACGCTGAGCGGTCCTCTACCTGTCCTTCTGCCATCGTCACGCGCGTTTTCGGTTTTCGGTGAAGCGGTAAACTGGCTACGCCCGCCGCGCTCAGCACTTCCGACGCAAAACCTGCCGTACGCCGTGCGTAGGTATCGGTCACCAGCGTAGCGCCGTGTCGTGCTGCGCCGCCGTCTTCAGCACGTCATTGCAGCCCGGATGTGTTGAATCGCTCGGCCTCCGCGACCAGCACCAGCGGAGCGCGCCGGCAACTCAGCAGCTCATCTCCTCCGCCGTCATAAGATGTACGCCAGGCTTATCCCCAGCTCACCAGCTGGCGCTTACGCGCAGCCGTCGGCGGCAACCACTATCCGCGGACGCTTATTCTCGCTGGCCCATTGCCATGATGCTGCGGTTCCAGGTCGCTGATAAACTGCGTGCCGCCGCGCACGTCAATCAACGACCTGGCCCGGTCGGCGTCAGCCACCTGCCAGCACGCCCCGTTCACCCGCCGGCGCCCGTCCCCGCCTGCGCGCTTTCCGCCAGCCCGGCGGCCAGCTGCGCCAGGCGCGCCTCGTCGCGGACGTGGGCGGCGGTGGTGAACAGCGTCTGATTTTTGTCTACGGCGATCAGCTGGCCGCGCCCGATGGCGTTATCAATGGCCTTGCGCGCCTGCCCGTAACTCCCTTCACTGGCAGGCACGTGATTGAGCACGCTGGTCATCACGTCGTCGTAGGTCACACGCACGCTTTTCGAGGACAGCCGATCAATGGCTTCCCGCACCGCGCCGTCCAGCACAGATGGCGTGGCCACCTTTTCTCTTCGCCGGCGCTTTAGTTTCACGCTGCTGGCGGCGCTCTGCTCAGTTCTTCCCCGAACGTCTGCGTCAGAGCCGGTATCTTTCGGGACCGTCTGCCAGTGCTCGTGCAGGGTCTCCGAGTCTTCAAAGTGCTTGGCCTGCCGGGAGATCGAGCGCGGCCATGCTTTTCTGCTTTGCCGTGGCGTTGTCGCCGACGGATCGAGAATGTCCTGCCGACAAGAGAAAGGAAGCTGCAGGAACACGCCGGTAATCCCCCACTCCCGCTGGGCTGAGTCCTCGGTCTGGTAGCCCGCGGGCTCGATGATGGAACGGAAATGACCGCGATAGAGCGCCCCGATGCTCACCTGCTCGTTCCAGGCGGCGTCAGTGAAACCCTGTTAGCGCGTTAATATCAGTGGAGAGGTTTTCCAGCCGTTTTGCGAGAGCGTGGCGTTGGCCACAACCGCATGCGTGTGCATCGCGCCGGGTCCAGGTTGCGGCTGGTGTCGTGCATGAAAGGTTGCGATCACAAGGTTGCCGGTCTTCTCCATCTCGGTGATGCCGTCGGTCATCGTGCGCGTGGTGGCGGTTTCTCCACCTCGTCCAGCGTGCGGCACACCGCCTCCTTGTGTGCGTCCACCAGGAAGGGTGTCCCGGTCACGAGGGCGAGCACCGAGGCACTCTTAGGCGCGGAGAAAGTCAGGTCACCAACCCGGACGGTGTTTGTTGACCGCCTCCATACGGCGCGTAATGACGCCGTCCGACAGCTGGCCTTCCAGCACCGCCACGAAGGTATCGCGTTAACCGGGCCCTCAAGGCCGTTTGTCCCGCGCCGGTGCCCGTACCACTCCGTGGACTGCTCGCCGAGAAAGTAATAGTTATCTTACGATTGTTCATAATAGGCGCCGGCCTTGCCCGGCGTTTTAACTGCGGAAACTGCGAAAGCATCGGTCACCTCAAAAACGATCGTCAGGGTCGAAGTCGCGGTGTTTAACAACGTCCACCGGCCGCAGGAGGATTTTCTCTGCTGCGGGCTGGAGCAGGAGAGCGCCAGCGCGGCTGCTGCTGGCGGGCTTTCGGAGCTGCGGGCGGCGGTAACGCCGTTACGCGCCCGCCAGCTTCAGCAGCCGCTGCCATGCGCCGATGAGGAGGATGCCGTTTCCGCAAGTGCCGTAGCGTTTTCAGCGGGCGCCGCATCTGCGAACCTGCAGCAGGCACGACATTACCGGCGTTCTGTTCCTCTGCATGAGCTGCCGCTTCAGTCGCGTCACCAGGCAGCCGCCCGACAATCTGGCCGGCCTGGTTGTCGGCGGTTTCGCCCGCAAGCGTCGCCTCGATGTCCGGGTCAAAAACGTCTTCCCCGTCGTGCGGGATGCGCTCGCCGGCGATTTCGCGGTAGGGCTTCGGGGCAGCTTCATGCGCACCGCCAGCCACTCGCCGGGCAGGGTGATGGCAGCACTCCAGGTCGTTGAGGCTCTGGACGTCGGAATAGCTGACCCAGGAACTCGTTGACCCTCGTCTTTGGAGAACTGTCCGCCGTCACGGATGATGTCGATGCCGTAGCTGTACTGGTCTTTAAATTTTCTTGTGTCGCTGTTCGCCGATTTCCTTCTGCACCCAGTCCGCTATCGATCCGCTGGGCGCGCGGTAAAGACGCGGGTGTTCAGCGGAGTCCCAGATGGATTTGGCCGCGTTGGTGCCGTGGGTTTCTTCCAGCTGTGGGAGTTCTGCGGGCCGGCGACGGTGCAGCCGCAAACTTACGGCCCTCGGCGCAGAACTCCGGCAGAATGGGCAGCTTGTGCAGGGACGGCAAGCTCGTCCAGAAAAATCCAGATGCGGCGGTTTGCGGTCGGCCCTGAGCCAGGATACTGGACGTATCGCCGACCACGCGCTCAGCAGCGGCTTCAGCGCGTTGTGTGGTTCTGGCCGTCGCTGGAGATGAAAATCCACGGGTTGTCGCCGCTCGCGTCTTCGATTGTGCAGCCAGTCGCGGATTGAACGGACGGCGGCCGTCCTGATCGAGCCCCTGCGGGTGGCGCAGCGAGCAGACGTAGGTGGTCAGGAATGAATGAGATTGCGGGTGGTCATCGCCGTTTTCTCGATACTGCCGTCCACCAGGTTCGCCGCGTCGATGCCCTCCAGAAACGCGCGCAGGTCCGCCGGGCTGATGGACATCAGCACTGTTCCTTAGCTCCGCAATGCGCTGCGGGTCGTTTTTTGCGGCACGCGCAGTGACTACAAACAGCGATCCCGCCGACAACACCCAGAACGGATCGCTGTTGCCGCTGCTGTCAGGAAGCAGCGAGGTCGCAAAGTTTTCAAAGTCTCCTACCGTTTTGCACTCTTCCCACAGGTCCCACGGGGTCAGCGCGCGTCGAAGGGGTTGAGGATGAGGTCTTTATCCTGACGGTAAAAAGTCCCGGGATAAATTATTGCCTTGTCATACACGATGACGCGATCGCCGCGCTCGCGCAGCTGGCGTAACAGGTCGTTCAGCGCGGTACTCTTGCCCACGACCCGACGGTGCCGTGGAGGCC
>NZ_JAPVOK010000005.1:0-171595 GCF_027157825.1 Pantoea sp. LMR881
TATGCGTTTGCCCAATGCGTTGTTTTCACGTTCAGCCTCTTCTAATTTTATTGCATTCGCCTGCTGCTCTGCATCGAGACGGACATACTTTTGCTCAGCCTCTTCTCGACCTTGCTTTGCCTGCTTAACATTGAGTTTGAGCAATTCATTTTCTTGCAGCGCCGAACCTAATTCTCGCCGGTTTGTTTAATGGTCCGGCTTGAATCGCAATAGTTTTCACCTGCGAGCTGTAGACGACAGAGCCACCAAGCACAGCAATGATTGCGCTATAGCCACCAGCACGTACCGCTTGATGTTTTTAAACGTTCCCAGCGTCATCCGGGCTGTTTTTTAAATAACGCCCTGTCACGAGAAACCCCTTTAAGCGCGTCCTGTCACGGCTGCTGGTGTGATCGACTTATAGCCGGTCCCATTGCCGCGTTGTCTTTCATCGAATCCAGTAACGAATACCTACGGCGTTAGTAAACGCTTTTTTTGCTGTATCGACGGATTGTTTACCTGTGAAGTGCTGAGTTTGATCAGATTCGCCTTTGCCTCTGTAAGCGATTTTGAGCGTGTTTTTTCAGTTCAAGGCTTGCCGTTACCGGGCGTGAGGCGGGGTATCGTGGCTCACGGTGGCTACAGCGCCCGCCGTTCCGCTCACCTGATTGAGACGCTCCACCAGCATAAGCCGCACTTGCTCATAAAAACCGTATTGATCTCACCCCAATGTTTATCAAATCCGCAGTGCTAACAATTGCCAAACCATCGGCCATTGCCTTTACGATCACCGAGTCAGCAATTGCTGTTACCAGTACGGGCGACTGTGTATCGGGCAAACTTTCACCCTTCAGGTAACAGCGCCCTAGCCAATGCTTACGTTCAGCAATTCAGAAGGTGACTGAACTTAACGAAGTACGACGCAAAATCATTTGTCGCTGCGCTGACAGCATCGAGCACGGCAATGGCATCCGATATTTTGGTTACAGACGGAGCAATGTTGCCCGGATAGGTCAAACTGGGTAAAACAACTGCCGCCAGCGCCGCTGATAATGATTTGGCCTGGCTGCTGGTGCTGGTGGCCAGAACCACTGAATCGGGTGGCCTAAACCCGGTTTTATTTAGCTGCCGATACGCGGCCAACTGGTTATCGTTATCAAGCATCAAGACACCCCTCAACCAGCGCATCACCGGTCGCTACCAGAACCACAGGAAACAGGATCATCGACACACACAACTCCTTTACCGTTGATTGACCACCACGGGCGCGTGCTTATTGCTGTACCCGCGTGGACTTCATCGCCGTTTGTGTGCTCTGCGAAGCGTTGCCGTCCACCATCACTGGTATACCGTTGATAGTGAGAGCGACTCGCCATCAACGTCCGAGCGCGGCGGAAAATCACCATGCCCGGAACAAACTGAACCCTTGATTGCGATGATTGGCATTAATCCACCTGTTTGCCTTGCTCATTCGTTCGCTCAATACGTTTCTTAAGCAGGTTGAGGTAGTAATTCATTATTTCTAACTGGATATCAAACAGGGTGCGGTCATAGCTACTCATCGCCGCATATTGAGTGGTGGCAGTAAAGGCGCTCGCTTTATCAATACGGTTTTTGAGTTCAGTGCGTTCTTCGCACATACGCTGAACGAATGGTGGAAGTTCTTTGATACTTGTCACTTTATGGCCTCGCTTTGGTTGAATGCGAGCTACCTTAGCGAAAGTGAGTTTACCGATAGAAGGTATGAAAAGAGAAATGTAAGCACTAAATAAAAAGCTCCATTTAGGAGCTTTTTGTACCAATTTACACCATAAAGGAACCACAACGGATTCAATAAGGCGTTACTTTGTTCCTCTTTTCTCTGCCAGTAGAAGCAAGGCATGACGGATCATGTTCAGCTTTGAACGGTTATGCTTTGCAAAGTTCATCCAACACGTTGTATTCATATTCATTGAAGGGCACGCGTATAGATTTAAAGTCGCGTGATGCGTCTTTATTTAATTCTGCCGGGGCAGGCTTATCGCCGGGATTTAAATCAGCACCAGCGGCAAAGGCTTCAATTTTCTTTTCCAGTTCAGGATCAGTTGCTGTGTTTTTATCTTCGCGAGAACGTGGCTTAACCATTACAACAACTCCTTAACCAGTAACTGAATCTCGGCCTTAGCCTGTGAGTTATTCATCTCTACTACACCTTTCCTTCAGAAAGGGCATCACGATAAATCTTTCTGTCACGGATGATCGTGCGCATTAATTCCATTTGCGGATACCAGCGAGATATTCACGCGCTTCTTTGGTTTCGTTGATAACCGGGTTTGACGGAGCCATCGTTATCGTACGCAGACACCTAGGCGAAGGGTTCATATCACTAGCGGCAGTAATCAGTTCTTCCATACGCGGCAGCGGATCTAAATCTGCCTGAGAAGGCTGAAGGGCACCAGCAAGATATCAGCAGCAGTCATGCCGGTGCGCAGTTCGCGACTGTCACGGCCAGCAGTATCGACAACAACAATTTCGTAGCGTTTGGCCATATCAAGTATGGTTTCACGGATATTGTCGAATTTCTGGATCGAGTGAATTACGGTAGGCTTTCATTCTGGTTACGATCACGAATCCAGCGCGAAGCGGTTCCTTGTTTATCGGCATCAATCAAAGTACATCTTTGCCCTGACGAGCCAATTCGGCGCTGATATTGCAACTTAGCGTCGATTTACCACAACCACCTTTCTCATTTCCAAGCAGTACAATCATGGCACCATTCCTGTGTAATTTTAGCATCAAGTTGGTACAAATTTAGTGCTACCAGATATTCCGGTCAATCATTACCGTCTCGCTGGAAAGAAATAACCTCATTTTGTACCTTATTGGTACAAATTCGGTAAAGTTAATAAGCATCCGCTTTACTACCTAAAAGGCACCAAAAGGTGTTAAAAGCCCGCATGTGCGGCTGCAATTAGAAGAATGTAAACGTGATGTCAGTTGTTAACTTTCCAGCAAATTTTTACACGCTTGAGTTCCTCAGCGTCAAATTCAGAGTAATGTCCCGTCGTCTCTGGATTGTACTGGTCAGCTAAACAGAAAGAGTGGATAGCTTTTCGTTAGAGAAGCACTTGGTCTTTTGATAAGGCACCAGAATCACGTTCAGCTTTCCATTTAGCTTGATAAGGATCGGCAAATTGTTCCGCTGAAATCTTACCGGCAACGAAATCTTTGGCAAATTGTAATAAGCTCTGGCTCATCTTAGTTTTCCTGTTTTGATATAAAAATCATATTGGTTAGTCTTGAATGGGTCCAGAACCCAGCCCGAAATAAACATCCCATCCCTTATCAACACAACAACGCGCAAATTTTTTGGATTAAAATAGACTTTAGAACCTTCAACTAAGGCGTAAGTACCTTTTCAACAGTTGAGGGGTCTTCCAGGTGCGCATCAATTGCGTCACGGAATTTAGTCAACGTTTCACGGTTTTTTCTTAGTATCGCTAATGCCAAAGTCCGGGGCATGTTTATACTTCCGATCCAATTGCTTACGAGTATAAATACCATCATCGAGACTATCCTGAAGCATGACATACATCGGCTTAGTTTAACTCTTCAAACACCAGAATGAAGTCATTAAAATCCGGCTCATCACTTAGTGGATATGAAGTAACTTTCCAGGTCTATATCAGGAACGTTCGGATTACCAGTATTGGTCCCACCACAACGTGGTTTACAGGATTAACCAATGGTGGGAAGGCCACCAGCTCCAGGGCACTGTTGCGGGAGAAACTAGAATAGTGCGTGATGGCAAAGTGTCTGTTGCGGCACGGTGTAACCATATAAACCAGTTACTGCATCTTTAACCGCTTTTACAACGCGAATAGAAGTTGGCTTTTCGGTTCGTACCAATTCAGTATTAAATTGATCGTTGTCATAAAATACACGACCACGAATAGATGATGTTACGGTTCCACCTTTATTCAATGCTGCTTTCAAAGCATATCATCGGGAAGATTAAGTACGGCTGGGTCTAGCACGGTCGAAAAACATATTAATATTATTGCGCCCTGGAACTTGATCACTGCCTTCTCCAGCGCCAGGTATATAACCAATTGCGGCAATTAAAGCACCCATACCCGTTCCGACGGCAGCAATACCTAAAGCTCACTACGACAACGCTTCGAACGAATGACCAGCTGCCGTAGCAGCACCCGAAAGAGAAATTGAACTAAACCTGTTTCAGCGAAAGCCGTTGGGGTGGTGGACGCACCTATAGCCGCAGCAGCGCCGCTTAACACTGAAAACATTTGGTTCTTCAAGACGAGACTTAGCAGCTTCAATTGCGGCGGCTTTAGTTGCTGCTTCAGCCGCAGCTTTCGCTTTTGCCTCAGCCGCAGCTTTCCCTTTAGCTGCCGCTTCTTGCTCGGCTTTAACGCGGGCTTCTTCTGCCGCCTGGCGAGCTGCTTCGGCTTTTCGTTTGGCTTCTGCATCTGCTTGAGCTTTACTTAAGCGTTGGTTTGCAGATGCCAAATCACTTTGAGCTTTATTTGCGTAGCCCTTTGTGTATTAAGGTCGTTGTTTAAAGAAGTGTTTTGGCTTTGAAGCGTAATGATTTCAGACTGTAAAGCGTCTCTTTCATTGTATCGGGGCCATTAAACACGTACATATAATTCATGGGCACGACGCAATTCAGCTACGCTTCCATCAAATTGTACGTTTTCTCATACGTTGCCAGTTCTGCTTGTAGTTGATTAACACGTGCCTGTTTAGAGGCAATAGCTGAGTTATTATTACTAATCTGAGAGCTATCTGAGTTCACTCTCGGTTGAGATGCATTGATGGTGTTTGTGGCGTTATTTACATCACGTTGTGCAGCTTCAACAGGATGAGCTGCGTCCCATTCTGCTTGCTTACGTTTAGCTTCCTCTTCTGCTTTGCGTTTAGCTTCAGCTGCAGCAGCTTCTTCAGCCGCTTTTTTGGCAGCAGCAGCAGCGGCTGCTTTTACAATATCTAATTGCGCTTGTACTTGCGCCCGTGCTGAATTTTGCGTGACTCTTCGCCATTTTTCCAGTTTATACGTGATGATGAAGCCGGACGTGAATAAAGACTTACGCTTGTGATGTTATTATTTCCATCAACGGTAACTGTATAAACATAACCATTAACTACGGCACGATACCCGTTAGTAATCTTCGCTGTTCCGCTTGTACGAACATTACCGTTACCGGCATTCCCATTAGACCCATACAGAGAATCATCATTGACCCAATGAGGGGCCATCATTGATGCTAATGATTGGATGGCCAGTGGAGTCATAGCTAATTGGTCGGCTTAACGCCATCCATTGACCAGTAGCCATTGCCACGACCTGCATTACCACTTGAACCAGAACCTGTATTTACACCACCTGTAGGACCGCGCCCACCACCACCAAAAGCGTTATTGTGGGCATTGTCGCCTCCATTACCAGACATAGAAATTCCTCATAAAAATTATTAACAAAGCTGCAACTTAACGCAGCCTTCGCATACTAATATGAAAAACATCCTCATGTAAGTCTATTTATCTAATTAATTTTTATGTGGATTTTGATGGTATAAAAGAGTGTCAATTTGGTTCCTTTTTAGTGTTGGTTTGGTGCTTTTTTGCAATGCTTTATTTTCACTACATTCACTTAAAATAAGGCTATGATGTCATCTGCATAAGCCTGCGTGCTTGTTTTAGAACTGATATTTCGGCGGGCACGTAGTGGGTTAATTGTCAGTCCGTGATCCTTGTACAGTTCGATAATCAATGCCGAGCTACTATTTGTGATCACAGCCTTAGCCCCGCGCTCACAAGCCGCTTTAAGATGAAGCACTAACGATTCCTGATCGGCCATCGTAAATTTGCCAGTCGCGTATGATGTAAAACCCTCAGTTTTCGGCATTGGCTGATAGGGTGGATCGCAGAATATGACATCACCGGCACCCGCGTGGCTGATTGTGTCTCCCAAAGGTGGCGTGAAGGAACTCAACCTTTGACGAACGTTCAGCGCATGTGTTCAGTTCAGTTTCTGGCAGGTAAGGGCGCTTGTAGTTCCCAAACCCTACGTTAAATTCCCCTTTCAGGTTATAGCGCATTAAACCCTTGTGCAGTGGCGGTTGAGATAGATGAAATCGGCGGCGCGCTCCAGTGCGGACATAGTGAAGCGCATGTCATTGAACTTCTCACGAGCCATAAGGAACGACAGTTGTGTATTGCCAGTTTCAAACCGGTCCTTAATCATCTTCAACAACTGGTCAGGGCGCTCTTTAATCATGGTGTAAGCGGTAATCAGATCGCCGTTAAAATCCGCACATAAGTAAGCCGGGTAATTTAAATTCATAAAAACTGAGCCACCACCAACGAACGGCTCAATCAAGCGCGCGCCACCGGGCATATGCGCAGCTATTTTATCTAGCTCGCTGAATTTGCCACCAGCCCATTTAAAGACAGGACGATTAACTGCAACACAACTAATTTTTTGTTCCTTATTGGTTCCGTTTTGGTGTTGAATTGGTGCTGTTATGATTCCTTTATGGCGTTCTTTTGGTGCTTTATTAGTGTCAGTTTTCATCGCATCATTGCTCATTATGTATCGTCAATTCTTTTCCTAGCCATCGCATAACCGGCACGGGCCATGCTGTTGCCAACGGCTTTTCATGCGCGGCGCATCAGGGCACAGGCGGGCATCTTTACCGCGCCAGGGAATCAGGGTGTGTCCAACCGGGAAACCCTGAAGGCGTTCATATTCAACGGGCATCAACCGGCGCAGTGTTAGCTGTGGTAGCTGATGGACAATGAACGTCTCTGTATCAAAAGTCCATACGATTGCCGTGTGCAGTGAGCGTCGTTGTGACAGGTATAGGCCCACTGCAATTACCGCCTCCAAAAGCTGTTAAACCGCCGTCGTGCTGTTTTGCAGCGCCATCTTGAATAATGCTGGCAGATTGCGCCTGCGCTTCACTGCGCGCCCGTGAATGCCCTTGCAAGCTTTCGAACTCAAAAAGTAGCGAGGCGGGATCACACTCGTTTCCAGCACTTGCCACAAGAAAGACTCTTTTACGTCGTTGGGCACTCCGAAGTGTTGGGCATCAGTACGCGCCGGGCGAGGCGGCGCTGTGGTCCATAAACACAACCAGCGAACGGCCAGTTTGCAAAGTGCTTACCTGCTTTCTTGCTCCAGCTCCAGTAGGCGTTGCGCTTGCCGTGTTCAGGTCGCTCACCAGGTTCAAATTCTTCATCGTCTCCAGCCAGCGCGGATAAAAGATTGCCGTAGGCGTTGTCATGCTGACTGAACACGCCGGGCACGTTTTCCCACACGATGATGGCTGGTGACTTTCCTTCACGCTGACGCACGGTGTCGATTGCATTGGCTAACTCCACAAAGGTCATGGTTAGCTGCCCACGGGCATCTTTAGCCCTTTACGCAGCCCTATAATTGAAAAGGCTTGGCATGGTGTGCCGCCCACCAGCAAATCCGGCGCAGGAATTTCACCGGCAAGTACGCGCGCCGGTAATGCGGTCATGTCGCCCAGGTTTGGGACGTTTGGCCATCGCTCTTTCAGGACGGCTGAAGGGAATTTTTCTATCTCTGAAAACCAGCAGGCGTGCCAGCCTATTGCTTCCAGGCAAGCGTTGCAGCTTCGACGCCGCTGCATACTGATCCATAGGTAAATGCGCTGGAGGCTGGTGCGTTAGCTGACATTGATTACCTTCGAACCAAAACGCTCAACAGCGGCATATATAGCTTCTTCCCGATTTACGCACTGGTCAGAAAGCATCGTGCAACCCTTGCCGCAGGCGAAACTAACATTCCATTTCAACATTCCGGTCATATCTGCGCCTTTATCGCGGCGCGTCGCGTTAATCGCCTCTTGCTGTTTTGCAGTTAGCTTGAATAAATGGCTACCGACAGGCTTCACTTTCGCCCCCAAACGCTTCCAGAGCATCAGAGATAATGGTGCCAGGGTGTCGCACATCAGGATGAAATCGGCTTCAGCACGCGCCAGCTTATCCGCGTCCTCATCTACCGCGATATCTTCGTTCCGGTCTTTAAAGGCGTCAGGGAATTCAATCCGCTTGAATATGAGATCGTCAGTCAAAGTAACTTCAGTCAGGAATTCCCCGGCGTGACATATAGCCAGCGAACAAACGAGACGCCCATCCGAAAGCGATGATTCCAGGGTTTCGCTTCCTACTGGTTCCTTTTTGAAAGTGGCGGTCGCGCCTGATTCAAGAATGCTCATTACTTTGGCAGAGGTGCTTTCGCCCATTTCGAAAGGTACTGGCGCACGCTGTTGCTTGATCCAGTCAGTCAGTTCTAAGGCTGGTGGATTGACGGTCATGATTGGAACAACCGGCAGACTGCCAATCGACTTACGCAGCAGGGCGAGCGCATTTTCCGCGTTACGCGGGCTTGTGGTATCTATGACGATTCGAAGGCGCTCAAGGTCAATCCAGATCTGAATAAAGCTGTTACGGGTGAAGGCACGCGGCAGAAGGGTATGCAGCACTTCGTCTTTTAGCGTGTCTTTTTCCGTTTTTTCAGGCGACGTGATTGTTCTTGCTCCAGCTTATCAACGCGTGCGTCCAGGTTTTCTTTACGACTGGCGGCGGCATGATCTTCTTTTGGGTCTGAGCCACCAGCAGAATGTTTTGCCTGTAATGTAGCAAAACTGATTGCTGTCTTTAGTGATTGGACGCCAGCCAGTACGGGACATATCTTGTGCCCCGCAGAAGAAAGGGATAAGCGGAAAGTAATTCGTTCAGCCTGCCGAGGTTGATAGCGTCATCACGCCTGAGCGAGTAAACGCAGGCATTTTTAAAAGAGTAAACAATGGATACGGCTCCAGTGATGTCTATTATTCTAATGATATATTAGATAAATATACATACACAGCCTTTTATCTTTATCACGGGCCATACGGTAGACATAAAAAACCCGCGCAATGGCGGGTTTATAAGTGGGAAGAAATGATCAGGCGTGCTTGGTTGAGTGAGTGCTTTGCTCATTGAAGGCTTCAAACGGCAATTTAAACCGCTCTGCAAGTCTCGCTTTGTGTTTGTCCGTAAGTACGCGCTCACCACGCAGAATACGGCTTACATACGAACGCTGGCCAATCTCATCCACAAATGAAGATTGTGTCAGCCCATGCTGATCCATCAAGACACGTAGCAGGGCAACGCCGTGAGGCATTTCTGCAATGCGCGCGTTGAACTCAGCGAACTCAGGCGCGTTATCTTCATAGCGGGCCACCTTTTCTGCCAGCAAATCTACCAGCGGGCTATCAGGTCATGCTCGACAAGATACTCCACCAGTTCAAGCGCCTGTTCGTAATCTTTTTTTATTGGTACTGCCCCCAGAAGAGGGACAATTTTAATCAGGTTATTTGTTGCCTGAATGGCTTCGGTAATCATTCTTTACTCTCCCGATACTTCTTAACCAGCTTGTCGTATTCCGCGTGGGTAACTATGTGCTTTATGAAAATCTTGCCTCGCTCAAAGTCTGCAAAAACATAATTCTCAGCTTATTGCCACCAACATCAATCACCCACCACTTGTTCCTGTACTTCATCCGGTCAAGGCTTGGAAACTGTGCCTTCAACTCGTCTGGATTCGCAAAAATTTCGCCTTTTAATACTAGGTAAGTCGCATCCAATGCTGTTGCATCGTTTGGAAAATCTTCTGCCGCTTCCTTGAACGGCCCCTTGAGATAACGTGCATTTTTCCTCAAACGTTCCAACGTGGAAACATAATAGCGTACTTTTTCATGTTTCCAACATGGAAACATGAATTATTTATGACTTAGGTCAAGATGCTTCAGAAGATTCGGATGAATGAGCATTTTTTATAACAACGTTCATAGTCTCGCGTATCAATTCATCGCTTATCAATAGAGACTTTGGATCGCCTTTCAGGAGACTATTTGCAGCTTCAAGTCCAAGAATACTAATTATTTTTTCACGCCAGCGTTGCGCTTCTTGCCTTTCTTCATTAGTAAAAAGCTCAATTAAATATTTTTTAAACTGTTCTTCCTCAAAGGTTAATTCAGAAGACAAACCATTGATATCATTGATTAATTTATTAGATCTCAAAACAAGTGTCAAAACACCACAATGGGTTGATTTCAACTTCTGAGCAAATTCTTCGGTTTTTTTCTCAAGAATTAATGTTTCCGTGTTTAAAACATTTCTCCGCTTTTCAAGGTTTTCAATATTTGCTTCGGCGTTAAGTTTTTGAATCTTGCATCTGCTAACTTTTTCCCTACTTTTAGTCTTGCTAATTCCTGACCTGCTTCAGAATGTGCGGTAAAGATAGCTGTTAGGTTAGACACAAAAGCATTCATGCCAGGCATAAGAATGGATAAAAGAAAACCAGTCATAACAGGTACGATAAGGTATTGAGTATATAACCAATCTTGCCCATAGATAGCTTGTAGTCTTTGCTCAACAGGCACATTAGACATGAACAGCAATGCAATGTTAGACCAATTATAGGCAACCCAAGAAGTTGCAACATAGGCTGTAAAAGCACCGTTGAAACGGTGAGAAAAAGTTTCTTTAACATGGTTCACTGCATCATTAGCAGCATCTTTAATAATCTCGCTCATAACTCCTCCTACTGATAATTGATCGATGATACAACAAGGTAGTGAAATCATTTGAGCGAGAAACTTTCTATTTAGCCCTTTTCATATTAATTTTGTCAGCCATAAATTCCATTTCTGCTGCCTTAAATGACATTTTTCCACCAGCTTCAATTTTCGCGTCACCGGCAGTAATAATCGTAATAGGGCCGGTCGCGTTCACATAGGTTTGCCCTTCGCTCATAATGCTGACGTTGCCTTTATCATTAAATCCAATCGTCGTACCGTCTTCAGTTCGTGTCATAGAGTACGCGCCGGTTGCAGTGCGCATGATTAACACGCCGTCGCGATTACTCACCATATCCGCTGTAGGACTCATTGTCGGGGCTGGTGGCGCGCCGTCCTTATCTGGTGGCTGATATTGTTCGCCTACTCCAGATGCCTCTGACGGCACGTTCGGCACTCCACCCGCCCAATCCTGCGCGGCTCCGACTATCATCGGTCGGCGGCTGTCACCGCCATAAGGAAATTCAACCCATACAAGATCGCCGGGCTTGGTTGGCTCAAATGAACGGTCTAGCCGCAGCATGTACTCTGCCCACGGTAGCGCGTCGTCGCCCATTTCATCCCAATCAGCCAGGACGCGAACCTGCGCTTTCATTTTGTTGCCTTTTGCCACTGTTGCGATCACCACGGCACGGCGCTTGCCATCAATCTTATGCACTGACAACAACTCCTAAAATCATGCGACAAAAATATGCGCGGCGGTCTTCGTGGTGCGTCACGCTCATGATGATCATCTTCTGTGGTACAGACTCATCCAGCCCACTTTCTGAGTTGTAGCGATGAATAATAATATCCAGCACCATTCCCACGGTTAACGCCTCGTTGCCTTCGCATTCAGCGTCAATTTTGGGTATGAGGGCATAGAGACGATTGCGGAGGTTTGCGCGGTCGGCATTAGATACCTGTTTAACCGGATAGGACGGATCGCCCACGGAAATAAACCCTTCGGTTTCGCTGTATCCCGTAAACCGAAAACGCACTTTACTCAAAAAGGTTTCGTCCTGGTTGATCGCGCTAACCTTGATAAGCGTTCGCGCCGCTTTAGGATTGTTCATTTCATAGGTGAAGGCAGGCTTCTGACTATAGAGCGACGCCAGCAGGCGCATATTAAGCGTACCCCGTGCCAGCCAGGTTCGCGCTCCATGATCTATAGCCATTTCATTAAGCACGCTGGTGGGCTTTTTGGCCCATATTCAGGTGATACGTGACCAGTCGCGGGAATCCATCTGGCAATAATTTCACGCCTGAAGGTATCAGCGCCTTGAGGATAGTCAGCGGCTGCTTGTCTACGAAAAACGCCGGTTTGTTAGCTGGCTGGCAGAGAATGTAAAGCGCCTCTGGCACAAGGTTAAGCATCAGCACGTCGCCGCTGTATGGTGGGGAAACTACAACCATCGTTTCTGCCCATGTCTCGCCGTTTTGGTCTAAGCCGCCGCCCATCTTAATGATTACACGCGAACCGGCCTTCAAACCGATTTCATTGGTCACGTAATTGCTAACGTCTCGGATTTTTAGTTGCAGGATAGGCGAACGGACGTTCATCACTTCGATATAGGAGGACGTGGTAATCATCGGGCGCGGAATTTCAATCTCTTTCTTGTCCATGATCACATGCGCGGTTTGCAGAAAGAGCTGGCTCATTTGTTGCTTACTGGAGTCTTTATTAGCCATGCTGCGCCGTCATCCCACTTGAGTACAGTCCTACGCGGTGTGTTACCGCGTTCACAGCCAGCGCGCGTACAACGTCAGCATTTATTGTCAGCGTGACTGAGGCGGCATACAGGCGGTCTGTGGCCGTGGGGGCCGACATATCGGACCAAATCAGATCGCGGAGTCGGTAAAGGTGCAATCCAGATCCACGGTCGAGTTTGCCAGCATCACCGGCACACTGAATGACTGGTGAACCGCAAATTTGAGGTGCATTGAAACAGCGTTAAGCATCAGCGATAACGTTTCTTTCTCAAATGCCAGCGCGGAAATTGTATAAGTCAGTGCCGCCTGCGAACGGTCAAGTGCCGCATAGGTTTTCCCGTTACCATCTTCAATGGTTTCCAGCTTCAGGCTGGCGCGAGTATCTCGCTTCTGGTCGCTGGTGGAGTAAACGACGTCATAGGATCGGCTAACATTGATTATTGGCAGGGCATCAGTGCTTACTTCCGGCGCTTTCGGTCGCCCACGCGAGCGGCGCAGCATCTGAAGAAATTCCACCAGCGAATCGAACTTACCCACGACGACACGCTTAGCCGGGGCGCTTTCAATGAATCTGTTATATGCCGTGTTTTCGGTGCCTACGGTATTCACGCAGGCAGTATCAAAATGCGGCTGACGTAACTGGCTGCTGCACCATCGACTTCATGGAAGCCGCTCACCTCATATTCGCCGGTTGGCTCAAGGTGGATTTCTTTAAGACTGGCAAGAAGGCTGTTATTGAGGTTATTCACTGGTTGCCTCCATTACGGCGTCATAATTGCGCGCAGGGATGCAGTAATACAGCGAACCTACTGACGCGGTACCATAGGTAAAGATACGATGGACATACCACCAGCTACGTGACTCAGAGCCATCCGCCAGGGCTTCATTCCATTCCAGAATTGAACCAACTGGCACAAAGGCGCGAATGATCGGGTGATCGGCTTCCTCGTCGCTGTTGGCATCGATCACTTCCAGCGGCGGGGCGATACGTAAAATCAAAACGTCATCTATGCCACCATCCAGATCGCCGTCATTGTCTGAGGCAGAAAATTCAGGGCGTTCGTCCGGGCAGTCCAGCACTGCCACTTTTACCGGATCGCCATAAGTCAGGGTTTTCTGATTAGTATTGATTTCGGTGTATGCCGGTTCGTCATGGTCATCGCCACCAGCATCGGGATCGGTTTCGGTTGCGCTGGAATCAGTTGGTACATAAAGCAGCGCATCGAAAGCAAACGGATCGGCAGCAATAGCGAGTTGCCAGTCTCGGCGTACAAGGTCATTAAACAGGGCATGACCAGAATAGCGGGCCTTCATGGCTGTTTGCGGTCGGCTGGCAATGTCAGCAGGTAATGTGGCTTGCGTGGTGACTTCGCTGGTTGTAACGCCTTCTATGCTGTCCTGCTCGCTTACTGGCGCACTTTCCTCACTCAATAAGGTAAATGCGGCAGAGGTTGAATCTGGCGCGCTGGTGGCGCTATCTGGTTCGGTATTAGTAGTCTGTGGTTTATTTTGAGCTGTATTGGTTCCGTTTTGGCTCTTTAATGGTATTAAAGTGGTGTTATTTTGGTTGCTATAAGGTACAGAATTAACCTCAATTGGTGCATTCTCAGGTAACGCTGCTTCATCGTCGGTAAAGAAACTGTCAAAACGTCCCATATTAATTGCCTAATTTACTTTTAACGTGTTCAAGGTAAGCGCGACGAGCTTGTTCCGGCGTTTTTCCAGCCATTACCTGCGCGTCTATGAATATTTGCTTTTGCATTATCAGCGTATCGGCCAGTTGCTGTTTGAGCGCGTCACGTTCGGCTGTAGCTTCCTCCAGCTTTCTTTGCGCGGCTTCGCGGCGGGCCTGCTCTTTTTTGGGTAATGGTTCGCGCTTTGAGTAATTGCTTACGCGTCTTGGTAAGTTGCTGCTTGTCAGTCGCCTTAAGCTTCCCGGCCAGTGCGTCCAGACGTGCCTGGTAACGATTAAATTCGGCGCGAGCGGCTCGCTGATTAGTCTGACTCTTACGGTTACGATTGAGGCGTTTAATTTCATCGTCCGTAAAATATTCCGTGGTCTTTTTGGGATCGTCTCCGTAATGCTCGCCAGCGGCATTCTTCCGCAACGTCATCAGCACGCGACTTTGCCAGCCTGAACCCTGCATACGGGTAAGGGCATGAATAATGTGCTTACACGCAACGCCTTCCAGCGTTGGGTTTTTTAACTTGGGATAGACGTACTCTTTTGGCGGCGCAATTTGTGAAATTGCCAGCGGTCGCGATGTAGCGATACCAGTATTGATAGCGCCCGCAATTACAGTTGACTGATACCCGATCCTTCACCATTTTCTTCGCAATGCGTTGCTGCGCGCCTACGTCATTACCGGCTGCGTCTTCTAATGCTTCGTCCCATGTTTCGAACCGGATTTCAACGCGGTGATTCTTGTGAACGGATCGCTGTGACGCGGTAACGTCAATCAATGCGACGTTATGGCGCATCCTTTAAAGGCCGCACTGGTAATTCCAGAACCGTCATCAACATTGTTATTTGCACGCTTAACGTCAATGCTGCGTGAGTTGGCCACCAGTTGCGCGTGAGTGATACCAGTCTGAGTGCCGGTGTATTGCTTTCGTACCTGTTTGCGGTTTCGTTCGAACGATTTAAGGTCGTCTATGGTAAAAAGGTCCCGACCTGCTTCTTGCCCAGCTTCAGGATTTCATCCAAATTTTTATTCTTCAGTACGGCTGGCGTTAACTGCCTGGCTTTCTGGCGGCGACGTTTTTGCCGGTCCTGATGAATGGTGTCAAATACCTTGTCGAACTGCTTTGGGGATAAACCTTGCGTGACATACCGGCCAAACCGGTCTTTCTCAAAATCTGCCATTGAGTACCCTGTTAATCCGTGTCTACTGTGTCGGATACTTCACCGTCATTCGCAAAATGGCGGATGCGGTCACGTAGCCAGGCAAGCGGCGGCATATACAGTGTTTCGCCAACCGGTAAGGGGTCCCATTCGGCCTCAGTACCTGCAATCGTTCGCACGGCCCAGCGAAGTTCATCTGTACCCCATACACGGTGTGCCACGAGATCGGGGCGATACTCTTCTTCTGGCTTAATGTCATAGCCATAAAGGTCACTATCTTGGCTGGTGGATTTAGCCACTACCTCGTTGTGCATGAATGAACGGATTACCGGATCGTCGATATAGCGGTCATCAAGGCGACTGTAATCACTCATAAGATGATCGTGTCCTCATCAATGGTTTTACCTGCCAGCGTTGGCTTTGGTTTCTCTTTGCCATTCTGGTGCTCGGTCAGCCAGTCGCCTCCAGCCTTACGCGGTTCAGGAATGGCCATAGTTGCGGTAACTTGCGATATGTAATCAGCCGAACCGGGGCGGTTATACAACGTGGCGTAAACGCTCAGGATGGTAAGAACGTGGCTGGCGGTGATTTCAGCCCAATTGATGTTGTAAACAGTCTCGCCTTTGGCGTTACTGGTGGTATCGATGAGGCTGGCAGGAATGTCGAATCCTGTACCGGATTGAGGCGTAATGATTGATTTTAAGCGACGCAATTCCTGATAGCGGTCGAGCGCAACGGACAGGACAGGGCGATCATCAAAGTGCTGATCGTTCAACCTTACTTTGCTTGCCCCTGACATCCTGCAAAAGTCGCCTGATACTTCATCCACCAGCACTTTAAAGCCTCTGGCGCGACGGTTGATAAGACGGGGAATCATTTCAGCAATAAGAGAATCACGGGAAGGCTTCAGGGTGATAGCATCACCCATAACCAGAATGCCATCGGTATACACAGATTCCAGTAGCATAGGCTTGCTCTGCGATAGCGAGGCGACGAGAATTTTTTGAACCATAGAGATACACCTTCAGAAAGAAAAAAACCGCCAATAAAGGCGGTTTTTTCGTTGCTGTGGTGATTTCGGCTGTCGCGCTGAAAATTGTACAAGAAGTAAATTTGTTGCCGTCGAAAGCAACACCCCAACCAAAACCGCCGCAGCAAAAACATATTAGATAAATAGTCAGATATATGTCAATTATATTTTCCCAAATGGCTTATTCATACAATATATGCTTAAGTTATAATCAGTGACCGGCAGAGATCGTTAAAAAATGTTATAAAATTGAAAACCAAATAAAAATATAGATATAAATGGAGGTATAAAACGATGTTAGAAGGATTCCCGTTTAAAGCAGAAATCAGCAAGTTATTAAATGAAAGCATGCCCAATGGTATAGACAGGATATGGGTTAAAATATTTGGCAAAAAGCAAGCGGAAATTAATGCAGACATTTTAAGAATAGAAACGCAATCTAAAGCAGAGGAAAGATTATTTAACGCCCAACTCGGAGTGGCCGAAAAGCTCATTGAAAGTGGAAAGGCTGTATATAATCCCGAAACGAAAGCTGTAATTTTATTAGATTCGCTTAGCTCTAAAGCTGATATAGATGAAACGACTAATCTCCTAGGATGCTTTGTACCGGCTGTTAATGCGCTGGAAGCAAAAGGAACAACCTCAACCAAGCCAGTCTCTAATGAGTTTATCAATAGGTGGAGAGATGAAGCTAAACTGATTGAAAGTGAAGATTTAAGGTTGATTTGGGGGCATTTATTAGCTGAAGAGGTAAGGCACCCAGACTCAATATCACTAAGGACACTTGACGTATTAAAGAATCTTTCTAGAGAAGAAGTTGATTTGTTTGTAACGATCTGCCCATTTATTCTAGACGGCTGGTCTATACCTGAAGCCATTGTAGTTGAAAATGATAATTATATAATACTGAGTGAGGCTGGTTTAATAAGCCATCGCGATACGCCATACCACCAGCATTGGAATGATTCTAAGTTAATAACTGAAGATGGAAGACTTATAAGCGGCCATGTAATAAATACTGGTGAATTTTTAATTCGCGCTGATAACATGACCGGTGATATTCCAGAAACACGCGTATATCAACTTACTAGGGCTGGAGCGGAGATTTATAAAATAGCATCCCAAGATATGACATCTAATTTTGAAGACATTACCTTAGCAATTGTTGGTTCAAGCAACGTAATTGGTGACTTATATTTTTTCAATCCCCCTGTAGGTAATGAGATAAATTTGGCTGAGGATTTATTAGAAGTAACTCATCAGACGAATGATCCCGAACCCTCAAGTCTTTATGCTGATCCTAAAGAGTAATCAGCCTAACACAAGTCCATTTGCCATGCGCTGAATTAGCGCATGGCAAAGTTCTAGGAGAAATCCTTGCGTGTTGTTGTGTTTTTCAAAAGCTACTCTGCCTCCAACATTCCCGCAGGCATGGACCGGAACCAGCCACGGATAACAGGTGCGAACTGCCAGCGGTGCGGCGTGCTGGTGGTGATAAACACACAGAGGGAGAATCAAAAGTGCGCGCCTTCTTTTGTTCGCCCTTCAATGTGATGCAGACTAATCTCAAGGGTTTGCTTTCCATTTAGAAGGCAGGCAATACAAGGGAGTTTGCCCATCTTATCCATAAAGTGCCGCTCAGCAGCGGTAGGTGTACGTCCGTTCATTGTGTACCCGTTAAATATACAGTTAATAATTCACTAATTAGTAAAATAGGGCGATAGCCATTCACCCTATGTAAGTAGGTGCGCGTTACTTATTCAATAGGGGCGGTAGCCGGTGCTGATCCTTCAGGCGCTGGCTCATTAGTAGTTGGTGCCGATGATTCGGCTGATGGTACTGGAGCAGGCGCAGCTTCAGCATTAGCTTTAGATTCTGCGATGGCATTTTCAAGGATACGTTTAGCGTCTTCTTCTGAAATGCCGCAGACAGCATACGCATCCAGTGCTGGAACAGGTTGCAGGCGCTCGGCATCAGTGGTGTTTTGCGCAATCCAGTCAATGCACCAGTCGCTAAGATAAATTAACTTAGCGTCATTTGAATCTTTCGACTCACGCAGCAGATACGCTTTGCGGCCAACACCAGCTACGCGAATAGCAGTGCGGCAAATTGCCTCAAACAGATTTTGTGAGGTTTCACTTACTGGTTCATTTTCACCAAATGTCCAGCCGTTGTTTTTAAAATCAGTTACGCCATAAAACGTTACATACTCAACGCGCCATTGACCAGCAAGATGGCCACCGTCCAGTAATACAGGGCTAACGATCAGGCCAAGTTTGCGCATAAGCACATGACAGAATGCAGGGTTTTTATGCGGAGCCAGTTGCATCATATTGGCAAACTCTGAGTAATCCGGTGTGATGCCAGCAGCAACAGGTTTAGGAATCCAATAATGAGTGCCATCCTCACCAACAAAAATATTTGCTGCGCCCTGGCTTGCATCGGGATCATGGCGCAAGCCAGCAATCGCAGCCAGCAGGCAGGCCGTATCGTGAATGGTTGCCTGACCTTTCTTGTTAAGGGTAATGCTCAGTGCTTCATTGATGATGTACTTCATTATCGTGCCTCAAATGGATTTATTCGTTTAACTGGCGCTGGAGTGGCGGCATTGTCACCAAAAGCCATAGTGATCCGGCTGATTACGTCGCCAAACTTAGATTCAACTTCTGATTTGCCGCGTATGGCCACTGCTTCATCCGCTTCTGCAACGAACGCTTGCGCACGCTCGATGGACCGCATCGGGTAATCTATTGCGATAAAGCTAAGCGCATCAGAGCCGGGGCCGCTGGTGGACAGTTGCACGCCTAACACAACGATGGGGAGTCATGCTTCATACCAGCGGCAAGTGAAACTTTGCTGCCGTTTATAGTGAATGTCTTGCTTGAAAAAATTTTAGCCATGCTTCCCCCGTTAAGTGCTGCGGTAGCATAGCAAATAAATCATCTATTAGAAAAATAGCCCTAAATTTAGGGGCGTGTGACCCTACTCATTATAAGCAGCAAATGCAGCCCATCTTTCAGACAATGCGGTAGTGTTAATTGCCCAAATCTTTGGGTTTGCTATAACCAAACCATGAATATTCAGAAACTGACGCAGATCTTGCGAACGTGGACGGTCAGCGTTAAAGGATGAATGCAAAAGGCGTGAGCGTCATAGGCTTTATGCAACCAAGACACTAAAGCCACTCCATTACCCGGAGTCATACCTCCGCCTTTAGAAAAGGCTGTGATATGAGCGGCCTCAACGGAAGTAGTTAAGTCGGTAACGGCACATTTCCAGCCAAAATTACCAAGTACATAGTTTCGAAAGTGGGATTGACCATTACGAACGGTCACTCTACGCAATGCTTTTAAATTTTTTGCTCGCAACTGGCGCCAGGCACTAATATGTCCACTATGTAGGATAAATAACGGCTGGCTTACATCGTTAGCTTGCGTAACGACAGGTATCCAACCATGCGGTTTCCATAATGGTACATCATCACGCTTAATAACTTGTGGATGTCTGCCCTATCACCATATGGCTAGCCGGTTGTAGGGGCCAGAACAAAAGCACCTTTCTCACCTACCAATTCTGAAGGCCACCAGCTCCAACCGGACGGCGCGGGAAAGCCTTTAGGGTTATAGCGATACCATGTGCCACCAGTTTTAGAATGAAGTTCCAGCCCTTCTAATTTTATTGGCCATCTGCAACCGGAAGCCGTGGAAAAATGCTGATATAGGTATTCAATAGCCTGCTCTCTGGTGGTCAAATTTGTTAGCCTCTTACGCGCAAGCCTTATAGGTAATTAACGAATTTTAAACGTGCTACCGCTCTTATCAATCTCGCTTAACGATAAACTAATTCTGGCAATTTCATTAACTATTGGAGGGATTTCAAATTCCTCGTCTAAAAGTTTGAAAATTTCATCACCCATAAAATAAGCACGGAAGGTATGTCCGGCGGTTTTACCTTCTTTCAGGCGTGGGCCAACATATTCGGGAACAATTATGCCATTTATTCCACTAGATAAATAGTTGTCTAATCTTTCATCGAAATGCTCTATAGCATTACGCAGCCCGCGATCTTTAAGGGCACTACTGTCAGAGATTTTTAAAGCCTTTCTCAAAAACTCCCCTCTGGGAAAATGGTCTTTCCTTACTGGCCAAAAATATCTTGATAATGCTCCGCCTTGAATCACGATATTTTGCATCTCGTTTAATATTTCTCGGTGAGACAATTTTAATGTGTCTTCAAATGTAGGTTTTTCAGGCAAGACACTAAACAAACTGTTTATTTTGTGTGCTGAATCAATTGCGGATTCGCAGCAAAAGGACATGCTTCTAATATAAAATGAGTGGTACGGGATGCAGTAGGCTGCATTTAAATCTATAGCCACAGGATTTAATCCTCATCTTCCATATGTTTTATCATTGCGCCCTTATGGGCCTCTACGTGTCGTATATATCCCATCAGCGTCTCGGTTTTACGCCAGGTGCCTTCCTGCATGATTTCCGCCACGCTAAAACCTTTGTTTGTCATATCCTGCGCTGCGCCAACGCGGGCACTATGGCCACTCCATCCGGCATAGCGGTTTTTATTCGTCTTGACTGTTTCATCATTCCCGGACAACTGCCAGGCGCGCACAAAAATCTCTTCCATTGAGCGTGTACTGAATTTATGCGCATCACTGGTCAATGGCTTGTTCGTTCTGTGCACCCGGCAGAATATATATGCCTCTGGCTTGTCGAACAGAGCCGCAGCCTCAAGCCATTCTGTTAGCCGTTTACTGGAGCGGGCACTAAGCGCCTTGATCACACCGCTGGCATTTACGATGGTTTTTGTATATCTCACATCAATAATAAACCGGCCATCTTCAGCGCGAGACAAGTCTTTAACACGGATGCGCGATATCTCGCTGATACGCATCAAGGTGCTGTATGAAACATGCAGAAAAGCCAAATCGCGAAGGTCCTGCAAGCGGGGAGAGCTGCCCCATAACTCATCGAACTTCATAAGGTCCGTTTTACGGAACGGTAGCGCCTGGCCGGTTCGCTCACCAGACATCACCGCAGTACGGTTGATTTTCTTTATAGCGCGAGTTACATCCGGGGAAGTATTTGGCGCGACATAACCTGCGTTACGGTGTAACAGAGAAATCATGGCGGCGTGTTGTTTGATAGTTGATGAAGCGCGGCCTGACTCCTGAAGGTAAATTAAATAAGCGCGCAAATCCTCCGAAGACATAGGTAAGAACGAGCGGCCATATTCCATCGCCCATCGGTTACACACCCGCATGACCGATAATAGCTGCTTCCAAGTATTTTCTGAGTAGGCATCTTTATCCTTAATAAAATTCCTGAGCCGTAATGCCAGGTCTTCACTGTTATTAAAAGTCGTTAGTACATTCCCGCGTTTAGATATTCCGCCCATTAATTCCTGCTTATTTTTATGTCTTAACAATTGGCGTCGCTACGTGAATTCTGAGAAACCAACAAGGTACTAGCTCTAAAGAATTCACGTAGACGCGCCATTTCACTAATAGCTATTGAGACAGGTCAAAATCACCATTTTCAGCCACCAGCACTAAGCAAAGCGATCATATGATCAAATGATCATCAGCTTGCATACCGGTCATCTAAACCGAGATAAACCCAACAGCGACAGCTTTTTAGTATCCGTTGTTGCTGGTGGGCATGACCGATCACAAAAAATGATCACTATGTACTTTTGTAAATTATACGCCTAACTTCGCATAACTGCGATTATGCGAGGTTAGCAATCCAATGTCAAAAATGGGCCATAGTGTGCCAGACAACAACCGTACAATTTGAATATGTACCTTATGAAATCATTGCAATTGCAACTATCAGACTAATTACGGTCCATTAAGATAACCAAACGATGAATTATATAAGTTTTATCTGAAACCCGATTTTAAATAGACAACCGATCAAAACTCGATAGAATGCATATGGTTATTTTCCTAACCAGTAATTAATTAGCAACGCCTCTTACATTCGGACGTGGACTGAGTAGTAAATGATTGATAAAAACCAAGTAAAACAAGCGGCTAAAGAGCACTTTATTAACCTGAAATCATCTGGCGCTGCTGCAATGTTACTGTCGGTACTAAATGCAATTTTCCCGACAACTGACCGCAATGAAAAGGTCCGACGCCTCGATCTAATTATGGATGTTGTCGCCACCGCCTGACCTCCCACTAGCTTGTTTCAATAATATTTTCTGTACTATCCCACCAATTTCAAATCGGTTCTAAATGTTCAATAAATTAGCATTACAGTAGTGATGCTAATTGGAACCGGTACACATAATCCACACTAAGAATTATCTGCAATTAGAACGATTGGCCCTAAATCGGGCTTAAACAGCCCGTTTGTAACCTCTGTTTGCGGTTTCCTTACCTTATTTGATGTGGCTATTTTTCTAATAGTGATTTAGATTAACAACCACAAACATTAGTATCGTATGTCAATAAAATTGCGCTTTTATAATAAAGGTAAGTCACATGAACACCGTCGAACTTGATCTAGCTTACAAAGCGTTTCTTAAGGTTCGCCAGGAATGGATTTCCACTTTGCTCGATTTCACACAGTATCCAGAGACAGAACAGCCTGAAGCCATTACGCGCCCTGTGGCGCTGGTGGGCGGTCCAGAATCAGGTGGAGTGAAGACGCTGGAGAAGTTAAAGCACCTTCAGCGCGAGTGGCAGCGTTTCTATGATCTGGCGGAAGAGTATCGCGAAAAGAAAGTTTCCCCGATCCCTAAAAAAGCATGTATCACCCGGTGCCGTTTATTGCGCCTGAATGTGATTTTGTTGTGGTGGCCATTAATCCCGGTGCAAATACAGTTAAATGGTACGTGGAAAAGGTACTCGGCCTTATTCAGAAACAAATCAACGTAACCGAGCGGGCAATACGTGGCGCATCCCCGGCTGACGCTGCGGCGCTTGAAGACAAGCTTTTGCTACTGGAGAGCGATTTATCGCGCTTTCAGAAATTCCCTGAAGGCACAAAGCTGGTTCGCCGTCAGGATGGTTACATTGACATTACTATTAGCCTGAAAGACAAGGCGACACTGGAGGAAGTAAAAACTGTATCCAGTATCTTTGACGGTTTTGTCGAGCGTGACTTAATGCGCGTTGGCCAGTATGGCTGCGTTATTCAGGAACCGGCGCTTAAATACAAGCTGGCCATCTATGATCGCGGCGAAGCGAGCGCAGATAGTTCACGCACCATTTATGACAAAATAAAGCCGGTCCCATGCTCAGTTATGGCTGACAACGTGTCGCTTTACCTTGAAGACGATGTGAATGAAGCAAAAGCGCGGGCGAAGGCTGAAGCACTGGAAAACAAGCGTGCTATGCGCCGTATTTACTCAACACGCGCCTATGATGTGAAGCGTAATAAAATGGGTAAAACGGTAGTGCCGCTAAACCCTAACAGCCGGTCAGTTAAGCGCGTCACACGCCGTATGAAGCTGTCAGAGTTAGCGGAGCCAATGGACTCTTAATTCTATCCAGTAAATTCTAAGAATTATGCTTTTAAGAAGCTAAATTTGGCGCTTTAGTAGCCACTTACTCAAAAGGAATGTAGGTATGTTTAAAATAATAGGTTTTGTGATTGGCTGGTTTCTAGCCTCTATTTCTATCACTGCTAGTCCGCTCAGCCCTCTTGGTTTTATGTGCTCACTAATTTGCGCCTTAGCCTTTCTCTTTGTGGGTCATAGTATTGATAAATCTCGCTCAGCAAAGTGACTTCTGGCCTGTTTGCAGTATTTTTTAGGTAAGTATTTACTTACCTGTCAAATCCCCACCAGATACAGGCGCTATGCTGCGCCTGCTTCATCATAATCATCCAAATACTTAAGTGCCTCCACTCGCACGTTTTCACGGTCAAAGCCGCTGTCATCGTTCGCTGCTTCGTAGGGCATCAGCCAGGCAAAACAATATGTGTCAAAGTGGTCAGGTGATTTGATGTTTAACTTCTGGCGCATGATCACCTTTTTCATTATCACGTTCTGGCCCATCTCGTTAATGTCGCAAGGTATTTTAGACGCCTGTTCTGCTGCTTTACCGCTGGCGTCGAAACGCAGACGACCGGAACGGATGGCATCGCGCGCCATGATCGAGGCAAACGCACGCTGATTGGCGAAACGTTTCCTGTCTTCATATGAGTGCATTACCTTGCCCCAATTGATGCGTACCACCTCCTGTCCCAGCTTTTGCAATTCGCGCACTGTGGCATCGCCTATGCCATCAGAGTCCACGCCAATAGTGATGTTGGGATACTTGTCGTGGGTACACTCGTTAAAGATGAAGTGGGCAAACTTAACAGGATGGCAGTCGCCGGTCATTTCCATCACCTTGAACGGCACAAGACGGCGCTTGTGGCGATCACCTGATACGCGGAAAATGCTCAGTACCGATTTATCACGACCGTTGCCCACGTCAGCGCACGCAATCCAGCCCCAACCCTTATGCAAAAGCACTTTGCGGCGCATAGCTCGCTCACATTCATCACGGCCCAACAGGAAGCCGTGAGCATTGCCAGGAACCGGCCCAATACCTTAATCTGATATTCAGGACTATCACGTCCGCCATACTCCGCCAGCTTGTCCATGATAAATTCAGGCTCAACCCAGGGGGATTCTTCAGAGTTGAGCGTGATCGCCGTCCAGCGGCCTTTTGGATTGTCCTTAGTGCGCGCAAGCTTATGATGTGTGTCGTAAAAGAATCCGCTCGGACGTGTTGGCTGGCTCAGCAACACCATGCGGTTATCTTTCTGCGTAAGTGCGCCGGTCATGACGCCGAACGCCTTATCGCCTACGCCTGACGCCTCATCGACCACGTAAAGCAGATGGTGTGCGTGCTCACCCGCCAGTGCTTCTTCGTTACCACGGCGATAGCCTTTTGCCTTTACGGTCCAGCTACCCTTTGATGTGATTTCATAGAACGTGGTATCAGTCAGGACAAAGTAATTCTGAAGCCACGGCTGTCGCCTGACGGCTTCTTTCCAGTTACTACGGAGATACTTGAAAACACCATCCATAACCTGCTGAATTTTGTTGGCCACAATAACGGCGCGCGCATCTTTGTGAAGCATAAGGAACAACAGGATCATGATACTGGTCATGTCCGATTTGCCTGTGCCGTGCCCGGAGGCTACAGACGTTCGGCTACCCTGCTCTTGTGCGGATAAGAGAATTTCGTCTTGCTGGTGGCTCGGTATCTTGCCAAATAGTTCGACAGCGGCAAGGCCCCAATTGTAGCGATACCTGATTACCATTTCCCGCCAGCGCGGGTCAGATGTCACCGAGCGGATTTTCTTCTTACGGCTCAATCTTCATCATCCTCGCCGTACATGTCGCTGGTGGCGTCTAAATCAAATTCTTCGTCGTCTTCAAAGTCAGCCCCGATAAACTCACCTTCACGGCCCTGACCTTCACTATCGAGATCGCCATATCCGTTGCCATCAACAATGCTGGCCACCAGCGCGCGGCGGTCAGCCAGGAAATCTTCTTTCCCTGCCTGCATTTCACGGTATTTACGCGCTTCAGCGTCTATTTGTTCTTCCGAAACCTCCCTGCGTTATCGTCCACTTCAGGCGGCTTATTGGCCTCAATGCGCGCCATAGCCATGATGTGAGACGGCACCTTGCCGCCCATCGACTCTATAAACGCAGCCATTTCGCCGTAGCTTAATTCAGGGTTTCGTTTCTGCATTTCGTAAGCTAGGGCAACCGTGTTTAACACCTCCATTTTGGTGTTATGTACTTCTTCATCACGGCTGGTTTTGAGCATGTTGGTGCGCATATGCGCAATTGATTTGGCTGTTTCGCTAATACCGGCGCTGGCGTTGATTAACATCTGGAGTGTTTTGTGGTGCGGATGCAGCCCGCCGCCACCGTCCTCGTCATCTTTATCGCCTTCCAATGCTTCGGCATCTTCATCAAGGCGATCCATTGAGCGATTACGCGCGCGCTCTATCAGGTTCAGATGTGCATAGGTTTTAGCAATTAACCTGGCATCAAGCGTATCAAAGAAATTTTGGTCTTCCATTTCCGCCAGGACATCGTTCATATCCTGAATGCGTGGGCGTGCGTAACGACCATGAATAATGGTGTATTCATTATTACGGGCAAACCGGCGACCGCCTCGCGGTAACGGGATATGAATCAGGTCTGAATCATCAACGCCATCTGGCGACGGCTGCATGATCATTTTGTCGTTTCGATGATCGCGATCATTTTCCGCGTCCTTATTGGCTCGCGTCTCACGCTCTAATTTCGCAGCCCCTTTGCTGGCGCGGCCTGCGGAGTTGTTTGTTTTGTTTTTTGACTGTCTTTTATTGTCCTGATCAGGGGTGTGATCGCTCGAATGATCGCGCTTTTGATCACTGTATTGATCGCTTTTCCCCGCCTTCGCTTTTATGCCTTTTAGCTGAACGCGCGCAGTGTTCGCATTCAGCCCATGCGCCTCTGCATATTCGCGCACAGTTAGACCCTTGCGCTCAAGGCACAACGCAGCATATCGCGCTCTGTGTTCGTCCCAGGTCATTTGTAAGATTTGTCTATTGAACTAATTAATTTAGATATTACACAAGGTGAGTTAAACCAGACAAAATAATGAGATAAACGATTTCTAATTCATTAGAAGCAATTATTTGATTGCACTTTACGCGATTAATACGCATTTATCCCTCAAATGCAATTGTATTATTGCGGCCATGATCACGGTACGCTACTCTGTCAGTGCATTTTCCTAACAACAAAAGAGAACGTAGATTATGAGTAATAAAGCCCCTGTTTTAGTCGGCATGGATTGCGGCTCTGGAAACGTGGCAACAATCATGGAAAAGGATGGCAAAATGCAGGTGCGGCTAACACCTTCATACGTCCGTTACTTACCTGGTGTGTTAAAAGAGACTGAATCCCGTAATTCATGGGTAACGATTGGTAGCGATGGCTCTGAAGCCACCTATGCCGTTCAGTCGAAGGCTATTAATGCAGTTGATACTCGCACAAAAGATTATCAACTTAGTGCTGCCTGTCGGGTGCTGGTCGTCAATGCACTTGCCGGACTTGGCTTATCTGGACAAAAGGTGATCATCGCCGATACGCTTCCAGCCGATCAATTTTATGATGATAACAATGCTGTAAACCGCGCTCATATTGAGTTAAAGCGCCAATCCCTTTTGACTGCGGTTAAAAATGCCAATAAGGACATCGCATCCCCGATTATCGTTGATGTTCGCATTATGCCTGAAGCCGTAACCGCCTTTAACGCTGCGTTGTATACCGAAAGCGGCGACGTTGAACCGCGTCTCGATGGCGTGCGAGACGTAGTTATTGTGGATATTGGTCGCTACACAATTAACTATGCTCACCTCGATTGCGAAACGCAGGATACCTATGCACGCGAAACGACTGACCAGGGTGCGCATGTCTTTTTGACGCGGATGAAACAGCTAATGATTGAGGCTGCTGAAGCGGCTGAAATTGCCCTTGCTGCTGAAACTATCCGTAGTATGACCCTTGATGATGTTGATGCGATTGCTCGTAGTGGCTATTACGGATCGCCTGTAGAAGCATTGAAGCATAAACGCATTCAACTGGACGAAATTATGTGTGCTGCCGCATCCAGCTACGCCAGCGAAATTCGCTATAAACTTGGAGTTGTCGTGCCACAACTTGCAAATGCCGATGCCCTGATTGTTGTAGGTGGCACGGCAAATTACATTGGGGGCCTGCTGCGTGACCTACCAAACTTTGTAGCAGACTGGCATGACAATGTGGTTATCCCTTACCAGCCACAATCTGCTAATGGCCGTGGCGCTTTCTTCGCGTTACAGGCTGAATTTGAAGAAGAGACTCAAGGCGTTTAATCATGACTGAAGCCCGCAAACGTAATCTCCACCAGCTTAATTTAGACAAGGTAGCCGCTCACAGCCCATCAGGGCGGCGCTTTGTGGACAAGATTAAAGGTACAGAAGTGCTTGCTGACCGGCAGGCGTTAATGATGAATGTCATCGCTAACGGCAACCTGCTGGAAGAGTCTGGCTTGCTCAACCTGTTTCGCTTAATGGATACAGAAGAATTCGCTGCAAAAGATCGTGCAGCCCGCATGAATGAGATTCTTCGCGGCGCGCAATTTTTTGCTGGTCAGAATTCCCCTGAAGCTCCACCAGCGGCAACAGTAACAAGCCATTCACGCGCAGTTCTGACATTTGCCGATCTTGAGCGTGAACTGCTGGATGATAATGGTTTGCTGGCTAAAGCGCCTACCAGTGCGCGCGCTGCACTTCTGGATAAGGTGATCGGAAAATACGAGATCGCTGAAGAAGTACCGGAACCGGCTGTATCAAATCAGTCACCAGCAAAACGCACCAGCGAGGCAGCGCCAACAATGGATTCTGTAGAAGATAATGGAGATTCTTCAACGCCTCTTCCTTCCAAAAAGAATAAGCGCGTGATCACCTTCAAACGGTAAGCGTCATTCTTTTATGAACCAAATCTTTTTGTATTGACTGGTATAAGGCTCTGACTTCGCGCATGGCCTTATCTCTTTGCCTCTTAGTCAACTTCTTCCAGGGATTAGGCATGTTTGCGTGATCGCGAACGATTGCCGTCTGGCTGATATCCGTCTTCCTGCCGTGTCGAAACTTGAAATAGCGACAACTGATACTTTTCAGATGGAACGTGCGTGGGCGAACGTCATTGTTCATTACACACTCAGCCTGATCGGAAACGTAAAAGCCTCTTAGGCGGATATAAATGTCATGGTTTTCTACAAGGAGGTGCGGGTAAAGCCTGGAAAGGATCGTGGTGAGTTCAGGCGCTGAAATTGGCCGGTTGATACTTAGCATGTAATCTGCCACTTCCGCACTGTTAATGCGTGGGCGCGTATCGGTCATTCACCCCCTGAAAACGTACTTATGACTATTTGTCTAATAACTTTCTGCGGGTGATTTTAATCGCACCCTTGTTCCTTTATCAACCTGATAGACAAAGAAATCTCATAAATGTTATGGGAAATGAAAATAATATTTAATCATTATACTAATTAATGAATTAGTATCTAAAGATAGCCTTATGCTTATACACTTCTCGGCTTTTTATCCTGTATAACGTTTTATGAAAATACACCGGGAAAGTTGTCACGGTTCAGGTTTGCGTGTTGATTTGGTTTTGTTGCTCTAGATGTAGTTAGGGATGTATCACAGCAATAACTAGCTGCTACAAAGCTTTAAAATAAGCCTTCAAATAGCTTCCGTTCATGGGTGGGGGCGTTAACCGATAACCTCGTTTACATTTCCGCGCCATAACGCAAAAGCGAGTGTGTTAGTATTCTTTTAATGCGGGAAACAAAGAGAAGCAGACACAAAAAACCGCAATTAAGCGGCTCTTTTGTGAGCAAGGATTCGCAGGTCCCTGCTCTGAAGAAGCAATTCGCAGTTGCAACTTCTTTCGCTGCGCAATGTGGTTAGCACAGGCGGTTACTCATGGGTAATCCTATCTATTTACTAATGCCCTGTAAATATCCACTGGTTATTATCTGTGGATAAAGTCTGTGGATAAGCTCTATTTAAGACTCATCATGGGCAGAAATGGATACATTCAATTCTAATTTTCATAGAATGCAACAATTGTAAATACGTTTATTAGCTGATTTGCTTAATTTTTTAGTTGAGACGTGTGGTAAATGTTTGCTGTAATTTAATGAACCTTTCCAGTTAGCCTCGCAGGGCTAATGATCGGTTTGGGAAAGGAATAATGTTTTTCGTGGCACAGGCGGTTACTCTCCCTTGCGGCTCTGACAGATACCGGTCTTGGTCAAAGCACACGAATTAATCCGAGGGTAATCAGATGAAGGCTTTTAAAAGTGTCTTTATCACGATCCTGATTGGGTTGACTTCACATGAAATAGCTCAAGGCGGGTGGAACATTTCCACCAGCATTGAAACTAACATTCATGTGAACCAACTCCGTTAATGACGTGTGCCGCCGCTTATTTAGTGCGGCTTTTCCTTTTCCCCAATTAATTTCCTCAAATGGTCATCTTTACCAGATTAAGGAACGTATAACCTCCTTAACGTACAATAATTTTCGATATCCAAACTGACCCCTAATTACAAAATCACTTATCAACACAGGAAAAATGGCCAAACCAGATCTGAAGAGGTTATTTTGCCAAGTGACAGTGAACCGACCAATGAAGAAGTGTATGAAGCCGTGCGTAAGATACAGCAAGGCACAGTAGCACCAGTGCTGAACAAAATGCCCTAGCAAGTTATTCAATAATTTCCGTTGTTCCCTATCCTTAAGCAGCATAGTCAAAAGCCACCGCCTATGGTGGCTAAATATTGGCTGGCGGGCCTTGTGCTATTGCTGCGAAGGATTGCGCTGAAGATGCGCCGCGACAGTGAGAGCCAATATGGTTAAATTTCCAATCCGGCTTTTCTCATACCGAATGCGGTTATCCGTTGTTAACGTAACCACGTTACTGGCAAAATACTCATCCATTTCCTCTCGGTGATTTTGCGTGAGAAAGTGAATTCCTCTATGAGTTAGTAGTCCCTCAATAGTGCTATAGGCTAATGCCTTCATGTTGGCGAACGTCTTATCACCTGGCATATATACACTAAGGCGCACAGACTGCACTGTACGGCCATTAGAACCCGCTGCCAGCTTATCCGCGATATCTCTTCCAATTCCATCCTGGCATACCACTAGCGAACCGCTTTTATCGCGCGTCCATTCAAGAAAGCTTTCGGCAATTTCTTTGGTAGTTTTACCGGCGCTGCGGATATCCAGATCGCGAAAAATATACTCGCCTAAAAATTCCGTAACACCGATCCGGGCAAAAAGAGTTTGTCTTGCTGTGGATGGCAAACGAGATAGTTATAGCGTGCGGTTGGCACGATGCGCGCCGTTGTTGCAAGTTTGCCAGTAACTGTAACGCTATTAGCTTTAACGTATTGAGGCTTCGCAAATGATTGCAGGCGAAGTTTAAAAGAATCAAAAAATCGCTTCACGACAGTTGGGCTAGCCGCTGAAGTGGTAGATGATAGCTTGTGCTTCTTTAGCTCCAGGCGCTCTACCTTTCTACGTAGGTGATACACCTCACCTTTATGCATGTAATTAGCAAAGAAGTAGTTAAATGCATCCTTAGCTTTGTCGTCTATATCTCCTTCAAATTCCAGCCTGCCGTTTACTTCGCGAATTTTGCAATTACCAATGCATAGCGTGAGTGGCGCTGGTTCAAATGTCTTAATGGGAAGAACATAACTATTCTGCCCTTTGTATTTTGCTGCGTTACCGTTTTCTGTCATTTTTTCCATGATTTTGTGTTCTTTGTTAACCGTTTCCGGCTGCTGCGGTAGGTGGCGCTGCCATATATGAGCGCCAGAAGGCTTGATACAGTGGCGATAATTCCGGCCTGGTGCGTGCCCCACGTTGCGCCAGACGCCAGCGCAATAAGCAATCCCCACGTAAGGAACGCCAGCGAAACCACCAGCGCCTTAAACAATTGCATCCCGCTTCACCTTGTCACCTAATCGCCAGCATTCCAGCGTTGAACAAATGGCGCTTGGCACTTCGTTAAAATGTGACTGAAGAATGTCGCTGCGTTCTTTTACTGCGCCAACTAGTTTACCGTTGACGAAAACTAGCTGTTCGCCAACCTCAAACCGAAACGTGACGCCACTATCGTCTGCTGGCCAACCGGGCACGTAAGGGGTGATAATTTTCATTAGCAGGCGTTCACGCCGCTGCGTGATCAAAGCAATAACGTCGAGGCTCATTTCTGCGTCTTTTCTTCCGGTCCGTAATGCTTTCTGCGGCCCTGATAGCCGCAAGGCACGATTTATTCCCCGCTGGTGCACACGTGCGCTTGCTGGTGGCTTTTTGTTTCTTTGGCTCTGTCGCTTCTGCGGTATTTGTCTTGATGTCTTCTGCGGTGCTCTCAGGCGCAACTTCTGGTGTTTCGGTTAATCCTGTTTCTGTTTCATCAGAAAACATCTTTTTAAAGTCTTCCAACTGGCGATCCAGTTCCGCATAAGCCGCCTCTCGTTCGTCCACCAGAGAAAGCAGCACATCAATATTGGCGGGTGTGACAGTGCTAACCCATGCCTGCAATTCAGGCGACAGGCGGTTGTCACGGGCTGACTTAACCAGCAATGCGCTGGCTTGTGGTGTGATATGGGAAGCGAGGTCTTTCAGTTTTTTGCGAAAGTCAGCTAACTGGCTCATTGTTTTGCTCCAGGTGAGGTTAAAGAATTAATCAGTGCATTACGGAAACGATCTTCCAGCGGGAATAGGTTCGGCTCGCTGCGAAACGTCAGCTTTGCGCGTAAGCGCATCAAACTCCTGGCACGGCGTAAGGCGCGCATGAAGACGTTAGCGGTATGCGAATCCATTTCAGGCATGGCGCGGCTGCGCAGAATGTCGTTGTCGAGGCTCAGGCAGTCGAGTTTGCGGGCAAGGCTGTTTTTATCCTCGTTCAGGGTATTGGCCAACTCTTCAAGGCTGGCTATACGCGACTGCATTCTTTTCAGTTCGGGGCGCTTTCCAACGGCTTTTATCAGTTCTGATAGCTGACTCTGGCTAATTTGCAGTTCCTTGCTTAAGGCCATGCCTGCTGGTGCTGTTACCTGTAAACCACACCACTCAGCCAGTGACTTGATTTGGTCAACGGTGATGCGGGTCATGTTGTTACTCATAGTTTTGCCCTGCGCTTAAATTTCGATCTTGATATGAAGTCAGCAACCAGGCCGGATACAATCACCAGCCCAACGCAACCCAAAATAATCCCGACATAAACACCTGCATTTCCCATCATCAGGCCCTTACAGCTTGAGCAAAGGCATTGCGCCCTTTTTGGGTCAGGTTGTAACCCGTTGTGCGGCGACCGCTTAGTTCTGGTGAGATCGCATCAAAAAAGCCGTGATCCACCAGCTTTCCCATACGTGGGCTTGTTGTATGAATCAGGGAAAGATCCGCGTTGATATCTGATGCGCTGCGCATAACTGCCTTTTCAATCAGTTCCATATCAGCCTTTGCCAGTCGAATTGCTTTACTCATTAGCGGTTCTTCCCCTTACGATGTTTTTTGCTACGGCCAACTTTTGGCCTGGCTTGCGGTTTTGTTTGTTGTGCTGACTTTTGCGGCATTGAGGCAGAAGTGATCCCTGTCATTGGTTTTTCCAGTTCAACCGGCCCATGCTCCGCCATCCACGCTACGCCTTGCTCATATGCAAGTGCACGCCACTTGCGTGCTGTGGTTTCGCCAACGCCTTTGAGGCGGGTAAGGTCAGATGTGAAGCAGCAACCTAATTGCGCCAGGTTGGTTACTTCGAGGCCCTCTTTAAGCACGGCGCGGTTTGCGTCGGTTAAGCCCTTCAGATCGGTGAGCGGGAAAGAATGCGCCCAATCAAAGAAACGCTTCATATGCGGATTACGGATGGCCACAATTTCGTGGTGTGCGCGAATCAGTTCCGCAAAGAGTTCTTTTGGGATTTCATCTTTGAACAATTCCAGCGTCTGATACTGGACCATGCCCCACTCATCCAGGCGCGTGACCAGATCCACACCATAAGTTGTGCGCAGATTGATATGAAAATTCAGGTTGTTGACAAAACGCGGCGTGTCGATGTCACGGGGGTCGTGTGGATATTTCAGCGGATAATTGAATGTGTGCATGTAGAAAGTCAGGCGGTTGTTCTTCAGCCCTGACCAATATTTATCGCCGGTAAAACCGTTAATGTTGTCCTGCTCTTTGTAAAGAACATCCAGCGCGGCTTGAAGCACCTCTTTTTCGCGGCTCACTTTCTGGAGTGCCTTGCGGCTGTCCGGTGGGCATTCATTTCTTTATGCAGTTTTGAAGTAAGTTCTGAAGTAGTTACGCGAGCGTCTTTGGCTTCTTTCTCAAAGCGGTCAGCGCGGGCGCGTGACTGCTCCAGTTCGTTTGTTTGAGCCGTAGTTAAACGTTCCATTTCAGCCCGTAGCTGGCTGATCGTATTTTCAGACGTTGCGACGGCGGCAGAGTGTTTTCTATCGGCAGCGGCCAATTCATCTGTCAGGTGGTTAATGTTGCCCTGAAGCAAATTTACCTGAAGACGCAGCGCCACCAGCTTTTTATCGCTGTCTTCTGCAACGCTGGCCAGCACGTCATATTCTGCGATTTCATTGTGTGCATAGCGTTCAAAATCTTGAGCAAGTGCGATCACTTCGTCGCTCATCCGCTCCATTCTCGCCCTAAAAACATCATCCCCGGCGACGCGCTTTGTACAAAAAGCAATGCCGCTCGCGATAAGGCTGATTTGCTCAGCGATAAGGCTCATATCAGGCGCGACGGTTGACGCCTGTTCTAATGCCACGGTACTCAAATTTCTTTCTCCCACTGGATTTCAGTCATGCGACCGTGCTGAAGAATGCCAACTAACTCTGCGTCAGTCGGAATGTTGTCTTCACCGGCTTTGATGTTGGCGAGCCTGTTCTCTCCGAGGCGATTTGTTTGCTCGCGGATAGATATACGATGCAAGTCAGGATTTTTGGGTGCCTTAAAGAGCAAAGTGAAGTAGTACCAGCGGCGTCTGAAGAGGAGCATTTTGAGTGTATGTCTATTTATCTAATATATTATTAGAATAATAGGCATACTCTGATTGGTTTGCACGTTTTTTTTCGGTAAGGCGGCGGAGAAAGTACGTGCTTTGGCCATAAAAAAAGCGACTCATTAACAGTCGCTTTGGTAGTAAGATTTCAGTTGTCTGCTTCGTGACAGTAGATGACATTGCTCACAGCGTGATACGTTCATTGATAGAGAGCATCCGGTTAACTCCCTCACGTAAAAAGGAATGTCAGATGGATTTAGAAACTGCGCGTTTGAGGCTCGAACCCTTTCATGACTCACACTACGAGGGTTTAAGGTTGATGGATAATGATTCCAGCGTGATGCGTTATATCAATATGGGAATAGTTAAAACACCAGAAGAGACCTGGGAAAGTATCAGGCGTGTTCAGGCCCGTTGGGATAAGTACGGGTATTCGTGGTGGGCTATCAAAGAAAAGGCTTCGGGGTCATCGTTGGCGCAGCATGCCTCCAGCACCTGGCAAACGTGGAGAATGCCCCTTAGAAATTGGCTGGAGGCTTGTCCCGGAACAGAATGGTAAAGGCTATGCAACAGAAGCGGCTAAAGCGATTATTAATTTCGCGTCAGAGCAGACAGGCGCAACGTATTTGGTGGCTGTTGCCGATCCTGAAAATATACCCTCTCAGCGAGTGATGCAGCGGTTAGGTATGACTTACAAAGCAATAGAACAACATTACGATGTGTCCTGCGTTGTTTATGAACTTAGTATTCGTGGCGCTGATTAGTCGTAAGGGATGTTTACACAACTTCCGCTTTGTGCCAAAAGCGGACATTGTACCTTCTGAAGTATAATGCTGAGGTCAGCGTATTAGGCCGCTCTAGTCACTTATAGTAATCTTATGCGGTAAATGAAAATTGAAATGGCGGGGTTTTAATCGGTGATTGATTTTACGGAAATTGATATTGATGGTGAGGTATGGGAGTCATTTGCTCGTGATTTTCTTGAAGAGCTTGGTTTTTATATCGAATCCACACCAGATAGAGGTGCAGACGGAGGAAAAGACCTTCTGATTACAGAGCAGTTACAAGGGCAGTTAAATAAATATAAATTTCGCTGGCTTGTAAGTTGCAAGCATTATGCAACTAGTAAAAGATCGGTTTCAGAAAAAGATGAGATTAATATACAGGAGCGCGTTGAAGGGTTCAACGCTGACGGTTTTATTGGGTTTTATTCTACCTTACCAAGCAGTGGTTTAAACTCAAGACTTAATCAACTGAAAATTAATGGAAAGATAAAAGACTTTCGATTCTTTGACGGTAAACTAATAGAAAATCACCTTGTTAGAATAGGCTACTCAAGACTGCTTCTTAGATATCTACCTGAAAGTTATAGAAAAATAAAACCAAAGCACTTAATTTTTGATAAATACATCCCTATAAAATGTGATCGTTGCGGAAAGGATTTAATAGAAAATCATCATGAAGAAAACTATGATGGTATAGTTTGTAATGCAGAGATACATCATGATGGCAAGCCAAGCGAAGTAATAGATGTATATTATGCATGCAAGGGTGATTGTGATAAATACTTTGAAGGTTACTATTGGAATAATTTTAAAGCCATAACAAGATGGCAAGACATAAGCGATATATCAATTCCGGTATTTTATCTTAAATGGATCATGGGGACACTTAATGAAATTGAATCCGGCAATAAAGTTTATACCGAAAAAGCATTCAAAAAAACAAAGCAAATAACCTTAGCACTATCTCAAATTGTCATGAGGGAAATGACTGAAAAAGAAAAGGAAAGAGTTATGGCATTAAGTTCAATTCCTGACTATATGTAAATGCTTTTATAATTATATGGTTCCATTTCTGGTTTCCCTTATACTTAAATAGTGAAATAATTTTCATTCTCTGACAGCTATATTAATTAACGTCCGCTGTTCACTTATAGCGGACTATGATCTGCGCGAGTTTCTGTCAAATCACCGTAATTTGGGCGCAAAAAAGCCGCTTCGAAAAGCGGCAAATCCTTGTTACTCAATCTACTTCACGCAAAGTAATGCCAAAAAGTAGAGGTAAGGTAATGCTAGAACACCGTCCAATGTTCAAAAACACCCTAGCACAATATGTCTATTTCTCTAATTCTTTTTTATCAGGCGAGTTGCGCTGGTTGCTGCTATCAGAAACGCCACAACTATGTTAATCCCCAGCAGCGGGATATTCTTACTCAGGTCCATCATGTACACCGGAACCATTGCCACGGCGAACACCAGAGTAAAAATCAGGGCGCGCTGTAATTTCTTAGTAATCAAGTAACCTCCGAACCGGATCGATAATAATGTCCTTTCTCAGCGCCCAGGCGTAGTTGTATTCCCCTACTGACAACGCTGAACGCTCAAAATCTTTCGGGAACCAGACAGTATCACAAGCCACCAGCATAGACAGACGCAGTACCGCCAGCGCGTCTAAATCATCCAGACCAATCACCTTATCTGGCGATGAAAGCGCAAACCCTTTATCTACAAGCCCGCTTTTAACATTAGCGAGCATAACTGCTACCAGCTCTGACTGTTCCAACTGGTGTGGCAATGACAGGAAAATCCGTCTAACTACGCCGCCCATTTCAGATCGCGCTCCCTAACCGGTAACGCTTCGCCTGGCTGCAAATGCCAGTAGGCCATAATAGCGTCTACCGCCTCCATCCAGCCAACGGCAAGCACGCAGTAATAGCCATCTTCAGTTAACTGCTTTAGATACTTTTTCTGTTCAGTGCTCAATGGGTTGCTGCCAAACTTTAGTTCAATACGCATCCCGTGATAGATACCTTTTGGTTTATCAACCATCATATCCGGGTAGCCCTTTTTTTGTCCTTCAGCTTTCATCTGGCCACCAGCCTTAAAACCACGCCAACCGCCGTTAGGTGTTGCTGCAAGCCGCTGATAGATAGCTGGGGAAAATTGTTCGAAATGCCAGAAAATGCGCACCTGCTCGTAATGTTCCTGCTTGCCTTCCAGCAGAGATGGCTTTTTGGCCAGCCGCTTCAATGCCTGTTCATGCGGTGATTTATAAGGCTTCGTGCTGGCTTTACTGGCTTGCTTTCTGGTTGGTTTAGTGATTGTTTTTTGCGCTTTCTCAATCTCACCGAGTACGTTGATTTTTTTGTTCAACTGCGCGATGGCGTTTTTACCTTTGCCGGTTCGCGCGACATACCCGGTTAGCCAGTCCTTATCTGCGCGGAGCATTATTGCCTCTAATGCCGCTACGCGCGCGCAGGTTACGCGCCCCGTTCAGGCTTTTCATAGGGTCATAAGCTACGCCGTTGTCTTCTGGGGGCTGCTCGCTGCGTTTTTTAGGCTGGTAGAACGCGCTGCCGTTAGCAATACGCGTGTTGTAATGAGACATCACTGTATCCATTTGACTATTTATCTAATAATAAAATAAATATATCAAATTTCATGCTTATGGTGCTCTTAAAAGATTATAAAAATCGCCTAAACCCTTAAGGTAGTTCATTTTATCATCAAACAATAGAAGGATTTTTAGTACCTTTTAACTAATAGTAAAAGAGAGTTTCTCTTCACAAACTGTTAGAATGATTGCGATTTCCTAACACATATCTAACAGGCTAACCTAATGATTTATGATTGTTTTTTGTACTATGACGAAGACATGCTTTTAGAACTGCGCCTTAATACTCTTCACCAGCACGTAGATAAATTTGTTATAGTCGAGTCACTGTATACCTTTACAGGCTTGAAACGTGAAAAACTCAATTTTGATATAGAAAAATTTTCTCGTTTCCGCGAAAAAATTATTTATGTTGTTAACGACACACCTCCTCGCCTATACGCCGCCACTAAATACGCCCCTGATGGTGATGTGGATTCGTGGGAAAACGAAGCCATTGCTCGTAATTCCATTATGAAAGGTCTGGTTGGCGCGAAGGATGATGACATTATTATTGTTTCCGACGTTGACGAATTATATCGTCCAGAAGTAATCGAGAAGTTTAGTCCTCGACGCCTTTGCACAACGATTTACATGGACTTTTATAACTTCAAATTCAATGTAAAGGTGCTGAACGATGATGGCACTTCTCGCCAATGCAAACTGCCCAAAATGGTAACTTATAAAAATTTGAAAGGTTTCTTCCTCGGCCAGCCGGAACTGTTGCGCAACGTGAAACGTGTTGGTACACCGATCCGCAGAAGCTGGTGGCTCTGGAATCGCCTGAAATGGCAGACAAAAATCATCCATAACGGCGGCTGGCATTTCTCATGGGTGATGACAGATGCCCGTATCAGTGAAAAAATGTCTACCATTTCACATACTGAGTATGATCTGCCGGAGTTCAATAACCCAGATCACATTAGAAACTGCGTAGAAAACAATATAGACATTTGGAACCGCCCACGCAAAATGGAGATTATACCAGTCACGAAAACCAATTTTCCAGAATGGCTGGTTGATAACAAAGAGCGTTTTGCTGAGTTTATTAAATAGTATAAGAGCCGCTAATGCGGCTCTTTTTCATGTGGTATTACATAGCCAGCGCCATTTGTTTAGTTGCCTGTTTCACTTGGCGGACGCTTAGCTGGAAAAGTTATTTTCTCACCTCCAGCCCAACGCCACGCGCATTGGCTGAGCATGCCGCACATAACAACGTCCCGTGCGGGTGCTCTGTACCACACGAATATTTCTGGCCTGAATAAGCCACAGACGCGCTGCAACCAATAAGGTAAGGGTTAAGGCTTGCTGGTGGTGCTGGTGGGCTTTTTGCCGTTAACTCTGCTCATACTGTTTCCTGTTTGATCTCATACGCCAGAATGTCATCACTACCCGTTTCAATGTGTTCCAGATTGCCCTGCTCATTGGTACGGAACATACCCATTGGTAGAAATACACGATTAAATAAGCCATGCCATTGACCGTATTCAGTTGGCTTGCCATCACGGTAGGCTAAAGGGCCGCACGCGCTACACAGCCCCTTCCCTTTGCGTTCTGGCGCATATGACCAGTCAAAGAAGCCTTCAAACAAGCCATGAAATCCCTGAAATGCCAGGGCTGTGTTTTCGCAACATCCACATACTTCACACTGGAAGAGTGACATTAAGCAGTCTCCACCAGCTCAGCCGGTACGTTTACCGACTCGCCAAAATGGCGCTTAACTATCGTCCGGCATATTGCGATCAATTCAGTTTCACCAATCGCCCAGTAGTAATTGCTCTCGGCATAGCATGGCTCTTTCGGCGTTGAATAGTCTTCAAAGTCATGATCAACCATCACCTTAAAACGGTTAATTAAAGGGCCGCACTGGCTCCAGTCGGTAGACGGATGAAAACATTCTTCACTTCCCCACGGTTCACCATTACTGAGTACAGGCTGATACCAACGATGCCATACCCCATCACCATCTACCTGTTTAGGTTTAGGCAAGCCAATAGCATCTGCGACTGCCCAATCAAGGGCTGCTCCAGTTAACTCATCTGTCTTAACTGCTATGTTTCGCATCACGCCTTCTTTATTCATTCCCCTGCCTTTACTGCAATGCTCTGTATGGTCAACGCACCCAATTCCGGCATTTTGCACTCATACATGGTCCGTTTGTTCAAATACGATTGGTTTCATTTTCAGTCGCACGCCATCATCGCGTAGATCATCCAGCATATGAATAACCGGCTCGCCTGCTTCGAAATCTTCACGGATTGATACGTCACCATCTTCATCTATAAAAACTGGAAGAATTGTACCCTTTTTAAGGTATGAGCCGTTTGCATCAAGAATTTCCACTTTTGCAATCTGCCATTCTAATGCCATTACTCTTCCTCCACAGTGTTAAGCGTTACCTCAGTGCCCTCGTAAACAGCTTTAACTCTGTTAGCGGCTGCAATAATCACTTTAAACTGATCTTGTTCGACTGTAATACCGGATACTGACGCGCGATCTCAAAAGTTATGGCCGTAACAAGGCGCATTTGAATTAACGAAACTTTTGCCTTTCGGCTCTTACAATTCATTTTTTCCTCTTTAATTTTATCCATATCAGCCCGCCTAAAACCGCTAACACTTCTTCCACCAGCAGCACTATCAACAGGCACAACATGAGAGGCCAGGCTGTGACGCAGCCCACCGAAAACAACAATCCGGGTTTTGTGTCGCAAATGAGGATGGTGATAAAGGCGTAGTAAATTGCACCGGCAACGAGATACATCCCGATCAACGCTATCGGGGTAATGAAACAAGCTGGTGGAAGGTCATAGCGCGATCCCTGATACGCAAAAAGGCGCTTTTCAGCGCCTTGTTTAGCTGGCTTGCATTAATGGCCTGCCGCCACTGTATAAACCACGTTCAGGAGTGTCATTACGCCCAGCGTACCAAACAGAATTCCCATTAGTTTCACTGGCATTGGAATAGTGCTGGTAGTGGTAGAAGAGTTTTGAGCGGGTGATTGCACGCCAATATTGACGAAATCAACAGGTAAAGCGACTCGCTTAGACTGTGTACTCATGATAATATTTCTCTCGTTAGGATATGCAATGGAAGAAGGCAGGTTAGCCGCCAATCCTTCTTCCCTAAAAACCCGCCAAGTGCGGGTTTTTTTGTGCCTGCTATTTGCTGCTACGCTGGCACAGCAAGACTATATAATTTTCTATTAGTTTAATGCAATAACAAAAACAGTCAAATGCAATCAAAAGCATGATTTCTGCAATCAAAGGGGTTAATCTATTTTAATTTATACATTAACTTGAAGTAGAAATGGTTCGCCCGCATACCTGTCTTGCTACACGTCCCCTCACTTGCTAACAGGATAAAAATAATGGAAGACAGCAATTTTATTGCATTCACTGATTTGGAATTGGAAGCTTTCCAAAAAGACGCTGCTGAAGAATTTACCGAAGAAGAACTTGAAGAACGGTTAGGCTTAAAGCTATTCGAAGTAACCGTAGTAAATCGCGAATTTCCCAATGATATCTATGACAAAGAGGCAATCATCCTTGCGCGAGCACAAGGTCAGGTTCCCGAATTTAGTTTTGACGTACACGCAGATAAATTGAACCCTACAAGGTTTATCATCCTGCCAAGCTCACTGTTAGAAGACCCAATGTTTCGGGTTCCGCGTGGGAATCCTGCTCAAGTACAAAGTGATGTGGATGATGTATTTCTCTCCAGAAGAGAAGTGAATGATCGAGATGGTTGGGAAGATGAGGATGAGGATGAGAATTAGAATACCATCTCAAATACCGTTGGTTGCTATTGCAACTTATGGTTGAAAAAAGGGCACTAAGCCCCTTTTTATTCACCGTTACCCAATTTTTTTGGCCCGCCAGACAGGTCCAGGATTCGCTTTATGTTTTCGGGTAAAGCGCGCTCCCAGCCAGCCATGTCGTAATGCCTGAAACCGACAACGGGTAGCCCTGTACTTAGATCCGTGACCGTTCCCCAGCATTCTGGATCGGTCTTATTGACCAATATCAGCATACGGTTTGAGGTCATCCGCATTTCGAATCCAAGCGACTCCGCTTTGTCGAATAACTCTAATCGGGTGAAAAAACGCTTTGGTATCCCCACTTTTATCACCCCCTGATTGCTATCAACTTCTCGATTTCATCATCATTACTGACATACAGATATGGCTCTGTATCGTCGGCATCTTCGTGAACGGGCAATTCATGATAAGCACTGTAGATATACCCCGACTCAATCCGTTCAGCACTGTATAGATGCGCTGCAATAACAGTCAGTGCCGGACGAGTGAGGCTATATATTGCCTTAACATCTGCATCAATGCCTTGTCCAAAAGACTGATTCACTTCAGTTTCGATAATAAGTCGTTTAATTTCCGGCCACCACGGACCATAAGCACGATAGATTGTTGGATTATCACTCAGTTGTTTACTCACACCAGCCAGGTATGAAGCGGTAAAGGCGTCTTCTGTACGTCCCGCTAAAGCTTCTTGCTGTAATGCCTGTTCAAGATGTTCCTCAGTAGGCATTACAGCGTCGATTAATGTAGTCATTGTTTTATTCGTCCCATACGGGGCGACTCCGTTTATTTATATGATGAAATAACGGCAAGCACGTCCTGCATACTATGCTGTGCAGAAATGATCCACCAGCTTCCCATTAACTCCTGGCCTGTTATTTTGCCATTGTGATATTTGGCTCTAAATTTAGCCTTGAGTGTATCTTTGGCACGATAAAGCGCACCGTCTTTCCCTTCCTCATCCTGAAGGCAAATTGCCTCATCTGGGGCGAAGTTATACCGGTTAGCCGCTTTACCGCCCGTCAGCGCCTGACTGTTGCGTTTTATGGTGATTGAGTCACGCATAGCTGATTCAGCTTCTTCTTTCGCTTCAGCGTCACGGGCCGCTTTATTGGCTTTGGCGGCGTCAATCTCATCCTTTGAGATCAAACCGGCTTTCAGCTTGAGATTATTGATCAGACCTTCCCGGTCTTTGTTCGCTTCCGCAAATGCCGCGTTAATGCGTGACACGGTTTCATTTAACATTACGGAGTCAGCGAAACAGCCTTCAGTAATGGAATTTTCAACCACAAGCCCCAGGCGCACGGCATGAGCGAACAACACATCATAATTGTTCGTTTCGTAATCCAGATGATTAGAGCTGTAGGTGCGATACATATAAGCCATCTGACTCGCATTTTCAGGCACACGCTTTAGCAGTTCAATAATATCCTCTAATGACGCCTTCAACTGATCGCGATAGTTAAGCCAGACTTTATGCGCACGCTCTTTTGCGGTCGAGATTGTAGCCGCCAAATGTTCACGGGTTTTGAGCGCAAACGTTTCTTGCAACGTAGCTGTAAAGTCATCTTTGTTTTTATATTGCTCAGGGACATACGCTGTATTACGTACAGATATATGCCATTCCATGTACTTAGCCGGATCATACTGCCCTTGCAGCAGGTATGCACCATATTGAGATTTGCCTTCACCTTTGAAGTTTCTCCCTTCCCGGTCGGTCCCTTCCAGTTGCTTAGCAATGTAATCCGAAACGACTGACGCGATCACAACCGCGTTAGCCGTCTCCCCGTAATTATCGACTTCCTTTTGAAAATCACGGCCAAACAACGCAATCATAAATGGCTCAACATGACGTGTGCTGCGGTCGCCACGATACCAGCCAGCAGTTGCCGTTTTCAGTTCAACATCATTAGTATCCGGGTAAACAATTTTATCGGCATTCTGCGCAAGCCAGGACAATGAGCCGGATTTAATAATCGTACCGTAGCCGTATGTTTTGCTCTCGCGAAGCGCGTAATCCGCCAGTTTTCCTTCAGCATCCCGATACACAACATAATCATCAGTGAGCAATAACTGGCTGGCTTTCAGTAACGATACAAATTCTGCTTTTGTTACGCGGTCAGCTACCTGGTAAATGTGCTGACCCTGCGCGCCCCATTCGCGCAATGAAGCCTCTGACTCAGGCATGTCTGATAATTCACCTAAATTATCAAAACGGACTCTGATTTTCTTATGCAGTTTATCCGCGATCCGCGATTTGAATATTTCATCGCAAACCGCTTCTGACGCATCAATATCCAGGCTCATAACACGTATATAACTGTCGCCGCTATACCGCGAATAAATAGCCCCAATTTTCACGGTTCGGCCATCCGGCAGAAGAACATACTTATCGCCGTGGGTAAGAATATCAATATCAACGTCCACCAGACCGGCGTTAATGGCTCGTTCTACCTCCGGGCGCAACTGCTTAATACGCTGCTCCGCTTTCTTCGCGCGAACGAGCTGGCGCTCACCCCGACGAATATTAGTTTGCGCTTTGTTTATTTCCTTACTCAGTTCAACAATTTCAAAGCGCAGAGACTTCTCTAAATAAGATTGCCCCTTGTCGATAGCCTCCTGTAATTCTTCCTGCTTTGACGCAATGTACTGGCGACGACTATCCAGAGTGGTTCTCGCGTTAGTTAACGTGGACTCCACTAAATTAACCGGAAGCTTCAAAGCGTGCTGCATTTTGACAAGTTCATTCAGGTCGATTTTAGCGCGCTTCTCAGCAGCAGCGCGGGCGATAGCTTCAGCCTTTTTCTTGGCCTCTTCCACGCGGCGCGCATAGTCTTCAGGATCGGCTGCAAGCAGCAGATTCATCTCTTCCTGCGAATTAGCGTCAGCATTGGCCATACGTGATGCGTCAGACGTGAGAATGTCACCAATCCAGTTCGCTTTGCTTTTTAATGCCTTCATGCGGAAGTCATCAAACGAACCTTTTCCACAATAGTATCGCACACGAACTTTGCTGGCTTTCGAGCCTACGCGGGCACCGCGCCCGTTACGCTGCGCAATACTGGCTGGCGTCCACGGCAATGTTAGGTGATGCACGTCCGTTGTGCCGTGGTGAAGGTTGATCCCTACTTCAGCCTTTTATTGCAAATGAGGATGCGCGTGCGGCCTTCATTGTAATCAGCAGCTATCGACTCCATCCCTCCCAGCGATACCTCTGTTTTGCTGGCGATATAGGTGTCATAAGCTTCTTTTTGCGTGTAATACGCCTGTAATTCGTCGTCGGTTGCATCTTCTTTCGGCTCTTTGGGCAACTTAACCGCTTTTGGCGCTTTACCCTTTTGCCGGCTTCAGCAACAGTGGTGGCATTCAGAATGCCGATTTCTTTTGGATCGAAGCCCAACGCGGATGCAATAATGCGCTTCAGTTTGCCGTGTTGCGTCTTCTCATCGGTGAAAATAATTTGCTTGCCATCTTCCAGGCCGGTTTTGAGGTTTTCAATAAGCGCGCTGTATTTTGGTGGTACTGGGTGCGAAACATCTTTTTCGTTAAGACCGACTTTGGCTAGGCGCTTCAGCACTTCTTCTTCTGCCGCTTCAGGCACAATAATTTCAACGTAATCGGCTGTAACAGTCATTTTCGCCGTAACGTTTACGCTTACCGTCTCGCTATTTTCTTCTTCGTCGTCAGTTGCTTTAACGGCAACCGGCAGTTCGCCCACCAGCGACTTAACAGCGTCCTGTTTCTCAACTGGAAAACGGAAAGTCATCTGCCGATGATATAAATCAGGATCGATACACACACGGTCCATGTCGCGGATGATGCTGAAAATAGAATCGCGTTCTTCCTCGCCATCTTTTTTACCTTTAGACAGATCATCAGCACGCTGGCGGAGTTCCTCGTATCTCGCCTCCTGCTCACTTGTCATTGGCACGGGAACATTCTGTTCATCAAGTTCAGGTATTTTGACCGTATCTGAAACGTCCTGTGCGGTCTTCAGCGTGGTCCAGCGATGGAAAATGCCTCGTAGCCCGTCAAGGTTTTTAAAGCCGACTAGCCCCTGTTTTTGCTCAATCTCGCCGGAAATCTTCATGACGTTAACGAGTTCGGTTTCTCCAAACACTTTAACGAAATCATCTGGCGTAAGGATGCCCATGCGCTGCCATTCTTCCTGGCTAACAACATGAGAAAGCATATTAAAGGCGTCAACCGGCGAGTTAACCAATGGCGTAGCTGTCAGCAGTACCGGTCCACGTCCGTTGTGCTTCTTCATCAGATACGAGGATTTGAGTGCAAAGTCGCGAGCTGATTTGGCCACACTGTTTGTTGGAAGGTATGCCAGTTGCGAGGCTTCGCGCCCTGTAGCGAAACTGTTGCGGTAGTTGTGCCCCTCATCCGCGATTACACTGTCGAAAAGCATGTCTTCGAAATATGGAAACTCTTCTTTTTGGTGCTGCCTGTATTAGACGCTTTCGCCAGAATGCTGTTTTTCTTTTGGGCATCACGGTGCTTTGTGCCGCTCAGGTTTACGCGGCCTGCATCAGCTTCAGCAAACAACACTTCACGCGCGTGGTTTTCTACTGTTTCAGGGCGCAACGGAATAGCTGAAAATTGCTCTTTGGTCATGATCACGGTGCGATAGTTCGACATCGGAATCATGTTCATGCGCTCTTTTATTGTGTCGGCGGATGATACAGAAACAGCGTTGCGGTAAGTAGCTTGCCCGGTGTTAGGGTTAATGAACTGCTCGCCCTTCTCATCGAGCACTGGCACCTGTTGAATGCTACCGTCTTCACCTTTGACTTCATCCAGGCCAACAAACAACATGCTGGCCAGTGCGTCCGGGCTGTAAAACTCTTGCGCCTCGTAATACCAGTTCTGATACACCGCTTTCGGCACCACAATTGCCGTGCGCTTGCTGCGACCGTTTTCAAAGTTATAGGCTTCCAACGCCAGCGCGGTCGTGGTTTTACCTACACCCGTTCCGAATGCGTTTATGCCGCGCCCATCTTCTGACAAGCGGCGAACTTCCGCGTTCTGATATGAGAACGGAATCCGCGCACCTGATACACCTTTGAGATTTAGTGACTCTTCCGAATGGCTGAAGGGAATGAAAGCATTAAAAGCGTCGTTATAGTCCTGAACAAGCTTCTTGATGTCATCATGCTGGCGCACCCACGTATTAAACTCTTCTTCCAGGCGCCCAATTTTTTCCAGGTATGTGTTTGCGAGCGGGCCGCGTGGCTTAACGCCGTTGAGGTAGTTTTCAAACTGGTCGAGAAAACCATCCTGATTGCGCACGCGCTTGTAAACAAACGTGCTCTTGCCCGACTCTTTATCGCGTTGCTGAACGGTTTTGTAGCGGTAGCCAGTGAATATGCCATCGCGCCCGCTGTAGCCATTTTCAGATACCAGCGCGCCGTTTTTAACATCAACATTCTGAATATATTTAACGTCTTCATAACCATTTTCATGAAGGAATTCCATGACAAGGCGGCGGTCAAACCAGCGTGAGTTAAGAGAAAAATCTATATCATCAATTTTGGTCCACTTACGTCTCGCTCTAATCTCCGCTAACTGCTTTTGGTAGTTGTCTTTGATAGCCCCGTCAGGCGTGCCAGCCAGTGCGCCCATTAATGCGCTATTAAGTGCGCCAATATCGCCGCTGGTAGCGCGATCCATAGGAATTAGCGTGCCATCTGGCTGAACGGCGATCCCGTCTTTTTGCGCCAATAGGTTTAGCAGTTCACTGTCACTTTCCGGCAACTCACCTTCAAAAGCTTCACGGAATGCGCTCAGTTCAATTGGATCTAAATCAATTTGGTTGAAGAGATGGCGTAACACCTGCTCATGATCAGTAGCATCATGCGTTTTTGCCGTGCCTGCCTCAAGCGTGCCTGTTATCAGTGCCGTCAGTTGTCCGTCTTTGGTCACGCTGGCTTTAAACTTCAGCCAGTTTGCTGCTCCTTCACCCTTCAGCGCGGCTGATTTTCCGTGGTGCGGGTTGCCGCTGCGGCGTACTTCCTCACCCACCTGTTTCTGTAGGTCAGCCAGTTCCAGATCGAGCGATTCAGCGTTGTAGCCAGTGGCAATTTTGTCCTGAATGATGCGTATACGGGCACCAATAACTGAACCACGTAAAACACGCTCGCGCATTGCCGGTTTCTGGCTCATAGCGAAACGGATCGTACTCTGGTATTCCTGCGGAAAAACGTCAGGAAAACGCTTAACTATGTTCTCCAGTTGCGCCATGTTCAGCGTAAGAATGCCCTCACTGGTGGACACGCGGGAACGAAGATCGTCATAATTTTTTGCGCCGTAAGCCACGTCATCGAGCGCAGCGTAATTCGCATTGTCATCCACCAGCCAGCGACCGCCGATAAATTCATTCCAGACGCCATTAATCAGCTTTTTCTCGCCTTCACCCACGGACGGTATAACTGGTTCGCTTAATGCCAGCAAATTCCAATTAATGCGGCTTTCAAAACGTCTGGCCAGCGCCGATTTGATGGATGCCTGTGTTACCTGGCCATCAGCTTTAACCACCATCCGGGCGAACTTGTCTTTGCCTTCTATCGACATCGTGCCGTGAATAAATTTTTTCCCTTCCCGGTCAAACCATTTGCCATTGATGAAGGTATCCCACAGTACGTTAGCCTCGCGCAGAATGGCGTCTTCCCCGGCCTCGATACGTTCCGCCAGTTCTTCTGTATGCTTTCGCAATACCCATACGTCAACGACCGTTGCTGTGCCGTTGTTGGCAAACGTGCCAGACGGTAAACGGTGCGCGCCCAAAAACTCCGCTTTACGTGATACCCGTTCACGTAATTTCTTATCACCGCTGTTGTGTGTCAGTCCGTTCGGCACAATCAAAGTGATCAGCCCGCCAGGCTTAACCTTGTCGATTGGACGCAGAACAAAATATCCGGCCAGCGACTCGTTTTTATAAGCCGGATCTCGTTCGGCATACCCGCCGCGTGAACTGCCGAACGGCACGTTCCCTACACAGTGATCGAACGTGTTATCCGGCGTTATGCGTGCAAGATCCTCGAACGGTGTGATCGATACATTATCTTCCGGGTGAAGTAGCTGGTTAATGCGCCCTGACGTGTCACTAAGTTCCGCCGCCTGCATAACCATGCCTTTTGGCTTCGTTTCCTGGAATACCCCGGTCCCGGCTGAAGGTTCTAGCCCTAAGCCGCCGTTTATCCCATACGCTGCCAACATGTCCCACATGCCCTCTGCCACGTACTGAGGCGTGTAATACTCATACTCGCTTCCGCCAATACCACCTTTACCTGTATAGCCTGCAAGCGTTGCTCGCTGAGTGTCAGTTAGTTTTTCGTCTGGCTTTAAGGTTGCCAGTAAATCAATTGCCGCCTGGTTAGCTTCTCGGCGCTCGCGCTCAATGCTTACGCCATCGCGTTTTTCGACGCCAAAGAAACAGCCTGCCGGGAATTCGACAGGCTGTTAATTAAGCGCACGATCTGTTTGATGTTACTTACGGACATCAGCAACTTGCTGACCTGCCCGCGCTTCTCTGGTGTTGCCACGTTTAATCTCCAAAAACTCACATCGGTTATGGTGCGAACCACTGCAAACCGTAACCGAAGTGAGTTTTTGGTACCTGAGTATGAAATATGTCCTGCCTAAAACATCCACTTGATCGTCATTTGAAAAACTATTAATTTACTTTTAGACTTTCAACTGCTTCTATTCCCATGAAGTATTTAGTTGATTTATAAAGTGGATTTGATTTTTTAATGCTTTACCCTTCTTGCATTTTTTAAGCAAGCAGTCATTGCTAATAAATAAGGATATAAATTGTCTGACTTAATTCAAATAAAAATACCCACTCAAACCAAGGAGAATGAAAGTATTTCCTTAGAAAAAGGAAGCGTACTTTTCATTTTGGGACCAAATGGATCTGGCAAATCTTCTCTTATATATAACATCATGCAGAGATTAGATGATCGTCAAAAAATGGTATTACTTTCCGCACATCGCCAAGTATGGTTCGATGATGCTGTAATTGATATGTCAAATGCAGAGTACGAGCAAACTTTAAGCTTCCTCAACACAAATGTAAAATATACAAGCGAATATCGGTGGAAGATAAACGATAACAGACAAAATAAATTACCAATCATACGATTAAAAAAAGGTGTAAACAGAAGGAATAGAGATCTTGCGGCTAAAGTTGACGCTAGGGATTTTAATGGGGCGGTAGAAGCTCCGCCTTCCCCAGTAACGCAAATCAATTCTGTGTTAAAGTCATCTGGAATGCCAATAAGCATTTATCATGACCACGAAGATAATATTATAGCAATGAACTCTAGATACAACCCACCATCGATGTATTCCGTATCTGAGCTTTCTGATGGTGAAAAGAATGCAATAATCATATCCGCCGATGTTATATCTTCTTTACCTGGAACTTTATTCATTATCGATGAGCCAGAAAGACATTTACATAGATCAATATCCTCCCCTCTTTTATCAGAATTAATCTCTATTAGACCTGACTGTTATTTTATAGTTTCTACACATGACATAGGACTGGCTTCAGACATGGATGGCTCTCAAGTCCTGTTAGTAAATTCTTGTAACTATGTTGATAAAATAGCAGAGTCATGGGATGTTGAATATTTAACCGAACCAACACTAATTCCAGAGCACATAAGAAAAGATATCCTAGGCGCAAGAAAAGAAATTTTATTTATTGAAGGAGTAAATACTAGCCTAGATATGGGCCTGTACAAAGCCGTATTTCCAGAGGTTACACTTATATCTAAAGAAGGTTGTGAAGATGTTTCAGTGTCGGTTAGAGGTGTTCGCAACAATGATAGGTTGGGATGGATTAATGCCTATGGGCTGGTTGACAACGACAATAAAAAAACCCAAGAAATAGAAAAATTAAGGGATGATGGAATCTATACATTGAAATATCACTCTATAGAGTCTATTTTCTATCACCCCCAGATGATAATGTTTTTCATAACACACCTTGGACCAACATTTAATGTTGACGAAAAAATATTATCAGAAATAAACCTCGATGTAATAAAAACATTAGATAATGAATCAAGGCTTACAGACTTATGCAGCTTAGCTGTAAACAAAGCCGTTAGGTGGAGATTTAATGAATTCACCCCCAACAATAAGGAGGGGTTTACTAATAAAATAATAGAAATTGATGCAGGTGACATCTATGCAGAAGAAGTACAAATTTATAAGCAAGCAATACATCGACAAGATTCTAAGTTCCTTATAGAACGTTACTCGATTCGAAGGACTGGCGTCATTGATAAAATAATAAAAAAACTCAACTGCCCTAATAAAAATTTTTATGAATCAAAAATTATGTCAATTGTTAGGGAAGATATGGATGCCCGAGACTTTGTTATTGGTTGCCTAGGTGGATTATATGAAGCTATATATGGCACTCCTAAATGAAAATCTTTGATTTTTATTAAACATAATAATAGCCCTCTTTTGAAAGAGGGTTATGTGATTAAAGTTCCATCTATTTCTCAACTCTGTTTCTTCACAGTTCTTGATAACTCACATCGGTTATGGTGCGAACCAATGCAAACCGTAACCGAAGTGAGTTTTCCAACCGTGAAGCAACCTCGTTCTAACAATCCAATTGCCGCCCTGAAACGGCTCATGCGCGGGTATGATGCTGGCGATCATATTAACAACGTACCTATGACCACCAGCAGGCGCGGTGTTGTGTCGCGCTCTGTGCTGCCAGGTGTTTTTGACGATCAGAACACGGGCATGTCATCCGCTGGTGACAGCATGTCAGCAAGCGTAGTTATGCCCACGGATCGCATGGCTCGTTATGCATTATTTGACCAGATGATGCGTTCACCAATCGTTTCGACGGCACTGAATATTCACGTTTCATCCGCATTATCCGTGGACAAAAAAAGCGGCCTTTGCTTCAGCCTTACACCAATTGACCCGTCTGACACCGAGACGATTAACCGCTGTAAGGAAATGACAAACGATTTAGGGGAAATGCTAAATACCGGCCTGCCGTCCTGGGCAATCATCATGGCCACTTTCGGCGTCGCGTACATTCGCCCTTATGCGAAAGAAGGAAAAGGTATTCAGGCATTCGAATCCAGTTACTACACCTTGCCTCATTTCATTAGTGAGTTTTACCGTGGCGGTGATTTGGCTGGATTTACTGGTGATTACCTTCTCGACCCCCAAACGTATCAGCGTATCCTGGCGAAGCCGTGGGATATGATTTCCATGAAAAACCCCTATTGGGTTCCAGACATCAATGACCGTCCGATTATTACAGGCTCAACCAGCTACACATTGATGCAGGACCCGGCGTATCGTGTGTTATCAGAGACACAAAACTATGGCACTAGCTTTCTTGAATACAGTTATGAGCCATACATTAATCTGTGTGATTCTCTACGTGCACTGAAAGCTGCGCGTCGTAATGCCGCAACTATTGACCGCCTGATTGCACTGACAACTGACGAACTCGACCCGGCAAACGCCGCTACACACCTGCGTAACGTTAGCCAGTCACTTAAGCGAAGCATGGATGAAATTTCTCGGCTTTCCCGTAACGGCAATACTATGCCAACGGTACTTAACCACCTTATCCCGACAATGGGCACTAAAGGCGGCGTGACGTTCGATACGCAACAGATCCCGGTGGATATCAATGGCATTGAAGATGTAATGTTTCACCTGCGTCAGTTATGCGCCTCAGTTGGTTCGGACGCGTCTCTTATGGGCTGGTCCGATCAAATGGCCGGTGGATTAGGGGAAGGTGGCTGGGCGCAAACAGCAATTCAGGGTGCGCAGCGCGGGTTATGGATTCGCAATGCTGCAATGACAACAATATATCGCGTGTTGGATATTCACTGCGCTTTCAAATACGGCAAAGTTTACCAACAGAACAATCGCCCTTTCCGTGTTGAATTTAATTCAAACAACACTGCTATACAGGCAGAGAACGACCGTGAGCGCGAAAGTAACGTTAACTTTATTTCGGCGCTGGTGGGCATTCTGGACGCGATGCAGAACAACCCTAAATTGGCTGGTTCACCTACTCTCATGTCATCTTTACTTTCCGACAGCCTGAAAATGCCGGTTGAAACGGTGAATAAAATTTATAAGGAATTTCAGGCTCAGAAAGCCGAACAAGATCCGATGATGGAAAGCGCCCCGCATAAACCTAGATTTGGTGATTTCACACAAAGCGAACTGGCAACGTTGCTTGATGAATTAATCAGGGCATAACTAAAAGGCCGCGCAATGCGGCCTTAATTTTAGATAAAGATTTATCAGCGGCATCTTACTAAAACCGGATCATGTTCTTCCACGCCATTAGCGATGGCCATTTCCTTGTAATTTTCAAAAAGTGCGTGACCACCATCAGTGACTTCTGGCACTTCGCCACGAATGTAAGCCAGGCGAATCGCGAGATTGTTTTCTGCACCTCTCAAGATAAAACCTGCGCAGGTTGCCGCATGATCTACACCAGAATCATGACACGCAAAAACACTAAACGACTGGTCATAACTGGTTTTGGCTGAATGCCTGAATGCTTCAGCCGGAAACTCACCCACTGAATCTCTGCGCCAGGGGACAATATGTACAGGGTTTGCGACGGCAGGCCCGCGTTTTACTTTCGACGGTGACGACCTGGTGATCATTTCCTGCCGCACGGGTAGCTATCACCTTAGAATTTTTGAACTTTAAAGAGCCAAATGTTTGTTGAGATTGAAAGTGAGTCTAATTTTCTAATAAATAATTATCCATCTATTTTTAAATTAGTTTTTTAGTCAGATACCTTAACTCACTTGCGATACATTTCCCCCGTCCTGGTCGCAATGGAAATTTAGTTAGGGGAAATCATGGGTAAAGAAAAGACCCTTCGTACAGTTACAGACAGCTTTTCACTGGTGGATAACATCAGAAAGCACACTGCTCAAAACGGGCGCAAATATATTGTTGCTGCGGTGCGGGCCACGCTTGCATTACCAGAAGTAAAAGAGCGAATCGCGCTGGGTGAAATGTTCGGATATTACGGGCACACCAACCGCGCTTTGTACCATAGAGAAACCGGCAGTCTGGATTTGCCTGAATCCTGCACGGTTACAATTGACGGACAAAAGGTTGTTCTTCAGAACGTACCATCAAACCGCACGTTAGCTATTTCAATTGATGACAACGGCATCGTTGAGCATACGCAGGAAATTCTTGATACAGAGCCTGGGCGCATAGTGGATGCAATGGATCGCTCAATGGCTGGCGGCTGGTCATGGGCAACTAAAGGCAGCGATCACCCTACTCAGTCATATGTAAAAGGCTTTAGCGGCGTTGATTATGTCCATACGCCAAATTATCCAAGCTTGAGCCGAAGCCATGCCATGCTCGAAAGCGTCACAAACGTGGACCAGTGGCGCGTTGAAAGCCTTATTAACGCTGGATACAGTGCTGAAGCTGCGATGGCTCTGCTTTCTCATATGGACATCATGAAGCGCGAGGACGCAATGTATGAAACTGCGCATCGCGTGGCTGGGTATGAGTCTGAAATGTTGATGATGCAGGGGCAATTATTAGATTTGCAGGAACTCTGTCGTAATCAGGTTGCCATGCTTGAAAGTGCAAATGCAATGCAGGAACGCCGTGAGAAAATGATGGATATGGCATCGCGTGTACTGCCGGTCTTTATGTCTGAAAAGCAAAAAAACGCCCTTCTGAATTTGGGTACGCCTGAGCACTTAGAAGAGGTAGCCGCAATGTTTGAGTCTATCAATGGAGGTGGATTATCATCGCTTCCGCTGGGAAACAATAACGTTCCCCACGTACCGGCTCCGGCCCCAAGCCGCCATGTAACATTAGGCACACCGCCTATCATCACCCCTCACGGTATGAGTCTACTCTAAGCCGCCAATCTATCCCTGATCATGCGATCAGGGATTCACTTAAAGACTGTTTATAAGATCAGGTGATCGATAAAAAAATACTCATCTGGTATTAATCTAACAACAAACAGTTTGTCATTAGATTAATAGACAAATATGATTCGCGCAGTTGCGGGATCTGAGATTGATCTGAATTTCGGACGAAAAAAACGCCAGATTAACTGACGCTTTCTCCGCAGAACTGCTTTATCTGCTTGCTGTTATTGGCCCGCCAGCCTCACAGCAACCTTTCGACTACTGAATCTAAGGTTTGTATGAACATCGTAATGCCCATGCCCGCAATTTTATCGCAGGCGACCACACCTGACAATAATTTGACCGGCGAAAAATCGGTTCCAGTCGTAAAAAAATCAAGAACTTCTGCAAATCCCTATATTCGCGCCGGTAACGTCACCGGGATCGCGCTGGAATTCTTTGTTCGTCAGATGGCTTCGCGCTTTATCACTCGTACTGCCTCTGATTTTCTGACGAAGATTTGTAACGTTGCGGCAGCATCTGAGGCATACCAGCTCTATTACAGCAAAGCCACGATGGCCACAAAAGCGGATGTTTGTGCCAAAAGCGTTCAACGTTACATGCGAGTGATTGAGGCAAGCGGGATTATGACCCGTACTACCGTGACCGACAGTATTAAAGGCCACCAGCCAAATGTTTATACCTTCGCACCGGAATTCATCGCAGCAGCGCGCTCATTTTTCACCGAGCAATTGTCACCGGCAAGCATTAAAAACCTTCGCACTATCGCTCAGGCTGAACTGTCAAAACTGGTAGATAAGGCTCTGGCACCTTTTAAAAAAACATTTCGCAAGATCCTATCTCTCGATGCGGCTAAAGCTTTTTTAAAGCGTCCCCCATAGGACAGATTGTCCCGTCATCCCCAGGTCAAAATGACCCACAAGAAGTAGTTGTTAACAAACCAGAAAAAGAAAATAAAAACCTTCCTCGCACTGGCTCGGAAAAGCTTCATTCCATTTTAAGGAATTCTTTAACAGGCCAGGAACGCAAGGCTATGACCAACAAAGCCCTGACGGAAACCCGCCAAAAGCGTGAAGAAGAAGCGGCTCAGCTAACTCGCGCTGCATACCTCCGCAGAAAACACGTTCAATCTAAAGCTGTATCCACAGACGACGAACTGGAAGCGATGGGGTGGAATACCGGCAAAACTCCTAAGACTCAGAAACGCACTGAACAACGCTCTACACAACGCGCTCCACAGACCAGCTACAACAGTAACCGGTTCGAATCAGCAAACCGTGAACACGATGCAGCTCTTGAATTGGCAAAGGCTAACGCCCAAAAGAATCCTGAAATCATTAGCGGCCATCTGAACAGAATTCGTGACATGTTTAAAGGCCGCTAACCGGTCCTAAAACTCACTTTTAATAGCATACGCGGCGGCAATTTTGCCGATATGACAATGAGTTGAGTTATGACCGATATTTCGAAAGCGAACCGTAAAGCCGCATTAGACGTGATTGCATTTTGTGAAGGCACCAGCACCAGTCCTTTCACTCGCAACAATGGCTATGACGTGATCGTGACGGGTTTGGGCGAAAAAGGTGAAGTTTTTACTGACTACCGAGATCACCCGTTTGCTAATGGCCGTCCCAGCAAGGTATGGAGCAAATCAGGCGCAACATCAAATGCAGCCGGTCGTTATCAACAAATGTACCGCTGGTGGCCAGCCTATAAAAAACAGCTTGGCCTGCCGGATTTTAGCCCGGCCTCGCAGGATCGTCTTGCTCTGCAAATCATTCGTGAGCAAAAAGCCCTTACAGATGTTGATCGTGGCGATATGAAAGCCTTTGCTGAGAAATGCTGTGATATTTGGGCATCCCTGCCAGGTTCTCCACATGGCCAGCCGACAAAATCACTGGCGGTCATTCAGCAGAAATTTCTAGAGTTTGGTGGCATTGTTGCTTAACTCTTTGGGGCCGGATGGCCCCACTTGGCTTTAGTTGTAGTCCCTGCTTCAAACGCCTAAAAGGCCCTGGCTCTTAAAAGCTTAAAAAGTATTCGCTTAACCATCGCGTAACTTCCTCAGTTAACTCTTAATCTGTTTTTCTAATAGAAAATTGATTGGCAAGAGTCAGTCCTATATGCTGGAATCATGATCATTAAACTAATTGATAATTATTTGGCAGTGCGCCTCTAACCGTAACAGAATCCATGCGTGTGATGGATATACTCACAAGGGTTATTGCACCCCTTTCATCAATAAAGACTGAGGGACTATGAGAGACGGGATCGACGATACACTGGCGAAAATGCGCAGGTTAGCGATTGAGATAAGCCAAATGGTCGCCGCGCAAGAAGGGATTGATATTATTCCACGGGATTACGCTGCTTTACTGGATAAAGCGGATGAGATTTTTAGTGCCGATAACGTGTTGCTGGCGCTTGAACAGATGGACCGATGGAAAAATATTGCGCTTAATCAGAACGTAGCAACACTTTTTCATGCCGGTTATTTGTGCGGGCATGAAGCTGGTTCCGAAGGTAATGCACTTCTTACGCAGGAGGAAATTCTTCACCTTCTCCCCGACATTTTGGACAGCGAAAACATCAAACTTCGTTAACACAAACGGCCTGCATACAGCACTACACATTCAACCCGGCGAATACCGGGTTTCTATGTCTATTTTTCTAATAATTAATTGTGTTTCAAATATTTCCGTTGTACAGTCGCTGGATAATGTCTATTTATCTAATAGGAAAATGTAAGGTATGTCCGACACGCAACTAGCGTCAGTGCCGGTAGCTACTCAATTGTGGGATCTGGCTAAGGTAGACACTGCGAACGCCCCGCTATTACGTCAGGCATATAACCTGATTGAAGTGCATAAATCATTACTCAATCAGGTTGTAATTAATGCAACTGCATTAGGTTTTGAAGGAAATGATATCGAAGGCGCATTAGTCTTTTTGCAGGCGCTGACTGACGATTCGAAAGACTTCAAACTCTTGCAGAAAGATTTACGGGCGCCTTCCCTAGTTAAACAAAAAGTAGCAGACGTGGCGGCGATCCTCCGCACTACCTGACGAAAAGAGCATCCTAACGAAAGGCTAAAAATTATGATGACAATCGCGCAAAACAACCAATTAGAGCGTTACCGCAACTTGTTATTGTCTAAGGGTTTTAAAATAACCGCTGACCGCCGCGCCATCCGACCCGACGTTGAAATAACTTCCAACGGCAGAGAGTGGATATGCAATGACCTGATTAAAAAGACAACTAAGAAAAATGATGATTTAGGCCGCATGTTGCGCGCGGGCGTGTAACCAAGACCAGAAACAGTAAACCCGCCAATTGGCGGGTTTTTTAGTATTAATCGGGAAATGGTTTACTTTGAAACGCAATTATTCCCTTGGTAACGCCAGTTCGTTATAGCTCCGTTTACTACCTCAAAAGTTGTAGTGCAAGACATAGCCACATTCATCGCGGGCGTACCGCCATAAGCGTTAGTATAGGCAGTATTACCTATCAAAGTTGTTTGATAAGTTGGGGAGGTTCCTGGCAAGTACATGTTTGATGAGTTTGAATAAACAAGAAATTTATGTCCTTCAGTTTCATATGCTTGCTGTGGAGGCCCCCATGCCTGAATCAAGCTTATTTCAGATGAGCCAAGCCAGGTATTCAGTGCAGCCTTATATTTGCTTTCTGTGGCACAACTGGTCACTAAAAAGCACATAAGAATGATCGAAACGAATCTGAACTTCATTAAAAATGCGACCCTCTAAAACGGACTGAAATATATAGACACTTTATCCCAACCAGGAATAATCTTAAAGCTACTCTTTGATATGGAACTTTAAGCATCCCAAATATGCGTTTTTAATATCTATTCATGTCAAAACAGTCCGCCTAAGCCGGTGCCCCCTTCTGCCTCAAGTTCATCCGATACCTGTCGCAAAATGTCCTGAAGCGATACATCACCGCCGCCAAACATGTCGCCCATTGCCTGCTGCTGGTGGGTAAGTTCCGAATTAATTTTATCGGCCAGTAGCTTAAAAGCTTTGCCCATTCGCTTCGCTGAACGGTTGTTATCAACGATAAAAAGCGCCAGCGCCTTTGCTTCATCGCTGGCATTTTCGAACATACCTAATTGAGCGATCACATCTTTAATATGCTGGCCTGTTTCCTTTGCCTGGCGAACCAAATCGACTGCCTCTTTGAGCGCGCCGAGCGCCTTCTTATCGAGGCTGGCAACGTCTTCAGTTCCATCCACCAGCGTGCTCACCGTTTCTTTGTGTACATCGCCGGAAAGGATCTGCATTTGGGCAAAATCATTCGCTGCTGTATTAAGCGCAGTCAGGACGTTACGCATATCCGGGTCAGGTTCCTCGGACACCATTTTCACAAGGCGTTCGTCTTTATACGCTTTGGCGAAAATGCTGTTTTGTAATCGGTCAATTAACTGGCGTGTAGGCCTGCCGTCTTCTGTCAGCAAACCTGCCGCTGCCGTTGCGCCAATCTGCGTAACGAAAGCTCGAATAAAACCATCGTTTGACCGTGCAAGCAGATCACCACTTTCTGAAGGTTGAAACAACTTCATCATATCCGGGGTAATGCTTTCCGCATCCACGAAAGCTTTTTCACTGGCTGACATTTCTTGCAGATCCGACAAATTACTGTCTTTTGCAAATTGCGCCCTGTCCACATCTGTGAGGCGCTCACGCACTAACAAGGGCCTTTGCATGGATTTTACATCTGCGGCTGAAATACCGTAGCTGCGGGCGTTCTTAATGAGGAATTCACGATAGTTATCAGCCTTGCCTTCTGCATAGGCCCGAATAATCCCCATTGTGCGACCGTTACCGGATTCGACAACATTATCCGGTCCGACAATAGGTGATCCGTGGCTGGACAGACCTGAATCAGTCAATTGCGCCGGTCGAAGAGATCGGGAAATGTTGTTCACTTGGAGTTTGCTGGAAAAGCGAGTGCGATCTCGCGGTTGAAGTTCCTGCGGATAGTTTTCGTTTATGCGCCCATCCTGATGATTGGACACAAGCAGATCATTAGCATCCACCAGCTTGAATCGGGTTTTAACTTCATCCCCTTTGGCCGTCACCACGAATGAACTGCGTCCACGATTGAATGCCTGACGAATAACGGCAATAAGCGACTTAACGGTCGGCGCGCTCTGGATTTGTTGTAATACGGTTTGCTGCATATTCACACCAAAAAGCCCGACATTGCGCCGGGCATAAATTATCAGGCCGCTTCCGGGTACTTTTCGCGTAACCAGTCTGAAGCCCCGCCCAACACGTCATCCATTGTCAGGAAAATATCGAGATACGGCTCCAGTTGAGTTAACGTCTGAGTGAAATCATCGCTGTCTTGAGTGACGTAATCACCATTCAAAAACGCCGCCACGATTTCAGGTTTGGCGGGTTCTGGCGGCTCAGAGTCATTAGCAGTTGCTGGTGGCGTGGTTTCGTTTGCTGCCGGGGTGGTATTGTCTGCGGCAGTATGACTTCCATAACCTAACTGAATTAACAGAGCGTTAATCTGCCGCCCGATAGTAATTTTGCGTAAGCCGGTTGCGCCGTTTGCGTCCAGAATCAACGGGTTTAGTTGGCGACCGAGGCGGATTTTTTCTAAGGCGGTTAAAGCCATTAGTTGCCTCCTTGCGCCACGGCTACAGACAGGCTAACGAGATGATCGGCTACGTGATTCAGTAAATCTTCATTCTCATCCATCTGGCCCGCGTTGGTCAGCGTAGCGGCAATGTCTTCCACCTTCGCCAGTTCAGCGTCAATGCTGGCCGGATCGGTTGACTGGAAGGAAAGCAGCCCGTGAAGGTAATCAATACCTGCCTGTGCGGCTGTATCGGCTTCGTTCAATGGTGCTTCCTCTTCTTCCTGCTGATGCTCAGCGGCGTTGTTTAGTTCTTCCACCTTCGGGATACGCTTGCCAGTGCTCATCGCTTCATTAACGGCGGTCAGATATTCAGGCGTGGCATGTTCTGACACATAATTCGCAATCTCATCCATCTGGCGCGAGTCATAACCCAGGGCATGGCCCCATGCGCTTACGAGGTCCCATGCCCAACCGATTAAATCACCCACTTTTTTCGCTGCAATAGCAGACGGATCGGTCGGCTCCGGCTCTTCGAAATCTGGAGTGCCATCAGGCTGTGTCTGTGAATTTTGGTGCTCCCGGCTATCGTTCACAGCGCCGTTTTCCGGCTCAATTACAGCCGATTGAGTGTCAGATTCTGCCGCTGCTGCTTCCGGTCGGACCGCTGCTGGCACGCTGTCATACAATTCTCTGAAGGTATCAAACGTGGTTTTTCCGCTGGTGCGTGCGAGCACGCGCAAAAGGCCCATTGCTCCCCCGCATCTTTCACTGACTGCGGTTGTTTATCCCAATCCGGCGCGTTGAATTTAAGGTACTGGCTAATGAAATTTTTATCAGTGGCTTCAGGATTATCGAGTTTGAAATTAGCAATTAGCGGGGTAAGTTCATCCCATATCGCGCGCGCATCAGATGGGGCTGTAATAGCCTGGAAGTCCACCAGCTCGTAATCGTAAACTTTGGTTTCGCTTAGCGGCTCTGCATATGCAACAACGCCCCAGCGGTAATCATTTTGTTTTACGCCCTTGTGCTGTATGACGGGTAAACTTTTCGCCTCTTCTACAGGCCACTGCTCAACAGCGCCGCGCGGTTTCCAGTTCGGACGCGCTTTCATTCCGTAATAAAACAGATTTGTTTTACTGGCGTCGTCTGTAGTGCCGGTGTTGCCCGATTGTTCAGTATATTGGCTTGCTTCAGATGGCGGGAACATATCAAGGTAGATTGCCTCAAACCATGCCTGCTGCGTAGGTTGGTCGCCTTCAACATCGCCGGTTGCAGGCACGTTCGGAAATGCCGCTTTCAGGCGCGGCATCCAGTCATCCATGCTCAAACTGCCTTCGCCGCTGCGTTTCAATGGATTCGGATCAGACGCCGTGCCCATCGTGCGATAGAACCAACGGTAAAAGTCGTAGGCATCCGTAATGTTCGCACTTGCACCTACAAAGGCTTTCAGGTTGTCACGATCTGTTGCTGCGGTTTGCTTTGCGATATCGGGGGCGGATGATTCTGGTTCCCGCTTATCAGAATTGCTAATTTCTGCGGGCTTGTCTTCTGGCGCTGGTGGCTGATTGCCTGCTTCAATTCCCTGATTTGCCTGCTTAGAAGCCTTTTTAGCCTTGAGATCGGCAATCTGCCGTTCCAAATCGCCATTGGATTTTTTGATGCGATTCAGCGCGGCGTTGGTTTTCTTAAGTTGTCTATCAAGCGCGGGCTGCGCATCACGTAGAGCATCAGCTTTAGCCATTTCTTCTGCTGCCTGTGCTTCCAGCTTATTCGCTTCATCCTCTGCGCTCTCTGCGCTGGCTTTCAGCTTGCTGTGCGTCTCTTGCAGTTTCTGGAATTTGGCAGAGTTTCGCTCGATGAGATTCGACAGAGTTTGCGCCGTCTGGTCCAGCGACATATCGCGACCGCCAATCGGTGCGACAACATGTGTCACATCACGCTTGTTAAGAAGAAACTTAAACGCAACCAGCGCATCACTACTAACCAGCTTCGCGCCGTCTGCGGTCGGACTGTGAAAAATAAGTGAAACGCTCTGACCATCGGTGCAAGGGATTTTTGCAGTCATGACCGGCACGCCGGACACCTTACGCACGTTGCCAATCATCGCGCCGCCAACAACCGCTAATCCGGTTTCGTCCGTACCGGCATCATGGGTGCCTGCTGTAATGCCAGTGCCGTTTAAACCGCGATTTAGAACACGCACAAAAGCGCGCATGGTTTGTGCCAGGCGCTGTTTAGTGGTGCTGACGGCTTCGAACATCGCCGTTTCGCCTGCATCAGTTAAATGCTCGCCTAAATACGTGTGTTCGATGTCTTCAAGCGTGGTCGGCTCAAGTAAAAGTGCGTCTTCGTCATCTGACATCAGACTGTCAATCTGCGTATCGCTCAGCGGCTTTACGTCATAATCAGCGCGATCATAAATGGCGATGCCGTTTACTGGATGGTAAGGATTAATCATCGTCTTTCTGCCCCTGCAATTGCTCTAATTCACCCTTTAGCTGACGGTTGCGCGCCTGCTCAGACTTCAGTTCAGTCTTTGCCGTTTCCATCTTCGTTCGGGTGCTTGTCGCTGCCTGCTCACGCTCAGCGTAAAACTGCTGTACGGTCTGGATATTGGCTTTAGCGGCGTCAATACGGGCGTTCTGCTCAGCCAGGCGCTGCGCATTAGATTTAACGGCGGGCTTCTTTGATTGGCCATCCTGCGGCTTAGCAGCACGCGCCAGTTTGCGCTCCAGTGATTTTGCGAAGGTATTAGCGTTGGCCTTGATGGCATCAGCAATAACCTTTGCCAGTTCACTCAGATTTCGCGCGCCGGTATAGGGAACGGCTTTCTTGTTAAGGCTGATTGCGGAGACGTCGCCAGTGTCGTTTACCTGTACCGTGACTTCTTGCTCATCCATTACTTTGAGGCCAAACGTGCGCATGGCCACGCCATCTTTACGGCGTGCGGTGCCAGCCTGGATGATTTTGGCAATCTCTACACCACTTCTCTCAATCGCCTTTTTAAGTGGTGTCAGGCCACGCTCGTTTAGATTGTTATAATCAAGAAGATGGTATTGATTACCGTTCTTCGAATTGAGATTAATCATCTGCTATCACCACCTTGTCGGCAGGCAGATAAAAATTCTTTTCCTGTGTAGTCTGGATTGGAAAAAGGCGATAAAGCGGATTTACGCGGCAGTCGCCGTGCGTCATGCGCACCTGCAAAACCCAATTACCTGCCTTAAGATATTTGCGACTGAAAAAAAGGTATTCACGCGCTACGCCTTTTTTGGAAAAAAACAGGGATCGCGTTTTGCCAGTGATTACCGTTGAAGGATCGTTTTTGTCGCGAAGACAATACTCAACCTGCGCGCCTTTAATGTTCGAGCGCGAGGTTTTAAAACTGACGGGGAAACGAATAACGTTATCGTCGTCCTGATATTCCTCTTCACCAATATCACTTATAACAGCTTGCTTACGCTTCCAGCCGTAGCGGTCAGCAAGCGCCGCCGCAATCACAATCCCTAAAAAAACCTCACGGATCACTTAGACCCCCTTCTTAATGAAAATCGCCTGAATGGCCTGTAAAAACATGTCCTTACCCTTCGTCACTGTCTCACGACCGTTATTGCTCGCCAGGAGTACCGACAGGAAAAGAAGCGCCTCTTCCCATTGGTAATGAGCCGCCGCGAAATACGCAGTTGCCCCGGAAACAAACGCAACGCTTAGTTCGGTGAAAAAATTCAGCCAGTCACGTTTAATCCTTTCCTCTCGCACCCCCTGTAAGAAAACAGCTACGCCGCTTAGCAGGGATAGCAGCGCCGCAATAGCGATTGTGTTTATGCTGCTGTACACAATCTTTCCTCCATCGAATAAGCTGCGGCGCGAGGTTAACAAAAGTGACTTTTGCGGAAGCGAGTGGGAATTTCAGGCGTAAAAAGGGGCCTATTGGCCCCATAGAAGTTTGTTTTATTCGGCGCTACTGGCTGCTTCAGCTTCAGTATTTTCACTCTCAGCGGTAGTCTGCTCTGTCACTGTTTCTTCTGCCGTTTCGTCTTCTGCTTCCGGTTCAGGCGGCACATATACGCTGAAAGTGCCGGTTGCTTCGTCATAAAGCATTCCCGGCTCGCATACTGTGTTTTCTTCCAGCGCCACCAACGTGTAACCCGGCATGACAAACGTATCAGGCATGGTCAGTATGCTTTGCACCAGCGCGGGCGAACCCAACACCATTGCTTTGCGTAGGAAAGGAACCTGGGCGACTTCTTCCTCTTTCATATCTTCTGCTGCATCCAAATTTTCAACCGGCGCAATTGTTGCTACATCACCTACACCATTCTGGTTTCCATCGTTTACTATTTCTAAATCACTCATCTTGTACTCTTTATGAAATTACAACTTTGTGAACGCTTCGCCGTTATATGCGTAGTTACCAAACAATTTCATTTTGTCTGTTTCTGGCATGTCATTTAGGTCTATTTCCCAAACGTCATATCCTTCAACGGGTATAAACTTCATAGCGTCATTCTCAAACGCACCAATTTGACCGTCTGGCCAAGTAGCAACAATCGCCCCCATTTGTTATCTTCACGTTCGTCGTACCAATCGCGGCCTAAGTTATCAACAAAACAAGTAACTGGCGTTCCTGGGTATCCTGTTTTTGGATCGGCGGGAAATGCTTTATCGTGCAACTTCAAACCAACATATTTAACGCCTTTAAATGATCTTTTTGCTGCCGTCATTATGCAAAATCTCCAACACCAAACTGAGCACCGCTAATTTTTCGGCCAATTAATTGCCTAAAATAAATACCCATTTTACGACCATCATTATAATCTGAATTTAAACCTGTCATTACACAGCCCGCTGGGCATTCCCAGGCTCCAATCCAGTCTCCACCTGCTTTAAATTGCTGACCACCACGGCCAAAATCTGACATGGCATTACTGTTTGAGTTGCTCTCTATAGATGCAAGGCGATTACTAAGCCAACCGCCCCAAACAGAACCGTATACATTTCCATCACTATTAAGATAAGAGGCTCCATTACCCGTATATACGACGCCTTTGCTTACTATTCCGCCAGGCTGAAAGCGTGCAACTTGAGCGTTATTACAATAAACATCCAGTAAGCCAGCTCCAGGGCTTACGAATCCCGTGTCGGAGTCGCCTATATTCAGAGATGCAGTTGTTGACGCAAAAGTACCCGTCCCTGCGTTACCTACGCTTAAAGAGTTAGCAATAGTCATTTTGCCTGAAACGTTCACAGTGCTGGCAAATGCCGCGCCACCTGAAACGGTGAGCGAATTACCGAGGCTTGCGGCTCCAGTGACCTCTAGGTTGCCGATCACTTTTGCGCTATTACCCAAAGTTACCAATCCCGATGAAAGAGCAACTGTGATGGGCCGTAGGGAATTATAGTTACCTTGCGGATCACCACTATCAGTAAGTAGAACGTAATAGTTTGAGCCATAATTGCGGTGAATAACGCCATACGTGCCGTTTGCCATGCGCACGTTGTTGCCATTTACGTTTGAGATAATTTCGCCGGGCGCGGTAATAGAACCACCTACCGTAAGATTGGCAGGCATGATCCAATTATCGCTGGTGTCCTTTCTTAATAACCAGCCGCTATTTGTGGTGTCCCAAAAGCCAAAATTACCTGCGGATGAATAGTTTGCAGCAATGATAGGCTTAGAATTGTCGGATGAACTGAACATGATGCAGCTATCGTGACGGTTAGCATTGATGATGCCGTTGAAATTTACCGCTCCGCTAAATGTTGCATCACCGGTAAAAGTAATCGTACCGGCGCTGCCATCAAGATTTATTCCAGCCGTTGTCTTAATTGAATCATTGTTGGCATTAAGGAATACTCTTCCGCCCCCACCTTTAAGAGCATAGGTACTGAGATACCCTAATACGCCCCCGTACCCCAACTGTCTGAATCAGTCATACCGTAACCAAACAGTACTCGCCCGATTTCAGTATCAGATGATGGTGCGGATGTCATTTCGGTACGGCTAAACGATTGATAACCTGGTGCGTTAGCACGCTGGAACATCTGTCGATAGCCTAATGTCAGGCTGGCATTAAATGAACCACCTCCTTTCACTTCTAATCCGGCTGAACCAACAGTAACTCCACCCTGGAAGTTCATATTGGTTACGTTACTGTTGCCGGTTCCATCCGCGCCTAGCATGAGCCATTTATTGCTGGTGTTGTTACCCCAGGTAACATTATCCGTACCATTGCTCGACTGGCCTAAATACCAGTGGGCAGTACCGTCACTTTTTGGCCGCGCAAATAGTATGAACTGTCAGCCGTTTGTGGCTTCAAAATTAGAGCGTTGACGTTGGCATTGAATAAACCAAAGTTACTAACAGTCAGGGAACCGTCATTTCCAAAGATTGCAGCGGTTGTGGGTGTAGTAGTGCCTTTAGGTGTAGTCAAAATGCGAATTTCGCCGCCTGAACCTGTCGCAGTAGTGTCTTCAGAAGTATAAAAATCAATTCGTCCTAAAGTCTGGTAATCGGCTCCATCACTAGCAGAACCCATAAGAGTAAATACGTTTTTACCCTTACTCATCTGCCCATGATTACCGAGTGTACCCATAGAACGCGTACCGGAAATACCTGGCGCGAATCCAGCAGTCGAATAACTGTATCCCTGTAAGGCCATTAGCGATTCGCCATTGCCAGTCAGACCAGCAAGCCGTACTTTAGGCATGTATCGGTTATTATTAGATGCGTACTGAGTGTTTGGCCCCGGAACCAATTCAGTAGCCGTGGCCAGTGAAGTCATATTTCCGCTCAAAATAGCTGAGCCAGCCACGGTAATATCCCCAGCAAAAGCAGCCGCTTTTGAAACGGTCAGAGAATCACCTATTGAAAGCGCACCGGTTGTGGTAATTCCACCAGCCTGAATAGCCATTGTGCTGGTAGATAGCGTTGAACCGCTTACAACAATTGCGCCCGTTTTAGTGCTCGCTGCACCAGAGTAAAAAGTAATCTGCGTACTTGCTGCGTCTGTGCTTTGATAACCCAGATCAAGATAACGTGCTGCGCGAAGCGATGAGCCAAAATAACTAATCCCACTGACATTTAATGTGCCGCTTAAGGCTGTGTTTCCCGCCACACTCAACGCGCCGGTTGCATTGACGGTTGATGCACCTAGCGTGACAAGGTTAGCGTCCAGATCAATGAAAGAAGCGGTTAGATGGTTTTGAAGCGTTACCACATCAGTTGATGCGCTTCCCTGGCCTAAATACCAGTGATTCGTAGCATCATATTTTTGCCCGCGAAGATAATAGGTGGAATCTTTCGTAGCGGGTTTAATCAGTAGTGACATACCTGAAGAGGTAAATGCACCATAGCCATTAGCAGTTACGTTTCCACCTACTGCAAGCGTGCTCGCTAGTGCTGTTGCACCTGTAACAGTAAGCGAATCGCCGATACTCACCGCACCGGCTGCGGAGAATGTACCGTTCGTGCTCAGTGCGCCGTTAAGCTGAAGAAAACCAGCGCGTACCGTCATGTAGCTTGCCGTGAGGCTACCACCCACGACATTGATATAACCTGTTAACGTATTATCACTGGCGGAATAGAAATTTAACTGGCGAGTATTAGATGCGCCACTGTCGTAGCCAACATCAATACCGTAGACGCCACGTACCCGGTTGAAATAGCCATTACCATCAGCTTTCACGTCACCCTGAAAAGTCGCGCCACCTTTTACATCTAACGTACTGTCTAACGTCAGCGCACCTGTAACAGTGCCACCAGCCAGCGGCAGAAATGATTTACCGGCTTTGACAGTTAACAAACGCGTTTCGCGAGTATCGTGAATGTCGTCAGTTGGCTCATACGCCACCAGATACTGATAACGTTTAGTGATATCAATTTGCGAAGCGGCCACGCTCTTTGCGCCCGCTGCAAGCGTAATCCGCGCAATCTCGATGGCATTTACCGGAATGTCACTTTCAGCGTAAACAACACGGAATAAAGCGGCTTCCTGCGTGGCGGTGCTGTCTACCTGCTTCGTCAGTACGCCCTGCCCGTATACCGCCTCAAGAATGACAAAGTTCGTTTTGCCAGCGGCCAGCGCCACAGTTTGCGCATTTAGTAGCTGGACAGTGATCTGGAAATTATCGACGTTAACCGACGCAACGCCGGGTTTAGTGCCGTCCGGGTTCACGGTAACATTCAGACCGGTGCCTGGCACCACGGTATAGCCACGGTATACACCAGCGCCGAAAATTCCAAATGCCTTACGGTTGAGCGCAGAAGATCCGAATTGCTCCAGGTATTGTACGTCAGCTACGAGGCCAGTTTGTGCATTGGCGGCGACGACTGCAACGCCGCCTAAAGCTGTTACAGCGGCCATCAGTTTGCCCTCTGGTCAATAGTGAGTTTGGCCGTAAAAGCTTTACCCTGGTAGAGCGTGTCTTGCTGGCAGCACAACACGGCGAATGCTTTATCATCAGCATCAAGCAGCATTAGAGTGTTGAAGTCATAAGCGGTATCAGCGGGCAGCACTGCATCCTGTAACGTCGCCGTCACGGTAATCAGTCCTTCATCGGCAGTACAAATGAGTTCCGCTTCAGCAAACTTGTTTTGCAGATCGCTCAGTGAATACTTCAGTGGGATTTCCGCCACGGTCCAGCCACCAGCCGGATTTTTCGTTACCAGTGCCGATGTACCAAAATACGCCTTCACGTATTTAAACCGATTACCCAAGCCGATTTCTGATTCAGCGCGGCGTGTATAAAAATAATCAAGCAGTGCGGCGCGAAAGAGTTTCCCCGCGCCAGTCACCGCCGTAATAGCAGCCATATAAAAATCACCTTTAACGTGTGGGCAGATGGCAGGCAGTTTAAAAAAAGTGAGTTATGGCGGAGGTAAGTAGCCCGCCAGGCAACGGGCTGAAGACTGGTTAGTAAGTATCGCGAAAAAGAATGCTTTTGATGTTTTGCGCGAGGATGGCAGTGATCGGCAAAATTACGCTGGTGGACCCGTCCGGGAAGTTAAACCCGTCAATGGTGCCGTCCGTGAATTCAACTACACACCCACGAAAACCCAGTGTTTGCAGTGTGGCCACGCCATCAGCAACGATTAAGCGCCCGTCAGGTTGTGCGGCTTGCGGCCTGATTTGTGGCGCAGCAATCTGATCGAGGCCCCACGAATCAATGCGATGGTTGTCGAGGCGAAATACTGGCGTTTCCAGTGGCCTGTTAATATCCGCTACCGTCCCTTCCACCCGCTGCGCTGTGTTAAAACCGGTCAGAGTAATAGTCGATTTTTGAGGCGGAAAATACCATGTGCCGTCGCGGATCTCAGTTGTGACAGCCGCCAGGGTGAAAGTAATTTGTCGCTCAGTGATTTCATAAGCCAGATGGTAGCCCATGCCATCAAAGACGATGGTAAGCGGGATAAGCGGCTCTACCACCAGTTTAAACTGCGACACAAATTCATTAAGCACGTCTTCCGGGTTAACGTCTGAAAATGTGTCATAAACGGCATTCAACGCCACGTTGATACGCCCGCGTGAAGTCAAAAAGAAGTCGCCGTATTTAGGTTTTGCCGCTTCCAGTTCGTCAGCCGTGACAAAATAAGTGCCGTAGGGGAAACGTTCCTGATCGACTGGTGCATAAAGCGGTGCCCATTCTGCCGCAAGGTTTTTAAACTCGCGCCACAATGTTGACTCAATAGGGCGATCAGTACCTTTGAAGTGGATTTCATCAAGGCGCTGTTGTAGCAGCACTGGCAACGATGATCCGCTGCTTTCATTGATGTAAAAGAATCGCCCTAATTCGCTGATACGCGTTGTTAAATCTTCGCTATCCATTGAAAAGAGCGATTTGCGATTAGCCGTTCGCTGTATCAGTGGTAAAACGGCGCTTTCAAGTAACGATTGCATGGCATCAGCAAGGCCGGTCCACAGTTCGGACGTCTGCTTAGCGGGGATTAATCGCTTTTTAAACCAGTTCTCTTCCATGATTCGCCTCAGTACGTCAGAGTAATAGTGGAGTTAGTGACATCGAGATAAACGAAGTCATTCAGCGCCACGGCATCAGACATACCCGTGATCGAGATATTGAACGAAGAAAGCAGTTCTGTTTCCTGCACGATAGCCCAAATTTTATTGCGCGTTACGCGTGAATATTCGTCCGTATCATTCGTATCCGATCCCACTGAATCACGGCCTGCATTACTTTCAAGCACGCTACGGATTTTGCGCTCCGCTTCTACCAGGTTAACCGTTTTTAACGCCGTGCCGGTCATGTCCAGAGTAAAGGGTTTCTCGTTGGTCTGAACGTGCTTGAAGTTTTTGTTTAACTCATTGGGCACGTTGGCCAATGCTGCAAGCATAGCCGCACCAATCTCATCCTGAGTCATTCCCGGTTTATGAGCACAAAGGAAAACCGTGTTGATGTTGGCGATTGATTTAAAGCCGTCCTGTGCTTCCTGCTCCTTTTCTCCCCAGGCATTAATCCAACTCATGCCAGGAATGACGGTTTTAAGGAAATGTTTATAATCACCCCCCACACTACCTGTTCATCATAGGCAACGTAGTATTGCGCACGATTACGGGTTTCCTCCGTGGTTTCAAACCCGGCCCCGTTAGTAATCGGCGTATCCGTGACAACTTCAACACTGTTGGCAAGCTCTGCATAGTCACCGCTTGGCGTCAGTGCTTGCCCCTGAACCAGAGTAATATCGCCATCACTTAACCAGACATCGATCAGGATGCTTTCGCCCTCCGCTGGCATCATGCCTATTGATCCATCACCGAAGCGAATCCCGATTTGCTCCGTTGGCCGGAAAAACATCACATAATCTCGACTGGTCTTTTTGGACAAGCGAAACTGCGAATTGTATTTCCACAGAACGGGCTTGCCGCCCTCGGTAACGTAAACATCAATTTGCGCACATCGTGCGGTCAGTTCCTTAGAAAGCGTCACTGAAAGAAATTCAGTTTCGTTATCAACCGCCACGGTAATTCGCTGTTTCTCTAACTGCTTCACTGAAACGCCGGTTCTCACCTCGCCTGCCACCAGAGTGATCGGCTCCATAAGCATATAGGCATACTGCGCGTCGGAAATGAGCGTACTGTAGAGCGCCAGCGCAACTTCGCTGTCTGTTTTGTTGGACACTTTTGCCGTACCCACCGCTGGCGTGATAAGGCGCGCTACATAGCCCTTATCTTCAGCGGCGGCAAGAATGGATGATCGACGTGTTGCTGTACTGATAAAACCCTCTGTCAGTGCCTTTGCGGCGGCTACCTGCGCTGCGTAAATAACCTGACTGCCCATCACGGCAAACATTTTGATGAACTGGCTGTTAACGAACCGCTGCCACCAGCTATTACCCAGCAGCAGGTTATTAAACTTTTCGTATAATTCCTGTGTAGTCATGCCTAACCTTTCTGTAAACCGATGTTGTAGTCACCCCACGGCAGGCCAATCTCCAGGTAGTACAAATCCTTTTCTATTGCCTCGATCCTGATACCTGTTATTTGCACATCGGGAATGTCCCGCCTGATAGACGTCACTATGTCGTTTTCAATGGCCACCTCTGTGAAGGTATTCATTGGTTCATGTTTGTACTTCTGAAGCGGGTTTCCCCACCCTGGCAGGCCATAAATGCTGCCTTCCGGCGTGTGAAGCCACTCTTCTACCTTTGCCTGTTGCGCTTCGTTATCGCCTAGCTTCACGCTTACGCCTTCGCCGGTAACACGTAACAGGCTGTCTATCTCATTCATTGCCCACCCCCTGTAGGGTTCAGTTAATGCGTGGCTAATCTATCGAAAGTGAGGAATCATCGACTGTCAGGCGAGGTTTTACGGGAGGGGCTACGATTTACTAATAGGCAAACAGACTCAGTATTTAACGTTTCGCTTGATTTAGATGGCGGCTCGCTAATACTGTATATAACAACAGTGGAACTTGGTTGAAATGAGCTTTGAGAAAAACGAGGCGTTACCGGATGACGCTGAAATACCGGGTTTTATTCGGTTAAAACCTAAAGGCTTTCCGTCGCCAGCAAATGACTATCATGAGTCAGGAATTGATTTGAACAAGTTGCTGGTCGGTAAAGCTGTTTCTACTTACTTTTTAAAAGTCGAAGGGGATTCGATGGTAGATGCACACATTTACGATGGCGACTTGTTAATAGTCGATTCGTCGAAGATTGCAGAGCATGGAGACGTTGTAATCGCCGCTGTGGACGGAGAATACAAAGTGCGCAACCTTGTTAAGCATCCTCGCGTATCGCTGGTGGCCATGAATCCCAAATACCCACCGATAGATATCACTGAAGCCACGCCATTACATATTTTTGGCGTTGTGACTTATATCATTTCACCCGCGCAGAGCCGTCGCTATGTTCGCCCTCTGTGATGTGAACTCATTTTACGCATCGTGTGAGACGGTTTTTCGCCCGGACCTGTGGGGAAAACCTGTAGTCGTAGCGTCCAACAACGACGGCTGCGTGATCGCAAGATCGGCTGAAGCTAAAAAATTAGGCATACCAATGGGTGCGCCATTATTTAAGTGCGGCAATTTTTTCAAACAGAACGGTGTTAACGTCTTCAGTTCAAACTATGCGCTTTATGCTGACATGAGCTTGAGAGTGATGACCATACTTGAGGAAATGGCACCTAAAACAGAGGTTTATAGCATTGATGAAAGTTGGCTTTATCTGAAAGGTATGGAAAACCTGGTGTCATGGGAAGAGTACGGACGCGAAGTACGTGAAAGGGTTCAGCGTGAAGCACATTTAACTGTCGGTGTAGGCATATCGCAGACTAAGACCCTTGCTAAACTGGCTAATCACGCTGCAAAAAAATGGACTAAAACAGGTGGAGTTGTTGCGCTGACTGATCCCGCACGCCAGCGCAAGTTAATGGCACTTGTCGAGGTATCGGATGTTTGGGGCGTTGGTTCACGTATCAGTAAACGGCTTAATACAATGGGCATTAAAACGGCCCTTGATCTGGCCAATGCAGATACTGGCATGATACGGAAAAATTTCAACGTAGTGCTGGAGCGCACCGTTCGAGAGCTACGCGGCGAATCGTGTTTAGAACTGGAAGAAGTTGCTGCGACTAAGCAACAAATCGTTTGCAGTCGCTCATATGGAGAAAAAGTTACCGATAAAGAAGATGTGCGCCAGTCATTGTGCGCCTTTGCTGAACGCGCGGCGGAAAAGCTACGCGGTGAAGGCCAGTTTTGTAAGACGGTTACAATCTTCTTTCGTACCAGCGGATATGACACATACGGCGAATATTGTTCTAAACAAGGCACAGCCAAATGTCAGATCCCCACTAATGACACGCGCGATATTATCAAGATGGCCATGACGGTTTTCGATGAAATCTGGCAAGAAGGCCCCCGCTATGCAAAAGCAGGCATCATGTTGGGGGATTTTTACAATAAGGGCGTAGCGCAGTTAGGTTTGTTCGATGAAATCCAGCCCAAAGCCAACAGCGAAGCATTAATGCGCGTGGTTGACGGGCTTAACCAGTCCGGCAAGGGTTCGCTATGGTTTGCCGGTCAAGGCATTCAAAAAACTTGGCAGATGAAGCGTGAAATGCTTTCACCAGCATATACGACTCGTTTTTCTGATCTACCTACTGTTAAGTGATTGCAATCAATAATTAATCCGTTAAATTACACTTTTTTCCGTTACAGGCTTAGGTATGAAGGACTATTTGAAATCAATTTGGGATAACTTTAGCAGCCACATGTTATTTCTGTATCTAGGTGCTTTTATTTTCATTCAATTAGATATTTGGTTTTTCGGTGAAAAAATTGAACCCGCGACTTTCACTGCTACAGCTTCAACCGTCACCCTTCTTTTAGCTTTATATAGCTTAACAAGATGGGAAAGCACCAAAACATCAGAAAAAGCGTTTGAGCGCACATCGAAGTTTATTGAGAATATCTACAGAATATTTAGGCTAAACAAAATAATACATGCTTGCCTTTATGAAACCGACCAAAAACTGGAAAATATGGATAAGAGCTTATATGACCAATTCTTGTCAGATGCAGCAGAAAGCATTAAACAAGCCAGAAGTTCTTATGATGAGGCTTTGACTTTACATGATAGCTTTTTGCTTGGTCGATTACATTTCAAAAAGAACCAGAGTTTGAAAAACTCCGATCCTCAATAAATAGTTTTTTCGTTGAAGCAGAAATGTTTCATGATCTATTGGTGAATAAGAAAGACAATTCAAAAAAGGAATCTATTGAATTTTATCAAGCTGAATTCAAAAAAAGCTGGAAGGTTTTCGCTTCAGAAAGAGATAAATTTAAAATGATTGCATTCAAAAAAATGTTTGCATATAGGAAATAGTTAAAGCGGCAGCTAGGCCGCTTTTTTTATTTGAATAATTGCTCCAATGACGAATCCCCACATTTAACGGAATATCCTTACGCGGCGATGGTTGCGCAGTTTCCGTGGTTTTGTTCGGGTTTACGCTAGCCTCTTTCTTCTCAGGCTCTTTCTTCTCGACCGCCTTTGCAATACGTTCAAGCAGGCTGGTTTGTTGCTCATCGCTACCGCGCGTTTCCTTGTCGCGTGCAGCGACCGGCGCAATACCACTACCGGCAAAATCCGTAACCGGCGCGCGTGGCGCGGTGGAGAATGAATTGATTGCCTTACTGGTCAGTTCACCCGATTTATTACCCAGCGCGGAGGACACTGTATCGCTCAGGAAAGATAGCGGCGTATTCTGCATGACGCCGCCCGTAAGACCTGACACTAGCCCGGAAACAGTACCGCCCGCCTGGCTGGCCATCCACTGCATAGGGTTATCAACATCAATCCCCATGCTGGTCAGTGCGTTCTTACCAATTCCGCCCATCACATCAAGCGACTTGCCGCCAATGTCTTTCATCGTATCGACCGTAGAGCCAAACCAGCCTTGATCTCCCTCCGCTTCTTTAGGGTCAGCCGGGGCCGTTTTCGCCCTGCTGCCGGGTACACGCGCGCTGGTGGAAGTAACAAGATGGGGTTTGTTTACTTCACTCAGCGGCACAACGTTATCGACAGGACGAGCAACACCCACCAGCGAAGCATCAACGGTTTTAATGCCTTCCGGCTCACTGGTGGCCTGAACGCCATCAGTCTTAGCCGTTATGCTACTTCTCTCAGCTACTTTACCGATATCATCAGGATTCAGCGCCGCACGCGCTAGGCCAGGCGGAAGCTTGTCACCAGTGGGTAGCGTTAGCCCTTTATCGGGCACCTGCACACGAAGACCTTCGACGTTGCCGAAAATCTTGCCTAATTGCTCATCACTGTAATCACGGAATTCACCCAGCTTTTCTAGTGAGGTATCCCACGCCTTGCCGCCGTATTCTTTCGCGCCATCCACCAGCTTATCGGTCATGGTATAGCGTTCAGGATTAGCGCGCTGGTCAGTGCTCGCTAACGCCTTCAGCCCACTTGCCGTGCGCTGCTTGTTCAGCTTTTCTAGCGTCTCAGGGTTAAACTGCCCTTCCCATTTTCCTTTGCCGCTTTGTCGCGTCCCGATAGCATTGCGAATGAACTGATCTGTTACCTGCGGATTACCACCCTCAATAGTAGAAATCTGACGGATCATTTTCGTCATCACTTCAGGATTATTGAGATCTAGCGTCTCGTTATCCCTTACGCCGAGGTTTTTCGACAGCGTTGAAATATAGTTTTCTGTGTTGTTCTCACTTGCTGGCGCAAACTGCGTGATGATGTCGCGAACATTGGTCAGCTTTTGATAATTAACCGCTTTGCTGGTGCCGTCAGCGTAGCTGCTTAATTGATTAGCCAGCCCACGCATTCCCTCTTCCGGCGAGTCGTATTTAGCAAACGTCTGTTCACCTTTGGCGTTCGCCTCTTCCAGCGTGGCATCACTCTGGCCAACATATTTAATGTTGCCGAAGTTGTTATTGCGGAAATTACGATTGCTGGCGTTAGCGCCGCCAATGTTCAGGTCATCACTGACTGTATTGGTCGTTGGCCCCGCCGGTGCCGAGATTTCTGTTGTCTCTGCGGTAGCTGGTTCGCCGGAATCGCCGCCTGTTACCGTGCCCCTGTCTTTGATGGACTTATCCAGCTTGCTGATGGCGTCTGTGGTTTGCTTTGTGCCGTCGCGGATCGCATCAATTTGTTTATCGCCGCTGGAAGAGAAAACGTCTTTAACGTTGCTTACGCCGCTATCCAGTGACTTAGCAATGTCGCCAGTATCGAATGACAGCTTTTCCGCTACGCCATCGAAGCCCAGCGCACTTGCCCCCTTAGCCAGCAATCCTGCCCCACCTGAAACCAGCCCGCCCATGTTAATCACATTGGCCGCTGTATACTCCGCTTTTGCCTGCCGCTTACGTCCTGGTTTTCACCAATGTTGAATGCTGCTTTCTGGCCTTCCGTATCGTTATAGCCGTCAACTGCATCCATGCCAGCACCAATAGCCGTACCAATGACCGGCACAGCTTTAAGCGCAGTTTTGGCGAGCAACTTCTCTCCTCCCTTTTTAATCGCTTCTTTTTCGGCCTTCTGCGCAACTTCTTCGCCCGCTTTCGTTTCAACCTTTTGCGCAGCTTTGGTTTCTGCTGTTTTGGCTTCAACCGGTTTGGCTTTTGCCTTCTCTTCAACTTTAGCCTCAACCTCTTCTGGCTTCTCCCCGCCAGTTAAGACGCCTTTAATGGTTGCTGCGCCCCCTACTACGGTCGCCCCAATTGCGGTGGCCACTTTGGCCAATTTACCGCCGCCTTTAACTTTTTTGGCGTCTTAGGCTTTTTGGTTTTCCCTGGTGTGCCAGGCCTGCTTGCATCCGGCAATGGCAAGCCATCATCTGCACCGCCGCCGATAAGACGTTGCAGCAATTTCAGAATGGTTTTTCCACCCAGCGCAGCGGCTAACCCGGAAAGGATGCGCGAACCAATGAGTTTACCCAGGGCCCTTGCACCAATAGCCCCGGCTAATGCGCCAAGAATCCCCTTCCCACCCGACTTGCCGTGTTCACGGGTGTTTTCCTCAATCTCCTTTAGTTCTTCAATGATTGTGCGGTCGTTCTCCACCAGCGTTTTGTTCTGGTCACGCACCATTGAAATAACGCTGCCGCCCTTACTCGCTTGATAGGCTTTTTGTGACTTCGTGCCACCCGCATCGGCCATATCCGGGAAGCGAATAGGATCGCCTGACACTGTCGCTTTTCCGGCTTTGCGCTGTTTGTTCCAATCGTTGAGGCTGACAACCTTTTCGCGCACGCCTTCACTCAGATCATAAAGTTCTTTCCCTGCACTCCAAATCACCCCACCTGCTGCCGTTCCGGCTACTTCAGTCAGATCATTGCCATTACTTTTTTATTGCCGAGGATGTCCCCCAGCTTTTTAAACAGTGATTTGTTTTCTGCTTTTTCGCGGCGCTCGTCGTCCTGTTCGCTTTTTTCTTTTGAGGTAAAACGGCCATTGGCATCGCGCTGTGGCGTAGCAACACTTTGCTCACTATTGATTGCTGGCGCACGCCATTTGGCTGTATTTGCATTATTTTGAGTGCGTTGCGATTGTGATTGAGTGATGACGAAATGATTTTCGACATGATTCGTCTGCGAGATAAATCCGTCATTGGCGGCATATCCGCCTGACTGTAATCGTTTTTCAGCCGATTGAATGGATTTTGCAGTGATTTTTGCCGCATCTGCGGCAGATCGCCTACGCGCACCAGAAGCATTGAATGTTTTTTGCTGATTTTTGGATGCGTTTGGATTGCGTTTGCCGTTACTTGACTGATTGCTAATGCGGGCGTCATACCGCATGTTTGCAAGGTGATTACGGCTTTCATCCGTTTTAATGCGACTTAATGGGCGATAATTGCGATTATCACTCAAATGATTGTCATTGCCTGCATTTCTACGCGACATGATTGCATTTAAAATCGCCTTGTTTGATATCTGAAGATTTTCATTAGGCGTTGATTTAGCGCCGTTACGGGCGATTACCGCCCGATGAATATCCTTAAGCAAACCGAGTTCTTTAGTGCTCGCGTGCTCGATGGCGTCAATGATTGCCAATGCGTCAAAACTTTGGTGCTGCTGTGGAAGTGCCATGCTTAATTACCGGCTGCGTTTTTTAACATCTTTTCCAGATCTTCAATCATCTTGGGGATGCGCCATTCAGGCAGTTTGTGAATATCCCCGATTGATTGATGTCCGTAAAAGGCGAGGCTGTTAATCAGCGTCATCCATGAGTCCAAGGAATGCGACTGGAAGGTACTTGATAGCCCGAAAGGGAAAGTACAGACGCGTGATCAGCGTTTGTCCCTCCTTAGCCTTTATCGGGCAAGCATGAGGCGGGGCGTACAGCATGGGTTTCCCGTCTTTGATAAACATTGGCAAACCGTGGCGTAATGATTCCTGCATAGCTTTTACGCTTGCCACCAAAGGCATAAATTCGGTGTATTCCTCCATCGAATTCACCAGGGCATAACGGTTTTCACCCGCTTGCTCAAAATCATCTGGTTCATTTTTCAACTGTGTTTGCAGCACGATTTCAACAATACGAAGGTTTTTAAGCTCGTTCCGGTAATGAGGGGAATCTTTCGGCGGCATTCGCATCTGCATATGCTGTAACTTCTCCATGCTACGACCGTCCAGCGGCTTCAGAATCCACTCAACCGCCTTCCCTGAACCGGGATCATTACTTCAACGAACGGTGGCACCTGTAATAGCTCCAGTTCTGCGCCCAGATCAGCCATATCAAACTGATGCTGGTGGAGTTGATTACAGTGGCCGCAGGTATAACTCAGCGTGTGCCCGTGCTTCATGCGAGTGTTCATCCAAATCCAGTACAAAGCCGCGCGGCGGTCCTGAACGGTCCATAACGCACTGTCATGCTTTTCGCCTTCCTGCACCAGATTCAGGTAGCGCGTAGTGAATTCTTCTTCCAGTTCTTCCGTGGCATTGCCATATTCAAGCGATTCCTCAACGGTATGCGCGCGAAAACGTAATTCGACATTGGGATTGGAAGGTAAGGGCAGCGGAGGAATGTACATAGTTGTTCTCAGAATTTAATGATTGAGGATACTTTGCTGCTGATCGAACTGCCGACACTGCTTAACGCGTTACCGGCTGCGCCCACCACGGCACTTGTGGCAATGCCTTTGAGGCTGGTATCGGCGGAGGAATAAGAAACAAAAGTCAGGGGATACGAGAAAAACTCGCCAGACTGATCGTAACCACGCGTCGTTGAACCTCGCTCGGTCGGAAACACTTTCATTTCCCGATCAATGGATTTGGAGCCGTCGAAGCCTATCCGGTAAACGCGGATCGCCATTGTGTAAAACGGCGGCAGGTTAAGCGTGCCATCCTGGTTAATAACGCGCGCTTTACGGGCATCAAACCATTTCGCGATTTTGCCGTCCTGCGAGTCGCGAACGGTCAGCGTTACGGTTCCGGCTGAAATATGCGTTGGCTTGTTGAACATCACGCCACCAATGATTTTCGACTCGGTTTCAACCGTACCGGCACCATAAGTAACGTCTTTAACATACATGAAGAGGTCGCTAAGCCCATCAGCCTCAACAACAAATTGCCAGCCTTGTGCGTACTGAATTTGCATGGCCATCTGCAAAATGGTTTTCGCATAAGCCATGTCGCGAGTAGTGCCGCCTTTGCCGTTAACCAGACCGCCGCTACCTCCAGAAAAGCTTACGCCGCCCAGCGCAGCACTTAACGCTTCGCCTACAACAGAATTAGCCGTGCTCTGTAGCTGGCTTGTGACATTGCTGGTTAACTGGCTGACGGTGTTAGAAACGAAACTTTTTGCACTAAAGCTGCTGGATAATCCGTCAAAAATGCCCATTAGCCCCCGTAATCAGCGAACCGCTGAACACCATTGCGCGATGTGCGCTCATATTTGCTTCAAGGTCGATTTTGCGCTGATAGAGGGTTGAGTCATCGGGAAAGGCGCTTGCATCTACTTTACCGGCGATACTCATACGACGTTTACGCTCTGTATTGTTAATGGCGATAAGGATTTCAAGGTAATCCATGATCAGGGCGCGAATGGTTGCAGGCACAACCCATTTATCAAATGGCCTGTCACTCAGGTTAACCAGATAAGTCAGGGTGAACGGATAATGCTCGCTTCCCAGCAAATCTAATTCAATTGCCGTACCGAAATCATCGCTGTAAACCAACGCGCCGCGTTTGTCAGCCACGCCTACCAGCGAAAGATAATCCTCCGGGTAAGGCAGGGCTACGCCTGCCTCTTTTTCGATACGGACGCGCCGGATGTATCCGGCGCGATCCTGATATGCCGACAGAGCCTGCCTGAGCATGGATTCAAGCGTATTCTTTTCCCTCACAAGGAGCGGAGTAAAACGGCTTTTCACCTCATCAAGAAGTTCATGCGGCGTCATTAATTACGCATCCACCCAGTTGTATACGATTCGCAGGTTAGGCTTTACAACTTGCGTCATATCTTCAGATGAAAGGTCCACGGCGTCCGAGAACACCAGGCAGTGACCGAGCGTGCGGGTTAGCCCTTTAGCATCGCCGCTGTTAGATTCGGCTGCTGCCTGCACCTTAACGGTCACATACTTCTTGTTAATCACAATCTCACGCACAGCGGCCAGCACTTTGCCGTCAATTGTTTCTGAACACTGCATTGGCATTTCACCATTGTTCTTGTACGCGCCGTACTGCGTCATGGTCAGACCGCCAGGAATGGTGTCTTCAACCTGCTGGCGTGCCTGCTCTGGCAACTGCGCGGTACGAAACAGGATAGAAATGCCTTCATAACCTTCAATCGTTGCCCAATACTCCGCGCCCAGCAATTTCTCACCGGCTGCGATGTTCTGATCAAGACGTTTTTTTACAAAGCCCATATCGGCTTTGGCGTTAGAGAAACCAGCCATTTAATACCTCAAATAAACATAAGCGGGATGTCAGATTTGTTTTGTGCTGACATGCCTGAAATACGAAGGTTTACAGTGTTTTGTGTGAACATCCCGGTAAGCGTCTTGGGTGCGTCCAGTTCGAAACTGACCGACTGAATAACGGCATCCATTAGCTTTATGCGCCTGCCGATATCCAGCACGACTGGCTTAGGACGCCGCCCGCCAGGCACAAACTCTTTCAGTTCCGGGGATTCCATCTGCATGAGCGCCGAAATTGCATTGTTAACTTCGATTTTTGCGTCAATCGTGGCCATGAAATGCAGGACAAGATTGAATTCAGGTGGCTTGTGGCCTTCCCAAACCATCAGTGAGTTAACGAGCGATTTAGACGTATTGGTGCTGGTGGCCTGAACGGCATTAACAAATGTAGAAGCGCCAGCTATTGAACCAACCGTGTTGTTTTCAAACGGTGAAACCCACATGCTTTCCAGTGATGCAGCACTGCCATCACCGATGTAGCCCACAACCATTTGACCGTCTTCAACCGATGTGATGTATGCCTTCAGGAAGGGACTCACGCCATCCGGCATTATTGCGCCACAAATCACACAACCCCTTAATGCCCGCCGCCAGAACGGCGGGCGAGACACTTACAGGCCGCGCTTTTTGCGGACCTTCATAGATTTACGGAACGACATTTTTGCGGACGCGGTATGCGAGCGTAGGCGGTTCTTTTTCAGCGCAGCGCGCTGTTTAGCCGTCTGGCGCAGCTTGCGCGGACGCTTTTTCTTAAGAATGACCTGACCAGCACGGACGACCTTGATATTGGCTTCAAGCATGGCGTCGTCATTGCCTGAAACGCTGTACACAGCAATGGCTTCGTCTTCATCTTCAACGTTGCCAGTAATGCCATCAGCAACGTTAATTGCTGCGTCGTCATCGTCTTCGTCAATCATGGCGGTAACATCAGCCTGGTCAGCACCAAGCGATACGGCTGCATCAGCCAGCAAGTCGAGCCAGTAGTTGTACGAATCAATCTGCGCGTCGGTAATTTCGTCGTCGCCTTCATCGTCTTCAATACCGGCCAAACCCAGCGCCAGATCATCAAAGTCACTTGAGGTAGGTTCTGAACCATTCGCCCAGCCGATCACGGTAGATGCAGCCGTACCACGCTCGTCCTGCTTGTTTTTCTGTTGAACCGCTTCGAAAATCGCGTCATCGAGCGGTTTCTTATTAGCTTTCTTTTCTTCCTGGTTTTGCTTGTCCTTACTGGACTCCAGCATTGCTGTGTCAGAGTCACCAGCGTTAGCGAGCGGCGCAGCGAACGCGGTTTTCAAAAGGCTGTTTGAGGATTTCTCGTTAAACATTCTCGTTTTTACCTGTTAGCGGAATAGGATTGGCTGGAGTAAGGTGCGACGACCAACGCCAGTGATGGAAAGGGAGTAGGAAATCTGCCAGTAGTCAAAATCCAGTTTTTCGACGGTCACAACGTAAGGCTGATCGCCTTCGCTGGTGTCAGATGGCGTGACAAGCGCCTCAGATGCCACATAGCGATCAAGGAGGTTAGGCAAACCCTTTTCCCAGCCTTCACGGGTGATACCGTCTGGCTGGTGTTTCAGCTCCAGACCGAGCGCATAGACGCTGCGCGCGATGGCGTTGGTCACAGAAACAACGTGCTGGTACTTCTTGTAGTTGTTTTCAGTACATGCAGTCAGCGCATCGTCGATAACCACGCCGCCGCCGTAGCTTGAAACAACGTTCAAATGCGCCTTAGCAAACAACTCACGATCAATTGAACCTGCTGAAGCCAATGGCTTGATATTTTGACGGGTCAGCATTCCTCGCTGCGCGCCAGCCGGGGAGTAATGCCAGCCGCCAACGTCAGCCACCAGCGCAACGCCTTTCGCTTTCGCTACAAAGGCATCACCAGACAGACCAAAAACAACTTTGGTTTGGCCGAGCGGATCGCGGCAGGAGTAAGGGAAGTAGTACAGCGTGATGTTTTCATTGCCATTCAGGCCCAGCGCAGTCATTTGCTCCAGCGCCTTCGTTGCAGAGAGACGAGGATCGACATCACCAAACGCATCAACACGAACGTCTTTGGCCAGCGTGGCCAGCTTCTCAATTACGGTTGCGTCATAAACGCCCAGCGTCAGAATTGCGGTGTATTCCACCAGCGAATTTTCCAGCGCAGTGATTGGTGCGTCATAGCTTTCAGCGGTCAGCTTGCTAACGTCGCCGTCATCGCCGCCCACGAATGCCTGGCCTTTAAATCCTGCAAAATCAACCGGCAGCATTGCGTCATCGGCTAATACACACTGAATTTTTGATTCATTGTTTTCGAGCACGTCATGCAGGAATGCGCTAACGCCCATATCACTCAGCGCCAGCGGATCAAGCGATACTTCATACTCTTCCAGCGTGGTTACGGTGCCCATTGAATCGGTAGATTTCAGGGTTAGCGTGTAAAAGCCTGCTTTACCTGTTACCGGCACGAAACTCAGTGATCGATTATCCGATTTATGGCCATCATCCACATACAGCGTGAATACACCGCCTTCCGGTAATTCAATGTCTGAACCGAATAGCGTTGCGCTGGTGGTCACGTCAATGGTTACGGTATCGGCTTCGCCATCGCCACCAGCCAACGTCTTTTTGACCAGGTTGATCGCGGGCACTTTCATGCCTGGCAACGGTACGCGAACCACATAGCCGTTACCGCCTTTAACGGCAATCGCAACGTGACGCATAGATTCGAAGTGTGCGCCTTCCAGCGGGCGATACGGCTCACCGAGCACGTTTTTAAAGTTATCCGCATTGATGGAAAGCACAGTGTTTGGCTTGCCAGATTTGGCAATCACAACACCCGCGAAGACAGAAGCGTTACCGGCAACGCTGCCCGTGGTGGCGTCAGCATTAATCGGGCCAACCGCAATCTGCGAGGCTTGTCCGATTGTAAAAGCAATTTTTTGCATTGTTTCACCAGATAAAGCGCCCTGTTACGGGCGCTGTAAAAATTAAACTGCCGCGTTAACCGTTACTTTGGTAACTGCGGTAAAGCCGCCGTCTTCAGTAGTCAGGGTTACGTCAGCCGTACCCGTACCAACTGCTTCCAGCTCACCGTTCGCGTTAACCTTCACGACAGACGCATCACTTGAAACGAGTGTGTAGTTCTGGTTCGTTGCATCAGCCGGTACAAAAGCTGGTGTCAGTACAAACATGCTGCCAACGGTGGTGGTTTTGGTCTTAGGCGACATAGAGACGCTTTCAACCGCTACGCTGGTGATGGCGGTGGAGGTGATGCCTACACCGCCATCAGTCTTTCCCACGTAGTCGCCTGTCACCGGGTTAAGCGCGCCAGCTTTCTTGTTGGTCAGAAGCAGACGAGCAAAGTAGGCGTGACCGTTACGCGGATGAACTTCGTTCAGAGACGAACCCCACAGGGTTTGGCGGTTAACCAGACCTGGCGTAGTTGGGTGAGTGAATGGGATCGCAGGGATCGCATCGCCGGAAACCATGCCCGCTTCGCCCAGGTTATCGCCGCGCGAATAGAACAGGACTTCTGCCGGGTCGAATGGATAGCCGTCATCGCTCATCTGCTGACAAACTGGTGAAGGCACTTCAAAGATGCGGTACACGCCAAACAGGGTGCCCATGAACTGCACGTAGGATGATTCCACATAGCCTGGAGCCGGGGTGAACAGGGAAGACGGCAGAGACTTAATGAAAGTCGCAGCCTCGCCACCAGCAAAACCCCCACGAATGCCGTATTTCAAAGTACGGTCGCGGATGTCGCGGGAAATGGCGTTAACGCGGTTTTTGAACAGGCCGCACCATGATTCCCAAACCTGACCTTCAGGCAATGCGGTATCAAATTCGTAATCATAAATGGTGTGGTAAGCCAGCTTACGCAGACGCTTCATGTCGATTTCATGAGACGCCCACTGAGTCAGGCTGGTGAACTGCATGGAAGCAAGGTCTTGACCGAATTCACGCTGCAATTCCATCATGCCCTGAACGGTATGTTCTGCGGCCAGGATGTACTGTGATGGCTTCATCATCCAGTCTTTCATTGCCTGGTTAATTACCGGGATGATGTCAGGTGCGTTTTCAACATCCAGCTCTGCCTGGATAGCAATTTTGGTGCCCGCTGCTGGCGCATCTTTGAAGGTCAGCGTTACTTCGCCCTTCGTATAGTCGATGGTGCCTGAAATAACGTAGGTCGCGCCTTTCGGATGTTCTTCGTTGACGTTAATGTTGCCGTCGCCATCGTCAAACGACTTGAAGATCACACGGTCCACCAGGATACGCACACGCCCAGCCTTGATCGGCATAGAGCGAGTTTCCTGGTCAGCAACCTTGATGGTGTATTCCGTCAGGGTGCCGTCTACGGTTGCAGGGTCCAGCATGTAAATGCGGCCCATCTGCGAGTAAACACCGCTGGACAGTTGATCCATGCGCTGACCTTTCTTAAACGAACCCATGTTCGTGCCAGCAATGTTATAAATCTCGTAAAACTTGTTTTCATCACGTTCAACCGGCATGAAGGTACACATGTCGCCGGTCGCCGCGCCCAACTGAGACGGCAATACCATCGCCATGAAAATCGCCTGCTTCAGCACGCCCTGGCTGGTGGACATATCTTTGGCCGCTGATTCAAGCATCGCCGCGCCGTCGCCCGCGAACTTCGCGTTTGGCTGCGCAACTGACTTAATCAGGTTGCTCATGGAGTGGTAAGCGTTGGCCAGAAGGTCGAAAGGCGGGTTGGAGCCGCGCTGTTTGATGTAGCCACGAACAGATGCAGCCCACGGTACAGCAATCTGACGAACGGCCAGCGGGTCAACCGATTCAAACATCGGATCTTGCATTGCCGCGTGGGTGATGGCCTGAGCTTGTTGCTCTGCGTCCATCGCTTCATTTAGTGGTACGTGTGCGGTAAACGCCAGTACGTTACCGGCCATCTTCGCGATGTTCTGCTGGTGCTTCTGAAAAACACTGATATCAGACACTGTTTTTAACCCTATCTATGTGCAAGACAGAGGTACTGCTTTCGACGGCAGGGATTCTAACGAAAGTGAGTTATTGGAATTCCAATAAAAATATCTGCGAATTTTCTGCCTGATTAGGTAGACTCTCTGTCTATTAATCTAATAGGAGATTAGAAAGCACATGCGATACACGGTTTACGTTCAATACCGCAACGGCGCGACCGGTAACAGTTACACCGAAGGCACTAAAACAAAAATTTATCAGCGTTTTACTCAAATCCTCAGTAACGCTGACTTGCGCCTGACTGCGAAAGCCGTGGTGATTGAAGCCCCGCGTGGTGAAGTGTATCGCTATGACCTGTCCACGGACACGCCATTACCGGCCTATACCGACATCCCGTGGCCGCGCCGTGGCCGCACTGCGCTGGTGGAAGATGGCCGAACTGTGTCAGCATTCATCACAGAAGATGAGCAGGAATTTGTTCGTAAGAAGGGTGGAGGCAACTTTAGCCGTGGCATCCGTAATCTTGTAAACGAATCAAAAATCATTGAAGGGGCGCAGGTGTGATCAGGATTATCGGCAATGAATATTTCCTACCTACGCATTACTGTGAAGATGAATTGCCGGCAGAAGAACAGAGAGTGCTGGCATCAATCAAAAATCACGTAGCCGAAACAGGGAAGTCGGTTTACGCCTCAAAGCTGATTAAAGAATTTGGCCATTATCATAGCCGCCTGGAAACATACGTTTGGGATTGTAAGCCCGTGATTTCCATGATCGACAAGGGCGCTGTTGCCGTGGTTGCTTCTCATACGCCTGCATTCATTTCTTAATCATACATAGTATGAATTTCACGGCCCGCTAAGGGCGATTACTACACACTAATCTTTGCTGGTGGCTGTCCACCAGCTACGCCGTAAATGAGGCACGTATGCGCTTATCTGCCGTTCAGAAAAACACGTTATTCCTTCTGTATCACTTTACGCATAAAAACCGGCACACGGTGCGCCAGCGTGTACTGTATAAGATGATCAATAACATGATGCTGGAGGAAATGGCGCGCCCGTTATTTCCAAATAATTTCCGTGCTTCGTGCCTGACGTTGGCCAGTAATGAACTTGTGGTGCGTGAACGGGATGATTCAAACCGTACCTGGCTGACGCTGACAGAGTCGGGAAGGGAGCAGGCAAGGGTGATTTATGATAAACGCCTGGCAGAACAGGATTAAGAGCAGGTGTAGTTTTTGCCCTTAAAAGGACACTTTCATAAAGGAGTTAATGCTTTTCCCACATATAGCGCCGCGCCAACTTGTTAGCGAAAGCATTTAACTTTCGAAACCCGACAAGGTGTATAAATTGCCCTTAAAACTGAGCGAGCACGGGGAAGTATGTAGAAATTGCCTTCAAGGTCATTACTCACATGAGCCTGGGCATCGTGGGCATCGTGGGCATCGTGGGCAGGTTATATGAGATAAATAACCTTTAGCACTGCGTAAAGGTGTAGAAATTGCCCTTAAACCAGACCGGCAATGTCTCTTCAGGAGCGTTCAGGTGTAGTTTTTGCATTCAAGATGGATAGTGGCGGTAACGTCCATGTGTAGAAATCGCCCTTAATTCTGCTGATAGGTGAACTGGAAATGAGTGATCCTATTCCCGATTTTCTTTTCACTGTATGTTATTGACATATGGGCCTTTTCTTTTATTTCTTTGATGGCTTTTATTAAAAATCCTCGTTTAAATTCTGCCATTTTTAGATACGACTTCGGTAAGCCATAACGCTCTATCATCCATTCAACGCCGAGCACAGCAAACCCCGCGCCTTCAGCATTTTTATACTGGCATAGCGACTCATACAAACGGATCGCGTAAGGATTGGTTATGCCAGCCACATCCTTGATTTTGATTTTAGTGAATCGCTTCTCCAGTGAGGTGAAGAACGGCATCAGGTAAGGGTTTAGATGCACAATGTAAGTGCCGCGACGTGGGGAATAAGCCTTCTTGATCATCCACGGGTAAACCTCACTACCTTTCTCGCCTCCTTCATCTTCTTCAGGGCGAAAAATACATACTTCCTTCGCCGCAAAACCGGCAAGGGCTGAACGGATATCTTTACTTGCTTCAGCCGAGGGCAAATTATACATATCGGCATATTCAGCGACCGTGAACTCACATAAACCGGCTGACTGATCGCCGCCTTTGGTAGCATTACGAATGCGGCCAACAGCAAGAAAAAGAATGCGCTTCTGATCGCGTGTCAGATGATATGCTGCTTCAGTCATTTCGTTTGATTGAGCAATGATTTTGCTCACCGGCATGACCGATTCAACCAGCGCCAGCACTTGCTTGTTTTTATCCACCGTTTCTAGTTCCATTTTTATCAGTGTGAGTAACTTGTATGGCTGAGGGTGATTTATACATATGCTAAGGGCAAATAATACATATGCTGAGGGCAATTACTACACCTAATGAGGGCAATTTATACACCTAATGAGGGCAATTTATACATATTGCCCGCTGGGAAGCTCGCGCCACACAAGGGCTGGGAGCCTCTTAAAAAGGTTTAAAAATAGATAACAATATATAAAAACAATTAAAAATATCTCAGTGGATAAGTGGACAAGTGAACCTTAAGCGGATTATCTGGCTTGAAGATCGCAACGATCCTTCATGCGATCCAGCAATAAAAAGGCCCGCATTATGCAGGCCCTTGAGGTTATTCTGTTACCGCACCGTTAAGCTGGTTAACCGTTATGTTGTGATCGTTCACCGCCGACAGGCTGGTGATAAGTGCCGGTAAAAATGTTTCCGGGTAATCGCCATACTTACCTAGCAACTCCACCGGCATCACGCACATCTGCGCTGGTAGAATTACCGGCTTGTGTTGTTCTTCCACCACGACCGTATTTTTCGTTGAAGGCTCTGACTGCCTCGACGTGCATCCGCTTAACGTTATCAGGAATGCGACTATTAGCGCCGGGATCGTCTTTTGCGCCTTAAATATGCGTTTGCCCAATGCGTTGTTTTCACGTTCAACCTCTTCTAATTTTATTGCATTCGCCTGCTGCTCTGCATCGAGACGGACATACTTTTGCTCAGCCTCTTCTCGACCTTGCTTTGCCTGCTTAACATTGAGTTTGAGCAATTCATTTTCTTGCAGCGCCGAACCTAATTTCTCGCCGGTTTGTTTAATGGTCCCGGCTTGAATCGCAATAGTTTTCACCTGCGAGCTGTAGACGACATAGAAGCCACCAAGCACAGCAATGATTGCTATAGCCACCAGCACGTACCGCTTGATGTTTTTAAACGTGCCCAGCGTCATCCAGGCTGTTTTAAATAACGCCCACATCACGAAACCCCTTTAAGCGCGTCTGTCACGGCTGCTGGTGTGATCGAACTTATAGCCGGTCCCATTGCCGCGTTGTCTTTCATCGAATCCAGTAACGAGATACCTACGGCGTTAGTAAACGCTTTCTTTGCTGTATCGACGGATTGTTTACCTGAAGTGCTGAGTTTGATCAGATTCGCCTTTGCCTCTGTAAGCGATTTTGAGCGTGTTTTCAGTTCAAGGCTTGCCGTTACCAGGCGTGAGGCGAGATCGTCGCTCACAGTGGCTACAGCGCCCGCCGTTCCGCTACCTGATTGAGACGCTCCACCAGCATAAGCCGCACTTGCTATCAAAACCGTATTGATCTCACCCATAATGGTTATCAAATCCGCAGTGCTAACAATTGCCAAACCATCGGCCATTGCCTTTACGATCACCGAGTCAGCAATTGCTGTTACCAGTGCGGGCGACTGTGTATCGGGCAAACTTTCACCCTTCAGGTAACAGCGCCAGCCAATGCTTACGTTCAGCAATTCAGAAGGTGACTGAAACTTAACGAAGTACGACGCAAAATCATTTGTCGCTGCGCTGACAGCATCGAGCACGGCAATGGCATCCGATATTTTGGTTACAGACGGAGCAATGTTGGCCGGATAGGTCAAACTGGGTAAAACAACTGCCGCCAGCGCCGCTGATAATGATTTGGCCTGGCTGCTAGTGCTGGTGGCCAGAACCACTGAATCGGGTGGCCTAAACCCGGTTTTATTTAGCTGCCGATACGCGGCCAACTGGTTATCGTTATCAAGCATCAAGACACCTCAACCAGCGCATCACCGGTCGCTACTGTAGAACCACAGGAAACAGGATCATCGACACACACAACTCCTTTACCGTTGATTGACCACCACGGGCGCGTGCTTATTGCTGTACCCGCGTGGACTTCATCGCCGTTTGTGTGCTCTGCGAAGGCGTTGCCGTCCACCATCACTGGTATACCGTTGATAGTGAGAAGCGACTCGCCATCAACGTCCGAGCGCGGCGGAAAATCACCATGCCCGGAACAAACTGAACCCTTGATTGCGATGATTGGCATTAATCCACCTGTTTGCCTTGCTCATTCGTTCGCTCAATACGTTTCTTAAGCAGGTTGAGGTAGTAATTCATTATTTCTAACTGGATATCAAACAGGGTGCGGTCATAGCTACTCATCGCCGCATATTGAGTGGTGGCAGTAAAGGCGCTCGCTTTATCAATACGGTTTTTGAGTTCAGTGCGTTCTTCGCACATACGCTGAACGAATGGTGGAAGTTCTTTGATACTTGTCACTTTATGGCCTCGCTTTGGTTGAATGCGAGCTACCTTAGCGAAAGTGAGTTTTACCGATAGAAGGTATGAAAAAGAGAAATGTAAGCACTAAATAAAAAAGCTCCATTTAGGAGCTTTTTGTACCAATTTTACACCATAAAGGAACCATAACGGATTCAATAAGGCGTTACTTTTGTTCCTCTTTCTCTGCCAGTAGAAGCAAGGCATGACGGATCATGTTCAGCTTTGAACGGTTATGCTTTTGCAAAGTTCATCCAACACGTTGTATTCATATTCATTGAAGGGCACGCGTATAGATTTAAAGTCGCGTGATGCGTCTTTATTTAATTCTGCCGGGGCAGGCTTATCGCCGGGATTTAAATCAGCACCAGCGGCAAAGGCTTCAATTTTCTTTTCCAGTTCAGGATCAGTTGCTGTGTTTTTATCTTCGCGAGAACGTGGCTTAACCATTACAACAACTCCTTAACCAGTAACTGAATCTCGGCCTTAGCCTGTGAGTTATTCATCTCTACTACACCTTTCCCTTCAGAAAGGGCATCACGATAAATCTTTCTGTCACGGATGATCGTGCGCATTAATTCCATTTGCGGATATTCAGCGAGATATTCACGCGCTTCTTTGGTTTCGTTGATAACCGGGTTTGACGGAGCCATCGTTATCATTGCGCGAACCTTGAGCGAAGGGTTCATATCACTAGCGGCAGTAATCAGTTCTTCCATACGCGGCAGCAGATCTAAATCTGCCTGTGAAGGCCTGAAGGGCACCAGCAAGATATCAGCAGCAGTCATGCCGGTGCGCAGTTCGCGACTGTCACGGCCAGCAGTATCGACAACAACAATTTCGTAGCGTTTGGCCATATCAAGTATGGTTTCACGGATATTGTCGAATTTCTGGATCGAGTGAATTACAGGTAGGCTTTCATTCTGGTTACGATCACGAATCCAGCGCGAAGCGGTTCCTTGTTTATCGGCATCAATCAAAAGTACATCTTTGCCCTGACGAGCCAATTCGGCGCTGATATTGCAACTTAGCGTCGATTTACCACAACCACCTTTCTCATTTCCAAGCAGTACAATCATGGCACCATTCCTGTGTAATTTTAGCATCAAGTTGGTACAAATTTAGTGCTACCAGATATTCCGGTCAATCATTACCGTCTCGCTGGAAAGAAATAACCTCATTTTTGTACCTTATTGGTACAAATTCGGTGTTAATAAGCATCCGCTTTACTACCTAAAAGGCACCAAAAAGGTGTTAAAAAGCCCGCATGTGCGGGCTGCAATTAGAAGAATGTAAACGTGATGTCAGTTGTTAACTTTCCAGCAAATTTTTTACACGCTTCTTGAGTTCCTCAGCGTCAAATTCAGAGTAATGTCTGTCTGTCTCTGGATTGTACTGGTCAGCTAAACAGAAAAGAGTGGATAGCTTTTCGTTGAGAGCACTTGGGTCTTTTGATAAGGCACCAGAATCACGTTCAGCTTTCCATTTAGCTTGATAAGGATCGGCAAATTGTTCCGCTGAAATCTTACCGGCAACGAAATCTTTGGCAAATTGTAATAAGCTCTGGCTCATCTTAGTTTTCCTGTTTTGATATAAAAATCATATTGGTTAGTCTTGAATGGGTCCAGAACCCAGCCCGAAATAAACATCCCATCCTTATCTAACACAACAACGCGCAAATTTTTTGGATTAAAATAGACTTTAGAACCTTCAACTAAGGCGTAAGTACCTTTTTCAACAGTTGAGGGGTCTTCCAGGTGCGCATCAATTGCGTCACGGAATTTAGTCAACGTTTCACGGTTTTTCTTAGTATCGCTAATGCCAAAGTCCGGGGCATGTTTATACTTCCGATCCAATTGCTTACGAGTATAAATACCATCATCGAGACTATCCTGAAGCATGACATACATCGGCTTCAAGTTTAACTCTTCAAACACCAGAATGAAGTCATTAAAATCCGGCTCATCACTTAGTGGATATGAAGTAACTTTCAGGTCTATATCAGGAACGTTCGGATTACCAGTATTGGTCCCACCTACAACGTGGTTTACAGGATTAACCAATGGTGGAAGGCCACCAGCTCCAGGCACAGTTGCGGGAGAAACTAGAATAGTGCGTGATGGCAAAGTGTCTGTTGCTGGCACGGTGTAACCATATAAACCAGTTACTGCATCTTTAACCGCTTTTACAACGCGAATAGAAGTTGGCTTTTCGGTTCGTACCAATTCAGTATTAAATTGATCGTTGTCATAAAATACACGACCACGAATAGATGATGTTACGGTTCCACCTTTATTCAATGCTGCTTTCAAAGCATTATCATCGGGAAGATTAAGTACGGCTGGGTCTAGCACGGTCGAAAACATATTAATATTATTGCGCCCTGGAACTTGATCACTGCCTTCTCCAGCGCCAGGTATATAACCAATTGCGGCAATTAAAGCACCCATACCCGTTCCGACAGCAGCAATACCTAAAAGCTCACTTACAACGCTTCGAACAAATGACCAAGCTGCCGTAGCAGCAGCACCCGAAAGAGAAATTGAACCCAAACCTGTTTCAGCGAAAGCCATTGGGGTGGTAGACGTACCCATAGCCGCAGCAAGCGCACTTACACTGAAAACATTTGGTTCTTCAAGACGAGACTTAGCAGCTTCAATTGCGGCGGCTTTAGTTGCTGCTTCAGCCGCAGCTTTCGCTTTTGCCTCAGCCGCAGCTTTCGCTTTAGCTGCCGCTTCTTGCTCGGCTTTAACGCGGGCTTCTTCTGCCGCCTGGCGAGCTGCTTCAGCTTTTCGTTTGGCTTCTGCATCTGCTTGAGCTTTACTTAAGCGTTGGTTTGCAGATGCCAAATCACTTTGAGCTTTATTTAAAATAGCCCTTTGTGTATTAAGGTCGTTGTTTAAAGAAGTGTTTTGGCTTTGAAGCGTAATGATTTCAGACTGTAAAGCGTCTCTTTCATTGTATCGGGGAGCCATTAAACGTACATATAATTCATGGGCACGACGCAATTCAGCTACGCTCTCCATCAAATTGTACGTTTTCTCATACGTTGCCAGTTCTGCTTGTAGTTGATTAACACGTGCCTGTTTAGAGGCAATAGCTGAGTTATTATTACTAATCTGAGAGCTATCTGAGTTCACTCTCGGTTGAGATGCATTGATGGTGTTTGTGGCGTTATTTACATCACGTTGTGCAGCTTCAACAGGATGAGCTGCGTCCCATTCTGCTTGCTTACGTTTAGCTTCCTCTTCTGCTTTGCGTTTAGCTTCAGCCGCAGCAGCTTCTTCAGCCGCTTTTTTGGCAGCAGCAGCAGCGGCTGCTTTTACAATATCTAATTGCGCTTGTACTTGCGCCCGTGCTGAATTTTTGCGTGACTCTTCGCCATTTTTCCAGTTTATACGTGATGATGAAGCCGGACGTGAATAAAGACTTACGCTTGTGATGTTATTATTTCCATCAACGGTAACTGTATAAACATAACCATTAACTACGGCACGATACCCGTTAGTAATCTTCGCTGTTCCGCTTGTACGAACATTACCGTTACCGGCATTCCCATTAGACCCATACAGAGAATCATCATTGACCCAATGAGGGCCATCATTGATGCTAATGATTGGATGGCCAGTGGAGTCATAGCTAATTGGTCCTGGCTTAACGCCATCCATTGACCAGTAGCCATTGCCACGACCTGCATTACCACTTGAACCAGAACCTGTATTTACACCACCTGTAGGACCGCGCCCACCACCACCAAAAGCGTTATTGTGGGCATTGTCGCCTCCATTACCAGACATAGAAATTCCTCATAAAAATTATTAACAAAGCTGCAACTTAACGCAGCCTTCGCATACTAATATGAAAAACATCCTCATGTAAGTCTATTTATCTAATTAATTTTTATGTGGATTTTGATGGTATAAAAAGAGTGTCAATTTGGTTCCTTTTTAGTGTTGGTTTGGTGCTTTTTTGCAATGCTTTATTTTCACTACATTCACTTAAAATAAGGCTATGATGTCATCTGCATAAGCCTGCGTGCTTGTTTTAGAACTGATATTTCGGCGGGCACGTAGTGGGTTAATTGTCAGTCCGTGATCCTTGTACAGTTCGATAATCAATGCCGAGCTACTATTTGTGATCACAGCCTTAGCCCCGCGCTCACAAGCCGCTTTAAGATGAAGCACTAACGATTCCTGATCGGCCATCGTAAATTTGCCAGTCGCGTATGATGTAAAACCCTCAGTTTTCGGCATTGGCTGATAGGGTGGATCGCAGAATATGACATCACCGGCACCCGCGTGGCTGATTGTGTCTGCAAAGGTGGCGTGAAGGAACTCAACCTTTGACGAACGTTCAGCGCATGTGTTCAGTTCAGTTTCTGGCAGGTAAGGGCGCTTGTAGTTCCCAAACCCTACGTTAAATTCCCCTTTCAGGTTATAGCGCATTAAACCCTTGTAGCAGTGGCGGTTGAGATAGATGAAATCGGCGGCGCGCTCCAGTGCGGACATAGTGAAGCGCATGTCATTGAACTTCTCACGAGCCATAAGGAACGACAGTTGTGTATTGCCAGTTTCAAACCGGTCCTTAATCATCTTCAACAACTGGTCAGGGCGCTCTTTAATCATGGTGTAAGCGGTAATCAGATCGCCGTTAAAATCCGCACATAAGTAAGCCGGGTAATTTAAATTCATAAAAACTGAGCCACCACCAACGAACGGCTCAATCAAGCGCGCGCCACCGGGCATATGCGCAGCTATTTTATCTAGCTCGCTGAATTTGCCACCAGCCCATTTAAAGACAGGACGATTAACTGCAACACAACTAATTTTTTGTTCCTTATTGGTTCCGTTTTGGTGTTGAATTGGTGCTGTTATGATTCCTTTATGGCGTTCTTTTGGTGCTTTATTAGTGTCAGTTTTCATCGCATCATTGCTCATTATGTATCGTCCAATTCTTTTCCCTAGCCATCGCATAACCGGCACGGCCATGCTGTTGCCAACGGCTTTCATGCGCGGCGCATCAGGGCACAGGCGGGCATCTTTACCGCGCCAGGGAATCAGGGTGTGTCCAACCGGGAAACCCTGAAGGCGTTCATATTCAACGGGCATCAACCGGCGCAGTGTTAGCTGTGGTAGCTGATGGACAATGAACGTCTCTGTATCAAAGTCCATACGATTGCCGTGTGCAGTGAGCGTCGTTGTGACAGGTATAGGCCCACTGCAATTACCGCCTCCAAAAGCTGTTAAACCGCCGTCATGCTGTTTTGCAGCGCCATCTTGAATAATGCTGGCAGATTGCGCCTGCGCTTCACTGCGCGCCCGTGAATGCCCTTGCAAGCTTTCGAACTCAAAAAGTAGCGAGGCGGGATCACACTCGTTTCCAGCACTTGCCACAAGAAAGACTCTTTTACGTCGTTGGGGCACTCCGAAGTGTTGGGCATCGAGTACGCGCCAGGCGAGGCGGCGCTGTGGTCCATAAACACAACCAGCGAACGGCCAGTTTGCAAAGTGCTTACCTGCTTTCTTGCTCCAGCTCCAGTAGGCGTTGCGCTTGCCGTGTTCAGGTCGCTCACCAGGTTCAAATTCTTCATCGTCTCCAGCCAGCGCGGATAAAAGATTGCCGTAGGCGTTGTCATGCTGACTGAACACGCCGGGCACGTTTTCCCACACGATGATGGCTGGTGACTTTCCTTCACGCTGACGCACGGTGTCGATTGCATTGGCTAACTCCACAAAGGTCATGGTTAGCTGCCCACGGGCATCTTTTAGCCCTTTACGCAGCCCTATAATTGAAAAGGCTTGGCATGGTGTGCCGCCCACCAGCAAATCCGGCGCAGGAATTTCACCGGCAAGTACGCGCGCCGGTAATGCGGTCATGTCGCCCAGGTTTGGGACGTTTGGCCATCGCTCTTTCAGGACGGCTGAAGGGAATTTTTCTATCTCTGAAAACCAGCAGGCGTGCCAGCCTATTGCTTCCCAGGCAAGCGTTGCAGCTTCGACGCCGCTGCATACTGATCCATAGGTAAATGCGCTGGAGGCTGGTGCGTTAGCTGACATTGATTACCTTCGAACCAAAACGCTCAACAGCGGCATATATAGCTTCTTCCCGATTTACGCACTGGTCAGAAAGCATCGTGCAACCCTTGCCGCAGGCGAAACTAACATTCCATTTCAACATTCCGGTCATATCTGCGCCTTTATCGCGGCGCGTCGCGTTAATCGCCTCTTGCTGTTTTGCAGTTAGCTTGAATAAATGGCTACCGACAGGCTTCACTTTCGCCCCCAAACGCTTCCAGAGCATCAGAGATAATGGTGCCCAGGGTGTCGCACATCAGGATGAAATCGGCTTCAGCACGCGCCAGCTTATCCGCGTCCTCATCTACCGCGATATCTTCGTTCCGGTCTTTAAAGGCGTCAGGGAATTCAATCCGCTTGAATATGAGATCGTCAGTCAAAGTAACTTCAGTCAGGAATTCCCCGGCGTGACATATAGCCAGCGAACAAACGAGACGCCCATCCGAAAGCGATGATTCCAGGGTTTCGCTTCCTACTGGTTCCTTTTTGAAAGTGGCGGTCGCGCCTGATTCAAGAATGCTCATTACTTTGGCAGAGGTGCTTTCGCCCATTTCGAAAGGTACTGGCGCACGCTGTTGCTTGATCCAGTCAGTCAGTTCTAAGGCTGGTGGATTGACGGTCATGATTGGAACAACCGGCAGACTGCCAATCGACTTACGCAGCAGGGCGAGCGCATTTTCCGCGTTACGCGGGCTTGTGGTATCTATGACGATTCGAAGGCGCTCAAGGTCAATCCAGATCTGAATAAAGCTGTTACGGGTGAAGGCACGCGGCAGAAGGGTATGCAGCACTTCGTCTTTTAGCGTGTCTTTTTCCGTTTTTTTCAGGCGACGTGATTGTTCTTGCTCCAGCTTATCAACGCGTGCGTCCAGGTTTTCTTTTACGACTGGCGGCGGCATGATCTTCTTTTGGGTCTGAGCCACCAGCAGAATGTTTTTGCCTGTAATGTAGCAAAACTGATTGCTGTCTTTAGTGATTGGACGCCAGCCAGTACGGGACATATCTTGTGCCCCGCAGGAAGAAAAGGGATAAGCGGAAAGTAATTCGTTCAGCCTGCCGAGGTTGATAGCGTCATCACGCCTGAGCGAGTAAACGCAGGCATTTTTAAAAAGAGTAAACAATGGATACGGCTCCAGTGATGTCTATTATTCTAATGATATATTAGATAAATATACATACACAGCCTTTTATCTTTATCACGGGCCATACGGTAGACATAAAAAACCCGCGCAATGGCGGGTTTATAAGTGGGAAGAAATGATCAGGCGTGCTTGGTTGAGTGAGTGCTTTGCTCATTGAAGGCTTCAAACGGCAATTTAAACCGCTCTGCAAGTCTCGCTTTGTGTTTGTCCGTAAGTACGCGCTCACCACGCAGAATACGGCTTACATACGAACGCTGGCCAATCTCATCCACAAATGAAGATTGTGTCAGCCCATGCTGATCCATCAAGACACGTAGCAGGGCAACGCCGTGAGGCATTTCTGCAATGCGCGCGTTGAACTCAGCGAACTCAGGCGCGTTATCTTCATAGCGGGCCACCTTTTCTGCCAGCAAATCTACCAGCGGGCTATCAGGGTCATGCTCGACAAGATACTCCACCAGTTCAAGCGCCTGTTCGTAATCTTTTTTATTGGTACTGCCCCCCAGAAGAGGGACAATTTTAATCAGGTTATTTGTTGCCTGAATGGCTTCGGTAATCATTCTTTACTCTCCCGATACTTCTTAACCAGCTTGTCGTATTCCGCGTGGGTAACTATGTGCTTTATGAAAATCTTGCCTCGCTCAAAGTCTGCAAAAAACATAATTCTCAGCTTATTGCCACCAACATCAATCACCCACCACTTGTTCCTGTACTTCATCCGGTCAAGGCTTGGAAACTGTGCCTTCAACTCGTCTGGATTCGCAAAAATTTCGCCTTTTAATACTAGGTAAGTCGCATCCAATGCTGTTGCATCGTTTGGAAAATCTTCTGCCGCTTCCTTGAACGGCCCCCTTGAGATAACGTGCATTTTTCCCTCAAACGTTCCAACGTGGAAACATAATAGCGTACTTTTTTCATGTTTCCAACATGGAAACATGAATTATTTATGACTTAGGTCAAGATGCTTCAGAAGATTCGGATGAATGAGCATTTTTTATAACAACGTTCATAGTCTCGCGTATCAATTCATCGCTTATCAATAGAGACTTTGGATCGCCTTTCAGGAGACTATTTGCAGCTTCAAGTCCAAGAATACTAATTATTTTTTCACGCCAGCGTTGCGCTTCTTGCCTTTCTTCATTAGTAAAAAGCTCAATTAAATATTTTTTAAACTGTTCTTCCTCAAAGGTTAATTCAGAAGACAAACCATTGATATCATTGATTAATTTATTAGATCTCAAAACAAGTGTCAAAACACCACAATGGGTTGATTTCAACTTCTGAGCAAATTCTTCGGTTTTTTTCTCAAGAATTAATGTTTCCGTGTTTAAAACATTTCTCCGCTTTTCAAGGTTTTCAATATTTGCTTCGGCGTTAAGTTTTTTGAATCTTGCATCTGCTAACTTTTTCCCTACTTTTAGTCTTGCTAATTCCTGACCTGCTTCAGAATGTGCGGTAAAGATAGCTGTTAGGTTAGACACAAAAGCATTCATGCCAGGCATAAGAATGGATAAAAGAAAACCAGTCATAACAGGTACGATAAGGTATTGAGTATATAACCAATCTTGCCCATAGATAGCTTGTAGTCTTTGCTCAACAGGCACATTAGACATGAACAGCAATGCAATGTTAGACCAATTATAGGCAACCCAAGAAGTTGCAACATAGGCTGTAAAAGCACCGTTGAAACGGTGAGAAAAAGTTTCTTTAACATGGTTCACTGCATCATTAGCAGCATCTTTAATAATCTCGCTCATAACTCCTCCTACTGATAATTGATCGATGATACAACAAGGTAGTGAAATCATTTGAGCGAGAAACTTTCTATTTAGCCCTTTTCATATTAATTTTGTCAGCCATAAATTCCATTTCTGCTGCCTTAAATGACATTTTTCCACCAGCTTCAATTTTCGCGTCACCGGCAGTAATAATCGTAATAGGGCCGGTCGCGTTCACATAGGTTTGCCCTTCGCTCATAATGCTGACGTTGCCTTTATCATTAAATCCAATCGTCGTACCGTCTTCAGTTCGTGTCATAGAGTACGCGCCGGTTGCAGTGCGCATGATTAACACGCCGTCGCGATTACTCACCATATCCGCTGTAGGACTCATTGTCGGGGCTGGTGGCGCGCCGTCCTTATCTGGTGGCTGATATTGTTCGCCTACTCCAGATGCCTCTGACGGCACGTTCGGCACTCCACCCGCCCAATCCTGCGCGGCTCCGACTATCATCGGTCGGCGGCTGTCACCGCCATAAGGAAATTCAACCCATACAAGATCGCCGGGCTTGGTTGGCTCAAATGAACGGTCTAGCCGCAGCATGTACTCTGCCCACGGTAGCGCGTCGTCGCCCATTTCATCCCAATCAGCCAGGACGCGAACCTGCGCTTTCATTTTGTTGCCTTTTGCCACTGTTGCGATCACCACGGCACGGCGCTTGCCATCAATCTTATGCACTGACAACAACTCCTAAAATCATGCGACAAAAATATGCGCGGCGGTCTTCGTGGTGCGTCACGCTCATGATGATCATCTTCTGTGGTACAGACTCATCCAGCCCACTTTCTGAGTTGTAGCGATGAATAATAATATCCAGCACCATTCCCACGGTTAACGCCTCGTTGCCTTCGCATTCAGCGTCAATTTTGGGTATGAGGGCATAGAGACGATTGCGGAGGTTTGCGCGGTCGGCATTAGATACCTGTTTAACCGGATAGGACGGATCGCCCACGGAAATAAACCCTTCGGTTTCGCTGTATCCCGTAAACCGAAAACGCACTTTACTCAAAAAGGTTTCGTCCTGGTTGATCGCGCTAACCTTGATAAGCGTTCGCGCCGCTTTAGGATTGTTCATTTCATAGGTGAAGGCAGGCTTCTGACTATAGAGCGACGCCAGCAGGCGCATATTAAGCGTACCCCGTGCCAGCCAGGTTCGCGCTCCATGATCTATAGCCATTTCATTAAGCACGCTGGTGGGCTTTTGGCCCATATTCAGGTGATACGTGACCAGTCGCGGGAATCCATCTGGCAATAATTTCACGCCTGAAGGTATCAGCGCCTTGAGGATAGTCAGCGGCTGCTTGTCTACGAAAAACGCCGGTTTGTTAGCTGGCTGGCAGAGAATGTAAAGCGCCTCTGGCACAAGGTTAAGCATCAGCACGTCGCCGCTGTATGGTGGGGAAACTACAACCATCGTTTCTGCCCATGTCTCGCCGTTTTGGTCTAAGCCGCCGCCCATCTTAATGATTACACGCGAACCGGCCTTCAAACCGATTTCATTGGTCACGTAATTGCTAACGTCTCGGATTTTTAGTTGCAGGATAGGCGAACGGACGTTCATCACTTCGATATAGGAGGACGTGGTAATCATCGGGCGCGGAATTTCAATCTCTTTCTTGTCCATGATCACATGCGCGGTTTGCAGAAAGAGCTGGCTCATTTGTTGCTTACTGGAGTCTTTATTAGCCATGCTGCGCCGTCATCCCACTTGAGTACAGTCCTACGCGGTGTGTTACCGCGTTCACAGCCAGCGCGCGTACAACGTCAGCATTTATTGTCAGCGTGACTGAGGCGGCATACAGGCGGTCTGTGGCCGTGGGGGCCGACATATCGGACCAAATCAGATCGCGGGAGTCGGTAAAGGTGCAATCCAGATCCACGGTCGAGTTTGCCAGCATCACCGGCACACTGAATGACTGGTGAACCGCAAATTTGAGGTGCATTGAAACAGCGTTAAGCATCAGCGATAACGTTTCTTTCTCAAATGCCAGCGCGGAAATTGTATAAGTCAGTGCCGCCTGCGAACGGTCAAGTGCCGCATAGGTTTTCCCGTTACCATCTTCAATGGTTTCCAGCTTCAGGCTGGCGCGAGTATCTCGCTTCTGGTCGCTGGTGGAGTAAACGACGTCATAGGATCGGCTAACATTGATTATTGGCAGGGCATCAGTGCTTACTTCCGGCGCTTTCGGTCGCCCACGCGAGCGGCGCAGCATCTGAAGAAATTCCACCAGCGAATCGAACTTACCCACGACGACACGCTTAGCCGGGGCGCTTTCAATGAATCTGTTATATGCCGTGTTTTCGGTGCCTACGGTATTCACGCAGGCAGTATCAAAAATGCGGCTGACGTAACTGGCTGCTGCACCATCGACTTCATGGAAGCCGCTCACCTCATATTCGCCGGTTGGCTCAAGGTGGATTTCTTTAAGACTGGCAAGAAGGCTGTTATTGAGGTTATTCACTGGTTGCCTCCATTACGGCGTCATAATTGCGCGCAGGGATGCAGTAATACAGCGAACCTACTGACGCGGTACCATAGGTAAAGATACGATGGACATACCACCAGCTACGTGACTCAGAGCCATCCGCCAGGGCTTCATTCCATTCCAGAATTGAACCAACTGGCACAAAGGCGCGAATGATCGGGTGATCGGCTTCCTCGTCGCTGTTGGCATCGATCACTTCCAGCGGCGGGGCGATACGTAAAATCAAAACGTCATCTATGCCACCATCCAGATCGCCGTCATTGTCTGAGGCAGAAAATTCAGGGCGTTCGTCCGGGCAGTCCAGCACTGCCACTTTTACCGGATCGCCATAAGTCAGGGTTTTCTGATTAGTATTGATTTCGGTGTATGCCGGTTCGTCATGGTCATCGCCACCAGCATCGGGATCGGTTTCGGTTGCGCTGGAATCAGTTGGTACATAAAGCAGCGCATCGAAAGCAAACGGATCGGCAGCAATAGCGAGTTGCCAGTCTCGGCGTACAAGGTCATTAAACAGGGCATGACCAGAATAGCGGGCCTTCATGGCTGTTTGCGGTCGGCTGGCAATGTCAGCAGGTAATGTGGCTTGCGTGGTGACTTCGCTGGTTGTAACGCCTTCTATGCTGTCCTGCTCGCTTACTGGCGCACTTTCCTCACTCAATAAGGTAAATGCGGCAGAGGTTGAATCTGGCGCGCTGGTGGCGCTATCTGGTTCGGTATTAGTAGTCTGTGGTTTATTTTGAGCTGTATTGGTTCCGTTTTGGCTCTTTAATGGTATTAAAGTGGTGTTATTTTGGTTGCTATAAGGTACAGAATTAACCTCAATTGGTGCATTCTCAGGTAACGCTGCTTCATCGTCGGTAAAGAAACTGTCAAAACGTCCCATATTAATTGCCTAATTTACTTTTAACGTGTTCAAGGTAAGCGCGACGAGCTTGTTCCGGCGTTTTTCCAGCCATTACCTGCGCGTCTATGAATATTTGCTTTTGCATTATCAGCGTATCGGCCAGTTGCTGTTTGAGCGCGTCACGTTCGGCTGTAGCTTCCTCCAGCTTTCTTTGCGCGGCTTCGCGGCGGGCCTGCTCTTTTTGGGTAATGGTTCGCGCTTTGAGTAATTGCTTACGCGTCTTGGTAAGTTGCTGCTTGTCAGTCGCCTTAAGCTTCCCGGCCAGTGCGTCCAGACGTGCCTGGTAACGATTAAATTCGGCGCGAGCGGCTCGCTGATTAGTCTGACTCTTACGGTTACGATTGAGGCGTTTAATTTCATCGTCCGTAAAATATTCCGTGGTCTTTTTGGGATCGTCTCCGTAATGCTCGCCAGCGGCATTCTTCCGCAACGTCATCAGCACGCGACTTTGCCAGCCTGAACCCTGCATACGGGTAAGGGCATGAATAATGTGCTTACACGCAACGCCTTCCAGCGTTGGGTTTTTTAACTTGGGATAGACGTACTCTTTTGGCGGCGCAATTGTGAAATTGCCAGCGGTCGCGATGTAGCGATACCAGTATTGATAGCGCCCGCAATTACAGTTGACTGATACCCGATCCTTCACCATTTTCTTCGCAATGCGTTGCTGCGCGCCTACGTCATTACCGGCTGCGTCTTCTAATGCTTCGTCCCATGTTTCGAACCGGATTTCAACGCGGTGATTCTTGTGAACGGATCGCTGTGACGCGGTAACGTCAATCAATGCGACGTTATGGCGCATCCCTTTAAAGGCCGCACTGGTAATTCCAGAACCGTCATCAACATTGTTATTTGCACGCTTAACGTCAATGCTGCGTGAGTTGGCCACCAGTTGCGCGTGAGTGATACCAGTCTGAGTGCCGGTGTATTGCTTTCGTACCTGTTTGCGGTTTCGTTCGAACGATTTAAGGTCGTCTATGGTAAAAAAGGTCCCGACCTGCTTCTTGCCCAGCTTCAGGATTTCATCCAAATTTTTATTCTTCAGTACGGCTGGCGTTAACTGCCTGGCTTTCTGGCGGCGACGTTTTTGCCGGTCCTGATGAATGGTGTCAAATACCTTGTCGAACTGCTTTGGGGATAAACCTTGCGTGACATACCGGCCAAACCGGTCTTTCTCAAAATCTGCCATTGAGTACCCTGTTAATCCGTGTCTACTGTGTCGGATACTTCACCGTCATTCGCAAAATGGCGGATGCGGTCACGTAGCCAGGCAAGCGGCGGCATATACAGTGTTTCGCCAACCGGTAAGGGGTCCCATTCGGCCTCAGTACCTGCAATCGTTCGCACGGCCCAGCGAAGTTCATCTGTACCCCATACACGGTGTGCCACGAGATCGGGGCGATACTCTTCTTCTGGCTTAATGTCATAGCCATAAAGGTCACTATCTTGGCTGGTGGATTTAGCCACTACCTCGTTGTGCATGAATGAACGGATTACCGGATCGTCGATATAGCGGTCATCAAGGCGACTGTAATCACTCATAAGATGATCGTGTCCTCATCAATGGTTTTACCTGCCAGCGTTGGCTTTGGTTTCTCTTTGCCATTCTGGTGCTCGGTCAGCCAGTCGCCTCCAGCCTTACGCGGTTCAGGAATGGCCATAGTTGCGGTAACTTGCGATATGTAATCAGCCGAACCGGGGCGGTTATACAACGTGGCGTAAACGCTCAGGATGGTAAGAACGTGGCTGGCGGTGATTTCAGCCCAATTGATGTTGTAAACAGTCTCGCCTTTGGCGTTACTGGTGGTATCGATGAGGCTGGCAGGAATGTCGAATCCTGTACCGGATTGAGGCGTAATGATTGATTTTAAGCGACGCAATTCCTGATAGCGGTCGAGCGCAACGGACAGGACAGGGCGATCATCAAAGTGCTGATCGTTCAACCTTACTTTGCTTGCCCCTGACATCCTGCAAAAGTCGCCTGATACTTCATCCACCAGCACTTTAAAGCCTCTGGCGCGACGGTTGATAAGACGGGGAATCATTTCAGCAATAAGAGAATCACGGGAAGGCTTCAGGGTGATAGCATCACCCATAACCAGAATGCCATCGGTATACACAGATTCCAGTAGCATAGGCTTGCTCTGCGATAGCGAGGCGACGAGAATTTTTTGAACCATAGAGATACACCTTCAGAAGAGAAAAAACCGCCAATAAAGGCGGTTTTTTCGTTGCTGTGGTGATTTCGGCTGTCGCGCTGAAAATTGTACAAGAAGTAAATTTGTTGCCGTCGAAAGCAACACCCCAACCAAAACCGCCGCAGCAAAAACATATTAGATAAATAGTCAGATATATGTCAATTATATTTTCCCAAATGGCTTATTCATACAATATATGCTTAAGTTATAATCAGTGACCGGCAGAGATCGTTAAAAAATGTTATAAAATTGAAAACCAAATAAAAATATAGATATAAATGGAGGTATAAAACGATGTTAGAAGGATTCCCGTTTAAAGCAGAAATCAGCAAGTTATTAAATGAAAGCATGCCCAATGGTATAGACAGGATATGGGTTAAAATATTTGGCAAAAAGCAAGCGGAAATTAATGCAGACATTTTAAGAATAGAAACGCAATCTAAAGCAGAGGAAAGATTATTTAACGCCCAACTCGGAGTGGCCGAAAAGCTCATTGAAAGTGGAAAGGCTGTATATAATCCCGAAACGAAAGCTGTAATTTTATTAGATTCGCTTAGCTCTAAAGCTGATATAGATGAAACGACTAATCTCCTAGGATGCTTTGTACCGGCTGTTAATGCGCTGGAAGCAAAAGGAACAACCTCAACCAAGCCAGTCTCTAATGAGTTTATCAATAGGTGGAGAGATGAAGCTAAACTGATTGAAAGTGAAGATTTAAGGTTGATTTGGGGGCATTTATTAGCTGAAGAGGTAAGGCACCCAGACTCAATATCACTAAGGACACTTGACGTATTAAAGAATCTTTCTAGAGAAGAAGTTGATTTGTTTGTAACGATCTGCCCATTTATTCTAGACGGCTGGTCTATACCTGAAGCCATTGTAGTTGAAAATGATAATTATATAATACTGAGTGAGGCTGGTTTAATAAGCCATCGCGATACGCCATACCACCAGCATTGGAATGATTCTAAGTTAATAACTGAAGATGGAAGACTTATAAGCGGCCATGTAATAAATACTGGTGAATTTTTAATTCGCGCTGATAACATGACCGGTGATATTCCAGAAACACGCGTATATCAACTTACTAGGGCTGGAGCGGAGATTTATAAAATAGCATCCCAAGATATGACATCTAATTTTGAAGACATTACCTTAGCAATTGTTGGTTCAAGCAACGTAATTGGTGACTTATATTTTTTCAATCCCCCTGTAGGTAATGAGATAAATTTGGCTGAGGATTTATTAGAAGTAACTCATCAGACGAATGATCCCGAACCCTCAAGTCTTTATGCTGATCCTAAAGAGTAATCAGCCTAACACAAGTCCATTTGCCATGCGCTGAATTAGCGCATGGCAAAGTTCTAGGAGAAATCCTTGCGTGTTGTTGTGTTTTTCAAAAGCTACTCTGCCTCCAACATTCCCGCAGGCATGGACCGGAACCAGCCACGGATAACAGGTGCGAACTGCCAGCGGTGCGGCGTGCTGGTGGTGATAAACACACAGAGGGAGAATCAAAAAGTGCGCGCCTTCTTTTGTTCGCCCTTCAATGTGATGCAGACTAATCTCAAGGGTTTGCTTTCCATTTAGAAGGCAGGCAATACAAGGGAGTTTGCCCATCTTATCCATAAAGTGCCGCTCAGCAGCGGTAGGTGTACGTCCGTTCATTGTGTACCCGTTAAATATACAGTTAATAATTCACTAATTAGTAAAATAGGGCGATAGCCATTCACCCTATGTAAGTAGGTGCGCGTTACTTATTCAATAGGGGCGGTAGCCGGTGCTGATCCTTCAGGCGCTGGCTCATTAGTAGTTGGTGCCGATGATTCGGCTGATGGTACTGGAGCAGGCGCAGCTTCAGCATTAGCTTTAGATTCTGCGATGGCATTTTCAAGGATACGTTTAGCGTCTTCTTCTGAAATGCCGCAGACAGCATACGCATCCAGTGCTGGAACAGGTTGCAGGCGCTCGGCATCAGTGGTGTTTTGCGCAATCCAGTCAATGCACCAGTCGCTAAGATAAATTAACTTAGCGTCATTTGAATCTTTCGACTCACGCAGCAGATACGCTTTGCGGCCAACACCAGCTACGCGAATAGCAGTGCGGCAAATTGCCTCAAACAGATTTTGTGAGGTTTCACTTACTGGTTCATTTTCACCAAATGTCCAGCCGTTGTTTTTAAAATCAGTTACGCCATAAAACGTTACATACTCAACGCGCCATTGACCAGCAAGATGGCCACCGTCCAGTAATACAGGGCTAACGATCAGGCCAAGTTTGCGCATAAGCACATGACAGAATGCAGGGTTTTTATGCGGAGCCAGTTGCATCATATTGGCAAACTCTGAGTAATCCGGTGTGATGCCAGCAGCAACAGGTTTAGGAATCCAATAATGAGTGCCATCCTCACCAACAAAAATATTTGCTGCGCCCTGGCTTGCATCGGGATCATGGCGCAAGCCAGCAATCGCAGCCAGCAGGCAGGCCGTATCGTGAATGGTTGCCTGACCTTTCTTGTTAAGGGTAATGCTCAGTGCTTCATTGATGATGTACTTCATTATCGTGCCTCAAATGGATTTATTCGTTTAACTGGCGCTGGAGTGGCGGCATTGTCACCAAAAGCCATAGTGATCCGGCTGATTACGTCGCCAAACTTAGATTCAACTTCTGATTTGCCGCGTATGGCCACTGCTTCATCCGCTTCTGCAACGAACGCTTGCGCACGCTCGATGGACCGCATCGGGTAATCTATTGCGATAAAGCTAAGCGCATCAGAGCCGGGGCCGCTGGTGGACAGTTGCACGCCTAACACAACGATGGGGGAGTCATGCTTCATACCAGCGGCAAGTGAAACTTTGCTGCCGTTTATAGTGAATGTCTTGCTTGAAAAAATTTTAGCCATGCTTCCCCCGTTAAGTGCTGCGGTAGCATAGCAAATAAATCATCTATTAGAAAAATAGCCCTAAATTTAGGGCGTGTGACCCTACTCATTATAAGCAGCAAATGCAGCCCATCTTTCAGACAATGCGGTAGTGTTAATTGCCCAAATCTTTGGGTTTGCTATAACCAAACCATGAATATTCAGAAACTGACGCAGATCTTGCGAACGTGGACGGTCAGCGTTAAAGGATGAATGCAAAAGGCGTGAGCGTCATAGGCTTTATGCAACCAAGACACTAAAGCCACTCCATTACCCGGAGTCATACCTCCGCCTTTAGAAAAGGCTGTGATATGAGCGGCCTCAACGGAAGTAGTTAAGTCGGTAACGGCACATTTCCAGCCAAAATTACCAAGTACATAGTTTCGAAAGTGGGATTGACCATTACGAACGGTCACTCTACGCAATGCTTTTAAATTTTTGCTCGCAACTGGCGCCAGGCACTAATATGTCCACTATGTAGGATAAATAACGGCTGGCTTACATCGTTAGCTTGCGTAACGACAGGTATCCAACCATGCGGTTTCCATAATGGTACATCATCACGCTTAATAACTTGTGGATGTCTGCCCCTATCACCATATGGCTAGCCGGTTGTAGGGGCCAGAACAAAAGCACCTTTCTCACCTACCAATTCTGAAGGCCACCAGCTCCAACCGGACGGCGCGGGAAAGCCTTTAGGGTTATAGCGATACCATGTGCCACCAGTTTTAGAATGAAGTTCCAGCCCTTCTAATTTTATTGGCCATCTGCAACCGGAAGCCGTGGAAAAATGCTGATATAGGTATTCAATAGCCTGCTCTCTGGTGGTCAAATTTGTTAGCCTCTTACGCGCAAGCCTTATAGGTAATTAACGAATTTTAAACGTGCTACCGCTCTTATCAATCTCGCTTAACGATAAACTAATTCTGGCAATTTCATTAACTATTGGAGGGATTTCAAATTCCTCGTCTAAAAGTTTGAAAATTTCATCACCCATAAAATAAGCACGGAAGGTATGTCCGGCGGTTTTACCTTCTTTCAGGCGTGGGCCAACATATTCGGGAACAATTATGCCATTTATTCCACTAGATAAATAGTTGTCTAATCTTTCATCGAAATGCTCTATAGCATTACGCAGCCCGCGATCTTTAAGGGCACTACTGTCAGAGATTTTTAAAGCCTTTCTCAAAAACTCCCCTCTGGGAAAATGGTCTTTCCTTACTGGCCAAAAATATCTTGATAATGCTCCGCCTTGAATCACGATATTTTGCATCTCGTTTAATATTTCTCGGTGAGACAATTTTAATGTGTCTTCAAATGTAGGTTTTTCAGGCAAGACACTAAACAAACTGTTTATTTTGTGTGCTGAATCAATTGCGGATTCGCAGCAAAAGGACATGCTTCTAATATAAAATGAGTGGTACGGGATGCAGTAGGCTGCATTTAAATCTATAGCCACAGGATTTAATCCTCATCTTCCATATGTTTTATCATTGCGCCCTTATGGGCCTCTACGTGTCGTATATATCCCATCAGCGTCTCGGTTTTACGCCAGGTGCCTTCCTGCATGATTTCCGCCACGCTAAAACCTTTGTTTGTCATATCCTGCGCTGCGCCAACGCGGGCACTATGGCCACTCCATCCGGCATAGCGGTTTTTATTCGTCTTGACTGTTTCATCATTCCCGGACAACTGCCAGGCGCGCACAAAAATCTCTTCCATTGAGCGTGTACTGAATTTATGCGCATCACTGGTCAATGGCTTGTTCGTTCTGTGCACCCGGCAGAATATATATGCCTCTGGCTTGTCGAACAGAGCCGCAGCCTCAAGCCATTCTGTTAGCCGTTTACTGGAGCGGGCACTAAGCGCCTTGATCACACCGCTGGCATTTACGATGGTTTTTGTATATCTCACATCAATAATAAACCGGCCATCTTCAGCGCGAGACAAGTCTTTAACACGGATGCGCGATATCTCGCTGATACGCATCAAGGTGCTGTATGAAACATGCAGAAAAGCCAAATCGCGAAGGTCCTGCAAGCGGGGAGAGCTGCCCCATAACTCATCGAACTTCATAAGGTCCGTTTTACGGAACGGTAGCGCCTGGCCGGTTCGCTCACCAGACATCACCGCAGTACGGTTGATTTTCTTTATAGCGCGAGTTACATCCGGGGAAGTATTTGGCGCGACATAACCTGCGTTACGGTGTAACAGAGAAATCATGGCGGCGTGTTGTTTGATAGTTGATGAAGCGCGGCCTGACTCCTGAAGGTAAATTAAATAAGCGCGCAAATCCTCCGAAGACATAGGTAAGAACGAGCGGCCATATTCCATCGCCCATCGGTTACACACCCGCATGACCGATAATAGCTGCTTCCAAGTATTTTCTGAGTAGGCATCTTTATCCTTAATAAAATTCCTGAGCCGTAATGCCAGGTCTTCACTGTTATTAAAAGTCGTTAGTACATTCCCGCGTTTAGATATTCCGCCCATTAATTCCTGCTTATTTTTATGTCTTAACAATTGGCGTCGCTACGTGAATTCTGAGAAACCAACAAGGTACTAGCTCTAAAGAATTCACGTAGACGCGCCATTTCACTAATAGCTATTGAGACAGGTCAAAATCACCATTTTCAGCCACCAGCACTAAGCAAAGCGATCATATGATCAAATGATCATCAGCTTGCATACCGGTCATCTAAACCGAGATAAACCCAACAGCGACAGCTTTTTAGTATCCGTTGTTGCTGGTGGGCATGACCGATCACAAAAAATGATCACTATGTACTTTTGTAAATTATACGCCTAACTTCGCATAACTGCGATTATGCGAGGTTAGCAATCCAATGTCAAAAATGGGCCATAGTGTGCCAGACAACAACCGTACAATTTGAATATGTACCTTATGAAATCATTGCAATTGCAACTATCAGACTAATTACGGTCCATTAAGATAACCAAACGATGAATTATATAAGTTTTATCTGAAACCCGATTTTAAATAGACAACCGATCAAAACTCGATAGAATGCATATGGTTATTTTCCTAACCAGTAATTAATTAGCAACGCCTCTTACATTCGGACGTGGACTGAGTAGTAAATGATTGATAAAAACCAAGTAAAACAAGCGGCTAAAGAGCACTTTATTAACCTGAAATCATCTGGCGCTGCTGCAATGTTACTGTCGGTACTAAATGCAATTTTCCCGACAACTGACCGCAATGAAAAGGTCCGACGCCTCGATCTAATTATGGATGTTGTCGCCACCGCCTGACCTCCCACTAGCTTGTTTCAATAATATTTTCTGTACTATCCCACCAATTTCAAATCGGTTCTAAATGTTCAATAAATTAGCATTACAGTAGTGATGCTAATTGGAACCGGTACACATAATCCACACTAAGAATTATCTGCAATTAGAACGATTGGCCCTAAATCGGGCTTAAACAGCCCGTTTGTAACCTCTGTTTGCGGTTTCCTTACCTTATTTGATGTGGCTATTTTTCTAATAGTGATTTAGATTAACAACCACAAACATTAGTATCGTATGTCAATAAAATTGCGCTTTTATAATAAAGGTAAGTCACATGAACACCGTCGAACTTGATCTAGCTTACAAAGCGTTTCTTAAGGTTCGCCAGGAATGGATTTCCACTTTGCTCGATTTCACACAGTATCCAGAGACAGAACAGCCTGAAGCCATTACGCGCCCTGTGGCGCTGGTGGGCGGTCCAGAATCAGGTGGAGTGAAGACGCTGGAGAAGTTAAAGCACCTTCAGCGCGAGTGGCAGCGTTTCTATGATCTGGCGGAAGAGTATCGCGAAAAGAAAGTTTCCCCGATCCCTAAAAGCATGTATCACCCGGTGCCGTTTATTGCGCCTGAATGTGATTTTGTTGTGGTGGCCATTAATCCCGGTGCAAATACAGTTAAATGGTACGTGGAAAAGGTACTCGGCCTTATTCAGAAACAAATCAACGTAACCGAGCGGGCAATACGTGGCGCATCCCCGGCTGACGCTGCGGCGCTTGAAGACAAGCTTTTGCTACTGGAGAGCGATTTATCGCGCTTTCAGAAATTCCCTGAAGGCACAAAGCTGGTTCGCCGTCAGGATGGTTACATTGACATTACTATTAGCCTGAAAGACAAGGCGACACTGGAGGAAGTAAAAACTGTATCCAGTATCTTTGACGGTTTTGTCGAGCGTGACTTAATGCGCGTTGGCCAGTATGGCTGCGTTATTCAGGAACCGGCGCTTAAATACAAGCTGGCCATCTATGATCGCGGCGAAGCGAGCGCAGATAGTTCACGCACCATTTATGACAAAATAAAGCCGGTCCCATGCTCAGTTATGGCTGACAACGTGTCGCTTTACCTTGAAGACGATGTGAATGAAGCAAAAGCGCGGGCGAAGGCTGAAGCACTGGAAAACAAGCGTGCTATGCGCCGTATTTACTCAACACGCGCCTATGATGTGAAGCGTAATAAAATGGGTAAAACGGTAGTGCCGCTAAACCCTAACAGCCGGTCAGTTAAGCGCGTCACACGCCGTATGAAGCTGTCAGAGTTAGCGGAGCCAATGGACTCTTAATTCTATCCAGTAAATTCTAAGAATTATGCTTTTAAGAAGCTAAATTTGGCGCTTTAGTAGCCACTTACTCAAAAGGAATGTAGGTATGTTTAAAATAATAGGTTTTGTGATTGGCTGGTTTCTAGCCTCTATTTCTATCACTGCTAGTCCGCTCAGCCCTCTTGGTTTTATGTGCTCACTAATTTGCGCCTTAGCCTTTCTCTTTGTGGGTCATAGTATTGATAAATCTCGCTCAGCAAAGTGACTTCTGGCCTGTTTGCAGTATTTTTTTAGGTAAGTATTTACTTACCTGTCAAATCCCCACCAGATACAGGCGCTATGCTGCGCCTGCTTCATCATAATCATCCAAATACTTAAGTGCCTCCACTCGCACGTTTTCACGGTCAAAGCCGCTGTCATCGTTCGCTGCTTCGTAGGGCATCAGCCAGGCAAAACAATATGTGTCAAAGTGGTCAGGTGATTTGATGTTTAACTTCTGGCGCATGATCACCTTTTTCATTATCACGTTCTGGCCCATCTCGTTAATGTCGCAAGGTATTTTAGACGCCTGTTCTGCTGCTTTACCGCTGGCGTCGAAACGCAGACGACCGGAACGGATGGCATCGCGCGCCATGATCGAGGCAAACGCACGCTGATTGGCGAAACGTTTCCTGTCTTCATATGAGTGCATTACCTTGCCCCAATTGATGCGTACCACCTCCTGTCCCAGCTTTTGCAATTCGCGCACTGTGGCATCGCCTATGCCATCAGAGTCCACGCCAATAGTGATGTTGGGATACTTGTCGTGGGTACACTCGTTAAAGATGAAGTGGGCAAACTTAACAGGATGGCAGTCGCCGGTCATTTCCATCACCTTGAACGGCACAAGACGGCGCTTGTGGCGATCACCTGATACGCGGAAAATGCTCAGTACCGATTTATCACGACCGTTGCCCACGTCAGCGCACGCAATCCAGCCCCAACCCTTATGCAAAAGCACTTTGCGGCGCATAGCTCGCTCACATTCATCACGGCCCAACAGGAAGCCGTGAGCATTGCCAGGGAACCGGCCCAATACCTTAATCTGATATTCAGGACTATCACGTCCGCCATACTCCGCCAGCTTGTCCATGATAAATTCAGGCTCAACCCAGGGGGATTCTTCAGAGTTGAGCGTGATCGCCGTCCAGCGGCCTTTTGGATTGTCCTTAGTGCGCGCAAGCTTATGATGTGTGTCGTAAAAGAATCCGCTCGGACGTGTTGGCTGGCTCAGCAACACCATGCGGTTATCTTTCTGCGTAAGTGCGCCGGTCATGACGCCGAACGCCTTATCGCCTACGCCTGACGCCTCATCGACCACGTAAAGCAGATGGTGTGCGTGCTCACCCGCCAGTGCTTCTTCGTTACCACGGCGATAGCCTTTGCCTTTACGGTCCAGCTACCCTTTGATGTGATTTCATAGAACGTGGTATCAGTCAGGACAAAGTAATTCTGAAGCCACGGCTGTCGCCTGACGGCTTCTTTCCAGTTACTACGGAGATACTTGAAAACACCATCCATAACCTGCTGAATTTTGTTGGCCACAATAACGGCGCGCGCATCTTTGTGAAGCATAAGGAACAACAGGATCATGATACTGGTCATGTCCGATTTGCCTGTGCCGTGCCCGGAGGCTACAGACGTTCGGCTACCCTGCTCTTGTGCGGATAAGAGAATTTCGTCTTGCTGGTGGCTCGGTATCTTGCCAAATAGTTCGACAGCGGCAAGGCCCCAATTGTAGCGATACCTGATTACCATTTCCCGCCAGCGCGGGTCAGATGTCACCGAGCGGATTTTCTTCTTACGGCTCAATCTTCATCATCCTCGCCGTACATGTCGCTGGTGGCGTCTAAATCAAATTCTTCGTCGTCTTCAAAGTCAGCCCCGATAAACTCACCTTCACGGCCCTGACCTTCACTATCGAGATCGCCATATCCGTTGCCATCAACAATGCTGGCCACCAGCGCGCGGCGGTCAGCCAGGAAATCTTCTTTCCCTGCCTGCATTTCACGGTATTTACGCGCTTCAGCGTCTATTTGTTCTTCCGAAACCTCCCCTGCGTTATCGTCCACTTCAGGCGGCTTATTGGCCTCAATGCGCGCCATAGCCATGATGTGAGACGGCACCTTGCCGCCCATCGACTCTATAAACGCAGCCATTTCGCCGTAGCTTAATTCAGGGTTTCGTTTCTGCATTTCGTAAGCTAGGGCAACCGTGTTTAACACCTCCATTTTGGTGTTATGTACTTCTTCATCACGGCTGGTTTTGAGCATGTTGGTGCGCATATGCGCAATTGATTTGGCTGTTTCGCTAATACCGGCGCTGGCGTTGATTAACATCTGGAGTGTTTTGTGGTGCGGATGCAGCCCGCCGCCACCGTCCTCGTCATCTTTATCGCCTTCCAATGCTTCGGCATCTTCATCAAGGCGATCCATTGAGCGATTACGCGCGCGCTCTATCAGGTTCAGATGTGCATAGGTTTTAGCAATTAACCTGGCATCAAGCGTATCAAAGAAATTTTGGTCTTCCATTTCCGCCAGGACATCGTTCATATCCTGAATGCGTGGGCGTGCGTAACGACCATGAATAATGGTGTATTCATTATTACGGGCAAACCGGCGACCGCCTCGCGGTAACGGGATATGAATCAGGTCTGAATCATCAACGCCATCTGGCGACGGCTGCATGATCATTTTGTCGTTTCGATGATCGCATGATCATTTTCCGCGTCCTTATTGGCTCGCGTCTCACGCTCTAATTTCGCAGCCCCTTTGCTGGCGCGGCCTGCGGAGTTGTTTGTTTTGTTTTTTGACTGTCTTTTATTGTCCTGATCAGGGGTGTGATCGCTCGAATGATCGCGCTTTTGATCACTGTATTGATCGCTTTTCCCCGCCTTCGCTTTTATGCCTTTTAGCTGAACGCGCGCAGTGTTCGCATTCAGCCCATGCGCCTCTGCATATTCGCGCACAGTTAGACCCTTGCGCTCAAGGCACAACGCAGCATATCGCGCTCTGTGTTCGTCCCAGGTCATTTGTAAGATTTGTCTATTGAACTAATTAATTTAGATATTACACAAGGTGAGTTAAACCAGACAAAATAATGAGATAAACGATTTCTAATTCATTAGAAGCAATTATTTGATTGCACTTTACGCGATTAATACGCATTTATCCCTCAAATGCAATTGTATTATTGCGGCCATGATCACGGTACGCTACTCTGTCAGTGCATTTTCCTAACAACAAAAGAGAACGTAGATTATGAGTAATAAAGCCCCTGTTTTAGTCGGCATGGATTGCGGCTCTGGAAACGTGGCAACAATCATGGAAAAGGATGGCAAAATGCAGGTGCGGCTAACACCTTCATACGTCCGTTACTTACCTGGTGTGTTAAAAGAGACTGAATCCCGTAATTCATGGGTAACGATTGGTAGCGATGGCTCTGAAGCCACCTATGCCGTTCAGTCGAAGGCTATTAATGCAGTTGATACTCGCACAAAAGATTATCAACTTAGTGCTGCCTGTCGGGTGCTGGTCGTCAATGCACTTGCCGGACTTGGCTTATCTGGACAAAAGGTGATCATCGCCGATACGCTTCCAGCCGATCAATTTTATGATGATAACAATGCTGTAAACCGCGCTCATATTGAGTTAAAGCGCCAATCCCTTTTGACTGCGGTTAAAAATGCCAATAAGGACATCGCATCCCCGATTATCGTTGATGTTCGCATTATGCCTGAAGCCGTAACCGCCTTTAACGCTGCGTTGTATACCGAAAGCGGCGACGTTGAACCGCGTCTCGATGGCGTGCGAGACGTAGTTATTGTGGATATTGGTCGCTACACAATTAACTATGCTCACCTCGATTGCGAAACGCAGGATACCTATGCACGCGAAACGACTGACCAGGGTGCGCATGTCTTTTGACGCGGATGAAACAGCTAATGATTGAGGCTGCTGAAGCGGCTGAAATTGCCCTTGCTGCTGAAACTATCCGTAGTATGACCCTTGATGATGTTGATGCGATTGCTCGTAGTGGCTATTACGGATCGCCTGTAGAAGCATTGAAGCATAAACGCATTCAACTGGACGAAATTATGTGTGCTGCCGCATCCAGCTACGCCAGCGAAATTCGCTATAAACTTGGAGTTGTCGTGCCACAACTTGCAAATGCCGATGCCCTGATTGTTGTAGGTGGCACGGCAAATTACATTGGGGGCCTGCTGCGTGACCTACCAAACTTTGTAGCAGACTGGCATGACAATGTGGTTATCCCTTACCAGCCACAATCTGCTAATGGCCGTGGCGCTTTCTTCGCGTTACAGGCTGAATTTGAAGAAGAGACTCAAGGCGTTTAATCATGACTGAAGCCCGCAAACGTAATCTCCACCAGCTTAATTTAGACAAGGTAGCCGCTCACAGCCCATCAGGGCGGCGCTTTGTGGACAAGATTAAAGGTACAGAAGTGCTTGCTGACCGGCAGGCGTTAATGATGAATGTCATCGCTAACGGCAACCTGCTGGAAGAGTCTGGCTTGCTCAACCTGTTTCGCTTAATGGATACAGAAGAATTCGCTGCAAAAGATCGTGCAGCCCGCATGAATGAGATTCTTCGCGGCGCGCAATTTTTTGCTGGTCAGAATTCCCCTGAAGCTCCACCAGCGGCAACAGTAACAAGCCATTCACGCGCAGTTCTGACATTTGCCGATCTTGAGCGTGAACTGCTGGATGATAATGGTTTGCTGGCTAAAGCGCCTACCAGTGCGCGCGCTGCACTTCTGGATAAGGTGATCGGAAAATACGAGATCGCTGAAGAAGTACCGGAACCGGCTGTATCAAATCAGTCACCAGCAAAACGCACCAGCGAGGCAGCGCCAACAATGGATTCTGTAGAAGATAATGGAGATTCTTCAACGCCTCTTCCTTCCAAAAAGAATAAGCGCGTGATCACCTTCAAACGGTAAGCGTCATTCTTTTATGAACCAAATCTTTTTGTATTGACTGGTATAAGGCTCTGACTTCGCGCATGGCCTTATCTCTTTGCCTCTTAGTCAACTTCTTCCAGGGATTAGGCATGTTTGCGTGATCGCGAACGATTGCCGTCTGGCTGATATCCGTCTTCCTGCCGTGTCGAAACTTGAAATAGCGACAACTGATACTTTTCAGATGGAACGTGCGTGGGCGAACGTCATTGTTCATTACACACTCAGCCTGATCGGAAACGTAAAAGCCTCTTAGGCGGATATAAATGTCATGGTTTTCTACAAGGAGGTGCGGGTAAAGCCTGGAAAGGATCGTGGTGAGTTCAGGCGCTGAAATTGGCCGGTTGATACTTAGCATGTAATCTGCCACTTCCGCACTGTTAATGCGTGGGCGCGTATCGGTCATTCACCCCCTGAAAACGTACTTATGACTATTTGTCTAATAACTTTCTGCGGGTGATTTTAATCGCACCCTTGTTCCTTTATCAACCTGATAGACAAAGAAATCTCATAAATGTTATGGGAAATGAAAATAATATTTAATCATTATACTAATTAATGAATTAGTATCTAAAGATAGCCTTATGCTTATACACTTCTCGGCTTTTTATCCTGTATAACGTTTTATGAAAATACACCGGGAAAGTTGTCACGGTTCAGGTTTGCGTGTTGATTTGGTTTTGTTGCTCTAGATGTAGTTAGGGATGTATCACAGCAATAACTAGCTGCTACAAAGCTTTAAAATAAGCCTTCAAATAGCTTCCGTTCATGGGTGGGGGCGTTAACCGATAACCTCGTTTACATTTCCGCGCCATAACGCAAAAGCGAGTGTGTTAGTATTCTTTTAATGCGGGAAACAAAGAGAAGCAGACACAAAAAAACCGCAATTAAGCGGCTCTTTTGTGAGCAAGGATTCGCAGGTCCCTGCTCTGAAGAAGCAATTCGCAGTTGCAACTTCTTTCGCTGCGCAATGTGGTTAGCACAGGCGGTTACTCATGGGTAATCCTATCTATTTACTAATGCCCTGTAAATATCCACTGGTTATTATCTGTGGATAAAGTCTGTGGATAAGCTCTATTTAAGACTCATCATGGGCAGAAATGGATACATTCAATTCTAATTTTCATAGAATGCAACAATTGTAAATACGTTTATTAGCTGATTTGCTTAATTTTTTAGTTGAGACGTGTGGTAAATGTTTGCTGTAATTTAATGAACCTTTCCAGTTAGCCTCGCAGGGCTAATGATCGGTTTGGGAAAGGAATAATGTTTTTCGTGGCACAGGCGGTTACTCTCCCTTGCGGCTCTGACAGATACCGGTCTTGGTCAAAGCACACGAATTAATCCGAGGGTAATCAGATGAAGGCTTTTAAAAGTGTCTTTATCACGATCCTGATTGGGTTGACTTCACATGAAATAGCTCAAGGCGGGTGGAACATTTCCACCAGCATTGAAACTAACATTCATGTGAACCAACTCCGTTAATGACGTGTGCCGCCGCTTATTTAGTGCGGCTTTTCCTTTCCCCAATTAATTTCCTCAAATGGTCATCTTTACCAGATTAAGGAACGTATAACCTCCTTAACGTACAATAATTTTCGATATCCAAACTGACCCCTAATTACAAAATCACTTATCAACACAGGAAAAATGGCCAAACCAGATCTGAAGAGGTTATTTTGCCAAGTGACAGTGAACCGACCAATGAAGAAGTGTATGAAGCCGTGCGTAAGATACAGCAAGGCACAGTAGCACCAGTGCTGAACAAAATGCCCTAGCAAGTTATTCAATAATTTCCGTTGTTCCCTATCCTTAAGCAGCATAGTCAAAAGCCACCGCCTATGGTGGCTAAATATTGGCTGGCGGGCCTTGTGCTATTGCTGCGAAGGATTGCGCTGAAGATGCGCCGCGACAGTGAGAGCCAATATGGTTAAATTTCCAATCCGGCTTTTCTCATACCGAATGCGGTTATCCGTTGTTAACGTAACCACGTTACTGGCAAAATACTCATCCATTTCCTCTCGGTGATTTTGCGTGAGAAAGTGAATTCCTCTATGAGTTAGTAGTCCCTCAATAGTGCTATAGGCTAATGCCTTCATGTTGGCGAACGTCTTATCACCTGGCATATATACACTAAGGCGCACAGACTGCACTGTACGGCCATTAGAACCCGCTGCCAGCTTATCCGCGATATCTCTTCCAATTCCATCCTGGCATACCACTAGCGAACCGCTTTTATCGCGCGTCCATTCAAGAAAGCTTTCGGCAATTTCTTTGGTAGTTTTACCGGCGCTGCGGATATCCAGATCGCGAAAAATATACTCGCCTAAAAATTCCGTAACACCGATCCGGGCAAAAAGAGTTTGTCTTGCTGTGGATGGCAAACGAGATAGTTATAGCGTGCGGTTGGCACGATGCGCGCCGTTGTTGCAAGTTTGCCAGTAACTGTAACGCTATTAGCTTTAACGTATTGAGGCTTCGCAAATGATTGCAGGCGAAGTTTAAAAGAATCAAAAAATCGCTTCACGACAGTTGGGCTAGCCGCTGAAGTGGTAGATGATAGCTTGTGCTTCTTTAGCTCCAGGCGCTCTACCTTTCTACGTAGGTGATACACCTCACCTTTATGCATGTAATTAGCAAAGAAGTAGTTAAATGCATCCTTAGCTTTGTCGTCTATATCTCCTTCAAATTCCAGCCTGCCGTTTACTTCGCGAATTTTGCAATTACCAATGCATAGCGTGAGTGGCGCTGGTTCAAATGTCTTAATGGGAAGAACATAACTATTCTGCCCTTTGTATTTTGCTGCGTTACCGTTTTCTGTCATTTTTTCCATGATTTTGTGTTCTTTGTTAACCGTTTCCGGCTGCTGCGGTAGGTGGCGCTGCCATATATGAGCGCCAGAAGGCTTGATACAGTGGCGATAATTCCGGCCTGGTGCGTGCCCCACGTTGCGCCAGACGCCAGCGCAATAAGCAATCCCCACGTAAGGAACGCCAGCGAAACCACCAGCGCCTTAAACAATTGCATCCCGCTTCACCTTGTCACCTAATCGCCAGCATTCCAGCGTTGAACAAATGGCGCTTGGCACTTCGTTAAAATGTGACTGAAGAATGTCGCTGCGTTCTTTTACTGCGCCAACTAGTTTACCGTTGACGAAAACTAGCTGTTCGCCAACCTCAAACCGAAACGTGACGCCACTATCGTCTGCTGGCCAACCGGGCACGTAAGGGGTGATAATTTTCATTAGCAGGCGTTCACGCCGCTGCGTGATCAAAGCAATAACGTCGAGGCTCATTTCTGCGTCTTTTCTTCCGGTCCGTAATGCTTTCTGCGGCCCTGATAGCCGCAAGGCACGATTTATTCCCCGCTGGTGCACACGTGCGCTTGCTGGTGGCTTTTTGTTTCTTTGGCTCTGTCGCTTCTGCGGTATTTGTCTTGATGTCTTCTGCGGTGCTCTCAGGCGCAACTTCTGGTGTTTCGGTTAATCCTGTTTCTGTTTCATCAGAAAACATCTTTTTAAAGTCTTCCAACTGGCGATCCAGTTCCGCATAAGCCGCCTCTCGTTCGTCCACCAGAGAAAGCAGCACATCAATATTGGCGGGTGTGACAGTGCTAACCCATGCCTGCAATTCAGGCGACAGGCGGTTGTCACGGGCTGACTTAACCAGCAATGCGCTGGCTTGTGGTGTGATATGGGAAGCGAGGTCTTTCAGTTTTTTGCGAAAGTCAGCTAACTGGCTCATTGTTTTGCTCCAGGTGAGGTTAAAGAATTAATCAGTGCATTACGGAAACGATCTTCCAGCGGGAATAGGTTCGGCTCGCTGCGAAACGTCAGCTTTGCGCGTAAGCGCATCAAACTCCTGGCACGGCGTAAGGCGCGCATGAAGACGTTAGCGGTATGCGAATCCATTTCAGGCATGGCGCGGCTGCGCAGAATGTCGTTGTCGAGGCTCAGGCAGTCGAGTTTGCGGGCAAGGCTGTTTTTATCCTCGTTCAGGGTATTGGCCAACTCTTCAAGGCTGGCTATACGCGACTGCATTCTTTTCAGTTCGGGGCGCTTTCCAACGGCTTTTATCAGTTCTGATAGCTGACTCTGGCTAATTTGCAGTTCCTTGCTTAAGGCCATGCCTGCTGGTGCTGTTACCTGTAAACCACACCACTCAGCCAGTGACTTGATTTGGTCAACGGTGATGCGGGTCATGTTGTTACTCATAGTTTTGCCCTGCGCTTAAATTTCGATCTTGATATGAAGTCAGCAACCAGGCCGGATACAATCACCAGCCCAACGCAACCCAAAATAATCCCGACATAAACACCTGCATTTCCCATCATCAGGCCCTTACAGCTTGAGCAAAGGCATTGCGCCCTTTTTGGGTCAGGTTGTAACCCGTTGTGCGGCGACCGCTTAGTTCTGGTGAGATCGCATCAAAAAAGCCGTGATCCACCAGCTTTCCCATACGTGGGCTTGTTGTATGAATCAGGGAAAGATCCGCGTTGATATCTGATGCGCTGCGCATAACTGCCTTTTCAATCAGTTCCATATCAGCCTTTGCCAGTCGAATTGCTTTACTCATTAGCGGTTCTTCCCCTTACGATGTTTTTTGCTACGGCCAACTTTTGGCCTGGCTTGCGGTTTTGTTTGTTGTGCTGACTTTTGCGGCATTGAGGCAGAAGTGATCCCTGTCATTGGTTTTTCCAGTTCAACCGGCCCATGCTCCGCCATCCACGCTACGCCTTGCTCATATGCAAGTGCACGCCACTTGCGTGCTGTGGTTTCGCCAACGCCTTTGAGGCGGGTAAGGTCAGATGTGAAGCAGCAACCTAATTGCGCCAGGTTGGTTACTTCGAGGCCCTCTTTAAGCACGGCGCGGTTTGCGTCGGTTAAGCCCTTCAGATCGGTGAGCGGGAAAGAATGCGCCCAATCAAAGAAACGCTTCATATGCGGATTACGGATGGCCACAATTTCGTGGTGTGCGCGAATCAGTTCCGCAAAGAGTTCTTTTGGGATTTCATCTTTGAACAATTCCAGCGTCTGATACTGGACCATGCCCCACTCATCCAGGCGCGTGACCAGATCCACACCATAAGTTGTGCGCAGATTGATATGAAAATTCAGGTTGTTGACAAAACGCGGCGTGTCGATGTCACGGGGGTCGTGTGGATATTTCAGCGGATAATTGAATGTGTGCATGTAGAAAGTCAGGCGGTTGTTCTTCAGCCCTGACCAATATTTATCGCCGGTAAAACCGTTAATGTTGTCCTGCTCTTTGTAAAGAACATCCAGCGCGGCTTGAAGCACCTCTTTTTCGCGGCTCACTTTCTGGAGTGCCTTGCGGCTGTCCGGTGGGCATTCATTTCTTTATGCAGTTTTGAAGTAAGTTCTGAAGTAGTTACGCGAGCGTCTTTGGCTTCTTTCTCAAAGCGGTCAGCGCGGGCGCGTGACTGCTCCAGTTCGTTTGTTTGAGCCGTAGTTAAACGTTCCATTTCAGCCCGTAGCTGGCTGATCGTATTTTCAGACGTTGCGACGGCGGCAGAGTGTTTTCTATCGGCAGCGGCCAATTCATCTGTCAGGTGGTTAATGTTGCCCTGAAGCAAATTTACCTGAAGACGCAGCGCCACCAGCTTTTTATCGCTGTCTTCTGCAACGCTGGCCAGCACGTCATATTCTGCGATTTCATTGTGTGCATAGCGTTCAAAATCTTGAGCAAGTGCGATCACTTCGTCGCTCATCCGCTCCATTCTCGCCCTAAAAACATCATCCCCGGCGACGCGCTTTGTACAAAAAGCAATGCCGCTCGCGATAAGGCTGATTTGCTCAGCGATAAGGCTCATATCAGGCGCGACGGTTGACGCCTGTTCTAATGCCACGGTACTCAAATTTCTTTCTCCCACTGGATTTCAGTCATGCGACCGTGCTGAAGAATGCCAACTAACTCTGCGTCAGTCGGAATGTTGTCTTCACCGGCTTTGATGTTGGCGAGCCTGTTCTCTCCGAGGCGATTTGTTTGCTCGCGGATAGATATACGATGCAAGTCAGGATTTTTGGGTGCCTTAAAGAGCAAAGTGAAGTAGTACCAGCGGCGTCTGAAGAGGAGCATTTTGAGTGTATGTCTATTTATCTAATATATTATTAGAATAATAGGCATACTCTGATTGGTTTGCACGTTTTTTTTCGGTAAGGCGGCGGAGAAAGTACGTGCTTTGGCCATAAAAAAGCGACTCATTAACAGTCGCTTTGGTAGTAAGATTTCAGTTGTCTGCTTCGTGACAGTAGATGACATTGCTCACAGCGTGATACGTTCATTGATAGAGAGCATCCGGTTAACTCCCTCACGTAAAAAGGAATGTCAGATGGATTTAGAAACTGCGCGTTTGAGGCTCGAACCCTTTCATGACTCACACTACGAGGGTTTAAGGTTGATGGATAATGATTCCAGCGTGATGCGTTATATCAATATGGGAATAGTTAAAACACCAGAAGAGACCTGGGGAAAGTATCAGGCGTGTTCAGGCCCGTTGGGATAAGTACGGGTATTCGTGGTGGGCTATCAAAGAAAAGGCTTCGGGGGTCATCGTTGGCGCAGCATGCCTCCAGCACCTGGCAAACGTGGAGAATGCCCCCTTAGAAATTGGCTGGAGGCTTGTCCCGGAACAGAATGGTAAAGGCTATGCAACAGAAGCGGCTAAAGCGATTATTAATTTCGCGTCAGAGCAGACAGGCGCAACGTATTTGGTGGCTGTTGCCGATCCTGAAAATATACCCTCTCAGCGAGTGATGCAGCGGTTAGGTATGACTTACAAAGCAATAGAACAACATTACGATGTGTCCTGCGTTGTTTATGAACTTAGTATTCGTGGCGCTGATTAGTCGTAAGGGATGTTTACACAACTTCCGCTTTGTGCCAAAAGCGGACATTGTACCTTCTGAAGTATAATGCTGAGGTCAGCGTATTAGGCCGCTCTAGTCACTTATAGTAATCTTATGCGGTAAATGAAAATTGAAATGGCGGGGTTTTAATCGGTGATTGATTTTACGGAAATTGATATTGATGGTGAGGTATGGGAGTCATTTGCTCGTGATTTTCTTGAAGAGCTTGGTTTTTATATCGAATCCACACCAGATAGAGGTGCAGACGGAGGAAAAGACCTTCTGATTACAGAGCAGTTACAAGGGCAGTTAAATAAATATAAATTTCGCTGGCTTGTAAGTTGCAAGCATTATGCAACTAGTAAAAGATCGGTTTCAGAAAAAGATGAGATTAATATACAGGAGCGCGTTGAAGGGTTCAACGCTGACGGTTTTATTGGGTTTTATTCTACCTTACCAAGCAGTGGTTTAAACTCAAGACTTAATCAACTGAAAATTAATGGAAAGATAAAAGACTTTCGATTCTTTGACGGTAAACTAATAGAAAATCACCTTGTTAGAATAGGCTACTCAAGACTGCTTCTTAGATATCTACCTGAAAGTTATAGAAAAATAAAACCAAAGCACTTAATTTTTGATAAATACATCCCTATAAAATGTGATCGTTGCGGAAAGGATTTAATAGAAAATCATCATGAAGAAAACTATGATGGTATAGTTTGTAATGCAGAGATACATCATGATGGCAAGCCAAGCGAAGTAATAGATGTATATTATGCATGCAAGGGTGATTGTGATAAATACTTTGAAGGTTACTATTGGAATAATTTTAAAGCCATAACAAGATGGCAAGACATAAGCGATATATCAATTCCGGTATTTTATCTTAAATGGATCATGGGGACACTTAATGAAATTGAATCCGGCAATAAAGTTTATACCGAAAAAGCATTCAAAAAAACAAAGCAAATAACCTTAGCACTATCTCAAATTGTCATGAGGGAAATGACTGAAAAAGAAAAGGAAAGAGTTATGGCATTAAGTTCAATTCCTGACTATATGTAAATGCTTTTATAATTATATGGTTCCATTTCTGGTTTCCCTTATACTTAAATAGTGAAATAATTTTCATTCTCTGACAGCTATATTAATTAACGTCCGCTGTTCACTTATAGCGGACTATGATCTGCGCGAGTTTCTGTCAAATCACCGTAATTTGGGCGCAAAAAAGCCGCTTCGAAAAGCGGCAAATCCTTGTTACTCAATCTACTTCACGCAAAGTAATGCCAAAAAGTAGAGGTAAGGTAATGCTAGAACACCGTCCAATGTTCAAAAACACCCTAGCACAATATGTCTATTTCTCTAATTCTTTTTTATCAGGCGAGTTGCGCTGGTTGCTGCTATCAGAAACGCCACAACTATGTTAATCCCCAGCAGCGGGATATTCTTACTCAGGTCCATCATGTACACCGGAACCATTGCCACGGCGAACACCAGAGTAAAAATCAGGGCGCGCTGTAATTTCTTAGTAATCAAGTAACCTCCGAACCGGATCGATAATAATGTCCTTTCTCAGCGCCCAGGCGTAGTTGTATTCCCCTACTGACAACGCTGAACGCTCAAAATCTTTCGGGAACCAGACAGTATCACAAGCCACCAGCATAGACAGACGCAGTACCGCCAGCGCGTCTAAATCATCCAGACCAATCACCTTATCTGGCGATGAAAGCGCAAACCCTTTATCTACAAGCCCGCTTTTAACATTAGCGAGCATAACTGCTACCAGCTCTGACTGTTCCAACTGGTGTGGCAATGACAGGAAAATCCGTCTAACTACGCCGCCCATTTCAGATCGCGCTCCCTAACCGGTAACGCTTCGCCTGGCTGCAAATGCCAGTAGGCCATAATAGCGTCTACCGCCTCCATCCAGCCAACGGCAAGCACGCAGTAATAGCCATCTTCAGTTAACTGCTTTAGATACTTTTTCTGTTCAGTGCTCAATGGGTTGCTGCCAAACTTTAGTTCAATACGCATCCCGTGATAGATACCTTTTGGTTTATCAACCATCATATCCGGGTAGCCCTTTTTTGTCCTTCAGCTTTCATCTGGCCACCAGCCTTAAAACCACGCCAACCGCCGTTAGGTGTTGCTGCAAGCCGCTGATAGATAGCTGGGGAAAATTGTTCGAAATGCCAGAAAATGCGCACCTGCTCGTAATGTTCCTGCTTGCCTTCCAGCAGAGATGGCTTTTTGGCCAGCCGCTTCAATGCCTGTTCATGCGGTGATTTATAAGGCTTCGTGCTGGCTTTACTGGCTTGCTTTCTGGTTGGTTTAGTGATTGTTTTTTGCGCTTTCTCAATCTCACCGAGTACGTTGATTTTTTTGTTCAACTGCGCGATGGCGTTTTTACCTTTGCCGGTTCGCGCGACATACCCGGTTAGCCAGTCCTTATCTGCGCGGAGCATTATTGCCTCTAATGCCGCTACGCGCGCGCAGGTTACGCGCCCCGTTCAGGCTTTTCATAGGGTCATAAGCTACGCCGTTGTCTTCTGGGGGCTGCTCGCTGCGTTTTTTAGGCTGGTAGAACGCGCTGCCGTTAGCAATACGCGTGTTGTAATGAGACATCACTGTATCCATTTGACTATTTATCTAATAATAAAATAAATATATCAAATTTCATGCTTATGGTGCTCTTAAAAGATTATAAAAATCGCCTAAACCCTTAAGGTAGTTCATTTTATCATCAAACAATAGAAGGATTTTTAGTACCTTTTAACTAATAGTAAAAGAGAGTTTCTCTTCACAAACTGTTAGAATGATTGCGATTTCCTAACACATATCTAACAGGCTAACCTAATGATTTATGATTGTTTTTTGTACTATGACGAAGACATGCTTTTAGAACTGCGCCTTAATACTCTTCACCAGCACGTAGATAAATTTGTTATAGTCGAGTCACTGTATACCTTTACAGGCTTGAAACGTGAAAAACTCAATTTTGATATAGAAAAATTTTCTCGTTTCCGCGAAAAAATTATTTATGTTGTTAACGACACACCTCCTCGCCTATACGCCGCCACTAAATACGCCCCTGATGGTGATGTGGATTCGTGGGAAAACGAAGCCATTGCTCGTAATTCCATTATGAAAGGTCTGGTTGGCGCGAAGGATGATGACATTATTATTGTTTCCGACGTTGACGAATTATATCGTCCAGAAGTAATCGAGAAGTTTAGTCCTCGACGCCTTTGCACAACGATTTACATGGACTTTTATAACTTCAAATTCAATGTAAAGGTGCTGAACGATGATGGCACTTCTCGCCAATGCAAACTGCCCAAAATGGTAACTTATAAAAATTTGAAAGGTTTCTTCCTCGGCCAGCCGGAACTGTTGCGCAACGTGAAACGTGTTGGTACACCGATCCGCAGAAGCTGGTGGCTCTGGAATCGCCTGAAATGGCAGACAAAAATCATCCATAACGGCGGCTGGCATTTCTCATGGGTGATGACAGATGCCCGTATCAGTGAAAAAATGTCTACCATTTCACATACTGAGTATGATCTGCCGGAGTTCAATAACCCAGATCACATTAGAAACTGCGTAGAAAACAATATAGACATTTGGAACCGCCCACGCAAAATGGAGATTATACCAGTCACGAAAACCAATTTTCCAGAATGGCTGGTTGATAACAAAGAGCGTTTTGCTGAGTTTATTAAATAGTATAAGAGCCGCTAATGCGGCTCTTTTTCATGTGGTATTACATAGCCAGCGCCATTTGTTTAGTTGCCTGTTTCACTTGGCGGACGCTTAGCTGGAAAAGTTATTTTCTCACCTCCAGCCCAACGCCACGCGCATTGGCTGAGCATGCCGCACATAACAACGTCCCGTGCGGGTGCTCTGTACCACACGAATATTTCTGGCCTGAATAAGCCACAGACGCGCTGCAACCAATAAGGTAAGGGTTAAGGCTTGCTGGTGGTGCTGGTGGGCTTTTTGCCGTTAACTCTGCTCATACTGTTTCCTGTTTGATCTCATACGCCAGAATGTCATCACTACCCGTTTCAATGTGTTCCAGATTGCCCTGCTCATTGGTACGGAACATACCCATTGGTAGAAATACACGATTAAATAAGCCATGCCATTGACCGTATTCAGTTGGCTTGCCATCACGGTAGGCTAAAGGGCCGCACGCGCTACACAGCCCCTTCCCTTTGCGTTCTGGCGCATATGACCAGTCAAAGAAGCCTTCAAACAAGCCATGAAATCCCTGAAATGCCAGGGCTGTGTTTTCGCAACATCCACATACTTCACACTGGAAGAGTGACATTAAGCAGTCTCCACCAGCTCAGCCGGTACGTTTACCGACTCGCCAAAATGGCGCTTAACTATCGTCCGGCATATTGCGATCAATTCAGTTTCACCAATCGCCCAGTAGTAATTGCTCTCGGCATAGCATGGCTCTTTCGGCGTTGAATAGTCTTCAAAGTCATGATCAACCATCACCTTAAAACGGTTAATTAAAGGGCCGCACTGGCTCCAGTCGGTAGACGGATGAAAACATTCTTCACTTCCCCACGGTTCACCATTACTGAGTACAGGCTGATACCAACGATGCCATACCCCATCACCATCTACCTGTTTAGGTTTAGGCAAGCCAATAGCATCTGCGACTGCCCAATCAAGGGCTGCTCCAGTTAACTCATCTGTCTTAACTGCTATGTTTCGCATCACGCCTTCTTTATTCATTCCCCTGCCTTTACTGCAATGCTCTGTATGGTCAACGCACCCAATTCCGGCATTTTGCACTCATACATGGTCCGTTTGTTCAAATACGATTGGTTTCATTTTCAGTCGCACGCCATCATCGCGTAGATCATCCAGCATATGAATAACCGGCTCGCCTGCTTCGAAATCTTCACGGATTGATACGTCACCATCTTCATCTATAAAAACTGGAAGAATTGTACCCTTTTTAAGGTATGAGCCGTTTGCATCAAGAATTTCCACTTTTGCAATCTGCCATTCTAATGCCATTACTCTTCCTCCACAGTGTTAAGCGTTACCTCAGTGCCCTCGTAAACAGCTTTAACTCTGTTAGCGGCTGCAATAATCACTTTAAACTGATCTTGTTCGACTGTAATACCTGGATACTGACGCGCGATCTCAAAAGTTATGGCCGTAACAAGGCGCATTTGAATTAACGAAACTTTTGCCTTTCGGCTCTTACAATTCATTTTTTCCTCTTTAATTTTATCCATATCAGCCCGCCTAAAACCGCTAACACTTCTTCCACCAGCAGCACTATCAACAGGCACAACATGAGAGGCCAGGCTGTGACGCAGCCCACCGAAAACAACAATCCGGGTTTTGTGTCGCAAATGAGGATGGTGATAAAGGCGTAGTAAATTGCACCGGCAACGAGATACATCCCGATCAACGCTATCGGGGGTAATGAAACAAGCTGGTGGAAGGTCATAGCGCGATCCCTGATACGCAAAAAGGCGCTTTTCAGCGCCTTGTTTAGCTGGCTTGCATTAATGGCCTGCCGCCACTGTATAAACCACGTTCAGGAGTGTCATTACGCCCAGCGTACCAAACAGAATTCCCATTAGTTTCACTGGCATTGGAATAGTGCTGGTAGTGGTAGAAGAGTTTTGAGCGGGTGATTGCACGCCAATATTGACGAAATCAACAGGTAAAGCGACTCGCTTAGACTGTGTACTCATGATAATATTTCTCTCGTTAGGATATGCAATGGAAGAAGGCAGGTTAGCCGCCAATCCTTCTTCCCCTAAAAACCCGCCAAGTGCGGGTTTTTTTGTGCCTGCTATTTGCTGCTACGCTGGCACAGCAAGACTATATAATTTTCTATTAGTTTAATGCAATAACAAAAACAGTCAAATGCAATCAAAAGCATGATTTCTGCAATCAAAGGGGTTAATCTATTTTAATTTATACATTAACTTGAAGTAGAAATGGTTCGCCCGCATACCTGTCTTGCTACACGTCCCCTCACTTGCTAACAGGATAAAAATAATGGAAGACAGCAATTTTATTGCATTCACTGATTTGGAATTGGAAGCTTTCCAAAAAGACGCTGCTGAAGAATTTACCGAAGAAGAACTTGAAGAACGGTTAGGCTTAAAGCTATTCGAAGTAACCGTAGTAAATCGCGAATTTCCCAATGATATCTATGACAAAGAGGCAATCATCCTTGCGCGAGCACAAGGTCAGGTTCCCGAATTTAGTTTTGACGTACACGCAGATAAATTGAACCCTACAAGGTTTATCATCCTGCCAAGCTCACTGTTAGAAGACCCAATGTTTCGGGTTCCGCGTGGGAATCCTGCTCAAGTACAAAGTGATGTGGATGATGTATTTCTCTCCAGAAGAGAAGTGAATGATCGAGATGGTTGGGAAGATGAGGATGAGGATGAGAATTAGAATACCATCTCAAATACCGTTGGTTGCTATTGCAACTTATGGTTGAAAAAAAGGGCACTAAGCCCCTTTTTTATTCACCGTTACCCAATTTTTTTGGCCCGCCAGACAGGTCCAGGATTCGCTTTATGTTTTCGGGTAAAGCGCGCTCCCAGCCAGCCATGTCGTAATGCCTGAAACCGACAACGGGTAGCCCTGTACTTAGATCCGTGACCGTTCCCCAGCATTCTGGATCGGTCTTATTGACCAATATCAGCATACGGTTTGAGGTCATCCGCATTTCGAATCCAAGCGACTCCGCTTTGTCGAATAACTCTAATCGGGTGAAAAAACGCTTTGGTATCCCCACTTTTATCACCCCCTGATTGCTATCAACTTCTCGATTTCATCATCATTACTGACATACAGATATGGCTCTGTATCGTCGGCATCTTCGTGAACGGGCAATTCATGATAAGCACTGTAGATATACCCCGACTCAATCCGTTCAGCACTGTATAGATGCGCTGCAATAACAGTCAGTGCCGGACGAGTGAGGCTATATATTGCCTTAACATCTGCATCAATGCCTTGTCCAAAAGACTGATTCACTTCAGTTTCGATAATAAGTCGTTTAATTTCCGGCCACCACGGACCATAAGCACGATAGATTGTTGGATTATCACTCAGTTGTTTACTCACACCAGCCAGGTATGAAGCGGTAAAGGCGTCTTCTGTACGTCCCGCTAAAGCTTCTTGCTGTAATGCCTGTTCAAGATGTTCCTCAGTAGGCATTACAGCGTCGATTAATGTAGTCATTGTTTTATTCGTCCCATACGGGGCGACTCCGTTTATTTATATGATGAAATAACGGCAAGCACGTCCTGCATACTATGCTGTGCAGAAATGATCCACCAGCTTCCCATTAACTCCTGGCCTGTTATTTTGCCATTGTGATATTTGGCTCTAAATTTAGCCTTGAGTGTATCTTTGGCACGATAAAGCGCACCGTCTTTCCCTTCCTCATCCTGAAGGCAAATTGCCTCATCTGGGGCGAAGTTATACCGGTTAGCCGCTTTACCGCCCGTCAGCGCCTGACTGTTGCGTTTTATGGTGATTGAGTCACGCATAGCTGATTCAGCTTCTTCTTTCGCTTCAGCGTCACGGGCCGCTTTATTGGCTTTGGCGGCGTCAATCTCATCCTTTGAGATCAAACCGGCTTTCAGCTTGAGATTATTGATCAGACCTTCCCGGTCTTTGTTCGCTTCCGCAAATGCCGCGTTAATGCGTGACACGGTTTCATTTAACATTACGGAGTCAGCGAAACAGCCTTCAGTAATGGAATTTTCAACCACAAGCCCCAGGCGCACGGCATGAGCGAACAACACATCATAATTGTTCGTTTCGTAATCCAGATGATTAGAGCTGTAGGTGCGATACATATAAGCCATCTGACTCGCATTTTCAGGCACACGCTTTAGCAGTTCAATAATATCCTCTAATGACGCCTTCAACTGATCGCGATAGTTAAGCCAGACTTTATGCGCACGCTCTTTTGCGGTCGAGATTGTAGCCGCCAAATGTTCACGGGTTTTGAGCGCAAACGTTTCTTGCAACGTAGCTGTAAAGTCATCTTTGTTTTTATATTGCTCAGGGACATACGCTGTATTACGTACAGATATATGCCATTCCATGTACTTAGCCGGATCATACTGCCCTTGCAGCAGGTATGCACCATATTGAGATTTGCCTTCACCTTTGAAGTTTCTCCCTTCCCGGTCGGTCCCTTCCAGTTGCTTAGCAATGTAATCCGAAACGACTGACGCGATCACAACCGCGTTAGCCGTCTCCCCGTAATTATCGACTTCCTTTTGAAAATCACGGCCAAACAACGCAATCATAAATGGCTCAACATGACGTGTGCTGCGGTCGCCACGATACCAGCCAGCAGTTGCCGTTTTCAGTTCAACATCATTAGTATCCGGGTAAACAATTTTATCGGCATTCTGCGCAAGCCAGGACAATGAGCCGGATTTAATAATCGTACCGTAGCCGTATGTTTTGCTCTCGCGAAGCGCGTAATCCGCCAGTTTTCCTTCAGCATCCCGATACACAACATAATCATCAGTGAGCAATAACTGGCTGGCTTTCAGTAACGATACAAATTCTGCTTTTGTTACGCGGTCAGCTACCTGGTAAATGTGCTGACCCTGCGCGCCCCATTCGCGCAATGAAGCCTCTGACTCAGGCATGTCTGATAATTCACCTAAATTATCAAAACGGACTCTGATTTTCTTATGCAGTTTATCCGCGATCCGCGATTTGAATATTTCATCGCAAACCGCTTCTGACGCATCAATATCCAGGCTCATAACACGTATATAACTGTCGCCGCTATACCGCGAATAAATAGCCCCAATTTTCACGGTTCGGCCATCCGGCAGAAGAACATACTTATCGCCGTGGGTAAGAATATCAATATCAACGTCCACCAGACCGGCGTTAATGGCTCGTTCTACCTCCGGGCGCAACTGCTTAATACGCTGCTCCGCTTTCTTCGCGCGAACGAGCTGGCGCTCACCCCGACGAATATTAGTTTGCGCTTTGTTTATTTCCTTACTCAGTTCAACAATTTCAAAGCGCAGAGACTTCTCTAAATAAGATTGCCCCTTGTCGATAGCCTCCTGTAATTCTTCCTGCTTTGACGCAATGTACTGGCGACGACTATCCAGAGTGGTTCTCGCGTTAGTTAACGTGGACTCCACTAAATTAACCGGAAGCTTCAAAGCGTGCTGCATTTTGACAAGTTCATTCAGGTCGATTTTAGCGCGCTTCTCAGCAGCAGCGCGGGCGATAGCTTCAGCCTTTTTCTTGGCCTCTTCCACGCGGCGCGCATAGTCTTCAGGATCGGCTGCAAGCAGCAGATTCATCTCTTCCTGCGAATTAGCGTCAGCATTGGCCATACGTGATGCGTCAGACGTGAGAATGTCACCAATCCAGTTCGCTTTGCTTTTTAATGCCTTCATGCGGAAGTCATCAAACGAACCTTTTCCACAATAGTATCGCACACGAACTTTGCTGGCTTTCGAGCCTACGCGGGCACCGCGCCCGTTACGCTGCGCAATACTGGCTGGCGTCCACGGCAATGTTAGGTGATGCACGTCCGTTGTGCCGTGGTGAAGGTTGATCCCTACTTCAGCCTTTTTATTGCAAATGAGGATGCGCGTGCGGCCTTCATTGTAATCAGCAGCTATCGACTCCATCCCTCCCAGCGATACCTCTGTTTTGCTGGCGATATAGGTGTCATAAGCTTCTTTTTGCGTGTAATACGCCTGTAATTCGTCGTCGGTTGCATCTTCTTTCGGCTCTTTGGGCAACTTAACCGCTTTTGGCGCTTTACCCTTTTGCCGGCTTCAGCAACAGTGGTGGCATTCAGAATGCCGATTTCTTTTGGATCGAAGCCCAACGCGGATGCAATAATGCGCTTCAGTTTGCCGTGTTGCGTCTTCTCATCGGTGAAAATAATTTGCTTGCCATCTTCCAGGCCGGTTTTGAGGTTTTCAATAAGCGCGCTGTATTTTGGTGGTACTGGGTGCGAAACATCTTTTTCGTTAAGACCGACTTTGGCTAGGCGCTTCAGCACTTCTTCTTCTGCCGCTTCAGGCACAATAATTTCAACGTAATCGGCTGTAACAGTCATTTTCGCCGTAACGTTTACGCTTACCGTCTCGCTATTTTTTTCTTCGTCGTCAGTTGCTTTAACGGCAACCGGCAGTTCGCCCACCAGCGACTTAACAGCGTCCTGTTTCTCAACTGGAAAACGGAAAGTCATCTGCCGATGATATAAATCAGGATCGATACACACACGGTCCATGTCGCGGATGATGCTGAAAATAGAATCGCGTTCTTCCTCGCCATCTTTTTACCTTTAGACAGATCATCAGCACGCTGGCGGAGTTCCTCGTATCTCGCCTCCTGCTCACTTGTCATTGGCACGGGAACATTCTGTTCATCAAGTTCAGGTATTTTGACCGTATCTGAAACGTCCTGTGCGGTCTTCAGCGTGGTCCAGCGATGGAAAATGCCTCGTAGCCCGTCAAGGTTTTTAAAGCCGACTAGCCCCTGTTTTTGCTCAATCTCGCCGGAAATCTTCATGACGTTAACGAGTTCGGTTTCTCCAAACACTTTAACGAAATCATCTGGCGTAAGGATGCCCATGCGCTGCCATTCTTCCTGGCTAACAACATGAGAAAGCATATTAAAGGCGTCAACCGGCGAGTTAACCAATGGCGTAGCTGTCAGCAGTACCGGTCCACGTCCGTTGTGCTTCTTCATCAGATACGAGGATTTGAGTGCAAAGTCGCGAGCTGATTTGGCCACACTGTTTGTTGGAAGGTATGCCAGTTGCGAGGCTTCGCGCCCTGTAGCGAAACTGTTGCGGTAGTTGTGCCCCTCATCCGCGATTACACTGTCGAAAAGCATGTCTTCGAAATATGGAAACTCTTCTTTTTTGGTGCTGCCTGTATTAGACGCTTTCGCCAGAATGCTGTTTTTCTTTTGGGCATCACGGTGCTTTGTGCCGCTCAGGTTTACGCGGCCTGCATCAGCTTCAGCAAACAACACTTCACGCGCGTGGTTTTCTACTGTTTCAGGGCGCAACGGAATAGCTGAAAATTGCTCTTTGGTCATGATCACGGTGCGATAGTTCGACATCGGAATCATGTTCATGCGCTCTTTTATTGTGTCGGCGGATGATACAGAAACAGCGTTGCGGTAAGTAGCTTGCCCGGTGTTAGGGTTAATGAACTGCTCGCCCTTCTCATCGAGCACTGGCACCTGTTGAATGCTACCGTCTTCACCTTTGACTTCATCCAGGCCAACAAACAACATGCTGGCCAGTGCGTCCGGGCTGTAAAACTCTTGCGCCTCGTAATACCAGTTCTGATACACCGCTTTCGGCACCACAATTGCCGTGCGCTTGCTGCGACCGTTTTCAAAGTTATAGGCTTCCAACGCCAGCGCGGTCGTGGTTTTACCTACACCCGTTCCGAATGCGTTTATGCCGCGCCCATCTTCTGACAAGCGGCGAACTTCCGCGTTCTGATATGAGAACGGAATCCGCGCACCTGATACACCTTTGAGATTTAGTGACTCTTCCGAATGGCTGAAGGGAATGAAAGCATTAAAAGCGTCGTTATAGTCCTGAACAAGCTTCTTGATGTCATCATGCTGGCGCACCCACGTATTAAACTCTTCTTCCAGGCGCCCAATTTTTTCCAGGTATGTGTTTGCGAGCGGGCCGCGTGGCTTAACGCCGTTGAGGTAGTTTTCAAACTGGTCGAGAAAACCATCCTGATTGCGCACGCGCTTGTAAACAAACGTGCTCTTGCCCGACTCTTTATCGCGTTGCTGAACGGTTTTGTAGCGGTAGCCAGTGAATATGCCATCGCGCCCGCTGTAGCCATTTTCAGATACCAGCGCGCCGTTTTTAACATCAACATTCTGAATATATTTAACGTCTTCATAACCATTTTCATGAAGGAATTCCATGACAAGGCGGCGGTCAAACCAGCGTGAGTTAAGAGAAAAATCTATATCATCAATTTTGGTCCACTTACGTCTCGCTCTAATCTCCGCTAACTGCTTTTGGTAGTTGTCTTTGATAGCCCCGTCAGGCGTGCCAGCCAGTGCGCCCATTAATGCGCTATTAAGTGCGCCAATATCGCCGCTGGTAGCGCGATCCATAGGAATTAGCGTGCCATCTGGCTGAACGGCGATCCCGTCTTTTTGCGCCAATAGGTTTAGCAGTTCACTGTCACTTTCCGGCAACTCACCTTCAAAAGCTTCACGGAATGCGCTCAGTTCAATTGGATCTAAATCAATTTGGTTGAAGAGATGGCGTAACACCTGCTCATGATCAGTAGCATCATGCGTTTTTGCCGTGCCTGCCTCAAGCGTGCCTGTTATCAGTGCCGTCAGTTGTCCGTCTTTGGTCACGCTGGCTTTAAACTTCAGCCAGTTTGCTGCTCCTTCACCCTTCAGCGCGGCTGATTTTCCGTGGTGCGGGTTGCCGCTGCGGCGTACTTCCTCACCCACCTGTTTCTGTAGGTCAGCCAGTTCCAGATCGAGCGATTCAGCGTTGTAGCCAGTGGCAATTTTGTCCTGAATGATGCGTATACGGGCACCAATAACTGAACCACGTAAAACACGCTCGCGCATTGCCGGTTTCTGGCTCATAGCGAAACGGATCGTACTCTGGTATTCCTGCGGAAAAACGTCAGGAAAACGCTTAACTATGTTCTCCAGTTGCGCCATGTTCAGCGTAAGAATGCCCTCACTGGTGGACACGCGGGAACGAAGATCGTCATAATTTTTTTGCGCCGTAAGCCACGTCATCGAGCGCAGCGTAATTCGCATTGTCATCCACCAGCCAGCGACCGCCGATAAATTCATTCCAGACGCCATTAATCAGCTTTTTCTCGCCTTCACCCACGGACGGTATAACTGGTTCGCTTAATGCCAGCAAATTCCAATTAATGCGGCTTTCAAAACGTCTGGCCAGCGCCGATTTGATGGATGCCTGTGTTACCTGGCCATCAGCTTTAACCACCATCCGGGCGAACTTGTCTTTGCCTTCTATCGACATCGTGCCGTGAATAAATTTTTTCCCTTCCCGGTCAAACCATTTGCCATTGATGAAGGTATCCCACAGTACGTTAGCCTCGCGCAGAATGGCGTCTTCCCCGGCCTCGATACGTTCCGCCAGTTCTTCTGTATGCTTTCGCAATACCCATACGTCAACGACCGTTGCTGTGCCGTTGTTGGCAAACGTGCCAGACGGTAAACGGTGCGCGCCCAAAAACTCCGCTTTACGTGATACCCGTTCACGTAATTTCTTATCACCGCTGTTGTGTGTCAGTCCGTTCGGCACAATCAAAGTGATCAGCCCGCCAGGCTTAACCTTGTCGATTGGACGCAGAACAAAATATCCGGCCAGCGACTCGTTTTTATAAGCCGGATCTCGTTCGGCATACCCGCCGCGTGAACTGCCGAACGGCACGTTCCCTACACAGTGATCGAACGTGTTATCCGGCGTTATGCGTGCAAGATCCTCGAACGGTGTGATCGATACATTATCTTCCGGGTGAAGTAGCTGGTTAATGCGCCCTGACGTGTCACTAAGTTCCGCCGCCTGCATAACCATGCCTTTTGGCTTCGTTTCCTGGAATACCCCGGTCCCGGCTGAAGGTTCTAGCCCTAAGCCGCCGTTTATCCCATACGCTGCCAACATGTCCCACATGCCCTCTGCCACGTACTGAGGCGTGTAATACTCATACTCGCTTCCGCCAATACCACCTTTACCTGTATAGCCTGCAAGCGTTGCTCGCTGAGTGTCAGTTAGTTTTTCGTCTGGCTTTAAGGTTGCCAGTAAATCAATTGCCGCCTGGTTAGCTTCTCGGCGCTCGCGCTCAATGCTTACGCCATCGCGTTTTTCGACGCCAAAAGAAACAGCCTGCCGGGAATTCGACAGGCTGTTAATTAAGCGCACGATCTGTTTGATGTTACTTACGGACATCAGCAACTTGCTGACCTGCCCGCGCTTCTCTGGTGTTGCCACGTTTAATCTCCAAAAACTCACATCGGTTATGGTGCGAACCACTGCAAACCGTAACCGAAGTGAGTTTTTGGTACCTGATATGAAATATGTCCTGCCTAAAACATCCACTTGATCGTCATTTGAAAAACTATTAATTTACTTTTAGACTTTCAACTGCTTCTATTCCCATGAAGTATTTAGTTGATTTATAAAGTGGATTTGATTTTTTAATGCTTTACCCTTCTTGCATTTTTTAAGCAAGCAGTCATTGCTAATAAATAAGGATATAAATTGTCTGACTTAATTCAAATAAAAATACCCACTCAAACCAAGGAGAATGAAAGTATTTCCTTAGAAAAAGGAAGCGTACTTTTCATTTTGGGACCAAATGGATCTGGCAAATCTTCTCTTATATATAACATCATGCAGAGATTAGATGATCGTCAAAAAATGGTATTACTTTCCGCACATCGCCAAGTATGGTTCGATGATGCTGTAATTGATATGTCAAATGCAGAGTACGAGCAAACTTTAAGCTTCCTCAACACAAATGTAAAATATACAAGCGAATATCGGTGGAAGATAAACGATAACAGACAAAATAAATTACCAATCATACGATTAAAAAAAGGTGTAAACAGAAGGAATAGAGATCTTGCGGCTAAAGTTGACGCTAGGGATTTTAATGGGGCGGTAGAAGCTCCGCCTTCCCCAGTAACGCAAATCAATTCTGTGTTAAAGTCATCTGGAATGCCAATAAGCATTTATCATGACCACGAAGATAATATTATAGCAATGAACTCTAGATACAACCCACCATCGATGTATTCCGTATCTGAGCTTTCTGATGGTGAAAAGAATGCAATAATCATATCCGCCGATGTTATATCTTCTTTACCTGGAACTTTATTCATTATCGATGAGCCAGAAAGACATTTACATAGATCAATATCCTCCCCTCTTTTATCAGAATTAATCTCTATTAGACCTGACTGTTATTTTATAGTTTCTACACATGACATAGGACTGGCTTCAGACATGGATGGCTCTCAAGTCCTGTTAGTAAATTCTTGTAACTATGTTGATAAAATAGCAGAGTCATGGGATGTTGAATATTTAACCGAACCAACACTAATTCCAGAGCACATAAGAAAAGATATCCTAGGCGCAAGAAAAGAAATTTTATTTATTGAAGGAGTAAATACTAGCCTAGATATGGGCCTGTACAAAGCCGTATTTCCAGAGGTTACACTTATATCTAAAGAAGGTTGTGAAGATGTTTCAGTGTCGGTTAGAGGTGTTCGCAACAATGATAGGTTGGGATGGATTAATGCCTATGGGCTGGTTGACAACGACAATAAAAAAACCCAAGAAATAGAAAAATTAAGGGATGATGGAATCTATACATTGAAATATCACTCTATAGAGTCTATTTTCTATCACCCCCAGATGATAATGTTTTTCATAACACACCTTGGACCAACATTTAATGTTGACGAAAAAATATTATCAGAAATAAACCTCGATGTAATAAAAACATTAGATAATGAATCAAGGCTTACAGACTTATGCAGCTTAGCTGTAAACAAAGCCGTTAGGTGGAGATTTAATGAATTCACCCCCAACAATAAGGAGGGGTTTACTAATAAAATAATAGAAATTGATGCAGGTGACATCTATGCAGAAGAAGTACAAATTTATAAGCAAGCAATACATCGACAAGATTCTAAGTTCCTTATAGAACGTTACTCGATTCGAAGGACTGGCGTCATTGATAAAATAATAAAAAAACTCAACTGCCCTAATAAAAATTTTTATGAATCAAAAATTATGTCAATTGTTAGGGAAGATATGGATGCCCGAGACTTTGTTATTGGTTGCCTAGGTGGATTATATGAAGCTATATATGGCACTCCTAAATGAAAATCTTTGATTTTTATTAAACATAATAATAGCCCTCTTTTGAAAGAGGGTTATGTGATTAAAGTTCCATCTATTTCTCAACTCTGTTTCTTCACAGTTCTTGATAACTCACATCGGTTATGGTGCGAACCAATGCAAACCGTAACCGAAGTGAGTTTTCCAACCGTGAAGCAACCTCGTTCTAACAATCCAATTGCCGCCCTGAAACGGCTCATGCGCGGGTATGATGCTGGCGATCATATTAACAACGTACCTATGACCACCAGCAGGCGCGGTGTTGTGTCGCGCTCTGTGCTGCCAGGTGTTTTTGACGATCAGAACACGGGCATGTCATCCGCTGGTGACAGCATGTCAGCAAGCGTAGTTATGCCCACGGATCGCATGGCTCGTTATGCATTATTTGACCAGATGATGCGTTCACCAATCGTTTCGACGGCACTGAATATTCACGTTTCATCCGCATTATCCGTGGACAAAAAAAGCGGCCTTTGCTTCAGCCTTACACCAATTGACCCGTCTGACACCGAGACGATTAACCGCTGTAAGGAAATGACAAACGATTTAGGGAAATGCTAAATACCGGCCTGCCGTCCTGGGCAATCATCATGGCCACTTTCGGCGTCGCGTACATTCGCCCTTATGCGAAAGAAGGAAAAGGTATTCAGGCATTCGAATCCAGTTACTACACCTTGCCTCATTTCATTAGTGAGTTTTACCGTGGCGGTGATTTGGCTGGATTTACTGGTGATTACCTTCTCGACCCCCAAACGTATCAGCGTATCCTGGCGAAGCCGTGGGATATGATTTCCATGAAAAACCCCTATTGGGTTCCAGACATCAATGACCGTCCGATTATTACAGGCTCAACCAGCTACACATTGATGCAGGACCCGGCGTATCGTGTGTTATCAGAGACACAAAACTATGGCACTAGCTTTCTTGAATACAGTTATGAGCCATACATTAATCTGTGTGATTCTCTACGTGCACTGAAAGCTGCGCGTCGTAATGCCGCAACTATTGACCGCCTGATTGCACTGACAACTGACGAACTCGACCCGGCAAACGCCGCTACACACCTGCGTAACGTTAGCCAGTCACTTAAGCGAAGCATGGATGAAATTTCTCGGCTTTCCCGTAACGGCAATACTATGCCAACGGTACTTAACCACCTTATCCCGACAATGGGCACTAAAGGCGGCGTGACGTTCGATACGCAACAGATCCCGGTGGATATCAATGGCATTGAAGATGTAATGTTTCACCTGCGTCAGTTATGCGCCTCAGTTGGTTCGGACGCGTCTCTTATGGGCTGGTCCGATCAAATGGCCGGTGGATTAGGGGAAGGTGGCTGGGCGCAAACAGCAATTCAGGGTGCGCAGCGCGGGTTATGGATTCGCAATGCTGCAATGACAACAATATATCGCGTGTTGGATATTCACTGCGCTTTCAAATACGGCAAAGTTTACCAACAGAACAATCGCCCTTTCCGTGTTGAATTTAATTCAAACAACACTGCTATACAGGCAGAGAACGACCGTGAGCGCGAAAGTAACGTTAACTTTATTTCGGCGCTGGTGGGCATTCTGGACGCGATGCAGAACAACCCTAAATTGGCTGGTTCACCTACTCTCATGTCATCTTTACTTTCCGACAGCCTGAAAATGCCGGTTGAAACGGTGAATAAAATTTATAAGGAATTTCAGGCTCAGAAAGCCGAACAAGATCCGATGATGGAAAGCGCCCCGCATAAACCTAGATTTGGTGATTTCACACAAAGCGAACTGGCAACGTTGCTTGATGAATTAATCAGGGCATAACTAAAGGCCGCGCAATGCGGCCTTAATTTTAGATAAAGATTTATCAGCGGCATCTTACTAAAACCGGATCATGTTCTTCCACGCCATTAGCGATGGCCATTTCCTTGTAATTTTCAAAAAGTGCGTGACCACCATCAGTGACTTCTGGCACTTCGCCACGAATGTAAGCCAGGCGAATCGCGAGATTGTTTTCTGCACCTCTCAAGATAAAACCTGCGCAGGTTGCCGCATGATCTACACCAGAATCATGACACGCAAAAACACTAAACGACTGGTCATAACTGGTTTTGGCTGAATGCCTGAATGCTTCAGCCGGAAACTCACCCACTGAATCTCTGCGCCAGGGGACAATATGTACAGGGTTTGCGACGGCAGGCCCGCGTTTTACTTTCGACGGTGACGACCTGGTGATCATTTCCTGCCGCACGGGTAGCTATCACCTTAGAATTTTTGAACTTTAAAGAGCCAAATGTTTGTTGAGATTGAAAGTGAGTCTAATTTTCTAATAAATAATTATCCATCTATTTTTAAATTAGTTTTTTAGTCAGATACCTTAACTCACTTGCGATACATTTCCCCGTCCTGGTCGCAATGGAAATTTAGTTAGGGGAAATCATGGGTAAAGAAAAGACCCTTCGTACAGTTACAGACAGCTTTTCACTGGTGGATAACATCAGAAAGCACACTGCTCAAAACGGGCGCAAATATATTGTTGCTGCGGTGCGGGCCACGCTTGCATTACCAGAAGTAAAAGAGCGAATCGCGCTGGGTGAAATGTTCGGATATTACGGGCACACCAACCGCGCTTTGTACCATAGAGAAACCGGCAGTCTGGATTTGCCTGAATCCTGCACGGTTACAATTGACGGACAAAAGGTTGTTCTTCAGAACGTACCATCAAACCGCACGTTAGCTATTTCAATTGATGACAACGGCATCGTTGAGCATACGCAGGAAATTCTTGATACAGAGCCTGGGCGCATAGTGGATGCAATGGATCGCTCAATGGCTGGCGGCTGGTCATGGGCAACTAAAGGCAGCGATCACCCTACTCAGTCATATGTAAAAGGCTTTAGCGGCGTTGATTATGTCCATACGCCAAATTATCCAAGCTTGAGCCGAAGCCATGCCATGCTCGAAAGCGTCACAAACGTGGACCAGTGGCGCGTTGAAAGCCTTATTAACGCTGGATACAGTGCTGAAGCTGCGATGGCTCTGCTTTCTCATATGGACATCATGAAGCGCGAGGACGCAATGTATGAAACTGCGCATCGCGTGGCTGGGTATGAGTCTGAAATGTTGATGATGCAGGGGCAATTATTAGATTTGCAGGAACTCTGTCGTAATCAGGTTGCCATGCTTGAAAGTGCAAATGCAATGCAGGAACGCCGTGAGAAAATGATGGATATGGCATCGCGTGTACTGCCGGTCTTTATGTCTGAAAAGCAAAAAAACGCCCTTCTGAATTTGGGTACGCCTGAGCACTTAGAAGAGGTAGCCGCAATGTTTGAGTCTATCAATGGAGGTGGATTATCATCGCTTCCGCTGGGAAACAATAACGTTCCCCACGTACCGGCTCCGGCCCCAAGCCGCCATGTAACATTAGGCACACCGCCTATCATCACCCCTCACGGTATGAGTCTACTCTAAGCCGCCAATCTATCCCTGATCATGCGATCAGGGATTCACTTAAAGACTGTTTATAAGATCAGGTGATCGATAAAAAAATACTCATCTGGTATTAATCTAACAACAAACAGTTTGTCATTAGATTAATAGACAAATATGATTCGCGCAGTTGCGGGATCTGAGATTGATCTGAATTTCGGACGAAAAAAACGCCAGATTAACTGACGCTTTCTCCGCAGAACTGCTTTATCTGCTTGCTGTTATTGGCCCGCCAGCCTCACAGCAACCTTTCGACTACTGAATCTAAGGTTTGTATGAACATCGTAATGCCCATGCCCGCAATTTTATCGCAGGCGACCACACCTGACAATAATTTGACCGGCGAAAAATCGGTTCCAGTCGTAAAAAAATCAAGAACTTCTGCAAATCCCTATATTCGCGCCGGTAACGTCACCGGGATCGCGCTGGAATTCTTTGTTCGTCAGATGGCTTCGCGCTTTATCACTCGTACTGCCTCTGATTTTCTGACGAAGATTTGTAACGTTGCGGCAGCATCTGAGGCATACCAGCTCTATTACAGCAAAGCCACGATGGCCACAAAGCGGATGTTTGTGCCAAAAGCGTTCAACGTTACATGCGAGTGATTGAGGCAAGCGGGATTATGACCCGTACTACCGTGACCGACAGTATTAAAGGCCACCAGCCAAATGTTTATACCTTCGCACCGGAATTCATCGCAGCAGCGCGCTCATTTTTCACCGAGCAATTGTCACCGGCAAGCATTAAAAACCTTCGCACTATCGCTCAGGCTGAACTGTCAAAACTGGTAGATAAGGCTCTGGCACCTTTTAAAAAAACATTTCGCAAGATCCTATCTCTCGATGCGGCTAAAGCTTTTTTTAAAGCGTCCCCATAGGACAGATTGTCCCGTCATCCCCAGGTCAAAATGACCCACAAGAAGTAGTTGTTAACAAACCAGAAAAAGAAAATAAAAACCTTCCTCGCACTGGCTCGGAAAAGCTTCATTCCATTTTAAGGAATTCTTTAACAGGCCAGGAACGCAAGGCTATGACCAACAAAGCCCTGACGGAAACCCGCCAAAAGCGTGAAGAAGAAGCGGCTCAGCTAACTCGCGCTGCATACCTCCGCAGAAAACACGTTCAATCTAAAGCTGTATCCACAGACGACGAACTGGAAGCGATGGGGTGGAATACCGGCAAAACTCCTAAGACTCAGAAACGCACTGAACAACGCTCTACACAACGCGCTCCACAGACCAGCTACAACAGTAACCGGTTCGAATCAGCAAACCGTGAACACGATGCAGCTCTTGAATTGGCAAAGGCTAACGCCCAAAAGAATCCTGAAATCATTAGCGGCCATCTGAACAGAATTCGTGACATGTTTAAAGGCCGCTAACCGGTCCTAAAACTCACTTTTAATAGCATACGCGGCGGCAATTTTGCCGATATGACAATGAGTTGAGTTATGACCGATATTTCGAAAGCGAACCGTAAAGCCGCATTAGACGTGATTGCATTTTGTGAAGGCACCAGCACCAGTCCTTTCACTCGCAACAATGGCTATGACGTGATCGTGACGGGTTTGGGCGAAAAAGGTGAAGTTTTTACTGACTACCGAGATCACCCGTTTGCTAATGGCCGTCCCAGCAAGGTATGGAGCAAATCAGGCGCAACATCAAATGCAGCCGGTCGTTATCAACAAATGTACCGCTGGTGGCCAGCCTATAAAAAACAGCTTGGCCTGCCGGATTTTAGCCCGGCCTCGCAGGATCGTCTTGCTCTGCAAATCATTCGTGAGCAAAAGCCCTTACAGATGTTGATCGTGGCGATATGAAAGCCTTTGCTGAGAAATGCTGTGATATTTGGGCATCCCTGCCAGGTTCTCCACATGGCCAGCCGACAAAATCACTGGCGGTCATTCAGCAGAAATTTCTAGAGTTTGGTGGCATTGTTGCTTAACTCTTTGGGGCCGGATGGCCCCACTGGCTTTAGTTGTAGTCCCTGCTTCAAACGCCTAAAGGCCCTGGCTCTTAAAAGCTTAAAAGTATTCGCTTAACCATCGCGTAACTTCCTCAGTTAACTCTTAATCTGTTTTTCTAATAGAAAATTGATTGGCAAGAGTCAGTCCTATATGCTGGAATCATGATCATTAAACTAATTGATAATTATTTGGCAGTGCGCCTCTAACCGTAACAGAATCCATGCGTGTGATGGATATACTCACAAGGGTTATTGCACCCCTTTCATCAATAAAGACTGAGGGACTATGAGAGACGGGATCGACGATACACTGGCGAAAATGCGCAGGTTAGCGATTGAGATAAGCCAAATGGTCGCCGCGCAAGAAGGGATTGATATTATTCCACGGGATTACGCTGCTTTACTGGATAAAGCGGATGAGATTTTTAGTGCCGATAACGTGTTGCTGGCGCTTGAACAGATGGACCGATGGAAAAATATTGCGCTTAATCAGAACGTAGCAACACTTTTTCATGCCGGTTATTTGTGCGGGCATGAAGCTGGTTCGAAGGTAATGCACTTCTTACGCAGGAGGAAATTCTTCACCTTCTCCCCGACATTTTGGACAGCGAAAACATCAAACTTCGTTAACACAAACGGCCTGCATACAGCACTACACATTCAACCCGGCGAATACCGGGTTTCTATGTCTATTTTTCTAATAATTAATTGTGTTTCAAATATTTCCGTTGTACAGTCGCTGGATAATGTCTATTTATCTAATAGGAAAATGTAAGGTATGTCCGACACGCAACTAGCGTCAGTGCCGGTAGCTACTCAATTGTGGGATCTGGCTAAGGTAGACACTGCGAACGCCCCGCTATTACGTCAGGCATATAACCTGATTGAAGTGCATAAATCATTACTCAATCAGGTTGTAATTAATGCAACTGCATTAGGTTTTGAAGGAAATGATATCGAAGGCGCATTAGTCTTTTTGCAGGCGCTGACTGACGATTCGAAAGACTTCAAACTCTTGCAGAAAGATTTACGGGCGCCTTCCTAGTTAAACAAAAAGTAGCAGACGTGGCGGCGATCCTCCGCACTACCTGACGAAAAGAGCATCCTAACGAAAGGCTAAAAATTATGATGACAATCGCGCAAAACAACCAATTAGAGCGTTACCGCAACTTGTTATTGTCTAAGGGTTTTAAAATAACCGCTGACCGCCGCGCCATCCGACCCGACGTTGAAATAACTTCCAACGGCAGAGAGTGGATATGCAATGACCTGATTAAAAAGACAACTAAGAAAAATGATGATTTAGGCCGCATGTTGCGCGCGGGCGTGTAACCAAGACCAGAAACAGTAAACCCGCCAATTGGCGGGTTTTTTAGTATTAATCGGGAAATGGTTTACTTTGAAACGCAATTATTCCCTTGGTAACGCCAGTTCGTTATAGCTCCGTTTACTACCTCAAAAGTTGTAGTGCAAGACATAGCCACATTCATCGCGGGCGTACCGCCATAAGCGTTAGTATAGGCAGTATTACCTATCAAAGTTGTTTGATAAGTTGGGAGGTTCCTGGCAAGTACATGTTTGATGAGTTTGAATAAACAAGAAATTTATGTCCTTCAGTTTCATATGCTTGCTGTGGAGGCCCCATGCCTGAATCAAGCTTATTTCAGATGAGCCAAGCCAGGTATTCAGTGCAGCCTTATATTTGCTTTCTGTGGCACAACTGGTCACTAAAAAGCACATAAGAATGATCGAAACGAATCTGAACTTCATTAAAAATGCGACCCTCTAAAACGGACTGAAATATATAGACACTTTATCCCAACCAGGAATAATCTTAAAGCTACTCTTTGATATGGAACTTTAAGCATCCCAAATATGCGTTTTTAATATCTATTCATGTCAAAACAGTCCGCCTAAGCCGGTGCCCCCTTCTGCCTCAAGTTCATCCGATACCTGTCGCAAAATGTCCTGAAGCGATACATCACCGCCGCCAAACATGTCGCCCATTGCCTGCTGCTGGTGGGTAAGTTCGAATTAATTTTATCGGCCAGTAGCTTAAAAGCTTTGCCCATTCGCTTCGCTGAACGGTTGTTATCAACGATAAAAGCGCCAGCGCCTTTGCTTCATCGCTGGCATTTTCGAACATACCTAATTGAGCGATCACATCTTTAATATGCTGGCCTGTTTCCTTTGCCTGGCGAACCAAATCGACTGCCTCTTTGAGCGCGCCGAGCGCCTTCTTATCGAGGCTGGCAACGTCTTCAGTTCCATCCACCAGCGTGCTCACCGTTTCTTTGTGTACATCGCCGGAAAGGATCTGCATTTGGGCAAAATCATTCGCTGCTGTATTAAGCGCAGTCAGGACGTTACGCATATCCGGGTCAGGTTCCTCGGACACCATTTTCACAAGGCGTTCGTCTTTATACGCTTTGGCGAAAATGCTGTTTTGTAATCGGTCAATTAACTGGCGTGTAGGCCTGCCGTCTTCTGTCAGCAAACCTGCCGCTGCCGTTGCGCCAATCTGCGTAACGAAAGCTCGAATAAAACCATCGTTTGACCGTGCAAGCAGATCACCACTTTCTGAAGGTTGAAACAACTTCATCATATCCGGGGTAATGCTTTCCGCATCCACGAAAGCTTTTTCACTGGCTGACATTTCTTGCAGATCCGACAAATTACTGTCTTTTGCAAATTGCGCCCTGTCCACATCTGTGAGGCGCTCACGCACTAACAAGGGCCTTTGCATGGATTTTACATCTGCGGCTGAAATACCGTAGCTGCGGGCGTTCTTAATGAGGAATTCACGATAGTTATCAGCCTTGCCTTCTGCATAGGCCCGAATAATCCCCATTGTGCGACCGTTACCGGATTCGACAACATTATCCGGTCCGACAATAGGTGATCCGTGGCTGGACAGACCTGAATCAGTCAATTGCGCCGGTCGAAGAGATCGGGAAATGTTGTTCACTTGGGTTTGCTGGAAAAGCGAGTGCGATCTCGCGGTTGAAGTTCCTGCGGATAGTTTTCGTTTATGCGCCCATCCTGATGATTGGACACAAGCAGATCATTAGCATCCACCAGCTTGAATCGGGTTTTAACTTCATCCCCTTTGGCCGTCACCACGAATGAACTGCGTCCACGATTGAATGCCTGACGAATAACGGCAATAAGCGACTTAACGGTCGGCGCGCTCTGGATTTGTTGTAATACGGTTTGCTGCATATTCACCACCAAAAGCCCGACATTGCGCCGGGCATAAATTATCAGGCCGCTTCCGGGTACTTTTCGCGTAACCAGTCTGAAGCCCCGCCCAACACGTCATCCATTGTCAGGAAAATATCGAGATACGGCTCCAGTTGAGTTAACGTCTGAGTGAAATCATCGCTGTCTTGAGTGACGTAATCACCATTCAAAAACGCCGCCACGATTTCAGGTTTGGCGGGTTCTGGCGGCTCAGAGTCATTAGCAGTTGCTGGTGGCGTGGTTTCGTTTGCTGCCGGGGGTGGTATTGTCTGCGGCAGTATGACTTCCATAACCTAACTGAATTAACAGAGCGTTAATCTGCCGCCCGATAGTAATTTTGCGTAAGCCGGTTGCGCCGTTTGCGTCCAGAATCAACGGGTTTAGTTGGCGACCGAGGCGGATTTTTTTCTAAGGCGGTTAAAGCCATTAGTTGCCTCCTTGCGCCACGGCTACAGACAGGCTAACGAGATGATCGGCTACGTGATTCAGTAAATCTTCATTCTCATCCATCTGGCCCGCGTTGGTCAGCGTAGCGGCAATGTCTTCCACCTTCGCCAGTTCAGCGTCAATGCTGGCCGGATCGGTTGACTGGAAGGAAAGCAGCCCGTGAAGGTAATCAATACCTGCCTGTGCGGCTGTATCGGCTTCGTTCAATGGTGCTTCCTCTTCTTCCTGCTGATGCTCAGCGGCGTTGTTTAGTTCTTCCACCTTCGGGATACGCTTGCCAGTGCTCATCGCTTCATTAACGGCGGTCAGATATTCAGGCGTGGCATGTTCTGACACATAATTCGCAATCTCATCCATCTGGCGCGAGTCATAACCCAGGGCATGGCCCCATGCGCTTACGAGGTCCCATGCCCAACCGATTAAATCACCCACTTTTTCGCTGCAATAGCAGACGGATCAGTCGCTCCGGCTCTTCGAAATCTGGAGTGCCATCAGGCTGTGTCTGTGAATTTTGGTGCTCCCGGCTATCGTTCACAGCGCCGTTTTCCGGCTCAATTACAGCCGATTGAGTGTCAGATTCTGCCGCTGCTGCTTCCGGTCGGACCGCTGCTGGCACGCTGTCATACAATTCTCTGAAGGTATCAAACGTGGTTTTCCGCTGGTGCGTGCGAGCACGCGCAAAGGCCATTGCTCCCCCGCATCTTTCACTGACTGCGGTTGTTTATCCCAATCCGGCGCGTTGAATTTAAGGTACTGGCTAATGAAATTTTTATCAGTGGCTTCAGGATTATCGAGTTTGAAATTAGCAATTAGCGGGGTAAGTTCATCCCATATCGCGCGCGCATCAGATGGGGCTGTAATAGCCTGGAAGTCCACCAGCTCGTAATCGTAAACTTTGGTTTCGCTTAGCGGCTCTGCATATGCAACAACGCCCCAGCGGTAATCATTTTGTTTACGCCCTTGTGCTGTATGACGGGTAAACTTTTCGCCTCTTCTACAGGCCACTGCTCAACAGCGCCGCGCGGTTTCCAGTTCGGACGCGCTTTCATTCCGTAATAAAACAGATTTGTTTTACTGGCGTCGTCTGTAGTGCCGGTGTTGCCCGATTGTTCAGTATATTGGCTTGCTTCAGATGGCGGGAACATATCAAGGTAGATTGCCTCAAACCATGCCTGCTGCGTAGGTTGGTCGCCTTCAACATCGCCGGTTGCAGGCACGTTCGGAAATGCCGCTTTCAGGCGCGGCATCCAGTCATCCATGCTCAAACTGCCTTCGCCGCTGCGTTTCAATGGATTCGGATCAGACGCCGTGCCCATCGTGCGATAGAACCAACGGTAAAAGTCGTAGGCATCCGTAATGTTCGCACTTGCACCTACAAAGGCTTTCAGGTTGTCACGATCTGTTGCTGCGGTTTGCTTTGCGATATCGGGGGCGGATGATTCTGGTTCCGCTTATCAGAATTGCTAATTTCTGCGGGCTTGTCTTCTGGCGCTGGTGGCTGATTGCCTGCTTCAATTCCCTGATTTGCCTGCTTAGAAGCCTTTTAGCCTTGAGATCGGCAATCTGCCGTTCCAAATCGCCATTGGATTTTTTGATGCGATTCAGCGCGGCGTTGGTTTTCTTAAGTTGTCTATCAAGCGCGGGCTGCGCATCACGTAGAGCATCAGCTTTAGCCATTTCTTCTGCTGCCTGTGCTTCCAGCTTATTCGCTTCATCCTCTGCGCTCTCTGCGCTGGCTTTCAACTTGCTGTGCGTCTCTTGCAGTTTCTGGAATTTGGCAGGTTTCGCTCGATGAGATTCGACAGAGTTTGCGCCGTCTGGTCCAGCGACATATCGCGACCGCCAATCGGTGCGACAACATGTGTCACATCACGCTTGTTAAGAAGAAACTTAAACGCAACCAGCGCATCACTACTAACCAGCTTCGCGCCGTCTGCGGTCGGACTGTGAAAAATAAGTGAAACGCTCTGACCATCGGTGCAAGGGATTTTTGCAGTCATGACCGGCACGCCGGACACCTTACGCACGTTGCCAATCATCGCGCCGCCAACAACCGCTAATCCGGTTTCGTCCGTACCGGCATCATGGGTGCCTGCTGTAATGCCAGTGCCGTTTAAACCGCGATTTAGAACACGCACAAAAGCGCGCATGGTTTGTGCCAGGCGCTGTTTAGTGGTGCTGACGGCTTCGAACATCGCCGTTTCGCCTGCATCAGTTAAATGCTCGCCTAAATACGTGTGTTCGATGTCTTCAAGCGTGGTCGGCTCAAGTAAAGTGCGTCTTCGTCATCTGACATCAGACTGTCAATCTGCGTATCGCTCAGCGGCTTTACGTCATAATCAGCGCGATCGCAAATGGCGATGCCGTTTACTGGATGGTAAGGATTAATCATCGTCTTTCTGCCCCTGCAATTGCTCTAATTCACCCTTTGGCTGACGGTTGCGCGCCTGCTCAGACTTCAGTTCGGTCTTTGCCGTTTCCATCTTCGTTCGGGTGCTTGTCGCTGCCTGCTCACGCTCAGCGTAAAACTGCTGTACGGTCTGGATATTGGCTTTAGCGGCGTCAATACGGGCGTTCTGCTCAGCCAGGCGCTGCGCATTAGATTTAACGGCGGGCTTCTTTGATTGGCCATCCTGCGGCTTAGCAGCACGCGCCAGTTGCGCTCAGTGATTTTGCGAAGGTATTAGCGTTGGCCTTGATGGCATCAGCAATAACCTTTGCCAGTTCACTCAGATTTGCGCGCCGGTATAGGGAACGGCTTTCTTGTTAAGGCTGATTGCGGAGACGTCGCCAGTGTCGTTTACCTGTACCGTGACTTCTTGCTCATCCATTACTTTGAGGCCAAACGTGCGCATGGCCACGCCATCTTTACGGCGTGCGGTGCCAGCCTGGATGATTTTGGCAATCTCTACACCACTTCTCTCAATCGCCTTTTTAAGTGGTGTCAGGCCACGCTCGTTTAGATTGTTATAATCAAGAAGATGGTATTGATTACCGTTCTTCGAATTGAGATTAATCATCTGCTATCACCACCTTGTCGGCAGGCAGATAAAATTCTTTTCCTGTGTAGTCTGGATTGGAAAAAGGCGATAAAGCGGATTTACGCGGCAGTCGCCGTGCGTCATGCGCACCTGCAAAACCCAATTACCTGCCTTAAGATATTTGCGACTGAAAAAAGGTATTCACGCGCTACGCCTTTTTTGGAAAAAACAGGGATCGCGTTTTGCCAGTGATTACCGTTGAAGGATCGTTTTTGTCGCGAAGACAATACTCAACCTGCGCGCCTTTAATGTTCGAGCGCGAGGTTTTAAAACTGACGGGGAAACGAATAACGTTATCGTCGTCCTGATATTCCTCTTCACCAATATCACTTATAACAGCTTGCTTACGCTTCCAGCCCGTAGCGGTCAGCAAGCGCCGCCTGTAATCACAATCCCTAAAAAAACCTCACGGATCACTGGGCCCCTTCTTAATGAAAATCGCCTGAATGGCCTGTAAAAACATGTCCTTACCCTTCGTCACTGTCTCGACCGTTATTGCTCGCCAGGAGTACCGACGGGAAAAAGCGCCTCTTCCCATTGGTAATGAGCCGCCGCGGAAATACGCAGTTGCCCCGGAAACAAACGCAACGCTTAGTTCGGTGAAAAAAATTCAGCCAGTCCCGTTTAATCCTTTCCTCTCGCACCCCCTGTAAGAAAACAGCTACGCCGCTTAGCAGGGATAGCAGCGCCGCAATAGCGATTGTGTTTATGCTGCTGTACACAATCTTTCCTCCATCGAATAAGCTGCGGCGCGAGGTTAACAAAAGTGACTTTTGCGGAAGCGAGTAGAATTTCAGGCGTAAAAAGGGGCCTATTGGCCCCCATAGAAGTTTGTTTTATTCGGCGCTACTGGCTGCTTCAGCTTCAGTATTTTCACTCTCAGCTTGTTAGTCTGCTCTGTCACTGTTTCTTCTGCCGTTTCGTCTTCTGCTTCCAGTTCAGGCGGCACATATACGCTGAAAGTGCCGGTTGCTTCGTCATAAAGCATTCCGGCTCGCATACTGTGTTTTCTTCCAGCGCCACCAACGTGTAACCCGGCATGACAAACGTATCAGGCATGAGTCAGTATGCTTTGCACCAGCGCGGGCAGACAACACCATTGCTTTGCGTAGGAAAGGAACTTGGGCGACTTCTTCCTCTTTCATATCTTCTGCTGCATCCAAATTTTCAACCGGCGCAATTGTTGCTACATCACCTACACCATTCTGGTTTCCATCGTTTACTATTTCTAAATCACTCATCTTGTACTCTTTATGAAATTACAACTTTGTGAACCTTCGCCGTTATATGCGTAGTTACCAAACAATTTCATTTGTCTGTTTTCTGGCATGTCATTTAGGGTCTATTTCCCAAACGTCATATCCTTCAACGGGTATAAACTTCATAGCGTCATTCTCAAACGCACCAATTTGACCGTCTGTGAAAGTAGCAACAATCGCCCCCATTTGTTATCTTCGTTCGTCGTACCAATCGCGGCCTAAGTTATCAACAAAACAAGTAACTGGCGTTCCTGGGTATCCTGTTTTTGGATCGGCGGAAATGCTTTATCGTGCAACTTCAAACCAACATATTTAACGCCTTTAAATGATCTTTTGCTGCCGTCATTATGCAAAATCTCAACACCAAACTGAGCACCGCTAATTTTTCGGCCAATTAATTGCCTAAAATAAATACCCATTTACGACCATCATTATAATCTGAATTTAAACCTGTCATTACACAGCCCGCTGGGCGTTCCAGGCTCCAATCCAGTCTCCTGCTTTAAATTGCTGACCACCACGGCCAAATCTGACATGGCATTACTGTTTGAGTTGCTCTCTATAGATGCAAGGCGATTACTAAGCCAACCGCCCCAAACAGAACCGTATACATTTCCATCACTATTAAGATAAGGCTCCATTACCCCGTATATACGACGCCTTTGCAATACTATTCCGCCAGGCTGAAAGCGTGCAACGACGTTATTACAATAAACATCCAGTAAGCCAGCTCCAGGGCTTACGAATCCCCGTGTCAGGTCGCCTATATTCAGAGATGCAGTTGTTGACGCAAAGTACCCGTCCCTGCGTTACCTACGCTTAAAGAGTTAGCAATAGTCATTTTGCCTGAAACGTTCACAGTGCTGGCAAATGCCGCGCCACCTGAAACGGTGAGCGAATTACCGAGGAGCTTGCGGCTCCAGTGACCTCTGGGTTGCCGATCACTTTTGCGCTATTACCCAAGTTACCAATCCCGATGAAGAGCAACTGTGATGGGCCGTAGGGATTATAGTTACCTTGCGGATCACCACTATCAGTAAGTAGAACGTAATAGTTTGAGCCATAATTGCGGTGAATAACGCCATACGTGCCGTTTGCCATGCGCACGTTGTTGCCATTTACGTTTGAGATAATTTCGCCGGGCGCGGTAATAGAACCACCTACCGTAAGATTGGCAGGCATGATCCAATTATCGCTGGTGTCCTTTCTTAATAACCAGCCGCTATTTGTGGTGTCCCAAAGCCAAAATTACCTGCGGATGAATAGTTTGCAGCAATGATAGGCTTAAATTGTCGGATGAACTGAACATGATGCAGCTATCGTGACAGTTAGCATTGATGATGCCGTTGAAATTTACCGCTCCGCTAAATGTTGCATCACCGGTAAAGTAATCGTACCGGCGCTGCCATCAAGATTTATTCCAGCCGTTGTCTTAATTGAATCATTGTTGGCATTAAGGAATACTCTTCCGCCCCCACCTTTAAGAGCATAGGTACTGAGATAGCCTAATTACGCCCCCGTACCCCAACTGTCTGAATCAGTCATACCGTAACAAACAGTACTCGCCCGATTTCAGTATCAGATGATGGTGCGGATGTCATTCGGTACGGCTAAACGATTGATAACCTGGTGCGTTAGCACGCTGGAACATCTGTCGATAGCCTAATGTCAAGCTGGCATTAAATGGACCACCTCCTTTCACTTCTAATCCCGGCTGAACCAACAGTAACTCCACCTGGAAGTTCATATTGGTTACGTTACTGTTGCCGGTTCCATCCGCGCCTAGCATGAGCCATTTATTGCTGGTGTTGTTTGAGGTAACATTATCCGTACCATTGCTCGACTGGCCTAAATACCAGTGGGCAGTACCGTCACTTTTTTGGCCGCGCAAATAGTATGAACTGTCAGCCGTTTGTGGCTTCAAAATTAGAGCGTTGACGTTGGCATTGAATAAACCAAAGTTACTAACAGTCAGGAACCGTCATTTCCAAAGATTGCAGCGGTTGTGGGTGTAGTGGTGCCTTTGGGGTGTAGTCCAAAATGCGAATTTCGCCGCCTGAACCTGTCGCAGTAGTGTCTTCAGAAGTATAAAAATCAATTCGTCCTAAAGTCTGGTAATCGGCTCCATCACTAGCAGAACCCATAAGAGTAAATACGTTTTACCCTTACTCATCTGCCCATGATTACCGAGTGTACCCATAGAACGCGTACCGGAAATACCTGGCGCGAATCCAGCAGTCGAATAACTGTATCCCTGTAAGGCCATTAGCGATTCGCCATTGCCAGTCAGACCAGCAAGCCGTACTTTAGGCATGTATCGGTTATTATTAGATGCGTACTGCAAAGTGTTTGGCCCCGGAGACCAATTCAGTAGCCGTGGCCAGTGAAGTCATATTTCCGCTCAAAATAGCTGAGCCAGCCACGGTAATATCCCCAGCAAAAGCAGCCGCTTTGAAACAGTCGAGAATCACCTATTGAAAGCGCACCGGTTGTGGTAATTCCACCAGCCTGAATAGCCATTGTGCTGGTAGATAGCGTTGAACCGCTTACAACAATTGCGCCCGTTTTAGTGCTCGCTGCACCAGAGTAAAGTAATCTGCGTACTTGCTGCGTCTGTGCTTTGATAACCCAGATCAAGATAACGTGCTGCGCGAAGCGAGTAGGCCAAATAACTAATCCACTGACATTTAATGTGCCGCTTAAGGCTGTGTTTCCCGCCACACTCAACGCGCCGGTTGCATTGACGGTTGATGCACCTAGCGTGACAAGGTTAGCGTCCCAGATCAATGAAAAGCGGTTAGATGGTTTTGAAGCGTTACCACATCCCAGTTGATGCGCTTTGGCCTAAATACCAGTGATTCGTAGCATCATATTTTTGCCCGCGAAGATGATAGGTGGAATCTTTCGTGGCAGGTTTTAATCAGTAGTGACATACCTGAAGGGTAAATGCACCATAGCCATTAGCAGTTACGTTTCCACCTACCGCAAGCGTGCTCGCTAGTGCTGTTGCACCTGTAACGTAGTGAATCCCGATACTTTCTGCACCGGCTGCGGAGAATGCTTACCGTTCGTGCTCAGTGCGCCGATTAAGCTGAAGAACCAGCGCGTACCGTCATCGCTAGCTTGCCCGTGGGGCTACCACCCACGACATTGATATAGACCTGTTAACGTATTATCACTGGCGGAGCCGAAATTTAACTGGCGAGTATTAAGATGCGCCGCATGGTAGCCAGCATCAATACCGTAGACGCCCGTACCCGGTTGAAATAGCCATTACCATCAGCTTTCACGTCGCCCTGAAAAGTCGCGCCACCTTTTACATCTAACGTATCTGTCCAACGTCAGCGCACCTGTAACGGTACCACCAGCCAGCGGCAGGGGGGTGATTTACCGGCTTTGACGGTTAACAAACGCGTTTCGCGAAGTATCGTGAATGTCGTGCGGATTGGCTCACGCCGCAGATACTGATAACGTTTAGTGATATCAATTTGCGAAGCGGCCACGCTCTTTGCGCCCCGCTTCAAGTGGCCGTCCGCCGCAATCTCGATGGCATTTACCGGAATGTCGCTTTCCAGCGTAAACAACCCGGAATAAAGCGGCTTCCTGCGTGGCGGTGCTGTCTACCTGCTTCGTCAGTACGCCTGCCCGTATACCTCAAGAATGACAAGTTCGTTTTGCCAGCGGCCAGCGCCCCTGGTTGCGCATTTAGTAGCTGGACAGTGATCTGGAAATTATCGACGTTAACCGACGCAACGCCGGGTTTAGTACAATCCAAGTTCACGGTAACATTCGGACCGGTGCCGGCACCACGGTATAACCCACGGTACCCACCAGCGCCGAAAATTCCAAATGCCTTACGGTTGAGCGCAGAAGATCCGAATTGCTCCGGGTATTGTGCGCTCAGCTACGAGGCCAGTTTGTGCATTGGCGGCGACGACTGCAACGCCGCCTAAAGCTGTTACAGCGGCCATCAGTTTGCCCTCTGGTCAATAGTGAGTTTGGCCGTAAAGCTTCTACCCTGGTAGAGCGTGTCTTGCTGGCAGCACAACCACGGCGAATGCTTTATCATCAGCATCAAGCAGCATTAGAGTGTTGAAGTCATAAGCGGTATCAGCGGGCAGCACTGCATCCTGTAACGTCGCCGTCACGGTAATCAGTCCTTCATCAGCAGTACAAATGAGTTCCACTTCAGCAAACTTGAGTCCTGCAGATCGCTCAGTGAATACTTCAGTGGGATTTCCGCCGCGGTCCAGCCACCAGCCGGATTTTCGTTACCAGTGCCGATGTGCCAAAATACGCCTTCACGTGGCTAAACCGATTACCCAAGCCGATTTCTGATTCAGCGCGGCGTGTATAAAAATAATCAAGCAGTGCGGCGCGAAGGGTTTCCCCGCGCCAGTCACCGCCGTAATAGCAGCCATATAAAATCACCTTTAACGTGTGTGGGCGGATGGCGAGCAGTTAAAAAAAGTGAGTTATGGCGGAGGTAAGTAGCCCGCCAGGCAACAGGCCGAAGACTGGTTAGTAAGTATCGCGAAAAAAGGTGCTTTTGATGTTTGCGCCGAGGATAAGCGTGATCGGCAAAATTACGCTGGTGGACCGTCCGGGAAGTTAAACCCGTCAATATTGCCGTCCGTGAATTCAACTTCACACCCACGAAAACCCAGTGTTTGCAGTGTGTGGCCACGCCATCAGCAACGATTAAGCGCCCGTCAGGTTTTGCGGCTTGCGGCCCTGATTTGTGGCGTACCAATCTGATCAGGCCCTACGAATCAATGCGATGGTTGTCGAGGCGAAATACTGGCGTTTCAGTGGCCTGTTAATATCCGCTACCGTCCCTTCCACCCGCTGCGCTGTGTTAAAACCGGTCAGAGTAATAGTCGATTTTGAGGCGGAAAATACCATGTGCCGTCGCGGATCTCGGTTGTGACAGCCGCCAGGGTGAAAGTAATTTGTCGCTCAGTGATTTCATAAGCCAGATGGTAGCCCATGCCATCAAAGACGATGGTAAGCGGGATAAAGCGGCTCTACCACCAGTTTAAACTGCGACACAAATTCATTAAGCACGTCTTCCGGGTTAACGTCTGAAAATGTGTCATAAACGGCATTCAACGCCACGTTGATACGCCCGCGTGAAGTCAAAAAGTCGCCGTATTTAGGTTTTGCCGCTTCCAGTTCGTCAGCCGTGACAAAATAAGTGCCGTAGAAACGTTCTGATCGACTGGTGCATAAAGCGGTGCCCATTCTGCCGCAAGGTTTTAAACTCGCGCCACAATGTTGACTCAATAGGGCGATCGGTACCTTTGAAGTGGATTTCATCAAGGCGCTGTTGTAGCAGCACTGGCAACGATGATCCGCTGCTTTCATTGATGTAAAAGAATCGCCCTAATTCGCTTTGATACGCGTTGTTAAATCTTCGCTATCCATTGAAAGAGCGATTTGCGATTAGCCGTTCGCTGTATCAGTGATAAAACGGCGCTTTCAAGTAACGATTGCATGGCATCAGCAAGGCCGGTCCACAGTTCGGACGTCTGCTTGCGGGGATTAATCGCTTTTAAACCAGTTCTCTTCCATGATTCGCCTCAGTACGTCAGAGTAATAGTGGAGTTAGTGACATCGAGATAAACGAAGTCATTCCAGCGCCACGGCATCAGATATACCCGTGATCGAGATATTGAACGAAGAAAGCAGTTCTGTTTCCTGACGATAGCCCAAATTTTATTGCGCGTTACGCGTGAATATTCGTCCGTATCATTCGTATCCGATCCCGCTGAATCACGGCCTGCATTACTTTCAAGCACGCTACGGATTTTGCGCTCCGCTTCTACGAGGTTAACCGTTTTTAACGCCGTGCCGGTCATGTCAGAGTAAAGGGTTTCTCGTTGGTCTGAACGTGCTTGAAGTTTTGTTTAACTCATTGGGCACGTTGGCCAATGCTGCAAGCATAGCCGCACCAATCTCATCCTGAGTCATTCCCGGTTTATGAGCACAAAGGAAAACCGTGTTGATGTTGGCGATTGATTTAAAACCGTCCTGTGCTTCCTGCTCCTTTTCTCCCCAGGCATTAATCCAACTCATGCCGGGAATGACAGTTTTAAGAAATGTTTATAATCACCCCCACACTACCTGTTCATCATAGGCAACGTAGTATTGCGCACGATTACAGGTTTCCTCCGTGGTTTCAAACCCGGCCCCGTTAGTAATCAGCGTATCCGTGACAACTTCAGCACTGTTGGCAAGCTCTGCATAGTCACCGCTTGGCGTCAGTGCTTGCCCCTGAACCAGAGTAATATCGCCATCACTTAACCAGACATCGATCAGGATGCTTTCGCCCTCCGCTGGCATCATGCCTGTTGATCCATCACCGAAGCGAATCCCGATTTGCTCCGTTGGCCGGAAAAACATCACATAATCTCGACTGGTCTTTTTGGACAAGCGAAACTGCGAATTGTATTTCCACAGAACGGGCTTGCCGCCCTCGGTAACGTAAACATCAATTTGCGCACATCGTGCGGTCAGTTCCTTAGAAAGCGTCACTGAAAGAAATTCAGTTTCGTTATCAACCGCCACGGTAATTCGCTGTTTCTCCTAACTGCTTCACTGAAACGCCGGTTCTCCACCTCGCCTGCCACCAGAGTGATCGGCTCCATAAGCATATAGGCATACTGCGCGTCGGAAATGAGCGTACTGTAGAGCGCCAGCGCAACTTCGCTGTCTGTTTTGTTGGACACTTTTGCCGTACCCACCGCTGGCGTGATAAGGCGCGCTACACCAGCCCTTATCTTCAGCGGCGGCAGAATGGATGATCGACGTGTTGCTGTACTGATAAAACCCTCTGTCAGTGCCTTTTGCGGCGGCTACCTGCGCTGCGTAAATAACCTGACTGCCCATCACGGCAAACATTTTGATGAACTGGCTGTTAACGAACCGCTGCCACCAGCTATTACCCAGCAGCAGGTTATTAAACTTTTCGTATAATTCCTGTGTAGTCATGCCTAACCTTTCTGTAAGCCGATGTTGTAGTCACCCCGGCAGGCCAATCTCCCAGGTAGTACAAATCCTTTTCTATTGCCTCGATCCTGATACCTGTTGTTGCACATCGGGAATGTCCCGCCTGATAGACGTCACTATGTCGTTTTCAATGGCCACCTCTGTGAAGGTATTCATTGGTTCATGTTTGTACTTCTGAAGCGGGTTTCCCCCACCCTGGCAGGCCATAAATGCTGCCTTCCGGCGTGTAGAAGCCACTCTTCTACCTTTGCCTGTTGCGCTTCGTTATCGCCTAGCTTCACGCTTACGCCTTCGCCGGTAACACGTAACAGGCTGTCTATCTCATTCATTGCCCACCCCTGTAGGGTTCAGTTAATGCGTGGCTAATCTATCGAAAGTGAGGAATCATCGACTGTCAGGCGAGGTTTTACAGGAGGGGCTACGATTTACTAATAGGCAAACAGACTCAGTATTTAACGTTTCGCTTGATTTAGATGGCGGCTCGCTATTACTGTATATAACAACAGTGGAACTTGGTTGAAATGAGCTTTGAGAAAAACGAGGCGTTACCGGATGACGCTGAAATACCGGGTTTTATTCGGTTAAAACCTAAAGGCTTTCCGTCGCCAGCAAATGACTATCATGAGTCAGGAATTGATTTGAACAAGTTGCTGGTCGGTAAGCTGTTTTCTACTACTTTTTAAAAGTCGAGAAGGGGATTCGATGGTAGATGCACACATTTACGATGGCGACTTGTTAATAGTCGATTCGTCGAAGATTGCAGAGCATGGAGACGTTGTAATCGCCGCTGTGGACGGAGAATACAAAGTGCGCAACCTTGTTAAGCATCCTCGCGTATCGCTGGTAGGCCATGAATCCCAAATACCCACCGATAGATATCACTGAAGCCACGCCATTACATATTTTTGGCGTTGTGACTTATATCATTTCACCCGCGCAGAGCCGTCGCTATGTTCGCCCTCTGTGATGTGAACTCATTTTACGCATCGTGTGAGACGGTTTTCGCCCGGACCTGTAGGGAAACCTGTAGTCGTAGCGTCCAACAACGACGGCTGCGTGATCGCAAGATCGGCTGAAGCTAAAAATTAGGCATACCAATGGGTGCGCCATTATTTAAGTGCGGCAATTTTTTTCAAACAGAACGGTGTTAACGTCTTCAGTTCAAACTATGCGCTTTATGCTGACATGAGCTTGAGAGTGATGACCATACTTGAGGAAATGGCACCTAAAACAGAGGTTTATAGCATTGATGAAAGTTGGCTTTATCTGAAAGGTATGGAAAGCCTGGTGTCATGGGAAGAGTACGGACGCGAAGTACGTGAAAGGGTTCAGCGTGAAGCACATTTAACTGTCGGTGTAGGCATATCGCAGACTAAGACCCTTGCTAAACTGGCTAATCACGCTGCAAAAAAATGGACTAAAACAGGTGGAGTTGTTGCGCTGACTGATCCCACACGCCAGCGCAAGTTCATGGCACTTGTCAAGGTATCGGGTGTTTGGGGCGTTGGTTCACGTATCATTAAACGACTTAATACAATGGGCATTAAAACGGCCCGCTGATCTGGCCTGTGCAAATACTGGCATGATACGGAAAAGGTTAACGTAGTGTTTGAGCGCACCGTTCGAGAGCTACGCGGCGAATCGTGTTTAGAACTGGAAGAAGTTGCTGCGACTAAGCAGCAAATCGTTTGCAGTCGCTCATATGGGAAAAAAAGTTACCGATAAAGAAGATGTGCGCCGGTCATTGTGCGCCTTTGCTGAACGCGCGGCGGAAAAGCTACGCGGTGAAGGCCAGTTTTGCAAGACGGTTACAATCTTCTTTCGTACCAGCGGATATGACACATACGGCGAATATTGTTCTAAACAAGGCGCAGCCAAATGTCAGATCCCACTAATGACACGCACGATATTATCAAGATGGCCACGGCGGTTTTCGATGAAATCTGGCAAAGGCCCCCAGCTGCTAAAGCAGGCATCATGTTCGGGATTTTTACAATAAGGGCGTAGCGCAGTTAGGTCTGTTCGGTGAAATCCAGCCCAAAGCCACAACGAAGCATTAATGCGCGTGGATGACGGGCTTAACCAGTCCAGCAAGGGTTCGCTCTGGTTTGCCGGTCAAGGCATTCAAAAACTTGCAGATGAAGCGTAAATGCTTTCACCAGCATATACGACTCGTTTTCTGATCTACCTGCTGTTAAGTGATTGCAATCAATAATTAATCCGTTCCATTGTACTTCCGTTACAGGCTTAGATTATGAAGGGACTATTTGAAATGAATTTGCGGATAGCTTTAGCAGCCACATGTTATTTCTGTATCTGGTTCTTTTATTTTCAGTCAATTCGATATTTGGTTTCGGTGAAAAAATTAGACCCGCGACTTTCACTGCTACAGCTTCCAACCGTCACCCTTCTTTTAACTTATATTTAGCTACAAGATGCAGGAACACCAAATCAGAAAAAGCGTTTGAGCACACATCGAAGTTTATTGAATATCTACAGAATATTTAGGCTAAACAAAATAATACATGCTTGCCTTTATAAATCGACCAAAAACTGGAAAATATGGATAAGAGCTTATATGACCAATTCTTGTCAGATGCAGCAGAAAGCATGACGCTAAGCCAGAAGTTCTTATGATGAGGCTTTGACTTTGCATGATAACTTTTTGCTTAGTCGGGTACATTTCAAAAAGAACCCAGAGTTTGAAAAAGCTCCGATCCTCAATAAATAGTTTTTTCGTTGAAGCAGAAATGTTTCCCGATCTATTTGGTGAATAAGAAAAGACAATTCCCAAAGGAATCTATTGAATTTTATCAAGCTGAATTCAAAAAAAAAGCTGGAAGCGCTACGCTTCAAGAAAAGAGATAAATTTAAAATGATTGCATTCAAAAAAATGTTTGCATATAGGGAAATAGTTAAAAAAGCAGCTAGGCGCGCTTATTGAATAATTGCTCAATGACGAATCCCCACATTTGGAATATCCTTTACGGCGATGGTTGCGCAGTTTCCGTGGTTTGTTCGGGTTTACGCTAGCCTCTTTCTTCTCAGGCTCTTTCTTCTCGACCGCCTTTGCAATACGTTCAAGAGGCTGGTTTGTTGCTCATCACTACCGCGCGTTTCCTTGTCGCGTGCAGCGACCGGCGCTATACCACCGGCAAAATCGTAACCGGCGCGCGCGTGGCGCGGTGGAGAATGAGTGATTACCTTACTGGTCAGTTCACCCGATTTATTACCCAGCGCGGAGGACACTGTATCGCTCGGGAAGATGAGCGGCGTATTCTGCGCATGACCGCCGCCCGTAAGACCCTGACACTAGCCCGGAAACAGTACCGCCCGCCTGGCTGGCCTGTCCACTGCATAGGGTTATCAATATCAATCCCCATGCTGGTCAGTGCGTTCTTACCAATTCCGCCCATCACATCAAGCGACTTGCCGCCAATGTCTTTCATCGTATCGACCACCGAAGCCAAACCAGCCTTGTCTCCCTCCGCTTCTTTAGGGTCCAGCGGGGCCGTTTTTCAGCCCTGTTGCCGGGTACACAACGCTGGTGGAAGTAACAAGATGGGGGTTGTTTGCTTCACTCCCAGCGGCACAACGTTATCGACAGGACGAGCAACACCCACCAGCGAAGCATCAGCAGTTTTTAATGCCTTCCGGCTCACTCTGGCCTGAACGCTATCAGTCTTAGCCGTTATGCTACTTCTCTCAGCTACTTTACCCGGTAATATCAGGATTCAGCGCCGCACGCTCCTGGCAGGCAGGCTTGTCACCAGTGGGTAGCGTTAGCCCTTTATCGGGCACCTGCACACGAAGACCTTCGACGTTGCCGAAAATCTTGCTAATTGCTCATCACTGTAATCCTGGGAATTCACCCAGCTTTTCTAGTGAGGTATCCCCGCCTTGCCGCCGTATTCTTTCGCGCCATCCACCAACTTATCGGTCATGGTATGGCGTTCGGGATTAGGCGCTGGTCAGTGCTCGCTAACGCCTTCAGCCCACTTGCCGTGCGCTGCTTGTTCTAGCTTTCAGCGTCTCAGGGTTAAACTGCCCTTCCATTTTCCTTTGCCGCTTTGTCGCGTCCCGATAGCATTTGCGAAATGAACTGATCTGTTACCTGCGGATTACCACCTCAACAGTAGAAATCTGACGGATCATTTTCGTCATCACTTCAGGATTATTGAGATCAGCGTCTCGTTATCCCTTACGCGGAGGTTTTTCGACAGCGTTGAAATATAGTTTTCTGTGTTGTTCTCACTTGCTGGCGCAAACTGCGTGATGATGTCGCGAACATTGGTCCGCTTTGATAATTAACCGCTTTGCTGGTGCCGTCAGCGTAGCTGCTTAATTGAGTTAGCCAGCCACGCATTCCCTCTTCCGGCGAGTCGTATTTAGCAAACGTCTGTTCACCTTTGGCGTTCGCCTCTTCCAGCGTGGCATCACTCTGGCATATTTAATGTTGCCGAAGTTGTTATTGCGGAAATTACGATTGCTGGCGTTAGCGCCGCCAATGTTCAGGTCATCACTGACTGTATTGGTCGTTGGCCGCCGTCGTGCAGATTTCTGTTGTCTCTGCGGTAGCTGGTTCGCCGGAATCGCCGCCTGTTACCGTGCCCTGTCTTTGATGGACTTATCCAGCTTGCTGATGGCGTCTGTGGTTTGCTTTGTGCCGTCGCGGATCGCATCAGATTTGTTTATCGCCGCTGGAAGAAAACGTCTTTAGCGTTGCTTACCGCCGCTATCAGTGACTTAACAATGTCGCCAGTGTCGAATGACAGCTTTTCCGCTACGCCATCCGAAGCCCAGCGCACTGCCCCTTAGCCAGCAATCCTGCCCCACCTGAAACCAGCCCGCCCATATTAATCACATTGGCCGCTGTATACTCGCTTTTTGCCTGCCGCTTACGTCCTGGTTTCTGTGTTGAATGCTGCTTTGGCCTTCCGTATCGTTATGGCCGTCGGCTGCATCATACCAGCACCAGCCGCCCGTACCAATGACCGGCACGGCAAGCGCAGTTTGGCGAACAACTTCTCTCCTCCTTTTTAATCGCTTCTTTTCGGCCTTCTGCACCTTCTTCGCCCGCTTTCGTTTCAACCTTTTGCGCAACTTGGTTTCTGCTGTTTGGCTTCAACCGGTTTGGCTTTTTGCCTTCTCTTCAACTAGCCTCAACCTCTTCCTGACTTCTCCCGCCAGTTAAGACGCTTTAATAGTTTGCTGCGCCCCCTGCTACGGTCGCCCCAATTGCGGTGGCCACTTTGGCCAATTACCGCCGCCTTTAACTTTTTTGGCGTCTTAGGCTTTTTGGTTTTCCTGGTGTGCCAGGCCTGCCTACATCCGGCAATGGCGAAGCCATCATCTGCACCGCCGCCGATAAGACGTTGCAGCGATTTCAGAATGGTTTTCCACCCAGCGCGGCAGCTTCGCCCGAAAGGATGCGCGAACCAGTGAGTTTACCAGGGCCCTTGCACCAATACATAGCCCCGGCTAATGCGCCAAAGAATCCCCTTCCCACCCCGACTTGCCGTGTTCACGGGTGTTTTCCTCAATCTCCTTTAGTTCTTCAATGATTGTGCGGTCGTTCTCCACCAGCGTTTGTTCTGGTCACGCACCATTGAAATAACGCTGCCGCCCTTACTCGCCCGATAGGCTTTTTGTGACTTCGTGCCACCCGCATCCGGCCATATCCGGGAAGCGAATAGGATCGCCTGACACTGTCAGCTTTTTCCGGCTTTGCGCTGTTTTGTTCCAATCGTTGAGGCTGACAACCTTTTCGCGCACGCCTTCACTCAGATCATAAAGTTCTTTTTCCTGCACTCCAATCACTTACTGCTGCCGTTCCGGCTACTTCAGTCAGATCATTGCCATTACTTTTTTATTGCAGAGGATGTCCACCCAGCTTTTAAACAGTGATTTGTTTTCTGCTTTTCGCGGCTCGTCGTCTGTTCGCTTTTCTTTTGAGGTAAAACGGCCATTGGCATCGCGCTGTGGCGTAGCAACACTGCTCACTATTGATTGCCAGCACGCCATTTGGCTGTATATTTGCATTATTTTGAGTGCGTTGCGATTGTGATTGAGTGATGACGAAAATGATTTTCGACATGATTCGTCTGCAGATAAATCCGTCGTGGCGGCATATCCGCCTGACTGTAATCGTTTTCAGACCGATTGAATGGATTTTGCAGTGATTTTTGCCGCATCTTTGCGGCAGATCCTCCGCGCACCAGAAGCATTGAATGTTTTGCCGATTTTTGGATGCGTTTGGATTGCGTTTACGCCATTGCTCGACTGATTTACTGGCCGCGGGCGTGCGCATGTTTGCAAAATGATTACGGCTTTCATCCGTTTGTGACTTAATGGGCGATAATTGCGATTATCCATCAAATGATTGTCATTGCCTGCATTTTCTACGCGACATGATTGCATTTAAATCGCCTTGTTTGATATCTGAAGATTTTCATTAGGCGTTGATTTAGCGCCGTTACGGGCGATTACCGCCCGATGAATATCGCCAAGCAAACCGAGTTCTTTGGTGCTCGTGCTCAAATAGCGTCAATGATTGCCAATGCGTCAAAACTTTGGTGCTGCTGTGGAAGTGCCGCGTAGCAATTACCGGCTGCGTTTTTAACATCTTTTCCAGATCTTCAATAATCTTGAGATGCGCCATTCAGGCAGTTGCTGAATATGCGATTGATTGATGTCCGTAAAACGAGGCTGTTAATCCAGCGTCATCCATGAGTCAAAGGAATGCGACTGGAAGTACTTGATAGCCCGAAGGGAAAGTACAGACGCGTGATCAGCGTTTGTCCCTCATGACAACATCAGGAGCAAGCATGAAGCGGGGCGTACAGCATCGGGTTTCCCGTCTTTGATAAACATTGGCAAACCGTGGCGTAACAGTTCCTGCATAGCACACGCTTGCCGCAAGGCATAAATTCGGTGTATTCCTCCATCGAATTCACCAGGCATAACGGTTTTCACCCGCTTGCTCAAAATCATCTGGTTCATTTTCAACTGTGTTTGCAGCACGATTTCAACAATACGAAGGTTTTAAGCTCGTTCCGGTAATGAGGGAATCTTTCGGCGGCATTCGCATCTGCATATGCTGTAACTGCTCCATGCTACGACCGTCCAGCGGCTTCAGAATCACTCAACCGCCTTCCCTGAACCGGGATCGACTACTTCCAGCGAACGGTGGCACCTGTAATAGCTCCAGTTCTGCATAAGATCAGCCATATCAAACTGATGCTGGTGAGTTGATTACAGTGGCCGCAGGTATAACTCAGCGTGCCCGTGCTTCATGCGGTGTTCATCCCAAATCAGTACAAAGCCGCGCGGCAATCTGAACGGTCCATAACGCACTGTCATGCTTTTCGCCTTCCTGCACCAGATTCCAGGTAGCGCGTGGTGAATTCTTCTTCCAGTTCTTCCGTCGGCATTGCCATATTCAAGCGATTCCTCAACGGTATGCCGCGCGAAAACGTAATTCGACATTGGGATTGGAAGGTAAGGGCAGCGGAGGAATGTACATAGTTGTTCTCAGAATTTAATAGTTAGAGACACGCTGCTGCTGATCGAACTGCCGACACTGCTTAACGCGTTACCGGCTCGCCACAGCACTTGTGGCAATGCCTTTGAGGAGAAAACAGTATCGGCGGAGGAATAAAAACAAAAGTCAGGGGATACGAGAAAAACTCACGCCAGACTGATCGTAACCACGCGTCGTTGAACCTCGCTCGGTGGAAACACTTTCATTTCCCGATCAATGGTTGGAGCCGTCGAAGCTATCCGGTAAGCGCGGATCGCCATTGAATAAAACGGCGGCGGGTTAAACGTGCCATCCAGTTAATAACGCGCTTTACGGGCATCAAACCATTTCGCGATTTTGCCGTCTGCGAGTCGCGAACGGTCAGCGTTACGGTTCCGGCGCTGAAATATGCGTTGGCTTATTGAACATCACGCCACCACCGATTTTCGACTCGGTTTCAGCCGTACCGGCACCACAAATAACGTCTTTGCCTGCCATGAAGAAGAGGTCGCTTAAGCCCATCAGCCTCAACAACAAATTGCCAGCCTTGTGCGTACTGAATTTACATGGCCATCTGCAAAATGGTTTCGCATAAGCCATGTCGCGATAGTGCCGCCTTGCCGTTAACCAGACCGCCGCTACCTCAGGAAAAGCACGCCGCCCAGCGCAGCATAACCTTCGCCTACAACGCGGGTAGCCGTGCTCTGTAGCTGGCTTGTGACATTGCTGGTTAACTGGCTGACAGTGGTAGAAACGAGAGCTTTTCCAACAACTGGATGATCAGGTCAAAATGCCATTATTTGCGTGATCAGCGAACCGCTGGAGCACCATTGCGCGATGTTGCCGCTCATATTTGCTTCAAGGTCGATTTTGCGCTGATAGAGGTTCGAGTCATCTGGGAAAGGCGCTTGCATCTACTTTATCGGCGCGATACTCATACGACGTTTACGCTCTGTATTGTTACTGGCGATAAGGATTTTCCAGGTAATCCACATGATCAGGGCGCGAATGGTTGCAGGCACAACCCATTTATCAGTAAATGGCCTGTCACTCAGGTTAACCAGATAAGTCAGGGTGAACGGATAATGCCTCGCTTCCTTGCCAAATCTAATCTCAATTGCCGTACCGAAATCATCGCTGTAAACCAACGCGCCGCGTTTGTCAGCCACGCCTACGGCGAAGAAGATAATCCTCCGGGTAAGGCAGGGCTACGCCTGCCTCTTTTCCGATACGGACGCGCCGGATCTATCGGCGCGATCTGTATGCAAACTTAGGCCTGCCTGAGCATGGATTCAAGCGTATTCTTTTCCCTCACAAGGAGCGGAGTAAAGTGACTTTTCACACCATCAAGAAGTTCATGCGGCGTCATTGATTGCGCATCCATACCAGTTATACGATTCGCAGGTTAGGCTTTACAACTTGCGTCATATCTTCAAGATGAAAGGTCCTGGCGTCCCGAGAACACCAGGCGAGTGACCGAGCGTGCGGGTTAACGCTGGCATCGCCGCTGTTAGATTCGGCTGCCTGCACCTTAACGGTCACATGCTTCGCCTGTTAATCACAATCTCACGCACAGCGGCAACACTTGCCGTCAATTGTTTCCTGAACACTGCATTGGCTCACCATTGTTCTTTTGCGCGCCGTACTGCGTCATGGTCAGACCGCCAGGAATGGTGTCTTCAGCCTGCTGGCGTGCCTGCTCACAGCCGCAACTGCGCATTTAGAAACAGGATAAATGCCTTCCTATAACCTTCAATCACGTTGCCCAATACTCCGCGCCCAGCAATTTCTCACCGGCTGCGATGTTCTGATCAAGACGTTTTTACAAAGCCCATATCGGCTTTGGCGTTGAAAAACCAGCCATTTAATACCTCAAATAAACATAAGCGGGATGTCGGGTTGTTTTGTGCTGACATACTGAAATACGAAAGTTTACAGTGTTTGTGTGAACATCGGTAAGCGTCTTGGGTGCGTCCAGTTCGAAAACTGACCGACTGAATAACGGCATCCATTGGCTTTATGCCTGCCGATATCCAGCACGACTGGCTTAGGACGCCGCCCGCCAGGTGGCACAAACTCTTTCGGTTCGGGCTTTCCATCTGCATGAGCGCCGAAATTGCATTGTTAACTTCGATTTTTGCGTCAATCATTGTTATGAAATGCAGGACAAGATTAGAATTGGGGTGGCTTGTAGCCTTCCCAAACCATCAGTGAGTTAACGAGCAGTTTAGACGTATTGGTGCTGGTGGCCTGAACGGCATTAACAAATGTAAGGCTGCCTTCAGCTGAACCGTGCCGTGTTTGTTTTCAAACGGTGAAACCCATATAACTTTCTCCAGTGATGCAGCACTGCCATCACCGATGTAGCCTAACCATTTGACCGTCTTCAACCGATGTGATGTATGCCTTCAGGAAGGCTCACGCCATCCGGCATTATTGCGCCACAAATCACACAACCCCTTAGCCACGCCGCCAGGGCGGCGGGCGGGAACCTACAGGCCGCGCTTTTTGCGGACCTTCATAGATTACGGAACGACATTTTGCGGACGCGGTATGCGGCGTAGGCGGTTCTTTTTCAGCGCAGCGCGCTGTTTAGC
>NZ_JAPVOK010000003.1:0-171737 GCF_027157825.1 Pantoea sp. LMR881
CTGCGCCGACACCATATCCGGGGGCTGCTGGAAATGCTGCAGGTCAGCGGGCGAGCGCCAGCCACCATCAACACCTATCTGTCAGCCCTGAAAGGCACCGCCCGCGAAGCCTGGATGATGAAGCAGATGGATACGGAGAGCTGGCAGCAGATTCTGGCGGTGCGCGCAGTACGTGAAGCGACGACGCGCGGACGTGCGCTGGCACCGGAAGAAATTCACGCTCTTTTTCGCAGCTGTGAACAGGACGCCGGCTGCAAAGGGCCGCGCGATGCTGCCATGCTGGCGGTCATGTTGGCTGCGGCCTGCGCCGTTCAGAAGTAATCACTCTGGACTACGCCAGCATTCTTCATCAGAAGGTGGCGCTGCTCGTGCAAGGGAAGGCAACAAAGAGCGTCTGGCATTTATGCCGGACAGGGTCTGGCAACGCATTCATATCTGGACCGACACCATCCGGGGCGAACAGGAGGGACCGCTTTTTACCCGCATACGTAGCGGTGACGATGTCACTTTTCGGCGCCTGACGCCGCAGGCGGTTTGCTCAGCATCCTTGGCCAGCGCCGGGTGGAAAGCGGTATCGGTGAGTGCGCGCCGCATGACTTACGCCGCACCTTTGCCTCAATGATGCTGGATAACGGGGAAGACCTGATTACCGTCCGGGATGCAATGGGGCATGCCAGCGTCACTACCACGCAGAAATATGACCGTCGCGGAGATGAGCGTCTGCGTAAGGCGGCGGACAGAATGAAGTTTTAAGAGTGGTAAAGCAGAATTCTGATGCGGGTTGCAGATGGCAACGGTATATAAACACCCACCAGCCTTTATACTTAACCATGCACAGGCTATCCCCATTTTCTGTGGATAAAAATATTATCAAATTAAAAACAACGCGTTAATTTTGGGTGTAATCCAGTTTCTAGTTTCAGAGATTGTAGGTGCGCTGCCTGTTCTTCATTGCGGCACCTTAACATTTTCCTCGCGCCTTTGTTCTGGCGGAACAGTCGGAAGCGTAAATACCGTCCCGGTGACACCTGTCAATGCCAGTCATATAGTTACACTGCCACCCTAATCGTACAGCCTCCCCGCTGGAGACGCAGATTCAGGCTTTATCAAATGGCGAAAACTTCCGGTGACGCGATGCTCAGCGCCTAGGCTGCATGCGCGCCGGCATGCAGGCTAAGCCGCCAGTACTTTCTCAAAAATTGCACCAGCAACTGCCAGAGATGCTATGCAGCAGGCGTAAACGATGATCGGCGCTGCGTAACAGGTGACATTGCCTTTCGCGCGCGATGCGATGCCGAACAGGCACGGCAACCAGATGTCGTAATGTTAACGCCTCCTCAACTACTTTGCGGTCATAAATGCGATGCCCATTTCCCGCCTGACTTAAAGCGATTGCGCTGCTAAAGGTTACAGCTGTATGCCGGACTTAATACCAGCCTCTCCTGGTTAAACATGACATTCATATAGCTCTGGATCCGGAAATCCTTATTCATACCAATAAGCGGATATCGGGGGAGATCGGCGACGTCAACCTGCTCCCTGAAGGCGACGGGATGATCGTTCCGGACAATCGCGCATATGGGTCCACGGTTAAAGCTGTGGCATTTGTTCCCACCGGCCTGCTCGTCGCCCGTTCCCTTGGCTTATCCCGCTAATCGGCACGGCTCTGGTTTACCTGACATGTGCGGCCGGGTTCAACGTTTCTGTCTTAGGGCCCGCAACTACCGGCCTGACCCAGCATCTGGCGCAACTGCCGCTCTTCTCAGGCATGCTGCTGCGCGGCATAACCTGTTTACTGTTTGTCATGACGGTGATGTTTTATCTCATCATTAAAGTGAAGCGCATGCGTGCTGATGGTCAGGTTCGGACAGAGCAAAGCATGCAAGCGATAACAATCTGGCCATTACCGGCCGTCATAAACTGATCCTGATTACCTGCGCGGTAACACTTCTGACATTTATGGTCGGCACTGTACAGCTGCACTGGGCGACCAATGAAATGTCGGCGATGTTCATTATTCTGTCGATTATTGTCGGGATAACTGGAAGCATGTCAGGCTCAGCAATTGCTAACACATTTCTTGCCGGATGCTCCCAGCTGGTAAAGGGGATTTATCGTCGGTATGGCGGGGCAATTTCTGTCGTACTGCAGCAAGGTAATATACTGGATCCGATAGTGGGATTTTTGTCCGTTCTGCTGGCTCCTGTTCATCCGGCCATAGCCGCCGTAGGCATGTTTATTAGCGCAGCCCTGATGCATTTCGGTATTTCATCGGGATCGGGCAAGTCTGCGCTACTGATTTCTGTTTTTTCACCGCTGGGCGATAACCTGGGGCTGACGCGTCAGGTGACCGTGCAAACGGTACTGTTAGGCGAAGGGATTGTTAATTCTATCAGTCCTACTTCCGGGCGTTTTGATGGCTGCGCTGGCAACCGCAAATATCTCCTTCGGCAAATGGATTAAATTTGTCGCGCCGGTGGTGGCGATCTGGTTTGTTATTTGTGTGGTAACGCTTTTAATCGGTGTGGCTGTCAACTGGGGACCCTTCTAGCGAGGTATTACAGTCAGCCAGGTAATACGGCCTGTAGCGCAAAAGAGCCAGAGCAACTAGTGCGCTGACTCTACCAACATATCAAAAGCCTCGCTTATCATCTTCAGACTACTCAGCAAAGCACACGCTGCGACTGCTCAAGGCGTAAATAGCGCCGCAGCGGCGGCATACGGCAATAACTTCGCTCGCCGCCCACGGCTCGATAACGCAAGACCATTGCTGCGCATCAACCGTCAGTGTAATGCTGCGATAATCGAGCTCGGCCAGCGTTTCACACAGCCGTGGAAAGCCGTTCAGCCAGGCAGCCAGCATTTGTCCCGCGGGCTGTCGCGAGCGGAACCGCACCGGTCGCCGACGCAGCCACCCCGGCTGATGCACCTCAATGCGGCAGTGCGTTGTCTGTGGCGCTTCGCCTCGGCAGCTAAAGTGGCTGCTGATAATCGAGGCCATAAACAGCCGTCGGGTGCGCAGCCCGATCATCACCTGTTGTTTTGCGCCCAGCTGCAGGTGAAAACCATCGTTTTGTTGGCTCAGCGGCCAGCCAGCAAGATCGCGTGCAAGGGCTGTCAGCATGGCAGTTACACCAGCGAACGCAGCATCGTCAGGCACCGCTGGCGCAGGGTCGCCGTGGCGCGCAAATGCGCGATCCAGCACCTCTTCAACCGCCACCGGTCTAAAGGGGTTCACGCGCTGCACCAGCACCGTCCACACAAGGCGTAGCCTGCGGTCACCGCCAGCATAATGCCGAACGGGATGAGGATATCGCTCTTGTTCATTCCCGGCGGCGTAATATTCAGAATGGCGATGATAATGCCCGCGCTGGAGATGATTTGCGGTAGCGGAAACAGTGGCGAACGATAGGCGCGTGGGCAGATCGGGCGGCGCAGGCGCAGCAGCACCACCGACAATGTCACCAGCAGATAAGCGACGCCCCAGGCGCATACCGCCGCGAGGATCAGCGGCACTATACGGTCGAGATTGCCCTGAAGATACCACGCATGCAGGCAGGGAATTGCAACCGCGACCGCGATCGCTACCAGCGGCGTTTTAAAGCGCGGGTGAAGCCAGGTAAGCACGCGCGGCAGCGCGCCATCCAGTGCCATACCATAGAGAATGCGCGGCACGGCGGCCATTAGCGATTAATCGTGGCCGCGCCCGCCGTTAGCAGACCGAAGCCCAGCCAGTATTGACCAAAGTCGCCCATTACGCGATGGGCGAAGGCGGGATCGCCAGCGGCGTGTCGAGCAGATGCACGCCGCTGGCGGCGTCGACCACCACGTTTTCAACCTGGCGATTGATCGCCGCGCCGTACAAAACATGCAGGGAGGCGACGCCGCACAGGCCCGAGCGCCATGGCGCGCGGAATAGTGCGATGCGCCTGTTTGATTTCCGGTGCCATAGGAGTCACCAGTTCGCAGCCGACAAACATAAACATAGCCATGCCGATATAGCCGAACAGTCCGGAAATGTCATGCAGATCCAGCGCGTTGCCGAACCACCCTGAATGGTGCGTTGCTGGCACCATCAGCACGCCACAAAGGCCGAAAATGGCCAGCGTGGCCCACATCACAAACGTCAGTACCACTTCAACCTTGCCGAAAATCTCAACGCCGAGCGCGTTAAGAAGGCCAAACAGAATAACCAGGCCAACACCTACCAGCCAGGTGCTGTGGTGAGCATCAAGATGCGCATTAATCGATTCGAAGTTCACCAGCGCCATAATTCCCGAAAGAATGGTTTCCGCCGTTCCGGCAAAAATATGTACGATCAGATAGGCGCATAGCGCGCCGACAATGGCGAAGAAACGGCCCATGCCGCAGGAGATATAGTCGTAGACCGATCCAGTGGTCGGCATCAGCGTGGCCGCTTCGGAGAACGTTGTGATTTGCGCCTGCATCATAATAAAAGCGATCAGTACCGCAAGCGCGAAGGTGTCACCGCCCATGCCGAAGCCGCTGGTAACGGTCAGGATTACCGGGCTGGCCATAATCAACCCCACCGAACTGGCTAAGGTTGTTGGAAAACCTACTACGCCGCGCTCAAGAAGCGACCTAAGTTTGTTATTGTTCATACTTACCCCGGAAACATGATTAACGGTGATACGCTCAGGCTCATTAAAAGCAGGCTTGGGTACAGGGGAATATCGTCCGAAGGAATGAGATTCGAACGATCAGACAGGGCTTAATGTTTTGTTATCAGAGTGTTACTTAAGTTTTGTTCTGTCATCTGTTTTTCACATGAACGTGATCTTCTACGCGTTTTTAAGCGCAGGCTAAAGCAGAGTAAAGGGGAGACGGCGGCTCGGGAGCCGCCCAGTGAACTAGCGTGATTCAACGTTGGCGAGGTAGCACTTAACAAAGCGCGGCGTCAACACTTTCCACAGGACTGCAGTGCCCTGTTCGGCAAACCAGGTATCGCCTTTCTGGTAGCGCGTGGTTCTCTCGGTGGCTTCGACCGTTAGCTCTACTTCTCCCTCCAGCACAGTGGCCTGTTCAGTGAATGGATAGGTCATGCTGAAACTGCCTTGCGTTGACGAGAACAGGCCACAGGAGAAGGCATCCTGCGGTTCGCCATAAATCATCAGGCCCGCCACCTGCGGATCGCCCTCTATCGGTGTGGCACCAAGCAGGCTGACGCTGCCAATCGGATGCAGGTCGGGGATGGGATCGTTTAACTTTATCGATTTCATTTTTTCTCCAGTCGGTTAGCTACGGCCTTTCCAGTAGCCAGCGGTTTGATGTAATAACTTGCCAGCCGTCACCAGCATCAGACGCATGCTGTCGCGGCCGTGAATACGGGCGTGCGGAATTTTGCTCATCAGGTCGTAGCGTGCAGAACCGCCATTTATGCCCTCCGCGAGCACTTTGCAAACGATATGCGACGGCGTAACACCAAAACCGGAGTAGCCCTGCACATAGAACACGTTGTTATGCTGACTCAGGGTGCCGATTTGCGGGAACAGATTGGCGCTGCACGCCATCGGACCGCCCCAGGCGAAATCGATCTTTACGTCGCGAAGATAAGGAAAACCTCCAGCATTAGCGTGCGGTTCCAGGCTGAAAAATCGCGCGGCGTGTACTCAACGAAGCGTGTAGCACTGCCAAACAGCAGGCGGTTTTCGCGGGTCAGACGGTAATAGTTGATTACGGGACGAATATCGCTGAATGCGCCGCGGATAGGGCTGAGGCGTTCCACCAGCTCATCGGAAAGCGGCTCGGTGGCAATCTGATAAGAGTACGTCACCAGCGTTTTGTTATGGATTTCCGGTTCAAGATTATTGAGGAAGCTGTCGCACGCCCACAGCAGTTTAGCGGCGCGTACGCTACCCATCGCTGTGCGGACCCGTACCTGTTTGCCGTACTCCACCTCCACTACGGGCGAAGATTCATAAATTTTCACACCCAGTGAGGTCGCGGCCTGGGCCGATCCCAGCAGCATATTAAGTGAATGAATCTGACCGCCGCCCATATGCTTAAGGGCCGCGCAGTAGACGTCCGAGCCCACTACCTTCTGAACGTCGCTTCCGGTATAAAGCGCAATATCCTGGCTAGGCTCTGCGGCTTTAAACTCCCTTTTCCCACTGGCGCAACGTCTTTCCTGCCGCTTGTTGTAAGCGAGATAGCCATAGCCAGGTACAAAATCCGCATCGATCTGGTACTTCTGGATACGCTCGCGGATAATACCCGCGCCCATATTTGCCATCGCGAACAGCGACGCCATTCCTTCCTTGCCGACGTGCTTCTTTACCGCCTCGATATCATGGCCGATGCCTGCCATCACCTGGCCGCCATTGCGGCCCGTACCGCCGTAGCCCAGGTGGCGTGCTTCCAGAATAACGACGCGGGCAATGCCTTGCTCTGCCAGTTCCAGCGCGGTATTGACGCCAGAAAAGCCGCCGCCAATGATCACGACATCCGCGTCGATATCCTCAGTCAATGCTGGAAAGTGCAGATGATACTTTTTCGTGGCGCTGTAGTAGTTCAGCGCATCAATTTTGATGTTCATCCTCGTGCCCTGTCTTAAGGTCTGACCGGATGAAATAACACCACGTTGCCCAGAGCAGGTACTATCGCCCATAAGAAGGAGGCGGAATCGCCGTGAGCAGGTTATGTGGGCCAGCCCACAAAAAACCCGGCGGAGCCGGGTAAAAAAAGCGCTATTTAAAGACGGTCTGGGCCAGCGGCAGCGATCGCCTTGCCACGCTCCGTATTACTGAATTTAGCGAAATTATCATGGAACATGGTCGCCAGTTCGCGGGCTTTGCGTGTCCACTGGTCGGGGTTTTCCCAGCCGTTACGCGGGTCGAGCAGCTGGCGATTGACATCTGGCAGCCGCAGGGCATTGAGAGGTTAAAGACGGGCAAAGTAGCTCGCGGTACATCATCCAGCTTGTCCTCCAGAATCGCATTAATAATCGCGCGCGTGTCTTTGATAGAGATGCGTTCGCCTCGACCATTCCAGCCAGTATTCACCATCCATACCTGCGCCTGTGACTGTTCGATGCGTTTCAGCAGCACGTCGGCATAATCATTTGGATGCAGCGTCAGGAACGCCGCGCCAAAACAGGCTGAGAAGGTTGGCGTAGGCGCGCTGATACCGCGCTCGGTTCCAGCCAGCTTAGAGGTAAAACCTGAAAGGAAGTACCAGGCTACCTGATCGCCAGTTAACTGGCTAACGGGCGGAAATACGCCAAAGGCGTCGGCCGTAGAAAAATAATCTTCTGCGCGTGCCCGGCGGCAGAGACCGGCCTGACGCGGTTAGCGATATGTGAAAGAGGGTAGGAAACGCGAGTGTTTTTCCGTTTTACTGCCGTCGGCGTAGTCAGTCTCGCCACGGGCGTTCACTACCACGTTCTCCAGCAGTGCGTCACGCCGGATCGCCTGAAAAATTTCCGGCTCGGCATCGGGCGAAAGATTGATTGTTTTAGCGTAGCAGCCGCCCTCATAGTTAAACACGCCGTCATCGTCCCAGCCATGTTCATCATCGCCAATCAGCTGACGCCGCGGATCGGTAGAAAGAGTGGTTTTCCCCGTTCCCGACAAGCCGAAGAACAACGCGACGTCGCCCTTAGCGCCAACGTTGGCGGAGCAGTGCATCGATGCGACACCGCGCGGCGGCATCAGCGTATTCATGATCGAGAACAGTCCTTTTTCATTTCCCCGCCGTACCATGTGCCACCGATCAGCTGCATCTTTTCCGTCAGGTTAAAGGCCACAAAATTCTCGGAGTTGAGTCCCTGTTCCCGCCAGTGCGGATTGGTACACTTCGCGCCGTTCATGACCACAAAATCGACTGGAAAGTTGCGTAGCTCATCGGCTGTAGGACGGATAAACATATTGGTGACAAAGTGCGCCTGCCAGGCAACTTCCATGATAAAGCGTACGCCGAGCCGCGTTTCGGGATTAGCACCGCACCATGCATCTACCACAAAGAGGCGCTTGCCGGAAAGCTGCTCCGTGACACAGGCTTTTAGCGACTGCCACACGGCTGGCGTTATGGGCTGGTTATCATTCTTGCCCAGCCCGGCGTCGGCCCACCACAGTTGGTCGCGACTGGCATCATCGCGCACAATATATTTATCTTTCGGCGAGCGGCCGGTGAATTCTCCAGTGTCGACGGCGACGGCACCGGAGGTCGTCACTGCGGCCTTCTCGTAGCCGGTAAGCGTCGGACGCGTCTCTTCTGTAAACAGCGTAGCGTAATCAGGGTTATAGATAATTTCCGCTATCTGGCGCAGGCCAAGGTGTTCCAGCGAGGCGAGCAGCGCTGCTGAGATCTCCATCTGCATTCTCCATCAGGAAAAGGGGCGCAAGCGCCCCGAAAGATCAGGCCGTCACTTCATGCTGGTGTTGCGGCGTGGCATGGAACTGACGCTTGAAATAGATCAGGCCCTGGCCTTCGCTGGCCAGCGTGATATTTTTAATCTCAAGCAGATAGACCCGATGGGTGCCGATGCTCTGTATCTGCTGGATTTCCCCCTCAAGACTGGCCAGTGCCTGTTGCAGGATCGGCTGCTGCAGCGCGCCTTCCCGCCAGCCCTCCAGCGTAAAGCGCTGCTCCATACTCAACTCGGTCATTCCGGCAAAATGACGCGCCATGTCCTCCTGCTGGTGGTTAAGCACGTTGACACATTTTACCGTTCTGCTCAAACACCGGTACCATGGCGCTGCGATTGTTAATGCAGACCAGCAAGGTGGGCGGCGTATCGGTAACCGAACAAACGGCGGTGGCGGTGATGCCGCAGCGTCCGGCGCTGCCCTGCGTAGTGACAATATTCACGGCTGCGGGCAGGCTGGCCATCGCGTCGCGGAATTTCAGACGATGCTCTTCTTCTCTGGACATAATTACCTCGCTTACTTCAGCAGACGATCAAGTTGATTGATGTCGGTGTTGTTATGCAGATGCGGTACGGTCCAGCCGTTGCGGTCATAGTCAGCCAGGCAGCGATCCACCATCTCCATCATGCTTTTCATATTGCCGGAGCCCTGCGCATGGCGCGACACTGCAAACGCACTTCATCCTGGCTGCCAGCGTAGTTAATCTCATACAGCTCATGGCGGCCGCCGAATTCGCTGCCAATGGCGTCCCACATTAGCTTCAGGATCTTGATACGCTGCTCGTGATCCATGCCGTTGGAGCCGCGCACGTACTGCGCCAGGTAGCGGTCAATTTCCGGATTGTTCAGGTCGCGCACGCTTGAAGGCAGGTAGATCAGGCTGCTGGTCACATTGCTCTCGATGATGTTTTTGATTTTTGCGTAGGCCATCGGCGCCATTACGCGATAGGTCTGCATCGCCTGCATATCAGGCAGCCACGCGCCGTTTTTCCACGGCTGCGCCTCTGCTGCCATCGCATCGCTCAGCGACCAGAACAGGTTGCGCCACGCCACGACCTCTCCCAGCGCCGCCTGTACACCGCGAAACTCCAGCACACCAGAGCACTCAAGGCTTTTTTGCAGCAGTGCGGTCACGAAGTCGAGCTTTACCGCCAGTCGCACGCAGGCCTGCATCGGGTAGAGACGAGCGAAGCCGGCTTCGATACTCCAGCGGCGGCAGCGGTCGAAATCGCGATAAATCAAGACGTTTTCCCACGGGATAAGTACCTTATCCATTACCAGGATTGCGTCGTTCTCATCAAAGCGGCTGGAGAGCGGATAGTCGAACGGTGCGCCCGTCGCGCCCGCAACCAGTTCATAGGAGGCACGGGAGATAAGCTTCACGCCATCGGCATCCATCGGCGCGACGAACATCAGGGCGAAGCTGGGATCGTCGCCCATGACCTGGCAGAGCCGAAGCCGATAAAGTTGTAGTGGGTCAGCGCCGAGTTGGTGGCAACCACTTTGGCACCGCTGACGATAATGCCAGCGTCTGTCTCTTTCTCGACCTTGATATAAACATCTTTTACTTCGTCTGCCGGCTTGTGACGGTCAATAGGCGGGTTAACAATCGCATGGTTGAAATAAAGGCCTGCTTCCTGAATGCGCTTATACCAGCGGCGCGCATTATCGGCATACTCGCCATAAAACTCCGGGTTAGCGCCCAGCGAGCAGCCGAACGCGGCTTTGTAATCCGGCGTACGGCCCATCCAGCCATAGGTCAGACGCGACCAGTCGGCAATAGCGTCGCGTTGCTGTCGAATTTCATCAGCAGAGCGGGCGAAGCGGAAAGTACGATGGGTATAGCCGCCGTTGCCGGTATCGGTCTGCCAGCAGAGTTTGTCGTGCGACTCAGGCGCATGCAGTGCATCGTATAGCGTAGAAACCGAGCCAGCGGCATTGCGAAAAGCCGGATGCGTCGTCACATCCTTTACGCGTTCGCCATAGATGTAAATCTCGCGTCCATCCTGCAGGCTTTTCAGGAACTCTTCCCCGGTAAAAGGACGGTTAGTGGCTGCGCGATGATCTTCAGGTTTCATAGTGTTTACCTCACAAATGGGACGCTTCGGGTACAAACGCCGAGGGTTGTTATTTAAATGTTTGCTTTGTGTTAACCGATTTAAGCGCCTGAAGCGCGGGGCCGGAAGAGAACTTTCAGGGGATTACTGGTACTTTTCACCACGGGCAGACAAAGTGAGAGCAGGATCAAATGGAATTAAAAAGGCGATGAGGTTTTTCCTCATCGCCTGATCGCGCAGGGGACTTACCGGTTACGGAACTGGCTCGGTGAACAGCCCGCCATTCGATGGAAAAAACGCGCAAAATAGGCGGGATCCTTGTAGCCCAGCGCATAGGAAATCTGGTTAACGCTGGCGCTGCTGAACAGCAGCTGGCGCTTGGCCTCGCGCAGCACGCGCTCGAAAATAAGCTTCTTGGGCGACTGGTTGGCGAAGCGGCGACACATCTCGGTCAGTCGCGACTCGCTGATGCCAAGCTCGCGAGCATAATCTGGCACTGTCAGATGCTGACGAAAACAGGCGTCAATCATGCGGTTAAAGCGGCTGAAACTGACGCATCTCCCGCGCACGCTGGTAGCTGACAGTTCATCCGGTGGCGCTTCGCGCAGCACCTGGTGAAGACGGCCTGCGCCAGCGACACCAGCAGTTGCTCTCTGCCCGGCGCGCGGTGTCGAAATTCTTCCGCTATCAGCGCCCAATAGTGATGCAGCGCCTCCAGCGCAGCGGGTGAAGATTCAAGCGACAGGCAGATGCCGGTGCGGTTAATTGCTTCGGCCTTGCCGGGCCACAGCGACTCCACCAGCGGCCAGATCAGCTCCTGGCGCACCGTCAGCACATGGCCGTCGCTGTCCGATTCGGTGATAAAAGCATGCGGCACCGAGGGCGGCGTCAAAACAAATAAGGGTGCCTTTAGCGCGTAAAAATGGTCGTCCAGCTGCAGGGTGATTTTGCCGGTCACCAGCATATGCAGCTGAAAAGAGCGGTCATGCCAGTGCGGATGCATGTCGCGGCCAAAAAAGCTGGCCAGCCGCGCGAAGGTCTCATAATGCACATCTTCGCCAGCGTAGCGCGCATCATATACCTTGCCGATGTCGATATTTTCAAAGCCGCTCATGGCGTCTCCCGCCGCACGCCGTGCGTCGCCGCTGGACTAACCTGCGGCTTGGCTCTGCCACTTTCGCCCATTGGAATACGTGTCAGCACTAATGCGCCCAGCATCAGCAGGCCAGCTACGAACCATAACCCTGCGCTAAAGCTACCGGTCACGTCGCGCAAAATACCTATCAGCAGCGGGCTGACTGCTGAACCGACGTTGCCCACCGCGTTAATGACCGCCAGTGCAACTGCGCGCGCGGCGAAACTGATCGCCTGATCCGGCGTGGTCCAGAAAATCGCCATTGCGGTAAAGGCGGCAGACGAGGCGATAATAATACCCGACAGCTGCAGCAGTGGATGATCGCTGGCAGAGGCAAGCAGCCAGCCAAGCGCCGCGGTCAAATAGGGCAGGATAGTATGGCGCTTACGCTCCTGCAGGCGGTCCGAGCGACGACTCCACCACACCATTGCCAGAATAGTGCAGGCCTGCGGGATTGCGGCCAGCAGGCCGATAACGATATTGCTACTGCTTTCGTTAAAGCTTTTGAGGATCTGCGGTGTCCAGATATTGATAGCGGCTCAGCGTATTGGTCAGGCAAAAGTAAGCCAGGGTATAGAGCAGCACGACAGGCGTTAGCACCTCACGCCACAGCGGTTTGCGCGCAGCGAAATCTGGTTTTGGAATTTCACGCTCGCGATCCAGCATCGCCGTCAGCGCGCGCTTTTCGTCGTCGTCCAGCCAGCGCGCCTGCGCAGGGCGATCGTCGAGAAAAAACCAGGTGACCACGCCGAGAATCACTGAAGGCAGCCCTTCCAGCAGGAACAACCACTGCCAGCCTTTGAGGTTAAAGAAGCCGTCAAGTGCCAGAATATAGCCTGACAATATGGAGCCAAGCATCATGGTCACCGGCATGGCGATCATAAATAGCGCGTTGGCGCGCGCACGGTAGTGGGCTGGAAACCACCAGGTGAGATAGACCAGAATCCCCGGCAAAAAACCCGCTTCGGCGATGCCGACCAGCATGCGCAGCAGGTACAACGTTTGCGCGCTGGTGGCGAACAGCGTGCAGGTTGAGGCAATGCCCCACAGTACCATAATGCTGGCGATCCAGCGCCGCGCGCCGACGATACCTAACATAATGTTGCTCGGGATGCCGCACAGTACATAGGTGACATAAAAAAGCGTGGCCGCCAGACCGAACATCGTCGAAGTCAGACCAAGATCTTTGCCCATGGTCAGTCCGGCGAAACCAATGTTGATACGGTCAAGAAAGGAGAAAACAAACAGGACGAACAGGAAAACAATCAGACGCCTGAAGAGTTTCTTCATTACGCGCTGTTCCGTATCGGAAAGGCGTTTTTCATCATTCTGTTGCGTGGTGGTCGTCATGGTTTTCTCCCGGCGGCTTAATATACGCTCTGTTCGCCGCCTGCTGATTGCTGAAGACTGGAAGTGAATCGAGCGGCAAGCGGCTTCGGCGCTACGCGCCAGTAACGTGGTGTCGACGCCGACCGCAACGAACAGCGCCCCCGTTGTAGATAGCGCTGCGCCAGCGATTCGTTCGCCATCAGAATGCCAGGCGCTTTGCCGGCTGCGAGGATCTGCTCAATACACTGGTCGATGACCGCCTGCACCTCTGGATGTGCAGGATTGCCCATATAGCCCATGTCGGCGCTGAGATCGGCCGGCCCGATAAACACGCCATCAACGCCCTCGACTGCCAGAATTTCCGCCAGGTTCGCTACGCCCTGGCGCGTTTCAATCTGCACCAGCAGACAGATCTGCTCATCGGCCTGTTTCAGATAGTCGGGAACGCGATTCCAGCGCGAGGCGCGCGCCAGGGCGCTGCCTACTCCACGTATGCCGCGTGGCGGGTAGCGGCAGGCTTTGACTGCGCTGCGCGCGTCGTCGGCACTCTGCACCATCGGCACCAGCAGAGTCTGCGTACCGGTATCCAGCAACTGTTTGATAATTACCGCGTCATTCCACGGCGGACGCACAATGGGATGGCTGGGATAAGGTGCCACCGCCTGCAGCTGGCCAAGTACGGAGCGTACGTCGTTTGGCGCATGTTCGCCGTCAATCAGCAGCCAGTGGAAACCCGCGCCCGCTACGACTTCACCGCTATAGCTGTTCGCCAGCCCAAGCCATAGCCCAATCTGCGGCTGCTTCGCGGCCAGCGCCTGTTTGAAGGTATTAATCAGCATGTGTTCTCCTCAGACGAAACGGCAGCTAATGGCGCCCATCACGCCGTAATCGACATGAAAGGTATCGCCTTTGCGTGCTGCGACCGGACGGGTAAAGGAGCCGCCAAGGATGATCTGTCCGGCCTCAAGCCCGACGTCATGAGGTGCCAGCTTGTTCGCCAGCCAGGCGACACCGTTGGCCGGATGGTTGAGTACTGCTGCCGCAACGCCGGACTCCTCTATCACACCGTTGCGATACATCAGCCGCGAGATCCAGCGCAGATCCAGCGCGTCCGGTTTAATCGGCCGTCCGCCCAACACCACACCTGCGTTCGCGGCATTGTCGGATATGGTGTCAAACACCTTGCGAGGGCGCTGCGACTCCGGATCGATGCCGTGACAACGCGCATCGATGATTTCCAGCGCCGGAATGATGTAGTCCGTAGCGTTATAAACATCGAATAGCGTACAGTTCGGGCCACGAAGGGGTTTCGCCAGCACAAACGCCAGCTCGACCTCCACGCGCGGCACGATAAAGCGATCGGCTGGAATGTCGCTACCGTCATCAAAGAACATATCATCGAGCAGCGCGCCGTAGTCAGGCTCGCTGATCTGCGAGCTGGCCTGCATCGCTTTAGAGGTCAGGCCAATCTTGTGACCTTTCAGTACACGGCCTTCGGCTATTTTGGTCGCTACCCATTCGCGTTGAATGGCGTAAGCGTCGTCAATGGTCATGGCGCTGTGACGCAGCGAGAGCTGGCGCGTCTGCTCGCGGCTTTGCTCCGCCTGGTGGAGCTCACGCGCCAGATTTTTAATAGTTTGTTGATCTAACATCTCTATACTCCCGTCTCGTTAATCCCGCCGAAGCAGAGATATTTCACTTCCAGATAGTCTTCAATTCCGTAGCGCGAGCCTTCGCGTCCCAGCCCGGACTGTTTGATGCCGCCAAAAGGCACCACTTCGCTGGAAATTAACCCCTCGTTGATGCCAACCATGCCGCTCTCCAGCGGCTTCGGCAACGCGCCAGCAGCGCTGCACGTTCTGCGTCCAGAAGTAAGCGGCCAGGCCGCTTTCGCTGTCATTCGCCAGTGAAATAGCTTCTTCCTCGCTGTGAAAACGGAATAGTGGGGCGACCGGACCGAACGTCTCTTCCTGGGCGATACGCATGGCGGGTGTGACGTCCGTCAGCACCGTGGGCTGCCAGAACTGGCCGCCGAGGCTGTGCGCCTGACCGCCGGTCAGCAGCCTGGCACCATGACGCAGCGCGTCGTCGATATGTTCCTCTACCTTGCGGCAGGCCGCCTGGGAGATAAGCGGACCCTGTTGCGACTGCGTATCGCTGGCAGGGCCGACTTTGAGCGCGGAGACTGCGGCGGCAAAATGTTCGGCGAAGGTGTCATAAATGCCGTCCTGCACCAGGATGCGGTTAGCACAAACGCAGGTTTGCCCGCTGTTACGGAATTTCGCCGCCAGCGCACCGGCAACGGCGCTGTCGAGATCGGCATCGTCAAACACAATCAGCGGCGCGTTGCCGCCCAGTTCAAGGGACAGTTTTTTACCGTGTCGGCGCTTTGTGCCATCAGCAACTTGCCGATGCGGGTAGAACCGGTAAACGAGAGCTTGCGCACTATATGGCTGGCGGTAAGCGTCGCGCCTACCGCTGCCGCATCACTTGAGGTGATAACGTTAAGCACGCCTGGCGGCAAACCCGCCTCCTCGGCCAGCACCGCCAGCGCCAGCGCCGTAAGCGGAGTCTCAGCCGCGGGTTTCAGCACAACGGTGCAGCCTGCGGCGAGTGCGGGTCCAACCTTACGGGTGATCATTGCGCAGGGAAAATTCCATGGCGTGATCGCCGCCACCACGCCGACCGGCTGTTTGACAGTAACCAGACGACGCTGCGCCGACGGCGACGGAATGGTTTCGCCATAGATGCGCTTGCCCTCTTCGGCGAACCATTCGATAAAGCTGGCACCATAGCTGATTTCACCCAGCGCCTCGCTCAGCGGCTTACCCTGTTCCAGGCTGAGCAGCTGTGCCAGCTCCCGCTGATGCAATGTAATCAGCTTGAACCAGCGTTTGAGGATTGCGCTGCGCTCATGCGCCGTCGCGGCGCGCCATGTCACTAGCGCGCGTGCCGCCGCGTCGACCGCCTGACGCGTTTCTGCGGTACCGAGATCCGCTACCTGCGCAATCGCCTCGCCGTTAGCCGGATTGTGCACCGCAAAGGTGTTGCCGCTGTGCGCGTCACACCATTCGCCATTGATAAAGGCCTGCTGACGACGCAGATTAATTTCATTTTTTCATCACAGCTTCCTCAGCGGAACAGCGCGTGAACATTATTTTGTTTAAAATTCAGCACCGGGTGCAGCTCTTCCACCGCCAGCGACAGCGCGAGATAGCGTTCGCCGCTGAGCGCGGCGAAATGCGCTTTGATTAGCTCGAACAGCGCCGCCATCACCGGCTGCAGTTCCTCCAGCGCGCGACCCTGGCCGATCTTCAGGGTCATATGCACAAAGGCAAAATCCTGACTGCCGTCAGCCATCTGCCAGGTGTCAATCCAGTGCGCGCGGCTGCGGATACCGCCCAGTGGAAAGATGCCGCTGTCGGCAAGGTGGCGATTAACGCGAGTAAACAGGCCTGGCAGATCGGCCTGTTCACGGATGTTTTCCGTACATTCGGCGATAAAGTGGGGCATGGGAGGCTCCGGAAGAAAACGCGGCTGCGGCAGCCAGAGCCGCAGCCTGCGGATTACAGGGTATTGCCGAGCTTATAGCCCGCCTGTTCATCACCCTTGCGGGTGTAAGAAAAACCGTCTGCGCCGATGGTGACTGCCATTTCGCTGGCCTGCTCACGCTCGCGCACCGGCTGCGGCTGGCCATCCAGACCCAGCACCAGTGAACCGTCGGTGTACCAGCTCGGAACTACTGGCGTGCCCCACCAGTCGCGGCGCTGGTTATCGTGCACGTCCCAGCTCACCACCGGGTTATCAGGATCTCCGGTGTAATAGTCCTGGGTATAAATCTCGATGCGGTGCCCGTCAGGATCGCGAATGTAGAGGTAGAACGCGTTCGATACGCCGTGACGACCCGGGCCGCGCTCGATCATGTCAGACTTACGCAGCGCGCCCAGCTTGTCGCAGATTGCCAGAATGTTGTGCTTTTCATGGGTCGCGAAAGCGATATGGTGCATGCGCGGACCTGCGCCGCCGGTCATAGCGGTATCGTGCACGGTCGATTTACGACGCATCCAGGCAGCGTAAACGGTGCCCTGATCATCGCGAATATCTTCCGTAACGCGGAAGCCCAGTCCTTCGATATACTCCACCGCGCGCGGCACGTCCGGCGTAATCTGGTTGAAGTGGTCGAGACGTACCAGCGCGCCCGGAGTATAAAGTTCGTAACGCCAGGCCAGGCGTTCGACGTGCTGCACGTCATAAAAGAATTCATAAGGGAAGCCGAGCGGATCTTCGACGCGCACCGCGTCGCCGATGCCTTTAACGAAGCCGTTGACACGGCGTTCGGTTTTGCAGCCGAGCGCCTTGTAATAAGCCTCAGCGCGATCGACATCTTCCGGGCTGCGCACGCGAAAAGCGAAGGCGGCTACGGCGGCCACGGGGCCTTCGCGCAGCACCACATTGTGGTGGATAAATTCCTCCAGCGAACGCAGATAAAGCGTTTTGTCATCCTCAGCCGTGACGTGTAGGCCGAGGATATCGACATAAAACTCACGAGAGGCTTTCAGATCGGTGACCTGAATTTCCATATAGGCGCAGCGCAAAACATCCGGCGCGGGCAGGGTGGCGGTTAATTTTTTCGTCGTCATTGTTATCTTCTCTCAGGGTAAGAAATGTCCGCTCTGCGCGGCAGAGCGGCGCTGACCGATTACACGCCCCATTTCGGAATGGGATGATCGCCAAATGAAATGCAGACGTTCTTCATCTCAGCAAAGACTTCAAAGCTGTATTCGCCGCCTTCGCGGCCGGTGCCCGACGCCTTCACGCCGCCAAACGGCTGACGCAAATCTCGTACGTTTTGGGTATTGACGAACACCATGCCGGCTTCGATGTTGCGCGCCAGGCGCAGCACTTTGCTGACATCTTGCGTCCAGATATAGGAAGCGAGGCCATACTCAACGTCATTCGCCAGACGCAAGCCTTCAGCTTCATCTTTGAACGGCAGCAGGCAGGCGACAGGCCCGAATATCTCTTCCTGCGCGATGCGCATACGATTGTCGACGTCGGCAAAAACGGTAGGGCGTAGAAAATTGCCATGGCTCAGCCCTTCAGGCTTGTCCGGGCCGCCTGCCAGCAATGTGGCGCCTTCTTCAATGCCGAGACGGATATAACCGGAAACTTTTTCCCAGTGCTGCTGGCTAATCAGTGCGCCCACCTGGGTGGTAGGGTCGGTCGGATCGCCGACACGCAGTCTGTTAGCGCGTTCGGCAAAGCGTTTAACGAATTCCGGATAGATGCTTTGCTGGATAAAGATGCGGGAGCCCGCAGTACAGCGTTCGCCGTTGATGGAGAAAATGGTGAACAGCGCAGCGTCCAGCGCGCGTTCGATATCGGCATCTTCAAATACCAGAACAGGCGACTTGCCGCCCAGCTCCATTGAATACTTTTTCAGTCCGGCGGTTTGCATGATTTTGCGGCCGGTGGCGGTGCCGCCGGTAAAGGAGATAGCGCGCACATCGTGATGACGCACCAGCGCATCGCCGGCGGTATTGCCGTAACCTTGCACGACGTTCAGCACGCCTGCCGGAATGCCTGCCTCCAGCGCCAGCTCGCCAAGGCGATCGGCAGTCAGTGGCGACAGTTCAGACATTTTCAGCACCGCTGTATTGCCCAACGCCAGACAGGGCGCGGTTTTCCAGGTGGCCGTCATAAAGGGAACGTTCCACGGTGACACCAGAGCGCAGGCGCCAACCGGCTGGATCAGCGTGTAGTTCATCATTTTGTCGTCAACCGGATAGGTGCGACCATTCATCTGCTGACAGATTTCGGCAAAAAACTCAAAGTTATGCGACGCGCGCGGGATCAGTACGTTTTTGGTCTGATGAATCGGCAGTCCGGTATCCGCCGTTTCCATCGCCGCAATCTCAGGCACATTTTCATCAATAAGCTCGCCGAGACGACGCATCAGGCGCGCACGCTCTTTCATTGGCGTATTGGCCCATTTTGGGAAGGCATTTTTTGCCGCCTCTACCGCCTGATGGATTTCCTGCTCGCCGCCTGATGCCACTTCAGCCAGCACCTCGCCAGTGGCCGGGTTTAGGGTGGTAAAGTAGTCGTTGCTGGCAATGCTTTTTCCGTTTATCCAGTGATTAATAGTTTTCATTTCCGGCTCTCCTCAAATTCACGCTCGCTCACAATGCGGTTGGTTAAACGGCCCACGCCTTCCACCTCCACTACTACTTCATCGCCCGGCTTTACGTCAGCCAGCCCTTTCGGCGTACCAGTGGCGATCATGTCCCCTGGTTGCAGCGTCATAAATTCGCTCAGGTATTCGATCAGAAAGGGGACATCGAACACCATGTCGCTCGTGGTGCCGAACTGCTTCAGTTCGCCGTTGACCCAGGTTTTCAGCTGCAGGTTCTGCACGTCGGGAACAGCGTCGCGTGGGGTAACATGCGCCAGCAATGGCGTCAGGGTGTCGCGGCTTTTTACGCGCAGGTTGGGGCGGTAGTAATTTTCAAGGTAATCGCGCACCGCATAGTCGTTGCACACCGTGTAGCCCGCGACATAGTCGAGGGCGTCGGCGCGTTTAACGTTGCGCGCGGTTTTACCGATCACTACCACCAGTTCAGCTTCGTAATGCATATATTCGAGGTTGTCCGGACGCACGCTCACGCTGTTGTCGCCCGTCAGAGTGTTGGTGGCTTTAATGAAAATCAGCGGCTCTTCCGGCGCCTTAAATGCCAGCTCGGCGGCATGGTCAGCGTAATTGAGCCCAAGGGCAAACAGCGTGGGATGGTTATCTGGCTGGATCTGCACGGGCTGGCTGTCAGTGAACTGGTTAAGTAATGGGGGCAGGCCCTGCGCTTTTATGGTCACAGTATCGCCCGCGATGACTGGAATACGTTGCTGCGGAGTGCCAAGCAAAATGACATCACCCACCTGCAGCGTGGCGAAATCGCTCAGCGCCGCAATCAACTCCGCCGCGTTGCGATGCAGCTCGGCGGTAGACCAGCTCTGCTTAACGACGCCATTTACTTCAGTCAGGATATCCAGCGCGCTGACGTCGGCCAGAGGGACGACTTCACCAATCGGACAAAATCCATCTCGGCATTTCGCTTTGATGGCCGGACGATAAAGCTTTCTTCCGCGAGGCTCAGCTCATTGGCCAGCGCGTAACCGGCGATATAGCGCGGCGCATCAACCACAGAGACCTTACGCGCTGTTTCGCCTATTACTACCGCCAGCGTGCCGCCGCTAAAGGTTTGTTGCTTAACAGGCAAAGCGATAGTGTCGCCAGACTGACGCTGTGTATTACGCGGTTTGATAAACCATACGGGCGTTTTCGGCGGGGTTTTGTAAGGGGACTGATGGAATACCTCGTCCCATTTTTCGGTCTGAGAGCGATGATTTAACGCAACGGCAAAGACGGACCTTTTCATCATATTTCCTTCAGGCAGTTCGGACTGCATCATTCAGTTGTTAATATGTTAATGATCAATTATTAGATCGTGATAGCTGATGAGATCAAGAGGGTGTAAGCGAATGATATTTTTATAAAATTCACACGATAATAAAATAATTTAAAATTAATCAATTAGTTAATTAATGGCGGCACCTATGATTGTTAAATAATTGTTTCATCTTTCGTGATAGCGATCACTTTATTAACTAGTTAATGTTTTAACTTATTTTGGCAGTGTTATTCTTTAATCCTGTGCAGCATCTGTGGCTGTCCCTATACTGACTTCCACTTAAGCCATTCGATGACAAAGTGACGTGATATGCATGATTCTCTGACCATTGCCTTGCTGCAGGCGCGCGAAACAGCGATGGGTTTTTTCCGGCCTGTTCTTAACCGTTATGCGTTGACCGAGCAGCAGTGGCGCATTATCCGCATCCTGGCGGAGCATCGTTCGCTGGATTTCCATGCGCTGGCTCGGCAGGCCTGCATTCTTCGGCCCAGCCTGACGGGCATCCTGACTCGCCTGGAGCGCGATGGGCTGGTCTTTCGCCTGAAGCCGCTGAACGACCAGCGCAAGCTGTTTGCCTCGCTGACGCCGCGCGGCGTCGAAATTTTTCAGCAGGCGAGCCGTGAGATTGATGCCGGCTACCAACAAATCGAGGCGCAGTTTGGCGAGCTTAAGATGGCACAGCTGAAAATTCTGCTGCAGGAGTTCAACACGCTGCAGGGCGATGCCTCTGAGAGGGAGGAACAGGAATTGACGGGCTAAGCCCGCCCTTATTTTCTTTAACATCTCTTTCACCTGCCACCGGGTATGTAGATTGCCTGCCCCTGTGTATACCGCACCGGCTGCGCGAGAGTTATCGTCCTTAAGGTTGAGGGAAAAGTACCAGTATGCTTTACAACTTATTGAATTTATTCTGTTTATATTAATTTAACGCAGAGTCGGGCAGAATTAAAAATTCTGATCAAGCTCCGGTTTCAGAAAAGAGGGCGCTGGCGCAACTGTAAAAAAGCGGTATGTATAGAAATGTTAATTTAATGTTGTTTCACTGCTTTTATGCGCAAACCCTCAGGGCGTTACGCGTAGCGGTGTAGCAGAGATTGCAATGATGAGGAACATAACATGGCGGAGATTGCCTCCATTCAGGCTGATGCCTTTATCTGTCGCTGCCTGGAAAACTTTACTCAACTTATTCCCGGTTCGATCGGTGTGTTTTATCTGGTCAATGAACAGATGATGCCTTATCAGCATGTGCGCTTTGGCATTTCTGACGAGACGCATCAGGCCTATATGCGAGACTTTATCGCTCTCGATCCTTTTCATCCTCAGCGCTATGCGGCTCAGCCGGTCAGCTTCGCTGGTATGGATGACGCATCGCGCAAAACGGCCTACTATCGCCAGTTTATGAAGCCCAACGCGATGGGTGATTCCATTGAAGTCTATGTGCGCAAGAACCGCAAAATCGTGGCGGGGCTCTCTCTGATGCGCGATAAAGTCTATAGCCTGCAGGAGCGAATGCGTCTGCGCGCTATGCTGTCGCTGGTAGAGGTCGCGACCGACGAGCTGATGCCGCATAGCGGAGAGCAACGACTGACGCCAAAAGAGCAACTCATTGTGGATATGATCCGCGAAGGAGCCTGCAACAAACGCATCGCTAGTCAGCTGGATATTTCGCTCTCCACCGTAAAAACCCATCTGCGCAATATCTTTAGCAAAACGCACGCCAGCAACCGCACAGAGCTGCTGCGTAACGTCAATGCCAGCTGGTATGTCGAGCGGGCAAGTTAACGGCGAGCCGAGGCTCGCCGCAGCGGCTCAGTAGCGCACCATTATCGATTTTAGTTCGGTGTAATCATCGATAAACGCGCTACCGAATTCGCGTCCTGAGCCGGATCCTTTGATGCCGCCAAAGGGGACCGCCGGATCGAGGAAGGTATGCATATTGATCCAGACAATGCCTGCTTCCAGGCGCTCGCTGAAACGCAGCGCCTGACTGATATTACGTGACCAGACGCTTGCCGCCAGACCAAAGGGAGAGGCATTAATGGTTTTCAGCGCCTGCTCTGGGTCTTCATAAGCGATAAAACTGCCTACCGGTCCAAACGTTTCCTCTTTCATCAGCGTACTGCTGGCGGATGCCACGCGTACGGCAGTGGGCTGCAGAAAGTATCCGCCTCCAGCTATCGCCTCACCGCCGCAGACTATCTCGTCACCCTCGCGGCGCGCAGTGGCTAGCAAACTTGAAATTTTCTCCAGCTGAGCGCGGTTTGCCAGCGGGCCCATCGCCGTCGTCTCATCCAGCGGCGAACCGATGACGGTGCTGTTAAGACGGAATTTTAGTTCTTCCAGTACCGCATCTATCTTGTCGACGGGAAGCCAGAAGCATTCTGCCGCAGCACAAATTTGCCCCTGATTAAGATACCCGGCCTCCAGAATGCCATTGACCATTTCTGTCACCGAGAGGTCGCCCAGAAACAGCGCGGCATTTTTGCCGCCCAGTTCCAGCGTGACGCGCTTACCCTGAGCATTGGCGGCGCGGCTGACTGCATTCCCCGTGGCAACCGAACCAGTAAAGCTCACTTTGGCGCAGGCTTCATGACTGATCAGCGCTGGCCCCAGCTCGCCGCCGGGGCCGTTAACCACATTTATTACGCCTGGCGGAAATCCGCACTCACTTGCCAGCTCCGCCAGCCGCAGCAGCGTCAGCGGCGTATATTCGCTGGGTTTCACTACAACGGTACAGCCGCACACCAGCGCCGCCGCGATTTTCCATACTGCAATCATGATGGAAAAGTTCCACGGCACAATTGCCACTACCACACCCAGCGGCTGACGGCGGGTGAAGGCGGTATATTTTTCGCCAGCAAAAGAGGGCAATGAGACATCCAGCGTCTCACCGTTAATTTTACCAGCCCATCCAGCGAAATAACGTAAGAAGGCGACAGACTGATCCAGTTCAAGCATACGCGCCAGCTGGATAGTTTTGCCTGAACAAATCGTTTCGATCTGCGCAAGTTCCTCACGCTTTTCAGCCAGTTTATCAGCCAGCTTCAATAACAGCGTACCGCGCTGTAGTGTTGGCATATCACGCCAGTTGATAAACGCCTGCTGTGCGCTGCGCATTGCGGCATCCGCCTGTGCCAGGCTGGCGCTATGCAGGGTAACCAGCGGCTCGCCTGTAGCGGGATTGATAACGTCGAAGGGTGCATCCGTCCCCAAAACGGCTTTGCCCTCTATGTAACTTCCATGATCACGGGCAAGAAATGCCGTTACCTCAGCCAGTAATGGAATCTGCGGCATAGAAAACCCTCTTTAAAAGCAGACCAGGCGCGCAATGCGCATTCAGGGTTATCACAGCACGAGACGGCGCTCAGACCTATCAGCCAAAAGAACGAGGCGGAGCAGCTTTGTTCTTTCTCTGAGGCGGCAATGCGTGTAGTTCTTTAGGGCGATGACAACAGGATCGTCAGTGCGATATGAGTAGTAGTTTTCAGCGCGGCCAAAAGCGCTACTGGAAGTGGACTTATGGAGATAAAAATGAATAAAACCGGCTTCTTTTATGATGAACGCTGTTTCTGGCACAGTACTGGCCTGCATGTTGTTACGCTTCCAGTCGGCGGCTGGGTTCAGCCGCCGTCGGGTGCGGCGCATGCCGAAAACCCTGAAACTAAACGACGGTTTAAAAACCTTCTGGACGTCTCAGGTTTGTCATCTCATCTACGCAATATGTCGGCCGCGCCGGCCAGCGAAACCGATCTTTTACGCGTCCATGAGCCTCACTATCTCACGCGCTTCAAATATCTCAGCGATCATGGCGGCGGGCTACTGGGTGACGAGGCGCCGCTGGGGCCGGGAAGCTACGAGATAGCCAGTCTTTCCGCCGGTCTTGCCTGCGCCGCCATCGAGGCGGTTCTGAACGGGGAGTGCGACCAGGCCTATGCCCTGAGCCGTCCGCCAGGGCATCACTGCCTGCCGGACGCTTCAATGGGTTTCTGTTTTCTGGCCAACATTCCGATCGCAATCGAACGCGCCAAAGCGCTCCAGGGTGTGGGTAAGGTCGCTGTTATTGACTGGGACGTTCATCACGGCAACGGAACGCAGCATATTTATTATCAGCGCGGCGATGTGCTGACCATTTCGCTTCATCAGGATGGCTGCTTCCCAGCGGGTTACGGTGGAGAAATGGATACGGGATGCGGTGAAGGCGCTGGTGCTAATATCAATATTCCGCTGATGGCGGGCGCGGGTAATGAGGCCTGGCTTTATGCGATGGATCGCATCGTACTGCCTGCACTGGCACGCTTCAAGCCTGACCTCATTATTGTCGCCTGTGGTTATGACGCCAGCGCCATTGATCCTCTGGGACGGATGCTGTTGCACAGCGAAAGCTATCGTAGCATGACCCGCAAGGTCCAACAGGCCGCCCGCGCGCTTTGCTCAGGCCGACTGGTAATGGTACATGAAGGCGGATACTCCGAAGCCTATGTGCCGTTTTGCGGGCTGGCCGTTATGGAGCAGTTGAGCGGCATTAAAACTGATGTCGCCGATCCGCTTCTTGCGTTTATCGAACAGCAGCAGCCGCGCGACACCTTTAACCGCGTGCAATATGCGTTAATAGATGAGTATGCGCGTAATTTGCAGTTGTAATTATCAGGAGCGCCTCACTAAAGCTAGCTGAAACGCTAACGCCCGCTCTGTTACTTGTGACAAAAACGGACAGGTGAGGTGCTATCTTAATAAAATATGCTATGTCTTGATTTTTATTCTGAGTGGCTGATATACGTTTCACCAGGCAGGGTCTGACAGCAACGTAATAAGGGCTTATCATCACTGACTAACTAATCATTCTGTAAACCTGTTGGGATGGAGAGCCCAGAAAGAGTTTGAATTTCTGTCCAGGCCTCCGGCAAAAAATTATTTTTTATATGCGGCTTTCATACCGCGTTTAAACGACATGCCATATCCTGCCAGCGCGCATCCCACAATAAACCATGGTATCCATTTCACTGCACTGGAATCACTCCCGCTCAGCGATTGCAGATTGTTTACTACAAGAATAATGGTAATGGCCATACACAGCATGGACAGTAACGGAGCCCAAAACACCGTAAACCGACTATGATTGCTGTCAAGACGCTGGAAGAACAGAACGACGGAAGCGGACACGCCTAACTGCAGAATAAGAATGCATAAGGTCGCCACGGCAGAACCAATTGCAAAGATATGGACCATCGGATCGAGTCCCGCACTCCCCATGCCCGCCAGCAGCATTAACATGATGGCACTATGCGCATGGCTTGCATTATGCGGCGTGCCGTTTGTTGGGTGAATTTTACTTAGTTCTTTCCAGATTAATCCATCACGGCTGATACTGAACAGGTAGCGCGATATGTTGTTATGAAAAGCTAACGCTGCGGCAAACAGGCTGGTGATTAATAGTACCGACATGGTTTCAACTGCCCACTGGCCAACATATTGCCGGGTGATGTTGAATACAAAGTTACCGGGATCTTTGCTGGCAATGGCCACAATCTGGTCAAAACCATAGGCCTGCACCAGCGACCAACTGGTGAAGCAGAAGAAACCGGTAATCAGTAGCAGGGCGCAGACGGTAGCCCGTGGAACGGTTTTCTGCGGATCGCGACACTCTTCGGCATAAATAGCAGTGGATTCAAAGCCGATAAATGCCGCAATAGTGAAAATAAACGCAATACCCAGATTACCCTGCATAAATACCGAAGGCTCAAAAGACTCGAAAGTATAAGGGCCGTCTTTTTTACTTAACAGCATCACATCGGTTAACAACACTATGGCTACTTCAGCCAGCATCAACACACCGAGAACTTTTCCGCCTACTTCAACGCGTTTGATACTTAACATCCAGCATATTAAAACAAAGATCATACTTAACCCCCACCAGGGGATATGGAGGGAAAAATGTTCTTCAATAAATAATTTTGTAAAGAAGCCAAGCATAGCCACAATGGCAATCTGGATAGAGATATAAGCCATGACTGCCAATACAGATGCTGATGCACCCCAGTTTTCGCCCATACCTTTGGAGATATAAGTATAAAACGCACCTGCATTGTTCACGTGGCGGCTCATAGCGATGAAACCGACCGCAAAAAACATCAAAATAATGCAGGAGAGAATATAAAAAACTGGAATGCCGCCGCCGTTACCAGAAATAATCGCTACCGGTAAACCGCCTACTACACCAGTCAGTGGCGATGCTGCCGCGACGACAAAAAAGACTAAGGAAAACAAACCCAACGTATTCTTGCGTAAGCCGGAATCCGTATTCATCGCCAGTGCCCTCAACAGCTAAGTGAATTTTCTCAGGCAGGAGTGACAGCCTGAGGCAGATAAGGTAGCGGCATCATTTCTCAGCATTGAGGCTGGCAGATAGAAAAAATCGGACAGCGTCACAGTGCAACGCTGCACTCTTTTAGTGCTCAGTGAAAATGAAGGCGATGGAAATAATCTTCATGCCTGATAAGACGCTGATAGTCACACGGCGTGGTGCTGACAAATTTTTTAAACTCGCGCAGGAAGTGGGACTGGTCACTGAATCCAAGATCAAATGCCAGATCGCTGAATGACAACTCCTCTCGTAAGTGAATAGTGTTGATGGCCGACTGGCAGCGCAGAATGCGGCTAAAAGCCTTAGGCGACATACCCGTATCATGGCGGAACTGGCGTTGAATGGTACGGCAGGTATATCCCGTCAAGGCCTCCAGTTGATCAACGCGGATATTGCCATTCAGCCGGCGAATTGTCTGAATAATTACCGACGTCACCGCCGAGGCTTTACGCATCAAGCGCGACGTAAAGTAAGCATTAAACAGCATAATTTGCCGGGAAAAATCCTGTGCCTGCACGATCTGTTCAAACGCTAAACGCGCATCGGGTACTACATCGAGAAAACTGAATTCGCGATCGGGTATCTCTTCTGCCATCACGTCAAGAAAGTCAGGAATTACGCCCGGCGCAAATCTTACGCCGAAATAGCGATGATTATGCTGCATATCTGCGCCACGCGCTTCAAGCGTGGTGCCACACACGCGTGCCTGAGGATTTTCTGCATGACAATCAAAGAGGATATCCACGCAGCCGTCAGGAATAGCCAACGTCATACTGGCATTTTGCGCAACTTCAAAACTATAGAAATGCGATATCGCAGGATTATCTGAGGCTATCAACGAGTAATGCTGAGCTGCATTCATCACAAACCATGGCTGCTCAGGTTGAAATCCTCGGTGGCGATATAAGGGTAGTGAGGTCATGGCAAGCTCCGCTTGGGCTATTTAGTCTCAAGAATGCAAGCGCTATGCCACGCCTGCTTTTCGCCATGTCGCAAATATTCAATACAGCTGGACATCTGACGCGCTATTCCTGTTTCACACAGCAAATGCCCCCTTGTCCGATAAGTGGCAAAAGCCAGTGAAATTTCTGTTTATGACATTCATTGATACAGCAGGAAATAGACCATAAGAGTGATTGAAGAGGCGACCTATGAATGATTCAACCCGCATCGATTTTATTTACTTGTCAGAGCAAGACATGATTCGAGCTGGCGTGACCGACATGGCCGCCTGTGTGGATACCATGGAAGAGATGTTTGGCCTGCTGTATCACGGCGACTATCGCATGGCAGGCGCAAATAATGATTCGCATGGTGCCATGGTGACTTTTCCAGAAAACTCGCCGTTCCCTACAATGCCAAAACCCACCGCTGACCGGCGCATGATGGCCATGCCTGCTTATTTAGGCGGCAGTTTTTGCACGGCAGGCGTGAAGTGGTATGGCTCAAATATCGCTAACCGCGAAAAAGGGCTGCCGCGCTCAATTCTGATGTTCACCCTGAATGATGCCGATACCGGCGCGCCTTTGGCGCACATGTCTGCCAACCTGCTGTCGGCCTACCGTACTGGCGCAGTGCCCGGTGTGGGGGCGCGTCATCTGGCACGCAAGGATTCACGGGTGATTGGTTTGCTCGGACCAGGTGTGATGGGCAAAACCGCTGTTGCAGCGTTTATTGCTGTGTGTCCGCGTATCGACACCATCAAAGTGAAAGGGCGAGGGCAGCCTAGCCTTGATAACTTCCTTACGTGGGTGCAGGAAACCTATCCGCAGATCAAGCAGGTAGAGATTGTCGATACGCTGGAAGAGGTGGTACGCGACAGTGATATTGTCACCTATTGCAGCTCAGGCGAAGTGGGGGATCCAGCTACATATCCAGTTGTGAAACGTGAGTGGGTAAAAGGAGGAGCTTTTTTGGCAATGCCCGCCTTGTGCAATATCGATGCAGGCATGGAGCAGCCTGACATTCGCAAAGTGCTAGATAATACCGGCCTGTATCACGCCTGGTTCGATGAAGTGCCTAAACCCGCGCATCGCTACATTCCAATTATTGGTGTGCGTTTTATGGACATGTTGGCTGAAGGAAAACTGCAAGCGGAGCAGCTGGAAGACATTGGCAAGATCGTTGCCGGTGATGCGCCTGGACGCCAAAACGATGAGGAGATCATCATTATGTCGGTTGGCGGTATGCCGGTAGAAGATGTGGCCTGGGGCACAGTGTTGTATCGCAATGCTATCGAGAGAGGTATCGGCATAAAACTCAACCTGTGGGAATCACCGGTTTTACGTTAATCAGTTTATTAAAAGAGAAAAATCATGACTACCATCATTAAAGTTAAAACCGGTTCGAAATTTGAAGAGCAAGCGAGCTACTCACGTCTTGTCGCGGTGGATAACTGGATTTATGTGTCAAATACCGCCGGTCGTAACCCGCAGACTAAAGAGATCCCCACAGATTTGCGCGAACAGACGCTGCAGGTTTTTGCCAATATTGAAACAGCATTGGCCGCTATTGATGCCACATTGCAGGATGTGGTGTGCTCGCGTGTATTTATTCAAGACCCGGATGATGTCCCCGCCGTGATGGCTATCATCGGCGAGAAGTTTCGCGGTATCAATCCGGCATCAACCGTAACCTGTCCACCGCTGGGATCCACTGTTTATAAAGTAGAGCTGGAAGTGACCGCTTACCGCGGAGCAGGCAAAGCCCAAATTCAGGAAATTAATGTAGCTCTGTAAGGGCGGGAGATGCGCTATGGCACCAGTTATTACGCCAGTCACAACCTCACATGTTATGCCGGATGCTACCACTGTGGTGATCATCGGTGGCGGCATTGTAGGGTTAACGGCCGCTCTGACGCTCGCTGAGCGCAATATTCCGGTAGTCGTCCTGGAGAAAGGGCGCATCGCGGGGAACAGTCGTCACGAAATTTGGGCTGGATCCGTAAAACTAGCCGCGCGCTGGATGATATTCCGCTGGCGCAGGCAGCCGATCGCCTGTGGGCAGAGATGGCAACGCGTGTGGGCTATGATGTAGGCTATCGTCAGGCGGGTATTATGTTTATCGCTCGCAATGAGATGCAGATGGCAATGCATGAAAAGTGGCTCAAGAGCGTCAATACCGCTGGGCTGGACACCCGACTGCTCAGCAATGCCGAAATTGCAGCGCATGCACCTGGCGGCGCAGAAAAATGGGCGGGAGGCATTTTTACCGCATCTGACGGACGGGCAGAACCTACGCTGGCGGCAAGTGCTATTGCGAAAGCCGCTATCGCTAAGGGCGCGTACGTTATAGAGGGGTGCGCTGTGCGCGCGTTAGCTACCAGCAATGGTAAAGTCAGCGGCGTGGTGACAGAACGAGGTGAAATTCGATGCGATCAGGTTCTACTGGCAGCCGGTGCCTGGTCACGTCGCTTCTTAGGTAATCACGGCATCGACTTGCCAACACTACCGCTTATTTGCTCAGTAATGCGCACTAAACCGTTACAGGGTCCTGCCAATACCGCAATCGGCGCTCCTGATTTTTCGTTCCGCAAACATCAGGATGGGGGCTTTATTATTACCCAACGAGGTGCGCTGGATGCGCCCTTGACGCTCGATCATCTCTTGATCGGGACGCGCTATCTACCGCAGTTACGTCACGCGCGAGACAATTTGCGGATTTCTTTGGGCAAATATTTCGCAAAAGATTTAGCCCTGGCGCGTCGCTGGCGAAGCGATCGGCGTTCGCCCTTTGAGCAAATCCGCACGCTGGATCCACAAGCCAATCCGGCATTGAATAATGAAGCAATGCGTAATTTACGTGCGGCCTGGCCAGTCTTTCAACAAGCCGAAATGGCCGAATCATGGGCAGGAGTGATTGATGTCACGCCAGATTCTAACCCAGTGATTGGCCCGGTGGATGCCATACCGGGATTAACCCTGGCGACAGGCTTCTCTGGCCATGGCTTTGGTACTTCACCTGCCGCTGGACAGCTAGCTGCGGATTTGGTGACTAACCATCCTCCTGTGGTTGATCCAGCTCCTTACAGGTTTGCGCGCCTGCTGTAATGGCAGTTCATAAGCCGCCTGGACTGTATATTTAATTCAAGCGCCTGATGTCTGGTTGACATGCCCTTACTCGACGCATTCATAAATCGCTAGGTGGGGTATTATTTTATGCGCATCCGCCCGTAACCCCATTTTTCTCTATGTAAAACTGGAATAGCGGGATTTATTGATGGTCCGGCTTGAGATTTTTTTGGTTATATAAACCGTATTGCTGGCATGGGAATGATAAGCGTAAGAAAAAATACTGAAGTTTCTTTCAAACAGAGTTTAATACGCTTAATTTAACATAAATAGCATTAAGCGAACTTTACATATAATAGCTAAATGCAGAGGATTGGCTTGGATATGCTTGCTGAGAAAGAAATGCCTTTATGCCCAGCGATTCAACCCGATGTCGGCTGTCGCTCAGTACCAGGTCCAGCGCCAGCAGCATACTGCTCTTGCCGGACTCGTTATCGCCGATGATCACATTCCTGCCAGGCTGGAAAGAAAAAGACAGCGAAGAACATTTTCTGAAATTTTTGAGACATCTGCTCTCGAAAGGAACCGGGTGCATCAGAAGGCGTATCTGAATACCTGAAAGAGCACTCAGGAAAATGGCTGAGCTGCTCAGTGGTGAATTTGCGCCAGCTCGTCTTCTGTCAGGCCGGTCATCTGCATGACGATACTCTGGTCAAGGCCATTCTGCAGCATGGTTCGTGCAATTTTCAGGGTTGCTTCGCGCTCGCCCTTTTCAATACCTCGCTGCTCGCCAAGCTGAATCCCCTCCTGGCGTCCTTCCATGCGTCCTTTCTCAATGCCCTTCTGCTCGAGCTGCTGTGCGATGGTCATGAGTGCGTCTCCGTGTTGCGGCACACGCTGTGCCAGTTCGCGAACGAAGGCTTCGGAGTCGGCCGACTCTCCCGCCTGCAGTAAATAGTGTATCAGCACTGTCACCTGAGATGAAGAAAGATAGTCCGCCATCAGCAGCGTGGCCAGCCGGTCGGTCAGCGTGGCCATATCGCGCTGGTGGATGTGCTTCTGCAGCAGCGTGAGTGCCGCCATGCTGCGATGATTCATGATGTCATCATCCGGGATGACGGTAATGTCTGTCAGGGGAAAAGCACTGCCGTAGAGCTTCTCTGCGACTGCCGGATCGTCGAACTCATCCAGCCAGCGGGTGGAGTACGGATACGGGCTGCGTTTTCCGGTATAGAACAGCACGGGTATCACCAGCGGCAGCTTCTTATGACCGGCCTCAAGATGGCGTTGCATGGCAGCTACCGCATAGCGCATCAGGCGAAAGGCCATATGCCGGTCCGGGGAAGACTGGTGCTCGATGAGTACGTGAACGTAGCCGTCTCCGGTGGTAGTCCTCAGACTGTAAATGACGTCGCTGAAGTACTGCCGCAGGTCATCCTCTACGAAAGAGCCAGACTCCAGCTTCAGGGTGCTGAGATCGCAGAGCGCACGCAGCTCTGCCGGGAGGTGAAGCTCCATAAAGTCCCGGGCAATCTCCGGCTGCGTGAGAAACTGCCTGAAAGTCGCGTCGTGAGGCGTTGGCGTGCTGTTTTTCTTCTTCATCCGTGCTGACTCATTAAATGACGCGAACATAATAACATGAGAGCAGAAACGCTGTGCGAGGAACCACTCTTATCAGATGTTCGAAACTGTTTGCGTTAAAATAACCGCTCTGTACGTTTACGGGGAAAATCTGCAGTGTCATTGACAGAAAAGTCTGGTCATCTGGCCTGATGTGCCTTGATCGCACTGGCATTTGCCCGAAAGGACGGAACAGTACGTTCTGCCGCTCAGGAAAATCTTTTCCTCACATGCTGGCTGGCTTTTGCTCAGAAGCAGCGTCGCTTCTCTCGTGATGTCGCTCCCGATATTGACTGGTTGCTGAAACAGGGTCGGCAGTATGGCGTTAATGCGAAGCTGGCTGACAAGCTGGACTATCTATCTGTGGCAATCCCGTTCCGGGACGCTTACGGACAGGATGCTCTCAGTCGCCTTACCTTTGTAATGGAAGCCGCAAAAGATATGGGCTGGATTTACCGGTTGCTCACTGACAGGGAGTGGTCGGGACGTTACGCCGTAAACCTGAATCCCGGTCTGAACAGCATCTGTGTCTCGCAAACCAGTCTGGCCACAGGATTTGACGCCGAAGGCCGTCAGATAAAACCACTGATGGCGCGCCTGACAGGGAGCGTGGCTGGCCTTGAGCAGCTTTTTGACCGCTGAGGATGGAAGCTTGTTGCAGAACGCAATGATGATTTCAAAAACCTTTTTACGCTAGCCGCTGAAAATAATGGATAAATCAATCCATCCACAGAAACGGGCGTGCTGGATAATGTTTAAAATTGCTCAGTAAAACGGCATTTACTGATTACAGTGGATTGTATTTTACGAAGAGATAAGCCACCAAGGGACAGCATAAAGCATCCGCCTTACGTTACGGTGTAACTTCCTGGAAGCTATAGGAGTGCATATTATGGTCAGACGCACTACGACTCCTGTAGCCAGAATTGCTCGGCATGCAGACAGGTCGGTGCTGCCAGACATAAATACTGTTTGTAATCTCAGGCCAGTGGCCACCGCTCCGCATCATACCTGGTCGCTGATATCAGATTATCAAAGAACGGCGATGGTCATAAAAAACTGTCAAAGCTAAACGATATCGCTTCTTTCAGGGATTTTCGAAGCGGCCGCCTCTACTAATCCACTAAAACCGGGCAAGTCTCAACCCAAAACGCACAGGAGAGATGGGCACGGCCGTAGAAAACGCATTCTTACCTCTGACCGATAAACATCGTCATTCTAATACCCGCCATTTAACGGCCTGCCTGGATATCGAAATTAAGACTGTTTTTTGAGCTATCCAACACCGGCTTGCATCGCCGGAAACTATCTGAAAACCCTGTCTGGTTTCATTATCAAAAGTAATAAAACTCACTCCATTTTATTTGGTAAATATTTTCTGTAATTCAGAAAATTTGAATCCCGCTCCCTGTCTCAGTGGCGGTTTTTGACGGAAAAATTATAAAAATTCGTATACTGTTCTTCACTAAAGCCTGATGGTACAGGCTTTGTAAGGAGATATTTTAATGGGGCAGTTCAGGGTTTCGCTGGCAGATTTTCGAAATTATTGTTTTAGAGGAAAGCAACAAAACAGCACTAAATTAGAGACAGGACATAATAGTGATTATCAGTATTTTTTTGATGTTCCTAAAAATAAAACTGGTAACCGCATAAATATTATCGGTCATGGTGACAAAGGTGGGATCACTTTTGTTAGTTTAATAAACAAAGTTCAGTCAACTCCTGAAGAGCTTCATAATAAAATCAAGCCAGTAATTCTTGATAACAATATTACAAGCGTTCGGCTTGTTTCCTGCAGGGCAGGTGGGACGGGGTTTGCTGAGGCTTTAGCTAATTGCTCTAACTTACCCGTAAAAGCCTCTCCCGGATCTGTGACTATTTATGAAGCATGCAACGAGCGTTATGTACTGCTCAAAAAGATGGAAAACCCAAAGAGACCAAATGAGCACAAGTTCTTTTGGTTTGAAAAAAGTCCAGTTGATGCCGTTACAAAGAGTTGATTCACACTTTCAGCTTTTATCGTCAGGGATGATAAACACCCCTGAAATCACTGATTTTTTTGCTGCCGTAGCGGGTATTATACAGAATTATTATTCACCCCTCTCTTCTTTCTGGCCTGGCAGACGAAGTGATTGAGTTGCATGAGCAAATGCTGAACAGCTTTATCAGCAGAATCAAAAACACACAGACAGAGCGCCTTCAGCAGACCGAAAAGCCGATCCCGGTAAAATTAAAATAATACATCGACGTTGGCCGGGCACTTTCTGAATCCAGTGTTTCAGAAGGAGATCCATGGAGCGCAACAGAAAACATACTGCCATAGACTGACTCTTCCCGATTTCACTGAATGCCGTGCGGGGAAGGCGGCGGTTTTGCCCTGGTGTTGGCTCGCCGCACTTCCTCCGCTGGCGTAACAAAGGTATCGACCACAGCGGAAAGAACTGCACTATGTTGTGTTTCAAATTGTAACGCACCGGTCGTAACAGCCTGCCACTTCGGTTAATGCAGCGGACTATGCCCGCCAGGCGCTGGCACCTGGCAGAATGCGCACGGTCAGAAACCCCCTGAGTACAGGCACTCCTTTGCCATCATCTCTCTCAGTGGGGCCGATGCGCCGTTTCTTTTGCTTTCCACAATGCAACCAGCGTAATCATCAGTGCCAGGCTGACATACAGCGATACCCACAGCGTGCTGCCCGTCTCTTTAAAAAGAGAAGTAATAATCAATGGTGCAAAACCGCCGCCGACGATACCGGCAAGCGTGTAGGCGAGCGACGATCCGGCATAACGCACGTGACTGGGAAATTGCTCGGTAACAAATGCTGCCTGTGGGCCGTACATCATCGCGTGGATCAGCAGCCCGCCTGCGACTGCCAGAACGATCAGTGTGGGTTGTGTGCTGTCGAGAAGTACAAAGAAAACAAACGACCAGACAATAGCCAGGAGGGCGCCGGTGATATAAACCGGCCGGCGTCCCCATTTGTCTGACAGCGCCCCAAACATCGGCACCGTGACAGCATTACCAACCGCTCCCAGCATAGTCGCCATCAACGCCAGTGGGCGCGGCAGATGAAGCACGGTGGTGACATACGTCAGCGTAAAGACCACGACCAGCGCATAAAGCACATCCGAGCCAATACGCGATCCACCGGCGATCAGCAGTTGTTTGGGATAGTTAAAGAACACCTCTTTAAGCGGCGTATGTGTGGTTTTCTTTTCCGCCTGCATCGCAACAAATGTCGGGGTCTCTTCCACACCACGACGCAGCCACAGGCCAAACATCACCAGTAACAAACTCAGCAGAAACGGGATGCGCCAGCCCCAGTCCTGAAACTGATCGGCGCTCATTGCGACCGTTACCAGGGTAATAAAGCCAGTACCAATCAGCGTTCCGCAAGAGGGGCCAACCTGGGCAAACGAGGCATTGCGGCCACGTTTGTCGGCATCACCGTGCTCCATTGACAGCAGAACCGCGCCGGCCCATTCACCGCCGAGTGCAATGCCTTGCACAAAGCGCAGCGCCACCAGCAGAACGGGACTCCAGATCCCCCAAACGGCATAGCCAGGAAGCAGCCCCATTAGTGCCGTGGTGATACCCATAATCATCAGCGTAATGATCAGCACGGCCTTGCGACCGGCAACATCACCGAGATGACCAAAGACAAAACCCCCTGACGGGCGTGAAATATAACCCACCGCATAGGTCGAAAATGCCAGAATTGTTCCCACTAAGGGATCGAAGCTGGGAAAAAATACCTGATTAAATACCAGCGCAGCCATGATGTTGTAGACGGTGAAGTCATACCATTCCAGCGCCGTGCCTATTGAACTGGCCGCCGCCAGGCGACCTGTTTTTGATTTAGTGCGCTTATCGCTTACCGTCTGATGCAGAGCAGAATCTGTATTAGCCATGGGCCAGCTCCTGTTTAGTTAACTGCCAGCTCAGGGCATAGTGTTGAACATCGCCAGTAAGCCTCTCGGCGGCGGCTGAAGCCAGCCGATCGCAACCTTGTGCGTCACTGCAATGGATAAGCAGCATCGGTAACATCTGGCGGTTATCTTTGCTTTCCATCGGCAATGGCGAACTGAGATCGGTATCGGGTGTGAGCAGACAGGAAGAGATATAGCCGGGCGTTTGGCTGACTTGCTGCTGCCATGCGGTTAATGCAGTAAAATCGACAGCGTTGAGCGTCACCACCGCCAGGTTATTACCTGTGCCTTTGCCATGGATATGCGTGACGGCACTGACCCGGCGCATGGGATTAATCATCTTTTGTAAATTTTTCACTGACCATGCGGTCTGACGGGTAAACGCCGCGTGGTAATCCGCGCTGGTAAAGGCCTCCAGCGAGTCGGTTTCATACAAACCAAGGTATTTACGTTCGGCATGAATTGCCTGATATCGGGTACCGCGCAGGAATCCCGTGATTGCCACACGCTCCTCTACGTGCTCATGGTCATACCACTGGTTAAAATCCGCTTCATCTTCAGCGCCAACGCTGGTCGCAACAAACAACATACCGTGGGGTTGAGTCATCATCATGATCTCCAGTTAAGGGCTGTTTCCACGGCGAGAGACCAGCTGATTAAGCGGGCATCGTCGCCATGAACGGAAGCAAGGCTCAGACCAACCGGCGCGCGACCAGTTTGCTGACAGGGTAACGAGATGGCGCAGCCATCCAGCATGTTAATGACACTGGTGTTACGCAGCATCAGCGCGTTGATCTCCCGGTAACGCTGGGGATCATCCAGTGAGGCAATGGTTGGGGCGATGCAGGGAACAGTGGGCATGATCAACGCATCAAATCCTGCCAGTGCTGCATTAACACGTTGCTGCCAGGCTTCACGCTGCTGACAGAGTTCCGACGCATCCTGTTCAGTAAGATGGCTGCCGCGCTGCACACGCGCCAGCACGTGCGGATCATAAGCATCGGGCTGTGCCTGCGCAGTGCGTTGATGCCACTGCCACGCCTCATAAGCCGTGATGCCGCCACGGGCGTTCATGGCGTTCAGCTCATCCAGCTCACTGAGTGGGATCTCCACAAGGGTGGCACCGGCATGGCGCAAGGCCTTAATGGCAGCGTCCCAGGCCTGCGCAACGTCCTGTTCCAGCCCGTCCAAAACGCGGCTCTGCGGAATGGCAAAACGCGCACTGCACAGATCATAGTGTTCTAACGCAAGCGGTCGTTCAGCGATGACGCTGTCAAGCAACCAGCAGCTACGCACATCGTGGGCGATGACGCCGATGCTGTCGAGTGAGGTGGAAAGTGGCAAGGTGCCCGCCTGGCTGATGCGGTCTGCCGTGGGTTTAAAACCGGTCAGACCGCACAGCGCCGCAGGAATGCGAACCGAGCCGCCGGTATCAGTGCCAATCGCGCCAAGGCACATGCCCTCTGCCACGGCCACCGCCGCGCCAGATGAAGAGCCACCGGGAATACGTTTCTCTGCACGCTGCCAGGGATTGGCAGGTGTTCCATAATGCGGATTGATGCCCAGCCCTGAGAATGCGAATTCGGTCATATTGGTCTTACCGACTATCGCAGCCCCTGCAAGGTTCAGCCTCTCCACCACGCTGGCATTTGCCGTGGCAACCGGCGCATCCGACAACAGGCGGGACCCCGCTGTCGTCGCCTCGCCTTCAACGTCGAACAGATCTTTAATGCTGATGGGAAGCCCGTCAATCGTACTCAGCGGATGGTGCGCTTTCCAGCGAACACCTGCCTTATGGGCCTGTTGTGTGGCTTGCGTTTCATAACGGTTTATGAAAACGCACTCGCCCGCTATTTCACGATCGCGTACAGCCTGTAGCGCCGCTGCTGTGAATGCTTCAGGTCCGGATTCGCCTGTCTGTAACTGCTGACTTGCCTGCCAAAGTGTTGTCATTAGAGAACTCCTCATGCCACCACCGGCAACGTGCCGGTGCAGTAAGCGTGCTCAAGCGTGCGATTCAGCACGGGATCGTGCAGCGCCATACGAAACGCGCTGGCAGGACGAATGCCGCCGATAGCGCCCAGCGTGCCGCAGGACATGGCGAGTCCCTCCTGGGCAGTGCTGCCATTCAGATAGCGGCCGAGCAGCTCTTGCGGCGTCAGAAGTGACGACAGCGTGCCTTGCTGATAAACCACCCATTCATCCTGCTCTTTTATCCATGAGGTGAGCGCGAGTGCATCCCAGTGATCCACTACTTCGCTCATGCGCCACGCGCTGCGGGCAACCGGCTTGATACACGCCTGTTTAGAAAGTGCGACGCTGAAGGTTTCCAGATGGCGATCGGTGTGATCGGAAGTCAGAGAGACCCACAGCTCGCCACGATGGCAAAATACGAAGGGTTCAGCTTCACCCGATGTTTCGCTGCCAACGACTTCCAGCCGCTGCTTTTGAGTAAGCTGGTTGGTGGCGACGCGGTAAAAAAGCGGCACTGCACCGGGAGCGGGCACACCTAACGCTTCAAGTTCCCTGATGTGGTGCAATACGGCATCCTTATCCCGGCCTGCCCAGCCCGCAATAATGAAATGCGTGACCTCAACGTCTAGCGTGGTAGCGACGGCGTCGCCTGATGTGAACTGAAGGTGCATGCGTTAATCTCCGCTTGAAAAAACACAGTGAAATTTCACAGTGTTTTCAATCTAGCGATTTTCATGCCAGTTTTTTGTGTAATATGTCGCACAGACAAAAAAAGGAACGTCGTAATGCGTGAGTCAATGACTGAAAATGTGAACCCCGACAGTTCGGCAAAAAACCTTTCGCTGAATGAACAAGCTTATCTGGCGTTCAGACACAGGCTCATTACGCTGCGGTATAAACCCGGAGAATATTTAAATACGGCTCAGGTCATGAATGATCTGGAAATGGGCCGCACCCCGGTTAATCAGGCGATTCACCGCCTGGCGACGGAGGGGCTGCTGCAAATTATTCCTCGTAAAGGGGTCATGGTTGCCCCGCTGTCGATAGACGATGCACTGGAATTAATCGAGGTGCGGCTGGTGAACGAGACGCTGTGTGTCGAACTTGCCAGCCAGAAGGTCAGTGAGCCGCACCTTCATCAACTGCGCAAGCTGAATCAACAGATTGCCCGTGCGAGCGAGGCCCGTAGCAGAGAGGAGATGATGTTGCTGGATCGGGCGTTTCATCAGATGCTGGCGGATATTGCAGGAAACCGGCGGCTCTCCGACATTCTCAGCGTGATCCACGCGCAGGCACAACGCTTCTGGGCAACAACGCTGTCTGATGCTGACCATATGCATGAAGTTATCGCGGAACATAACGAGATTATTGCGGCGCTGGAATCAGGTGATTCACGACGTGCTGCCGACGCGGCACGTGCGCACATCTACTCGTTTAAACGCGCCTTGCTTTCGGCCTGATGCGCTGAGTCATTCTCCGGCGGGCGTGGGGATTACCTTGTGCTGCTGACGACCGCTTTTACGGCTGAAAGGCGGTCAGTACTCCCCACGCAGGCATGACATGGCTGATCGGGCTATTGCTTACTGACCGGAATAGATATCGAAGCTGAAATAATTTCCGGCCAGTTTTTTATAGGTGCCGTCAGCAAGGATGGCGGCAATAGCGCCGTTAAGTTCGTTTTTGAGCGCGTCATCGTTTTTACGCACCGCAATCGCCGACCCGCCAGCAAAAAGATCATCATCTTTAAGCGCGCTGCCAACAAAAGCAAAGTCTGCCCCCTGCGGCTTACGCAACAGACTGTAATCTGCCATAACCCCCGATAACACAGCGCCATCAAGGCGGCCCACTTCAAGATCCTGCAGCAGATTTTGCGTGCCCTGATAGGGAATAATTTGCACGCCCGCCGCTTGCCAGTGTTTCAGGGCATACATTTCCTGAATAGAGCCTTGCTCAACGCCAAGGGTTTTACCTTTTAACGCCTCCGGCAATGAGGAGGATAAGGTATTTTTTCTGGCAACAAGGAAAGTCGGGCCGTTGTACAGTTTATTGGTAAAGGATACCTGTTTTTCACGTTTTTCCGTTATGTTCATCGCCGACAAAATAGCGTCAAATTTGCGTGCCTGCAGCGAAGGGATCAGCGCATCAAAGCCGCCTTCAACCCAGACACATTTTGCCTTAAGATGCGCACAAATCGCATTACCTAAATCGATATCAAATCCCACCAGCCTGCCGTCACTGTTTTTGGATTCATAAGGGGCGAAGCCGGGATCAACGCCAAAGCGGATCTCTTTTGCCGTTGCCGTTAACACCGGGGAACTGCAGGCCAGAACAAGCAGCGTAATTAGCGTTCTTTTCATAATAAACCTCACTCATTAACGACAATAAGCTTCAACCAGCTTGACGAAAAAAGAGGCGCCGGGCGCAATGATTGCATCGTTGAAATCATATTCCGGGTTATGCACCATACAGCCGCCTTTTTCCCCCGGCATACCGTTACCCAGCAGAAAATAGCTGCCAGGCCTTTGCTGCAGCATAAAGGCAAAATCTTCACTGCCGGTCGTGGGGGTAACGTCGTTCACCACCGCCGCTTCACCAAAACATTGCACGGCCAGATTGCGGGCGAAAGCGGTTTGCTCATCTGTGTTTATCAGTACCGGATAGGAGTCATAAACCTCTGTTTCACTTTGCGCGCCGTAACTTTGCGCGGTCAGCTCAGCGGTTTCCCGGATGCGACGAATCAGCAGCTCACGAACCTCCGGTTTCATTGCCCGCACGGTCAGCTCCATCACAGCACTTTCCGGAATAACATTTGATGCAATGCCTGCCTGTATCGTGCCAACCGTCACAATCGCCGTTTCCCTGGCGTAACATTGCGGGAGACGATGGTTTGCAGCGACATAATTAATGCGGCAGCGGTGACGACAGGATCGATGGTGCGATCAGGATGCGCCCCATGGCCGCCATAGCCTTTAATCGTGATTTTCACCGTATCCGCGGAAGCCATAAAATTGCCGCTGTAGAATCCCAGTTTTCCCGTTGGCATACCCGGCATGTTGTGCAGTGCAAAGACACAATCACAGGCAAAACGGTCGAATAATCCCTCTTTGATCATCAGATCGGCACCGCCAAATGCCTCTTCCGCTGGCTGGAAAATCAGATGCACCGTGCCGTTGAACTGACAGGCTTCGGAAGCTATATAGCGGGCGGCCGCCAGCAAAATTGTCGTATGGCCGTCATGGCCACAGGCATGCATTTTGCCTGGGTGTTTACTGGCCCACTCAAGGCCGGTGGTTTCATGAATGGGCAAGGCATCCATATCGGCCCGCAGCCCAATTGCTTTACCGCCGCGTCCTTTGGTGAGAGAGCCCACCACGCCCGTTCTGCCGATCGCCCGCGTCACCTGATAGCCATAACTTTCCAGCAGTTCTGCAACCAGCTGGCTGGTTTCGAACTCTTCCAGGCTTAATTCCGGATGAGCGTGAAGATGACGACGAATAGCCATCATCTCATCTTCCCAGGATTTGATTTCCGGGATAACAAGGTTGGGCATCTGTTTTTCCTTAAGAAATTAGCGGTCGGGTTTTCAGACACAAATAGCACAACCCTGTTGCAGCCAACATCTTAAAGTCGGTGATATTGGAAAATGCTATGACAAAGAGAAGAGGAGCCTGCTCCTGATTTTGCCCCACGGCTTTACTCATTCCACCGCGCTCACTATCCGGCCCTGGGCGTAAATATGCGTTAACAGGCGGTCAGACCGGTTAACTTGCGCTAGCCTTGATACGATGTCCTCCTGTTTACCGAACGTCATAACAGTTCATCATTTCAGTTAAGCGCCGCAGGGCGCCGGGGAGATAAACGCAATGCTGCATATCCCTTCAGGCTTAGCTGCACAATCCCATGATAAGCGTGGCTTGACGCTGGCTTTGCCTGCGCCCTTGTTCGCACTATGTCTGTTGTTATGCCCTGCTGCTCAGGCAGCAGACAACACGATATTTCGTTCTTTAGCGCCTGATACTGCCACGCTGAACCAATACCAATGGCATTATCGCCCCGTTGTGATCTTTGCGCCTTCTGAGATCGAGGCTAATTATGTTCAACAGATGGCGATGCTGAAAAAGACCGAAGCTGAGCTGGCTGACCGCGACATTATTGTCCTGAGTGATACCGCTCCTGCTACTCAGGGACAGCTCCGCGCTCAACTTAAGCCCCGGGGTTTTGAAGTTGTGCTGATTGGTAAAGATGGGGGGATGAAATTAAGACAACAAACACCGGTAAGTTCAGCGGTGTTGCTCTCTACTATTGACAGCATGCCAATGCGTAAGGCGGAGCAGGACTGAGCCGTCAGGCGGATAATCAGCGATGACATAAGGTGCTCACCACATCATACCCCGCCCCGCCTTCCTGCCCGACAATCCCCTCCTTCAGATATCACTGATGCCTGAAAGGCAACGGAGAGTAACGACAACGGGATCGCGCTTTCCTTGCGCTACGGTGTCAGCAGCCTGCCATTCGCGATGTCAGGCCGGCACCCAGGGTCCGGTAAATCAGTTGCGCAATGGTCTGACTGTGTCGCCAGCCCATGACCATCACACGCCGCGCCTGATGCTTCATTAACGGCGAACAGGTGATCGTCAAAAAGCTTAGCGGATCAGAGGCTGCAGGCTGCGCCATGACCCGCAAATACCGGGCTTTTCACTCGCCTGCCTGGACAAATGCTTTCATCATTCTGTGCCATCCGTTGGCACCGGTGGCGTACCGTGTGTATGAAACGTATCGATGGTTTTTAATCCCCACGCCTGGCCCTTTTTTCGCTCGGTTTCTGTCCACACCACAGTTTGCCAGTCCGGTGCCAGTATCAGGCGAGCGCCTGAGTTTGCCAGCTCCACGCGGTTGCCCGCAGGCTCCCAGACATAGAGAAAGAATGTCCCCTGAATTGCATGCTTGTGCGGGCCGGTTTCAATGTGCACGCCATTTTCGAGGAAAATATCGGCTGCGCGCAGGATCTCTTCACGGGTATCTGTGGCATAGGTCACGTGGTGCAGACGTCCGCTGCCACCGCCATGCTCTTCAGTGCAAGCCAGGTCATAGGTTTTATTGTTGATGGTAAACCAGCAGCCACCAATACGGCCGTTATCCAACAGGATCATCTCGGTAACACGCGAACCGAGACAGGTTTCCATAAAATTTTTAAACTCAGACACGTCTGCTGCCAGCAGGTTAAGGTGATCGAGGCGGCGGGGAGAAGCGCCACGACCATGGTAACGTTGCGCCAGATTTTTTTAACGAGGGGCGCTCACCCGCTTCAGCCTGATAGCGTACGGTATCGTAGTAAATTTCAAATATGTGGCCAAAAGGATCGGCAAAGCGGAAGGCGCGGCCCTGTCCCTGGTCGTCATCCACCCAGCCAATGACCTCATATTTGCTGGCCTCAATAGCCGCAACACGTCGCATCAGCGCCGCTTCCGAGCTGGCACGGTAAGCGATGTGCCCCACACCCGTTGTATGATGACGTGTTAACTTCAGAGTATGAAATTCATAGTCATCCCAGGCACGCAGCCAGGCATGCTTTTCATCCTGGGCGGAGACGGTAAGACCATAGACGTTGACGAAGAAATCGAGACTCTCCTCAAATTTGTCAGTGTAAATCTCGACATGTGCCAGATGGGCAATATCGTGGCAGGGTTCCGTCATTTGATTTGTCATAAGGACCTTCCTATTTATGCAGGCGTACCCGTATTCTCAGTTTAATTAACAGGTAAGTTATCTGCCTTTCATCCAATAAGAGAGTGGGTTTTACCTTTGAGGGTATGAGTTTGTTTTATAATGTGACAGCGATAACACAGAGAGGCGCAAAGAACAGGCAACGCCTGATTCACAAGCTGTTTCCCGGTGGCAGTGGGAGCCTGAGTGCGTCTCAACGGGGTGGCATAGCGTTCAGAAAAAGCGGGGGTTAAGCCTGAAGCCAAACCGCCCTGTAACGCACCGGGGAAAACCCCAATCCAGGCGTCATATTCAGACTGACGTCAGCGAACATACGGATACTGACAACGAGCATCTGACACAGCAGAAACAGAATAATGGTTTTCCAGCGGAAAAACTTATCGCTTAACCGGCCGTAAAGGAAGGGACCCGCCAGCGAACCTAAAATATTTATTGCTAAATATCCTGACATTGACACGACCGGCAAACCTAATTCCCTACGCAAACAGGTGTGCAGTCAGGTAATCATAATATACGCAGCACCAAATATACCGCTGGGTAAGAATGTTGCGGTAACGGTAATATGTCGGTGCTTGCCCTGAAAGATTTCAGTTATTCTTTTAGGCTGTTTATTTTGCCCGCTATTTGAAAAAACAGGTGACTCCGGTACCAGGCGACGAATAAACCACACCAGAACAGCCGGAACGATGCCGCTCCTGATATTCCGGCTTCAGACTTAGTCAATATGGCCAGACTTAATAATACTGGCATGACTAACGAATAAATTGTGTTGCCCATTGAGTCGAACGTAAATGCGCCAAGACATGTCCACCAGGTTCTTTTTTCATTTCTGGTGAGTTCAGCGTACCATCCTGCTTTCATTTACCGCCTGCCGTTGACATAAAATAAAAAGTCAGCCACCCTTTCAGGCAACCTTATTTATTATCGGTTAACGACATACAGAAGCAGGTTGAAACAGAGATGAATAACAGTACTTTCGCGGCCTTTTGTGATTGCTGTCGCGGTGAAATAACAGGATTAAAACAATACCGATTTCATTAATTAAGGGACAAGGAAAAGCCAGTCATTAATATTTATTCACTCATGAGTTTTCTTTATCATGACGCTTCACCTCTGCATATAAAATTTAATTGCTGTACACCCCCTTTTTCACCCTGATAAAACGGCTCAAAACGTAGCATTTCCATAAAAGCGTTAATGCACTGCAAAAGATTTTCTGCATGCATCTGTAGCGGTAACCGTCCGCTTTTTTAAAATAAAAAAGCGCCGCAGTCGCGACGCCTTTTACATTATTTCCCGTTTTAATTACTGAACTGATAAGGTTGATAAAAACCCGATCCTGCCCAGTCATAGTGTGCATTTACCACAGGTAATGTTTTTGGCACGTAAGAAGCCGCCTGTTTCACATCACCTTTGCCATTCCATACCGCATATTGCGGGTAAGGATACACAGGACGTGATGCGGCGTTGGCCGGGATGGTTTCCAGCTTCATATCCGGGTGTTCTTTCAGCGAAGGCTTTTCTGCCTGTACTGGGCCAGTTTTTACAGGACCTTTACCGCCCGCGCCGACAGGCTGACCGAAGCTGTTATGCTGCTGCGGTGAGGCCTGCCAGGTGGTGACAGCATCAGGTGCCTGCCCCTTTTCTACCCAGTTCATCACAGGCGTCAGGAAATCAACCAGACTCGGGCCTTCTCCATTTGAGCAGTGATAAACGCCGGGCAATACATACAGACGTTCAAAAGCCTGGCGCTGTGATGCGCCCATCTCCTGACCCAGTGCATGGTGATACGCAATTGAATTAAGAGGGGAAATGTGCGGATCGGCCCAGCCGTGCCAGATGATCAGCTTACCGCCTGCCTGAGCAAACGCGCGCAAATCAGGATTGGTGGCATCATACAGGCTGTGCAGTTTACTCAGCTCATCGAACGTTTTCTGATCGAACTTCAGCGCGCTGAGCGTAAATGAAGGTGACGGATTAGTGACAAAATTAACGTAGCGCAGCGAAGAAAGCGAAATCATTGAGCTCATCACTGGCTGGCGCTTTTCTTCAGGAATAAACACACCCTGCCAGGCCAGCTCAGAGCCGTACTGCGGCCCACTGACAATCAGTTTACGACCGGTTTTTGCCTCGCGAGGCCCGTCATAAAGTTTCTTCAGCGCAGTGAGTTGCTCCTTGCTCAGGCATTTACCCTCCTGCTGATCCGCGTGGCAGCGCAGCACCTCCAGGTCGGGATGACAGGCTTGTGGCGCGGCAATCAGGCCATCTTTCTGTCCGTCCAGCGCATCACACTGATTCAGCACCGCCTGATGTATCAATGGTAGATCCTTCGACGTCAGCAGCGCATTGCCCTCTTTGTCCCGGTTACTCACTACCTGCCAGGCGTGATACATCGCGTTCTGCACCTGAAAATTCATGGCTGCGGCACCCGCAATGATGCCGTTGAAATCCAGCGGGAAACGCTGTGCTTCCATCAGGGCTTCGCGTCCGCCGTCGGAGCAGCCGTTAAAGTAAGCAAATGCTGCCGGTTTTTGATAGAACGCGGCAATGAGTTTTTTCGCGGCCAGTGCCGTTAAATGTTGCCCACGCCAGGCAAAATCGCTGCGCTTCTGGCGGTTGTTTCCCCAGTCCGTTTCCTCTTCACTGTGCCCCATATTTGTTGCCGCCACGGCAAAGCCGTTGCTGTTAAGCGGCGCGCAACCTGCCGCTGCGCCTGGCTGCAATGTGATGGAGCCACACAAGCCGCCGCAGCCTACCTGCATATAACGCTGATTCCAGCCGTCTGCAGGTAATAAAAGGCGAAAACGAATCTCCGGGGCCAGCGTGCCTTCGACTTTGCACCACTGCGCATTATTCAGTTTGACCGCAGCGGTAGTGTCTACCTGGCTGCCTTTACCGCCGATATCGGTCAGGTCAGTAGATTTCAGGCTGTCGCAACTGATGGCTGGCTTCAGCATCGCCAGATCGGCTGCATGCGCATCCGGCAGTATTAAAAAACCGCCAGCAGTGACAGCAACTGCAGGCCGTAAAAAAGCTTGTTCTTCATAGGGTTTCCTGAGGAATTTCCGGGTGTGACAAGTATAAATTTACTGCATATTTTCACTGCGAAATCTGTTTGTGGAGAAAGTCAGTGTTCAGATAAGCAATGTAAGAAAATATGTGGCCTGCTCACTGACAAAACCGTTCGCGATTGTTAAACCGGCTATCGTCATGCACAGTAGGGCACGGGATCGGCTGTTATGGCCTTTCGCGCATGAGCAGGCAGAAAAAGCATTGATCAGTGAAGCGGCTGTTAACGCAATGAAATCAGTGGACTGACAGTGATTAGCCCGACAGTCGTTTGTCTGCGCAATTACCTTAAACGGTCTGTTGCCGCTTGCCAGACAAACGGCTGGAAGTCGCTGTAGCGCACACCCTGCTCCGCCATTTTTGCCGGTAATGCGGCCTGTACCTGCTGCGTTGCATGGCTCATTACCGCTGCCACACCGACATCCTGCAACGTTTTCACCACTTCGCCCATCTCTTCAGCGCGTCTGAGGCCGTGCTCAGCAACACGGCTGATAAGATAATGCGGCAGCTGATCGTTCCATCCCAGCGACGGAAAGCTGGCATGCAGAGAGGCTAAAACGGCCTCTTCCACACCGTACTGCCGCGCCGCGCTGAGACATTCAGTGGTTAAGGCTTCCAGCCCTTTTATCATCACGCTGCGACACATCTTAATCGCCGACACGTCGCCAATGCGTTCACTGGCAGCGCGTGCGTTACAACCCAGCGCAGTTAACGTATCCGCAGCTCGAGGGGCTGCCGGTCCGCCAATCAGCAGCGGCGTAGCCAGCCGCTTTGGCGGCACCGGCGCCATCACCGCCACATCCAGATACTCTCCGGCACCCGCGATGATGGCCGCAGCGGCGGCACGTCTGGTGCCAGGCGCGACGGAATTAAAGTCCAGAAAAAGCTGGCCAGTACGCAGCAGCGGCGCAGCCTGCTCTGCCACCTCCAGCGCGCTGGACGCTGTCACCAGGGACAACACAATATCCGCACCGTCCAGCGCATCAGCCAGTGACGCTGCGGGCTGGACGCCAGTTTGCCCCGCCAGCCCGCGCAAATGCTCGGCGTGCGGGCTGAGAAACTTTTTGTCCCAGACGCGCACGTTTGCAGCACCCGCTAAATCCTGCGCATAAATCTGTCCGGCTTCGCCAAAACCTACAATCGCAATACGTAGCATGTGCTCTCCTTAGTTGCCTGACCAGAGCGAACCCGGAATGGCCACACGTCCGTCAAACAGCAGGCGTGCGGTGCGAATCAGTCCGCTATTGATAACGTTGCCCGCCGCATCGCGCGTCAGCATTACGCTGAACTCACCGGTGGGATGTTCAACAGCCAGTCGCTGCTGGCGGGCGGTGCTGACCTCAGCCAGCGATTCGGTAACAGCGCCCGGGATCAGACAGGCGGTCGCCACGCTCACCGCGCCTAATACGCCAATGGATGCATGACAGCGGTGAGGAATAAAGGTGCGCGTGGTCAGGGCACCGCCCTGTGCCGGGGCGGCAATCAGGGTCATTTTGGGTACGGTACGCTGTGCCACATCGCCCAGATTCATCCGCGGGCCAGCCTGTAAGCGGATCGACTCCAGCCGCGCTTTCAGCTCCTCGTCGTTATCCAGCTGTTCACGCGTTTCCAGCCCGCTGCGTTGCAGATCGGCAGCGCGTAGCAGCACCACGGGCATGCCATTATCAATACAGGTCACGTCAATTCCGTCAAAGCTGTCGCGTGCATTGCCCGTCGGCAGCAGTGCACCACAGCTCGAGCCGGCAATGTCCTGAAAATTGAGGATCTGTTCGGCGGCGCAACCCGGTACGCCGTCAATCTGCGCATCACCTTCATACTCCACCGCGCCATCAGGCGTGGCGATGTGTGCTTCTGCAATCTGACCGGTGTTTACCATAAAAATGCGCACCCGCGTGACCTCTCCCTGCACCGCCACCAGCCCCTTTTCAATCGCGAAAGGCCCGACGGCAGCGAGGATGTTGCCGCAGTTTTGCCCGTAATCCACCACGGCTTTATTCACGTTGACCTGCGCGAACAGGTAATCAACATCCGCGTCCGGACGTGTGGAGAGGGAGACAATCGCCACTTTGCTGGTCAGCGGATCGGCACCGCCGATACCGTCAATCTGCCGCGCATCGGGCGAGCCCATAACGGCCAGCAGCACGCGATCGCGCATGGCGTGATCTGCAGGCAGGTCCGCAGCCAGAAAGCAGGCGGCTTTAGAGGTACCGCCGCGCATCAGAACGCAAGGGAGTAAGGTCTGTTTCATCTTCAGCCCTTCTTCAGTTCATCCAGAGAGTCCACATAGCGCAGCCCTTTCTCAGCTAACGCTGGCCGCATCTGATAAATATCCAGCCCCAGTTCACCTGCGGCGAGTCGCTGACGTTTACTTTCTTCCGCGTCGACACGCTTTTGCGCCGCAGCGTCAACCGTTTCAGCCTGCTCACGCGGGACAATCACGACACCATCGTCATCAGCCACCACGATGTCGCCCGGACTGACCAGTTGCCCGGCACAGATAACCGGCACATTCACCGAGCCTAACGTCTCTTTTACCGTACCCTGCGCGTAAACAGCCCGCGACCAGACGGGAAATCCCATCTCACGCAGCGTCTGGCTGTCACGAATACCGATATCGCCAACCAGAGCGACTACGCCACGCGCCTGCAATGAAGTTGCCAGCAAATCGCCAAAAAAGCCGTCGTGACAGTCAGACGTGGGGGCTACCAGCAATACGTCGCCCGGCTGACACTGCTCCACCGCAACGTGAAACATCCAGTTATCACCGGGTGAGACCAGCACAGTGATGGCACTGCCTGCGACAGTGCGGTTTTGCTGAACCGGGCGCACGCGCACATCCAGCAACCCCGTTCGTCCCTGCGCTTCATGCGTTGTTGCCACGCCGTAGCGTGCAAACCGCGTGACCAGTTCGGCTTTGGCGCGCTCAATGTTTCGCACCACCACACCCTTTTTATTCACCAGACTCATGACAAATCCTCCGTCACGCGCGGGAACAGGCTCTGATATCCCTCACCGTGGCTGATAACTTTTGGTGACGCGATGCCAACGTTGCGTTTGGCCTGAACACCACGCTGTAAAGCAACGCGCGTGTAGTATTCCCACAGGTGCTCCTGCCCTGCCATGCACTGTATCGCCGCATATTTTTTGTCCCATACGGACGTGATATCCAGCAGCACGTCCGGCTTCCAGTTGCACTGCTCGGGCTGATGTGGCTCAAAACAATAGACAGGCGGCGCACCAATAATGGTTTCACCAGGACGATACCCTTCAGCCTGCGCGATGATGCGCGCTTCCTGGGTCAGGTTTGCAGCCAGCGGGTGATCGTAGTTATAGGGATCATTCACTGAGTGGGTCAGAACAAAGTGCGGTTGTACGTTGCGAAACACATCAGCAAGGCGGAACAGCGTCTCTTTATCTGCGCGAAGCGGATAGTCGCCAAGGTCAAAGAATTCAATGCTGGCACCGAGAATTTTCGCGGCCGCTTCGGCTTCCTGCTGACGGTTCTGCTTCACGACGGTTTCCGTCATGTTACCTTTGCGCCACAGTTTGGCTGATTCGCCCCGCTCGCCATAGGAAAGGCACACCACATGCACGTCGTAGCCCTGAGAGGCATGCAGCGCAATCGCGCCGCCTGCACGCCAGACAAAATCAGCGGAGTGGGCACTGACCACTAAAGCACTCTTTTTGCGATCTTTTCCATCATGTTATCCTGCGTTTTGCTGTTTTTTTCATCCTTGCATGCCGTTCAGTACGCGGATAATGCCTTTCATTGCGTGAGCTATGACTTTTATTTATGTTGTGATTCAGTCCTCATACTCTTCGCGGAAAAAATGAAAAAAATATCTGAAGGATACCCGTTAAAAATCATGCAAATACGTGCATTTTGTATGATTGCAGAACGCGGTACCGTATCGGAGGCGGCGGATAAATTATTTCGCACCCAGTCGGCCATTACCCGATCAATCCGTGATCTTGAACACACTTTAGCCACGCCGTTGTTTGAACGCCACGCAAGCGGCATGATGCTGACGGAAATGGGTAAATGTGTGCTGCCGCGCGCCAGACGCGCTATTCAGGAATTGCATCTGATCCCGTCGCTACTCAGCAAACTGAAACAGCGCAACAGCGGGCGTGAAGAGGCGGAGCCGATCTGGTTGTTTAATCTGCGCCGCCTGCAAATCTTCCTGGCGCTGTACCGGCTTCATCACACGCAAAGCGTGGCAGCGTCGCTGGGGATCAGCCAGCCCGCAGTCAGCGCGGCGTTAAAGGTGCTGGAAAAGGGCGCGGGATTAACGCTGTTTCAGCGCACGCCAAAAGGCATGATGCCCACCCCTGCCGGGCGCGAAATAGCACCATTCATCAGTCGCGCACTGAATGAGATCCGGCATATCCCTGAAGATCTTGCAGCACATCAGGGTATCCTCACCGGCACCGTGCATGTGGGCGCACTGCCGCTGTGCCGCAGCAGTCTGTTGCCTCTGGCGATTGCTCAGCTGGTGACGCGCTATCCGGGCGTCAAAGTAGTGACCAATGAGAGCGCCTTTAGCGCGCTGGTGACGGAGTTACGGGCTGGCGATATTGATTTCATTCTCGGTGCGTTGCGTCAGAATGCCGCCGTGCCGGATATTCATAATCAGATTTTATTTGATGAGGAACTTATTTTACTGGCGCGGCCGCAGCATCCGCTGGCCGGACGCCCTCTGACGCCAGACGATCTGGCGCTGACCCAGTGGATCCTGCCGCGTGATAACACGCCAGCCCGCCACTTGTTAGATCGCGCCTTTCAGGCACTGGGCATCTCTGCGCCACAGCCGGTCGTGGAAAGTGGAGATTTAGCGATAGTGCGTGGGCTGCTGCTTCATTCAGATATGGTGGCTGCCGTCTCCTCGCATCAGCTTGAATATGAACTACGCGCCGGCATTCTTGCACCACTGGTGCTTAATCTGCCGGATACCCGACGTGAAATTGGTCTGACTTTCCGTCAGGGTGCGCTGCATTCACCTGCGGCAAAAGCGTTACTGAGTTGTATCAATGAAACGCTCTCGCACACAACCTAAACGAAATTCATAGCATAGCTTACTATTCCCGGCGTCAGAGGTGGCTCAGGTGGCACTCTGGCGCTGTTTAACGCGCTTGCAGGCAATGTTAAACACATCACAATATAAAGCTAACTCATACCTCTAAAAGCCTTTTTTGACAGACAGGATCGTTCACCCCGCTTAACGTGTTGCTGGATTGTTACCCTTTCTCTCACCACAACGACTGCTGCCCCGGGTAGCACAGAAGAGAGCATACCCATGACAGCAAATAACCTGGTCAATGTGAAAGCGTGGATTGATGCACGGCCCGTCTCGTCCTTTCAGTGGCGCGTACTGGTGCTGTGCCTGATTATTATTATGTTTGACGGCTATGATGCCGCCGTGATGGGCTTTATTGCCCCGGCGCTGATTGAACACTGGGGCATCAGCCGCTCCGCGATGGGGCCGATTCTCGGAGCGGCAATGTTTGGTGTGGCACTGGGCGCACTGATCGCCGGGCCGATGTCCGATCGCTACGGCCGCAAGCGGGTCATTTTACTGTCGGTGCTGATGTTTTCTGCTTTCAGCCTCGCCTGTGCGTTTGCCACCTCCCCGACACAAATGGCGCTACTGCGCTTTATTGCTGGCCTGGGCCTGGGGGCCGTGATGCCAAACTGCGTGACGTTGCTGTCTGAATACATGCCTGAGCGCCGTAAAGGCATCATGATCACGTTGATGTTCAGCGGCTTCAATATTGGTTCGGGACTGGGCGGATTTATTGCCGCCGGGCTGCTGGCACATTATCACTGGCCCGCCGTGCTGATTTTTGGCGGTGCGCTGCCGCTAATCATGCTGCCGGTTATTGCCTGGCTGTTACCGGAATCGGCGCTGAATCTGGTGGTACGCAAGGCACCTCGCGCGCAGATTGCCGCGCTGCTGAATCGTATGGGCGGCAATTTCAGTGATGAGAGTGCTTTTATCCTTAATTCTCCTGGCATAAAGCGCAACAGCACCATTGCAGAGCTGTTTCGTCACGGCTTTGCGCGTGGCACCATTATTCTCTGGCTGACCTATTTTATGGGGCTGTTTGTCATTTATCTGCTGAATGGCTGGCTGCCAACCATCATGCGTTCCGGCGGTATTTCACTGGAACAAGCTGCTATCATTGCCGGTCTGTTCCAGCTGGGTGGCCCGCTAGGTGGCATTATCGTCGGCGCGCTGATGGATAAGCTGCGTGCCAAATGGGTGATCGGCGTGGTTTACTTCACTGGCTGCGTCTGCCTGATTACGCAGGGTCTGTTTGGCCTGAGCGGCGTGGCGCTGGGTGTTATTATTTTCATCACCGGCATGTGCATCAATGGCGCTCAAAATGGTTTGCAGGTGTACTCGCCCGCTTACTACCCGACCGAGATTCGGGCGACAGGTGTGAGCTGGATGCACGGCATCGGTCGCATTGGCGCTATCCTGAGTTCATCACTGGGAGGACTGTTGATGGGTGCCTTTCCGGGTCAGTCCGCCATCTTCTTTATTCTTGCCCTGCCCGCGCTGCTTGCCGCGATCAGCATTGTTTTTCACCGCAATATCCAGCTGACGATGAAGATAAAAGGCGCAGGTCTCAGTGAAATCCCGGCACTGTCGCAAACGCTAAATAACCGGTAAGTGAATTAACCGTTACTGTGCCGTTAAGGTAACGTTCGCTGATGCGTGTTGTCTCCAGCAGGTCACAACTCGTGATTTTAAAATTTATGCCAGGCAAAATACCCTGCCTGGCACTGTTTTTTCTGGCGCACATCCGGGTAGCTCGCTCACTCCCGGCGGTATCAGCCGACAGCTTTTCAACCACAAGCACGACGGAACCCGGTGAAAGGCGGTGACAGAATTCGCGCAACAGGGCGCGCCGGAAGTTGCGTAATCGCCTGCTGTTCTGGCTTGTTGCCTGGCAAACCAGCGGCTACATTCATTGAGCAAAGCCGCATAAAAACCGCACATCCACCCTGAAAAAATTCATGATAAAGCAGCCAGCCACCCGGTCGGGATGGAGCCATGTAACCGTTGACAGGGCACGTCATAAGCGAGGGCAGATGCACCCACAGACGGAGCACAGAATTGAGCAGGCGATTGCCGATCTTGATTTACAGCAGAAAACCGCTCTTTAGACGGCAATTTCTCTGTATTTTTCGCGATAATCTTTCGGGGTTGTGATGTAGGCTTTTTTAAATACAGAATAGAAATATTGCAATGAGGGGTAGCCACACATCTGAGAAATTTCGTTGATGGACAGCGACGTGCATACCAGCAGAGAACGTGCTTTTTCAAGCTTTTCGGTATGGATCACGGCATGAATGGTTTCTCCCGTATCGTCCTTGAAGCGTTTTTCAAGATTGGAGCGCGACATGCCGACGGCATCTAATACCTGCTCCACTTTGATCCCTTACAGGCGTTGTATCGAATGAAATGCATTGCCTGCATGACGGCAGGATCGCGCAGCGAGCGATAATCTGTTGAGCGGCGTTCTATGACTTTGACGGGCGGAACAAGAACACGTTGCAGCGGAAGCTGACGCTGATCTAACAGGCGGTGAATCAGTTTGGCGGCCTGATAACCCATTTGTCTGGAGCCCTGAGCCACTGACGAGAGCGCCACGCGCGACAGAAAACGGGTCAGCTCTTCGTTATCAATGCCAATAACACACAGCTTTTCCGGCACCGCAATATTCAGATGCTCACACACTTGCAACAGATGCCGTGCCCGCGCGTCAGTAACCGCAATAATCCCGGTCTGCGGCGGCAGCGTTTGTAACCAGTCCGCCAGGCGGTTCTGTGCATGCTGCCAGTTTTCCGGTGCGGTCTCCATTCCCTGATACACCACACCCTGATAGCGTTCTTCAGCCACCAGCTCACGAAAGGCGTGCTCCCTCTCCTGCGCCCAGCGTTTGCCGCCTGAGGCAGGCAAGCCGTAAAAGGCGAAACGGTGTACCCCTTTTTCTTTCAGGTGCAGAAAGGCACTTTTGACCAGAGCAAAATTATCAGTGGCGATGTAATGCACTGCGGGATAATCCTCTTCGCGATGATAGGAGCCCCCCACGCCGACAATAGGGACATCAACGTTGTTAAGCAGATGTTCAATGTGCTTATCGTCATAATCAGCGATGACGCCATCGCCCAGCCACTCTTTGATGTTGTCGATTCGGCAGCGAAAATCCTCTTCAATGAAAATATCCCAGTCGGCTTGCGAAGCCTGAAGATATTCGCCGACACCTTCAATCACCTGGCGGTCATAAACCTTGTTGGCGTTAAACAGCAGGGTGATGCGAAAACGTTTTTCAAACATGGCGGTTGTCCACTGTTTATTCTGCCTTTTGAATAGCACAGTGCTGTCGTAACCAGAAATTAATTCACCCGTCATGTGATCGCCTACACGCGCCGCTTGGTTGCGGCATCCATCCAGACTGCCAGCAGAAGAATCGCGCCTTTGACGATGTACTGCCAGAAGGTGGGCACATCCATCATGCTCATGCCGTTATCCAGCGACGCCATGATAAATGCCCCCATCACCGCACCCGCCACGCTGCCTGTGCCTCCAGCCAGGCTGGTGCCGCCAATGACACAGGCGGCAATCGCATCCAGCTCGGCAATATTACCGGCCGAAGGTGAACCGGCACCGAGCCGTGAGCTCAGGATCAGTCCGGCAATCGCCACCATTAACCCATTAATCGCAAACACGGCCAGCTTGGTGCGCGCCACGTTGATGCCAGAAAGCCGGGCGGCGTCAATGTTACCGCCAATCGCGTAAATACGTCGGCCAAAAGCGGTACGTGTGGCAACAAAGAGTCCGCCAAGTAACAGTAAGGTCAGAATCAGTACCGGCGTCGGCACGCCCCGGTAATCGTTTAACATCCAGATAGCGCCCAGCACGATCACTGCGGTCAGTGCCTGGCGCGTTACCGTGCCGGTCGCCGCTGGCAGCGGCAGCCCGACCTTCTGCCGCCGCAGCCGCAGTCGCCACTGCCAGAGAATGAACAGCACCAGGCCCACAGCGCCGAAGCCAAAGCCCATGCCCGCTGGCAGGTAACTCTGCCCGATTTGCGACATTGCCGGGCTGGTGGGTGCAACGGTGGTGCCATTGGTAATCCCCACCAGAATGCCCCGGAACGCCAGCATGCCTGCCAGCGTCACGATAAAAGAGGGCACTTTACGGTAGGCAACCCACCAGCCATTCCAGGCCCCTAACAGCAGCCCCATAATAAGCGTCACGATAATGGTTAACGGCAGCGGCCAGCCGAGCCAGACATCAAAAATCGCTGCGGCACCGCCCAGCAACCCCATCATTGATCCTACCGACAGGTCGATTTCCGCTGAGATGATAACAAACACCATACCCACCGCCAGGATGCCGGTAATGGCGGTTTGTCGCAGCAGGTTAGAAATATTGCGGGCGCTGAGATAAGCACCGTCTGTGGTCCAGGTAAAGAAAGCCATAATCAGAACGATGGCGAGAATCATCACGCCGACCTGCAGATTAATCGGTATACCGAACTTTTTGCGCGTTGCCAGCGGCGCAGCTGTCTGCGTTGAATCGGTCTTAAGCATAGTGTTCACTCCGAAGGGCAGCTTCCATAATTTTTTCCTGGGTCAGATCCTGATTAATGAGATCGGCTTTGAGCTGTCCCTGATGCATCACCAACACGCGATCGCTGAGACCCAGGACTTCTGGCAGTTCAGATGAAATCACGATGATGGCAATTCCCTGCCGGGCCAGTTGATTGATCAGTTTGTAGATTTCATATTTTGCGCCGATATCAATGCCGCGCGTGGGCTCATCCAGGATCAGAATGCGCGGATTAAGCAGCAGGCATTTCGCCAGCACCGCTTTTTGTTGATTACCACCGCTCAGACGTCCAATAGCCAACGCAGGCGAGGCAGTTTTGACTTTCAGGCGCGCCATGGCGTCATTGATCGCCTGCTGCTCTTTCGCTTCATCGAGAGTAGACAACGCCCCGCTGAACTGCCCCAGTGCGGCAAGCGTGATATTTTTTCCGACGCCCATGACCGGCACGATGCCATCTTTTTACGATCTTCAGGCACCATCGCTATGCCATGAGCAATAGCGTGCTGACAGTCATTGATACGCACCGCTTTGCCATCAATGACTATCTTCCCTTCCCATCGGCCCGGCCAGACGCCGAATAAACACTGTACGGTTTCGGTACGACCGGCACCGACCAGCCCGGCGATACCGAGAATTTCTCCCCGCCGCAGGCTAAACGAGAGGTTATCCACGCGCTTAATATCGCGGTTAACCGGATGCCAGGCGGTGAGGTTCTCTACGCGCAAAATCTCAGCGCCAACCGGATGCGCTTCCACAGGATAGAGTGAGCTCAGTTCGCGTCCGACCATCATGGTGATGATGTCATCTTCGCTCATCGCATCGGCACGGCGGGTGCCAATATGCTGGCCATCACGGATCACACAGATGGTGTCGGAGATTTCCTTTACCTCGTTCAGCTTGTGCGAAATATAGACACAGGCAATGCCGTGATTACGCAGGTTACGAATGATATCCAGCAGCACCCGGGTTTCCTGTTCGGTTAACGAAGCGGTGGGTTCATCCAGAATCAGCAGACGAACCTGCTTGTTCAGCGCCCGGGCAATTTCAACCAGCTGCTGCTGGCCCAGTCCCAGCTCACCCACGCGCGTCTCTGGCGAAACCTTTAACCGAACCTGCTGCAGCAAGCTCTGACAGCGCAGCATCATGGTCTCTGTATCGAGCACACCGTGCCGGGTAAGCTCACCGCCCAGAAAAATGTTTTCGACCACCGTCATCTGCCGCACCAGGGCTAATTCCTGATGAATGATGACAATGCCTTTGCGCTCGGTATCTCTGATGTTGGTGGCACGCAGCTCTTCGCCAGCGAAAAAAATCGCGCCCTGATAATTACCTGCCGGATAAAGGCCGCACAGCACCTTCATCAACGTCGATTTACCCGAGCCATTCTCACCACACAGCGACATCACTTCGCCCGGCTCCAGCGTCAGTGAAATGTTATCTACAGCTTTAACCGCGCCGAAAAGCTTGGTGATATTTTTCATTTCAAGCAATTTGGTCATCGTGCTTCTCCCGGCCGCCATAAACGGTTATCCGCCGTAGACACGGCGGATACACGATCAGAGTTCACTCTTTTTGTGGAAGCCGTCTGCAACAACCGTGCTGTCGATATTCGATTTATCAACCGCGATCGGTTCCAGTAACCAGGCCGGAACCTCTTTGCTACCGTTATTGAGCCTGGCGTTGGATTTCGGCTGCTTGCCTTCTCCCAGTTCAACGGCAATATTTGCTGCATCATTGGCCAGCTTGCTGATCGGTTTATACACCGTCATGGTTTGGGTGCCGCCATTGATGCGTTTGATGGCGGCCAAATCAGCATCCTGACCGGAAATAGCGACTTTGCCAGCCAGGCCTTGTGCACCCAACGCCTGAATAGCGCCTCCTGCCGTGGCATCGTTTGAAGCGACCACCGCATCAATTTTATTGCCGTTCGCAGTCAGCGCATTTTCCATGATTTTTAACGCATTTTCGGGTAGCCAGGCATCAACCCACTGATCGCCGACTACTTTAATTTTGCCACTGTCGATAAGCGGTTTAAGCACTTTCATCTGACCGTCGCGGAACAGCCGCGCATTATTATCAACCGGCGAGCCGCCCATTAAAAAATAATTGCCTTGCGGCACGCGCTGAATCAGACTTTGCGCCTGCATTTCGCCGACTTTTTCATTATCAAAAGAGATATAAAAGTCGATGTCAGCATTATTTATCATGCGATCATAAGCCAGTACTTTAATCCCTTCTCTTTTCGCCTCGGCAATAACATTACTTAATACCTGGCCGTTATAGGGAATAATAACCAGCACATCTACGCCGCGATTTATCATATTTTCTATTTGCGACATTTGCGTTTCTTCATTGCCATTAGCCGACTGAACAAATACCTTTGCACCGAGCGATTCGGCTTGCTTTACAAAAATGTCGCGATCCTTCTGCCAGCGTTCAAGACGTAAATCATCTATGGCCATGCCAATCTTTACTTCTTTGGCATGCCCCGCCTGGCTGAGTAACGCCAGCGAGGCGCAAAGGGCAAGCAGCGTATATTTCAATTTCATTTTTATGACCTTCCAGGTTGAGGTAAGGGTAAAAACAGTCAGTGCGATCACGCGCTGATGAATTGTTATCGTTCAGTTTCGCGCCAGCAATTACAGATTTTCATCTTGCCATTATGTTTTTTGGTTTATTTGAAAATTTATGAAGCCGATCGAGTTTTTAACGATCACCGCTGACTCACTGCTTTTATTTTGCGGAGACTGAGACATATAAATCTCCGCATCAGCATTATTTTGCGAGCCAACGCACAATTAATAATAATCTTAATCACACTATTAAATAACGTAATTGAGCAGACACGGCTCACTCCTCAGAATAATAATTACCTGCTGCTGATCGTTCAGCTGCTTAACGGTTAAGGAGATAAACATGCAATCCTGGTTTGATCAGCTTGATCGCGTCCGCTATGAAGGAACGCAAAGCACCAACCCGCTGGCTTTTCATTATTACAATCCCGATGAGCTTATCCTTGGTAAACGCATGGAAGATCATCTGCGCTTTGCGGCCTGTTACTGGCATACCTTCTGCTGGAACGGCGCTGACATGTTTGGCAGTGGCGCGTTTCAACGTCCCCTGGCAGCAGCCGGGTGATGCGCTGGAACAGGCTAAGCGCAAAGCTGATATCGCCTTTGAGTTTTTTCATAAGCTGAATGTGCCCTGGTATTGCTTTCATGATGTGGATGTTTCCCCGAAGGCGACTCATTAAAAAGCTATCTCTATAATTTTGCTGCCATGACCGATGTTCTGGCGGAAAAGCAGGCGCAGAGCGGTGTTAAATTGTTATGGGGCACGGCTAACTGTTTTACCCACCCGCGCTACGCCAGTGGTGCCGCCACCAATCCCGACCCTGAAATTTTTACCTGGGCGGCCACGCAGGTCTTTACCGCCATGAACGCCACACACCGTCTCGGTGGTGAAAACTATGTGTTATGGGGTGGGCGGGAAGGTTATGAAACGCTGCTGAATACCGATTTACGTCAGGAGCGCGAGCAAATTGGCCGCTTCATGCAGATGGTGGTAGAACAGAAACATAAAATGGGTTTCCAGGGCACTTTGTTAATCGAACCCAAACCGCAGGAGCCAACCAAACATCAATATGATTACGACGTTGCCACGGTTTACGGTTTCCTGAAGCAGTTTGGCCTTGAAAAAGAGATAAAAGTGAACGTTGAGGCTAACCATGCCACGCTGGCAGGACACTCGTTTCATCATGAAATTGCCAGCGCCATCGCGCTGGGAATTTTCGGCTCCGTCGATGCCAACCGAGGCGATCCTCAGACTGGCTGGGATACCGATCAGTTTCCGAACAGCGTTGAAGAGAATGCGTTAGTGATGTACGAAATTCTCAAGGCAGGCGGCTTTACCACCGGCGGTCTGAACTTTGATGCTAAAATTCGTCGGCAGAGCATTGATAAATATGATCTGTTCTACGGTCATATTGGTGCAATGGATACGATGGCGCTGTCACTGAAGGTGGCTGCGCGAATGATTGAAGAGGGTGAGCTGGATTGCCGCGTCGCGCGGCGTTACAGCGGCTGGAACGGTGAACTGGGGCAACGCATCCTGAAAGGAGAGCATTCTCTCGCCTCTCTGGCTCAGTATGCTTCAGAACAGAACCTCGATCCCCAGCCGCAGAGTGGTCGTCAGGAACAGCTGGAAAATCTGGTGAATTCTTACCTGTTTGCAAAATAACGGAGCCGCCACCTATGTATATCGGGATCGATTTAGGCACGTCAGGCGTGAAGGCCGTGCTGCTGGACGAGAGTGGCAAACTGGTTGCCAGTCAGATGCAGCCGCTCAGCGTTTCACGACCCTGGCCTCTCTGGAATGAGCAGGACCCCGAATCCTGGTGGCTCGCTACGGATACAGCGATGCGCGCTCTGGCGGCAGAACAGGATCTCAGCCAGGTGCGTGCTATCGGCCTCAGTGGACAGATGCATGGCGCTACCTTGCTTGATGGCGAGTTTAATGTCCTGCGCCCGGCCATTTTATGGAACGATGGCCGCAGCGCAGCACAATGCCTGCAGCTCGAAAACGGGGTTCCGGCATCCCGTACCATTACCGGCAACGTGATGATGCCGGGGTTTACTGCACCAAAGCTGCTGTGGGTAAAGCAACACGAACCAGACGTTTTTGCTCGAATCAGTAAAGTATTGCTGCCTAAAGATTATTTGCGCTGGCGAATGAGTCATGTCTGCGCCACCGATATGTCGGACGCGGCTGGCACGATGTGGCTTGATGTAGCCAGACGCGACTGGAATGACGCCCTGCTGAATGCTTGTGGCCTGACGCGTCAGCAGATGCCGACACTGTTTGAAGGTAATCAGCTTACCGGCCCGCTGCGCGCTGATATTGCTGCACGCTGGGGCATTGAAGCAGCAGAGATCGTCGCGGGTGGAGGTGACAATGCCGCAGGCGCTGTCGGTGTGGGTATGGTCAATGTTGGTCAGGGTATGCTGTCGCTGGGCACCTCCGGCGTCTATTTCCTGGTAACAGACGGTTTTATGGCGAACCCGGCATCGGCGGTGCACAGTTTTTGTCATGCCCTGCCCCAGCGTTGGCATTTAATGTCGGTGATGCTGAGTGCCGCGTCTTGTCTTGACTGGGCGGCAAAACTCACCGGTTGTGATGATGTGCCGCATTTACTGGCAGAGGCACAGCTGGCGCAGGAAGATCTCTCCCCCTTTGGTTTTTGCCTTACCTCTCCGGCGAACGTACACCACACAACAATCCTGAAGCCAAAGGGCTGTTTTTTGGTTTAACTCATCAACATGGTCGGCCGGAGCTGGCAAAGTCGGTGCTGGAAGGGGTGGGTTATGCGCTGGCGCAGGGGATCGATGCGGTGCATGCCTGTGGTGTCACCCCGAAAGCATTATGCTCACCGGTGGCGGCGCGCACGCAGCGCGTACTGGCGACAAATGCTGGCAGACATCAGTGGGCAAACCCTCGACTACTGTTCCAGTGCCGATGTAGGGGCGGCACTCGGCGCTGCGCGACTGGCTATGATAGCGATGTCACCTCAGCGTGATAGTGCTGAGCTGTTGCCTGAGTTACCGCTTCAGCAGCGTCATGCGCCAGAGGCCAGACGACATGCAGAATACCAGTCAAAACGCGATATATTCGCAGAGCTCTACTCGCGTCTGGTGTCTTTGATGTAAGGGTTCCTCTGCCGTCTCAACGTGTCGCCTGTGCGGTAATAAACCACTTTTTGCGACTTCATTACGTTCTCTGCTTCTAGAATTAACCTCAGCGACGAGACAGAGGATGCGATGATGATTAAATTATGTACTGCATGCGGCACATCATTCGACGATCGCGACAGTGAAATTACTTACTGCACAATATGTAATGATGAACGCCAGTTCGTTCCCGTTAGCGGTCAGAAATGGATTACCTTAAACGCGCTGCGCGAAAGTCATACGAATAAATGGCAGCAGCACACAGAAAACCTGTTCAGTATTCAAACGGTTCCTGCTTTCGCGATTAACCAGCGCGCTTTTCTCATAACAACCCCACAGGGAAATATCCTGTGGGATTGCATTGCCAACCTTGATGATGCAACTAAAACGCTAATAACGTCTCTTGGCGGGATCAGCGCCATTGCCATTTCCCATCCTCATTACTACACCACCATGCAGGACTGGGCAAAAGCGTTCGATGCCCCCGTTTATCTGCACGCCAGTGACAGTGAATGGGTTATGCGGGACAGCCCGGCTATACGGCTTTGGGAAGGAGACGAGCTGGAACTGATGCCCTCTGTCAAACTGTTACGCCTGGGCGGCCACTTCGCCGGAGGCGCGGTTCTTCACTGGCAGCAGGGTGAGGGCATTCTGCTTGCAGGTGATATTCTTCAGGTTACACCGGGCGCTGATGCGGTTTCATTTATGTGGAGTTACCCGAATATGCTTCCTCTTCCCGCCAGTGTGGTGAATGACATCACGCGCCGACTGGCTGCCATCAGCTTTAATCAGCTTTACGGCGCTTTTGCGGGTCAAAACATGACGTCGAAGGCTAAAGAGAGTGTTCTGCGGTCAGGTAAAAAATATATTTCCTGTCTGCAATAAGGGAGTGTCGTTTTCTCCCGGTGACGGAATACAGGCTTTTGCCCTGCAATCCGCTACAGTTGACTGCTGCTTTCCGCCCGGCCCTGCCTGGAGAGTCAGCTCTTAAGCGGGTGATACATGCCATGAGGAGAGGCGTCAGGATGTGAAGATGCCAGCTTGTACCGGCATCTTTTCAAAACATGGTTACTGTTGAGACTCTTCCCGCTTCATCTTTTCAAGCACGGCCCTGATAGCCACATCAAGTTCAGCCTGGCAGGCGGAGGAGATGCGTGAAAATTCGTACGTCACCCGTCTCTTTTCAGCATCGATTTTTTTGCGGGCGAACTGTTTTTTATCATTAAATTCGCACAGCTTTTCAGTCACGGCTTTTTGGGCCGTTTTCGGCGTTTTGAGGTTGTTACTTTCGCAACGAAAATAATGGATGATTTTCGTTTTGCTCATTGGGTCATCAGTGTCAATGACGCTCTCTTTTTCCATTCGCTCACGCACACCCGCTACGATCTCATTAATATCAATGCGTTTCGCCTGCGCTTTTTCGGCAATCTCAAGCAGTATTTGATAGTCCGTGATAGCGAGTTCACTGACTGACGGAAAGACCGATATCATTTCATCCGGTACTGAAGCAGCCTGAAATGCACGTGTGACCTTCGCAGAGGAGATCCCTTCAGCTTTCGCAATGTCAGACTGGCTCATGCCATTGGCATACATCAACTCAAGACGTTTTCCCAGTTCGCGAAGCGTGTGCTCTTTGGCGGTCTGTATATCAACAGCTAACTGGCGGGCATCTGAGATTTCAAGGTTATCTTTCGTGACCAACACTTCAAAAGGCGTACCGTTATAAAGGCAGGCTGCGCGACGGCGTGAGCCATCCAGAATCTCGATACGCCCGTTCACTTCCCTGCCAATAGCAGGAAAGAACTGCTGCAATTTTATTGTGCGGGCTATGTCGCTAACTGACTCTGGCGTCAGCAGCGACTGATCGCGGCCGTTTACCGATGAATCAATGTAGGTCTGCGCTTCAATATCGTCGTGGAGAATTTTAGTCAGCACAAAACGGGCTTCTTTACCCGATTTGAGCACAAAGACGCGGGCGCCTTCACTTTCACTCAGCATTTTAGAGAAGTTAGAGTTCCCCAGAGTGCGGCCCATTTTTTTCATTACTTTGGTCATTTCATGCCCCTTACAAACTCAATCCTTTTAAAAACTGCCTGAGTGAAACGCTCAGCTTCCCGTTTCGCGTTTTTAAGCGCCTCGGCGCTGCCGGGATAGGACTGAGGATCGGCACTGACAATCGTATCAAAGGTTTCACCACAGCGTTCAAAACCGTCAAGGCGCGGCAGAGCGGCATCAAGGATATAAGAGGTGAAAACATCTCTGGCGAGACCATGCGTCATTTCATGGTCGCGCTTAGTGGTCATTTTAGACATGAACCCGATGTTACCCTTGATGCGAGGGCTGATCCCTCTTCTTCCAGCTGCTCAAGCATTTCGGGTAAGCGAGTCAGATATTTCAGGGTTGAATGAAAATCAACCTGTGCGGGTGGCGTCGGAGTCAGCAGCAGATCGCTGGCCGCAATGGCATTGAGCATGAACGCATCGAGATGTGGGCCGGTATCAATAAAGATAAAATCATAATCTTTGCCCACGCGATCGATAATGTTGCGGCGTAACACTTCTGAAGGCAGAACGCCCGGCAGATTCTCACGTACAAGATCGTTCCACTGGCTGGCAACGAAGCCATCATCAATCGAGGCGGGGATAATATCGACGCCAGGAATGATGGTTGGCTGGATGATATCTTCGTGCAGCTGCTGTGCATCCAAATCGTTCAGCATGGCCTGCGCGGCCGTTTCCATAATGGAGCCGATGCTGTTGGTATGGTTCAGAAACATCGTGCTTGATGCCTGTGGGTCAAGATCAATGACCAGGTTACGCAAATCGTATTGCAGCAAATCGGGATGAACACGAAGGCCGTGAGCAAGCGTGACCGTACTGACGGTTTTAGAAACGCCGCCTTTGAGGTTAACGACGAAGATGACGAAAGGACCTTTGTTTTCGTGGATATCACGATATTTAGGGACTTTTCTGTGGGCGTAGATGTCGACAACATCCTGCACTGTCAGCGCGTAATGTTTCGTATTGCCTGCGACTTTTTTGCCAAACTGATGGCCTTGCGCCTCCATTTCCTCAATCGCCTGCTCTACAGCACGGCGGCTCAGCTTCGGCATGTTAGCAACAGAATTGCGCGTAAACGTTTGATAATAGCGATCAAGCCCAAATTCATGGCGCTTGTCGATGATGTCATCGCTCATGCTACGCAACATCGCATTTGCCCTGCGAGCCGTCTCGTCTACGCCGCCATAGTTACTCTTCATCCCGTTGCTCCCCGACAGAATTTTTCCCAAGTGTACATACGAAATTGTCATGTGCAACTTTTTTCGTTTTTCAGGAAAAAATTGTACTCAGCAAAAAGAATTTGTCAGCAACGTATCAGTGCTTTTAACTGGCCTTTGCCTTGTGGGGATCTCACAGAACGGCTGACACTCAGCAGGCGCGTTGGAGACGTGATAACAACAGCACAGGCGCAGTCTTAGCAGCTGAGCGTTTTTGATAACCAGCTCTGTTCCTCCGACGGAGACAAGCCGTTGAAGGTTTCCGGTCATATGCTAAATAAGGCATGAAAATATGCGGATGCTGATTTAACTGTCCACTTTGCGAACAAAAACTGCGGCTTATACAAACGCTGGTTGCCAGTTATATCTCAAAGGTTTCCAGTCGTATGTCATCCTGCAAAACTGACAACAGGGAAAAACGCCTGCTCAGTGCATACGAATGAGGTGTTATTCATTTAAAATCAGCTTTATTCATGTCTCTGAGAAGCCACAATCTTTAGCGCCGGTGAGAGTTTGCGCATAAAAACAGCTCAGGTTTGCAGTCGTATGCTGAAAGTTATCGGTTGTATGCTTATCACTACGCAGAGATCAGGGAAGGTTTATTTTAAACAGGCGTAATCTGAGTGCAGGTAAGGTTATCAGTTGTATGCCAGGCAGAAAAAACCGCTTATTGCGCCACCCGATTATCATTATGAATACTAAGTGAAAATTCCGTTAAACCGCTTGAAAAAGTTTTCAGTCGTGGGAAAGGTTACCGGTTGTATGCCATCAGAGTAAATATCCATTTAAATCAGGGAAATAAAACGAAAAAACAGAGTGAGTTCATGTGAGTGGCAACAGATTCAATCGTTTTCGTTTAGGAAGCCTGCATTCCTGATGAAATATGAACGAAGCCAAATCGTCAACTTCTGAACCAAAAGGTTTCCAGTCATATGCTAAAAAGTTTCCAGTCATATGCTACAGGGGAAGATGTTTGATAAATTAACAGCACACGTAGTTTCATTAACCCCTGCAGTCCTTCTGATAAATACCTTTTATTTCAAAGAGATAAACCGACAAAAAATAATGACACCACGCCGTCACCTGGCAGAACGTTATCACTCATATGCTGAGCGGATGTATAAAACGTTTGCATACTTTAAAAGGTTATCAGTCGTATGCTGACAGGTGGGCAATACGGTTATCGCCCGTATGCTAATGCAGCTGAAAGGCGAGCGAAAAAGTGCGGTTTAAGGCTGAAAGGGTAAGTCTAATGCATTAACCTGCTTTTTAACTCTTTGAAAAAACAGGTTAATTTATAAAGGTTAGCCGTCGTATGCTGGCGTAAACAAGAGAACAATCATTCTGAATCAAGGCTTAGCAGGATCTTCGCGATCTGTTCTTCTGTAAAGCCTGAGTCTTTTAACTTACTGATTTTAGAGATCATCTCTTCGCTGACGATTTGCGGCTCTGTTGCACCGGCTTTCTCTGTTTTAAGTAATTTATCAGGTACTAAACTCGGGTTTCTCTTGGTGATATTGAAATAAACAGACCGCCCTCGTTTAAACTCGCTGTACTCCAGATAATTAATTTCTTTAAGCTCTTCCAGTGCCTTACGAACGATATGATTCTGGTAAGCAGTACGAGATTTGAGTCTGAGCCTTTCACGCAGGCGCTTCATTGAGACGGGCGCAGGGTTTTTAGGCAGGCTTTCAATAAAGGTATAAAGAGCCTGAGCAGACTCTTTTCTGGGTAAGTGATCAATGGCCTTCAGGCGCAGATAAACCTTATAATCCATTTGATACAGATCAGACAGACGGGGATCACCTTCGATCTCAACTTCATTTTTCGCCAGGCTGTAATGTGCGCTGTTAACGAGCCCTGTGGTCAGTGAACCGGTCTCGTTGCGAAACTGTATGGTTACACCACGCAGACGCATCAGAGACTCATCTATGCGTTTCTTCATGTCTTTATTAGAACGCTTTGCGTCAAAGCCACAGTTTTGGAGAAATCGGGTGAAGGGAAGCTTCAATTTGCCCGCGAAGCTGCCATTGTCATAAATAGAACGAATAATACCGAGCCACACCCTGAAATCTGTTGCCATATCTAACCGTTCAGAGCGGATAGAGATATCCTGATAGCCTTCCCTCTTAACCACTTCCAGGTGACAAAGATCTTCCGATGCATCAACCGTAGATTTAACGGTGTTAACGGAGCTTTTGGATTTGGCATGATCAGTATTGGGAACAAACAGGCCAAGACGCATCAACGCAACCGGCTGAACTGTGGCATTGGCCGTAGGATTTAAGTGGACAACTTCGCCGGTTTTTTTGTTCACTTCATCAGTCATACTGTCTAAGTCTTTGACTTTCTTAGGCATAAAAAAGATCCACTTATCAACAGGCCCAATGGCGTTGGCATATGACCGATAACCTTACCAGCATATAAGCGGAAATCAAAGCGCATCTGACTGATAACCTTAAGCATATAAGCGGAAACGATTTGCATACGACTAACAACTTTTTGCATACGACCGATAACCCTGACTGGGCTTCAGGCCAGACGTGGCAAGGCTTTGGAAGGTGTGGGGATCGTTTTGGCAGTTTAGGATCGATACTGGATCGTATTAAGATCTTACTACTGGATCTACCCTGTTAATAATGGGGATAAGTATGAGTCGCTTTATCTGTTGTTCCAGGGTGTGATTTTAAAGTTCTTCACCTGATCTTTCTTAATCATACATGACCTTGAAAAAGCGAACGGCCTCTCATCAGGAAAAGACTTCCAGAACCTTGAGTCGTGCTAATTCAGACAATAAACAGCACTGAAACAAAAACGATGCAGCCAGAGCGTAACCGCTGAGCGAGACGTCTGTCTGCCAGGCCTTTTATCAGCACCAGTAATAGTTTCAGCCAACCTGCGCAATTTTGGTATTACCAAGGCAGAGCATTTTTTTGCATAGCGATAATTTGTCGCTAGTGTTCTGTCATGCTTTTAAACGGACTGCCTGCGTTAGGTTGCAGGACCAAAGAGGCAGCGTTTTCACTGTTGCCTGCGACAGCCCCGCGCGGACAAAAACCCTGGGTTTCTGCTCACGGATTACATTCTGTGCAAAACCGTATAGTGTGAAGTTGTACAAACAAAATTCTGATGAGCTCTACCCCACGCAATTTACATTTATGTATTTGTAATTTAAGGATAAAAAGTAAAAATTTCAGGCTGAAATTCCCACCGGAACAGTGTTTTTTATCAATAAGCAGGGCTATATTTTACCCTGCGCAACCCGCACCCACGTTGTCTTTTGGCTACGTTACTTTGTGAACAGAGCAAGCTTACTTAACTTCCGAAATATCATACTCTCTACGGATCGAAAGGGTTTTCTCTCCCCATATGGAGGCTTTTGTTCTTAACTGATGCGCTTCGAATGTTTGTTTGTCTGTAAACAGTTCTTCTACTTTCCAGAGCAAAGGATCCGCTGTTTCTGTCACACTGAATGAGAGACACCCTGCTTCCTGTTTTGTTAAACGCATATGCTCCGGAAGAAAGCGTTGAACAACCTCAGATTCATTTACGTTTTTGCATATCAACCAGCCGCTCAGCTTAATCATTTTTTGTCCTTTTTATGAGTAGGTAAACGTCTCAGTATTTTGTATTTCTTTTGGTTTTTATAACACAAAGAGAAGCCGTTGCAGGTAACAGAGAGGTATTGAATATTTTTATATCCTGACCCGCTTACGCAATTTTTCTATTATCCCGGGTATCAGTTGTTATGGAAAACGCAACAGGATAGCCAGCTTTTCCATGGAGACAAAAATGTGTGTCAATGCCGAGCTCACCACTGCTGCGTTAACAGCTTTATCCGTTTTTGATAGTAACGCCCTCTTCTTGTTACCTGTTGGGAAAAAACGTTTGCCCTGGGATAAAGCCAGGCGTGGGGAATTATTTCTTCATCATATGCTGTAATGCTGTGTTCAATACTCTGAAATAATGATGTTATACCCGGCATCATTTCATGTTTAAGTTATTGTTTTCAATAGATTAATTAGAAATATTTCAGACTGAAATTCCCGGCATGAACACAATGTTCATCACACGGCTATTGTTCGTCATCTTTCTGAACAGTGATTTTATTTCTGCACTCATATGTAATTTTTGCTATGCAAAACCGCGCTGATCGGTAACAGCATAATCTGTAACCCTCCTGAGGTAACCAGACAGAAAACCGTTCGTACCCTTGCTGCCTTCGCAGATAGGGCCGGGATAATCATTTACCCGAGCCGTGAGTGTGCATCCTGAGCGTAACAGGCGGCAGAAAGGTATGTTTGATGTGCCGGAAAAAGCCGCTGAGTGCAGCCTGACCGTTTATGCGGTGATATAGCCGTTCATAAAACAGAGCCGCCGATGCCGAAACACAGAGAGAAAAGCGATAGCTCCGCTGGAGAGCAGGAGGATGACTGCTGGAAATAAAACGGCGTATCTGAAGCCGTTGCGAAAAAAGGCGACCTCAGTGACGGTCGCCCTTGCTACTCTTTTTTGTTCTGTCTACGCCAATCCCAAAAACCTGGAGATCACCGGGCTTTTCCTGATAGAGACTGAGGCGATAAAGCTCAAAACAACATTAAGCGTGACAACATAACTCAGAAATAACAGCGGATTTCGTGAGATCTCATATTCACTCCCTAGCCACCCAAGGAAGATCAAAATTGGCAAGTGCGTCAGATAAAAAGGTAGCGCCAGTTTTGATAAAGCGGTTATTGCCGTGCTCTGTTTGATTTTTAAATTTTTAAAAATAAAAAACAGCGCCATACAGACTGAAAGCACGGCCACAACTTCCGCAACCTTAAACGTCAGCTTGTGTTTTCCGTCGAAATGAACGTTGGCCAAAAACCAAATAAAATAAAGCAGCACTAAAAAAAGGGCGCTTTTTGCCGCTATGTTTTTCTTCACAAAGAACAGAATCATTCCTGCCATAAAAAAGGGCAGATACTGGAGAGTTGCTGCCAGTTGCGTGATGTTTAAAAAGGCGCGGGGCAAAAACATGCTAACCGCTTTGCTTAAGGCAACAGACGCATATATCACAGTTAAAAACAGGGTGAACACAGACACCCAGCGCATTTTATTGAGCGTGTCTGCCAGATTACGCGCCAGTGTGTTTATTTTATCTGGCGCTGACATAAGCAAAAGACTGATTTGAGAAAGAACAATAAGAAACCAGAGGTGCTTATAGCTGAGATAATCACCCAATCGTCGGTCACCGAAAAGGAAATACATCTCCGATGCAATGATCGGCAACGTAATAATGACAGCCCAAAAAGTCGGTTTCAACACCCTTTTTATACGACTCTCTATAAAGTGCTCACTGCCCTTCCTGGCAATTAACAGCGATGAAAAGAAACCGGATATCATAAAAAACAGTTCCATTCGGAAGGGGTGCGTCAGATTTAATGCATCGACTATCCACGGGTTTTTATAAAGTTGGTAATCAAACCCCCACGCCCCGTTGTAGAGCATAGATGCATGAAAGACAGGGCCGAAGATCATGATAATTGAGCGAAGAAGATCAAGCCCGGTAAGTCTGTTGTGCATGCTTAATGACTCGTTCAGGAAGAGATAATTGTGCGGGTCATTCTATTTAAGCAAATGCATCTGTAACAATGGGGGTTTTCTCATTCGCCTTTAGCAAACAAGTTTATCTTCCTGGCGCAGACAGAAAAAAAGATAAATTAAGGGGATCAACACTATCGTGCAGGATGAACGAATGAAAATCTGCGCCTGCAGAAAAGCGAAGCAGCAAAGATTTATTTATAAGCTTTAAAGCGTTTAAGTTCTCTTTCTGTCATACCGGTTATTGCAGCAATGGCTTGCAGGGAAAGCCCCATCCGGTAAAGATTAACGATTCTGGCGTGCTCCTTGCTGTTCGTACAGATAACCCGTGGTGCTCTGTCATTTTCCCATTCCTGCTTAGCCGAATAAGCTGATGGCTGACTGTTGTTCATCTCTTTAAGCAACATAAACCCGTTCTCTGTCTGAGTATATATATCTGTCATCAGACATATTTAAACGCTAAAAAAAGGGAAGGGCATAACCCTTCCCCGCAGATAAAACTTAAAGCAGGTCGAAACGATCCAGATTCATGACTTTCGTCCAGGCAGCGACGAAATCGTTGACGAATTTTTCTTTGGCATCGCCACTGGCATACACTTCAGCCACTGAACGCAGAATCGCATTTGAGCCAAACACCAAATCTGCACGGGTCGCGGTAAACTTCACAGCGCCGCTCAGACGATCACGACCTTCAAACAACTCGGCAGTGGCATCGGTAGCTTTCCACTCATTACGCATATCCAGCAGATTGACAAAGAAATCATTGCTGAGCACACCTACGCGATCGCTGAATACACCGTGCTGACTTTCATCGAAGTTAGTGCCAATGGCACGCAGACCCCCTACCAGTACCGTCAGTTCCGGCGCGGTTAATGTCAGCTGCTGTGCTTTATCAATCAACAGTGCTTCAGTTGACGTGCCGTTACGTACGCCGCGATAGTTACGGAAGCCATCGGCAGCCGGTTTAAGCAGTTCAAATTGTGCAACGTCTGTCTGATCCTGACGTGCATCAACGCGGCCTGGCGTGAAGGGAACCGTGACTTCTACTTCAGCCGCTTTAGCTGCCAGCTCAACGCCGACAACCCCTGCTAATACGATAACGTCAGCCAGAGAAGCTTTGCCGGATGCCTGCTGGATAGCTTCCAGTACCGGAAGTACACGGGCAGCGGTTGCGTTAACGTCCCATTCTCTTTGCGGCGCCAGCGCGAGGCGGGCACCGTTAGCACCACCACGCTTATCGCCACCACGGAAGGTGGACGCTGAAGCCCAGGCAACTGAAACCAGTTCGCTGACAGACAGGCCACTGTTGGCGATCTCTCTCTTCAGGCGCTCAATATCTTCAGCCGATGGGGCATAAGAAGGCAGTGGCAGCGGATCCTGCCAAATCAAATCTTCTTTTGGCACTTCCGGACCAATGTAACGCGCTTTTGGTCCCATATCCCTGTGAGTCAGTTTGAACCAGGCACGGGCAAAGGCCTCATTGAACGCCTGTGGATCGTTCAGGAAGCGGCGTGAGATTTTCTCAAACTCCGGATCGAAGCGAAGCGTTAAATCGGTAACCAGCATCGTCGGCTTGCGTTTTTTCGACGGATCAAACGGGTCAGGAATAATTTCTGGTGCGTCCGCGGCTTCGTACTGAATCGCACCCGCCGGGCTGCGCGTCTGTACCCATTCATATTTGAACAGGTTTTCAAAGAAGTAATTACTCCACTGTGTTGGTGTCTGCGACCAGGCAACTTCCAGCCCTGACGTGATCGCGTCAGCCCCTGCGCCGCTGGCGTGGTTGCTCATCCAGCCCAGGCCCTGAGCTTCAATTGGCGCGGCTTCCGGATCAACACCGACATGGCTGGCTGCGCCAGCGCCATGGGTTTTACCCAGCGTATGACCACCAGCAATCAGGGCAACCGTCTCTTCGTCATTCATTCCCATGTTGCCAAAAGTGGCACGAATAGCAGGTGCGGCTGAAGCAGGATTGCCACTGTTATTTGGACCTTCTGGGTTGACATAAATCAGACCCATCTCGGTCGCACCTAATGGCGCTTTCGCCAGAGACTCCGGATGGCGATGTTCCAGCCAGGTTTTCTCATCACCCCAGTTCACATCCTGATCCGGTTCCCAGACATCTTCGCGTCCGGCACCGAAGCCAAATGTACGGAAGCCAGAGTTTTCCAGTGCCACATTACCAGCCAGAATAAAAAGATCGGCCCAGGAAATTTTCTGGCCGTACTTTTGTTTAACCGGCCACAGCAGACGACGGGCTTTATCAAGGCTGACGTTATCCGGCCAGGAGTTTAATGGCGCAAAACGCTGCTGACCACGTCCGGCACCGCCACGACCATCGGCAGAGCGGTAAGTACCAGCACTGTGCCATGCCATACGAATGAACAGACCGATGTAGCTGCCCCAGTCCGCAGGCCACCATGGCTGAGAGTCAGTTAACAACGCTTTAAGGTCGCCTTTAAGGGCATAATAATCTAATTTGCTGAATTCTCTGGGATAGTCGAACGCCTCTCCCAACGGATTAGAACGATTAGAATGCTGGTTCAGCAGATCGACGCGTAACTGATTAGGCCACCAGTCACGATTGTTAGTACCACCGCCGGCACTTTCATTTTGATTGCCTTGATGAAAAGGGCATTTTCCCGCAGATAAAGCATTGTGTGTATCAGTAGGTGTGCTCATTATGATGCTCCGTTTTTAGCTTCACCGCTACGTTACAGAACTCCCCTGATAAGTCATACCTGAATTAATCAACAGATTTGATAGTTATTTCCTTTGATTGGACGCGCCGTAACGCCGCTTAATAACGCCCGCTCAGATGCGCCCTAACGGATTTGACCAGACATTGCGGGAGTCAGGGCGAAAAACTGAGAACACTCAACAGGGGGTGATGCTGTCTGGCGTGTTTTGGCCAGGCTTATGCCGGCGTTTCACCGAACGATCTCTGCCGACGCACTGAAGGCGGGACTTTGTTGAGCATTCGTATCCGGGCAGGAGATAACCGGGTTGAAGAAAAGACGGTAAAGCTGGCGCAGGCGTAACAGGATTGTGTGATGACGATGTATCGGCCTGTACAGGCAACGGCAGGTGAGGAGCCTGCCGTTTTTTCGCTATTTCGCAAACTGTTCAATTAACCGTGCGGCGGTCGCAGCTGAAGACGTCGGATTCTGTCCGGTGATCAACAAACCATCACTGACAACATACGATGCCCAGTCATCACCACGCGAGAACAGGCCACCCAGTTTTTTCAGCTCATCTTCGACCAGGAAGGGCACAACCTGGGTTAACTGAACGGCTTCCTCCTCAGAGTTTGTAAAACCAGTGACTTTTTTGCCCTGCACCAGCGGCTGCCCGTTGGCTGCCTTAACGTGACGCAGCACGCCTGGCGCATGACAGACCAGCGCAACAGGCTTGCCCGCATTGATAAAAGATTCAATCAGCGAGACTGAGTGTTTGTCTTCCGCCAGATCCCACAGCGGGCCATGACCACCAGGATAAAATACGGTATCGAAATCATCCTGAGAGACGCTGTCCAGGCGAACGGTTGATGCAAGCTGCGCCATGGCCGCTGCGTCTGCTTCAAACCGATGGGTCAGTTCAGTCTGAAACATCGGCTCGTTGCTTTTAGGATCCAGAGGCGGATTCCCCCCAGCGGCGAGGCTAAGGTAATTTCTGCGCCTGCATCTTTAAAGGCGTAATAAGGTGCAGCCAGTTCTTCAAGCCAGAAGCCCGTTTTTTTGCCTGTGTTTCCGAGTTGATCATGAGAAGTCAGAACCATAAGAATTTTCATTTTTTTATCCTTCTGCACATTGTTTTAAGGCTGTATGGGTTAAGCGATGCCTTTATCTTTAAAGAGCAGTCGCTGTGTTGACAGCGTCATAGTGGCCCGCAGTGACATATTCTGGAAATTTATTTATCTTATTTCAGATATTCATAAGAGATTATAGCTGGATGAAATACGATCTGAATTTACTCCCGGTTCTGGTCACGCTGATGGAAGAACGCAACGTAACGCGCGCAGCCGAACGGCTGGGGATCACCCAGCCTGCGCTCTCCAACGCGTTAAATCGCCTGCGTGATATGCTGCACGATCCGCTTTTCATCCGTGAACGCTACGGCATGAGGCCAACACAAATGGCTGAGGAGCTGGTGCCGGTGATTGCTGCTGCACTGGCAACCCTTGATGATGTGATCCTGGGGCAGCAGGATTTTGACCCGTCTCAGGCGACACGGCTTTTTACCCTCGCGCCAAACAGTTACGTCGAGTTTGTGCTTATGCCCGCCATTGTTGCGCGCCTGCGCGAATGTGCTCCCGGCATCAGGCTGAGGCTTATACCCTTCGGTAACGATCTGACGGAAACTGGCGCAATATCGGGCACCACGGATATGGTGCTGGGAAGGATTTCAGACGCGCCAGATAATCTGGTGGTACAGCACCTGATGGATGAAGGTCTCGCCTGTGTTGTGCGGGCTGACCATCCTGAAATCCATAACGCCTTGTCTTCAGCGCAGTACGAGTCATTAAAACATGTGAACGTGCTGCCGCCCGGCAGAATGCGTGCTGGTCTGTTTCAGGCATTAGAACAGCGGGGGCTTAAACGTCAGGTTGCCATTTCCGTTACTCACTTTTTAGCTGTCCCGGAAATCATTGCCGTTACGGACTATTGCGCCACGCTACCCGATTTAATCTGCCATCACCTTGCTAAAGATCCGCGACTCAACATTTTTCCTGCGCCCGTCGATCTTGGCACTTTTCCTGTTGAGATGGGGTGGCATGTGCGCTATCGCCACGATCCTGCTCATCGGTGGCTACGCTCACTGATAAATGATGTGGCAAAAGAGAGGATGGAAAACGCTCTGCAAACATAGCTGAGGAAAGAACTTCACGGTTGGCTCTGCAATCTGTCGCGTGTTTCCGCAGATGATGCCGGCTTTCCAACACATCTACACGATGAATATGTCATCAGCACCAGTCTGACCGGCACAGAAGAACTCTGGCTTGCCGGGATCCCCGTCCTTCAGGGCGGGGAGGTTGTCAAAACCAACGCCACTTTGTTCATGCGTTTCGTAAAATGACGGGAACAACGCCCCGTCACTACATCTTACAGAGAGGATCAGGCCACCATAAATTCCCGATAGCCTGAAACAATCACCCAGGCGGCGAAATAGCAAAAAATCAGCGCAGAAGCGACATAAGAATATTTAAGCAAGCGACGCCCCAGTACTTTACCGCCAACGCTTCCGACAAGGCACAGCACGCAGGTCCACAACACGCCGGCAATAAAAAAACCACTCAGAAACCAGGATGAGGCCGCGAAACTGTGCTGCCCCATGCGTGATATCAGCGCCCCTCCGACAGTGGCGAACCAGAGAAGTGCGCTTGGGGAGGAGACGGCAAGCAGTATGCCCCGGCAAAACTCACGCCGTAATGAACGCCTTTCTTGTTCTCTTTCTGTTTGTGGAACGGTGGTGTTGTGAAAAGCCGCCATCAGCATTTTTCCTGCAAACCATAGCAGCATAAGGCCGCCACCGATCCACAGTACCCAGCGGACAATTTCAAACTGGAGCAATACAGCCATTCCTGCTAACGCCAGAAGAGCATAAATCAGATCGCCTATGCAGGTTCCTATCCCTAAACAGAATCCGTGGAAATAGCCACGCTGCATGGCGAGCGTCATCATGGCAATATTGGCTATGCCAATATCAAGGCATAATGACAGGCTCAGTAAAAAACCATTCGAAAACTGCATCATAAAATGACGTCCTGACCCACATTCTGTAACAAAGGCTCTCACTACAACCTTTCTGACAGGCTCAGTATTGGAAAGAATTGCGCAAACACAGCGTTAAAGCTTAATGCTTTAACTTACTGTTTTTCAGCGAAATTTAACAAATCTTCACCCTCAAGGCGATAGCGCACCCACTCGCTCAGCGGTTTGGCACCTATACCCAGATAAAAATCGATAGCTGGCTGATTCCAGTCGAGCACACTCCACTCAAGCCGGCCACACTGGCGCTGTACGGCCAGCCGGGCAATATGCTGTAGCAACGCTTTACCTGCGCCCTGACCGCGATAGTCAGGTGAAACATACAAATCTTCCATGTAAATGCCGTTGCGTCCGAGCCAGGTGGAGTAGCTGGTAAAGAAAACGGCATAGCCCGCGATAGTCCCCGCCACTTCGCAAATCAACGCTTCGGTTTTGCTGTCATCTCCAAACAGGGTTTCTCTGATCTCATCAGCGTGAGTGACAACTTCTTCCGGCGCCTTTTCATAGACAGCCAGTTCAACGATCATGTTGTAAATAGCCTCCGCATCTGCGGGGCGGGCCTGACGAAGGGTGATACTCATCTTTTACATTTCCTGGTTCAGTTTGAAGCTGCTAAGCATAAGCGTTAATGTTCGATGAATTAAGTGCAATAAAATCAACGAAAGGTGAAAAGCATGCATCCTACGTTACGGCGGCACGATTTAAACCTGCTGCCCGTTTTTGATGCGGTTTTCCGGCATCGTTCTGTCAGACTCGCTGCAGAAGAGTTGTCTGTGAGCACATCGGCGCTGAGCCATGCGCTTTCGCGGCTCAGGATCTTTCTGCAGGACCCGCTTTTCTACCGTGAAGGACACCGGATGTGTCCCAGCGTTTATGCCTGCCAGCTGGCGCCCTCTGTCGCCTCGGCACTCTGTTCCCTCAACCAGCAACTTTCACCTCAGCCCGCTTTTGATCCGGCAACCAGCGATGCCTGTTTTCAGATAGCCATTACGGATTATACGGCGTTTTGCGTTTTCCCTGCCCTGATACATGCGCTTCAGGCCAGCGCGCCAGGCCTGCGCTTTGATCTGCGTTACCTGCCACACAGCCCTGCTTTGAACGAACTACTGGCAGGCGAAATCGACCTGGCTTTAGGCTTCAGCGTACCGGGGGAAGCGGCACATCCTGAACTGGACGAAACTGACTGGTTTGAAGATGAGTACGTGGTCATCAGTCATGTAAACCGGACGAGCCTTAGCTTTGATGATTATCTGGCTGCCCGACATTTAGTCGTGACGCCGTGGAATGAAAGCAAGGGCGTGATTGACCTGCAACTGGAAGGCCAGGGTTACAGACGTAAAGTCATAATGAAAACGCCGTCTGTGTTGAGTGCGCCGTTTATCGTGGCGCAGAGTGATTTGTTAATGGCCATTCCCCGCCTGGTCGCCAACAGGTTGAAGCAGGCGGCGGATATCGCCATTTTGGCGCTGCCTTTCCGCGTGCCTGCATTTAGCGTGAAAATATATTCGCATCAACGCAGCGGTAAACGCGAAGCCACTGACTGGTTAAAAAAGGTGTTACAGCAAGTCAGAGTGGGGGAGCATTGACGGCCACAGCAAAATAAGAGGCTTTTTAACCAGTGTGGCTCCAGCATTTATTCAGGCTCTTTGAAGGCTATGTTGAGTTGTAAGGCATCCAGCGTGGCGCAAATCAGGGCAAAGGCATCGCTGTATTCGGCATTGTTAGCCAGCGCGGTAAGGCGATTATCAATCAGCAGCGTTGCCATGCCGTGGATCAGGGACCAGTTAATAACGATGCGCATCGCTTTTTGCTGGCTGAGCGATTGTGCCGGGCGCTCTGCGGTCTCTTCCCGCTCCAGGCTGCCAGACAGAACAGCCATGGTTTCGCGCATCGCCTGAATAAGGCCCGGATTTTTAGCATCGATAATCTCGTTGCGGAACATGAGTCCGAACATTTGCGGATTTTCGTAAGCCCAGGTGATATAGGTTTTCGCGAGCGTTTTACGGCGCTGAACCGGATCGACAACCTCGCTTACGGCACTCAGCAGCGTCTGTTTCAGGGTTCTGTAACCTGTTTTTGTCAGTTCGCTTAGCAGATTAGAGAGGTCGCCAAAATGGTGCCGGGGCGCGGTATGAGAAACGCCCGCTTCGCGTGCAATAGCGCGAAGCCCTAACCCGGCAATACCATCGCGTAAAAGCACGCGTCGGGCTGCACATAAAACAACGTCAGGAACATCGCCGCGATGATAGGGTTTTGCTGTTGCATCCCTTTTTTTAACATGCCGCCTCCTGGCACTGTTTACACAACTGAACATGAGAAAAGGTGATGATAATTTATGCCTGCCCATGAAAGAAGTCACATTTTCAGCGTGCAGGCCACGGGCGATTCACCGCCCGTGAGGAACATGATATTAAGGCTTATTGAACCAGTTACCGTGGAAACCATCGGGGATACGATGAGGCAATATCACACGGGCGAGCGGGCCTTGATCAACATTCAGCGCATCAAAAATAGCCAGTTCGCTGCTGTTTTTCGAGGCAAACCAGACGGTAGCCATGATCCAGCCTTCACCTTCACCCGCATCAGAGGATGCCGGGACAAATACGCCTTCAGATACCGAAACCTGCTCGTTCCAGAACCAGGTTCGGGTGAGGCCAGCGGTATTATCGTAATGGGCCAGTCCAGACAGCAGGCTGACTGCATGATCCTTTGTTTTGTTGGCGCTAAACCAGCCGTGACGGTAAGGTTTGCCCGTAAAGCGTTCATCAATACGGGGAAATTCACCGCTGACGTCTGAAAGCTGCTGGCAGGTTAAATGCGGCTCTGCATCATTGTGGTTAACTGACCAGCGAAAAAATCTTCCTTCTGCTTCACCGTTATTCACTGGCGTTCCGTCTGGCCAGGGAAACAGCGGCGGCGTTTCGTATTGCATTAAATCGAGCCTGATTACGTCGCCTTCTTCCCAGGCGTTCATGATATGGAAAGAGAAGCAGGCATCGCCTGGGATCCACTGAAGTGATTTTACCCCTTCCGCAATGGACATAATGCCCAGATACATGCCCAGTTCAGGCTCCCAGGCGAAAGGCGGATAGCCTTTTTCGCACGCTCTGCGCTGGCCGTCAGCGGAAAAAGCGGAAACAGAACATAATTCTCGGTAATGGCGAAATCATGCACCATGCTGGGGTAGGGCATGGTAAAGACTTCTTCCTGTACCGCGTGACCTGTTCGATCAATCTGACCATACACCGCCTGATTGCTGAATGACTCGGGTGTGCCATAGGCGAAATAGATCAGTGAACCCTTCGCAGGCAAAATTTTGGGATGAGCTGTCATGCGTCGCGTCATTGTAGTATCGAACGCGACCTGTCCCAGCGTACTGAGATCGCTGATATCAATGGCAACCGGTAAATGCGCTTCTTCAAGCGCCAGGTAGTGGCCAGCGTGATGAATAAAGTTGGTGTTTGCGGCACCATCGGCCACTTTCTGCGAAAGGTTTTTCCCCTGATGCACTTCATCCTGCGTCTCAGCCAGAAAATGTTGTGTTCTTACCCAGCGGTTTGAGTAATTAACGTTGCCGTTTTCGAAATAGAAGGCATGTAGCATGCCATCACCTGTAAACCAGTGACTACCCGGTTGGGGATTAACCGGGTTGGGTCCGTTTCTTACCAGCACGCCTTGCAGACCTGCCGGCAACTGACCGACAACAGGCAGGGCATCCAGATCAACTTCAAAATCGATAGGTTGTTCATTTGAAAGTGACATAAGTCTTTGCCTTTAATGGACTGAATTGATTCAGGTAAAAGGAATGCAGGCATTAATCTTTCGCGTTATTTAAACGGCAGATTAATCTCTATGCACGAAATATATGCCTGATGCAGAGTGATAGCAACTCTATTTTTACAGTGGAAAGTTACGGGTGATTCAAGGTCATGATTTATTTTGAATAAATGTTTTATAATAAATCATTGTTGCTGTTTGTATTTTTAGTGAGGCGTATTCCTGATGCCAAACGCAACGGGAATAAAGTAATTTTTTAAAAAAGAGAAAGATAAAAAATAAAGATAAACAATCAGTAAGGATGTTTTCTGGCAGATTAATGTGATGTTCTCTGCATAATAAATAAAAAATATCATTTTATTTAAATTGCTATCAGCAAAATAACAATGTTATGTTTACAGTGGAAAGATGGCGAGAAACAGACAGGGCCATCATAAATTCAATCTTATTTGGTTTATTTAGGCAGGGTTGCTTAAAAGCAACCTGTGAGGATATGCATGATGACCATGATTATCTCTTTTCTCCCGTTCTTTCTGTTTTCCTGTTTATTTCATCAGGTTGCCGTTCTGCCTGCATTAAGCGCCGCGGCAATACTGGCGCTGGGGCTCAGCCTCTGGTTTCGCTACACAACCGGCTCTGCACGCCTGATTGAGCTGACCGGCGCAGCATTATTTGGTGCTATGGCTTTGTATAGTGTGGCCGGAGGAAAGCCACTCTCTTTCTATGCTGTGCGTATGATACTGGATACCGGACTTGGCCTGATGGCAGCCATCACGGTCGTGATCGGCAAACCTTTTACACTGCAATATGCCAGGCAGTCAGTGGCACCGGAATTCTGGTCCAGCCCACGCTTTATAGCGATTAATAATAAAATTACCTGGATCTGGGCGCTGGCTTTTTTGTTACTGGGGCTGACTGATCTCTTTATGCTGCTGGTTCCCGGTGCGCCACATCTGTTCAGTACACTGGCTGCCATCGCCATTGTCACAGCAGCGATTAAGCTTAATCTCCGTTTTCAGAGGCAAAAAAGTTAAGGCTGCCACTTTGTTATGAAACGCTACAGGGCAGTCAGTGACGGGCAGGGAAAGCAGGCGGGTATATAACCTGTTCACTGAGAATATTGAGCAGAGGCTTTATATGCTTAATATCGTGTCTGGCTTCTGGCAGCCGTCGCGTTTTGAAATGCCTGGCCTGGTTATACTCAGCCAGGCATTTCGATTAGCCGTGACGTTAACGGCGGCGGGGATTAGCGTACCAGGTGCAAGAAGTGCAGGTGCTTCTCATACTGGTCAAGGATGTCATTGATAATCTGCTCCTGTGTCCAGCTCATCACATCGTAATCCTGCCCCCTTCTTTAAGGTAGATCTCTGCCCGGTAATAGCGATGCTCTTCATCCTGCTGCTCGTCACTCAAGCCAGCCAGAGCAAAAGCAGGTTGAATATAAGAACGCAGACGCGCTTCATAGACAAAATTGAGTTCATTGCCTAAATCAACTTCAAAGCGAACCCGGTCATCAGCACGGTCTTCGATGTGTGAGGGGGTATTTTGCTTCGCCAGTTCTGCGCTGACCATCTGCATGGCCGGTTGAATGATTTCATTCATAAAGCGTCGGACGTTCGAGCGTTTAGGGAAATAAGCAATATTGCGCAACCGGCGTTGCCACGGTATAGGGTTACGAGAAACAGGGGGAGCAATAGTGGTGATCTGCTTACTTTCCCGCTTGTAATAATCTCTCCGTAACGCTTTCAGTAACCCGTATATCGCCGCAAGCAAAATGATTGAGAAGGGAAGCGCACTGGCAATCGTGACGGTTTGCAATGCTTTCATACCACCGGCCAGCAATAATACGGTGGCGACCACGCCCATCAGTGCCGCCCAGAAAATACGTTGCCAGATCGGCGTATGATCAACACCGCCGGACGCAAGCGTATCCACGACCATTGCGCCTGAATCAGCTGAGGTCACAAAGAACACCACCACCATCGCCATAGCGATAAAAGAGAGAACTGAACTAAACGGGAAGTGTTCCAGGAAATTAAACAACGCCAGTGTCTGGTCAGACTGCACCGTCTCGGCAAGGTCACGTGCACCCTTGCTAACGATCAGCCAGATTGCACTGTTACCGAAGAAGGTCATCCACAACAGCGTAAAGCCCGCAGGCACAAACAGTACGCCCGTGACAAACTCCCGGATTGTACGTCCACGCGATACGCGGGCAATAAACATGCCGACAAAGGGAGACCACGCCAGCCACCATCCCCAGTAGAACAGCGTCCAGCCGCCTAACCATTTGCTGGATTTGGGTTCGTAGGCATACAGATTGAATGTTTTAGTGACTATTTCAGAGAGATAACCGCCGGTATTCTCAACGAAAGATTTTAACAGCAGAACCGTAGGCCCCATTGCGCCAACCAATACCAGCAGAAGAACAGCCAGCGTCAGGTTGATTTCAGACAGAATACGAATGCCTTTGTCTAAGCCGGACACCACCGACAGCGTAGCCAAAGCGGTGATGACCACGATCAGGATCACCTGCACCGTTTCGTTAACCGGCAGTCCAAACAGGTGGCTTAGTCCCGCATTGACCTGCAAAACACCGTATCCCAGTGAGGTTGCCACACCCAGTACAGTACCTGTTACGGCAAACACATCAACGGCGTGCCCAATGGGGCCGTAAATTCTGTCACCAATAATGGGGTACAGCGCAGAGCGTAAGGTCAGAGGCAGGCCGTGACGATAACTGAAAAACGCAAGAATGAGCGCCACGATGGCATAGACAGCCCAGGCATGCAGACCCCAGTGGAAAAAGGTAATGCGCAATGCTTCCTTGGCGGCCTGAACGGTTTCAGGTGTTCCGGCAGGAGGAGACATGTAGTGCATAACAGGCTCAGCGACGCCAAAAAACATCAGGCCTATGCCCATCCCTGCCGAGAACAGCATGGCAAACCAGGAAACATAACTGAAATCGGGTTCTGAATGATCGGGCCCCAGCTTGATATCACCAAAGCGGGATATACCGAGGTAGGTTACGCTTAATAATATCAACGCAACGGCAAGAATATAAAACCAACTGGCATTGGCGAAGAGGCCGTTTTGCAGGGCGCTCAGTTGCTGATCCGCGAGATCGGGAAACAGTGCGGCGAATGCCACAATAATAAAAATTAAAATCGCCGAGGTATAAAACACTGGCGGGTTGATCTGACTTCTGGGTTTTTTATCTGTCGCTTCAGTTTGAGACATAACTTACCTGTAGCTGCTATTTATTACCAAATGTAACAATCATTATGGCACAGATCACAAAAAATTTCGGTTATTCAGCCATCAGTGGGGGAGTTTCTGCTGTACACAGCGTACCTGCTTCTGGAAGCGGCAGCGCATTGTTAACGACCAACTCGTTAAGCAGAGACGGTGTGATGCCAATCCCGTCATTGATACGCAATCCCGGGATTAACAACAGCAGGGCAGTGCGCCTGGCCTGATGTCAAAACGGTTAGGGCCTCGCCGATCCGGTAACAATAATGTCTTTTCATCGTTGACCTGCATAACGCCAGGTGCATCATCACCTGGCGCATCGCACAGTGATGCTTTTTGCCAGAACGCGCTCAGAAAAGTAATCAGTGGCTTACCTATACTGGCCATAGCGGTCAGATGCGCTGACCGCTCCCGAAACGATGGAGGATGTTATGTCATATGTTGACGGTTTTGTCGTCGCGGTACCTGCAGAAAATAAGGAGGCTTATCGCGCCATGGCGGAAAAAGCCGCACCCTTATTTAAAGAGTTTGGCGCAACGCGCATTGTTGAATGTTGGGTTGAGGATGTAAAAGAGGGTAACCTCACCGACTTCCGTATGTCCGTTAAAGCAGAGGAAAACGAGGAAGTGGTTTTCAGCTGGATCGAATATCCCTCACGAGAGATACGTGATGCTGCCAATGAAAAAATGATGGCTGACCCAAGGATGAAAGCGTTGGGTGATAATATGCCATTCGATGGCAAGCGTATGATTTATGGTGGGTTTAATGTAATACTGGATGCGTAATGCGGAAAATTTTTACGCAGGCGATCTGATTTACGCTGCCTCGGCGTGCCGTATTTCAGGTCGTCGCGGCCCCGCCTGGCGTGCGCTGCCTCGGCTCAGTGACCGCGACCTGTTCTGATGCTTGTGATGCAGTGATAATCTGATTATTACGCGACTGACTCTTTTTATACTTTTCCATGCACAGGCTATCCCCATTTTCTGTGGATAACTCTTTTTCTGTCATAACATCACGCTGGGTTAAAGGTAACGGATTGGAATCAGCCAGTAAGCCATGCTGCTTCTGTTGATTGAGCGCGCACCCGTCGCCCCCTCTCTGATTTCTTACTGTCTGGCCCACTTCGGCTGCGGATCCTCTACCGCCTTCGCTTCCAGAATAAGCGCATTACTTTTCGTGTTCAGCGTTTTCAGCACCGCCTGCAATTCCCGCAATACCTGGTCAAGGTGCTGCATATCCCCCACCAGCTTAATGTAGGCTGGCGAACCGGGTTGCAGGCTCTTCATGCTACGATTTAATTCCTGCAGGGTTTGCTGCATCTTTTCCGGCGACGTTAGCGGGGCCTTGATAAGGCGCCGCATGGTCATAAAAATCCACGTCGATATAAAGCGAGCCGGAGAGCAGGTTACCTGTTTTTAGTGCGGCTCTCAAACCGCGTTTTTTGCCATCCTGCAACCGTTGATCAAGATTAAAATGCTGGCCCATACCACTGATAAAACGCCCGGGTTCTATGCGGATCAGCACCGGCACGCGATAGTGAGTGTGCAGATCCTGCGTGACGCCGGGTAAAAACAACGGAACCTGTGCGACGGTGCCAGGGCGTATGCCACGAAATTCAACCGGTGCGCCTGCCTGTAAGCCACGCACCGAATCGGTAAAAAACATCAGATAGTCGATGTGCCGGGTATAGCGCGAGTCCTGAATACTGTCCTGATTGTCAAAAAGATGATATTCAGCCTTGCTCTTCGCAGTTTCACCAATATAGTTCTTGTTTCGTCGATCAGGCTCTGTTCCTGCTTCCGGATTTTGAAAAGTATGATTAACCTCTGATATTTTCCATATTTAATTATTTCTCTCCTCAGGCGATGTATAAATTCACGCTATATAAAAAGAACGCTGAGTGAACTAACTACAGGTAATTTATCAAAACAGCGGTAAGCCCTTTTTTACATCAGGTTAAAGGATGCATTAAGCAAGAGGGAGGATAATGTCGTTGTCACTGAATCCGCCGTTAAAACTTTAAACCAGGTGAAACCATTCAGAATCATGACGACTATATTTAACAGTAACCTTTTTATTTCGTGAGGCGAGTATGTTTCTTAACTACTTTGCGCTTGGCGTATTGGTATTCGTCTTTCTGGTTATTTTCTACGGGATTATCATCCTGCACGACATTCCCTATCTCATCGCAAAGTCGCGCAATCATCCTCACGCAGACGCAATTCACGTGGCCGGTTGGGTGAGCCTGTTTACGCTCCACGTTATCTGGCCATTTTTATGGATATGGGCCACTTTGTATCGCCCGGAACGCGGCTGGGGATACAAAGTCAAAATGTCTCTCTGGAACAGTTGCAGCAGCGGGTGACGGAACTGGAACGCAAGCAGGGCGATAACCAGTCGTTGCCACCGGAGTGATGCCATGGATCTGTTGATTATTCTGACCTACGTCGCATGCGCCTGGACGATATTTAAAATATTTAAAATCCCGGTAAATAAATGGTCAGTACCAACAGCAGCATTGGGCGGTATTTTTCTGGTTGGTGCGCTGATCTTACTGATGAACTATAACCATCCTTATACTTCCCTGGCACAAAAAGCGGTGATATCGATTCCTGTTACGCCTCAGGTCACGGGTATCGTTATCGACGTCACCCGTAAACAGAATATACGCATACAAAAAGGAGAGATGCTGTTCCGTATAGATAACACCCGTTATCAGGCCCGGGTGGACAGACTACAGGCTGATTTAACGACGGCTGTGCATAATATCCGGGTTTTAAAAGGCCAGTTAGATGAAGCTATTGCGATTACCTCGAATGTCTCGGCTGAGCGGGATCGATTATTTAAAGACTATCAACGCTATCTTGCAGGCAGTAAGGCTAAGGTGAATCCCTTTTCCGAACGGGATATTGATAATGCCCGCCAGGCCTTTCTGGCGCAGGATGCGCTGGTAAAAGGTTCTCTTGCTGAGCAGGCACAGATTAAAAGCCAGTTAGACAGCGTAGTGAACGGCGAACAGTCTCAGATTGTCAGCCTCAGAGCTCAACTGGCTGAAGCCACCTATAACCTCGAACAAACGGTCGTTCGGGCACCGAGTAACGGCTACGTGACTCAGGTTCTGATCCGTCCCGGTAGCTACGCGGCAGCACTGCCGCTGCGTCCAGTGATGATTTTTATTCCTGAGCAAAAGCGGCAAATTGTTGCTCAGTTCAGACAAAATTCACTGCTGCGTCTGGAGGCGGGAGATGAGGCTGAAGCGGTCTTTAACGCGCTGCCCGGGCAGGTATTTGCGGGAAAACTGCTCAGGATCCTGCCAGTGGTGCCTGGTGGCTCATACCAGGCACAAGGAACGCTCCAGTCACTGACCATTGCGCCAGGCACTGATGGGGTGCTGGCGGTGATTGAACTGGCACCGAATGCTGATCTTGATGCATTACCCGACGGTATATTTGCTCAGGTAGCCGTCTATTCCGATCACTTTACCCATGTCTCGGTCATGCGTAAGGTTTTGCTGCGCATGACCAGCTGGGTACATTATCTCTATCTTGATCATTAAAGCGCGAACCGCCCTGTCTGAATGTTCAGCCGGCAAGGCAGAGCGTGGCAAATGGCATGATTATCAACAGGCAATTTTACTGTCAGACGGCACCCGGTAAGGGTGCCGTTTATGACCAGCGTACAGATTTAAAACTGGTAGGTAATGCCGAATCCCACGGTATCGTCGGTTAAAATAGTAAACGGCGTAGCGTTATCCAGCAGGTTAATACGGTAATCGACATACACAGACATATTCATATTGAAAAAGTAGCGTAGCGATGAATCGATGTAATTAAGCAGATCGACGTTGCCGTATCCTTCAATATCCTTTCCTCTGGAGTAAAAATATCCCAGGGCAGGTTCAATGCCATTATCAAATATATATTTTGTATAAACTTCAAAATTTTGGGTTTTATTGGCGTAGCCAAAGCCGTTCACAGGCGTGATGTTAGTTCCTGCTGAATATTTCACTGCAAGGTAATAAGCGCCTGGATTATATTTTATTCCTGCTCCCCAAATCTGCGCCAGTTTGCCGTCACCGAGCGTTAAGGCATTCTGTTCTGCTGTGCGATGCGATGAAGAGTAAGCAGCAAGGAGCGCCAGATCGGAGGTAACATCCCACTCAAGGTTTGCGCCGTAGCCTTCACCATTCGCGGTATAAACCGAACGTCGACTGTTATTTTCGCCAGCGCCGTTGGCGCCCTGATACTGAAGCGTTAATGAAACATTCTCTGCGTAGCCGAACAGGTTTTTATTTCGATAACTCAACAGATTATTAGCACGTCCGGTCATAAATCCGTCCATGTAAGCATCGGTAAGAATATCATAGATGGGGGCCAGATCGGTGATGCTGGCAAACGTATAGTAGACGCCGAAGCCGCGCCCGTAATCAATTGAACCCCATCCTTTAAAACTGAGTCCGGCAAAACCCAGCCTGGTTTTGTCTGAACCGCTGCCCTCAGATTCCGCTTTGTTAGCCTGCGCCTGATATTCCCATTGGCCGTAGCCGGTTATGTCATCATTAATAATGGTCTGGCCTTTAAATCCGAAGCGTATATAAGAAAAATCACCACGTTGACTGGCGTTATCGCTAAAGTAATGGCGTCCCCGTACGCTGCCGTAAAAATCGAATTTGTTGCCGTTGTTGTTATAAATCATTGCAGAGGTCGCATTATCTGAGAGGATCATCAATGCTGCTATCAATATAATTTTTCTCATACACCCTCAGTTCGGGATTGTTATTTTTAATTAAAGAAAAGTGAGCGCCTTCTCCGTGTGGAAAAAACGGGATTTATTAAAATAATGATCGCAGCAGGATGTGGCTGTTTATTTTTAAAAAGGTCATGCCGCGACCCTTGCTAATTTACAGAAATAAACGCTTTTGGGAATTTCAAAATAAATAAGGCAGGTTTGTTTAAAAAGCAAAGCTCAGGTGCAGGGTTTATTGTTTTATGCTGGTGCAGTTAACCACCAGAAAACCCCCTTTTGCACCAGATTGCGGCATATTTTTGTGACTTTTAGAAAAGCGGCCCTGCTGTGGTGAATATCCTTTTTTAAACATCCGGTGCGGCGATACCAAAGCACCTTATCAGGGCAGGGGGAAAGCATTTCATCTGCGATGTTCCGCGTGAAAACCGCCGCTGGTCGCTGTTCAGGGCGCAATGTCCGGCACGTCACACAATCGTCTACACTTCCTGAGAGGCAAAAAAAAGTTAACACAACCCACGAACGGAGGTGTCAATGCAAGTCTGTCCTTATCTGTTTTTATATGGCCGCTGCGAAGAGGCAATTGAATTTTATCTGCAGGCCACCGGCGGTGAGCTTCTGGAAAAAATGACCTTTGGTGATATGCCGGAGCAGGGCGAACAGATCGGTGATAAATCCGCTACGCCACAACCTCCTGAAAAAATCATGCATGCGCACCTGCGTATTGGTCAGGGTGAACTGATGCTCAGTGACGGCAATACGGAAAGTGGTCCGGCATCTTCACATGCTGGCTATGCGGTAAGTCTGGCTACCCCGGATGAGGCGCAGGGAAAAGCCTGGTTTGAGAAACTGTCGGCGGGCGGCAAAGTCACGACCGAATGGCAGGAAACGTTCTGGGCTGAGGGATTTGCGATGTTCATCGACAAATTTGGCATTCCGTGGCGTATTAACGTGGTGAAGAAAAGCTAACCGTCACTCAACGAACGGCTTGCACGTGAAGTCGATAATCAGGCTTCACGTGCGAAGGTTCTGAGCAACAGTGGCACCTGTCCGTGGCGAATGCCGACGTGAACCTGTATGGCTCCGTCCGCTGTTCAGCCACATCTCCCCGGGCGAGGGCGCGCCCATGCGACAGGTAAAGGCGCTGTTTGCTCCTGAATTATGATTCCAGCAGGGCCACGGCCCGTACGGGCGAAGCGGATGCGCCTTTGATTCTGAGTGGTAGTGCCATAAAGATGAATTCGGAAGGCAGATTTTGCAGATTGGCAAGATTCTCGATGATCAGGCAGTCTGACCCCAACACGGCAAGGTGAGCGGGATGCGCATCATTGCTGTATCTGTCAAGTGACATAGCATCAGTGCCCAATACGGTTACGCCTTTTTCTGTGAGGTAATGCGCCCCTTCCCCTGACAGACCTGGCCAGTTTTTTAGAAATTCAGCCTGATGAGGACGGCAACGCCATTTGTTGTCATAACCGGTCCGAAAAATCACAATATCCCCTGCGACAATTTCTCCTTTATCTGCTTCCCATGCCTGAATCATTTCAACCGTAATATCTGCGTTCTCAGCCAGATGCGACATATCCAGGCAGCGGCCTCGTCCGGTTAACTGGCGCACGTCAATCTGGTCGATAGTTTTGCCGCCTTCGATAAAATGTACGGGTGCATCCACATGTGTCCCACAGTGATCGCCAAGGCTTAACTGACAGTTGTAGTTGCCATCGCCTGCGCTGTAATCCTCCGCACGGCTACAGAAAAACTTTCCATGTGTGGGCCAGACGGGCATAAATTCTTCATATGCATGATTCAGTTCAACGAGGGTGGTCTGGCGTAACAGGGTCAACAGATCGTGGGTCATATCAGGCCTTTTTTAACGTAACGGTTTCTTTAATAAACCATAAAGGAAGAGAGGACATTAACAGTACGGCGACGATCACCAGATAATGTACGGTGAAGCCAAAACTGTGAATAATCCAGCCGCTGACCGGCGCCACCAAAATACCGGCGATACCAACAGCCAGGCCGATCATCAGCCCCATACTGGACGCTGCTGCACGAGGTGAAGAGTCAATCAGCAAGGCATACGCGACAGGGTAGGGTGAGTTACGAAACAATCCCCAAAAGATCAGGATCGTCCAGCCAAGCACAGCGGAATGGATAAACATGCATAGTGCAGCAGCCAAAATCCAGCCAGCAAGAATAATACCCAGTGAACGCTTACGTCCTTTTACGTCAGAGAAACTGCCCCACAGGATCTGACCAATCCAGCCAGTTAATCCGGATGCGCCAGAAATAATCGCGGCGGTTGACAGATCCAGTCCGACTTCACGCGTTAACTGTAAAGTCAGGAAATTAGCAATGCCCATCTCAGCCCAGGTAAAACCAAAAATCAGCAAAATAGCCAACTGGCAGTTACGGTTTTTCAGACAGGAGGCAGCGTTAGCCCAGACAGATGAGGTTTCAACCGTATGCTTCAGGGATTCCGTAACGGGCGGTGTCAGTTTGTTATCAACAATCCAGTCATTCACCTTCTGATGGTTTTTACGGGTCCCGATAATAAGTTGCGCCACCAGAATCACTAAACCAATCAGCGGAATAAACAGAAAGGCTTCGCGCCAGGTTGCAAAGGCCAGAATAGCGGCGATCAGAACAGGGCCGATAAATTGCCCCAGTGGAAAGCCGGTATGGTGTACGCCAATGGCAAAACCGCGATTCTCTTTCTGCCACCATTCACCCAGTAGCGCGACATTAATGGGCTCCGATCCCCGGTTCCCATGCCCATTGCCACTCTGAGAGCCTGAAAGGCACCCAGCGATTTACAAAATGCCGTTGCCACGCCTGAAACGATCTCCACCAGCACGGCGACGCACCAGCTGTAACAGCGTTTATGCCCGGTGCCTACCCAGTCGGAAAACAGGCCGAAAATAACGGCACCGGTTAAGGTGCCAACAAAACTTAATGAATTAAGCCATCCAGCCTGAACTTCAGTCAGACTGAACGAGGTCATGATTGCCGGAAGCAGGGTGGGAAGAATAATCCTGTCGATAGAATTCATTAAAATCGCCAGGGTGGTAATCACCAGCATCCACCAGGAAAGGGGATGCGCGCGTGGTAAAAAGCGCATGACGCCACGCCGTGCAACAGGTTTTTGGGCCGTGTGAGTCTCTGTTGCCGGTTGTTGCGCCAGTTCAGATGAGGGAGAGGTCATATCCGGTGCCTTTAAAAGTCGCTATAGTCTGCCGCCTGCTCCTGTTAATTCCGGAGAGGCCGCGCCCTGTTTTTTCTTTTTTCATGCCAGCAGAACGGTAATTCAGATCAAAAATTAAACACAGAATTAACATAGTTTCTGCGATTACTACCATACAAGTAATCTGGCTGTGTAACTGGATCCCGGTCACAATCAAACAGCGACTGGATGGAAAAAGCACAAGGCAGTTCACATTTTTGGGCGGATAAGAGTGAGGAGAACCCTTTTCAGGTTCGGTCGTGCAGATAGATTTCAACAAGGGTCGCGAATACCCGGGCGTGACCTGAGCGCCACGGCCTGAATGTAACAGAGCGAACAGCCGTCAATATACAGAGCGTGCCTGTACTGTCATCTTCTCTGAGCGGAAGGTGAAACCCGCCATGCCTGTTTGCTTGCGCGATCACCTGCCCGGTAAATGCTGAACGCATCTGCCTGCTGACGCACGGCAGCTATACCGGCTTAGTCTGAATAAGAAAAAACAGCGCCCGTCTCGCTTGAAATCATAATCTCTTCAGCCAGGATCAATAGCTGTTCTCAAAGCAGAACTTACGGACTTAATCAAAATTTTTATAAATTTCATCCGCTTCTGCTTGCGAGCTTTTTATCAGGCCACACGCCACGACAATGGCTGGCCCAAAAATTAAGGAAAATTCATGACTGAAAAGCCAGCAGCAGAGCTGAAACAAGGCGAGCATCCGGCTCAGGATAACGGGCAGCCCGGTGACTCCGTTGATCAGCAAGAGAACCAGGCACTGGAAGAGAAAGTCTGGGCACTGTTCAGGGATATCCAGGCTGCGCCAGACAAGGAAACGCAGGAAGCCATACGAGAAAAAATGTGGCGACTGGCGGCTGGCAGGGTCTGAAGTGGAATCGTACGCAGAGTCTCTTTCTAACCACCATGAGGGCGTCAGCAAAGCGCCTCATCAGCAGCAGTGCGGTCAGCATCTGTATTCCATAGCACGACGGCATTGGGCGTCCGCTCCAGAACACCCTGTTGCGCCTCTTGCCTGTCCTGATAGTGTTTTCTGAACTCGCCTTTCTGTCCCTGGCAAATGACGCTGGCGGCAGCATGTCTGTTTTCTCCCCGGTTAAGCCGGGTCAGAATGCGACGTCTGTCATCCTCATTATTTTTCCTGACTGGGTAATGCATTGTGTTAATCCTGAAAGGCGTACGTTCAGGCCGCAAGCGCACCCTTGACAGAGAGCATGTGTTATCGCGCGGTGCTACCGGCATGTCCAGACAGCGCCGTATTGCTGCTTGCCCGGTTTATAAAATCTCGCTGAAGATATTTAGGTTTTATTAACCACGAGAACACAGTGCATGCCTCTGGATTTCAACTATCTTACTTCCACATACTGAACATAAGAAAAATTTGGCTCATCTTTAATGTCGTATGCAGCCTTTAAGTAAGGCGGTAAAAAGTTGTGGAAAGAAGCTGGGTTAGTAAAAGAAAACTCACCATAATTTGGATCAAAAAAGGTAGTTTTATTATTTTCTGTTACTTCAAGTCCCATGCCATGGCATCCATCCGGCAATATCACGGTGACAGAGTATAACCCAGAGGTTACTGGCGCTTCATCGTCTAATAGTTTTAATTCGTATCCTTTATTTGCAAGGTAATCCATATTAACACCAGCATTCCCCGTTCTCACTTTCGCCATCGCAACATGCATGATCTCCTCTCGACCTTCTGGCGTCGAGATGTCAGAAAAAAATCAATCATTGAGTTTCTTTCAGTCAGCCATTTTGTTACCAGTGGTAAACAAACACCTTTTTTAGCCAGTGTCGATCCCTGAATGAAATCCACTTGATTAAATTCCTTTAACAGTTCGACATCAGAAACACCCGTTAACTCCCTGTAAACGTCAGTAAGCGCGGCGAATACTCTGCGGCCTGGGCTATTTTTGCTGTTTGCTGAAGCAGCCATTGTATCTGAATCGTTGATGTTACTCTCACTATGGTCGTAATCAGGTTCTGGAATTTCTGCTGTTTTTTCATTAACGCAATCAGTGATGCCAGGTTTACCATGACTTTCACCTCTGCTCTTATTTTTAGAGGTCGCACTCATTGTTTCACAACTATTGGCTACGCTGGAAACAGTGTTTGAAAAATCACTTTTTCTGTTTTCACTGCCGACTGGATTAACTGAACGGTCTGGATAAGTTGCGTTGGGACGATTAACCGGGGAAGCATACATACCTCATTAATTTCAAATTTCCTGATTGTATTGTGTTTTTTTAGCGCAAATACAATAAATCGCTCATCATTATTCAGGCATGTTCGAAAGGCAGCGTTGATCGTCCGGGGCTTGATCTGCTGCGCATGAAGATGGAGGAAGGTGATGCCCTTCTGGTGAAGAAACTGGACCGTCTGAGCCGGGACACCGCCGATATGATCCAGTTGATAAAGGAATTCGACGCACAAGGCGTGGCCGTCCGTTTCATCGATGACGTGATTTGTACCGATGGCGAAATGGGCCAGATGGTGGTCACCATCCTGTCTGCCGTCGCACAGGCCGAACGGCGGAGAATACTGGAACGTACTAACGAAGGCCGGGAGGAAGCTAAGCTGAAAGGCATCCGGTTTGGGCGCAGGCGCACCATCGACAGAAACAATGTACTGGTGCTTCAGCAGCAGGGTCACGGTGCCACGGTGATATCCCGGCAGCTCGGCATTGTCCGCTCCACGGTCTATAAAATCCTGAGCGAAGCATAATGATTTGCCGCTTTCCCTGTCCGTAATCAACATTTGTATAAATAAAAGTGCGTTACCCTGCGGCCTCTTAAATTTCAGCCCCGACAGGGAGTTCGCATGATAATCAGTCCGCCGTTTGTCCGTCCCCGGAACGCCGGAGAAAGTGACCCGTCATGGGTCAGCAGAATGATGCCCGTGGATATAAACCGGGATTTCCCGCTCAACCGGCACGCGTCATGGCATGGTGGTGTGCATGTTCTCCACACCGACCGTCGCGAGGAAGGCTACGACCGCATTGAGTTTGTCCGCGCCATCGCGGACGGGGAAGTTGTTTCTGTTCGTTCTCCGTCTTCCACACACAAACGAGATACTTTCCCGCTGAATTATGATGGCAGAACCGATGACGGGTATGTGCTGCTGAAGCATCAGACCGATATCGGTGAAAACTGTAGTGTCGTGTATTACTCCCTGTACATGCATCTCATGGATCGACTGGACCCGGCAGTCAGGGCCGGAGCAAAAGTCTGGCGCAAGGATCGCATCGGGCAGAATGGTATGATTAGCGAAACCAATGCCTTTCATTTTGAGGTGTTCTGTGACAACGAGAACATGCTGAAGTTGACCGGACGCACCACCCCCGAACTGGATATCACCCGTGACGGCAGAACCGATACCCTTTACGGCGATATCCATTTTTATCTGCCTCCCGGTACGCGCTTTTACGAATCTGTGCCTGACGCCGCCTCACCAGATATGGATCGCCTGAATGCTGTTCATACCAGTACCGAACCACTATTCATCAGCATGACCTTCGAAAAAGGCGACTGCTCGATGATTACCCGCAGGCAGAACACCACCACCGAGGCACGTTTCGACATGGTGGGGGAGCCGCTGGTGAATGCCGATGCTGACCAGCTTGATAATGGCCAAGATACTATGCTGAAGTATGAGTACAACCTGTACAATACGGCTAAACGTCTGTACCCCCAGAACCCATCAGCTGGGTTCGAATTGCTTCGTTTCGGGCGGGTAATTAACACCGAATATGAAACCCTGACGCCTGCTGATGCCCCGCTGTGGCGTGCCGTTAGCTTCCCCGGCGGAACGGGTATGGTCAATCTGGCTTCTTCTGACATCAAAAAATTCAGCGATGCCGATTTCCCGCACTGGACGGGCTGGCGGATGGTGGACGATGACACGGACAATAACAGCCAGTGTAATTCCCCCTTATTGCCGGGTTACAGGAAAGCGGGCATTTCAGCGATCTGAGTAGCCATCTGGTCTGCCGTTTTCCACTGGAATGGAATATGTCTACCTTTGACCGGCGCCATGCCTGGCTGAAAACGGGTGCTGACGATGCCCTTGCCATGTCAGAAGAAGGCTTTGACCGGCTGAAAAGTCATGCTTCGGCGCTGTGTTTTGACACGGGCGAACTCGGTACAAATAGGATGTGGCATTTTCATCCGACGGCTTTTATTGCTCATTTCCGCAAGTGCTGTTGGATAAGTAAGCAGGAGCTAAAACAACTTATCCCCCTGAACGTGATAAGAATGGCTCGTCGCAATAATTATCTCTGGGAACCAATAGTCTATCGAGATGCGACTGGAAGTATGGCTGATAGTATTCGTATTCACCTGAATAAGGGAATGCAAAAATATCTTATCAATACACCTCTGCGTATTGCCTGCTTCCTTGGAAATGCCATACAGGAAACGCAGTGGTTATACCAAAGAGAAGAGATTGGAAGCCGACAAATTTGGTATTATCCATGGCATGGGCGAGGGTTATTGCAACTAACTAGCCCAGGCAACTACTTTGACTACTTTAGTTTTCGTGGCCTCATATACACTACTGATATAAAAAATAGATTATCTGCAGAATACAATCGCCTGTATGTAAACAGAAATATCAGACAAACAGACAATCATCTGTCAGATACAGAAAATGATATTCCTCATAATATTATTACGTGGAGAAGTAACGTTAGTAGTAACGATCATGACGTCGTTGGCAGTGCCGGTTTTTATTGGGTTTCGGCTTATATGGCTTATCATTCAGATGCAGAGCATGAGCTTGAAAGATGTAGCGTAAATACAAAATTCAGAATAAAAATATACTACCGCAGCCCTGCCTTCTGGAGGGCCAGTGCTTCAGTTAATCTACCTGGAAGAATAAACACTCTATACTCAACCGCCCTCAATGGATTCAATGATCGCTGCTGCGTATATGGCAGTGCTATTTCAGTACTCACTGAGCAAAAATTCCCAGACAACAATGGCAATGCAATAGTCGAAAAACCTGAATCAAACCAGTTAAGGAGAGGATGATGAACAGAGTTCTATTATTTTCAATTTTAATTTTCTTTATCGCATCTCCACTTTTTGCTGCTCAACTACGCAGCCAACATGATGTAGAGTCTGAGAATTCTGCATTGACATTACTTCATAATACCATGGCAGAGATGCTTCAAAACGAACCAAGACAAGGGCTGGAAAAAATAGCAGATAAATTTCCATTAACAAACTACACTGACTTTACAATCAACACTGAAGCATCAATAAATACAATCAAAAAGCCTTCCACTAAAATCAGTGATGATGAATGGCAGGCTTTTATCAACACAGCTTTCAGGGCTGACTCGGAAAATGGAGAGGTTAATTGCAAACTTGTTGATCTTGATGGTGACGGAGAGCGAGATCTCATTATTAGTAGCTACTCAGGAGGTACTGGATTATTTAGTTACACGGGGGTTCTGAAACGGCTTGGTGATAAATTCGCCGATATAAATAACAATGCTAAAAATGACGCTCAGGTTATAACAGGTGCTCTATATTCAGAAAATGGGCGCGGAGCCAATCAGTGGGGGCAGTGGGTCCGCATTAATGACCTAGTCTATGCACTTTGGTTTAATGGTGAATATGATGAAGATACCTTTTATTTGTTGCGGCCATTTAATACAGACAATAAAATTCCAAGTATAACCATTTATTATCAGTACGAATACGATAACTCCTCGATTGAAGCGCAAGACGAAGGAAAACAGTTAAATCCAGCATTAAACGATCACGACAAAAAACAGTTAATTAAATCACTCAATATTAAGAAGTATTATTTCAATAAGCAAAAAGAAGAACAGGAACAAGAGCCTATTTGCCCAGTCCCAGCAGGTACATCATCTGAAGATGCAGCGCATTATAAAACTGAAATTGCTGGAAGTTATGTCACTCAACCTGTCGCAGTTCTCCCTGTTTGGTTGAACGGGATGTGTTTCATCGGTTCTGTTGAAAGCTATTTTGGTCGTGGTGAGCTAATGACTATTAGTTCACCGAAAGATTTGAAAATATTTGGCACTTACTCGATTACGGGGTTACGCCATATAAAATCAATAAAAAGTGGATGGAAATCCAGAGAGGAAAACATTCCCTTATAATCGGAACTTTTGAAGATTCAGAGGAACCGGCTGAGCATAACATTCTCTGTCAGCGACGGTAGTAAGACACTGCGGCGTTGATGGAGGTCCGCCTGATAAATTAAAAATTCAATATAAACAATGAATTATCATCTTAACGTACGTTTCCGTTCCATTGGACCTCAAACCCCTACAACAGAATATTTAGGTAGTCCTATGCTCTGGCGAGTGGAAAGCTACAGCGCAATGCTTGATGCGGCGCTTGCTGGCCTGGGATGGGCCTCGCTGCCACGTGAATTCGTTCATCGTGAACTGCGCGCCGGAACCCTGGTTGAATTGCGTCAGTAGGAGTATCCCCATACAGACTGGATTGTGGCTGTGGATCTGCTGTGGTCAAACCAGGCCAAAGCCGGAAAAGCACAGAGCTGGCTTCGTGACCGTCTGGTAAAGCATAAAATTTTTGAGCAGGATAACGCGGGTAACAGAACAACACTCTAGCGACTGAATAAACAAGTCAGTGCCCCGTGCGGATATGCCGTTAGTCAGCTTTTGCCGTCCATCACTGTTGATGTATATGTTCAGACATGGCCGACAGCGAGTACCTGAGGCGTGAAAAAATCATGCAGGTTGTATCGCCTGGGTATTGTTCAGCCTGGATTGTCCGGCAACGGGCATGCTTTTGATTCTGCGAGATTATCTGTTTTTCAGGTACAACCCGAAGACGTCATGTTAATGTGAATCGTTACATCATTCTTTAACAGGTTCCGTTAATCTCTTCGCTCTGTCACCTGAGCCTTAAACTCCCTCCAGGCACAGATTTAGTTGCACTTTTTCTGTCGTGTTCCTTTGTGCTCCAAATCGTGCACATCTTTAACACGCGCCCGCAATGACCTCCTGAAAAGGCGCGCCGCCCGGCCGCAGGCCGGTGTTGTGTTGTTTGTCCTGAATAGCTGTTGTTTCTAATTGCATTGCTGATAACTCCCTGGGTCTGACAGCACAACTCATGCTATATGGCGCTGAAGCCGCCGGTTACCGGCAGGTTTTAATAAAAACAGCGGAGGTACAAACCTGTGAACTCATTAAGCAAGCCGCGGAAGCGCAAATATTGCCGTGCCGTTCAATGTTATGTTATAACATATGAAGAATGTTACATCATACGGAGATCTTGATCTTGGCTGTTTATTTTAAAAAAACCGTTTTACTCCTGGGTGCGCTTTTGGTTAGCGGGCAGGCCAGTTCTCATGCTCATCATTCACACGGTAAACCGATGTCAGAAGCCGAGCAAAAAGCCGCAGAAGGTATGTTTGACAACGAAGCGGTAAAGGACAGAAATCTCACAGACTGGGACGGTGTCTGGCAGTCCGTCTATCCCTATCTGTTAACGGGGGAGCTTGATCCCGTCTTTAAAAAGAAAGCAGAGAAAGATAACAATCACTCTTTTGCTGAGATTAAAGAGTATTACCGTAAAGGATACGCCACCGACATCGAAACGATCGGTATTGAGAATGGCATTATCGAGTTTACTGCTCACGGTAAGGTCAGTGCCTGTAAATACCATTATGCCGGATATAAAATTCTCTCTTATGCTTCGGGTAAAAGGGCGTGCGTTATCTGTTTGAATGTAAAGATGCCGCCAGTAGCGCGCCTAAATACGTTCAGTTCAGTGATCATATTATTGCTCCACGCCAGTCGGCTCACTTCCACATTTTCACAGGTAACAGCTCACAGGAAGCCCTGCTGAAGGAGATGGATAACTGGCCGACCTACTATCCCTATCAGTTAACAGAAAAGCAGGTCGTCGACGATATGCTGCATCACTGAGTCAACAACCGCGCTAAATCCCGCGTTTGTGGGATTTAGCAGGGCAGCTCTTTCAGTCATATCGCCAGTAGAGTGGCGAGCCATACACTCTAATGAAATAGTCAATCACGGTGCGAACGTTCAGAGGCGGATGACGGACGTTCGGGTAGATGGCCGCAATATGCTGCGCTTCCGTTTTGTTTGCTGCTTCATAATCGGGCAACAACTTAATCAGATCGCCGCGCTGCATAGAATCACCTATTAGCCAGTCAGGAAAAAGAATAATCCCCATGCCGCCTAACGCTGCCGTAAGCAGGGCTTCCGCATTATTCGAGGTCAGAAGAGCCGGTACGGGATAATGCACCCATTGTCCCTGATTTTCCCGGAACAGCCAGCGGTTAGGGCCGGAAGAGCCGCGGTAGACAAGGCATTTATGGTTGTGGAGATCGCCCGGAGAGTCAGGTGCCCCGTGCCGGCTGATATAGTCAGCCGACGCGGCAGCATGATAGCGTTGCGGCCCAAATACCCGCGCATGAAAGGAAGAGTCGGTCAATGTCCCGATACGGAATATGACATCAGTGGCGTCCCGGTGCGGATCAATATAGTCATCAGTCAAAATAAGCTCTATCTGCAGATTGGGGTAATGCGCGGCAAATCCCGGTAGCCAGGGCGCAATATGGCGCTGGCCAAAAAATACCGGTGCATTAAGCCTGACCAGACCAGCAGGTTCCAGCGCCCGATCCTGCAATTCTTTGCGAGCTTCGCTCAGTTGCTCGGTCATATTCCGGGCATAATCGATAAACAGCCTGCCAGCCTCGGTAGGGATCACGGCGCGGGTGTTACGGTAAAAAAGCTGCTGGCCCAGTGCATCTTCCAACTGATGAATACTGCGTGACACCAACGAAGCAGAGACGCCTTCCCGTCTGGCGACTTCAGAAAAACTCTGGGCGTCAAATACGCTGATAAAAATCAGCAACGACCTGATACTGATCGATCCGGGTTCATACATTAATGCAATTCCTGCAAAGGTGTTTCTCACATTATGCCGTTTTTCATTTGTGATGACTGCATTATGCTTCGCCGCCTAAATGACTGGAGGCGGTGTGATGCAGCTTTTACTGATATTACTTGTTATTTGTGGCGGCATGGGGCTGTCTGTTGAAGCGGGTCTGCTTGGACCATTAGGAGCTCAGGTGGGCGATCTGTGGGCGACCTTTACCATTTTTGGCGTCGGTGCCGCGCTAACCTTTTTGCTGATGCTTTTTTTCAGTCCGCGCAATAGTCCGTCATTTTTTGCACAACCGGGCTGGCAACTCCTGGGGGGATTTTGGGGCCGATATATGTCGTGATCCTGACCATCGCCACGCCCGCTATCGGCATTGCCATGACCATGATTGGTATTCTGGCCGGGCAAGTGTTTAAAAGTCTGGTTATCGACCATTTTGGCTTATTCGGCACGCCGCACCGCAAAATTGACAGCAAACGCATTATTGCGCTGATTTTTATTATTGCCGCTCTGATCCTGGTGGCTAAGGGAAGCTAATGACTCTTTTAATGATTTTACTTGCCGTTATTGGTGGCTTTACGCTGAGTATTCAGGCGGCTATTAACGGACGCCTGGGCAGCAAAGTGGGAGTATTTCGTACGGCATTCCTGACGTTTTCGATTGGGGCGCTGGTTACTGCTTTACTGATCCTCTACTTTGAACCCAAACAGGCCATAACTTTACTGGACGTGCCGAAGTGGCAGTTGCTCGGCGCTTTTTGCGGTGTCCCGTATATCGTAATTATGGTGCTGGCCATTCAGAAAATCGGCTCTGCTGTCGCGACCGTCGCGGTTATTTTTGGTCAGTTAACCATGAGCATGCTGATCGACAACTTTGGCTGGCTGGGGAATGCGGCCATTGAATTTTCATTCAGTCGCCTTGGCGCGATTATTTGTCTGGGTATTGCACTGGCGTTTATCTACTCCAGTAGCAGAAACACGACTGCGCCGGTGCGTAAAACCTTAACAACCAAAACGGCTCGTGACTGAGATCGTTGTCTGCAACGTAACGGGCCCCTTAGTCGGGGGCTTGTTTATGCCGATTCGCGACTGTAGAAGCGGCTTCTGCCTTACTGGCTGTAGTTACATCTCAAACGTTGACTCAACTCAGTGGCGGATTTGCTGCAGCTCTTCTTCTGACAGGCCGGTCATTTTCATGACTGAAACGCTATCCATGCCGTTTGCCAGCAGGTTACGGGCAATTTCCCGGCTGGCTTCCAGCCCGCCAGGCTGCCGTCCTTTTTCCAGACCTATCTCCAGCCCTTCCTGACGCCCTTTTTCCCGGCCTTTTTCTTCAAGCTGTTGTGCAATCGTCATCAGTTCTTCCTCATGCTGTGGCACGCGCTGTGCCAGTTCGCGAATAACGGCTTCCGCATCCGGCGTTTCACCCGCCTGAATCAGCTGCGGACCGACAATGTTCAGCACCACAAACAGCCACAGCACAGCAATACAGGTGATGGTCAGAACTACGGAATTTTGTAATGCAGGAAAAAAGTAGCTCAGGTAACCCACCCCGATCACCACCATCGCAATATTTCCTATCCAGCATGCCAGCCAGTAGAGCAGGTTGGTCTGGTAGCCGAGATAAGGGCCGAAGGCCCGTCGGGCATAGGCGTAAGAACCACCCGGGCTTGAATCAGGCGACGACATTTTGGCATACACAACAGACAAAGACAGGGCACCAATTATGGTAACGAGCCAGCCATAAATTGCGATCCCTCCAGTAGAGGCAAGGCTTGCCGGAAGCAAAAAAACTCACGAGCCCATAATATTTCCAGCCACCATTAAGGTCACGGGAATCAGACCAACCTTTTTTGTTCAGGCGTAGACATAAACCCTCCGCAGAGTGGGTTATTCAGTAAATGTATATGGGTCGGATATACTTATAGACTAAAGTTAATATCCGCTCTATTTTTAGAAAATTAATTTTCTTTTAGCTGATTGTTGCGTAAAAAAGAATAAGTGAAAGCTGTGCTTTTTTTTAAAAACATACTTTAATGACCTGGCTTTAACCGGTGGTGTTAATTTTAAGTCCGGTGAATAAATGGGTTTTTTAAAAAAATACACTTTAAATATAATGGCCGTTTCGTAGGGGAGATATTTAATTCAATAATGTCAGAAAGTTGCAATTACCATTCAACCATTTTGATGAGGTGTGCATGTTTAATTTCCATAAAAACCTGGTCGGTTTCACTTTTGTCCTGATAGTAACCGCGCTGGCTGGTTGCTCTTCAAAAACTGCTGAAAAGTCTCAGTATTCTGGCTTCATAAAAAATGCTTCCGGTTTACAGCCTGTAAAAACCGCAACAGGGCATGAGACCCTTAAATGGGTCTCGCCGGACTATCAGTCCGGGCGATATTCAAGTATTTACTTTGCTCCGGTAGTTTATTATCCCCGTCCTTCACCAAACAGCAGGGTCAGCGCGGCGACACTGGAGCAGGTGCGCCTTTATACGGAGAACCGGATGAAAAGTGCCCTTGCCTCACGCAAGCCACTGACTGACCGGCCCCAGCCAGGAGGTCTTTTGGTTAAAACGGCTATTACTGCCGTCACGGCGGAAAACAGAGACATGCAGGTTTATGAAGTCGTGCCGGTCGCCGCTGTACTGGCCGGGACTATGGCAGCAACGGGAAACCGTAGTCAGAATGCAGAGCTTTTCCTTGAGGCCGAGGCGATAGACGTATCCACGAATAAAGCCGTAATCAAAGTTATACGAAAAGGCTATGGTAAAACCGTATCGAACAGCAATACGCCCATCACTGCGGCAGACGTTGAAGCTGCAATAGATGACATGGTAAAAGACATTGTGGCGTTTTCTGTACAGTAGCTTCGTTTCATTTCAAATTTACGTGCCTGCTGGGGCAAATGAGGATAAACGCAGCGGGCAAATTAGTCACAATTGTTTTAATCAGTTGGATTCAAAGTAGCCTTAAAAATTGTTCCGAAACCTTATTCACAGATTACGTTAATTAAAGCATTGTCATTATAAACTGCGCGGTTACGACCCTGTTCTTTACCATATTGCATGGTGTGCTCTGCTTCGTCGATTACGGACTGCAGTATTGCATTTTCTTTTATTTTGCATGAACCACAGGTCACGGTCATACGCAATGTGCTTTTAGATGTAATAAAAGGTGTGCCCTGATGCCGCACATTATTTTAGCCATCGCTGCAAAAAAGCCGCATCGTTTTCACATTCGTGAATAATGATAAATTCCTCGCCTCCGAAGCGATATGCTTTTTCTTCATTTCTGATGGCAAACAAGAGATAACTACCCAGCTCTCTGAGAACGGCATCACCGTAGACATGGCCATGCTTGTCATTAATTTCTCTGAAACCATCCACGTCGAGCAGCGTCAGATAGAGGTGTGCCTGGTTGCGTCTGCTGTTTTCTTTCAGCTGAGAAAACTGCTCGTACAGCTGTTGCCTGAGCGGAAGGCCCGTTAGCGTGTCATGGTGACTGCGCATCTCAACCAACGCCGCCTTATACCTTTCCACCGCAGCAAGAAAGTCACGCTGGGCTGAAAAATAAGCGTCCAGCAGCGTTCGTTCGCTGTTGCCTGACTGGACAGATTTCAACAGTGAATGCATAGCAGCATGCATGCCGGCATGTGTTTCTTCCACAGCATGAAGGCCTGTGATCTGCTGATGACCAAATCCCAGACTGATGTTTAGCCACTTACTGAAGCTACAGTGAAGGTGCGATTCCGTATCTGTCATGCTGCGATCTGGTTTATCGCTGAAAAGGAGAGTTGCAATAAGCTGATTAGACCATTCGAAATGCCTGGCGACGGCCGCGTTCAGTTCCCGGATATCGGCCTCTATTTCAAAGCCATTGATTTTGCGAAGCATGATAATTCATACCAGTAGGTTTACAGGAGAACTCAGCTTACTCTTCAGGAAAACGCATTCATTGATTTGCATCATGAAATAATAAGCGTGCTAATTAATTTTGTGATTAAAGTCCGTAACAACAAACAGCCTCCTGAGGTTAACCAGACCCGCGATTAACTTCGTGACTTCATCATATTCCAGGCAAGAATGCGGAGCGATAAGTTAAGGGCATTTAGCTGCCTGGAACATGATCCACACAATCAGTGTAAGGATGAGGTGGGATAGTTATGGATCAGTCGTATGATCCCGAGGAGCGATTTAATGTGTTTCGGTTCCTGTCTCACCTGGTGCAGCCGCAAGACGTGACTCATCAGGCAGCTTTTAAAGCGGGCCCTCAAAAGTTGTTTGTCCTCGCTACTCCGCCACCGGACAAGCGGAGCCAGCTACAGCCAGAATGTCATCCGGGCTGTAGCTGGTATAGAGCTCCCAGAGATACCGGGCGCGTGTTTCGTCAGTTCCGTAGTGAAGATGAATAATGAATTCCTGACGGCGCAGTTCCCAGCCGCTTGGCCGGTACTGCCATGACTGATTCAGGAGGGTAGATATCTCGCTGAGGGTGTCACCAGACGAAGTCAGCGCGCGTATCACTCTGATTTCACTGACCTGTGAGTCGTTATATCCTTCAGCGGAAGGAGGGGGAATAAAGGATGCGGACTGCCAGCACTTTAGGGGCTCAGGTAATATACCGGCGGGTATTAAGCTCTGGCTTGCTCAGCAGCATCAAGACTGACGTTTATACCAACCCCCTCCGGGGATCTGCTACCGGTCAGATCGACTGTCCGGCGGGCTAAGAAAGCTACGGCTACATCTGCCGCGCTTAGGTAAGGGTTTCTCGATAGCCGCCACAACGGCAGAAGGCGGCTCAGCGTTGAACAACAGCGCAGTTCATTAGCGCAGCAGCAGCGAGATTTCCCGGGCAGCCTCCTGCAGCAATGGTAAATGATGCTGGCGCAGCATATCGGCGGAAACCTGCCCGGCATGCACGCCGACGTTCAGGGCCGCCACGATGCGCCCATCCGGTGCGCAAAGCGGCACGGCCAGCGAGCGCAGTCCGATTTCCAGTTCCTGATCGTTAATGGCGTAGCCCTGCTGCCTGACGCGGGCCAGCTCTTCGCGCAGCGCGCTGCTGCTGACCAGCGTGTGGCTGGTGTAGCGCAGCTGGGTTAAGCGTGCCAGAAAATCGTTCAACGGTTCGCTGGCCAGCCCGCTCAGCAACACTCTGCCCATCGAGGTAGTACTGGCCGGCAGACGACTGCCGATGTGCAGGTCAATCGTCATGATGCGTGATGCTGACGCGCGGGCGATGTAGAGAATGTCATCCCCGTCCAGCACCGCCATTGAACAGGATTCATTCAGCGTCTGGCTGAGCTGGCGTAAAACCGGCTGCGAGGCGCTGGCAAGCGGCGTCGCCCCTAACCAGTTGTGGCCCAGCGAGAGAACACGTGGACGCAGTTCAAAATTTTTACCATCTTCCGCGTAGACAAATCCCAGCTTGCTGAGGGTATAGAGACAGCGGCGCACGGCCGCCCGGGGAATACCGGTGCGCTGACTGATTTGCGACACAGACATGAGCCGCCGCTGCGGCGTGAAGGCCTGCAAAACCTCCAGCCCACGCGCCAGCGAGGCCATAAAGTTGGGATCGCCTTTCCAGGGATCGCTGTTCCCACGCAGGGGTTGCTGTTCATCCGTCATGATTGTCTCCCGTGAGTGACTGGATCGGTTTGCGCATGTGCGAACGATCACAGTATAACATCTGGCATTGCCATTGACCGATAATCGCACACTATTTCGATTATCGGTATTGTTTGCGGTCACAGAGCGATCTACTTTTTGGCTATTCAACATAAACCGGCGTGTGCCGGGTCAAAGGAACAGCAGATGATCGATAAAAGCGTGGCAACACTGGCGGAGGCCGTGGCGGTGATCCCTGACGGCGCCAGCATCATGATTGGCGGGTTTGGGCCAGCAGGCCAGCCGCTGGAACTGATCGATGCGTTGATTGAACGCAGCGTGCGAGGACTGACGGTGATCAGCAATAACGCAGGAAACGGTGACAGCGGTCTGGCTGCGCTGCTTAAGGCGGGCTGCGTCGATAAGATGATTTGTTCTTTTCCGCGCCAGGTTGACTCCTGGGTGTTCGATGAACGCTATCGCCGGGGTGACATTGAGCTGGAGCTTGTGCCGCAGGGTAACCTTGCCGCCAGAATGCAGGCGGCAGGCGGTGGCTTAGGGGATTTTTACACCCACCGCGTTTGGCACGCCGCTGGCTGAGGGCAAAGAAACCCGCGAAATAGAGGGGCGCCATTACGTGTTTGAAAAACCCCTCAGGGCTGATTTCGCGTTGATCAAGGCGCATCAGGGCGACCGCTGGGGTAACCTGGTATACCGCAAAGCGGCACGCAACTTCGGCCCGATCATGGCGATGGCCGCCACTACCACGATTGCGCAGGTGGCAGAACTGGTGCCGCTGGGCCAGCTCGATCCCGAACATGTCGTCACGCCGGGCATTTTTGTCCAGCGGCTGGTGACCGTTTCCCATCCCGTTACCCTGACCGTATCTGCCTGAGGAGGCCGTCATGCAAAAGTTAACCCGTGAACAACTGGCGCAGCGCGTGGCGCGTGACATTCCCGAAGGGGCTTACGTCAACCTCGGTATCGGTCTGCCCACCCGTATTGCCAACTATCTGCCCGCGGACAAAGAAATCTTTCTGCACAGCGAGAATGGGATGCTCGGCATGGGGCCCGCACCTGCGCCAGGAGAGGAAGATCCCGAGCTGATCAATGCCGGAAAGGAGTTGGTGACCCTGTTGTCGGGCGGCTGCTTTTTCCATCATGGCGACTCCTTTGCCATGATGCGCGGCGGACATCTGGATATCTGTGTGATGGGGGCGTATCAGGTGTCCGCCAGCGGCGATCTGGCCAACTGGAGCACCGGTGCGCAAGACGCGATCCCCGCCGTTGGGGGCGCGATGGATCTGGCCATTGGCGCGCGCAAAGTGTTTGTGATGATGGACTACCTGACCAAAAAGGGTGAGTGCAAGCTGGTGAAGCAGTGCAGCTATCCGCTTACCGGGCTGGGTTGCGTCAGCCGAATTTATACGGATATGGCCGTCATTGATATTACCCCGCAGGGACCGCTGGTTGTGGAGTGCTGCCCCGGCCTGAGTTTCGACGCGCTCCAGGCGTTAACGCCGGTGCGTTTAATGCAACCTGAACTGGCGACCACCGCCTGAGGAGACGCAGATGCAACAGGCTTTTATTTGCGATGCACTACGCACGCCGTTTGGCCGCTATGGCGGCGCCCTTGCCAGCCTGCGGGCCGACGATCTGGCGGCGCTGCCGCTGGCGGCGCTGCTTGCCCGTCAGCCCTCTTCCGTGACGCAGGCGATTGATGATGTGATTTTCGGCTGCGCCAATCAGGCCGGGGAGGATAATCGCAACGTGGCGCGTATGGCGCTGTTACTGGCCGGACTGCCAACCAGCGTGCCTGGCACCACGGTCAATCGTCTGTGCGGGTCAGGGCTGGATGCCATTGGCATGGCGGCCAGGGCGATAAAATGCGGTGAAGCCGATATGATGATCGCGGGCGGCGTCGAAAGCATGTCGCGCGCGCCCTACGTGACCGGTAAAGCTGAAAGCGCCTTTAGCCGCTCCCTGAAGATGGAAGACACCACGATGGGATGGCGCTTTATTAACCCGCAGATGCGCGCCCGCTTTGGCGTTGAAACCATGCCGGAAACGGCGGAAAACGTCGCCAGAGATTTTGCAATCAGCCGCGCCGATCAGGATGCGTTCGCCTTGCGTAGCCAGATCCGGACCGCCAGGGCACAGGAAATGGGCCTGTTCAGTGATGAACTGATGACGGTGACGATTCCGCAGCGCAAAGGGGAAGCGATCAGCGTCTCCTGCGATGAGCATCCACGCAGCACCTCCCTGGTGACGCTGGCGGGATTGAAAGGCGTAGTGACGCCAGACGGCAGCGTGACGGCGGGCAACGCCTCAGGCATCAATGACGGTGCCTGCGCTTTATTGCTGGCAGGCGAGAAGGCGGCGGCCGAGCATGGCCTGACGCCGCTGGTACGAGTGGTAGCGATGGCAGCCTGCGGCGTTGAACCGCGTATTATGGGATATGGTCCCGTGCCTGCCGTGCGCAAAGTACTGGCGCAGAGTGGGCTGACGCTGGCGCAAATGGACGTGATCGAATTAAATGAGGCTTTTGCTGCCCAGGCTCTGGCGGTCACGCGTGCGCTTGGACTGGCCGACGATAGCGCGCAGGTGAATCCCAACGGCGGCGCGATTGCGCTGGGCCATCCACTCGGGGCATCAGGCGGCAGACTGGCCATGACCGCGGCTTATCAGCTGCGACGCACCGGCGGTCGGTACGCGCTCTGCACCATGTGTGTGGGGGTTGGGCAGGGAATCGCACTTATTCTGGAACGGGTATAACCAATGTCTCTTTACAGCGCCATGTTTATGGCTTCTCCCCTCAGCGATTGCTTCAGCGATACGGCACTGCTGCAGGGGATGCTCGATTTCGAAGCCGGGCTGGCACAGGCGCTTGCCGCGACCGGGATTATCGACAGCGAGTCCGCTCAGGTCATAAAGGCGTGTTGTCGAGCCGATCGCCTTGATGCGGCTGCGCTGACCCAGGCCGCAGGGCTGGCCGGGAATCTGGCGATCCCGCTCGTCAAACAGCTGACCGCCGTGGTAGCCGCGCGGTCGCCCGACGCCGCGCGCTATGTTCACTGGGGCGCGACCAGTCAGGATGCGATCGACAGCGGCTTCATGCTGCAACTGCGCGCCGCGCTCAACGGCACGGCTGCGCTGCTGGACCGGCTGATTGCCGCGCTCTGCGTTCAGTGCGAGCGGCACAGTAAAACACTCATGGTGGGGCGCACCTGGCTGCAGCATGCTTTGCCCGTCACGCTGGGACTGAAGCTGGCCGGCACGCTGGATGCCCTGTTGCGCTTTCGTCAGCGGCTGGCAGCGATGCAGCCGCGGGTACTGGCCCTCCAGTTTGGTGGGGCCGCCGGGACGCTGGCGTCGCTGGGCGAGAAGGGGGAGCAGGTGGAGCAGGCATTCTCCGAGGCGCTCGATTTGCCGCGCAGCGCGACGCCCTGGCATGCCCATCGCGACAGGATGACCGAGGTGGCGGGCTGGTATGCGGGCCTGACCGGCACGCTGGGTAAGCTGGCCCGGGATATGTCGCTGCTGATGCAAAGCGAAGTGGGTGAGGTCAGTGAACCCCGTGCACCCGGGCGCGGCGGCTCTTCTACCATGCCGCACAAGCGAAACCCGGTGCTCTGCGCCGCGATTCTCAGCGCAGCCAACCGCGTACCCGCTCTGATGTCCGGCTTGTACGCCGGTATGGTGCAGGAGCATGAGCGTGCGCTGGGCGGCTGGCAGGCAGAATGGCAGAGCCTGCCACAGCTGATCGTGCTCAGCGGTGCCTCGCTGGCGCAAAGTACGGAGCTGGTTGAGGGGCTTGAGGTGCATGAAGCGGCGATGCAGCATAATCTCGCTCTGACGCAGGGCTTAATCATGGCGGAAGCGGTAACCCTGGCGCTGGCAGACAAGCTGGGACGCCAGCAGGCGCATCACCATATCGAACAGTGCTGCCATCGCGCGCTGGAGACGCAGCAAAGTTTGCTGTCGGTCCTGTGTGCAGATGCGCTGATCGCCTGCCATTTGAGTCGTTCTGCCCTGGAGACGCTGCTCGACCCAGCAAATGCTACGGGCAGTTCATCACGCTTTATTCAGCAGGTACTGGCTGCTGCGAGGAAATTATGACCTTTCATTATCTTCTTGAGGGGCCGGCAGAGGCTCCGGTGCTGCTTTTCTGTAATTCCCTCGGGACATCTGCCGGGATGTGGCAGCCGCAGCGCGATGCGCTGATCGGTCAGTATCGCATTCTGCGCTACGACGTGCCGGGGCACGGTGACTCGGCGCCCAACGGGCAAACCCGTTCGTTGGAAACGCTCGGAGCGGCGGTTCTGTCGCTGCTGGATGAGTTGGCTGTCGGCAAGGTGCATTTTTGCGGCATCTCAATGGGCGGGCTGATCGGACTCTGGCTGGCGCGTTTTCATCCGCAGCGTCTGATCACCCTGACGGTCGCCAACAGCGCGGCGAAGATTGGTGAGCCTGCAGCCTGGCAGCAGCGCGCAGATCAGGTACGGCAGCACGGCATGGCCGCCGTTGCTGCGGGGGCGGCCGCGCGCTGGTTTACCCCGGCGTTCTGTGAGCGTGCGCCTGCGACCGTGCAGACGTTGCTGACGCAACTCCGTTCCTGTGATGCTGAAAGCTACGCTGACTGCTGTGACGCCCTGGCGGAGGCAGATTTACGCCATGAGCTGGCGGCCATTCATCTCCCTGTGCTGGTGATCGCCGGAAGGGATGATGAGGTCACCACGGTGGCCGACGCGGAAGCCCTCGTGGCGCAAATTCAAGGGGCGCAACTTGCCGTGTTGCCCGCCTCGCACCTCTCCAGCGTTGAGATGTGGCTGGCGTTTAATCGCGCCCTGCAGTCTTTTCTTGCGGCGCAGCTGACACAGCATCAACGCTATCAGCAAGGAATGACGGTTCGCCGGGCTGTGCTGGGCGAGACCCACGTTGACCGCACGCTGGAGAATCTGTCACCGCTTAACGAAGAATTTCAGCACTTTATCAGCCGCTATGCCTGGGGCGAAATCTGGACCCGGCCAGGACTGGCTCGTCACACGCGCAGCCTGATCACCATCGGCATGCTGATTGCGCTGAACCGCGAAGCCGAGCTGAAAATGCATCTGAAGGCGGCGTTTAACAACGGCGTCACGCGTGATGAGATCAAAGAGGTGCTGATGCATGCCGCGCTTTATTGTGGCCTGCCGGCCTCTAATGCCGCCTTCCATCTGGCTCAGGCGGTCTTTGACGAACAGGATAACGCCCGTTAATCCGCTACGTCAGACCGGTACATCCAGCACCCGCTGACGCAATGCCGCTACCAGTCGCAGCTGCTCGGGTGGCGGCGTGTGCTGCTGGCGGGTTAGGATGCCAACCGCCTCGGCCATCCCCTGTTGCGGAAGCGGCAACGCCTGAAGCTGATTACTGGTTAAGTCGTCACGCACCGCGCCGTAAGGCGCCAGCCAGACGTAACCGTGATTCAGGGTCAGACGGCGCGCCAGCGTGGTTGAAAGGGTTTCTACGGCACCTTCCGGCAAGGTCAGCCCGTGGCTGTTCATCAGCGCCTCAGCATTCTGGCGCGGTACGGTGCCGCGTGGAGAGAGTATCAGCGGCCAGGCGATCGCTTCCGCCAGCGTCACGCCGGCATGCAGCAAGGGATGCTGTGGGGCGACCACCAGGCGCAAAGTTTCCAGATAGAGCAGTTCAAAATGCAGGCCCTCCATCAGTACCGGTTCCGCCATGCGGCCTATCCCCAGCGCCATCTGCCCCGACTTTATCGCCATCAGCAGCATATCGTTCGCCAGCGTGCTCACCTCTATTCGCCAGCCCGGATAGTGCTGCTGCAGGCTGGCCAGCACCGGCGCGACCACGCTGATTATGGCGGTCGGCAAGGCGCCGATGTGCAGCGGCACAAGGCTGGGCGTACTGTCTGGCCGCATTACCTGGTCAACGATGTTGAGCGCATCCAGAATGCTAATTGCGTCGTGCAGGAATCGCGTTCCGCTGGCGGTGAGTTCCGTTCCCTGACGGCTACGCAACAGCAGCTGCTCGCCCGTCAGGTACTCCAGTTCGCTGAGGGTTTTGGAGAGGGCTGGCTGGGTGATCCCCAGCTGGCGTGCGGCGCGGCCCAGCGTCCTGCTGCGCAGTGGCAACAAAAGCGTGAAGATGACGCAGGCGCACGCGTTGGCTAAAGCGGGAAATAGTGTCCATGGTTCATGGTAGGTATTTGCCGCCGCAGCGGCAAGCACTATGTAGCGAAGATGTTAACTGTCAGACATCAAAGAATACCGTTTCCTTTTCGCCCTGCAGAAAGATATCGAACCGGTACACCCTTTCGCCGCCGCGTTGTTCACGATGTGCCAGCAAGGTATTGCGCCGCGTTTCCCATTCAATCAAATTCAGCACCGGATCCAGGGCGTTCGCCGCCTGTTCATCGGCAAAGTAGAGACGGGTATTCAGGCCGATATTGATCCCGCGCGCCACTATCCACAAGTTCAGGTGAGGGGCCATCGGGCGACCGTCGCGGCCGGTCACACTGCCCGGTTTGATGGTTTCAAAGCGCCAGGTGCCGCTGTCAAAATCTGAGCAGGTCCGTCCCCAGCCGCGAAAGGCCGGATCCAGGGCTTTATGGTGCTGCTGGTCCGCGGGATGCTGGTAGCGTCCCGCGGCATTGGCCTGCCAGACTTCAATTAACACATCGCGGACCGGTGTGCCGGAGCCATCGTAAACACAGCCTTCAACCGTAATGCGTTCGCCACGCGTTTCCGGCTGAGTGAGCACCCCGGTGAAGTTATTTTCAAAGATATCAAAGCCCGCCGCATGAGGAGCCAGCCCAATATGCACGTAGGGGCCGGCGGTTTGCGAGGCCGTTTCAGCCAGGTACTCTTTCATGATGCGGCTCCCTGCGTGCGGTTTTCGAACCAGGTTGCGCGGTGACCGCGTAACACCAAATCAAAGCGATACGCCAGACAGTCCAGCGGAACCGCCGAATGCGTATCCAGTTCCGCAATCAGCGTGCGCACGGCCTCTTCACTGCCCACCGACTGAAGGATCGGGCAGCGGCCAACCAGCGGATCGCCCTCAAAATACATCTGCGTAATCAGGCGCTGGGCGAAGGCTTCGCCAGAAAGGGAAAAGTGAATATGCGCCGGGCGCCAGTCGCTCACCTGGTTTCGCCAGGGATAAGGGCCGGGCTTGATGGTGCGGAAGCAATAATAGCCATTATCGTCGGTAAGCATTCGACCACAGCCGCCAAAGTTGGGATCGATGGGCGCCAGATACTGATCTTTTTATGGCGATAGCGGCCGCCGGCATTCGCCTGCCACACTTCCACCAGCGCATTGCGTACCGGCTGACCAAACGCATCACGCACGTAGCCATGCACGATGATACGTTCGCCAATCGGCAGGCCATCTTTCGCATAGTTGAGAATGAGATCGCTGTCGCGTGGACCCAGTTCCTGTCTGGTGAACACCGGTGCCGTGATTTCCGATAAGGAGTTTTGCAGGGAAATCAGCGAATTGCGAGGCGATCGCAGTATGCTTGTTTTATACAATGGCGCAAGCGCCGGTGGGTGATGACGGTAATCACGGTGTACCAGTTCGCGGGCGGGCCAGTCGTTTTTCATCCAGGCATCCTTATCTTTTAGAGTACAGATCGACGAGTGTAGGAAGCGTAACTTGTAAATGAAAAGTGAAAAATTGTAGGCGTTGTCATAACCAAAAGTCATAACCAGTTACATTGACGAGATGTTCCAGATGGTTCATAACAATTGCCAATCTCCATGAGTAGAACGCCTCGCTACTTACTGGCCGCTTTGAGGTCACCCTGTGACCGTTTATCTGGAGGCAACAATGAAACGTTCTGTCGCAACGGTCTCGGTATCGGGTACGCTGCCGGAAAAACTGCGGGCAATTGCCGCTGCCGGCTTTGATGGCGTTGAAATCTTCGATAACGATTTAGTCTACTATCCAGGCTCACCCGCAGACATCCGCCAGCTGTGTGAAACGCTGGGGCTGGAGATACTGCTGTTTCAACCCTTCCGTGACTTTGAAGGCGGTCCGCGTGACAGGCTGGCCCAAAACCTCGCCCGGGCGGCGCGCAAGTTCGAGATTATGAAGCAGCTGGGGTGTCAACGGATGCTGGTGTGCAGCAATGTCTCCCCGGAATGCAGTGAAGATTTCTCCACGCAGGTCAGCGATCTGCGGGCTCTGGCTGAGCTGGCGGCGCAGTATAATATTACTCTCGGTTATGAGGCGCTCGCCTGGGGGCGCCATGTCAGCCTGTGGCGCGAGGCGTGGGCCCGCGTTGAGGCGGTAGACCATCCGGCCTTTGGCATCGTGCTCGACAGCTTTCATATTCTGTCACGCGGCGACAGCCTGGACGGACTGGAGGTGGTGCCGCCTGAAAAAATCGTTTTCGTACAGTTGGCAGATGCGCCGCTGCTTAAAATGGACGTTCTTTCCTGGAGTCGTCACTTTCGCTGCTTCCCCGGTCAGGGAGAAATGAACCTGACGCAGTTTATGACGCAGCTGACGGCACACGGCTATCGCGGTGCCTGGTCGCTGGAAATTTTTAACGATGGGTTCCGCGCCTCGCCGGTCGTGCCCACCGCGCAGGATGGCTACCGATCGCTGCTGTGGCTGGAGGAACAAACTCGCGACTGGCTGGTAAAACAGCCGCTGTTGCCCAGCGCGCTGGCCTCGCTTGCCGGTGAAGGGCTGTTTCACTCGGCACCCCAGCCGGCGCTGCTGGCGCTGGAGTTCATCGAATTTGCCGTCAGCCATAACGATGCGCTGGCGCTGGGCCAGTGGCTGATCCAGCTCGGTCTGGTGCACGCAGGCGATCACCGTTCCAAACAGGTCTCGCTCTACCGCAATGGTAAGGTGCACGTGATCCTGAATGCTCAGCCCGAGAGCCAGGCAAGCGGTTATTACCATCAGCATGGTATCTCTCTGTGTGCGGTGGCCTGGCGCGTGCGTGGCGTCGGGAGCCTGATTCAGCGTGCGCAGGATTATGGTTACGCCACCTGGCAGGGCGAAACCGGCCCGAATGAACGTCAGATACCGGCGTTATGCGCACCGGATGGCAGCCTGATCTATCTGGTGGAAGATGAGCCCGCAGGCCAGGACGGCTACCGCAGTGATTTCAATCTGGCGCACTGCAGCGCGCCTCAGCCGGCGATGCAGACGCTCGATCACATGGCGATCGCTCTGCCGGATGAGACGCGTGATAACTGGATTATGTTCCTGCGCAGCGTGCCGGGCTTTGTACAGGATACCGAGTGGGAACTGCCCGATCCGCTTGGGCTGGTGCGCAGCCGCGTGTTGCGCAGCCCCAATGATGCCATTCGCCTGCCGCTGAATATGTCCGTCAGCCGGGAAACGCAGATTGCTCGCGCGTTGACGACCTATCAGGGCGCAGGATTACAGCACGTTGCCTTTGGCTGTGACGATCTGTTTAGCGCGGTTCAGGCCGCCCGCAAGCGCGGTTTAAAAACCCTACGTATTCCCGATAACTACTATCAGGATCTGCTGGCGCGCTTCGATCTTGATGCGGATTTTCTTGCGCAGCTACAACGCTATGATGTGATGTACGATCGCGATGAGCAGGGCGGAGAGCTACTGCATGTCTATACGGAACCCTATGAAAAAGGACGTTTTTTCTTTGAAATCCTCGAGCGCCGTGGCCGCTATCACGGCTTTGGCGCGATAAACGCCCCTGTACGAATGACCGCTATGCGTTAAGCCGGACGGGCCAGACGCTCTGGCCCGTTATTTTGAAGTCGTATATTTATCCCACTTTTTTCCGCTTATCCCGCTGAAAACACGCCGATCGCGCTCACAATCCTTAGCGGATGGCGTCAACCTTCTTTCCAGAAATTTCCTTATTTTTAACAGGTTGTTAACCGAACTCCGATCGCTATAGAATTCTCTGTTGTGCGATAAACGCACAAATATTCGATTATCGCCGTTTCTTGCCTTTCAGTGCCTGCATATAATGATTCCACATTACTTATTTCACCGGAGAGTCACCGTGGCGGAAAGCAAAACAATTGATGTTCGGGCGTTAATCGACAGCCGCCCGCTGGGTATGTGGCAAAAAATGGTAGTGCTGTTTGGCTTCTGCATCATTGCCCTTGATGGGTTTGATATCGCCATCATGGGATTTATTGCCCCTGAATTAAAAGCGGACTGGGGATCACCAATCGCGAGCTTGGACTGATCATTAGCGCGGCGCTGATTGGGCTGGCGCTGGGGGCAATGCTTTCTGGCCCGCTGTCGGACAAGCTGGGACGCAAGGTCGTCATTATCAACAGCGTTTTCTTTTTTGGCGCCTGGACGCTGATTACCGCATTTTCACAGAACATGGAGCAGATGATCCTGTTTCGCTTTCTGACGGGTCTGGGATTGGGCGCGGCGATGCCGAACGTCGGCACGCTGATAGCGGAGTTTGCCCCCGCTAAACGGCGCTCGTTTTTGATCACAGTAGTTTTTTGTGGTTTTACGTTTGGCGCCGCGCTGGGCGGTTTCGCCGCCTCATGGCTGATGCCGTACTTTGGCTGGCAATACGTGCTGATACTGGGCGGCATTCTGCCACTCCTGTTCATCCCGTTACTGCTTTGGGCGCTGCCGGAGTCGGTCTGCTTTCTGGTGGTAAAGCGAGCCGCCAGCAAAAAAATTCACCGCATACTGGCTAAGCTGGCCCCGGATTTGGATCTACAGAACTGCACTGTCGAGCTTCCGCCCGTCAGCAAGGCGAACGCACAACCGATAAAAGTCGTCCTCAATGCCCAGTATCGCTTCGGCAGTTTGATGCTGTGGGGCACCTATTTTACCGCTCTGTTCCTGTTTTACGCCTTGAGCAACTGGCTTCCGATGCTGATTAAAGAGAATGGCTTTAACGTGGCGCAGGCGGCCTTCATTTCGGCGTTGTTTCAGGCGAGCGGCACCTGCGGATCGCTGTTTTCGGGCTGGCTGATGGATCGAATTGAGTCACACCGCGCGTTGTCTCTGATCTACGGGGTGGGAGGGCTGTTTACCTTGGGTATGGGGCTTGCGACGGCGCATCCGGTACTGCTGGGTATCTGCACCGTGATGATTGGCTTTTGCATTGGTGGCGCGAACACCGGGATGAATGCGCTGTCAGCCAACTTTTATCCCACCGAGGCGCGGGCCACCGGCTCCAGCTGGATGCATGGCGTAGGGCGCATTGGCGCGATTCTGAGCGCGCTGGCTGGCGCAGAGATGCTGGCGCTGGGATGGGGATTTACCACGATTTTTGCTGTGCTGGCGATCCCGGCCCTGTTGGCGGTAGCGATGATTACCGCCAAAGGACGCTATCAGCAGCGGCAAGCCGCAGGCAAGGGGTGACGTCTCGCTGGCGCATCAGCCTGGGCAATCGCAGGGTGGGATGAAACGGACCGTTGCTGATATCAGACCAGGAGGTCTGCAAAACAGGTAGCGGCTTTGGCACGTATCGGGATTCACCGCATCGCCTTCTGGCCCATTCGCAAACTGTCCCGCCAGCCTGTCAACGATGGCTATCAGCTAATGTGCTGACAACGGCGCTTTATCATCCGTAATTCATTCATAACGGCAAAACAACGCCCGGCGGCAAGCGCCGGGTAAAGTAGTGTAGTTACATCATTCTTTTACGGGTTTCGCTTAAACCCGGTTCGAGCTGGACCTGTAATAAAGAGCCCCTCTCCAACAAAACCAAGAGCGGACCTGTAGCCCGGTTGCTCCCCTGACCAGCCCCGGCCGCCCGGCCCGCAGGGTCGGAACTGCAGTGGCTGATAAATGGGTGCTGTAACTAATTGTATGGAGTCGCTGTGGGTAGTGCCGCGGATGCTTTCTTTCGTCTGCGACCGTCTGGCTTCAGTGCGCCTGACAGGCCGCTGCTTAAACTGCGTCTGGCAGGGATACGTCCGGATGGGGTGAAAAGGCGTCTTACCCGCTCCTGTCGTGCGTTGTGAGCGCCGTTGGGCTTTAAAGGGCATCTGGCAAGAGTTACGGGATTCATCGCATCAGAGATAACCCCAGAAGATAAAAGCATTTTCTGATTACTGACTAAGAGAGGGAAACTAGGAATTATTAACATGCCCTGTGGACATCCACGACCGGTACAGAATTATCCTCGTTGGTATCATTCGGGTTGTACTGGTTGGAGGTTATTATTATTTAGAGGACATCTGAGACCGGAGGGAAGAGGGTGAAACTGTCCTGTCACCTGGTGACAAATATGACTTATGCATTTGATTGCAACACCCAGAGAATTAGGTATAAATTAGTGATATTGAAACTGGCAGAGATTTCCGATGACGACCACCGCCGCTGCAACTGAAAGTGATGATGAAGCCCCTGTATCAAAAGCGGCAAGAAGCTCTGCGCGCATAGCTGATGCAAAGTGGGGGGCAACCGTCATGAAGGCAGGGTTTTGCCTGATCCCTTCTATTTTGCTTCGCTGTCAGCAACGAATCGGCCTCAACCCTACACAGCTTGCCGTGCTCCTGCAGTTAGCCGATTTCTGGTGGAGCGCAGAGAGGAAGCCTTACCCGAGTAAACAACTGCTCAGCGAAAGGCTGGGTATCAGCCCCAGACAGGTTCAGCGGTACATCGCAGAGCTCGAAGAGGCAGGTCTGATTCAGCGTATCTACCGGCAGGCTGAGCATAAGGGAAAGCTCAGTAATGAATACGATCTGTCTGGTTTAGTCGAAAAACTGAAAAAGCTGGCGCCAGAAATTATTGAGGCAAGCGAAATGAAGAAGAAGGTGACCCGTAAAGGCGGTTTGACCAAAACCAGGGCATAAAAAAACCCGCGAGGCGGGTTTAATTATTACTGCATTCTTTTGTCCCGGGGGAGGCTTTCGCCCGCTAGACCCGTGGCACTCAGGAACTATGGTATACCTAAGGAAAATACGTGTCAAACATGACTCCCCAAGACATCCAGAGAATTCGGGACGCGCTTTCAACCGCTCGCATGTCCACTTACGACCTCGCGGTAGTTGCGGGTGGTAAGTCTGCGCTCGATTTATATGCGTGGAATGCAGAAATCTCAGGCGCGCTTCTGGGGCCGCTTCACCTCTGCGAAATCGTTATACGCAATGCGGTTTCTGATGCACTCACTACAGTTTATCAGCAGAACTGGCCATGGAACCCTTCCTTTGAGCGAAGCCTGCCTCAACAGCGAAAAAATGAGCTCATTACCACAAGAAACAGACATCCGAATACGGGAAAGGTAATCCCGGATCTTACGTTTTTTTCTGGCAAAACATGTTCTCAAACAGGCACTTTGGCCGTATATGGGATCCTCATATTCAACGTATTTTCCCAAACCTGGACGCGCAGCAGCCAAACCAGCAGAAAAGGATCCATATACATGATGAGCTGGATGCAATACGGGAACTGCGCAACCGCATAGCCCACCATGAGCCTATTTTTAACCGAAATCTGCTGATGGACTACCAGAAAATTGTCGATCTGGTCATGCTAAGATGCCCGGTTACAGCACAATGGTTAATGACCAATCAGACATTCACCACTGTGCTGGGAAAGAAACCCTGAGGATCCCGTTACCAGGAAAGTTTAATGTGTGCGCTGCCAGCGGCAGGATCAATACCGATTATCTGGACGGTGTACCCATTGTCACGAATTTCCTGAATGACGGTTTCGTGGACTGATCCATGGATGTGACGTTCACAGTTCTTCATGCCAAGGCTGGCAGCCACCTGTATATCAGATTCGATGAGCTTAATGGTGTCTTTCGATACCTGCAACTTAATTTGTTCTAACACATTGTTTCCCATATTTTTTTCCGATAGTTTTGCCATATTAATTGCACTTTTCATATTTTTACTCATTTAAAAAATTAAATTTCAGGAGAGATTATCCAGGGTTTGTACAATCCCCCGGGGTCCCTCTGAGCCTTTGTCGGATGGAGTATCCGATAAGTTATCTTTCCCAACGCTCAAAATTTTCAGAAAAAATTGCCGGCACCCGCGCCTCCACTAACTGAACCCTGCTCATTATTCGAGATTAAACATCGAGTGGCCGATTTTTAATGAGTAAATGAGCTAAGTCATCCCTTGTAACTCACTGATAATTAAGTGCACAATATTGGGCGTTGATTACAAAAGCTACTGGTAAAAATTCATGAGTTCGCAAAACCTTTACGTCGATCATCTAGCGTGGTGTGGGCTTGTAGCACTCCGCATGGCCTGTAGGGATCGAGTTGTAAGCTCACCTGCGCAGGAAAATCTGTTTTTATGCCGCTGGCTCGCGATTGCGGAAAAAAACGCCTGTTTCGGAAGGAACTGGCATCAGATATCAAGTGGTTGCTTACTGAAGGGCGTGAAAAGGGCCTCAGGGCCGACCTTCCAGGCAAACTTGAGTATCTATGGAGAGCTAGCAGGGGTGATTTACTTGAGCAAAATGACCTGTTCCGCTTACAACATGTTATTCACGCCATCAAACTCACCGGCATTAACTATGGCGTACTGACGGAGACGGAATGGAAGGGTAAACACGCCGTCAAGATAAGTGAAACAGCGCAGGGGATTTATTTTCGGAAATCAGACCTAGATTCAGCATTTAACAGTGAAGGTAAACAAATAAAAGCTCTGGCTGTACGCATTACCGCTAATTTATCCACTGTTGACGGAGTTTTAACCCGTGCAGGATGGATTCGAGAGAGTGGAGAAGATCCATCCACTAATCACTGTTTACTTGCAAACGGTAAGCCTTGCATGTCTGATGCAGAGAAGCAGATAACAACCAAGTAGCCTATCCACAATATAATTTCAAGGAAAATAATGCTGGGCACTATTTCAAAAGATGATCTTGAGAAGATTAATGAACTTTTCAAAATGACATTTAGAATTAGTTTAATAATAGGAGGCTTAGTTATGATGTCCTATTATTATACGATTGGTTTTTTTCCTTATGATCTGAGCATTGGTGATGGATTGCTGTTCATTGGGGTAGCCATCACTTTTGGCTTCATCGACATACTTATCACCACTCTTTTCAGCTGTGTAGGATTTAAGTTGAGAGGGTTGCTGTTAGTTGCAAAAAAAATATATACAAAACTCAGAAAAGAAAACAAATCAGACGATGACCAGTTTACTTTGATTCCAAAGAAGACTGAAGGAGTAATTTGGATTCCTGCTCTATTAGGATGGCTTTATATTTTAAAAATCTCGCTCACTGATAACTTATTGAATACGATTACATCATTTATAATTTTAACATTCTTAGCATGGCTTTGCGCGCACAGCGTTAGCTCATATTGGGAAATAAGAGAGGAGAAATTTTCAAACCCCGCCCCGTTAAGCGTTAACAAAAAAGACTAAAAACAATCTATCTTTCAGTACTTTTGTTTTCTCCTATATTTATAGGAGGAATAATGCCAACAATGTCGACGGGAGCAATGCGACTTATGCAAATCAGACAGGATAATGTGACCGTACACATAGCAACCCCTTATACCAACTTTGTGGTGGAAGCAGGTGTTAATGGAGAAGCCAGCCCTATGGGTAAAGAGTATCTAAAATTCGAAAAAGTTGATGTGCTTTATACCGGGCCAGGTAAAAACACATTATTACGCTTCAGTAACAAAAATATGAATACCACAAAATTGACAATTCCCACGGATAAAATATATATACAGAATTAAATACAACGTCCCTAATAAGGTTATGGAATATTCAAATCCATTTGACTAATAGATGATAAAAAGAGATCTGCGTAGATAGCAGGGGGCGTCAGGCTTAATATTAAGGAGTGCTGTAAACATAATTTAACATAACTATCATTTGATGCACTCTGTTATTCGTTGGTGTTACCCTATTTTATAATAAGTAACTCATGTTTGACCGTTCAACACTGACTCACATAGGACAGGTCATGTTTCGTGAGGCGAAGGAGCTGCTTCGCCAGGCCCGTGAGTTATAGCTCAGAGCTGACTCAATTTCACTGGTTGACTAGGCTAAGCTGACACTTGCTTTTGATGAGGCCCTGCCGTACGGCTCCATCAGCAGCCGCCTCTGTGAGATCTAAGAACATCACCCAACTCTTGAACTGACCGTTCTGAATGCTTCGTCCTTATGGTCAATTTATGGCATCGGGTGTGATGGCACTGGCTTGTTGACACTTATTTGTCTTCATACACTCAATCTCGTCACGATCACATTTGTTTACGCTTCAGGAGATATCGCGGGCTGCCGGGCGTCATTTCGCTTGCTCGTTTTCAGAGAGACGACTGACGCCGCCCGCAGTAAACGGCTGACAGGCTGCAGACACATTTTCCAGCTCGGCGGCTATGTCCTTATCGTAACGGCTGTTCCAGGGAACAAAATGTAAGCGGTTTTTATAGACAGGTTTAATTTTTTGCGGACAAAGCAATCTTGTTTTGTTCAGGGAATAAACCATGATCCCCTGCACAATAAATTTATCCTTTATGCCTGACTCCACAGTATGCCAGTCTTTTTCACTGAAGATTTTTTCTGGAAAGGAAGAGCCATCAATGACGTAACTTCTGACCTTCCAGTCTGCAATGCCGGTAAACGTCATGGTCCGGTTAATAATCAGAGGAACAATTGAGGTCAGGACTGACGACAGTAATAACAGTGCGCACACAGCCGATGCCAGCGCACCGTAGCCGGCGCGGATAAGGGAGGTGCGGTTGTGAAGGAGCGAAAATATGATGCCGGGAGAGATATTTATAATGCACAGAAATATCATTGCGGATGCGACTCTAACAAAATCTTCAAAACTGTCTGTGATTTTGTCATGGTTTACTGAGTTAAGCAGCAGTACCAGCCCATAGCAGTTGAGCAGGAGCATGAACATGCCGCCTGCCGGATATGCAAAAAAATAGAGGCTTTGAATTTTAAATTTTGTCTTCTTATCTTTGTAATCCGCGACACGATTCACGGGTTTACGTAAAACGAAAAAATTAATTAACGATACACCAAAAATAAACAAAAAACAGGCCAATGAAGCAGTCCATCGGCCATCCATCTTATATTTATCTGACAAGTAGGCGATGAAAAAAACAGCAGAGATGAGTAAAATGCGTTCAGGAAAATACTGAGTCCGGATGCTGATTTTATTACATCATAGTTCCACATATAGCTGTTTTTTTGGGGGACCATAAATCCGTAGGCAATAGATGGCAGAAAAATTATAGCTGAAAACGCAATAACACTTAATGAGATGAAAAAAGATATCCCGTTGAGTATGCTGGTGTTTGCCATATCTTCCGTCAGCAAACTTGCATTATCAAAATATCCCAGATACGCCCTCAGCATAAACAACGGGGCGATAATGGATATGATACTGGTTATGACGGATATGCGTTTTAAATTCATGACATCTCTTTATAGTGTACGTTAACTCATTAGTTGAGTTTTTCATGATGATGCAATGGAAATCAATGACAGGAATAATAAATCAGGGCATAAGTATTGTAACCGGACTGCCGATGTATTTATGGAAGCAGGCTATCCCCTCTGAAGCGCCTTCTCTGAGGACGTAGCGTTATTATCCCGACCCGATATTATCAAGGAGAGTATGTCTCGGCAGAGCTTATAGCCCGCTACTTATTAAAATGTCCGTTTGAAAAAGTAGCTTTACCGACACGCATTCTGCAGGGGATAATCTGCCAGATTTCAGCGTGTGGCCATGCGGCTCACCCCATCAGACTCAGGACCAACATGACCGACTCTGTCGATGACAGCTTTCTTTTACCCGGCCTGTCCCTTGCGCCAGCAGAAGCGCAGGATGCCTTTGCCCTGACTGCTATCAACAGCAGCCCCTCACTGAATCCGGCACAGGCCTACCTGATAGGTCTTTCTTCTCCGGCGAGCCGGCAGACGATGAAATCCTTTCTGAATATCGTGGCGGGCATGCTCGGCTTTACCTCCCTGCAGAGCTGCGCCTGGGGCAGCCTGCGCCGACACCATATCCGGGGGCTGCTGGAAATGCTGCAGGTCAGCGGGCGAGCGCCAGCCACCATCAACACCTATCTGTCAGCCCTGAAAGGCACCGCCCGCGAAGCCTGGATGATGAAGCAGATGGATACGGAGAGCTGGCAGCAGATTCTGGCGGTGCGCGCAGTACGTGGAAGCCGACTGACGCGCGGACGTGCGCTGGCACCGGAAGAAATTCACGCTCTTTTTCGCAGCTGTGAACAGGACGCCGGCTGCAAAGGGCCGCGCGATGCTGCCATGCTGGCGGTCATGCTTGGCTGCGGCCTGCGCCGTTCAGAAGTAATCACTCTGGACTACGCCAGCATTCTTCATCAGGAGCAGGCGCTGCTCGTGCAAGGGAAGGGCAACAAAGAGCGTCTGGCATTTATGCCGGACAGGGTCTGGCAACGCATTCATATCTGGACCGACACCATCCGGGGCGAACAGGAGGGACCGCTTTTTACCCGCATACGTAGCGGTGACGATGTCACTTTTCAGCGCCTGACGCCGCAGGCGGTTTATCACATCCTTGGCCAGCGCCGGGTGGAAAGCGGTATCGGTGAGTGCGCGCCGCATGACTTACGCCGCACCTTTGCCTCAATGATGCTGGATAACGGGGAAGACCTGATTACCGTCCGGGATGCAATGGGGCATGCCAGCGTCACCACCACGCAGAAATATGACCGTCGCGGAGATGAGCGTCTGCGTAAGGCGGCGGACAGAATGAAGTTTTAAGAGTGGTAAAAGCAGAATTCTGATGCGGGTTGCAGATAGCGCTGGTATATAAACACCCACCAGCCTTTATACTTAACCATGCACAGGCTATCCCCATTTTCTGTGGATAAAAATATTATCAAATTAAAACAACGCGTTAATTTTTGGGTGTAATCAGTTTCTAGTTTCAGAGATTGTAGGTGCGCTGCCTGTTCTTCATTGCGGCACCTTAACATTTTCCTCGCGCCTTTGTTCTGGCGGAACAGTCGGGAAGCGTAAATACCGTCCCGGTGACACCTGTCAATGCCAGTCATATAGTTACACTGCCACCCTAATCGTACAGCCTCCCCGCTGGAGACGCAGATTCAGGCTTTATCAAATGGCGAAACTTCCGGTGACGCGATGCTCAGCGCCTAGGCTGCATGCGCGCCGGCATGCAGGCTAAGCCGCCGTACTTTTCTCAAAAAATTGCACCAGCAACTGCCAGAGATGCTGTGCAGCAGGCGTAAAACGATGATCGGCGCTGCGTAACAGGTGACATTGCCTTTCGCGCGCGATGCGATGCCGAACAGGCACGGCAACCAGATGTCGTAATGTTAACGCCTCCTCAACTACTTTTGCGGTCATAAATGCGATGCCCATTCCCGCCTGACTTAAAGCGATTGCGCTGCTAAAAAGGTTACAGCTGTATGCCGGACTTAATACCAGCCTCTCCTGGTTAAACATGACATTCATATAGCTCTGGATCCCGAAATCCTTATTCATACCAATAAGCGGATATCGGGGGAGATCGGCGACGTCAACCTGCTCCCTGAAGGCGACGGGATGATCGTTCCGGACAATCGCGCATATGGGTCCACGGTTAAAGCTGTGGCATTTGTTCCCACCGGCCTGCTCGTCGCCCGTTCCCTTGGCTTATCCCCGCTAATCGGCACGGCTCTGGTTTACCTGACATGTGCGGCCGGGTTCAACGTTTCTGTCTTAGGGCCCGCAACTACCGGCCTGACCCAGCATCTGGCGCAACTGCCGCTCTTCTCAGGCATGCTGCTGCGCGGCATAACCTGTTTACTGTTTGTCATGACGGTGATGTTTTATCTCATCATTAAAGTGAAGCGCATGCGTGCTGATGGTCAGGTTCGGACAGAGCAAAGCATGCAAAGCGATAACAATCTGGCCATTACCGGCCGTCATAAACTGATCCTGATTACCTGCGCGGTAACACTTCTGACATTTATGGTCGGCACTGTACAGCTGCACTGGGCGACCAATGAAATGTCGGCGATGTTCATTATTCTGTCGATTATTGTCGGGATAACTGGAAGCATGTCAGGCTCAGCAATTGCTAACACATTTCTTGCCGGATGCTCCCAGCTGGTAAAAGGGGGATTTATCGTCGGTATGGCGGGGCAATTTCTGTCGTACTGCAGCAAGGTAATATACTGGATCCGATAGTGGGATTTTTGTCCGTTCTGCTGGCTCCTGTTCATCCGGCCATAGCCGCCGTAGGCATGTTTATTAGCGCAGCCCTGATGCATTTCGGTATTTCATCGGGATCGGGCAAGTCTGCGCTACTGATTTCTGTTTTTTCACCGCTGGGCGATAACCTGGGGCTGACGCGTCAGGTGACCGTGCAAACGGTACTGTTAGGCGAAGGGATTGTTAATTCTATCAGTCCTACTTCGGGCGTTTTGATGGCTGCGCTGGCAACCGCAAATATCTCCTTCGGCAAATGGATTAAATTTGTCGCGCCGGTGGTGGCGATCTGGTTTGTTATTTGTGTGGTAACGCTTTTAATCGGTGTGGCTGTCAACTGGGGACCCTTCTAGCGAGGTATTACAGTCAGCCAGGTAATACGGCCTGTAGCGCAAAAGAGCCAGAGCAACTAGTGCGCTGACTCTACCAACATATCAAAAGCCTCGCTTATCATCTTCAGACTACTCAGCAAAAGCACACGCTGCGACTGCTCAAGGCGTAAATAGCGCCGCAGCGGCGGCATACGGCAAATAACTTCGCTCGCCGCCCACGGCTCGATAACGCAAGACCATTGCTGCGCATCAACCGTCAGTGTAATGCTGCGATAATCGAGCTCGGCCAGCGTTTCACACAGCCGTGGAAAGCCGTTCAGCCAGGCAGCCAGCATTTGTCCCGCGGGCTGTCGCGAGCGGAACCGCACCGGTCGCCGACGCAGCCACCCCGGCTGATGCACCTCAATGCGGCAGTGCGTTGTCTGTGGCGCTTCGCCTCGGCAGCTAAAGTGGCTGCTGATAATCGAGGCCATAAACAGCCGTCGGGTGCGCAGCCCGATCATCACCTGTTGTTTTGCGCCCAGCTGCAGGTGAAAACCATCGTTTTGTTGGCTCAGCGGCCAGCCAGCAAGATCGCGTGCAAGGGCTGTCAGCATGGCAGTTACACCAGCGAACGCAGCACGTCAGGCACCGCTGGCGCAGGGTCGCCGTGGCGCGCAAATGCGCGATCCAGCACCTCTTCAACCGCCACCGGTCTAAAGGGGTTCACGCGCTGCACCAGCACCGTCCACACAAGCGCGTAGCCTGCGGTCACCGCCAGCATAATGCCGAACGGGATGAGGATATCGCTCTTGTTCATTCCCGGCGGCGTAATATTCAGAATGGCGATGATAATGCCCGCGCTGGAGATGATTTGCGGTAGCGGAAACAGTGGCGAACGATAGGCGCGTGGCAGATCCGGGCGGCGCAGGCGCAGCAGCACCACCGACAATGTCACCAGCAGATAAGCGACGCCCCAGGCGCATACCGCCGCGAGGATCAGCGGCACTATACGGTCGAGATTGCCCTGAAGATACCACGCATGCAGGCAGGGAATTGCAACCGCGACCGCGATCGCTACCAGCGGCGTTTTAAAGCGCGGGTGAAGCCAGGTAAGCACGCGCGGCAGCGCGCCATCCAGTGCCATACCATAGAGAATGCGCGGCACGGCGGCCATTAGCGTATTAATCGTGGCCGCGCCCGCCATTAGCAGACCGAAGCCCAGCCAGTATTGACCAAAGTCGCCCATTACGCGATGGGCGAAGGCGGGATCGCCAGCGGCGTGTCGAGCAGATGCACGCCGCTGGCGGCGTCGACCACCACGTTTTCAACCTGGCGATTGATCGCCGCGCCGTACAAAAACATGCAGGAGGCGACGCCGCACAGGCCGAGCGCCATGGCGCGCGGAATAGTGCGATGCGCCTGTTTGATTTCCGGTGCCATAGGAGTCACCAGTTCGCAGCCGACAAACATAAACATAGCCATGCCGATATAGCCGAACAGTCCGGAAATGTCATGCAGATCCAGCGCGTTGCCGAACCACCCTGAATGGTGCGTTGCTGGCACCATCAGCACGCCACAAAGGCCGAAAATGGCCAGCGTGGCCCACATCACAAACGTCAGTACCACTTCAACCTTGCCGAAAATCTCAACGCCGAGCGCGTTAAGAAGGCCAAACAGAATAACCAGGCCAACACCTACCAGCCAGGTGCTGTGGTGAGCATCAAGATGCGCATTAATCGATTCGAAGTTCACCAGCGCCATAATTCCCGAAAGAATGGTTTCCGCCGTTCCGGCAAAAATATGTACGATCAGATAGGCGCATAGCGCGCCGACAATGGCGAAGAAACGGCCCATGCCGCAGGAGATATAGTCGTAGACCGATCCAGTGGTCGGCATCAGCGTGGCCGCTTCGGAGAACGTTGTGATTTGCGCCTGCATCATAATAAAAGCGATCAGTACCGCAAGCGCGAAGGTGTCACCGCCCATGCCGAAGCCGCTGGTAACGGTCAGGATTACCGGGCTGGCCATAATCAACCCCACCGAACTGGCTAAGGTTGTTGGAAAACCTACTACGCCGCGCTCAAGAAGCGACCTAAGTTTGTTATTGTTCATACTTACCCCGGAAACATGATTAACGGTGATACGCTCAGGCTCATTAAAAGCAGGCTTGGGTACAGGGGAATATCGTCCGAAGGAATGAGATTCGAACGATCAGACAGGGCTTAATGTTTTGTTATCAGAGTGTTACTTAAGTTTTGTTCTGTCATCTGTTTTTCACATGAACGTGATCTTCTACGCGTTTTTAAGCGCAGGCTAAAGCAGAGTAAAGGGGAGACGGCGGCTCGGGAGCCGCCCAGTGAACTAGCGTGATTCAACGTTGGCGAGGTAGCACTTAACAAAGCGCGGCGTCAACACTTTCCACAGGACTGCAGTGCCCTGTTCGGCAAACCAGGTATCGCCTTTCTGGTAGCGCGTGGTTTCTCCGGTGGCTTCGACCGTTAGCTCTACTTCTCCCTCCAGCACAGTGGCCTGTTCAGTGAATGGATAGGTCATGCTGAAACTGCCTTGCGTTGACGAGAACAGGCCACAGGAGAAGGCATCCTGCGGTTCGCCATAAATCATCAGGCCCGCCACCTGCGGATCGCCCTCTATCGGTGTGGCACCAAGCAGGCTGACGCTGCCAATCGGATGCAGGTCGGGGATGGGATCGTTTAACTTTATCGATTTCATTTTTTCTCCAGTCGGTTAGCTACGGCCTTTCCAGTAGCCAGCGGTTTGATGTAATAACTTGCCAGCCGTCACCAGCATCAGACGCATGCTGTCGCGGCCGTGAATACGGGCGTGCGGAATTTTGCTCATCAGGTCGTAGCGTGCAGAACCGCCATTTATGCCCTCCGCGAGCACTTTGCAAACGATATGCGACGGCGTAACACCAAAACCGGAGTAGCCCTGCACATAGAACACGTTGTTATGCTGACTCAGGGTGCCGATTTGCGGGAACAGATTGGCGCTGCACGCCATCGGACCGCCCCAGGCGAAATCGATCTTTACGTCGCGAAGATAAGGGAAAACCTCCAGCATTAGCGTGCGGTTCCAGGCTGAAAAATCGCGCGGCGTGTACTCAACGAAGCGTGTAGCACTGCCAAACAGCAGGCGGTTTTCGCGGGTCAGACGGTAATAGTTGATTACGGGACGAATATCGCTGAATGCGCCGCGGATAGGGCTGAGGCGTTCCACCAGCTCATCGGAAAGCGGCTCGGTGGCAATCTGATAAGAGTACGTCACCAGCGTTTTGTTATGGATTTCCGGTTCAAGATTATTGAGGAAGCTGTCGCACGCCCACAGCAGTTTAGCGGCGCGTACGCTACCCATCGCTGTGCGGACCCGTACCTGTTTGCCGTACTCCACCTCCACTACGGGCGAAGATTCATAAATTTTCACACCCAGTGAGGTCGCGGCCTGGGCCGATCCCAGCAGCATATTAAGTGAATGAATCTGACCGCCGCCCATATGCTTAAGGGCCGCGCAGTAGACGTCCGAGCCCACTACCTTCTGAACGTCGCTTCCGGTATAAAGCGCAATATCCTGGCTAGGCTCTGCGGCTTTAAACTCCTTTTCCCACTGGCGCAACGTCTTTTCCTGCCGCTTGTTGTAAGCGAGATAGCCATAGCCAGGTACAAAATCCGCATCGATCTGGTACTTCTGGATACGCTCGCGGATAATACCCGCGCCCATATTTGCCATCGCGAACAGCGACGCCATTCCTTCCTTGCCGACGTGCTTCTTTACCGCCTCGATATCATGGCCGATGCCTGCCATCACCTGGCCGCCATTGCGGCCCGTACCGCCGTAGCCCAGGTGGCGTGCTTCCAGAATAACGACGCGGGCAATGCCTTGCTCTGCCAGTTCCAGCGCGGTATTGACGCCAGAAAAGCCGCCGCCAATGATCACGACATCCGCGTCGATATCCTCAGTCAATGCTGGAAAGTGCAGATGATACTTTTTCGTGGCGCTGTAGTAGTTCAGCGCATCAATTTTGATGTTCATCCTCGTGCCCTGTCTTAAGGTCTGACCGGATGAAATAACACCACGTTGCCCAGAGCAGGTACTATCGCCCATAAGAAGGAGGCGGAATCGCCGTGAGCAGGTTATGTGGGCCAGCCCACAAAAAACCCGGCGGAGCCGGGTAAAAAAAAGCGCCTATTTAAAGACGGTCTGGGCCAGCGGCAGCAATCGCCTTGCCACGCTCCGTATTACTGAATTTAGCGAAATTATCATGGAACATGGTCGCCAGTTCGCGGGCTTTGCGTGTCCACTGGTCGGGGTTTTCCCAGCCGTTACGCGGGTCGAGCAGCTGGCGATTGACATCTGGCAGCCGCAGGGGCATTGAGAGGTTAAAGACGGGCAAAGTAGCTCGCGGTACATCATCCAGCTTGTCCTCCAGAATCGCATTAATAATCGCGCGCGTGTCTTTGATAGAGATGCGTTCGCCTCGACCATTCCAGCCAGTATTCACCATCCATACCTGCGCCTGTGACTGTTCGATGCGTTTCAGCAGCACGTCGGCATAATCATTTGGATGCAGCGTCAGGAACGCCGCGCCAAAACAGGCTGAGAAGGTTGGCGTAGGCGCGCTGATACCGCGCTCGGTTCCAGCCAGCTTAGAGGTAAAACCTGAAAGGAAGTACCAGGCTACCTGATCGCCAGTTAACTGGCTAACGGGCGGAAATACGCCAAAGGCGTCGGCCGTAAGAAAAATAATCTTCTGCGCGTGCCCGGCGGCAGAGACCGGCCTGACGCGGTTAGCGATATGTGAAAGAGGGTAGGAAACGCGAGTGTTTTCCGTTTTACTGCCGTCGGCGTAGTCAGTCTCGCCACGGGCGTTCACTACCACGTTCTCCAGCAGTGCGTCACGCCGGATCGCCTGAAAAATTTCCGGCTCGGCATCGGGCGAAAGATTGATTGTTTTAGCGTAGCAGCCGCCCTCATAGTTAAACACGCCGTCATCGTCCCAGCCATGTTCATCATCGCCAATCAGCTGACGCCGCGGATCGGTAGAAAGAGTGGTTTTCCCCGTTCCCGACAAGCCGAAGAACAACGCGACGTCGCCCTTAGCGCCAACGTTGGCGGAGCAGTGCATCGATGCGACACCGCGCGGCGGCATCAGCGTATTCATGATCGAGAACAGTCCTTTTTTCATTTCCCCGCCGTACCATGTGCCACCGATCAGCTGCATCTTTTCCGTCAGGTTAAAGGCCACAAAATTCTCGGAGTTGAGTCCCTGTTCCCGCCAGTGCGGATTGGTACACTTCGCGCCGTTCATGACCACAAAATCGACTGGAAAGTTGCGTAGCTCATCGGCTGTAGGACGGATAAACATATTGGTGACAAAGTGCGCCTGCCAGGCAACTTCCATGATAAAGCGTACGCCGAGCCGCGTTTCGGGATTAGCACCGCACCATGCATCTACCACAAAGAGGCGCTTGCCGGAAAGCTGCTCCGTGACACAGGCTTTTAGCGACTGCCACACGGCTGGCGTTATGGGCTGGTTATCATTCTTGCCCAGCCCGGCGTCGGCCCACCACAGTTGGTCGCGACTGGCATCATCGCGCACAATATATTTATCTTTCGGCGAGCGGCCGGTGAATTCTCCAGTGTCGACGGCGACGGCACCGGAGGTCGTCACTGCGGCCTTCTCGTAGCCGGTAAGCGTCGGACGCGTCTCTTCTGTAAACAGCGTAGCGTAATCAGGGTTATAGATAATTTCCGCTATCTGGCGCAGGCCAAGGTGTTCCAGCGAGGCGAGCAGCGCTGCTGAGATCTCCATCTGCATTCTCCATCAGGAAAAGGGGCGCAAGCGCCCCGAAAGATCAGGCCGTCACTTCATGCTGGTGTTGCGGCGTGGCATGGAACTGACGCTTGAAATAGATCAGGCCCTGGCCTTCGCTGGCCAGCGTGATATTTTTAATCTCAAGCAGATAGACCCGATGGGTGCCGATGCTCTGTATCTGCTGGATTTCCCCCTCAAGACTGGCCAGTGCCTGTTGCAGGATCGGCTGCTGCAGCGCGCCTTCCCGCCAGCCCTCCAGCGTAAAGCGCTGCTCCATACTCAACTCGGTCATTCCGGCAAAATGACGCGCCATGTCCTCCTGCTGGTGGTTAAGCACGTTGACACACATTTTACCGTTCTGCTCAAACACCGGTACCATGGCGCTGCGATTGTTAATGCAGACCAGCAAGGTGGGCGGCGTATCGGTAACCGAACAAACGGCGGTGGCGGTGATGCCGCAGCGTCCGGCGCTGCCCTGCGTAGTGACAATATTCACGGCTGCGGGCAGGCTGGCCATCGCGTCGCGGAATTTCAGACGATGCTCTTCTTCTCTGGACATAATTACCTCGCTTACTTCAGCAGACGATCAAGTTGATTGATGTCGGTGTTGTTATGCAGATGCGGTACGGTCCAGCCGTTGCGGTCATAGTCAGCCAGGCAGCGATCCACCATCTCCATCATGCTTTTCATATTGCCGGAGCCCTGCGCATGGCGCAGACACTGCAAACGCACTTCATCCTGGCTGCCAGCGTAGTTAATCTCATACAGCTCATGGCGGCCGCCGAATTCGCTGCCAATGGCGTCCCACATTAGCTTCAGGATCTTGATACGCTGCTCATGATCCATGCCGTTGGAGCCGCGCACGTACTGCGCCAGGTAGCGGTCAATTTCCGGATTGTTCAGGTCGCGCACGCTTGAAGGCAGGTAGATCAGGCTGCTGGTCACATTGCTCTCGATGATGTTTTTGATTTTTGCGTAGGCCATCGGCGCCATTACGCGATAGGTCTGCATCGCCTGCATATCAGGCAGCCACGCGCCGTTTTTCCACGGCTGCGCCTCTGCTGCCATCGCATCGCTCAGCGACCAGAACAGGTTGCGCCACGCCACGACCTCTCCCAGCGCCGCCTGTACACCGCGAAACTCCAGCACACCAGAGCACTCAAGGCTTTTTTGCAGCAGTGCGGTCACGAAGTCGAGCTTTACCGCCAGTCGCACGCAGGCCTGCATCGGGTAGAGACGAGCGAAGCCGGCTTCGATACTCCAGCGGCGGCAGCGGTCGAAATCGCGATAAATCAAGACGTTTTCCCACGGGATAAGTACCTTATCCATTACCAGGATTGCGTCGTTCTCATCAAAGCGGCTGGAGAGCGGATAGTCGAACGGTGCGCCCGTCGCGCCCGCAACCAGTTCATAGGAGGCACGGGAGATAAGCTTCACGCCATCGGCATCCATCGGCGCGACGAACATCAGGGCGAAGCTGGGATCGTCGCCCATGACCTGGGCAGAGCCGAAGCCGATAAAGTTGTAGTGGGTCAGCGCCGAGTTGGTGGCAACCACTTTGGCACCGCTGACGATAATGCCAGCGTCTGTCTCTTTCTCGACCTTGATATAAACATCTTTTACTTCGTCTGCCGGCTTGTGACGGTCAATAGGCGGGTTAACAATCGCATGGTTGAAATAAAGGCCTGCTTCCTGAATGCGCTTATACCAGCGGCGCGCATTATCGGCATACTCGCCATAAAACTCCGGGTTAGCGCCCAGCGAGCAGCCGAACGCGGCTTTGTAATCCGGCGTACGGCCCATCCAGCCATAGGTCAGACGCGACCAGTCGGCAATAGCGTCGCGTTGCTGTCGAATTTCATCAGCAGAGCGGGCGAAGCGGAAAGTACGATGGGTATAGCCGCCGTTGCCGGTATCGGTCTGCCAGCAGAGTTTGTCGTGCGACTCAGGCGCATGCAGTGCATCGTATAGCGTAGAAACCGAGCCAGCGGCATTGCGAAAAGCCGGATGCGTCGTCACATCCTTTACGCGTTCGCCATAGATGTAAATCTCGCGTCCATCCTGCAGGCTTTTCAGGAACTCTTCCCCGGTAAAAGGACGGTTAGTGGCTGCGCGATGATCTTCAGGTTTCATAGTGTTTACCTCACAAATGGGACGCTTCGGGTACAAACGCCGAGGGTTGTTATTTAAATGTTTGCTTTGTGTTAACCGATTTAAGCGCCTGAAGCGCGGGGCCGGAAGAGAACTTTCAGGGGATTACTGGTACTTTTCACCACGGGCAGACAAAGTGAGAGCAGGATCAAATGGAATTAAAAAGGCGATGAGGTTTTTCCTCATCGCCTGATCGCGCAGGGGACTTACCGGTTACGGAACTGGCTCGGTGAACAGCCCGCCATTCGATGGAAAAAACGCGCAAAATAGGCGGGATCCTTGTAGCCCAGCGCATAGGAAATCTGGTTAACGCTGGCGCTGCTGAACAGCAGCTGGCGCTTGGCCTCGCGCAGCACGCGCTCGAAAATAAGCTTCTTGGGCGACTGGTTGGCGAAGCGGCGACACATCTCGGTCAGTCGCGACTCGCTGATGCCAAGCTCGCGAGCATAATCTGGCACTGTCAGATGCTGACGAAAACAGGCGTCAATCATGCGGTTAAAGCCGCTGAAACTGACGCATCTCCCCGCGCACGCTGGTAGCTGACAGTTCATCCGGTGGCGCTTCGCGCAGCACCTGGGTGAAGACGGCCTGCGCCAGCGACACCAGCAGTTGCTCTCTGCCCGGCGCGCGGTGTCGAAATTCTTCCGCTATCAGCGCCCAATAGTGATGCAGCGCCTCCAGCGCAGCGGGTGAAGATTCAAGCGACAGGCAGATGCCGGTGCGGTTAATTGCTTCGGCCTTGCCGGGCCACAGCGACTCCACCAGCGGCCAGATCAGCTCCTGGCGCACCGTCAGCACATGGCCGTCGCTGTCCGATTCGGTGATAAAAGCATGCGGCACCGAGGGCGGCGTCAAAACAAATAAGGGTGCCTTTAGCGCGTAAAAATGGTCGTCCAGCTGCAGGGTGATTTTGCCGGTCACCAGCATATGCAGCTGAAAAGAGCGGTCATGCCAGTGCGGATGCATGTCGCGGCCAAAAAAGCTGGCCAGCCGCGCGAAGGTCTCATAATGCACATCTTCGCCAGCGTAGCGCGCATCATATACCTTGCCGATGTCGATATTTTCAAAGCCGCTCATGGCGTCTCCCGCCGCACGCCGTGCGTCGCCGCTGGACTAACCTGCGGCTTGGCTCTGCCACTTTCGCCCATTGGAATACGTGTCAGCACTAATGCGCCCAGCATCAGCAGGCCAGCTACGAACCATAACCCTGCGCTAAAGCTACCGGTCACGTCGCGCAAAATACCTATCAGCAGCGGGCTGACTGCTGAACCGACGTTGCCCACCGCGTTAATGACCGCCAGTGCAACTGCGCGCGCGGCGAAACTGATCGCCTGATCCGGCGTGGTCCAGAAAATCGCCATTGCGGTAAAGGCGGCAGACGAGGCGATAATAATACCCGACAGCTGCAGCAGTGGATGATCGCTGGCAGAGGCAAGCAGCCAGCCAAGCGCCGCGGTCAAATAGGGCAGGATAGTATGGCGCTTACGCTCCTGCAGGCGGTCCGAGCGACGACTCCACCACACCATTGCCAGAATAGTGCAGGCCTGCGGGATTGCGGCCAGCAGGCCGATAACGATATTGCTACTGCTTTCGTTAAAGCTTTTGAGGATCTGCGGTGTCCAGATATTGATAGCGCTCAGCGTATTGGTCAGGCAAAAGTAAGCCAGGGTATAGAGCAGCACGACAGGCGTTAGCACCTCACGCCACAGCGGTTTGCGCGCAGCGAAATCTGGTTTTGGAATTTCACGCTCGCGATCCAGCATCGCCGTCAGCGCGCGCTTTTCGTCGTCGTCCAGCCAGCGCGCCTGCGCAGGGCGATCGTCGAGAAAAAACCAGGTGACCACGCCGAGAATCACTGAAGGCAGCCCTTCCAGCAGGAACAACCACTGCCAGCCTTTGAGGTTAAAGAAGCCGTCAAGTGCCAGAATATAGCCTGACAATATGGAGCCAAGCATCATGGTCACCGGCATGGCGATCATAAATAGCGCGTTGGCGCGCGCACGGTAGTGGGCTGGAAACCACCAGGTGAGATAGACCAGAATCCCCGGCAAAAAACCCGCTTCGGCGATGCCGACCAGCATGCGCAGCAGGTACAACGTTTGCGCGCTGGTGGCGAACAGCGTGCAGGTTGAGGCAATGCCCCACAGTACCATAATGCTGGCGATCCAGCGCCGCGCGCCGACGATACCTAACATAATGTTGCTCGGGATGCCGCACAGTACATAGGTGACATAAAAAAGCGTGGCCGCCAGACCGAACATCGTCGAAGTCAGACCAAGATCTTTGCCCATGGTCAGTCCGGCGAAACCAATGTTGATACGGTCAAGAAAGGAGAAAACAAACAGGACGAACAGGAAAACAATCAGACGCCTGAAGAGTTTCTTCATTACGCGCTGTTCCGTATCGGAAAGGCGTTTTTCATCATTCTGTTGCGTGGTGGTCGTCATGGTTTTCTCCCGGCGGCTTAATATACGCTCTGTTCGCCGCCTGCTGATTGCTGAAGACTGGAAGTGAATCGAGCGGCAAGCGGCTTCGGCGCTACGCGCCAGTAACGTGGTGTCGACGCCGACCGCAACGAACAGCGCCCCCGTTGTAGATAGCGCTGCGCCAGCGATTCGTTCGCCATCAGAATGCCAGGCGCTTTGCCGGCTGCGAGGATCTGCTCAATACACTGGTCGATGACCGCCTGCACCTCTGGATGTGCAGGATTGCCCATATAGCCCATGTCGGCGCTGAGATCGGCCGGCCCGATAAACACGCCATCAACGCCCTCGACTGCCAGAATTTCCGCCAGGTTCGCTACGCCCTGGCGCGTTTCAATCTGCACCAGCAGACAGATCTGCTCATCGGCCTGTTTCAGATAGTCGGGAACGCGATTCCAGCGCGAGGCGCGCGCCAGGGCGCTGCCTACTCCACGTATGCCGCGTGGCGGGTAGCGGCAGGCTTTGACTGCGCTGCGCGCGTCGTCGGCACTCTGCACCATCGGCACCAGCAGAGTCTGCGTACCGGTATCCAGCAACTGTTTGATAATTACCGCGTCATTCCACGGCGGACGCACAATGGGATGGCTGGGATAAGGTGCCACCGCCTGCAGCTGGCCAAGTACGGAGCGTACGTCGTTTGGCGCATGTTCGCCGTCAATCAGCAGCCAGTGGAAACCCGCGCCCGCTACGACTTCAGCGCTATAGCTGTTCGCCAGCCCAAGCCATAGCCCAATCTGCGGCTGCTTCGCGGCCAGCGCCTGTTTGAAGGTATTAATCAGCATGTGTTCTCCTCAGACGAAACGGCAGCTAATGGCGCCCATCACGCCGTAATCGACATGAAAGGTATCGCCTTTGCGTGCTGCGACCGGACGGGTAAAGGAGCCGCCAAGGATGATCTGTCCGGCCTCAAGCCCGACGTCATGAGGTGCCAGCTTGTTCGCCAGCCAGGCGACACCGTTGGCCGGATGGTTGAGTACTGCTGCCGCAACGCCGGACTCCTCTATCACACCGTTGCGATACATCAGCGCTGAGATCCAGCGCAGATCCAGCGCGTCCGGTTTAATCGGCCGTCCGCCCAACACCACACCTGCGTTCGCGGCATTGTCGGATATGGTGTCAAACACCTTGCGAGGGCGCTGCGACTCCGGATCGATGCCGTGACAACGCGCATCGATGATTTCCAGCGCCGGAATGATGTAGTCCGTAGCGTTATAAACATCGAATAGCGTACAGTTCGGGCCACGAAGGGGTTTCGCCAGCACAAACGCCAGCTCGACCTCCACGCGCGGCACGATAAAGCGATCGGCTGGAATGTCGCTACCGTCATCAAAGAACATATCATCGAGCAGCGCGCCGTAGTCAGGCTCGCTGATCTGCGAGCTGGCCTGCATCGCTTTAGAGGTCAGGCCAATCTTGTGACCTTTCAGTACACGGCCTTCGGCTATTTTGGTCGCTACCCATTCGCGTTGAATGGCGTAAGCGTCGTCAATGGTCATGGCGCTGTGACGCAGCGAGAGCTGGCGCGTCTGCTCGCGGCTTTGCTCCGCCTGGTGGAGCTCACGCGCCAGATTTTTAATAGTTTGTTGATCTAACATCTCTATACTCCCGTCTCGTTAATCCCGCCGAAGCAGAGATATTTCACTTCCAGATAGTCTTCAATTCCGTAGCGCGAGCCTTCGCGTCCCAGCCCGGACTGTTTGATGCCGCCAAAAGGCACCACTTCGCTGGAAATTAACCCCTCGTTGATGCCAACCATGCCGCTCTCCAGCGGCTTCGGCAACGCGCCAGCAGCGCTGCACGTTCTGCGTCCAGAAGTAAGCGGCCAGGCCGCTTTCGCTGTCATTCGCCAGTGAAATAGCTTCTTCCTCGCTGTGAAAACGGAATAGTGGGGCGACCGGACCGAACGTCTCTTCCTGGGCGATACGCATGGCGGGTGTGACGTCCGTCAGCACCGTGGGCTGCCAGAACTGGCCGCCGAGGCTGTGCGCCTGACCGCCGGTCAGCAGCCTGGCACCATGACGCAGCGCGTCGTCGATATGTTCCTCTACCTTGCGGCAGGCCGCCTGGGAGATAAGCGGACCCTGTTGCGACTGCGTATCGCTGGCAGGGCCGACTTTGAGCGCGGAGACTGCGGCGGCAAAATGTTCGGCGAAGGTGTCATAAATGCCGTCCTGCACCAGGATGCGGTTAGCACAAACGCAGGTTTGCCCGCTGTTACGGAATTTCGCCGCCAGCGCACCGGCAACGGCGCTGTCGAGATCGGCATCGTCAAACACAATCAGCGGCGCGTTGCCGCCCAGTTCAAGGGACAGTTTTTTTACCGTGTCGGCGCTTTGTGCCATCAGCAACTTGCCGATGCGGGTAGAACCGGTAAACGAGAGCTTGCGCACTATATGGCTGGCGGTAAGCGTCGCGCCTACCGCTGCCGCATCACTTGAGGTGATAACGTTAAGCACGCCTGGCGGCAAACCCGCCTCCTCGGCCAGCACCGCCAGCGCCAGCGCCGTAAGCGGAGTCTCAGCCGCGGGTTTCAGCACAACGGTGCAGCCTGCGGCGAGTGCGGGTCCAACCTTACGGGTGATCATTGCGCAGGGAAAATTCCATGGCGTGATCGCCGCCACCACGCCGACCGGCTGTTTGACAGTAACCAGACGACGCTGCGCCGACGGCGACGGAATGGTTTCGCCATAGATGCGCTTGCCCTCTTCGGCGAACCATTCGATAAAGCTGGCACCATAGCTGATTTCACCCAGCGCCTCGCTCAGCGGCTTACCCTGTTCCAGGCTGAGCAGCTGTGCCAGCTCCCGCTGATGCAATGTAATCAGCTTGAACCAGCGTTTGAGGATTGCGCTGCGCTCATGCGCCGTCGCGGCGCGCCATGTCACTAGCGCGCGTGCCGCCGCGTCGACCGCCTGACGCGTTTCTGCGGTACCGAGATCCGCTACCTGCGCAATCGCCTCGCCGTTAGCCGGATTGTGCACCGCAAAGGTGTTGCCGCTGTGCGCGTCACACCATTCGCCATTGATAAAGGCCTGCTGACGACGCAGATTAATTTCATTTTTCATCACAGCTTCCTCAGCGGAACAGCGCGTGAACATTATTTTGTTTAAAATTCAGCACCGGGTGCAGCTCTTCCACCGCCAGCGACAGCGCGAGATAGCGTTCGCCGCTGAGCGCGGCGAAATGCGCTTTGATTAGCTCGAACAGCGCCGCCATCACCGGCTGCAGTTCCTCCAGCGCGCGACCCTGGCCGATCTTCAGGGTCATATGCACAAAGGCAAAATCCTGACTGCCGTCAGCCATCTGCCAGGTGTCAATCCAGTGCGCGCGGCTGCGGATACCGCCCAGTGGAAAGATGCCGCTGTCGGCAAGGTGGCGATTAACGCGAGTAAACAGGCCTGGCAGATCGGCCTGTTCACGGATGTTTTCCGTACATTCGGCGATAAAGTGGGGCATGGGAGGCTCCGGAAGAAAACGCGGCTGCGGCAGCCAGAGCCGCAGCCTGCGGATTACAGGGTATTGCCGAGCTTATAGCCCGCCTGTTCATCACCCTTGCGGGTGTAAGAAAAACCGTCTGCGCCGATGGTGACTGCCATTTCGCTGGCCTGCTCACGCTCGCGCACCGGCTGCGGCTGGCCATCCAGACCCAGCACCAGTGAACCGTCGGTGTACCAGCTCGGAACTACTGGCGTGCCCCACCAGTCGCGGCGCTGGTTATCGTGCACGTCCCAGCTCACCACCGGGTTATCAGGATCTCCGGTGTAATAGTCCTGGGTATAAATCTCGATGCGGTGCCCGTCAGGATCGCGAATGTAGAGGTAGAACGCGTTCGATACGCCGTGACGACCCGGGCCGCGCTCGATCATGTCAGACTTACGCAGCGCGCCCAGCTTGTCGCAGATTGCCAGAATGTTGTGCTTTTCATGGGTCGCGAAAGCGATATGGTGCATGCGCGGACCTGCGCCGCCGGTCATAGCGGTATCGTGCACGGTCGATTTACGACGCATCCAGGCAGCGTAAACGGTGCCCTGATCATCGCGAATATCTTCCGTAACGCGGAAGCCCAGTCCTTCGATATACTCCACCGCGCGCGGCACGTCCGGCGTAATCTGGTTGAAGTGGTCGAGACGTACCAGCGCGCCCGGAGTATAAAGTTCGTAACGCCAGGCCAGGCGTTCGACGTGCTGCACGTCATAAAAGAATTCATAAGGGAAGCCGAGCGGATCTTCGACGCGCACCGCGTCGCCGATGCCTTTAACGAAGCCGTTGACACGGCGTTCGGTTTTGCAGCCGAGCGCCTTGTAATAAGCCTCAGCGCGATCGACATCTTCCGGGCTGCGCACGCGAAAAGCGAAGGCGGCTACGGCGGCCACGGGGCCTTCGCGCAGCACCACATTGTGGTGGATAAATTCCTCCAGCGAACGCAGATAAAGCGTTTTGTCATCCTCAGCCGTGACGTGTAGGCCGAGGATATCGACATAAAACTCACGAGAGGCTTTCAGATCGGTGACCTGAATTTCCATATAGGCGCAGCGCAAAACATCCGGCGCGGGCAGGGTGGCGGTTAATTTTTTCGTCGTCATTGTTATCTTCTCTCAGGGTAAGAAATGTCCGCTCTGCGCGGCAGAGCGGCGCTGACCGATTACACGCCCCATTTCGGAATGGGATGATCGCCAAATGAAATGCAGACGTTCTTCATCTCAGCAAAGACTTCAAAGCTGTATTCGCCGCCTTCGCGGCCGGTGCCCGACGCCTTCACGCCGCCAAACGGCTGACGCAAATCTCGTACGTTTTGGGTATTGACGAACACCATGCCGGCTTCGATGTTGCGCGCCAGGCGCAGCACTTTGCTGACATCTTGCGTCCAGATATAGGAAGCGAGGCCATACTCAACGTCATTCGCCAGACGCAAGCCTTCAGCTTCATCTTTGAACGGCAGCAGGCAGGCGACAGGCCCGAATATCTCTTCCTGCGCGATGCGCATACGATTGTCGACGTCGGCAAAAACGGTAGGGCGTAGAAAATTGCCATGGCTCAGCCCTTCAGGCTTGTCCGGGCCGCCTGCCAGCAATGTGGCGCCTTCTTCAATGCCGAGACGGATATAACCGGAAACTTTTTCCCAGTGCTGCTGGCTAATCAGTGCGCCCACCTGGGTGGTAGGGTCGGTCGGATCGCCGACACGCAGTCTGTTAGCGCGTTCGGCAAAGCGTTTAACGAATTCCGGATAGATGCTTTGCTGGATAAAGATGCGGGAGCCCGCAGTACAGCGTTCGCCGTTGATGGAGAAAATGGTGAACAGCGCAGCGTCCAGCGCGCGTTCGATATCGGCATCTTCAAATACCAGAACAGGCGACTTGCCGCCCAGCTCCATTGAATACTTTTTCAGTCCGGCGGTTTGCATGATTTTGCGGCCGGTGGCGGTGCCGCCGGTAAAGGAGATAGCGCGCACATCGTGATGACGCACCAGCGCATCGCCGGCGGTATTGCCGTAACCTTGCACGACGTTCAGCACGCCTGCCGGAATGCCTGCCTCCAGCGCCAGCTCGCCAAGGCGATCGGCAGTCAGTGGCGACAGTTCAGACATTTTCAGCACCGCTGTATTGCCCAACGCCAGACAGGGCGCGGTTTTCCAGGTGGCCGTCATAAAGGGAACGTTCCACGGTGACACCAGAGCGCAGGCGCCAACCGGCTGGATCAGCGTGTAGTTCATCATTTTGTCGTCAACCGGATAGGTGCGACCATTCATCTGCTGACAGATTTCGGCAAAAAACTCAAAGTTATGCGACGCGCGCGGGATCAGTACGTTTTTGGTCTGATGAATCGGCAGTCCGGTATCCGCCGTTTCCATCGCCGCAATCTCAGGCACATTTTCATCAATAAGCTCGCCGAGACGACGCATCAGGCGCGCACGCTCTTTCATTGGCGTATTGGCCCATTTTGGGAAGGCATTTTTTGCCGCCTCTACCGCCTGATGGATTTCCTGCTCGCCGCCTGATGCCACTTCAGCCAGCACCTCGCCAGTGGCCGGGTTTAGGGTGGTAAAGTAGTCGTTGCTGGCAATGCTTTTTCCGTTTATCCAGTGATTAATAGTTTTCATTTCCGGCTCTCCTCAAATTCACGCTCGCTCACAATGCGGTTGGTTAAACGGCCCACGCCTTCCACCTCCACTACTACTTCATCGCCCGGCTTTACGTCAGCCAGCCCTTTCGGCGTACCAGTGGCGATCATGTCCCCTGGTTGCAGCGTCATAAATTCGCTCAGGTATTCGATCAGAAAGGGGACATCGAACACCATGTCGCTCGTGGTGCCGAACTGCTTCAGTTCGCCGTTGACCCAGGTTTTCAGCTGCAGGTTCTGCACGTCGGGAACAGCGTCGCGTGGGGTAACATGCGCCAGCAATGGCGTCAGGGTGTCGCGGCTTTTTACGCGCAGGTTGGGGCGGTAGTAATTTTCAAGGTAATCGCGCACCGCATAGTCGTTGCACACCGTGTAGCCCGCGACATAGTCGAGGGCGTCGGCGCGTTTAACGTTGCGCGCGGTTTTACCGATCACTACCACCAGTTCAGCTTCGTAATGCATATATTCGAGGTTGTCCGGACGCACGCTCACGCTGTTGTCGCCCGTCAGAGTGTTGGTGGCTTTAATGAAAATCAGCGGCTCTTCCGGCGCCTTAAATGCCAGCTCGGCGGCATGGTCAGCGTAATTGAGCCCAAGGGCAAACAGCGTGGGATGGTTATCTGGCTGGATCTGCACGGGCTGGCTGTCAGTGAACTGGTTAAGTAATGGGGGCAGGCCCTGCGCTTTTATGGTCACAGTATCGCCCGCGATGACTGGAATACGTTGCTGCGGAGTGCCAAGCAAAATGACATCACCCACCTGCAGCGTGGCGAAATCGCTCAGCGCCGCAATCAACTCCGCCGCGTTGCGATGCAGCTCGGCGGTAGACCAGCTCTGCTTAACGACGCCATTTACTTCAGTCAGGATATCCAGCGCGCTGACGTCGGCCAGAGGGACGACTTCACCAATCGGACAAAATCCATCTCGGCATTTCGCTTTGATGGCCGGACGATAAAAGCTTTCTTCCGCGAGGCTCAGCTCATTGGCCAGCGCGTAACCGGCGATATAGCGCGGCGCATCAACCACAGAGACCTTACGCGCTGTTTCGCCTATTACTACCGCCAGCGTGCCGCCGCTAAAGGTTTGTTGCTTAACAGGCAAAGCGATAGTGTCGCCAGACTGACGCTGTGTATTACGCGGTTTGATAAACCATACGGGCGTTTTCGGCGGGGTTTTGTAAGGGGACTGATGGAATACCTCGTCCCATTTTTTCGGTCTGAGAGCGATGATTTAACGCAACGGCAAAGACGGACCTTTTCATCATATTTCCTTCAGGCAGTTCGGACTGCATCATTCAGTTGTTAATATGTTAATGATCAATTATTAGATCGTGATAGCTGATGAGATCAAGAGGGTGTAAGCGAATGATATTTTTATAAAATTCACACGATAATAAAATAATTTAAAATTAATCAATTAGTTAATTAATGGCGGCACCTATGATTGTTAAATAATTGTTTCATCTTTCGTGATAGCGATCACTTTATTAACTAGTTAATGTTTTAACTTATTTTGGCAGTGTTATTCTTTAATCCTGTGCAGCATCTGTGGCTGTCCCTATACTGACTTCCACTTAAGCCATTCGATGACAAAGTGACGTGATATGCATGATTCTCTGACCATTGCCTTGCTGCAGGCGCGCGAAACAGCGATGGGTTTTTTCCGGCCTGTTCTTAACCGTTATGCGTTGACCGAGCAGCAGTGGCGCATTATCCGCATCCTGGCGGAGCATCGTTCGCTGGATTTCCATGCGCTGGCTCGGCAGGCCTGCATTCTTCGGCCCAGCCTGACGGGCATCCTGACTCGCCTGGAGCGCGATGGGCTGGTCTTTCGCCTGAAGCCGCTGAACGACCAGCGCAAGCTGTTTGCCTCGCTGACGCCGCGCGGCGTCGAAATTTTTCAGCAGGCGAGCCGTGAGATTGATGCCGGCTACCAACAAATCGAGGCGCAGTTTGGCGAGCTTAAGATGGCACAGCTGAAAATTCTGCTGCAGGAGTTCAACACGCTGCAGGGCGATGCCTCTGAGAGGGAGGAACAGGAATTGACGGGCTAAGCCCGCCCTTATTTTCTTTAACATCTCTTTCACCTGCCACCGGGTATGTAGATTGCCTGCCCCTGTGTATACCGCACCGGCTGCGCGAGAGTTATCGTCCTTAAGGTTGAGGGAAAAGTACCAGTATGCTTTACAACTTATTGAATTTATTCTGTTTATATTAATTTAACGCAGAGTCGGGCAGAATTAAAAATTCTGATCAAGCTCCGGTTTCAGAAAAGAGGGCGCTGGCGCAACTGTAAAAAAGCGGTATGTATAGAAATGTTAATTTAATGTTGTTTCACTGCTTTTATGCGCAAACCCTCAGGGCGTTACGCGTAGCGGTGTAGCAGAGATTGCAATGATGAGGAACATAACATGGCGGAGATTGCCTCCATTCAGGCTGATGCCTTTATCTGTCGCTGCCTGGAAAACTTTACTCAACTTATTCCCGGTTCGATCGGTGTGTTTTATCTGGTCAATGAACAGATGATGCCTTATCAGCATGTGCGCTTTGGCATTTCTGACGAGACGCATCAGGCCTATATGCGAGACTTTATCGCTCTCGATCCTTTTCATCCTCAGCGCTATGCGGCTCAGCCGGTCAGCTTCGCTGGTATGGATGACGCATCGCGCAAAACGGCCTACTATCGCCAGTTTATGAAGCCCAACGCGATGGGTGATTCCATTGAAGTCTATGTGCGCAAGAACCGCAAAATCGTGGCGGGGCTCTCTCTGATGCGCGATAAAGTCTATAGCCTGCAGGAGCGAATGCGTCTGCGCGCTATGCTGTCGCTGGTAGAGGTCGCGACCGACGAGCTGATGCCGCATAGCGGAGAGCAACGACTGACGCCAAAAGAGCAACTCATTGTGGATATGATCCGCGAAGGAGCCTGCAACAAACGCATCGCTAGTCAGCTGGATATTTCGCTCTCCACCGTAAAAACCCATCTGCGCAATATCTTTAGCAAAACGCACGCCAGCAACCGCACAGAGCTGCTGCGTAACGTCAATGCCAGCTGGTATGTCGAGCGGGCAAGTTAACGGCGAGCCGAGGCTCGCCGCAGCGGCTCAGTAGCGCACCATTATCGATTTTAGTTCGGTGTAATCATCGATAAACGCGCTACCGAATTCGCGTCCTGAGCCGGATCCTTTGATGCCGCCAAAGGGGACCGCCGGATCGAGGAAGGTATGCATATTGATCCAGACAATGCCTGCTTCCAGGCGCTCGCTGAAACGCAGCGCCTGACTGATATTACGTGACCAGACGCTTGCCGCCAGACCAAAGGGAGAGGCATTAATGGTTTTCAGCGCCTGCTCTGGGTCTTCATAAGCGATAAAACTGCCTACCGGTCCAAACGTTTCCTCTTTCATCAGCGTACTGCTGGCGGATGCCACGCGTACGGCAGTGGGCTGCAGAAAGTATCCGCCTCCAGCTATCGCCTCACCGCCGCAGACTATCTCGTCACCCTCGCGGCGCGCAGTGGCTAGCAAACTTGAAATTTTCTCCAGCTGAGCGCGGTTTGCCAGCGGGCCCATCGCCGTCGTCTCATCCAGCGGCGAACCGATGACGGTGCTGTTAAGACGGAATTTTAGTTCTTCCAGTACCGCATCTATCTTGTCGACGGGAAGCCAGAAGCATTCTGCCGCAGCACAAATTTGCCCCTGATTAAGATACCCGGCCTCCAGAATGCCATTGACCATTTCTGTCACCGAGAGGTCGCCCAGAAACAGCGCGGCATTTTGCCGCCCAGTTCCAGCGTGACGCGCTTACCCTGAGCATTGGCGGCGCGGCTGACTGCATTCCCCGTGGCAACCGAACCAGTAAAGCTCACTTTGGCGCAGGCTTCATGACTGATCAGCGCTGGCCCCAGCTCGCCGCCGGGGCCGTTAACCACATTTATTACGCCTGGCGGAAATCCGCACTCACTTGCCAGCTCCGCCAGCCGCAGCAGCGTCAGCGGCGTATATTCGCTGGGTTTCACTACAACGGTACAGCCGCACACCAGCGCCGCCGCGATTTTCCATACTGCAATCATGATGGAAAAGTTCCACGGCACAATTGCCACTACCACACCCAGCGGCTGACGGCGGGTGAAGGCGGTATATTTTTCGCCAGCAAAAGAGGGCAATGAGACATCCAGCGTCTCACCGTTAATTTTACCAGCCCATCCAGCGAAATAACGTAAGAAGGCGACAGACTGATCCAGTTCAAGCATACGCGCCAGCTGGATAGTTTTGCCTGAACAAATCGTTTCGATCTGCGCAAGTTCCTCACGCTTTTCAGCCAGTTTATCAGCCAGCTTCAATAACAGCGTACCGCGCTGTAGTGTTGGCATATCACGCCAGTTGATAAACGCCTGCTGTGCGCTGCGCATTGCGGCATCCGCCTGTGCCAGGCTGGCGCTATGCAGGGTAACCAGCGGCTCGCCTGTAGCGGGATTGATAACGTCGAAGGGTGCATCCGTCCCCAAAACGGCTTTGCCCTCTATGTAACTTCCATGATCACGGGCAAGAAATGCCGTTACCTCAGCCAGTAATGGAATCTGCGGCATAGAAAACCCTCTTTAAAAGCAGACCAGGCGCGCAATGCGCATTCAGGGTTATCACAGCACGAGACGGCGCTCAGACCTATCAGCCAAAAGAACGAGGCGGAGCAGCTTTGTTCTTTCTCTGAGGCGGCAATGCGTGTAGTTCTTTAGGGCGATGACAACAGGATCGTCAGTGCGATATGAGTAGTAGTTTTCAGCGCGGCCAAAGCCGCTACTGGAAGTGGACTTATGGAGATAAAAATGAATAAAACCGGCTTCTTTTATGATGAACGCTGTTTCTGGCACAGTACTGGCCTGCATGTTGTTACGCTTCCAGTCGGCGGCTGGGTTCAGCCGCCGTCGGGTGCGGCGCATGCCGAAAACCCTGAAACTAAACGACGGTTTAAAAACCTTCTGGACGTCTCAGGTTTGTCATCTCATCTACGCAATATGTCGGCCGCGCCGGCCAGCGAAACCGATCTTTTACGCGTCCATGAGCCTCACTATCTCACGCGCTTCAAATATCTCAGCGATCATGGCGGCGGGCTACTGGGTGACGAGGCGCCGCTGGGGCCGGGAAGCTACGAGATAGCCAGTCTTTCCGCCGGTCTTGCCTGCGCCGCCATCGAGGCGGTTCTGAACGGGGAGTGCGACCAGGCCTATGCCCTGAGCCGTCCGCCAGGGCATCACTGCCTGCCGGACGCTTCAATGGGTTTCTGTTTTCTGGCCAACATTCCGATCGCAATCGAACGCGCCAAAGCGCTCCAGGGTGTGGGTAAGGTCGCTGTTATTGACTGGGACGTTCATCACGGCAACGGAACGCAGCATATTTATTATCAGCGCGGCGATGTGCTGACCATTTCGCTTCATCAGGATGGCTGCTTCCCAGCGGGTTACGGTGGAGAAATGGATACGGGATGCGGTGAAGGCGCTGGTGCTAATATCAATATTCCGCTGATGGCGGGCGCGGGTAATGAGGCCTGGCTTTATGCGATGGATCGCATCGTACTGCCTGCACTGGCACGCTTCAAGCCTGACCTCATTATTGTCGCCTGTGGTTATGACGCCAGCGCCATTGATCCTCTGGGACGGATGCTGTTGCACAGCGAAAGCTATCGTAGCATGACCCGCAAGGTCCAACAGGCCGCCCGCGCGCTTTGCTCAGGCCGACTGGTAATGGTACATGAAGGCGGATACTCCGAAGCCTATGTGCCGTTTTGCGGGCTGGCCGTTATGGAGCAGTTGAGCGGCATTAAAACTGATGTCGCCGATCCGCTTCTTGCGTTTATCGAACAGCAGCAGCCGCGCGACACCTTTAACCGCGTGCAATATGCGTTAATAGATGAGTATGCGCGTAATTTGCAGTTGTAATTATCAGGAGCGCCTCACTAAAGCTAGCTGAAACGCTAACGCCCGCTCTGTTACTTGTGACAAAAACGGACAGGTGAGGTGCTATCTTAATAAAATATGCTATGTCTTGATTTTTATTCTGAGTGGCTGATATACGTTTCACCAGGCAGGGTCTGACAGCAACGTAATAAGGGCTTATCATCACTGACTAACTAATCATTCTGTAAACCTGTTGGGATGGAGAGCCCAGAAAGAGTTTGAATTTCTGTCCAGGCCTCCGGCAAAAAATTATTTTTTATATGCGGCTTTCATACCGCGTTTAAACGACATGCCATATCCTGCCAGCGCGCATCCCACAATAAACCATGGTATCCATTTCACTGCACTGGAATCACTCCCGCTCAGCGATTGCAGATTGTTTACTACAAGAATAATGGTAATGGCCATACACAGCATGGACAGTAACGGAGCCCAAAACACCGTAAACCGACTATGATTGCTGTCAAGACGCTGGAAGAACAGAACGACGGAAGCGGACACGCCTAACTGCAGAATAAGAATGCATAAGGTCGCCACGGCAGAACCAATTGCAAAGATATGGACCATCGGATCGAGTCCCGCACTCCCCATGCCCGCCAGCAGCATTAACATGATGGCACTATGCGCATGGCTTGCATTATGCGGCGTGCCGTTTGTTGGGTGAATTTTACTTAGTTCTTTCCAGATTAATCCATCACGGCTGATACTGAACAGGTAGCGCGATATGTTGTTATGAAAAGCTAACGCTGCGGCAAACAGGCTGGTGATTAATAGTACCGACATGGTTTCAACTGCCCACTGGCCAACATATTGCCGGGTGATGTTGAATACAAAGTTACCGGGATCTTTGCTGGCAATGGCCACAATCTGGTCAAAACCATAGGCCTGCACCAGCGACCAACTGGTGAAGCAGAAGAAACCGGTAATCAGTAGCAGGGCGCAGACGGTAGCCCGTGGAACGGTTTTCTGCGGATCGCGACACTCTTCGGCATAAATAGCAGTGGATTCAAAGCCGATAAATGCCGCAATAGTGAAAATAAACGCAATACCCAGATTACCCTGCATAAATACCGAAGGCTCAAAAGACTCGAAAGTATAAGGGCCGTCTTTTTTACTTAACAGCATCACATCGGTTAACAACACTATGGCTACTTCAGCCAGCATCAACACACCGAGAACTTTTCCGCCTACTTCAACGCGTTTGATACTTAACATCCAGCATATTAAAACAAAGATCATACTTAACCCCCACCAGGGGATATGGAGGGAAAAATGTTCTTCAATAAATAATTTTGTAAAGAAGCCAAGCATAGCCACAATGGCAATCTGGATAGAGATATAAGCCATGACTGCCAATACAGATGCTGATGCACCCCAGTTTTCGCCCATACCTTTGGAGATATAAGTATAAAACGCACCTGCATTGTTCACGTGGCGGCTCATAGCGATGAAACCGACCGCAAAAAACATCAAAATAATGCAGGAGAGAATATAAAAAACTGGAATGCCGCCGCCGTTACCAGAAATAATCGCTACCGGTAAACCGCCTACTACACCAGTCAGTGGCGATGCTGCCGCGACGACAAAAAGACTAAGGAAAACAAACCCAACGTATTCTTGCGTAAGCCGGAATCCGTATTCATCGCCAGTGCCCTCAACAGCTAAGTGAATTTTCTCAGGCAGGAGTGACAGCCTGAGGCAGATAAGGTAGCGGCATCATTTCTCAGCATTGAGGCTGGCAGATAGAAAAAATCGGACAGCGTCACAGTGCAACGCTGCACTCTTTTAGTGCTCAGTGAAAATGAAGGCGATGGAAATAATCTTCATGCCTGATAAGACGCTGATAGTCACACGGCGTGGTGCTGACAAATTTTTTAAACTCGCGCAGGAAGTGGGACTGGTCACTGAATCCAAGATCAAATGCCAGATCGCTGAATGACAACTCCTCTCGTAAGTGAATAGTGTTGATGGCCGACTGGCAGCGCAGAATGCGGCTAAAAGCCTTAGGCGACATACCCGTATCATGGCGGAACTGGCGTTGAATGGTACGGCAGGTATATCCCGTCAAGGCCTCCAGTTGATCAACGCGGATATTGCCATTCAGCCGGCGAATTGTCTGAATAATTACCGACGTCACCGCCGAGGCTTTACGCATCAAGCGCGACGTAAAGTAAGCATTAAACAGCATAATTTGCCGGGAAAAATCCTGTGCCTGCACGATCTGTTCAAACGCTAAACGCGCATCGGGTACTACATCGAGAAAACTGAATTCGCGATCGGGTATCTCTTCTGCCATCACGTCAAGAAAGTCAGGAATTACGCCCGGCGCAAATCTTACGCCGAAATAGCGATGATTATGCTGCATATCTGCGCCACGCGCTTCAAGCGTGGTGCCACACACGCGTGCCTGAGGATTTTCTGCATGACAATCAAAGAGGATATCCACGCAGCCGTCAGGAATAGCCAACGTCATACTGGCATTTTGCGCAACTTCAAAACTATAGAAATGCGATATCGCAGGATTATCTGAGGCTATCAACGAGTAATGCTGAGCTGCATTCATCACAAACCATGGCTGCTCAGGTTGAAATCCTCGGTGGCGATATAAGGGTAGTGAGGTCATGGCAAGCTCCGCTTGGGCTATTTAGTCTCAAGAATGCAAGCTTATGCCACGCCTGCTTTTCGCCATGTCGCAAATATTCAATACAGCTGGACATCTGACGCGCTATTCCTGTTTCACACAGCAAATGCCCCTTGTCCGATAAGTGGCAAAAGCCAGTGAAATTTCTGTTTATGACATTCATTGATACAGCAGGAAATAGACCATAAGAGTGATTGAAGAGGCGACCTATGAATGATTCAACCCGCATCGATTTTATTTACTTGTCAGAGCAAGACATGATTCGAGCTGGCGTGACCGACATGGCCGCCTGTGTGGATACCATGGAAGAGATGTTTGGCCTGCTGTATCACGGCGACTATCGCATGGCAGGCGCAAATAATGATTCGCATGGTGCCATGGTGACTTTTCCAGAAAACTCGCCGTTCCCTACAATGCCAAAACCCACCGCTGACCGGCGCATGATGGCCATGCCTGCTTATTTAGGCGGCAGTTTTGCACGGCAGGCGTGAAGTGGTATGGCTCAAATATCGCTAACCGCGAAAAAGGGCTGCCGCGCTCAATTCTGATGTTCACCCTGAATGATGCCGATACCGGCGCGCCTTTGGCGCACATGTCTGCCAACCTGCTGTCGGCCTACCGTACTGGCGCAGTGCCCGGTGTGGGGGCGCGTCATCTGGCACGCAAGGATTCACGGGTGATTGGTTTGCTCGGACCAGGTGTGATGGGCAAAACCGCTGTTGCAGCGTTTATTGCTGTGTGTCCGCGTATCGACACCATCAAAGTGAAAGGGCGAGGGCAGCCTAGCCTTGATAACTTCCTTACGTGGGTGCAGGAAACCTATCCGCAGATCAAGCAGGTAGAGATTGTCGATACGCTGGAAGAGGTGGTACGCGACAGTGATATTGTCACCTATTGCAGCTCAGGCGAAGTGGGGATCCAGCTACATATCCAGTTGTGAAACGTGAGTGGGTAAAAGGAGGAGCTTTTTGGCAATGCCCGCCTTGTGCAATATCGATGCAGGCATGGAGCAGCCTGACATTCGCAAAGTGCTAGATAATACCGGCCTGTATCACGCCTGGTTCGATGAAGTGCCTAAACCCGCGCATCGCTACATTCCAATTATTGGTGTGCGTTTTATGGACATGTTGGCTGAAGGAAAACTGCAAGCGGAGCAGCTGGAAGACATTGGCAAGATCGTTGCCGGTGATGCGCCTGGACGCCAAAACGATGAGGAGATCATCATTATGTCGGTTGGCGGTATGCCGGTAGAAGATGTGGCCTGGGGCACAGTGTTGTATCGCAATGCTATCGAGAGAGGTATCGGCATAAAACTCAACCTGTGGGAATCACCGGTTTTACGTTAATCAGTTTATTAAAAGAGAAAAATCATGACTACCATCATTAAAGTTAAAACCGGTTCGAAATTTGAAGAGCAAGCGAGCTACTCACGTCTTGTCGCGGTGGATAACTGGATTTATGTGTCAAATACCGCCGGTCGTAACCCGCAGACTAAAGAGATCCCCACAGATTTGCGCGAACAGACGCTGCAGGTTTTGCCAATATTGAAACAGCATTGGCCGCTATTGATGCCACATTGCAGGATGTGGTGTGCTCGCGTGTATTTATTCAAGACCCGGATGATGTCCCCGCCGTGATGGCTATCATCGGCGAGAAGTTTCGCGGTATCAATCCGGCATCAACCGTAACCTGTCCACCGCTGGGATCCACTGTTTATAAAGTAGAGCTGGAAGTGACCGCTTACCGCGGAGCAGGCAAAGCCCAAATTCAGGAAATTAATGTAGCTCTGTAAGGGCGGGAGATGCGCTATGGCACCAGTTATTACGCCAGTCACAACCTCACATGTTATGCCGGATGCTACCACTGTGGTGATCATCGGTGGCGGCATTGTAGGGTTAACGGCCGCTCTGACGCTCGCTGAGCGCAATATTCCGGTAGTCGTCCTGGAGAAAGGGCGCATCGCGGGGAACAGTCGTCACGAAATTTGGGCTGGATCCGTAAAACTAGCCGCGCGCTGGATGATATTCCGCTGGCGCAGGCAGCCGATCGCCTGTGGGCAGAGATGGCAACGCGTGTGGGCTATGATGTAGGCTATCGTCAGGCGGGTATTATGTTTATCGCTCGCAATGAGATGCAGATGGCAATGCATGAAAAGTGGCTCAAGAGCGTCAATACCGCTGGGCTGGACACCCGACTGCTCAGCAATGCCGAAATTGCAGCGCATGCACCTGGCGGCGCAGAAAAATGGGCGGGAGGCATTTTTACCGCATCTGACGGACGGGCAGAACCTACGCTGGCGGCAAGTGCTATTGCGAAAGCCGCTATCGCTAAGGGCGCGTACGTTATAGAGGGTGCGCTGTGCGCGCGTTAGCTACCAGCAATGGTAAAGTCAGCGGCGTGGTGACAGAACGAGGTGAAATTCGATGCGATCAGGTTCTACTGGCAGCCGGTGCCTGGTCACGTCGCTTCTTAGGTAATCACGGCATCGACTTGCCAACACTACCGCTTATTTGCTCAGTAATGCGCACTAAACCGTTACAGGGTCCTGCCAATACCGCAATCGGCGCTCCTGATTTTTCGTTCCGCAAACATCAGGATGGGGGCTTTATTATTACCCAACGAGGTGCGCTGGATGCGCCCTTGACGCTCGATCATCTCTTGATCGGGACGCGCTATCTACCGCAGTTACGTCACGCGCGAGACAATTTGCGGATTTCTTTGGGCAAATATTTCGCAAAGATTTAGCCCTGGCGCGTCGCTGGCGAAGCGATCGGCGTTCGCCCTTTGAGCAAATCCGCACGCTGGATCCACAAGCCAATCCGGCATTGAATAATGAAGCAATGCGTAATTTACGTGCGGCCTGGCCAGTCTTTCAACAAGCCGAAATGGCCGAATCATGGGCAGGAGTGATTGATGTCACGCCAGATTCTAACCCAGTGATTGGCCCGGTGGATGCCATACCGGGATTAACCCTGGCGACAGGCTTCTCTGGCCATGGCTTTGGTACTTCACCTGCCGCTGGACAGCTAGCTGCGGATTTGGTGACTAACCATCCTCCTGTGGTTGATCCAGCTCCTTACAGGTTTGCGCGCCTGCTGTAATGGCAGTTCATAAGCCGCCTGGACTGTATATTTAATTCAAGCGCCTGATGTCTGGTTGACATGCCCTTACTCGACGCATTCATAAATCGCTAGGTGGGGTATTATTTTATGCGCATCCGCCCGTAACCCCATTTTTCTCTATGTAAAACTGGAATAGCGGGATTTATTGATGGTCCGGCTTGAGATTTTTTTGGTTATATAAACCGTATTGCTGGCATGGGAATGATAAGCGTAAGAAAAAATACTGAAGTTTCTTTCAAACAGAGTTTAATACGCTTAATTTAACATAAATAGCATTAAGCGAACTTTACATATAATAGCTAAATGCAGAGGATTGGCTTGGATATGCTTGCTGAGAAAGAAATGCCTTTATGCCCAGCGATTCAACCCGATGTCGGCTGTCGCTCAGTACCAGGTCCAGCGCCAGCAGCATACTGCTCTTGCCGGACTCGTTATCGCCGATGATCACATTCCTGCCAGGCTGGAAAGAAAAAGACAGCGAAGAACATTTTCTGAAATTTTTGAGACATCTGCTCTCGAAAGGAACCGGGTGCATCAGAAGGCGTATCTGAATACCTGAAAGAGCACTCAGGAAAATGGCTGAGCTGCTCAGTGGTGAATTTGCGCCAGCTCGTCTTCTGTCAGGCCGGTCATCTGCATGACGATACTCTGGTCAAGGCCATTCTGCAGCATGGTTCGTGCAATTTTCAGGGTTGCTTCGCGCTCGCCCTTTTCAATACCTCGCTGCTCGCCAAGCTGAATCCCCTCCTGGCGTCCTTCCATGCGTCCTTTCTCAATGCCCTTCTGCTCGAGCTGCTGTGCGATGGTCATGAGTGCGTCTCCGTGTTGCGGCACACGCTGTGCCAGTTCGCGAACGAAGGCTTCGGAGTCGGCCGACTCTCCCGCCTGCAGTAAATAGTGTATCAGCACTGTCACCTGAGATGAAGAAAGATAGTCCGCCATCAGCAGCGTGGCCAGCCGGTCGGTCAGCGTGGCCATATCGCGCTGGTGGATGTGCTTCTGCAGCAGCGTGAGTGCCGCCATGCTGCGATGATTCATGATGTCATCATCCGGGATGACGGTAATGTCTGTCAGGGGGAAAAGCACTGCCGTAGAGCTTCTCTGCGACTGCCGGATCGTCGAACTCATCCAGCCAGCGGGTGGAGTACGGATACGGGCTGCGTTTTCCGGTATAGAACAGCACGGGTATCACCAGCGGCAGCTTCTTATGACCGGCCTCAAGATGGCGTTGCATGGCAGCTACCGCATAGCGCATCAGGCGAAAGGCCATATGCCGGTCCGGGGAAGACTGGTGCTCGATGAGTACGTGAACGTAGCCGTCTCCGGTGGTAGTCCTCAGACTGTAAATGACGTCGCTGAAGTACTGCCGCAGGTCATCCTCTACGAAAGAGCCAGACTCCAGCTTCAGGGTGCTGAGATCGCAGAGCGCACGCAGCTCTGCCGGGAGGTGAAGCTCCATAAAGTCCCGGGCAATCTCCGGCTGCGTGAGAAACTGCCTGAAAGTCGCGTCGTGAGGCGTTGGCGTGCTGTTTTTCTTCTTCATCCGTGCTGACTCATTAAATGACGCGAACATAATAACATGAGAGCAGAAACGCTGTGCGAGGAACCACTCTTATCAGATGTTCGAAACTGTTTGCGTTAAAATAACCGCTCTGTACGTTTACGGGGAAAATCTGCAGTGTCATTGACAGAAAAGTCTGGTCATCTGGCCTGATGTGCCTTGATCGCACTGGCATTTGCCCGAAAGGACGGAACAGTACGTTCTGCCGCTCAGGAAAATCTTTTCCTCACATGCTGGCTGGCTTTTGCTCAGAAGCAGCGTCGCTTCTCTCGTGATGTCGCTCCCGATATTGACTGGTTGCTGAAACAGGGTCGGCAGTATGGCGTTAATGCGAAGCTGGCTGACAAGCTGGACTATCTATCTGTGGCAATCCCGTTCCGGGACGCTTACGGACAGGATGCTCTCAGTCGCCTTACCTTTGTAATGGAAGCCGCAAAAGATATGGGCTGGATTTACCGGTTGCTCACTGACAGGGAGTGGTCGGGACGTTACGCCGTAAACCTGAATCCCGGTCTGAACAGCATCTGTGTCTCGCAAACCAGTCTGGCCACAGGATTTGACGCCGAAGGCCGTCAGATAAAACCACTGATGGCGCGCCTGACAGGGAGCGTGGCTGGCCTTGAGCAGCTTTTTGACCGCTGAGGATGGAAGCTTGTTGCAGAACGCAATGATGATTTCAAAAACCTTTTTACGCTAGCCGCTGAAAATAATGGATAAATCAATCCATCCACAGAAACGGGCGTGCTGGATAATGTTTAAAATTGCTCAGTAAAACGGCATTTACTGATTACAGTGGATTGTATTTTACGAAGAGATAAGCCACCAAGGGACAGCATAAAGCATCCGCCTTACGTTACGGTGTAACTTCCTGGAAGCTATAGGAGTGCATATTATGGTCAGACGCACTACGACTCCTGTAGCCAGAATTGCTCGGCATGCAGACAGGTCGGTGCTGCCAGACATAAATACTGTTTGTAATCTCAGGCCAGTGGCCACCGCTCCGCATCATACCTGGTCGCTGATATCAGATTATCAAAGAACGGCGATGGTCATAAAAAACTGTCAAAGCTAAACGATATCGCTTCTTTCAGGGATTTTCGAAGCGGCCGCCTCTACTAATCCACTAAAACCGGGCAAGTCTCAACCCAAAACGCACAGGAGAGATGGGCACGGCCGTAGAAAACGCATTCTTACCTCTGACCGATAAACATCGTCATTCTAATACCCGCCATTTAACGGCCTGCCTGGATATCGAAATTAAGACTGTTTTTGAGCTATCCAACACCGGCTTGCATCGCCGGAAACTATCTGAAAACCCTGTCTGGTTTCATTATCAAAAGTAATAAAACTCACTCCATTTTATTTGGTAAATATTTTCTGTAATTCAGAAAATTTGAATCCCGCTCCCTGTCTCAGTGGCGGTTTTTGACGGAAAAATTATAAAAATTCGTATACTGTTCTTCACTAAAGCCTGATGGTACAGGCTTTGTAAGGAGATATTTTAATGGGGCAGTTCAGGGTTTCGCTGGCAGATTTTCGAAATTATTGTTTTAGAGGAAAGCAACAAAACAGCACTAAATTAGAGACAGGACATAATAGTGATTATCAGTATTTTTTTGATGTTCCTAAAAATAAAACTGGTAACCGCATAAATATTATCGGTCATGGTGACAAAGGTGGGATCACTTTTGTTAGTTTAATAAACAAAGTTCAGTCAACTCCTGAAGAGCTTCATAATAAAATCAAGCCAGTAATTCTTGATAACAATATTACAAGCGTTCGGCTTGTTTCCTGCAGGGCAGGTGGGACGGGGTTTGCTGAGGCTTTAGCTAATTGCTCTAACTTACCCGTAAAAGCCTCTCCCGGATCTGTGACTATTTATGAAGCATGCAACGAGCGTTATGTACTGCTCAAAAAGATGGAAAACCCAAAGAGACCAAATGAGCACAAGTTCTTTTGGTTTGAAAAAAGTCCAGTTGATGCCGTTACAAAGAGTTGATTCACACTTTCAGCTTTTATCGTCAGGGATGATAAACACCCCTGAAATCACTGATTTTTTGCTGCCGTAGCGGGTATTATACAGAATTATTATTCACCCCTCTCTTCTTTCTGGCCTGGCAGACGAAGTGATTGAGTTGCATGAGCAAATGCTGAACAGCTTTATCAGCAGAATCAAAAACACACAGACAGAGCGCCTTCAGCAGACCGAAAAGCCGATCCCGGTAAAATTAAAATAATACATCGACGTTGGCCAGGCACTTTCTGAATCCAGTGTTTCAGAAGGAGATCCATGGAGCGCAACAGAAAACATACTGCCATAGACTGACTCTTCCCGATTTCACTGAATGCCGTGCGGGGAAGGCGGCGGTTTTGCCCTGGTGTTGGCTCGCCGCACTTCCTCCGCTGGCGTAACAAAGGTATCGACCACAGCGGAAAGAACTGCACTATGTTGTGTTTCAAATTGTAACGCACCGGTCGTAACAGCCTGCCACTTCGGTTAATGCAGCGGACTATGCCCGCCAGGCGCTGGCACCTGGCAGAATGCGCACGGTCAGAAACCCCCTGAGTACAGGCACTCCTTTGCCATCATCTCTCTCAGTGGGGCCGATGCGCCGTTTCTTTTGCTTTCCACAATGCAACCAGCGTAATCATCAGTGCCAGGCTGACATACAGCGATACCCACAGCGTGCTGCCCGTCTCTTTAAAAAGAGAAGTAATAATCAATGGTGCAAAACCGCCGCCGACGATACCGGCAAGCGTGTAGGCGAGCGACGATCCGGCATAACGCACGTGACTGGGAAATTGCTCGGTAACAAATGCTGCCTGTGGGCCGTACATCATCGCGTGGATCAGCAGCCCGCCTGCGACTGCCAGAACGATCAGTGTGGGTTGTGTGCTGTCGAGAAGTACAAAGAAAACAAACGACCAGACAATAGCCAGGAGGGCGCCGGTGATATAAACCGGCCGGCGTCCCCATTTGTCTGACAGCGCCCCAAACATCGGCACCGTGACAGCATTACCAACCGCTCCCAGCATAGTCGCCATCAACGCCAGTGGGCGCGGCAGATGAAGCACGGTGGTGACATACGTCAGCGTAAAGACCACGACCAGCGCATAAAGCACATCCGAGCCAATACGCGATCCACCGGCGATCAGCAGTTGTTTGGGATAGTTAAAGAACACCTCTTTAAGCGGCGTATGTGTGGTTTTCTTTTCCGCCTGCATCGCAACAAATGTCGGGGTCTCTTCCACACCACGACGCAGCCACAGGCCAAACATCACCAGTAACAAACTCAGCAGAAACGGGATGCGCCAGCCCCAGTCCTGAAACTGATCGGCGCTCATTGCGACCGTTACCAGGGTAATAAAGCCAGTACCAATCAGCGTTCCGCAAGAGGGGCCAACCTGGGCAAACGAGGCATTGCGGCCACGTTTGTCGGCATCACCGTGCTCCATTGACAGCAGAACCGCGCCGGCCCATTCACCGCCGAGTGCAATGCCTTGCACAAAGCGCAGCGCCACCAGCAGAACGGGACTCCAGATCCCCAAACGGCATAGCCAGGAAGCAGCCCCATTAGTGCCGTGGTGATACCCATAATCATCAGCGTAATGATCAGCACGGCCTTGCGACCGGCAACATCACCGAGATGACCAAAGACAAAACCCCCTGACGGGCGTGAAATATAACCCACCGCATAGGTCGAAAATGCCAGAATTGTTCCCACTAAGGGATCGAAGCTGGGAAAAATACCTGATTAAATACCAGCGCAGCCATGATGTTGTAGACGGTGAAGTCATACCATTCCAGCGCCGTGCCTATTGAACTGGCCGCCGCCAGGCGACCTGTTTTTGATTTAGTGCGCTTATCGCTTACCGTCTGATGCAGAGCAGAATCTGTATTAGCCATGGGCCAGCTCCTGTTTAGTTAACTGCCAGCTCAGGGCATAGTGTTGAACATCGCCAGTAAGCCTCTCGGCGGCGGCTGAAGCCAGCCGATCGCAACCTTGTGCGTCACTGCAATGGATAAGCAGCATCGGTAACATCTGGCGGTTATCTTTGCTTTCCATCGGCAATGGCGAACTGAGATCGGTATCGGGTGTGAGCAGACAGGAAGAGATATAGCCGGGCGTTTGGCTGACTTGCTGCTGCCATGCGGTTAATGCAGTAAAATCGACAGCGTTGAGCGTCACCACCGCCAGGTTATTACCTGTGCCTTTGCCATGGATATGCGTGACGGCACTGACCCGGCGCATGGGATTAATCATCTTTTGTAAATTTTTCACTGACCATGCGGTCTGACGGGTAAACGCCGCGTGGTAATCCGCGCTGGTAAAGGCCTCCAGCGAGTCGGTTTCATACAAACCAAGGTATTTACGTTCGGCATGAATTGCCTGATATCGGGTACCGCGCAGGAATCCCGTGATTGCCACACGCTCCTCTACGTGCTCATGGTCATACCACTGGTTAAAATCCGCTTCATCTTCAGCGCCAACGCTGGTCGCAACAAACAACATACCGTGGGGTTGAGTCATCATCATGATCTCCAGTTAAGGGCTGTTTCCACGGCGAGAGACCAGCTGATTAAGCGGGCATCGTCGCCATGAACGGAAGCAAGGCTCAGACCAACCGGCGCGCGACCAGTTTGCTGACAGGGTAACGAGATGGCGCAGCCATCCAGCATGTTAATGACACTGGTGTTACGCAGCATCAGCGCGTTGATCTCCCGGTAACGCTGGGGATCATCCAGTGAGGCAATGGTTGGGGCGATGCAGGGAACAGTGGGCATGATCAACGCATCAAATCCTGCCAGTGCTGCATTAACACGTTGCTGCCAGGCTTCACGCTGCTGACAGAGTTCCGACGCATCCTGTTCAGTAAGATGGCTGCCGCGCTGCACACGCGCCAGCACGTGCGGATCATAAGCATCGGGCTGTGCCTGCGCAGTGCGTTGATGCCACTGCCACGCCTCATAAGCCGTGATGCCGCCACGGGCGTTCATGGCGTTCAGCTCATCCAGCTCACTGAGTGGGATCTCCACAAGGGTGGCACCGGCATGGCGCAAGGCCTTAATGGCAGCGTCCAGGCCTGCGCAACGTCCTGTTCCAGCCCGTCCAAAACGCGGCTCTGCGGAATGGCAAAACGCGCACTGCACAGATCATAGTGTTCTAACGCGAAGCGGTCGTTCAGCGATGACGCTGTCAAGCAACCAGCAGCTACGCACATCGTGGGCGATGACGCCGATGCTGTCGAGTGAGGTGGAAAGTGGCAAGGTGCCCGCCTGGCTGATGCGGTCTGCCGTGGGTTTAAAACCGGTCAGACCGCACAGCGCCGCAGGAATGCGAACCGAGCCGCCGGTATCAGTGCCAATCGCGCCAAGGCACATGCCCTCTGCCACGGCCACCGCCGCGCCAGATGAAGAGCCACCGGGAATACGTTTCTCTGCACGCTGCCAGGATTGGCAGGTGTTCCATAATGCGGATTGATGCCCCAGCCCTGAGAATGCGAATTCGGTCATTGGTCTTACCGACTATCGCAGCCCCTGCGGTTCAGCCTCTCCACCACGCTGGCATTTGCCGTGGCAACCGGCGCATCCGACAACAGGCGGGACCCGCTGTCGTCGCCTCGCCTTCAACGTCGAACAGATCTTTAATGCTGATGGGAAGCCCGTCAATCGTACTCAGCGGATGGTGCGCTTTCCAGCGAACACCTGCCTTATGGGCCTGTTGTGTGGCTTGCGTTTCATAACGGTTTATGAAAACGCACTCGCCCGCTATTTCACGATCGCGTACAGCCTGTAGCGCCGCTGCTGTGAATGCTTCAGGTCCGGATTCGCCTGTCTGTAACTGCTGACTTGCCTGCCAAAGTGTTGTCATTGAGAACTCCTCATGCCACCACCGGCAACGTGCCGGTGCAATAAGCGATGCTCAAGCGTGCGATTCAGCACGGGATCGTGCAGCGCCATACGAAACGCGCTGGCAGGACAAATGCCGCCGATGGCGCCCAGCGTGCCGCAGGACATGGCGAGTCCCTCCTGGGCAGTGCTGCCATTCAGATAGCGGCCGAGCAGCTCTTGCGGCGTCAGAAGTGACGACAGCGTGCCTTGCTTTGATAAACCACCCATTCATCCTGCTCTTTTATCCATGAGGTGAGCGCGAGTGCATCCCAGTGATCACTACTTCGCTCATGCGCCACGCGCTGCGGGCAACCGGCGATACACGCCTGTTTAGAAAGTGCGACGCTGAAGGTTTCCAGATGGCGATCGGTGTGATCGGAAGTCAGAGAGACCCACAGCTCGCCACGATGGCAAAATACGAAGGGTTCAGCTTCACCCGATGTTTCGCTGCCAACGACTTCCAGCCGCTGCTTTTGAGTAAGCTGGTTGGTGGCGACGCGGTAAAAAGCGGCACTGCACCGGGGCAGGCACACCTAACGCTTCAAGTTCCCCTGATGTGGTGCAATACGGCATCCTTATCGGCCTGCCCAGCCCGCAATAATGAAATGCGTGACCTCAACGTCTAGCGTGGTAGCGACAGCGTCGCCTGATGTGAACTGAAGGTGCATGCGTTAATCTCGCTTGAAAAAACACGGTGAAATTTCACAGTGTTTTCAATCTAGCGATTTTCATACCAGTTTTTGTGTAATATGTCGCACAGACAAAAAGGAACGTCGTAATGCGTGAGTCAATGACTGAAAATGTGAACCCCGACAGTTCGGCAAAAACCTTTCGCTGAATGAACAAGCTTATCTGGCGTTCAGACACAGGCTCATTACGCTGCGGTATAAACCGGAGAATATTTAAATACGGCTCAGGTCATGAATGATCTGGAAATGGGCCGCACCCCGGTTAATCAGGCGATTCACCGCCTGGCGACGGAGGGCTGCTGCAAATTATTCCTCGTAAAGGGGTCATGGTTGCCCCGCTGTCGATAGACGATGCACTGGAATTAATCGAGGTGCGGCTGGTGAACGAGACGCTGTGTGTCGAACTTGCCAGCCAGAAGGTCAGTGAGCCGCACCTTCATCAACTGCGCAAGCTGAATCAACAGATTGCCCGTGCGAGCAGGCCCGTAGCAGAGAGGAGATGATGTTGCTGGATCGGGCGTTTCATCAGATGCTGGCGGATATTGCAGGAAACCGGCGGCTCTCCGACATTCTCAGCGTGATCCACGCGCAGGCCAACGCTTCTGGGCAACAACGCTGTCTGATGCTGACCATATGCATGAAGTTATCGCGGAACATAACGAGATTATTGCGGCGCTGGAATCAGGTGATTCGACGTGCTGCCGACGCGGCACGTGCGCACATCTACTCGTTTAAACGCGCCTTGCTTTCGGCCTGATGCGCTGAGTCATTCTCCGGCGGGCGTGGGGATTACCTTGTGCTGCTGACGACCGCTTTTACGGCTGAAAGGCGGTCAGTACTCCCCACGCAGGCATGACGCATGGCTGATCGGGCTGTGCTTACTGACCGGAATAGATATCGAAGCTGAAATAATTTCCGGCCAGTTTTTATAGGTGCCGTCAGCAAGGATGGCGGCAATAGCGCCGTTAAGTTCGTTTTTGAGCGCGTCATCGTTTTTACGCACCGCAATCGCCGACCCGCCAGCAAAAGATCATCATCTTTAAGCGCGCTGCCAACAAAAGCAAAGTCTGCCCCTGCGGCTTACGCAACAGACTGTAATCTGCCATAACCCCCGATAACACAGCGCCATCAAGGCGGCCCACTTCAAGATCCTGCAGCAGATTTTGCGTGCCCTGATAGGGAATAATTTGCACGCCCGCCGCTTGCCAGTGTTTCCAGGGCATACATTTCCTGAATAGAGCCTTGCTCAACGCCAAAGGGTTTTACCTTTTAACGCCTCCGGCAATGAGGAGGATAAAGGTATTTTTTTCTGGCAACAAGGAAAGTCAGGCCGTTGTACAGTTTATTGGTAAAGGATACCTGTTTTCACGTTTTCCGTTATGTTCATCGCCGACAAAATAGCGTCAAAGTTGCGTGCCTGCGGCGAAGGATCAGCGCATCAAAGCCGCCTTCAACAGACACATTTTGCCTTAAGATGCGCACAAATCGCATTACCTAAATCGATATCAAATCCCACCAGCCTGCCGTCACTGTTTTTGGATTCATAAGGGGCGAAGCCGGGATCAACGCCAAAGCGGATCTCTTTTGCCGTTGCCGTTAACACCGGGGAACTGCAGGCCAGAACAAGCAGCGTAATTAGCGTTCTTTTCGTAATAAACCTCACTCATTAACGACAATAAGCTTCAACCAGCTTGACGAAAAAGAGGCGCCGGGCGCAATGATTGCATCGTTGAAATCATATTCCGGGTTATGCACCATACAGCCGCCTTTTTCCCCCGGCATACCGTTACCCAGCAGAAAATAGCTGCCAGGCCTTTTGCTGCAGCATAAAGGCAAAATCTTCACTGCCGGTCGTGGGGGTAACGTCGTTCCCCACCGCCGCTTCACCAAAACATTGCACGGCCAGATTGCGGGCGAAAGCGGTTTGCTCATCTGTGTTTATCAGTACCGGATAGAGTCATAAACCTCTGTTTCACTTTGCGCGCCGTAACTTTGCGCAGTCAGCTCAACGGTTTCCCGGATGCGACGAATCAGCAGCTCACGAACCTCCGGTTTCATTGCCCGCACGGTCAGCTCCATCACAGCACTTTCCGGAATAACATTTGATGCAATGCCTGCCTGTATCGTGCCAACCGTCACAATCGCCGTTTCCCCTGGCGTAACATTGCGGAGACGATGGTTTGCAGCGACATAATTAATGCGGCAGCAGTGACGACAGGATCGATGGTGCGATCGGGATGCGCCCCATGGCCGCCATAGCCTTTAATCGTGATTTTCACCGTATCCGCGGAAGCCATAAAATTGCCGCTGTAGAATCCCAGTTTTCCCGTTGGCATACCCGGCATGTTGTGCAGTGCAAAGACACAATCACAGAGCAAAACGGTCGAATAATCCCTCTTTGATCATCAGATCGGCACCGCCAAGTGCCTCTTCCGCTGGCTGGAAAATCAGATGCACCGTGCCGTTGAACTGACGAAGCTTCGGAAGCTATATAGTGGGCGGCCGCCAGCAAAAGTGTCGTATGGCCGTCATGGCCACAGGCATACATTTTGCCCGGGTGTTTACTGGCCCACTCAAGGCCGGTGGTTTCATGAATGGGCAAGGCATCCATATCGGCCCGCAGCCCAATTTGCTACCGCCGCGTCCTTTGGTGAAGAGCCCACCACGCCCGTTCTGCCGATCGCCCGCGTCACCTGATAGCCATAACTTTCCAGCAGTTCTGCAGCCAGCTGGCTGGTTTCGAACTCTTCCAGGCTTAATTCCGGATGAGCGTGAAGATGACGACGAATAGCCATCATCTCATCTTCCCGGGATTTGATTTCCGGGATAACAAGGTTGGGCATCTGTTTTCCTTAAGAAATTAGCGGTCAGGTTTTCAGACACAAATAGCACAACCCTGTTGCAGCCAACATCTTAAAGTCGGTGATATTGGAAAATGCTATGACAAAGAGAAGAGGAGCCTGCTCCTGATTTTTGCCCCACGGCTTTACTCATTCCACCGCGCTCACTATCCGGCCCTGGGCGTAAATATGCGTTAACAGGCGGTCAGACCGGTTAACTTGCGCTAGCCTTGATACGATGTCCTCCTGTTTACCGAACGTCATAACAGTTCATCATTTCAGTTAAGCGCCGCAGAACGCCAGGAGATAAACGCAATGCTGCATATCCCTTCAGGCTTAGCTGCACAATCCATGATAAGCGTGGCTTGACGCTGGCTTTGCCTGCGCCCTTGTTCGCACTATGTCTGTTGTTATGCCCTGCTGCTCAGGCGGCAGACAACCATGATATTTCGTTCTTTAGCGCCTGATGCTGCCACGCTGAACCAATACCAATGGCATTATCGCCCCGTTGTGATCTTTGCGCCTTCTGAGATCAAGGCTAATTATGTTCAACAGATGGCGATGCTGAAAAAGACCGAAGCTGAGCTGGCTGACCGCGACATTATTGTCTGAGTGATACCGCTCCTGCTGCTCAGGGACAGCTCCGCGCTCAACTTAAGCCCCAGGGTTTTGAAGTTGTGCTGATTGGTAAAGATGGGGGATGAAATTAAGACAGCAAACACCGGTAAGTTCAGCGGTGTTGCTCTCTACCTATTGACAGCATGCCAATGCGTAAGGCGAGCAGGACTGAGCCGTCAGGCGGATAATCAGCGATGACATAAAGGTGCTCACCACATCGTACCCGCCCGCCTTCCTGCCCGACAATCCCCTCCTTCAGATATCACTGATGCCTGAAGGCAACGGAAATAACGACAACGGGATCGCGCTTTCCTTGCGCTACGGTGTCAGCGGCCTGCCATTCGCGATGTCAGGCCGGCACCCAGGTCAGTAAATCAGTTGCGCAATGGTCTGACTGTGTCGCCAGCCCGTGACCATCACACGCCGCGCCTGATGCTTCATTAACGGCGAACAGGTGATCGTCAAAAGCTTAGCGGATCAGAGGCTGCAGGCTGCGCCATGACCCGCAAATACCGGGCTTTTCACTCGCCTGCCTGGACAAATGCTTTCATCATTCTGTGCCATCCGTTGGCACCGGTGGGGTACCGTGTGTATGAAACGTATCGATGGTTTTAATCCCCACGCCTGGCCCTTTTTCGCTCGGTTTCTGTCCACCACAGTTTGCCAGTCCGGTGCCGGTATCAGGCGAGCGCCTGAGTTTGCCAGCTCCACGCGGTTGCCCGCAGGCTCCCAGACATAGAAAGAATGTCCCCTGAATTGCATGCTTGTACAAGGGCCGGTTTCAATGTGCGCCATTTTCGAGGAAATATCGGCTGCGCGCAGGATCTCTTCACGGGTATCTGTGGCCAGGTCACGTGGTGCAGACGTCCGCTGCCACCGCCATGCTCTTCAGTGCAAGCCGGGTCATAGGTTTTATTGTTGATGGTAAACCAGCGGCCACCAATACGGCCGTTATCCAACAGGATCATCTCGGTAACACGCGAACCGGACAGGTTTCCATAAAATTTTAAACTCAGAACGTCTGCTGCCAGCAGGTTAAGGTGATCGAGGCGGCGGGAGAAGCGCCACGACCATGGTAACGTTGCGCCAGATTTTTTTTAACGAGGGCGCTCACCCGCTTCAGCCTGATAGCGTACGGTATCGTAGTAAATTTCAAATATGTGGCCAAAGGATCGGCAAAGCGGAAGGCGCGGCCCTGTCCCTGGTCGTCATCCCCAGCCAATGACCTCATGTTGCTGGCCTCAATAGCCGCAACACGTCGCATCAGCGCCGCTTCCGAGCTGGCACGGTAAGCGATGTGCCCCACACCCGTTGTATGATGACGTGTTGCTTCCAGAGTATGAAATTCATAGTCATCCAGGCACGCAGCCAGGCATGCTTTTCATCCTGGGCGGAGACGGTAAGACCATAGACGTTGACAGAAGAAATCGAGACTCTCCTCAAATTTGTCAGTGTAAATCTCGACATACCAGATGGGCAATATCGTGGCAGGGTTCCGTCATTTGATTTGTCATAGGACCTTCCCTATTTATGCAGGCGTACCCGTATTCTCAGTTTATTTAACATAGGTAAGTTATCTGCCTTTCATCCAATAAAGAGTGGGTTTTACCTTTGAGGTATGAGTTTGTTTATAATGTGACAGCGATAACACGAGGAGGCGCAAAAGAACAGGCAACGCCTGATTCGCAAGCTGTTTCCGGTGGCAGTGGGAGCCTGAGTGCGTCTCAACGGGGTGGCGCAGCGTTCAGAAAAAGCGGGAGTTAAGCCTGAAGCCAAACCGCCCTGTAACGCACCGGGGAAAACCCCAATCCAGGCGTCATATTCAGACTGACGTCAGCGAACATACGGATACTGACAACGAGCATCTGACACAGCAGAAACAGAATAGTGGTTTTCCAGCGGAAGAAAACATCGCAACCGGCCGTAAGGAGAGGGACCCGCCAGCGAACCCTAAATGTTGCTAAATATCCCGCAGCATTGACACGACCGGCGAACCTAATTCCCTGCACGCAAACAGGTGTGCAGTCAGGTAATCATAATATACGCAGGCACCAAATATACCGCTGGGTAAGATATTTGTGTTAACGGTAATATGTCGGTGCTTGCCCTGAAAGATTTCAGTTATTCTTTTAGGCTGTTTCTTTTGCCCGCTATTTGAAAAAACAGGTGACTCAGTACCAGGCGACGAATAAACCACACCAGAACAGCCGGAACAGTGCCGCTCCTGATATTCCGGCTTCAGACTGAATCAATGGCCAGACTTAATAATACTGGCATGACTAACGAATAAATTGTGTTGCCCAGTTGAGTCAGACGTAAATGCGCCAAGACATATCCACCAGGTTCTTTTTCATTTCTGGTGAGTTCAGCGTACCATCCTGCTTTCATTTACCGCCTGCCGTTGGCATACTAAATGAAAAGTCAGCCACCCTTTTCAGGCAACCTTATTTATTATCAGTTAACGACATACGAAGCAGGTTGGCGGAGATGAATAACAGTACTTTTTCGCGGCCTTTGTGATTGCTGTCGCGAGGTGAAATAACAGGATTAAAACAATACCGATTTCATTAATTAAGGGACAAGGAAAAGCCAGTCATTAATATTTATTCACTCAGGCAGGTTTTCTTTATCATGACCTTCACCTCTGCATATAAAATTTAATTGCTGTACACCCCTTTTTCACCCTGATAAAACGGCTCAAACGTTGCATTTCCATAAAGCGTTAATGTCTGCAAAAGATTTTCTGCATGCATCTGTAGCGGTAACCGTCCGCTTTTTTAAGATAAAAAAGCGCCGCAGTCGCGACGCCTTTTACATTATTTCCCGTTTTATTACTGAACTGATAAGGTTGATAAAAACCCGATCCTGCCCAGTCATAGTGTGCATTTACAGGATAATGTTTTTTGTAATAAAGCCGCCTGTTTCACATCACCTTTGCCATTCCATACCGCATATTGCGGGTAGAGGATCCACAGGACGTGATGCGGCGTTGCACGGGATGGTTTCCAGCTTCATATCCGGGTGTTCTTTCAGCGAAGGCTTTCTGCCTGTACTGGGCCAGTTTTTACAGGACCTTTACCGCCCGCGCCGACAGGCTGACCGAAGCTGTTATGCTGCTGCGGTGAGGCCTGCAGGTGGTGACAGCATCAGGTGCCTGCCCTTTTCTGCAGTTCATCTGGCGTCAGGAAATCAGCCAGACTCGGGCCTTCTCCATTTGAGCAGTGATAAACGCCGGGCAATACACACAGACGTTCAAAGCGGCGCTGTGATGCGCCCATCTCCTGACCCAGTGCATGGTGATACGCAATTGAATTAGAGGGAAATGTGCGGATCGGCCAGCCGTGCCAGATGATCAGCTTACCGCCTGCCTGAGCAAACGCGCGCAAATCAGGATTAGTGGCATCATGCAGGCTGTACGGTTGCTCAGCTCATCGAACGTTTTCTGATCGGACTTCCAGCGCGCTGAGCGTAAATGAAAGGTGACGGATTAGTGACAAAATTAACGTAGCGCAGCGAAAGCGAAATCATTGAGCTCATCACTGGCTGGCGCTTTTCTTCAGGAATAAACACACCCCCTGCCAGGCCAGCTCAGAGCCGTACTGCGGCCCACTGACAATCAGTTTACGACCGGTTTTGCCTCGCAGAGCCCGTCGCAAAGTTTCTTCAGCGCAGTAGTTTGCTCCTTGCTCCAGGCATTTTGCCCTCCTGCTGATCCGCGTGGCAGCGCAGCGCGCCTCCAGGTCGGGATGACGACAGCAACAACAATTGGAGCCGGCAATCTGTCTGTCCGTCCAGCGCATCACACTGTTCAGCACCGCCTGATGTATCAATATGGTAGATCCTTCGACGTCCAGTGGCGCAGTTGCCCTCTTTGTCCCGGTTACTCACTACCAGGCGTGATACATCGCGTTCTGCACCTGAAAATTCATGGCTGCGGCTACGCAATGATGCCGGTCTGAAATCCAGCGGGAAACGCTGCTGCTTCCATCAGGGCTTCGCGTCCCCCGTCGGAGCAGCCGTTAAAGTAAGCAAATGCTGCCGGTTTTTGATGGTGCGGCAATGAGTTTTCGCGGCCAGTGCCGTTAAATGTTGCCCACGCCAGGCAAAATCGCTGCGCTTCTGGCGTTTGTTTCCCCAGTCGTTTCTCTTCACTGTTGCCCCATATTTGTTGCCCGCCACGGCAAAGCCGTTGCTGTTAAGCGGCGCGCAACCTGCCCGCTGCGCCTGGCTGTGGCCTGATGGAGCCACACAAGCCGCCGCAGCCTACCTGCATATAACGCAGATTCCAGCCGATCTTGCAGGTAATAAAGGCGAAAACGAATCTCCGGGGCCAGCGTGCCTTCGGCTTTGCACCACTGCGCATTATTCAGTTGTGCCCGCGGCGGTAGTCTCTACCTGGCTGCCTTTACCGCCGATATCAGTCAGGTCGGTAGATTTCAGGCTGTCGCAACCGGTGGCTGGCTTCCGGCATCGCCGAGATCGGCTGCATGCGCATCCGGCGGTATTGAAGCCGCCAGCAGTGACGGCAACTGCAGGCCGTAAAAAGCTTGTTCTTCATAGGGTTTCCTGAATTTCCGGGTGTGACAAGTATAAATTTACTGCGTATTTTCACTGCGAAATCTATTTGTGGAGAAAGTCGGTGTTCAGATAAGCTTCTGTAAGAAAAATATGTGGCCTGCTCACTGGCAAAACCGTTCCGATTATTAAACCGGCTATCATCATGCACAGTAGGGCGCGGGATCGGCTGTTATGGCCCTTTCGCTTGCATGAGCAGGCAGAAAAAGCATTGATCAGTGAAGCGGCTGT
>NZ_JAPVOK010000006.1:0-173560 GCF_027157825.1 Pantoea sp. LMR881
ACAGTACGGTAAACCACAGCCAGAACAGGCTGATGGCAGCAGTAACACAGCCCCTGCTCCGTTGTGATTCACCACAGCCAGGTAACGTTGTCACCACGCTGCCCAGATAAATACACACAACATCACGGGATTACGAAATTGCCCGTGGATCAAAGCTTTGAACGCTTCGCCTCATCGCTGTCCGCGCACAGGGCCTGCGCTGCTGAGAAGAAAACTGATGTCCCCGGCGATTCTCCGGCAATTAATGTGTTAGCAACTGCATCTGTTCAGTCTCAGGCCCCAATGCGAGTGACGGGACAAAGGTCGCGCGCCAACCAGTATGGTGCCCGTCAACAGGCCAATAAACAGTGGACCGTGGTAGGAAGCGTCCCGGTGCTGGCGGGCTGCTTTTTTGGCCGCCAGCGGAACTGGCGATCATCATCACCGGAATAAAAGGCAAAAAGAGCGGCCCAGCAGACATGGCAACCGCCAGTAACAGGTTCCAGAGGGGGTATTGGCTGACAGTCCTGCAAAGGCACTGCCGTTATTATTTGCCGCAGAGGACAATGCATAGAGCACTTCACTGAACCCGTGCCGGCCCCGGGATTAAAAATGGCCGCCCGACCGGCATCACTCATCATCGCCAGCGCCGTTCCCAGCAGTACCAGCGCGGGCGCAATCAAGAATGTATATCGCGGCCATCTTCATCTCAGGCACGCCAATTTTTCTTACCCAAATACTCAGGCGTGCGGCCTATCATCAGCCCGGCATAAATACCGCAAGCAACACATTAATGTAGCATGCCATAAAAGCCCTGAACCGACCCCCACCAAACACCACTTCGCCCCAGTTGCATCAGCCACAGGGGGATCACATGCCCTCCCAGGGCAGTAAACGAATCATGCATGGCATTGACGGCGCCACGACGCGGCGGCGGTGGTCGATAACGGCAAACAGACTGGAGTTCAAAATACCGAAATCGCCTCTCTTTTCCTTCCCAGTTCATTGCGCTGTCAGACCAGCAGGGGCAAATGTGAACACCGCGCGCGTTTCAGCCAGGCATCACCAGAAGAGCGGCAACGACAAACATCATGACATCGTCCAGAGAAGCGTGTTTCCCCGGCGACGATCGAGCACGGTTTCCTCACCAAACGCAAAACAGAGTCGCAGCAGGAATGAGAAAATCATGACCATCTGACACAAAATTGGTTAAGGCAGTTGGATTTTCGGGATGAGCTGAGTTCGCATTAAAAGAAACCTCCGCCATTGGTGCCAATAATTTTGATCGCTTCCTGAGAGGCAACCGGCCCCATCGGCGTGTCTGACGAAGCCCTTCAAGCGTGGTGGCCGTCCAGGTAAGGCGTAAAATTTTGAATCACGCCTGACTGACCAGAAACGAGTGCCATTAGCAGTGACAGAGGAAATAAAATAAATAACGTGATACGTATCACATCACGCCATGCATTACCCAGTTGGTCTGTTTGCTGGCGGGGAAACCGCGCGGATCAAGGCAAATACCACCGCTATTCCGCTGGCTGCCGAAGAAATTTTGCCTGGCGAGGCCCACCCATCTGGCTCGGATAGCTCATGGTCGATTCACCCGCATATGACTGCCACGTTAGTATTGGTGACAAAACTGACCGCAGATTAAATGCTGATGCCATGACAGTACTCGAAAGTGTTGCGGATTGAAAGCATGGCACACGCCTTGTAGCATGAGAAGAGTAAAAAACAGGAAAATCATGCCAGCCAGATTGGGAAACAGGCATCAACAGGGCGAGCAAATATTGCCGTCCGTTCATCTCTTTCATCTGCACGCCACAAATCCGCCACAGCACGGCTTCGATCGCCGCAGTACCGGCTATAGCACGATTCCGAGAATTATTCCCGATAGCAAGCGCCCCAGAGGCTGAGAGCCAGGATCAACAGGAACACCAAGGAAACTGGCCAGCAATAAAAGCTTCCGTTGCCATCAAAATTCCTCCGCCCGGAAACAGGGCACAAACAATATAGCTCAGTAACAGACACACATCTAGCGTAATGCCGGTTATCATCTAATCCCATACTCACGGTGGATTCTCCTCGTTATTCATTCAGGAAGAGGTGCAAAAAATAAATATAAAAAGTTCGTTAAAGAATAATTGTAGGCATATAAAAAAACATAAAACTTAAAAAAATAACGCAGAAAATTAAATAACATTGTTGCGAAAATAAAAACCGCGCATTCTGTGTACTGTAATAGTGGCGCGAAGGCATTAAGAATAAATAAAATATATGTTACCGCTGTAAATCTCCGCTTTCGCCTGCTCGCTTTTTTTGACCCCGCGCTCTTGCTGGCGTCAAGGTTCAACGTCTCACGCCAGAGCATGCATCATCGTTTTTTATATCTTGCGAAAAAAATGGATACCGATATAACTCACCCCGGGACATGCATTAGACAACATAAAGGTTTAAATAACAATGAACGGTATCTTCTCATGTTTTACCCGGCAGTCGTCGGTTGATACGCTGCAGGCTTTTCAGAACACCATTGACAAAGCCAATAAAGACGGGCGGTAGTTCTCAAATTTGAATAATTTGCTAAGAGCCGTTAAGAACTCGCCTGAGCAGCTTACGCTTAATCAGTACAAAAAAGTTAAGGATAACGTCATCACACTGGAATGCTTTGCTGGAAAAACAGCATTACCAAATCTGCATACACAGAAAAAGATGCAAAAATTACCGAGGCATTCACTCAGGCAAGTCCTAAAGCTTCTTCATCCTGAAAGAGAAGTGAACGCATCGAGAGAGGCAACGCAAGCGCATACCGCAGTGATTAATCAAGCGTTAGAGAGCCTTAAGCACGCCCTCCCGGATCTGGAAAGTTGTGTGCACAACACACACGTTATGAAGTGGATTCGACGATCTCAAGCCTGCCCACATTAGCGTCCCGGCAAAGGCAAAGAGATGATTTCCCGCAACCATTTCTCTGCATTCGGTAAAAATACGGCTAATACCGTAGCCTGTTCCCGCCACATACGGAGCGCGCTGGAAAGATGTAATGGTTATCGTAGCCAGCAGTTTGACCATTCCGCTAAATCAACCTCGACATCGCTTTACAGAATCTGGGCAGGCAACAGGCTGACGCAAAGGAGATGTTAAGCCAGGCAACGGCATTTCCTGAAACATCGCGATAACGCTCTTACATTCAATCAAACCAGACCACACAGGTAAGCTTGAGCTCACTGCGTATCAGCAGGCTCTGCTGGATTTTGCACGGGCAAATACTTAACTGCATCGATGAACTGCGCGGCTGAAGCACATGGTCAGAAAATGGAAGTCGTTTTAAACGTTTCCTGACCATGCGTTTTGTTGCTGGCCTTAACGCCGCTCACCAGCATCATATGTGATGCCAGTGCATCGCCAGTAAGCGTCATACCGGTACTGTTTTCTGCCGCTTGTGCAACAGCGGTTTCCGGCATGAGCCGCCTGGTAAACGGCGGCTATGCTGGCTTAAACTCGCTTCGCAGGAACAAAAAAAATCCCTGTTTATCCCGACATTGCCATTATTAGCTGACCATCAACCGCGGGGACGGTTATTTGTGCGGCCCTGCTTTATGGCTGCGCGCAAAACGACTCGTGACTCCTGTCTGTGAAGGCTCAATATTCATACAGGCCTGTCTCTGGCGGGTTTTTCATTTTTACTTCACACATAATATCGAATTCGCTGAATGACAAAGCCCACTCATTCAGCGTGTCGTTAAAGTAATAATTTGAATGTGCTCTTAGCTTTGTTTTCGGTACGCCCAGCAGGGACTGTTCCGGCCACCCTTGATCGGGAATAATTCCCTCCTGAGAAATGGAATAATGCAGTACTGGCCTGACATCTTTCCAGGATTCTTTTACTACAGCGATCCGCGGGTCGTCAGGCTGGATGAACGCGTTCCTTCACCCAGTGATGATGAATATCCAGCACAATCGGGCACAGCGCCCCCCTTGCCTGTAGCACCTCATCCAGCGCGAACATGAAATCTCTCATCATTCTCAACGGTTAACATCAATTTCGTTCTTCAGGGCTGAGTTTGCCAAAAGAGTTCTTAAATCCTTCGAATCCTTTTTTTTGCCATTCATATGGATATTAATTTTAAATCACCGAAGGTTTGGCGCATACCCCATTAACTTTGCACACATTGAGCATGATATTCGACATCTTCGATTGCTCTTTCCACAACCAGTGGATTATCTGAAGCCAGAACAGAATATTGTCCGTAGATGCAAACGAAAAAGGCGTTATATTATTTTTCCTGGAAAAATCCCTGCATTTTTGAACAACGGATAAAGATCAGGCGAAACGTTTTATACAAAATCGTCGCGTCGGGAACCGTATAAAGAAGCGGAAGTAAATCACTTCCTAGCCTCATCATCCTCAGGGATCAGGCAATAACGCTAATTGTTCAAGCGTCAGAAAAAGGTTAGTTAAATTGACTGTCGCTAATTCATGAATGAGCTTTATTTTCTCTTCATCAGGCAAACTCAGAAAGCGTGTCCGGGTTGTGGCTCTGAAGGGAAAAACCTGCTTCAGTTCCGAATCAAGATATTTTTACACGCGAATCCTAATTTCATAACAGCCCTTAATTATTCATTTTATTTTAATTTTAAGCAAAAGATTTGAGAAATTACGCCTTGCCGCTATAAAAAATCACAGGAAGTCACCCGGCTATAAAAGAGAAATAACTTATTTATCTCATCTGCTCGCGCTTCTACTCCACATCGGCATCAATATAAGCCTTCGTTTTTTTTTCATACTTCCTGCCGCTCAGGCAATCGCCGCGCTTGTCTGAAGGCCCCGTGTGAAGAGTGGCTTTACCGGCACGGTACAAGTGGTTTCCACTCCAGCTTCTTACCGCCTCTGTCGCCCCTTCCATCATGCCTGAAGCCGCGTTCGCTTGATCTTAGCCTGATTAATTTCTGCCACCGGCTGGTTTGCCGAATCGAGGCAGCCTGCCCTATCCTTACTACGCTTTTGAATCCCGTTAACGTTGCGCAACGCGCTTATTGATCAACCAGGCGCAGTGTTAAATGAATCACGCGTCCCCTGTTTAGCCGGAGGTTTACAGTGGTGGCAATCGCCCCTATCCCCCCCTCTTCCCGAGCAACAACAAGATTGGCCTGGCGAAACCGCAAAAGAAATGCAACCTGCAACCCGATCATGGTGAGACCAGTTACAAAGGATCGGGCCGTTGGCTGGCAAAAGCCATCATTACCGGCGGTGAATTCCGGTATTGGTCGTGCGGTGGCCTAGCTTATGCCCGTGAAGGTGCAGATGTCTTAATTTCATATCTTGATGAACACGAAGACGCTGAAAGAAACCGCAAGACTGGTTGAAGAAGCCGGACAGAAAGCGATATTGGTCGCGGGTGATATTACCGAAGTTGAGAATTGTCAGCAGGTTGTCGACAAAGCTGTTGAGGCTTTTGGCGAAATCAATATTCTGGTCAATAACGCCGCGTTTCAAATGACGCGTGAGTCGCTCGATGAGATTAGCGATGACGAGTTTGATCGCACAATGAAAACCAATATCTACGCTATGTTCCGCATTACCAAAGCGGCGGTACCTCATATGCCTGCTGGCGGATCGATTATTAATACCGCTTCGATCAATGCCGATCAGCCAAAGCCTCTGCTAATCGCCTATTCAGCGACAAAAGCTGCGATTGTTAATTTTTCAGGCAGCCTGGCGGCATTACTGGCTGAAAAGGCATTCGCGCAAATGCAGTTGCGCCGGGACCCATTTGGACCCCCTGATCCCAACGACAATGCCAACCGAGAAAGTCAAAAGCTTTGGCAGCGAAGTCCCACTGAAGCGTGCTGGCCAGCCTGCTGAGTTGGCGCCAACCTACGTAATGCTGGCAAGCGATGAGGCCAGCTATATCTCAGGCGCGACGATTGCGGTAACCGGCGGTGTTGCTGTCATTTAATCATCAGGTTTAATGCCTGGCGCTCACAGAAGGAGCTGAACCATGAAAGCCTGTCCTTTGTGGCTGTCATTACCGATGGCTTATCATATTTTTGGCGGTGATTTGATCAAGACGCAGCTAGGGCAAACAAGGGCTGCCTGATAAGCGTATCGCTGAAACCTGGGAAGTCAGCGATGTAGATGGCATGAACGCCACGGTGAAAAACGGGGGATCTGGCAGGTAAAACGCTGCGTGAGCTTACTGAGCGTTATCCTGATGAACTGGTCGCGCCAAGCTGGCGCGGCCCCATTTTCCACTGCTGACAAAGTTTATTGATGCCTCATCGATGCTGCCGGTACATCTGCATGCCAATGATGATGCAGCCCAACGGCTTGAACAACAGCCCAACGGTAAAACCGAAGCCTGGCATATTCTTTTGGGCTGCTCCGGATACAAGCTGTCTGGCCGGTATTAAACCTGGCGTTAACAGCGAGCAAATACGCAAAGCGTTACTCGCTGAAAAATATGATGATGTTATGCAGCGTAAGGCTGTCAGAACGGGTGATACGTTTTATATCCCCTGGCGGAATGCTGCACTCATTTGGCCCACATACCCTGATCTACGAAATTGAGCAGACCTCGGATATTCAGCAGCACGCTATGCCATGGAAAATGGAGGATGGCAGCAAAATCTCATCATCAGAGCGTGAAAAAAAAATATAGATGCGCTGATGGCAGAACTTCGCCCTGAATTAACAACCGAGCCACATCCGGGCCTGACGCTTACTCAGAATGCAGATATTACGCGGCTGTTCTGCTGTGCAGGCCCTTACTTCGCGCTTGAACGCTGGCGGCTGCAGGGCAGATACACTTACCCCTTTACGGGCGTGCGCATCATTTCCAGTATTGGCGAACCCGTAAAATTCGAAGCTGCGGGTGAAAGCTGGACACTGGCTCGCGCAGAAACCGTGTTATTACCCGCTGCGCTTGGCGAAGTAACTTTTAACGGGCCGGGGAAATCCTGGTGGGCTATGTACCCAATCTGCAAGATAATGTGATTGCACCTTTGCTGGCGCGTGGATATGACTTACAGAGTATTGAGCAGCTGGGAGATATACACGGAAAACAGAAATAAAGTGGCCACTTCCTGTTTCCACGTTGTCACTGGCGACAGCCCTGTCCCCACTTATTGCTCAGGCCAAAAATTCAGTGGCTGACTAAACGCAGCTTATGCATACAGCAGCGCCATTTTTTCATCTCCCTCTGTGCCTCAATGAAAATGCTCAGCCAGCTTCCCGCTTGTGCTGCCAGTAAATGCCGTTATCAGCCATTCTCATTAACCCTAAACTATACTTGTAGCCATTATTAAGCCGTTTAAGGAATGAAGATGAAGATTGCAGCTTTTGGATATTGGAGGCACCTCGTTGAAAATGGGGTCATCACGGATAAAGGCGACATAAGGCATCAGGATAAGGCTGATATATCACATAATTCACGCGATAAAATTCTTAATGAGATACTGGACTGGCTTAAAAACAATCCCGGCTGTGAAGGGATCGCAGTTAGCGTTCCCGGTTACGTAGATTCAAAAAAGCGGCTTTATTTCAATGGGAGGAACAGTCCGGGAATTTGATGGGTTTCATCTCAGCCAGTGGTTAACAGAAAAACCTCTCTTCCGGTCAGTGTGGAAAATGATGCGCATTGTGCGTTATTAGCTGAACGCTGGCTTGGAAAAGCAAAAAATATGTCCGATTTCCTGATGTTAACTATTGGTACGGGTTTAGGTGGGGCAGCATTTTGTAACAACGCCCTGATTCGCGGTAAGCGCGATCGCGCTGGCGAATTTGGCTGCATCCTGACGTCGCGACCGGCAAGCAGTCACGTGACACATTATACAATGAGTAAAACCTGCACCATGACAGCCCTGCGTGAATACTACTGTCTGCAAAAGATATCCCCAGCGAGGAGATTAGCGGTAAAGAAGTATTCGACCAGTTCGACCAGGGCGATCCGATAGCCAGCAGACTGGTTACCACTTTCTATCAGGACCTGAGTGCTGGTCTCTATAATTTGGCCGCAGTGTTTGATCCGGACACTATTTTTATAGGCGGCGGTATTGCCGAACGCGAATCGTTTCTCGAAGAGGTCAGGTTCCATCTTGAATGGTTCAGTACGGATATCAAGGTGGATACCGCGACCTATGGCAACGAGTCGGGTATGTTGGGCGCCGTTTATCATTTCCTTAAAACGCAGGGAACAGTAACAGTGCGTAAAACCCGCTGTTGATATCTTAACAGCGGTTTCGCTGCAGCACGATTTTGCAGCCAAACTGTAATCTTTTGATTTTCAAATTACGATTTGTTCGCCAGGTCGTTAAGGGCAGATACAGTGATATCAGCATGGCTGTTTAGCAACCGTCAGCCGCTATGTAAAATGATTGTATTACCCATTGACCTTATTAAATTTATCAACCGGGGCTTGACTCAGATATGAAAAGTGCAAAAAGCAAAAACGCTGGATGAAGTGAATCAAAAAACTGCACAGCGGTGATTATAAAGAGGTAATAGTTGATTTTGATATCAGCAGTGATGACTTTTTTTCTCTGTCTGATTACTGGTGTGAGCGCGGAGCAAAAATCAAGAAAGAGGGTGAGCGATTTCTGGTTAAGCTCTCAAAAAATCCCCCTTCAGCTAATTAATGTTTTTTATCGACAAAAAATTCAGAAAAGTAAACCCAGCCTGATAAAACATTCACAGACCTTATAATTAAGAGGCTGTTTCATAGCGCAAACAAAAGGCTTCGGGTGCTCGAAATTTTTTGGCAAAATGACTAACATACAGCGTGCCGTAAAAAGATTAAAGATATATTTCAAGCAGTTAAAATGGACACTTTGCAAGCCAGCCATTGCTGCCCGTATAATCAGCGTGCCGCTATCAACGAATCGCTCGCAGTTTTTCTCTCCTGGAAGAGTAGATCGTTCAGGACGCCATACTAAAGCCTGTAAAATATGGCTGGCACGCTTTCAATCCAGTATATTATGCTATTCACCACGACATCATTCTTGTAAAGCTTTTTGCGTAATGCCTGTACAATGCTATACAAGACAGATGTGAGCCAGGCTAAAATAAAAATTTTAGAGATGCCATATATTCATCCTTTACAGGATTTAAAAATAGCAGGTAAGACTGTTTCAATGCGGATGCCAGCTACTCAAAATCTTCCTGCACGCAAAAAATTAACTATTAAGCCTGTCTTTATGCGTACTACAGGCTATAGAAACATATATTTTAAGCATTTTGAGATTATGCGTGTTTATGCTTTTTATTCCTGCTCGTCTGAAAACACAAAACTTATGGCCGCTTACCGTCTTTTTATTGATCGTCAAAATTGTTGAGATGCTGTTTTGTGATAATCCGTTAATCAACAATCGAAAAATCGCTTTTGATTTCCAACCATCATTTCAGGTATAGCATTTTTTAAATGAAGCCATCTTTTGATGATACTCCACATATCAGACAAAGCTTCATGACGTGAGATAAATAAAAACTTTTGACCTGCCCGGGTAAAGCTTCCCCGCTTCGTGTCACATAAAAAAACCACTGTCGGGTACCCATCACACATTTTCAATAACACTTCGCAAGGCATATCATAAAGCAGATCAATAATCAGAATCTCATTCTGCCTGTAAGTTAATTCATACAGACTGGCCTTTTTATCTGTCGGATTGGTTACAGAAGGCCTGGATCCAGCAATGTTATTTTCAACGTTTGGTTGAACCCCTGCTTGTAAAAATCGATCCTCTGTAAGGAGCTTCAGTTCCATTGCTAACCTCATCATTTCATTTTTCTAAAATTTCTTTTCACAGAACATCTTATTTAGCTGCTTTCGCAAAATAAAATTTGTGTGGCACTAACAGCAATGACAAAACCGCCCGACTTTTGTGGGAAAATATCCAGATTCATTTCAGCATTCTTTTCATAAAAAAAGCGGGGAACAACGATTTAAAAACTGCTTTATTTTCAGGTGAAGCGTTGACGCTATCAGTAGGTAATAAATTTATATCAGAGTTGGTAAATTTATAATTGTAGCCCTCTTTCCGATAGTTGAAACTGACCTTTCTGTTTATGTAGACTTTCTCTCCCTGAGCCTGAAATGTTCCCTGCAGAAATGCCTGACCACGAGAACGGTTAGCAATCAGGGTATTCACCACATAACTTTCTGATTGGGCTGCAGAAAAGTTATGCAAACGATAGCTGCACGAGAGATTCGTTCTGTTGAATGTATCTGCATACATAAAAATACAGAAAGCAAAAGTAAAACAAAACCAGGAGTATTTTTTTATTCATGATGACTTCCCAGTCATAAAGTATGAAACACAACGAGCATCAGGCGTCTTTTGCAAATCAAGTTTGCAAGAAATATAGGATAAGTTATCAATATTTTTTAGTTTTGTAATATACACATGAGGGTAGTTTTTATTACAAGAGATGCCAAACAAATCATTGGTTTTTTTAGCATCACCATGCATACTTTTGTTGAAGTAATATTCACACCCATCAACGCTTATTTGCTTCACATAATTACTTGAAAAATAATTTATTTTATCCTGACTCTTATACAAACCGTAATAGTAGGTTGATGCGCTTACAACGAGCATCATGAAAACTAAAGCATAGAAAATAAAATGTATCGTCCTTCTTGATCTAATATCGGATGAGATGACTTTATTTTTCAGTAAAACAGACTCCAAAACTGGATCGTTCTCTTCCTTTTTTCAGCCTGTATTTCGTCTTTTTCCTGAGAAACTATTTTTCCATTAATCTTGTAACCTACCCGAGGGACGGTCTCTATGATATCGCATAATTCGTTTTCAACGAGACCTAAACTCCGACGAACAATAAGAATATTTTGATAAAGCGTATTAGACGTTTTTTCTCTTTACCTTTATTCCCCCATACATAAGGATAAAATTCCTTCTGAGTGACAATATCAGGATGCTTTTCAATGATAAGTTGAAGACAACGTGATGCTGGGGCGCTAAGGCGGATCTGATGATTTATATCTTCAGTACGTCGCAACAGGTTCAAACTGGGGATAAACTCTACCCTTCCGTCTATAGTATAATTTACTTCCTTTTTTCCTGGTAAGGTTCCCATTTAATAATCTCCATTGAAAACAACAAAATCATTACCTTGACATGCCGTTCCCATAACAGCTTAAGCTGTATAAAATTCACGATATGTTTATCTTTATCGAAAAGACTTTAGCATTGCATAAATAAAAAGGCACAAAGAATGGCATTAAACAGCCGACCTTTTCCTTATTAAGGAGCAATCAAAAAAATAATTTCCCTTAAGTAAACCTCTTCGCTTAAAAAGCTTAGTCCGTTGACAAACCTTCTATATTAATCACTTCACTCATGGGGATAAGATGCGATAGTATTTTGAAAAAACCGCGTGCGGAAACCAGAGCTATCTCCTTGAATTTAAAAGTTAAGTACTGCGATCGGGCGTTACCAAACTTCATATTTAATTTAAATATTATTTCACATTACGATATCAGATTTATAATAAAATTCATTATAGTAACGTATCAATGCCCCGGCTTCTTATATGTTAATATTATGTTGACCTGATAAATAAAAGTGATTCCTCTCTCGAAAATCAAAAAAACCTTTGTATTCTCCAGGGCTTTTAGTATGCTTATTAATATATAAGGAAATAAATTCATCTATGAGGGGGCATAATTTGGATGAAGTAACTTCAACGCATCACTGTTACAGGCTAAATGATTTAATCGAATTTTGTCCTTTAACAAAACATTACGTAGCCTGGTCAATGCTGAGGCTCACACCACGCTCACGGCGCCAGCCGCTCTTTGTCTCAAGCTTTTGTTAGAAAAACATTCTGAGGTCGTCTTACAAAAAGAGTTTTACCCCTACGTCTGGGGAAAGGAGGGAGAAAGAACCACGACGAATACTCTCTACCAAAACATATCACTGGTCCGTCGCGGTTTGAGTTATATCGAGAATGATTTTGGTAATGTTGTTCAAACTATACCCCGTCAAGGTTTTAAACTCGATGACGCTCTCAAAGTTGAGTTAATCCCCGGTTTAGAGTTACACACGCAGCTGACTGTTAAAAACGTAATTAACTCACAAAAAAATGCCAGCCTCCCGTTGAATTTTTTTTTTTAAAAAAGACGGTGCTTGTAAGTTCCACATTCGTTGCTCTGGCCATGATTTATTTATTTTTCATCACCAAAGGGAGTTGGGGAGATAAAAATTTCTTTGACCATTATCTTTTCCTTAGCAAGAGTGGGAAGTGTAATTTTTACATAAACAGTGACGCGCATGACAGTATTCGTCACAATGAAATTATTCAATCACAATCTTTCAACTGCTTGAAATATCCTTACATTTATCTAACAGCTTATCACGGAATCAATTCAGCAACATTTACTGCTTGCCAGCGTTCCTTAACAAAATATGGCGATGCAAACTGTGCTACTACTTATATCAGGGAGATAAAGTGAAAATCCTTAACCGTAAAGGCGTTGCTGCACTCTTTTGTTTAGTTTTATTAAGCGGCGTTTTTTTATTTCAAATAATAAGCATGATAACTTTACATGTATCTCACGCTTATATGTTGAACAGGGAGGATATGATTACACTATTATCAATCATTTTATAGATAACGATGGTGAAGGTAAAAGCATTATCCAGGGACGGCGCATTGATAAGAATGGCCGGGTCGAAAACATTCATCGAAAAATTGAATTTGATTATAGTAAAAGAGGAAAAGAGTATACTTTTGTCAGCAATGACATTAGCTTATTGCCGGGCGATCAGATCGGTAGCAGTGATGAAATCAACCAGAGCCTTAAAAAACAGTTTCAGAGCTTTTATCTGGGAAAAGGTGCGGTGCTACGGCTACGCATTTACCCTCAGGGTAAAAATGGCAGCGTATTTGTTAACAGTAATACGCTAAATTTTTATTGCGATAAAGTATGATAAACCCCCAAATTAACCTCTGGAGCTCAAAGCTGTCTGTGAATAACAACATGTTATCTGCATTCGCTGGTTAAAAATCTCGTTTCGCAAAAACTTATTGTTAACATTTTTTTAATGAAAATCATCGATGACCAAATCATCTTATATAGTTGGTTTTAATAGCATTGATTATTCATCCTAACACTTGTGGTTTCCGATACTTTCAGTTATCTGTTTCATGCACCCGATCGTTTAAATGTTATTTTAGATTTAACATACCATGACTGCAGGTTAGCAAGATGATTATTTGATGAGGCCAGCGCAACATATCCATCGGGTCGGATAAGGTAAAGGGCATTTTGCGCCAGACCAAACTGGGCATAAGTTTCATGCCAGTTGAAGTGTTCTACCACGACGCCAACCTGATGGCACCATTCTGCAACGTTATCCGAAAATTCGCCGTAAATATGAACCTGCCATTTTAAAGTTTGCAAGCTGGCGAAGTTATTTATCATTTCATTTTTTACCCAGGGCAGGCGATCGCCCCCGGAAACGTTGCCAGCCTTTCCTTCACTCAATGTTGAGTGCCGATAATTCAGACTTATTTGTGATAACACCGAAAAAAGACGTTTTTGCAATGCGGGTATATGATACGCCGTAGAGGCTATAAAAGGAAAAAACAGACTGCGAAAACCGGTTGCCAGTAAAGTTTTGCCATTGATGATGCTGAATGCTTTATCGGTAGTTTTCACCAGTTTATAGGCAAATTTTTGCCGTTCAGTCTGATATGTTTTGAGCAGGCTTTCTGAAGCCTCATTTTTAACAACTGCTGCCAGTTTCCAGGCCAGATTCACCGCGTCACCAATGCCTGTATTCATGCCCTGCCCACCGACGGGACTGTGCACATGTGCCGCATCGCCAAGAAGAAAAACGTTATTATGCTGAAAATTTTTGGCAACCCGATGATGAACACGATATTCAGAAAACCAGTTAACTGTTGAGACCTTCAGGCTGAGATTTTTGACACAGCGTGAATTGATATCGTCAAACGCATATTCGCCACGTTTAGTATATTTATCAGGCTTAAAAGTACCAATCAGGCGCATCTTGTTTTGTTGTCCATAAGGTAAAACCACAAGGAAATCAGTCCGCTCAAGGGCAATATGCGCTTCCTTGTCTGCTGCTTTTCCCGTTGCTTCTACGTCCGCAACATAATAGAGCTTGTCGTAAGTTCCTCCTTCAAACGAAACCTGCAATATCTCTCTCACCCGCGAGTGCGCACCGTCACAGCCAGCTAAAAATTGCGCCTCAATTTTATTAATACTGCCATCAGCGTTTCGTATTGAAGCAACGATACCCTCTCTGTTCTGCGTAAAGTCGATAAGCTCCGTGTTGCGCTCAATGTTGATACCAACAGACTGTAAATAGCGTTCAAGTAAAGCTTCATGGCTATCCTGAGGAAAAATTAACAGCCAGGGATAAGGCGTCAGCGTATCGCCTATTGCATCAAATATAAAACGCGCTTTTCTTTTGCCATTGACATGCAAATTGACATGGGTATCGCGATTTCCCAGTTTGACCAGTTCATCTGCTAAACCGATTTGTTGATAGAGTTCCAGGGTGCGTGCATGGACGACCATCGCGCGTGATTGCGTTACATGGCTGTCGAGCTTATCGATTATCCTCACTGTTATACCCAGCCTATTTAGCCACAGTGCCAATACCAGTCCTGTTGGACCCGCTCCCGTAATAAAAACCTGGGTTTTTGACATGTGGCCTCCGGCTTTTAACGCGCGTTTACGCAGTTATCATTACTGGCAAGCAATTCAATATCCACTTCACCGACATTATTAGCGTAATACAGTGGTAATAAGATGGGATAAAACATCCAGTAAAAGCCAGAAACAGAGTGTTTTCAATCTGACAGACGTAACGACCAGGACTTTGAGCGCCAGTCATTATCGGATGATATCGGCGCTAATTCTTAGCTAACAGATCATGCTGCTGGGCAGAATTGAAAGATATTTCTGCTTTGTATTCACCAGGAAGTCGCCGGGCCTGATAAAAAACGGATTTCCAGTAACTGTTACGTAATGAGGACCGTATAACGCCTTTACTGTAGGACGCATGAAAGAAATGCTGGTTAGTGTCATAAAATCCAACATGCAACTGACGATGAATGCGGAAAAAGACCAGATCTCCCGGCACGAGTTGTTTTTTGCTGACGGGTTTTCCCATGTGAATAAGCTGTCGGGTAGTGACTCTTTCTAGCGGAAGATTGAATCTGTCTTTGAGGGTTCTCCATACAAACCCAGAGCAATCCACGCCCTTAAGGTCTGTCCCTCCCCAGTGATAAGGTGTGCCCTGCCAGGAATACATCTGGTCATGCAACGCCGCAATAACAGAGATGAGATCGGAATCCTGCTGTGAGTTTAATGAAGTTTTGTTGCCGCCTTTATCAGGTTTTTGATGAGCGGTAGAAACATCAGAGGAACAGGCTGTTAACGTGATGACAGCAGCAAATAAAATTGCTCCTGATACTTCTTTAAACATGAGACTTAATACCTGCTTGAAAGAGAAGTGTTATAGCTCGCTTTATGCCTTACTGGCAGAAATTATTGTACTGTAAAAAGTATATAAATACCCTCGCCCTCTTACTTAACTTTACAATTTAAAATAACAACCTAATATTATTAATATTGGCAATAATTTCAATTGGTTATATTATATATTTTTAATTTTCTCTTTATTTCAGACAGGAATTGCGTAATAACCGCAGCTTTAGCATGTAGGAATTTTAAAATATCTGGTAAATCTTTTTTTTTATTTTGAGAGCTCCTCTTACGCATTGTTTCTGTTAAAAACTAGATGGGCACTGATTTATGGATAACGTTGCCTGGCAGCTACTTCAGTTAGATCCGTGATGAAAGTGACGCGAAAGCCTCCTGTAGACGTCGAGCCATGAAATTTTTTGCAATGACCTGTTATCCATGCCCTGCTTCGCTTGTTATTGACAGTTTTTAACAACCACTGAAGGGAGATAATGCGCTGATCCACAACGTTTGGGGATCGCTATCCACTGTAGCGAGCATCTGTACGCCGACAACCCCTGCCAACAACCACTGTAGTAAGTACACACATTTTAATAACCACTATAGAGAGTAAAACTTTCCAGTAACCACTATAACGAGAGCACACAAGGCACTTTAAAAGACATGATCCCATAGTCCGCATTATGGAAGCCCAAACAGATGGCATCGCGATTGTGATTATGGAATTACTGATATGTTTTGTGGCGCGGCTTTGCTGGCGAGTTGCACTACAGCTCAGCTTCAAATAACCACTATAGAGAGCATAGCTACTCACTACAGTGGTTGGTCTCTCACTGTAGTGGATAACCACGCCGGTAGGAACATTCTCGCTACAGTCGATAGATCATTTCTGACTACAATGGATAGACAGAACGTTACTCGCTATAGTGGTTATCGATTTTTACTTTTTCTTATTTTTTCAAGCAATTCAAGCTCTTCAGGAGAAAGCATGACCATCTCCCCTTCTTGCCTGGTTTGCTGTTTTTTCACAGCTGGCTTAACTGGGAGTGAATCAATAGTACTGTCAATGTCATCATCTGACAGATCCGGCAAACTGAGTGGGATATCCGCAGGTCTTAGTTTAGGACGGCGATAGTGCACGCAAAAGTAAACCGTGTTGCCTTTTTTGACCTCTGTATAATCCAGATAACCAATCTCTTTCAGTTGCTCCATCGCCTTTCTGACGGTAGCGTTCTGAGTAATGGTGCGTGATGTGAGGTTTAATCTTGCCCGCAAACGTGCCATTGAAATGGGTGCAGGATCGGGCGGCAGGCTTTCAATGAATGTGTAGAGAGCCTGAGCAGACTCTTTACGAGATAATTCATTTATCGCTCTGAGCTGCAGCAAGACTTTTTTATCAAACTGGTAGAGTTCAAAGATTTTCGGATCTGCCTGAAGCGTGACGCTGTCATTTTTCGCGCTGTATTTTGCCGACTGAACAAGGTGCGTCACGTAGTACTCCCTTCTTTATTGCTGAAAGAGAGAGTATTGGTCGCAATACGAGTTAAAGACGCATCCAGACGGCTTCTGAGCTTCGCTGAGGAACGTACAGAAGGTATGCCACAGAGTTTTGCAAAATCAACGAACGGCAGCGTTACGCTGTCTCCCAGGACCTTGTATTTAGCAAAGGCATGAATGATCCCGACCCATGTTTTAAAGTCATTATCCATGTCCAGTCGGGCGCCCATGATCTTTATGTTCTCATATCCCTCAGACTTAACGATCGATAACTGTTTCAGTTCATCTGTCACATCCATTGTAGAGGTCTGATTCTGCCTGCCGCGATTCGTTGATTTAAGCGTAGGGACAAACAAACCAAGCCTCATCAACGCCACTGGCTGGACGGTGTTATTGCTGTTAGGTGTGAGGTTGATAACTTCGCCAGTGCGTTTATCAGTTTCACTGAAAGCGTCAGTTATCGCCCTGTTTTCTTGTTCTTTCTTCGGCATGGGATTTCCGTGACAGGAACAAGCGATAGTCGCCGTTACTCGATACAGTGGATACTAGCACTCACTACAGTGGATAAGCTACTCGCCACAGTGGATTATTTACTCTCTCTAGTGGTTGTTCTTCTCACTATAGAGGTTAGTGATCAGAGCTAAAGTCACGTATACCCACGGTTAAACTGAAAACAGGGATTTTCAGAATATTATGTAAGTTTGAAACGGGCTCAGCTTTGTAGTCACGTCATAATTTAGCTCAGCAAAATCAGTGCATAAAAACAGCAAACTTATTGCCGTCTCTCTGGATGTCTTACTGTGAGCTGTGTCGGGAGGGGTTTCACCGGGCTTATCCCGGATTCAATTGATTCACAACCTTATTGCTTATTTACTCACTACAGTGGTTGTGACCTTCTCGCCAGCGTGGTTGGTAACGCTCGCTACAGTGGTTGATCGACTCACTACAGTGGTTATTCTACTCTCTATAGTGGTTAACGATCCCCTTTCAGGCCTTTTGTACCAAGGGCTAACAAGGTACGGGGATCTTTATAGGATCTAATAAGGATCTCATTAGGATCAAGTAATTGGATCTGGCCTGTGGATAATGAGGATAACCAGCTAAAAATGTACTGACATATTTTGGTCAGATTCCTGTCAACTGGCTTACAGGTTTTAAACACACGCAGCCCTGCTGACTTACGATTAAGCACCAGCATAAAACCAGATATCGGCTGATGAACCTTTTTAGTCTGTAATGAAAACTCTTACTGCCTGGCCAGTCTTACCACTGCTATTTTTCAGACAACTGATTCACTCCCTTCAGAACACACCTTTTCCTTTAATGAGATGAGCGGGCATCATGTTACCGTGATAAAAATTTCCTATTCACACTCTCATTTTTAATGTTATCACCATGATTTTTTACTTATAACATATTGATAATAATAGATTTAATTAAAATTTTCAGGGTGAAATCACCCCTTCTTGACCGATTTTATTGGTATTATGTCCATAAAATTCATGGTTTATTAAAGTTAATGCTGCTGAGCTTCACAAGCTAAATTAACTGACCTTTTTACATCAGAAATTGATCCTGTGAATTGGCATCTGTACAACAGCGACTTAATGTAATAAACATGACAGGTTAAAGTGCTTCTGGATTTGAGTTATCCATGTTCTGCTACTGCTGTTTTCTTCATAACAGGGCGACGACAAACCCTTTTCTAACCTACTTTCCACTTTAGCAAAATCATTTACACGCTTTGTCTTTCTGCGAGTCATAATGTGTCCAGCGATGTATCTCTCTCAATTAGCGTTATCGTTAATACCGAAATCGAAGGATGCATTATTTTCAATGTTGCCTGACATGTTCCTCAATCTGTTAGCCGTATTTAAAAACGCGCCGATTTTCACCAAACGATTATTGACTTAACCATATGATAAATAATTATTTTTTTGAAATTTTCATTATGAAAACACCGCTGCAATACAGTAAATTTTCTGCCGTGGCCCTTCGAAAAACTTTCTACGGAACAGGACCATTGAGTTAACCTGGCCTTACCTGACTCATTTTCCTTTGCAATACGACAACTAACCCTTCTGCCGATTTATTACGGAACGGTCCAAAAACAGATTTTCCCGGCACAATTTAGAACCTGTGCTACACGTAACAAAAGAGCGTCTCTCTTATTCCGGCAGTGTTATAAAATGCACTCCTCATCCAGCAAGTAGAAAAAAATCCAGGTTTTTGTGATTTTTCTAAAAAATTGGCAGGTTTTTGTTTTTTGTGTAGTATGCCAAAAAACATTATCTGCGAGGGGCTTATGAAGCGTGATTACGGTGGCGTACTTGAGATGGCAAAACGCGCCAACACCATGCTGCATGGATTGAGCAATCATATTGAGCAGCAACGTCAGGAATTCAACCAAACAGGTTTTTACCAAACGTTCTCACGTAATGCTGTTGCCAACATGCCATTGCTAAGTAAACATGCTGTGGTGGCGGCCATAGGTGACATGGAAGAAAAAGGGTACCTTTTTGGCAAGAAGCAAACCGGTAGTACTTCACAATACGCATTAAGCCTGCAAAACGTCATCGACATTTATCATCACCGGAAAGTACCGAAATATCGTGACAGGCATAAGGGCCCGTTTGTGGTTTTTGTGGTCAGCCTGAAAGGGGGTGTTTCTAAAACGGTGAGTACCGTAACCCTTGCTCATGGTATGCGTGCCCATCCGGCAATGTTGCACAACGATCTGCGAATTCTGGTGATTGACCTGGACCCTCAGGCCTCAAGCACAATGTTTTTAAGTCATACCAACAGTGTAGGATCCGTACTGGAAACTGCTGCACAGGCAATGTTGAATGACCTTGATGCTGAACAGCTGCGTAGTCAGTTTATCAAACCAACTGTCATGCCTGGCGTAGATGTTATCCCTGCCTCTATTGATGACGGTTTCGTGGCAAGCGACTGGGACGCGCTGGTGGAAGAGCATTTACCGGGTGTTGCTCCATCTGAAGTACTACGTCGAAACGTGATTGACAGACTGGCTGATGACTACGATTTTATTTTTTGTCGATACTGGTCCACATCTTGACTCATTTATGCTCAATGCCATTGCAGCGAGTGATATTTTATTAACCCCTACTCCGCCTGCTCAGGTCGATTTCCACTCTACGATGAAATACCTGACACGCTTACCTGAAATGCTCGAACGCATAGAGGCAGAGGGAGTGGAGCCTCGCCTGAAAGCCAACATCGGCTTCATGTCCAAAATGACCTCCAAGCACGATCATCTCACCTCGCAAAGCTATGCTCGCGAAGTGTTTACAAAATCAATGTTAGATGCTGGCTTACCTCGACTTGATGGGTTTGAGCGTTGTGGTGAATCTTTTGATACGGTGATTAGCGCAAATCCAACCTCCTATCCAGGCAGTGCTGATGCATTACGTAAAGCAAAACATGAAGCTGAGCAGTTCTCCCGGGCTGTTTTTGACCGCATCGAATACATCAGGAGCACGCTGTGAGCGAACATAAACAGTTAAAGCGGATCGGCAGAACGTTAGGGCAATCCGCGATTGCCAGTATGATTGACAGCAATAATCATTCACGGGTTTTTACGCTGAAATCAGGTCAGGCGGCAACCTTTGTACGTCAATTGATCCCTCATGATAATATCGAGGAAAGAACCTTTATTGATCCTCAGATTAATGGGCGTGATCAGGCGACGCTGACCGAAGAGTCTGTAAAAGATATTTCCCGTACCATTACGTTACAACAGTTCTTTCCTGCCATAGGTCGCATGAGTGAAGGCCGTATAGAAATCATGGATGGCTCGCGACGTCGTGCGGCTTGCCTTTTTCGGGTGCCAGTCTTGAGGTGTTGGTCACAGCAGATGAGATTAGCATCGGTGATGCACGCCAGCTGGCGGCTGATATTCAAACCGCGAAGGAACATAACCTGCGCGAACTCGGTCTGCGATTCATGCTGATGCATGATAATGGTATGAGCAAAAGCGATATTGCAAAAGCTGAAGGCATTTCAAATGCTAAAGTTTCGCGTGCTTTTCAGGCTGCCGCCGTACCGGGTGACATTATCGAAATGTTTCCGGTCGTGTCGGAACTGACACTACAGGACTATCAGTTACTGCTAGATGTCTCTGAAGAAGCGAAAGCAGAAGCTGTAGACATTTCTGGTGTGATTGCACAAATTCAGAAAAATATTGAAGACGCGGGCGAGCTGAACGGCGATATCAATGCAGACGATAAAAAAGCGCAGATTCTGAGTTATTTCCGTGCGGCAAAACGCCAGCTTAAAAATCCCTCGCCAGCGAAAAAAATCGTTACCGAGAAGCTGGCAAGCTTCACCGATCGTAATGCTTATGCAAGACGTAAAATCAATGATGACAAACGTCTGGTGCAATATGAATTCAGTCGTCTGCCTAAAGATGTTGCGGATAAAATTGATAAAGCTATCAAAGATATTCTCTCTGGTATGAATGCCTAATCACTGTAAGCACCAGCCATAGCGATCGCCAGGCCATCATAACGCGGGGTCTGGCAGAGCGGCTTTAAAGCTTAAAAGAATTTTGCACCATCTCTTCTAATACAGAAGCGGCAGGTTCGGCATTCGCAGATGAAGAACGCAACAGAAGGATCTCATGCGGCGCTATTTGAGGAAATGAATGGAGTATCTGCATCGAAGCTGATACCCGGCCACGATCAATCAGGCTAATGCCTAAACCTGCTTCAACGCAGGCTTCTACTGCTCTTGCTGAGGGGCTGGTCAAAATAACTTTCCACGGCTGGCCTGTCAAAGCCAGCGAAGTTGTCATTGCCTCTCTGTAAGGACAATGAGCAGCGTGCAGTGCAAGGGGAACAGGCTCGTTATGGCGAAGTATAAAATGCCGACCCGCTACCCAAACTGGCAGAGTTACCGCCAGGCGCTGCAGCGCCCTTTTTCCGAAATGCCAGGCTGTACGACGACAGCCAGATCAAGCTGATTACGACCGATTTGCTGCATAAGTAACTGGCTTGATGCTGTCAATACTTCCAGTTCAACCTCAGGGCACAATGCAGTAAATGCAGGCAAGATATTGCGAATAACAGGCGTGGCATATTCGTCAGGAATACCCAGCCGGATGCGTCCTTTGACTGCCGTTTCGTGCAAATCGTTGAGAATATCATCATGTGCTTTTAACAGAACCGCTGTAGTCGCCAGTAATTTTTGCCCGAGCGGCGTTAGCGTAACGGATTGATTATCTCGCTCAAGTAATTTTCCCCCTGCGATCTCTTCCAGGCGTTGAATCTGAACACTCACGGCTGCCGGGCTTTTATTTACCTGGGCGGCGGCGGCACGAAACTGTCCCAGGCGGGCAACACAATGAAACGTTCGCAGCAGTGTAATATCCAGCGTGACAGGCATAATTCAACTCCTTTAAACAAGTAAGTTAAGAAGTATCGTTTTATTGAATTATAGGCCTTCATTAAAATTTACCTTTAATGGAGGTGTTACTCATGTTCAATTCACACTCTCGCGTTAAAGGCAACACGCAGGCCAAAGCTAAGGGTTTGTTCGCGCTTTCACTGATCGTGCCTGAAATTTTGCTGGTTCTGGCATGGAGCTCAGGCTTTGTCGGCGTCCGTTATTCTGCCGATTACGCGCCAGTTCTGACGGTTATATTTTGGCGATGTGCTGTCGTGGTAGTTTTACTGCTTCCCTGGGGTGCCAGAGAAATTTTGCGTATACAACCTGCGGTTTTATTTACACAAGCCGGTATTGGGCTGCTTGCAATGTTTGGTTATCTGGCCTGCGTGGCAAAAGGAATTGAATACGGGGTACCTGCGGGACTGGCAGCATTAATGGCCGATCTTCTGCCACTCGGTACGGCGTTACTCAGTAGCCTTTTTCTGGGCCAGCGTTTGGTTGCAAAAACATGGTGTGGCCTGATGCTTGGCGTGGCAGGTGTTTTGATTGTCACTTCAGGCGCGCTCTCCTGGGGTAAGGCTCCACTCTGGACTTATGGGTTGCCATTGCTGGGTATGATCTCACTGGCTTTGGCAACCTTGTTGCAAAAAACGTTAAAAGCAGCTTCCTCTGTCAGTCTCCCGGGAACGCTGTGGTTGCAGTGTGTTGTTTCATTGCCTTTTTTTGGCGGGCTTTCGGCGATAAAAGGGGAATTGCTACCTGTTATATCGACAGGATTTGCCATCAGCGTGGCCTGGACAGCCTTGTTCTCAACGCTGGCGGGTTATGGCCTTTACTGGTTTTGCCTGAAGCGGACATCCGCCGTCCGGGTTGCCAGTGTGCTTTATCTGAGTCCTGCTGTGACGTTGTTATGGTCGAAAGCGGCATTCAACGAGCCGCTTTCCTGGACAATGCTCACAGGCGCACTGTTATCAGGTTATGGTCTTTGGCTGGTGGTAAAGGCTGAGGGATAAAGCAAAAAAGGGCGTTAAAAACAGAGCCAGCAAAAAGGCCGCAGCGTTAAAGACGACGGCCTGTCTGAAAGTAAGAATAAATTAAACGGCAGGCAGGCTGTTACCAGCCTTTTATCGCATCACCTTTATACACTTCGCGGGCTTTTTCCGCGACTTCAGGCGATTGTACCGCCGCCTTCAGCTTTTGAATCTTATCGCTGTCTTTGTTTTCTTCACGAGAAACCAGCGCATTGACGTAAGGTGAAGCGGCACCTTCCATAAATAAACCATCACGGTTAGCGGACAATCCGGCCTGAGCAGAGAAGTTGGTGTTAATGATAGACAACGTAACGTTTGGATCATCAAGTGTACGGGTTAACTGTGGTGTATCTACTTCCGTCAGTTTCAGATGCTTAGGGTTTTCAACAATATCCAGCGTGGTGGGTAAATAACCCACGCCCTCTTTGAGCCTGAGCAGGCCCTGCGCCTGTAACAGCAGCAGGCTACGCCCAAGGGTGGTGGCTTCGTTTGAAATGGTAATTGTTGCGCCATCCTGCAGTTCGCTAATATTTTTGATTTTATGTGAATAAGCAGCAATTGGAAAAACAAAGGTTTTACCGACAACAGCGAACTTGTAGCCGCGCTCTTTTGACTGATCTTCTAAATAGGGAAGGCTCTGGAAAGCATTAGCATCAACATCTTTATTGTTCAGGGCTTCATTGGGTAAAACATAGTCGTTAAAAGAAATGACCTCAACGTCGAGCTTGTACTTATCCTTAGCGACTTTTTGCACTTCCTGCCAAATTTCCTGATCGGGCCCGGTATTAATTGCAACCTTCACTTTATTATCATTATCTGGCGAGCAGGCGGTCAGTAATAAAACAGTGCTGGCGAGCAACGCCGTAAACAAACCTTTCATCATTTAAAATCCTTACGGTATAGATAAGTTCTGAATAGTAATACAACTCAGCCAGACTGCACACTTACCGTCGGATATAACATATAACGACAAATTTGCATTACGATGAATTTATGCGCAGCGTAAAATTTCTTCGAATCTGCGTTGCGGCCATAAAAAAGCCGGCTTGTTCGCAGACGCCGGCTCTTGAGAGGTGCAGGGCAGGTTATTAGCCTGCCTGGATAACAAATTTAACGAGACTGCAAAAACGACAGCAAATCTTCATTCAGCTGATTTTGATGCGTTACGGCAAAGCCATGAGGGGCATTGTCATACACTTTCAGTTCTGCATCCGCGATCATCTCTGCCGCCATTTTACCGGTTGATTCAAACGGAACGACCTGATCGTTACTGCCATGAATAACCAGCGTCGGAACGTCAATCTTCGCCATGTCAGCGCGGAAATCTGTTTCTGAGAATGCTGTGACACAGTCCAGGGTGCCTTTTAGCGAAGCCAGCAGGGCGATGTTTAGCGTCTGGGTTAAAACGCCTTCTGAAACCACCTGACCTGCATTAGTGCCATAAAACGTCGCGTTAAAATCACTGATAAATTGCGCACGATCCTTGCTTAAGCCGTCGCGGATGCCAGCAAAAACGGATAAATCGATACCTTGCGGATAGTCACTGATTTTGCCAAAGACAGGCGTCACGGCACCTAACAGCACCAGTGCCGCAATACGTTCACTGCCGTAACGGCCAATATAACGCGCAACATCACCGCCACCCATAGAGAAACCGACCAGAGTTACATCCTGCAGATCCAGGTGATTAATCAGCTCATTAATGTCAGACGCGAAAGTATCATAGTCATAACCTGTCCAGGGCTGATCTGAACGGCCAAAGCCACGTCGGTCAAAGGCGATTGCGCGATAACCACGCTCCGCCAGAAAGTTCATCTGACTGTCCCACATATCTGCATCCAGTGGCCAGCCGTGGCTGAATAAAACCGGTTTTCCTGTTCCCCAGTCTTTGAAATAGATCTGCGTACCGTCGTGGGTTTTAAATGTGCTCATAGTAAGGACCTTTGTTGGGTTTAAAGAATAAAAGCCGGGTAACATTAATTACATCGGTGCCACCAGATACCGGACTTCAGGATGTTTCTCGCCCTGGTGGAAGGCGTAAACGCGACGCTGTATCTTTTGATCGTTCATGGTGTAGCGATCCTGTTGTCGCAAATGCTCCATCCATGAAGCCACGACAAAGGTTTCGACAAAAATGCCGGGTTGAAGAATATCTTCATAAACACACCAGTTAATCGCGCCGCCACGACGTCGCACGCGACGCATATCCTGCATACATACGATAAACTGGCGCGCATCATCCGCGTGGATAAGGTACTCATAGCTCACCATCACCGGGCCCCGGTCATGATGAATGTCAATTGCCGGAATGGCTTCGCTTCCGCTGCTGGCATCCAGATTCAGATCCGGATCTTTATCCAGGCGCCAGCGAAAAACCGTTGTGCTGGCAATAAACATGCCTGCCGCTGCGATGCACAGCGATACTGGAATTGAAAAATGCGATGCCAGCTGTCCCCAGACAGCACTGCCAACTGTCATTGAGCCAAAAAACACCGTCAGATAGACCGCCAGCGCACGGGCTTTTACCCATTTAGCTGCGCTGCGTTGTGCACCGAGATTGAGCGTAGATAGCACGGCAATCCATGAAAAACCGGTAAAGAATATAAATGCATTCAGTAGCCAGAAATGACGGACAAAAGCCAGGGCCAGCATGGTCAGGGCAAACAGCAGACTGGCCAGTACCATCAGGCTGTCTGAACTGAAACGCTTACGCAGGCGAGGGAGCAGGACAGCCCCGAAGATGGCACCGACGCCTATAAAAGCCAGCATGATCCCATAACCGCCTGGCCCAAGCCCAAGCTCCCGACGAGCCACCAGCGGCAGCAAAGCCCAGCCGGCACTGCCGAACAGGAAAAAGGCAACAGTGCGTATCAATACATTACGTAAGACCGGCGCAGCATGGACATAGCGAAGCCCGGCGCGCACAGCAGAAAAGAAATGTTCTGGTGGCAGGCGCTGAATGCCTGGCTCGGCTTTCCAGCGATACAGCACCCAGGCCACGCCCAGCACAGAGATTGCGTTGAGCAGGAACACCATCCAGGGGCCGACAAATGAAAGAATTAGCCCGCCAAGCGCCGGACCGATTGCGCGGCTGATATTGATCCCTAAAGAATTAAGCGCAATGGCGGGGCCCAGCGCATTTTTACTGACCAGGTCCGGCACAATAGCCTGAAAGGGGGCGAACTCATTGCCGCACCGGCACTCAGTAAAAAGGCCGCAATTAACAGAATCAGTGGTGTCACGTGGCCTGTAAACGACAGCGCAGTCAATCCGGCTGCCGTGATGAAGACCCAGACCTGAGAAAAAAGCAGATATTTACGGCGATCAACAATATCTGCCATCACCCCAGAGGGCAGGGCAAAAAGAAACATAGGCAGACTGCTGGCGGCCTGCACCATGGCGACAGACAGCGGATCGGCACTGAGCGTTAACATGGTCCAGTTCACGCCGACATCGTTCATCCATGAACCGATATTGGAAACAACAGTCGCCAGCCACAACATGCGAAACACAGGTTGATGCAACGGTTGCCAGGGAGAAGCACTTACTGCCGGCGTTTCTTTTAACGCTTCTGCCGTTGCGCTGTGAATATCGTTAATTTGCGCCATGTCGCGCCTCCTGTAAATCGCCTGCGAACAATAACCAGCCAGACTGACCTTCGGTTACAGACCGGTCAGGATGAACAACAGCCTCGCAACCCGTAAGATGCCAGTGCGGGTAAGCAGGCGACCCCCAGTGATAAACACCGGACAGACAATTTCTGCGTGCAGCACCGGCAGGCTACCCGCCAGGCGCACGCAGAACAGCCCCCGAGCATGCCGGGGTGCAATCAAAGAGAGCTATTCACAGGACTAAAACGCAAAGCAGCTACAGCCGAGTGCGCCCCAGAAGGCGTTATCATCGGCCACGGGCACGCCTGAGCCACGAGCAACATCGTGATTATGTGTGTGAATGCCACACGGTCCGCTGCAGTGGTGCGCCTGTGGCATCATGCCAACACGAGTTTGTGCAACGGAAGGCGCGCAGCGGTAGTGGCCTGGGACATTCACGACAGGCGACCATTCAGGCAACACCGGAATTGAGGGCGGCGCTTCAGCATTAAAGCTCCCGGCTGCGTAAACCACCTCGCCATTTACGACGGTAAGAACAGATTCAATGCCTTTGATTTCCTCTTCCGGCACCCTGAAATAGTCTTTGCTCAATACCGCCATATCGGCCAGCTGGCCGACTTTAATCTGACCTTTTTTACCCTGCTCACTGGAGAACCATGCGCTGCCCTGGGTCCAGAGCATCAGAGCGGTTTCTCTGTCGAGGCGAGCGTTGACATCATACATTTGCATTCCGCCAACGGTGCGACCGGAAACCAGCCAGTAAAGTGCCGTCCAGGGGTTATAACTGGCTACGCGGGTTGCATCGGTGCCCAGTCCAACAGGCACACCCGTTTCGAGCATACGGGCAACCGGTGGCGTATGGCGTGTGGCTTCCAGACCGTATCGTTCGGCAAAATATTCACCCTGAAACGCCATACGATGCTGTACAGCAATTCCGCCACCCAGTTCTTTGATGCGATCAATATTCTTCTGAGTAACGGTTTCGGCATGATCAAAGAACCAGTGCAGGCCGTTAAACGGAATATCGCGGTTGACTCTCTCAAAGACATCAAGCATGCGGCTGATGGATTCGTTATAAGTCGCATGCAGGCGGAATGGCCAACGATGTTCAACCAGGTGGCGTACCACGCGCTCCAGTTCCTCTTCCATGCCGGGCGCCAGATCCGGCCGAGGTTCGAGAAAGTCTTCAAAATCAGCCGCCGAAAAAACCAGCATTTCACCTGCGCCGTTATGGCGAAAATAGTCACTGCCCTGGCCTGGCGTGAGCATATCTGTCCACTTTTCGAAATCTTCCAGTTCATGGCCAGGCCGCTGTGTAAACAGGTTATAGGCGATGCGGATCGTCATCTGCTTTTTCTGATGCAGTTCGGCAATGACTGCGTAATCTTCCGGATAGTTCTGGAAACCGCCGCCGGCATCAATGGCACTGGTCAGACCCAGCCGGTTGAGTTCGCGCATAAACTGACGGGTGGAGTTTATCTGTTGCTCAAGCGGCAGCTTTGGCCCCTTTGCCAGCGTTGAATAGAGGATCATGGCGTTTGGTCGGGCAATTAACATTCCGGTTGGGTTGCCATGGCTGTCACGCTGGATCTCTCCACCTGGTGGATTCGGTGTATCTTTGGTATAGCCAACGACTTTCAGCGCGGCGCGATTGAGCAGTGCGCGATCGTATAAATGCAGGATAAATACGGGTGTGTCCGGTGCGGCTTCATTGATTTCATCCAGCGTTGGCATGCGGCGCTCGGCAAACTGAAACTCCGTCCAGCCACCCACTACGCGAACCCACTGGGGTGTTGGAGTACGCAGCGCCTGCTCTTTGAGCATACGTAACGCATCGGACAGTGACGGAACGCCTTCCCAACGCAGTTCAAGGTTGTAATTCAGACCACCACGGATCAGATGTAAATGTGAATCATTAAGGCCAGGAACCGCTGTGTGGCGTTTTAAATCAATAATTTTAGTGCCTTCGCAGTGATGTTGCATGACTTCTGCAAGGCTTCCTACTGCCAGAAACTTGCCTTCACGAATCGCGACAGCGTCGGCGATCGGGTTTTCCCGATCAACAGTATGGAAGGTGCCATTCGTTAAAATCAGCTCTGCTTTACCAGGCGAAACCATAAATCCTCCTGAACCGATATGTCCGCTAAAGCGACTGCTGTCGCAGGACGGGGATTGCGCTGCCGCAAGTCATGCAGGGCACAGATATGGCGGGATTATGGGTAGCGTGATGTCACAGCGTCTAGTTATACGAACGTATAGTTATACACAGAGATAATAGTGCCGAAAAAAAAGTCTCATACACTCCTGCCAGACAGTAATTTCCAGTCAGATTCAGGATCACGTTAAAACGTGAGCAACGATCTGTAAGGGACTTCGGGTTACTGCCTTCTTTTGCGCCGTATTCATATTCACGGAAATCCAGCTACATTAACCTCAATGGGTAAACGCATGTCTGACTCTAAGCTTGAAGTACTGACTCCTCATAACAGCCAGATTATTTTCATCGACCAGCAGCCTCAGATGGCGTTTGGCGTGCAGTCAATTGACCGTCAGGTGTTAAAAAACAATACCGTTGCGCTGGCAAAAGCGGCGAAAGTTTTCAATATCCCGACAATCATCACCACGGTTGAGACTGAAAGCTTTTCTGGCCACACCTATCCTGAATTGCTGGACGTGTTTCCAGGGCAGGATATTCTGGAGCGCACCTCGATGAATTCGTGGGATGACCAGAAAGTGCGCGATGCACTCGCGAAGAACGGCAAGAAAAAAGTGGTTGTGTCGGGTCTCTGGACTGAAGTCTGCAACAACAGCTTTGCGCTGTGTGCCATGCTGGAAGGCGGGTATGAGATCTATATGGTGGCAGATGCTTCCGGCGGCACCACTAAAGAAGCCCATGACTATGCTATGCAGCGCATGATCCAGGCCGGTGTGATCCCGGTAACCTGGCAGCAGGTTATGCTGGAGTGGCAGCGTGACTGGGCACACCGGGATACCTACGATGCGGTAATGAATATTGCAAAAGAGCATTCTGGCGCCTACGGCATCGGTGTGGATTACGCTTACACCATGGTGCATAAAGCGCCTTCTCGCCAGAAGAGCGAGCATCACACGCTGGCTCCGGTTCCTGCACGCTAATCTCCTTAGCTAACCGGGGCTCATCGCGCCGGTTAGCTTGCCGTATGAAAGGAGAGCCCCGGCGCTTGCAGGGGCAGGTTAAGTCAAAGGGCGGTTTATACCGTGCTCTGTCTCCGTTCACCGGCATTGCCTGTGGTTGCCTTGCTGGAACGCTTCGGTATGCTGGTGAATAAACAGCTGATCTGCCTGATTATCTGACAGCCTGTTACTCTCGCCAGGTTTCACTATGAATGTGTGTCTGAAATCACCGGCACGCCGCCTGCGAGCGAAAAGCACCCTGGAAAGCGTGCTCACCTGCGTGAATACTGCCAGAGGAACACAGCATGACGCTGTCACAGCGCATTATCATCGTCGATGACGAACGTTCCGTCCGCAACGGATTGAGCAATCTACTTGAATCAGAAGGCTATGCTACTGCGGCTTTTTCCTCGGCGGAGGCGTTACTCAATGACGATATCGCGCTTGCTGACGCTGCCTTTTTATTATTGATGTCAGACTGAAAGGACAAAGCGGACTGGAGCTGTTCCGTGAGTTGTGTCACCGGCTAAGAAAGCCGTTGGGTATTCTCATCTCGGGAGACAGCGATGAGGATATGTCCTGGCGCGCGCTGGAGTCAGGTGCGATTGCATTTTTGGCCAAACCTATTGAAATAGATATGCTTTTTTACCACATTCGTCGCGAATTAACTTCCGGGGAGACGGACTGATGAGTTCACTACCTTTCTCTCCACAGCGTCAGGGAGAAGAGGGACTTTCGCTCTCAGACGAGGTGATTTTAACCTCACTTGCCCTGGAAGGCGGTATCGCCTGGTCACTGTGTCATTCTAAAACTTCAGGCGAGACTTTCATTATTGCCCGGGCAGCCAGCGACGAAGCGGCGTTTCAGGTAACACAACTGCTAAAAAATGAATTTGCGCTGCGACATCAGTTGGCAGACAGTTGGGCAATAATCCCGACCGGGCATACCTTTTATCATGGCCGGTATGCACTGATTTATCCGCCTTTTTCTTTTAAGACGCTGACCAGCCTGATGCGGTCACCGTTACCTGCGATCACTGAATTTTTAAGCAATGCCATCAAATTGTGCGCTCCGCTTAGTGAGATGCATCTTCAGGGACTCATTCACGGCAATATTAAACCCTCAAACTACTTTTATGATCATGATGGCGCGTTTCGCTTAAGCGGATTTGGGCTTTCTTCTGCCTCTGCAGAGGCTTTGCTGCATTCGCGATTACCGGTTAGCGGCGGCACGCTGGCTTATATGTCGCCGGAACATACCACCCGTACACCTTACCGCGTTAACAGCCTGAGCGATCTCTACAGCCTTGGCATAGTGCTTTACGAGTTGCTGACAGGAAAGTTGCCTTTCATGCCAGCCGAAGGGGGATATTCAGAATGGGTGCATCTTCATATCGCCTCTGATCCTTGCCCTCCACATTTCATCCGGCCCGATGTTCCCTCCGTGCTGTCTGCAATCATTATGCGTTTACTGGCAAAGCTGCCTGAAAATCGCTATCAGAGCGTGGCCGGACTGTTAGCCGATCTCAGACGTTGTCACGGCACGCTGACGGAAGGAGGCGAAATCGCAGAGTTTACTACTGGCCTACGGGACACGCTGTCAGCAACAGATCCCTCGGCCACGCTTTATGCATCCCACCCGCAAGCAGCCAGGTTAACGGCTGTGCTGGAGAAGGTCAGTCAAAGCGGAACATCTTGTTTGGTGATGATCACTGGCGCCCCCGGTACGGGTAAGTCCTCTTTGATCTTCTCGGCCCTGAAACATATTCAGGCAGAAAAAGTGCTTTTGACGGTAAGTAAAGCCGATCGGTATTCACCGGTCATTCCTTACGCGCTGGTTACCGCGGCTTTGCGATCGTTGACGTTACATATACTGGGCATGCCTGCAGCCGAACTGACGCGCTGGAAATCGCGCATTTTGCAGGCGGTTGGCGATTGTGCAGGATTAGCGGTGAATTTGGTGCCCGAGTTAGGTTTGCTGTTAAACCTTAAATCGCAAACGCCCACTGAAACAGATTTTGTTAATGCAGGTGCTCAGTTCACCTTAACGGCATGTAATTTAATCAAGGCATTTGCAACAGCGGAACTCCCGCTGGTGATATTGATTGATGATATTCACTGGGCTGATGAGGCCAGTCTGCACCTGTTTGAAAACCTTTTTAAACACCATGAAGCTATTCCGTTGATGCTGATCGTGACGCAACGTGACTTAGCGTCACTGCCGTGCTCGTTGATACATGCGCATCTGACCCGGTTGCGTCATGCTGCGAATAATGTGGTTGAAATCATGCCTGAGCCGCTTACGGTAAAAGCGGTGGCGCGCTGGCTGGCCAGTGTGTTGCACGTACGCGCCTCAACGACCACCGGTTTAGCGCAATTAATTCATGAAAAAACAGGGGTAATCCTCTGTTTGTGCAGGAGTTTTATCAACAGGCTGCGCTGGATGGGTTGATCACGTCGGCAAAGCATACGGGTAAATGGAGCTATGATCGCAAGGCAATAATGGCGCGCCGTTATACCGAGAACGTGGCCAGCAGGGTAATGCAACAGCTTAGCGTTATGCCGGAGCAAACCAAGGATTTACTGGGCAGCCTCGCATGCCTTGGCGGCTCGGGTAACTTGACGCTGTTAAGCCAGGTAAAATACCTGACGCGGGAAGAAATTAACGACAGGTTAGCCCCGGCAGTGCAGGCTCAGCTGATCAGTCTCACGGGTGATAACTATGCGTTCACCCATGATCGGGTTCATGAAACCGCTTTTGCCCTGATTGCGGCAGAGGCGCAAAACCATTTGCATTACCGGGCAGCCAGCCAGTTAGCTGAGCAGATTTCTCATTCGGAGGGAAACGATGCTCTGTTCCGTGCCGTTTACCATATCGCTTTGATCACCGGGACGCCGCCTGCCTCCGCTCGGGCTGAAGAGTTCTATTCGCTGGTGTTTTTAGCCGCCAAACGGGCCAAAAACACAGGCGATTACGCGTCTGCGCTGCGCTTTCTGCAAACCGCCAGAACGCTTAAACCGCAGCGGCCTTTTATCCTCATGCTTGAAGAAGCGGAGTGTGAATTTCTGCATGGTAATCTCGCGTCTGCGCTTAATATCTGCGGAAAAATGTTGAGCGCCCCTGGCGATCTGACCGAAAAAGCCAGGGCGGCCTGTCTGATGGCTGAAATTCATATGCGTCAGTCAGATATTCCGCTGGCTCTGGAAACCACCATCGCCTGGCTGGCCGTTTTCGGCATTCATTTCATTCGCCATCCTGATAATGATGAATGTGATGCGGCACGTACATCACTTCAGCAGCGGGTAGGTCGCGATCCGCATAGTGCCTTTATGCCCTTAGCGTTAATGCAGGATCATGAAATCGAATCGGTGATGAATCTGTTAGCCAGCTCGACTGTGTTCGCCATTTTTGTCTGCCCGCGATTGCATTTTCTGCTGCTATGCAAAATGCTGCATCTCACGCTTGATCATGGCGTAACGGGAGCATCTGCCTTTGCCATCTCATGGTATGGCGTACTCATCGGAGATCGCTATGGTGAATATAAGCTGGGTTTCCGGTGCGGCATTCTCGCCCGCGAATTGGTTAATCAACATGATTTCACGCAGTATCGCGCCAGAACATTAATCTCACTCGACAGATTAAGCATCTGGACGCAACCCATTTCATTTGCGATAGATTGCGCAAAAGCGACGTTTGCTGCTGCTGTGGCTATCGGCGATCGCACCACGGCCTGTTTCGCGCTGCGCCATCAGATCATGAACTGCCTGGCGCGGGGCGATCATCTTGATGCGATTCTGACCTCCATTGAGCGTGCGCTGGCTTTCGTTCGCAAAGCACGATTTAAAGATGTGGAAAACGTTCTGATTATGCAGCGTTGCTATGTTAACACGCTGCGCAATCCAACGGGCGACCCCCTGACAGGCCATCATCTTTTTTCCGCCTTCTCACCGGATACGGCGCCCACCGCGACGCCGTCAGGGGCCATCGCGCTGGTCAAATTCTGGTCGTGGATATACCGTGGCAAAGCGCATTTTTTAAGTGAAGAATTTATCAGCGCCAGCCACTGTTTTGATCAGGCCGCACGGTTGAGAGAGTCCATTGCCGGACATATTCATATTTTTGATTTTCATTTTTACAGTGCACTTTCGCTGACGGTGCCACTGATTGCTGAACAATACACGCCGGATGTTCAGAACAAAGTCGTGCATCACTACCAGCAAATTGCCGGCTGGGCAAACGAGAATCCTGGTACTTTTTCTGACAAAGAGGCGCTCTTGTCGGCAGAAATATGCCGCCTGGAGGGAAAAAGCCTGCCCGCCATGGAAAAATATGAGACAGCAATACGTCTTTCACAGGAAGGCGGCTTTATACACATCAATGCACTGTGTCATGAACTGGCAGGGAACTTTGCCCATTATGCAGGCCTGAATGTTGCGGCTGATGCCTACTTTAAAAAAGCGATCAACGCCTGGAGAGAGTGGGGGGCAGCGGCTAAGGTGAGGCAGCTTGAAAGAAAACACCCCTATCTGGTCACTGCTGCGCCAGTAACGCCTTTCAACACCATCTCTTTCGCACAGAATGAAACGGTGCGTGATTTAGAGAGTGTGGTGACGGCCATCAGAGCGTTGACAGAAGAGATCAATCTTGACCGCCTGATCAATACGCTGATGATGATGCTGCTGGAGCGAGCGGGCGCACAACGTTGTTTACTGATCCGCATCCTGGACAATAACCTGCCTGAAACAGAAGCAAAAGCGGTAATGACCCCTGACGGGATCCGCGTTGACATTGTGAATGAAGCGCCGACAGCAACTGATTTGCCGCTTTCCGTTCTGTCTGCGGTAATTCGTACCGGACAGGAAATCCGTACCGGAAAGCCAGAGATATTTAGCCCGTTCAGTCAGGATCCCTATCTTGTCGCTTCCGGCGCGGCGGTAATGTGTGTTCCTGTATTCAAACAGGCCAAACTGGTTGGCGTGCTCTATTTTGAAAACCGGCTCATGCCTGATGTATTTACCGCCGAACATTCAAAAATCATTAGCACGTTAGGTGCTCAGGCAGCCGTTTCACTTGAAACGGCACGTTTGTATAGTGAATTGCTTGAAGAGAACGTACAGCGCCGACGGGTTGAGAAAGAACTGCGTGCCAGCCAGACCTCTCTGATGCAAGGCGAACAGATTAGCAATACCGGAAGCTGGCGCTGGGAACTGAAACAGGATCTGATGATGATATCGGATGAATATGGCCGCATTCTCGGGTTACCTGCCGCGCAAAAATCCCTTTCAATGGCTGATTTTTTAACCCGCGTTCATCCAGACGATCAACCCAGTATCAGTGAGCGGGTCTCGGAGAGCGTGCGTAATGGCATGAATATGCGGGCGGAGTTCCGTATTCTGCGACCCGATGGCGACTGTCGCTATATCCTGGGAATTGGCGATCCCGTTGAAAACTGGCCTGATGTTAAAGAATATTTTGGCATTATTCGGGATATTACGGCGCAGCGTCAGGCGGAAGATGCCGTTCGCATTGCCCAGGCGGATCTGGCGCGCGTTTCACGTGCCACCACGATTGGTCAGCTTACTGCCTCAATCGCGCATGAAATAAACCAGCCATTAATGTCGATTGTTGCCAATGCGGGGGCGAGCATGCGCTGGCTGAATCGGGATCCGCGTTATCTGGCAAACGCGCGGGAAAGTTTGCAGGAGATCATTACTGAGGGGAAACGTGCGGGCGACATCATTCGCGGCCTTCATGCCTTAACCCGAAAACAAGAAACTTTATTCACACAGGCGAATCTGCACACCATTGCCCGCCATATTCTGTCTATTTCGCGCAACGAAATTGAACAAAAATGGATCGCGCTGGAGTTAAAACTGCAGGCAAACAGCGCCGAAATCTACTGTGACAATATTCAGATACAGCAGGTTTTGCTCAATCTTATCGTTAATGCGATCGAAGCGATGAGCGGTGTTGAGCATCGTCCCCGAATACTGACACTGACCTCAACCAACCCCAGCGCAGATACGCTACGCTTCGAAGTGGCTGATACAGGCAGCGGCTTGTCACCCGACGTTATCGGTCATCTTTTCGACTCATTCTTCACGACAAAGAAAGAGGGGATGGGCATGGGGCTTACCATCAGTCAAAGCATTATCAAAAAACATGGTGGGGAATTAATGGCTGACAACCGGCTGCCACATGGAAGCGTGTTCTGGTTTACTCTGGAGGTAAAGCCAGAACAGAACACGTAACAGGCTGGCCTTCTTACCGGCGCAATTTTCCTGCACCGATAAGGATAAAGGCGTTACCGGCTGCGAGACTTACCCAGATTGAGCCTTTCGGCTGCTCTGACTAAATCAGAAAGTGAACGTGCCTGCATTTTTTCCATTACGCGTCGCTTGTGTACTTTAGCGGTAATTTCACTTACCCCCATCTCGTGCGCAATTTGTTTGTTCAGCAGGCCGCCAATAGCCAGTAACATGACTTCAGACTCGCGGGGAGTGAGTGATTGATGGCGAACTGTCAGGTCGAGCTTTTCAATTGAAGAGACCATATTTTCCTGGGAAATGTGCAATGCTTTAGAAACGCTATTGAGAATTTCCTCAGGATCGGCAGGCTTAGTCAGAAATTCGTAAGCGCCCTCTTTCATTGCTTTTACCGTGACAGGAATAGTGCCAAATCCGGTAAGAAAAATAGTGGGTATTGAATAGCCCCGTTGATGTAATGTGCGGTTAACGTTTAATCCGTCTAAATTGGGCATGTTAATATCCAGAATAAGACAACAGGGCGCAGGGTAGATGGGATGTGATAAAAAATCCTGAGGTGAAGAGAAATCCGCAACATCATAATCTTCTGAGCGAAGTAGTTGTATCAGAGAATTTCTTACTGAATCATCATCATCTACTACGTAAACCATTTGATTCATATTTCCCCCAACTGGAAACGGATTAGCGGCTACCTGATTCAAAGGATCACCTGTGCACAACAAGGAATGAAAAGCGATAAAAGACGACAAGATAAAGCAAGCTAAAGGGTCACCGCGATAATACCATAATAATTCTCATTATCACCTTTAAAGTCAGCACTGCGCGCAGGTAAGGTAACCCACTGACCCAAAAGGTCAAATCATGAGCAGGTTTTGAGCCAGGTTAACAGCAAAAGTGTAATTTTCAGGTTTGGCGGCAAAGTGACGTCGGCTCGCGACCTGTCACCGTGCTGGCGTGATTCAACGAAATAAACGCATCATCGAAATATCGTTAACAGAGATAATCTGCTTATATTCATAGCGCAAAATGCGTGCTTTTATCAACTGCGGGTTAACATGCAAACTTTTAAACGGCGATTCAGCCATTTTAATATGGACGAGTCTGTCATACGCCGGTTATCTCTATTGCAATAGCAGCATTGCTGTTAACAGTTAATTCGTGTGGCATAAGGTTGTTTCTGAATAATTATTGCGTGTGAAAAGTAGTTGCCATTAACACCAGGTGAAATAATCCATATATATTAAAAAATTATGAAGATAAAAATGGTTGTGCATCGTTCAATAAACGGCTTTGAAGCCAGCCGTTTATTAAAACCCACATCATGCCGATATAATATTTTTGTCTGGCTGCATTAACATCATGTTTTTTTGGTGACTTTTTCTGATGACAACCGGTTAATTACATTATAATTTACTGCTGTCCAAAATTCAGATCGCTCAGAATCAATAATGGTGTGCTCAGCGGCTTCAATATGTGCCCAGTCACGTGTGCAGATATAGTCTTCTACATCATTTAAGGACGCGAAAGACAGGACGGTTATGCCATCTATTTTCTCGCCTTCAGGATCTTCCTGCGTCAGGTCAAAGGGGTGAAGCTGAGCATAGCGGCTGACATATTTTTTTGTTGCGTCCATGGAGGCGACGAGATCGGCATGATCGTGCAACCACTGGTGTTGAAATGCTTCCCGGCTCAAAGCGGGCTGCCGGTAATGAATTTTCACCAGGCTGAAAGGATCGCGGTGACGGGCAGAGGGAATAATAATGAATTCACGCGCCAGCTGCCGCGTAACTTTACGAAACACCGTTTGCTCATCGGCAATAATGCGTTTGGCATACTGCTCTTGTGTAAGGGTTTGTTCTGTGTCGTCTACTGAGTTGTAAGCGATGTAGGCAAACCCATCCCATGAGAGACGATGATAGACCGGCACTCGTGCTGCGGGGTCAGCGACGAGGCGGTTGTGATCGTCGATCATGGCACGATAGGGGGTCTAAACCAGGAGGAGGGGCCAGATGCCAGCCGGTGAACCTGATCGTAGCGCAAAACGCTGTCATTTTGTGTACCGGGCCCCGCATAGGCAAATTTCGGCCCATGTACCTTACGCCAGTATTCATCCCAGTGTTCAAAGGCAAGATTTGGTTCAGCCTCCAGTGCCAGTTTTGCAGCATGGCGATCTGGCTCAGTCACTTCTTTTCCTGTGCAATCAACAGAAGACCCTTTATCGTGCGGGCGTTCAGTCCACTGCGTATTATCGCTACGTAATACAAATGTCGGCGTAACAACAAGGGGCTGGTTTGATGCTTCTTTGGTTTCACCTGCGGGGGGACGCTGCAACATATCGGAGCGAGTAAGATCGCCGAAGTGGGAAGTATCGTTCATCTCTTTTCCTTATTGCCAGTGAATATAAACATCTGCACGGGTTTGTTTAGGTCCCTGCCGCTTGCACCGGATACCACCGCTTTGATTAACGTACAACAGGGCATTTTTCGAACGGCAGGGTAAACAGACACTATAGCCTGCTGTCGCGCCAGCGAAGCCACGCTGAATAAATTGAGATGAACCACGCGCTTATCGATACAAAACAGATTTAACGCTGATTTCCCGCGCAGCCGGAAAATTCTTTGCCACACTGATAAAGATTTTCACTGGCTCAATTTTAATTTGTCCTTGTTTCTTCTCTGAAAGGATCACTTCGATTCTTTGCCTTAGCGGCATCGTTCCGCACGTTATGACGTGAAGTGGTAAACATTTCTCTTGCGCTGAAACGCTGCTGATAAAAAGCGCAAGCCGTTGAACAATGCGGTCAGGCTTGCGGGCTTCAGTCTGACTGTTAATTCGGAGCTGATGATGAAGAATAATACCAATGCGTCCTCTCACACTTCCCTCGCGGTTATTACTACGCTAAGTGCTTTGTTGATGCCGGTTTCCGCTTCAGCATGGGATAGTCTCACCGTTTTCGGCGACAGCTTAAGTGATGGCGGTAATATTGGCCGTTACACCTGGGATGGCGCTACGCATCCGCTTTATGATGAAATCCTTGCTCAGAATATGGGACAAACGCTGCTTCCCTCTTCTCAGGGGGAAGCAACTACGCCGCTGGAGGCGCGGTAGCGACGCCTTTACTGAATCCGGATCTCAATACGCAAGATCAGGTTTCTGCCTGGTTTACCGCCATGGGGGAAGGGCTGACAGCAATGGTCTGTATATTCACTGGATCGGTGGCAACGATCTGGCTGCGGCGGTCATCAGTCCGCTGTTCGCAACGGAAATTGTTGATAACAGCGCAACAGCGGCTGCCGCGCAGGTAAAAACGTTACTGGATGCAGGCGCGGGGGCAGTGATTGTGCCTACCGTTCCTGATGTAGGCGCAACGCCTGCAGTGACAGAAGCGATTCTCAGCCTGCTGGGGCCAGCCGCTGAACCTGCACTGGCGGCGGCGTTCCAGTCTCTTGACAGCGCCGTAACGCCGGATGCCGCATCACGCCAGCAGGCGATTGAAACGGCGCTGACGCAGGCGGCGTCTGAAATTTCCTCCATTCCCGCCGTGCGTGATGCGCTGGCCCAACAGCTGATTGCCGCCTGGCAAACCATAAGCGACCAGGCGGCAACGTTAACCGACCGTTATAACCAGCTTGAAGAGAGTGGATTGGTGGCTACACAGGGCAATATTGTGCGGGTTGATGTTAACGGTTTATTTAGTGAAGTGATTGCCAATCCCGCTCTTTATGGCATCAGCAACACGGCGGGAATGGCTTGCCCAACCGGTGTTTCAGCCTCAGTCTGTACCTCATCTACGCCTGGATTCTCCAGCGCACAAAGCTATCTGTTTGCTGACCGTTTACATCCTTCCCCGGCGGTGCATGCGCTTATCGCAGATTATATTCAGTCAGTGCTGGATGCGCCTCTGCAGGTGGCGGCGCTGACGCAATCCCCGCTGGCAATGGTGCGTGACGTACATAATACGCTGGATGGGCATTTGCAACAGCAGCGCCATCGACCTGCCAGCGCAGGCCAGCTCACGGTTTTTGGTGGCTATGCGGGACAGCATTCAAACAGCAAAGGCGACGCCTGGAACGATGGCGACGCTACCACGACCAATCTGGCACTGGGTCTGGGATATCAGGTAACGGAAAACTGGCAGGCGGGCGCACTGCTTTCTACTGCGAATCAGCACCAGCAGCCCTCATCCCGTTACGATTACCGCTTACGTGGTAACCTGGTGGCGCTGTGGAGCCAGTTAAGCATTCTGGATCAAGGGTGGATCAACACCGATATTCACTATGCCGATTTGGATTTTGATGACATTGAGCGTCAGGTAAAGCTGGGGCCCGCTACCCGCACTGAGCAGGGCAATACCGGGGGCAAACTACTGGGGTTACGGGTGCAAACTGGCTGGGATTTGCCGTTGGGTTCTTATGTCACAACTGGCCCCGTTGCCAGTTATGCGCTTGACTATGCTCGCGTTGGCGGCTATCAGGAGCAGGGTAACAGCAGCAGCGCGATGCGCTATTACGATCAGACCACTCATTCTCAAATCGGTTCGCTGGGCTGGCGCATTGATACTCAGCAGCTGTCGGTCAATCCGTGGGCGCAGGTCAGTTATAACCATCAATTCGGTGATACTGACTCACCCGTGACGGCGGGGTTAAAATCCACACGCACGTCGTTCAGTCGTTCCGGCGAAGCGCGCGACGAAAACTGGCTGGATATGGCTGTCGGTGCGAACGTACCGCTTGGTCAGACGGTAAGTGCCTTTGCGGCGGTTTCTGCGGTGGGGGCGTCAGTGAATATAATGAAGTCACCTGGAATGTGGGTTTGAATGCAACGTTTTAAGCAGCGGTAAAAGCGGGTAAAAATTCAGTGAAGCGCAGCTATAAAAGCCAGCACAGCGAGTGCTCCTGTGCTGGCTTTCTGCATCAGTGACGGCTGGCACATCCACATTGTGCCATTTCTCCCGGCACTTCTTTACCCAGATGCGAGTGCCGAATTTGCAGTTCACCTCGCCGCCATAGGCCATTCTCATCATAACGGTTGTCCAGTAACCGGTTGAGAGCCTCTGTCACCAGTAAGTCGTTATGCTGTGACCAGCTTGTCAGGTGCCAGGTTGATGTGCGCGCTTCATCAATATCGCCAAAGCCCACTACAGCAATATGCGTCCCCTGACCAAAATCACGAATTGCCTGCATCGTGCCAAATGCCAGCAGATCATTTTCGCAAAAGAGTGCCTCAATGCGCTCCGATGCCCGGGTACGCTTCAGGTAAGCCATCATTGCCTGGTAGGCCAGCTCGCGATCGTGACTGCCCGCCACCAGTACCTTTGCTGTTTTATCTGCCGCTTCTAAACCGGCGGCAAAGCCCTTCATTCGTCGCAAGGGTGAAGAAAGGCGTTCATATCCCTGCATGTAGCCAAAACGCTGGTGCCCCTGCGACAGCATCAGTTGCGCAATTTCTTCCCCGGCAGTGTAGTCATCAGCAGTGACAACCCGGGGATTGTTATGATCAGAGCTGCTGCACAGATGCATCAGGGTTGAAGATAACGCTTCAGCGGCTGCGTTTAGCGCGTCACGATAAACAGTCGAAACGACCAGCACGCCATCAATCGGTTGCTGCGTCATAAAGTGCATAACTGACTGACGATTCTCTGGCGAGTCGACATTCAGCAGCAGCGTCAGAGCGCCACGAGTATTAAGCTGGTGGGTCACTTCGTTCAGCATCTTCACAACGCAGGGATGAGTCAGCTCCTCGCTGATAACCCCAATTACCCTACCCTTACGTTCCGTCATTGTCTTTGCCTCTGTTATCGTCATTTTCGGTTTTTGTCTGGAATGATAATCAAAAAATAACAAAAAAACATATCTGCAACATTTCAAATCTAATCCAGATCGGTCCGTTCAGAGAAAGGCAGTTGCCACAGGGATAAGTAAAAATGCCCTGCACGCTTAATCCTGAAGCTGTATATAGCAGGCCATGATTTTCTCAAACACTCCTTTTAAGAGCTTGTAATTTATTAAGGAGAGTTAATTTGCTTTTTTATGGTTTTTTTGTTGCCTTCTGTTTTTCACTTAAATTCCTGTTAAATAACTCACTTAAAGTTGATTTAATTTTTCCGGAACTCAAAATACAGATCGCTCGTTAGCGGTGAAATATAAAACCCCAAAAACAACACGGATAGAGAAAAAATTTTACGGTTATTAAAAAGTTAAAATGAATATAAATGGATTGCGTCATATGTTATTCATGGTGTTGTCAATTTTTTCTTTTTGCTGCTCAGGCAAATATGACTGTTTACCCTATGGTCGTTGGTCTTAATGAAAAAGGTGAAGGGAGTGTACGATTAATATCAAAATCACGGGACGTGCAGTTTGTGCAAACAAAGGTGTTTAAGATTATCAGTCCGGGGGCGCCAGATGAAAAAGAGATTGAAATTAAACCTGGAAAGGGAAGTGATTTGGTTGTCATGCCACCGAAATCGGCTATTCCCGGAGGAAGTAGCAAACTTATTCGTTTCGTGTCAATGAATATACCTGAAACAGAACAAATATATCGCGTGATGTTTGAAGGCGTACCATCACCGGATGATCCTGCATTGAGTAATGCCGGTAAAAAGATTACGACAGATGTCAGTGTAAATCTTGTTTGGGGAATTCTGGTTACTGTTCCTCCACGCAATCCGCAAATTTCCACTTCTCTGACTAAAGATCACAAGAAGTTAGAAAATAAGGGTAATCAGCGGATAAAAATCATTGATGTTGGATTAAGCCATCAAGGTAAGCCTGAAACAGCATGTCAATGGAAAACTGATAATATAAATTTATTTCCTGGGAGGTAATATCATTTACCATTAATAAAAAAACAAGGAAAAATAATCATTAAATACAAAAGCTGGCTTGGAAAAAACAAGGCCAACGAGTGTTTAATGTTAATCAAATGAAAGTAACGTTTATTTTTTGCTAAACACATTGCAACCAAATTGTTGATAAATAATGAATTTCTGTATGACATTACGTCTGAATTAAAAAGAATACATGGAAAACTTATATTACTAAACCTCTCACTTTTGCTGCTTTTTTGTTTGCCTGACAGGTTCAGCTTATGCCGTTCAGAAAGATATCACTGTCACGGCGAACGTTGACCCGACAATTGATATGACGCTATCTGATGGTAGTGCCTTACCAAAATCTGTTGAGATGAAATATGTTTCAGGGACTGGTTTATCCCCGGTCTCTATGATGACCAGGATTGGGTCAAATGCAATGAGCGCCTCAGCGGGTGCTATTCATATGAAGTTAGTTACCGCGCCGCAGTTGGTTAATAATGCCGGTGCTACTACCAACACTATTCCTCCGGCAGTAAGCTGGGGTGGTCAGGCCTTGAGCGACACGACACCTGCTGATTTCACTACCGCCGTGCTTTTCCCTAACGGAAAAGAGGCTGCTACAACCGGCTCTCTGGCGAAGGAACTGAATATTTCTCAGGCTAAGAAAGGTAATGAATAATCAGAACATCGTCTGGACACAGATCAATCAGAATAAAATTCGTCCGGTCAGGCTACCAGGTATTACTACACCAGTGCTCTGTATACCAGCGCCGTTACAGCTCAGTGTCAATAAATTTTTGGTAAAGGATAAAACGCCGGGCATTATCGCGAAAAGCTAACAGTCATTTTCACGCCAACAGTAGATTAACCGTTCTTAATGTCGCAGAAGGCGTGTCGTGATATTTAACGGAATCTAAATTTCCGGCTGAGATTATTAGCCGTGCCGCACGGAGCATGGCGGCACGTAACAGTGAAAGCTATACCGGCGACACTTCTTCAACCGGACGTTTTCTTGCAACGGACAATTACCTGTACAGAACGAATGGCGTGCTTAGCGGCCCTTTTTCTTCCGCCCAGGCTGAGTAAAACGTTTGCGAGAGGCGAGGTTGCCAGCCGATTTTTCAGCATTTTTGGGGCCGCTATTACCCGGCTTTTTAGCTACCGCCTTAGCGGGCGTTTTTTTTGCTTTTTCACTTCAGATGTTGAATTTTCAATCAGTTTAAACAACCCGATCAATTCATCGTCTGTTAAATCTCGCCATTCACCCAAAGGCAAGCCTTTCAGGCTGACGTTCATAATGCGGGTACGCTCAAGTTTGGTAACTTCATAACCAAAATGTTCGCACATACGGCGAATTTGACGGTTAAGCCCTTGCACCAGCGTGATACGAAACACAAAGGGTGCCTCTTTCTTCACCTTGCATTTTTTGGTAACCGTTCCGAGCATTGGCACACCGGCACCCAAACCGTGGATGAACTCATCAGTCACGGGTTTGTTGACGGTCACCATGTACTCTTTTTTCATGATCGTTGCCGGCGCGTAAGATTTTATTCACTAAATCGCCGTGATTGGTCAGGAAAATCAGCCCCTGAGAATCTTTATCCAGGCGGCCAATAGGGAAGACTCGTTTACTGTGATTCACAAAATCAACAATATTGTCTTTTTCACCCTCTTCGGTGGTACTGACAATGCCAACCGGTTTATTTAACGCAATCAATACCAGATCGTCTTCATTACGTGGCTCAATAAGCTGACCATTAACTTTTACCACATCGCCAGCTGATACCTGATCGCCAATCGCGGCCCGTTTGCCGTTAATAAAAACATTCCCTTGTTCAATGTAGCGATCGGCTTCACGACGAGAACAGATCCCGCTCTCGCTGATGTATTTGTTAAGGCGAATAGATGAGTTGATCAGCATGGTTCCTCCGTAAAAAAGCGGACTATACCTTACCGGGCACAGGTTGCGAAGTCTGGACAAAAGGAATCAACTGACCAAAAGGCGTGACGTGATCGGAGCGGTGTCATACTCGCCTTTATTTATCTGTATCAGGGGCATCATCTCTTATTAAGACGCGGTGCGTTGCCCCTGATATTTCACGGCCTCGACAAAGACAGAAAAGGCCGAAGACGTATTTCTTCTGTGAGGATAATAGAGATGATAGCCCTCGAAATAGGGACTCCAGTCTGCCAGAACCTCAATAAGACGCCCCTCTTTAATATGCTCTTCTACCATATAATCAGGAAGATACGCCAGGCCGATGCCGTCAAGGGCAGCGTTGAGGATATGAATGTTACTGTTTGCGGTGAACTGGCCATTAACCCGGACGTTGATTTTTCGCTCATCTTTCTCAAACTCCCAGGCATAAGCACTTCCACCAATAGCGTGTCGAATGTTTATGCAATTGTGAGTGGTTAACGCCTGTGGGTGATGAGGTTTTGGATTATGGCTGAAATAATCAGGCGAGCCCACCACTGACAGGCGCCAGTCCGGTCCGAGGCGAACAGCAATCATATCAAGGCTGATTGATTCACCGAGGCGTATACCGGCATCAAAGCGTTCACTGACAATATTGGTAAAACCATAATCGATACAAATTTCTACGTTGATGTCTGGATACTGGCGGAAAAACGCAGGTAAAACAGGCCGCAGTAATTGTTCAGCCGCATCATCTGAACAGGTCAGGCGAATATTTCCGGCTGGCTTATCTCTCATTTCACCGATTCTGTCGATTTCTGTGTTTATCTGCTCAAAAAGTGGACCAACTGACTGTAATAACCGTTCTCCCGCTTCAGTGGGGGCAACATTACGTGTTGTGCGGGCAAGTAACCTCACTCCCAGCCTTTCCTCAAGATGCTTTACCGTATGGCTCAGTGCAGAAGGCGTAACGCCAAGAGTACGTGATGCTTTGGTAAAACTTTGTTCTTTAGCCACTGCCAGAAAAGCCAGGATGTCATTCATAACGGAGACGCTTATTGTTGAGTAAAATTCAAAAGTACTTAAAAATTACCCTGGATAATCAAAGCTATCAAACTGTTTTAAACTGGGTGCTGAATTTTTAACGGAACAGAAAAATGCCTACAGCGCCTGCCACTTCAGACAATAAAACACACGTCAGCCATCATCCCGCATGGGGAGCCATCTTTTCAATGACGCTCGGGGTGGTTGTTCTTATTGCCTCGGAGTTTATGCCGGTAAGCCTGCTGACACCGATTGCTGACGATCTAGGCCTCAGCCAGGGAAATGCGGGTCAGGCCATTTCAGTATCGGGGCTGTTCGCAGTGATTACCAGTCTGCTGAACACACCGCTTACAGGGCATATCGATCGTAAAAAAGTCCTGCTGAGCTTCACTTTTCTGCTGACGATTTCAGGCCTGATGGTAACGCTGGCGACCAATGGTATAACCTTTATGGCGGGACGTGCGCTGTTGGGTGTTGCTATCGGTGGTTTTTGGTCAATGTCGACGGCCACCGTGATGCGTCTGATCCCCGCTCATGCCGTCGCCAAAGGGCTGGCATTGATTAATGGCGGTAACGCGCTGGCAGCCACCGTTGCTGCACCACTAGGCAGTTTTCTGGGCCAGTATATCGGCTGGCGAGGATCTTTTTCATTGTGGTGCCTTTGGCTGTTATGGCTTTTATCTGGCAGTGGCGCAGCATTCCCCTGATGCCAGCGACTACAGCAAAAAGCCATTCGGCTAACCCTTTTTCTTTACTTCGCATGCCACAGGTGGCGCTGGGAATGACAGGCATTATGTTCCTGTTTATGGGGCAGTTTGCCATTTTCACTTACCTGCGCCCTTTTCTGGAGGAGATCACGCGGGTTTCGGTGACGCAACTTTCACTAATGCTGTTAGCTTTGGGTATTTTTGGACTGGCTGGCACCGGGTTTATCGGGCATTTATTGCAACGAGGCCTTTACGCATACCTGATCGCGATACCGCTTGCCATGGCGCTGATAGCGGGATTGCTTATCGGGGCGGGCGCTTCTTTTATGGTTGTAACGATTTTACTGGCCGCATGGGGCCTGATTTCTACGCCAGCGCCGGTAGCGTGGGGACTCTGGCTCAGTAAAGCCTTGCCAGAAAATGCTGAAGCGGGCGGCGGGCTGATGGTGGCCACTATCCAGCTGGCGATTACTGTCGGAGCAGGCCTGGGCGGGATTCTGTTTGATGCTGTCGGTTGGTGGAGTCCTTTTGCGCTTGGACTGGTTCTTCTGATTGCTTCTGCACTCTTTGCATGGGCAGCACAAAAAGAGAGTGCAAACCTTTCTCTTTCTGTAGCTGATTGATGATAACAGTTACCGGTCTGGTCAATGGCTCTTCCTTAAAATGGGAAGAGCCAGGTTGTTTTTAGCCTTAAGCGTTGCTTTTCCCCGGCTGGATGAGTGTCATGACGCTAACCCCGCCTGCAATAAGCCCTGCCGCCGCCAGGATAATGGCCTCATTTAACGTACCAGACACCGCCACGCTTGCTGAAGAGAGCAGCGGACCGGCCAGCTGCCCGGTTGCATAACCAGAAGTCAGTAAGCCGACCATTCGGGCCAGTGAGCCTGTTGAAATCTCACGAGCGAAACGCATTGTCAGCTGCATAATTGAAAGAAATCCCAGCCCGGTTAACACAGTGGAGAGTAAAAGGCCCGCAGTGCTCTGCATAACCACTGAGGCCGCCACGCCAACACCCTGCAGCATCATTGCGGCCGCCAGACAACGCTGCGTATTGAAGCGCGCCGCAAAAAGAATCACCAGCGCCACTCCGGCTACAGCAGACAGGCCGAACAGGGGCCAGAAAAAGGCGGCCAGATCCCCTTCCGGGAAGGCGCTGTGGGCCATCTGAGCAAGAAAGGTGGCCGGCAGAATGTAACCGAACCCGGCCAGAGAGTAGATAACCACCAGCTTTTTCAATTCCTTGCTAACGGGTGGATGCAGGTCAGCATGGGCGCTGACCGGACCAAATTCAGCCGGAAGCGCACGGCAGATCAACAGACTAATAATCAGTGCCACAGCACCATAGATATACCAGGCGTAAGAGGAACTGAAGTGAAAGCAAGCCATCAACCATGCCAGCACACCGGTTAGCGTGATCCCGACGCCGGGACCAGTAAAAACGGCCGCAGAGAGGCGGGGCGCATTATTGTTACCCAGCCTGAGCTGCGTCCATGAAGTCACTATAATCAGTGCCCAGGCACCCCCTGCGCCTGCAACGAGACGGAACAGGCACTGAAGGATAAACGAAGAGGTCGTGCCTGAAAGCAGCGTTACGAGCACCGTTGCCAAAATGCCTGCTTTGAGAAAAAAGGCATGACCCTGTTTCATCCGGCTGACGTGTATGGCTCCGGCTAAATAGCCAATGTAATTCATCGCGGCCACTATTCCTGCACCAGACAGGGTGAGATAGCCGTCCCCTATCATTAAGGGGATCTGGGGTGTCAGTGAAAAGCGGCCGATGCCCATCACGGTTACCAGCGTTAAAATACCGGTGAGCATAATGATGAAATTATTTGTACGGCTGTCGTTCATTCTTAAAGTTATCCGGTCACGTCTGTAATATTGTCTGGCCTGGCACAAGATGCCCGGCCTTGCGGTAGCTGTTATCATCGGCACTGATGAAAATGAAAAGTGAAAATCCTCTTTACCCTCAGCGGCGGCGACAATAATAAACGCTGTATGAAAGGTGAAAAGAGGAGACGTTATCCTGTGATTACAGGTCATACTCAGGAGCATTTGTGCCCAGACATACCGATATAAAAAGCTTCCTTTTTAAAACACCGGGCAAAATTAAACCCAGAGGAGTACGGATTTAGCTCACTTAACCGGCGTGTTAAAGGATTGCGCAGAGAAGAAGTAGCGCAGCTGGCTGCGGTAAGTGTCAGTTGGTATACGTGGCTGGAGCAGGGAAGGGATATCCGGATTTCACCGGCTGCACTTAACCGTATTGGTAAAGTGCTTCAGTTAACGGATGTTGAGCAGCAATATCTCAACGCCGTTATTTTTGGGGGCGGGCAGCTGACGCAAAATCTGTCTGATCTCTCTGTTGAAGTGATGGCAATGGTTGATGCCCTGCATCCTCACCCGGCTTTTGTCCGGCGTGCCAATATGGATATTCTTTACTGGAACGACGCTGTTCGGGACAAGATTTTTGACTGGTCAGTGATCCCAGAGTCAGAAAGAAATTCCCTAAAACTGATGTTTATTAATGAGGATTACCGCAAGCGGATAGCGCACTGGGAAAAAGCGGCGAAGCATACCCTTGCTTCATTTCGATCATATCAGGCGGCCGCGGGCAATACTCATGTGTTTGAAAATGTCATTACTGACCTGATGTCCAGAAGTACCCTGTTTCGTGAAATGTGGGAACAGCACGATGTCAGCCGCGTGGGAGCAGGAAACAAAGCCATCATTGATGATAACGGCGTGCTCCATTACTACACCTATACGGCATTAGAAATTGAAAACAGTCCGGGCATCTTTTTGATTTTTTATCTTGAAAAATCAGGCGATCAGTAACATACAGCCGGGGCGCGTTTGTTAACGTGCGATACCATAACAGGATAAAGCGGCATTTAGTTACAGCATCCACTAATTTATGTTGCCGACACCCGCATTCCACAGAAACGACAAAGCTCATCCTGATCATGATTTTGGTGCACACCGGAAACACTCTGCCCATCCTGAGCCACGCTGTGCAAACCTCGCACACGCGCCAGGATTGACCCTCCTGAAAAGGCGGCCGGCCCCGGCCTTAGGCCGGGAGTCTGTTTTTCACGTTAACGATTGTTGTAACTAATACGCCTCTCTTACCTTTCACGTCACAACATGCAGAAGCAGTTCGTTCAGCAGCAGGGGGCCACAGATACCCCGGAGACGGCTGCGTGACATCTTGCAGAGTCCGCTGAAATTTTTATCTGCATATGTTAAGGGAATTATGAGGGCGGTTTACTACCTTAGTACCCGAATAAACGCTAATGCCCCGGTTGATGATTTGTTGTATCACCTGTGCATTAACCGCATGAGCCCCGACAGGAATCGATATCCCTGAATGGTTTTTAAGCCATTATCATCGCTATGAAGAGAAGTGTGATAAAACCGATTAAAGATACAGAAGACGCTTCTTGAGATCGTTTGAGTGGTACGCCGTATCGAAGCTCCCCACAGAATACCAGAAGCCGCTCAGACAGCGGTGCTGAAGCAACAGCACCGCTATTAAAAATCCATTTCTTCCATGCGTTCAAAATCCTTAACTGTTGAGCAGCGATAACACGGCTTGCGGCGTCTGGTTGGCAATCTTCAACGCGGCGTTTTGTCCCTGCTCAAGAATTTGCGCCCTGGCTAACCGGCTCGCTTCCAGCGCATAATCAGCATCCTGAATGCGGCTTCGGGCTGCCTGCGTCGCGGTATTCTGCTGCGCCAAAACCGTTTTATTAGACGTGTAGCGGTTTATCTTTGCACCATAAGTTGAGCGATAGCTGCTCACTTTATCCAGCGCCGCGTCTAATGCATTCATGGCGGTTGAAACAGATGCATCAGAAATCAGGCTGGTATTACTTAATCCTAAGGATTTCGTATCTGTTGGCGTCGGCTCGATAGTATCGGACTGCACCTGCTGACCAAAGCTGGCACTGGTCACTACGTCAAATGGCCGGCTCTGTTTAGGCGGAACCGTCGGCGTAACCGTCGGCTGCGGCAATGTTCCCCAGGTCAGATTACTGGTAAATGAACCATTCCCGACGACGACGACAATCAGATCTTCACTGACGTTATCAAGGGTGATACGTTCCTGCCGGTTAGCGCCGTTCGTCCCGTCGTTAAACTCACCTGCAGCAACATCTTCATAACGGTCACCGTCACCGCTATAACTGATATTCATCCCGTTATAGCTAAGCGTATCGCTGCCATTCAACGCCCAGGTGGCACCACCTGTGATTAATTGCGAATCATCATAGGTGGCACCACTGGCAAAGCCATTACTGGTAGTGAGTAATTTAGTCGTAGCAGAAGCATCGTCAGTAATACCTTTACTGACCCAGGTGTAATCCGGATCGCTTCCGTCTATTGGCGTACCCACCAGATGCTTACCATCACGGGTAAACAGCTGCAAATCATCATCTTGTCCCAAAGCGTCAATGGTGATGGTGATATTGGTGGCGCCAGCGGGAATATACGCTAACGGCACGACCCCAGAGTTGAAAGAGTAATTCTGGCCCGGCACCGGAAATTTGGTGTTAATCGGCTCCACGTTCCCCAACAGAACGGGTGGCATTTCCGGTGAGTCGGTTGCCAGAGGATACTGGCCAAATATCTCAGTCTGACTGGCAATATCATTGATACCTGCGAGGATTTGCTGGTATTCATTATCAATGCTTTGCCGGTCTGATTCTGACATCGTGCCATTCGCCGCCTGGATAGCCAGACTCTTGGCCCGGATAAGTAACTGACTTACCTGACTTAAGCTGCCTTCGGCGGTTTGTGAGTAGCTGATAGCATCATCCAGACCGCGCGCGACCACGCTGTCTGCATTGATATTAGCGGTCATACGATTAGCAATCGCTTGTCCCGCCGAATCATCTTTTGCGCCATTAATGCGTAACCCCGATGAGAGGCGCTCAATGGACTTTGCCAGCTCTGACGAGTTTGTTTTGCGCGTTTTATTCGATAGCGCGGCGGTTTCATTATGATTTATTGTTAACATAATCGCTGTGTGCAGGTGTTGTAATAATTTGAGTTATCGGCTGCGCGGTAACCGGCTTTAGACAGAAGATCAAAAAAACAGCACCCGATCACTAACAGTGACGTAAAACTATTTACATTAAGACAAAAGGCAGAAACGGTAATGTTGTTTCTGCCTGCCCGGTGAATATAAGGTGCGTCCGGCCTGTTAAACCTGAGCCATGCCTCCATCAACAAACATCTCTGTTGCGTTGATAAAACTGGCTGCATCTGAGGCGAGAAATGCCACTACTTTGCCAATTTCCTGCGGTTCACCCAGTCGGCCTAAAGGTACCTGCGCCGCCAGCGCATCGAATAATCCCTGTCGGTGTTCTTCACTCACGAGCTCTCCTAAACCCGGCGTGCGCACCGGTCCCGGACTGACGGCATTGACACGAATACCTCGATCTTTGAGATCCAGCGCCCACGAACGTGCAAAGTTACGAACAGCAGCTTTACTGGCACTATAAACGCTAAATCCGGCGGTTCCCTGCACTGACGTAGTGGAAGCCGTCAGGATCACCGACGCCCCCTCAGTCAGTAACGGCAGAGCTTTCTGCACTGTGAATAACACGCCGCGAACATTGGTTGCGAAAATGCGATCAAAATGTTCTTCAGTAATCGCGCCCAGTGCCTGCATGTCGCCACCGCCTGCATTGGCAAAAAGTATATCCAGTCGTCCACTACGTTGAGCGATTTGTGCATACACCCTATCCAGATCGGAAAGAACAGAAGCATCGGCGCGAATACCCAACGCTGTCGGGCCAATGGCAGAGACGGCGGCATCCAGTTCCTGCTGACGACGCCCCGTAATAAAAACCTGCGCGCCTTGTGCTGCCAGCTCCTGCGCTGAGGCCAGGCCAATCCCACTGGTTCCACCGGTAACAAGGGCAATTTTTCCGCTAAGTGGCTTATTCATGATTCTCTCCAGATTAAGTGATGACGTTATGTTGTCCTGGCAGATGGCGCTAGCAGTCAGTCGCTTACTTGCCGGGAATGGGATCACTGTAAACAAGGGACGGTTATAGATAAATTATGTAAAATAAGAATCACTATTCACCTGTGTGGATAATCAACCTTAAGTGAGGAAAAGCATGGATCAGTTAATGGCGATTCGGGCATTTGCGCGCGTTGTGGAAGCAGGAAATTTTACGCGCGCTGCAGATTCCTTAAACATGCCCAACGCAACGCTGAGCAAAATGGTGCAGGAGCTGGAGGCACATCTGGGGATCAGGTTGTTGCAACGTACCACGCGGCGGGTAACAGTTACGCCCGAGGGGTGGGATTATTATGAAAAAACAACGCGCGTTTTACGGGATTTAGAAGATATTGACACTTCGTTCAGTTCAGTGCGGAGTAAACCCCGCGGGCACTTACGTGTTGACGTCGGAGGCTCAACGGCAAGGGAAGTACTCATTCCACTCCTGCCCGATTTTCTGTCACGCTATCCCGACATCAGGATGGATCTTGGCGTGTCGGATCGCCCGGTCGATCTCATCAGCGACAACGTTGACTGTGTCATTAGAGGCGGCGCTCTTAATGACTCCACAATGATTGCCCGTCATCTCGGTGATGCGCATCTGATTACCTGCGCCACGCCGGGTTACCTCAAATCTTTTGGCGTACCGGCATATCCGGAAGAACTCAAAAACGGCCACAGGCTCGTCAGCTACCTCTCCCCCAAACAGGCCGGGCGACGCCGTTTCGTTTCGAACGAGACGGAGAGAAAGTGGAGATTAAAACAGAGCACCGCATTGGCGTTAATGAAAGCAACGCGCATCTTGCTGCCGCGCTGGCGGGATTAGGGATTATTCAAACCTTTACTTACGCGCTGGCTCCAGCGATACAAAATGGGTTAATGGTAGAAATCCTGCCAGCATGGCGACCAGCCACTTATCCTTTTCATGTTGTTTACCCGCAAAACCGACACGTTACGCATCGCCTGCGGGTTTTCATTGAATGGCTACTTGAATGTTTTCCTGAGCGGGTAAAAGGCAGTCGCCTGATTTAACCCCTTTACATGCACAGGCTGTTCCCGTTTTCTGTGGCTACGTTTTCGTACCTGCTAACCCTCTGTCAGCAGACGTTATAGTGAGGCCTGGTCTCTTCCCTTATGCTTGGCCTGATAGAGTGCAGCATCAGCCTGCGTCAGTAACTGCTGTATATCAGCGTCATTGCCACTGCCGGTTAATGCGGCACAGCCCGCGCTGATAGTGACAACTTTAGCCGGAAAATCGCTCGCCGCATGGCCTATTTTATGGCTTCGCACCGCTTCAACCGCTTTTTGAGCCACGCTGTAAGCGTCATTTAACGCCGTCTCCGGCAAAATAATGGCAAACTCTTCTCCACCATAGCGGGCACACAGATCCTGAAAGCGATGAGCCAGAGTTTTAATGATCTCGCCCACCAGGCGAAGACATTCATCGCCGCTCACATGCCCATAAACGTCGTTGTAACGCTTGAAAAAATCCACATCTATCATAATCAGAGATACAGGATGGCCACTGACCGCTGAGCGTAAAAGAGACTCTTTTAAATACACATCAAATTGCCTGCGGTTCGCCAGTCCTGTCAGGCCATCCACCATTGCCATGGCCTTCAGATTGCTGTTCAGGACGGTGAGTTCGTCACGTAACTGAGCAAGCTGAGCCTGATAACGCAAATTCATTCTTACCTGGCGCAGGATAAAAGATCCCATCGCCAGAATACCTGCCAGTAACGCAAGATTAAGCGTGACATCCTGCACCCGACTTTTCATCCACTGCTGAATCAGGTTTCGTCTGTCATAGCCCGCCGCAACAACGAGAGGATAGCGATCTGAGCGGGCGAAGCCAAATATTCGCTTTTGCCCGTCAAGCGCCGCACTCCATTGTCCGCTGCCACGATCGGACTTCATTAACATTTCACGAAACAGCCAGCTTGAAGAGAGATTTTTACCAATGTAGCTGTCTGGCATAGGGCGAGCATAAAGTACGGTGCTATCGGCGAGCATTAACACCAAAACGTCACGTTTACCCATCTCATAATAAGCATAGTAACGTCTGAAATAGTCTACTTTGATGGTGGCCAGCAGAACGCCCTCAAAACCGCCGCCCATACTGTTAACCCGCATTGAAACGGGAATAACAAGATCACCGGTACTGCGGCTTCGAATAACAGGGCCGATATGCACGCTGTTGCGGGGATTGTTGCGGTGGTATGAGAAGTACTCGCGATCGGCGTTATTTATTCCTGCTGGTACCGGTTGAGCAGAGGTCGCAATCCATTTGCCATTGGCATCGTAATAGAACAGGCCGTGCAGTTGCGGCAAACGGCTTTTCAAATCACGCATAATAAGACTAAGGCTGTCGCCATTTACGCCAGTGGAGATCTCATCCTGCACGTCTCGCTGCAACTCTCTGAGCGTAATTTCAGTCTGGAGAAAAGTATCTTCTGCCTGTCGCGCCTGAGAGAGAGAAAGGTTAATTGCCGTTTCTTCTGCTGTTCTGACAGTTCTTTGCCAGGACTGGCTAAGTGACCACGCATTAATTGACAACACAGCCAGAATTAACAGCGCGCCAAACGCCTTGATACTTTGCATCAAAGGTGACCGCAGAGGCTGCTCAGCCTCTGGTTTTGTGTCTGCTGTTTTTATTAAAAATTTTCGTCTTTCCATGGTTACAGTAAAGCACAGTTAATGATAAAAACAGGCGCTTGCAACGCAAAGGAGAGCGTTCGGGCCAGCCATGAACGTTATCAGTGACGGGGAATGGCATTTTCGCTGTAAACAAGCTAAGGCGAGATAAAAACGGAGAAGTCAATATGCGTTACACTGTCACTCAAAAAGCGCCCTGATAATGCTTTAAAACCCGTCAGGCAGTGCGATACGACCCTGATACAAGTGAACAGTAAAAGCGCACCGCGATACGGTTCAGGCAAGATTAGGTGATTTCATACTTTTCTATACACAGGCTGTCCCCATTTTCTGTGGATAACCCGTGCTGGTATAGACAACTGTCAGGATGTGATGCGTTACGGGCGGTGTACCTGCCTGACCCGATGAAAAGCTCATTCTTTAAGCTGCGCATTTTCACCAGACTAAAGCAGGCTCACGGTGTATCGGATTGCTGTTGTTCCATCAAATCAACCATCGCCCCTTTGTGTGCATCAACATTTCGAATGTAGCGCATCAACGTTTCGGGCTTTTTCCAGGTGCCTTCCTGCATGATTTGCGCCACCGGATACCCTTTTTTGCCATATCCTGTGCCGCGCCCACCCGGGCGCTGTGTCCGCTCCAGCCGCGATAACGATTTTTATTGGTTTTCACCGGCTTAACAGGCCCCGCAGCGCGCCATGCCTGTGCAAAAATCTCTTCAAGTGCCGGCGTGCTCATCGGGCGCTCTGTGTTAACGATCGCCTTGTCTGAACGATGAACCGGACAAAAAATGAAAGCATCAGGTTCACCCGCCAACCCCGCAGCGGCAATCCACTTCGTCAGACGACGTGATGAGAGGGCACTCAGTGCTTTGATCAGGCCGCCGGTTTGCACAATGGTTTTAGTCCATGCTACGTCGAGAATGATTCGGCCATCTTCAGCCCGGCTGATATCTCGCACCCGCAAACGTGCCAGTTCACTGACGCGCAAAAGCGTGCTGTAGGCCACATGTAAAAAGGCCAGATTACGGACGTCCTGCTTGCGTGTTGATACAGACCAGAGTGCATCCAGCTTCATCAAATCTGCCAGCCGGAACGGCACAGCCTGTCCGGTTCGTTCACCTGCCACTACCGCTGTGCGGTTGATTTTTTTAAGGGTGCGGAACACCAGAGGTGAGGTATTCGGCGGCTGAATCCCCGCGTTACGGTGTAACATTGAGATCAGTGAAGCGTGGGTAGAGATAGTTGAAGAAGCCCGGCCACTGGCCTGTAAAAAGGTGAGATAGTCACGTAAATCATCTGACGTCATCGGCAGAAAGCTGCGGCTATTTTTTTGCGCCCATTGATAACTGATGCGCATTACGCTGAGTAACTGACGCCAGGTATTCGGTGAAAACGCCTCACGGTCTTGCACAAATGCCTCAAGCTGCGCGGACAGATCTTCTCTGATAGCCGTCAGTGGAAGCACGGCACTGGATTGTATAATTTCTGTCATATCTGCTCGTAATCCGGCTCGTTAAGAATTGATCGCGCTACGCCAGTTCTGACGGGTTATCCCTCTGCTCATGCTTCCAGAATTCGCGTAGCGACGTCATTTAAGGGTCAGTTATCTACACCGTTTTGCTTGCAGTTATCTTACCCGTTCCGTTGCGCGCTGTCATGGCTTCATATAATGCTCATTATATTAACTTATGTGATGAGCAGACATCGGCGTCCCTTGATTTTATAAGGATAGAAACGGTAAGCGTGACAACCCGGTTTGTCGCTGTCGGTTCGCCCTCACAGACGCTTTACTTAGTCCAGGAAGCCCGCGCGTGGTAATAAGGAGAAAAGATGAGAGGTTTGAGTAAAAATTAAAAGATGCACTAACGTTAATTTGAGTCCAGCCACAAATCAAACAAGCACGCAGTAAAATAATAACCGGTCCTGTTTTGGGGATTTTTATCCTGGGGTTATTTTTTATAACACTGAAAAAGCATTAATGCCTGATTAGCTTAACTCTTAGCGTAGTCAGACTTTTATCCACTGTCATTTATGTATCTGCTCTTAATAAAAAAGGAATTAAATTAAAACGCAATCTACTAATTTTACTCTTCTTTAAACCACAATTAAGATCCAGGCATAAAATATTTATTTCCAGCATTTTGTCCGGAAATAGTCTCTTGAATAAAAAATTATCAAGTTCCGATAAATATTTCATGAGTGAAATGATGTTAATTGCATCACCAAATTCTTACTCATCCTCACATAAAATATTTAATTGAACAAAAATGCCTGAAACGTAACGGTTAACCTGATCCGGGCGTTGTATTTTCTCTGTTGAGGAAAACATCTTGTTTAAATTAAATCCTTTACTTCTGGGCCTTATCGCGGCGCAAGGGGTGATCCCTGCGTTTAATGTCACTGCGGCGGAATTAAAACCTTATACGCCGGAGCTGAACGACAATAAGGCAGGCGTTTACTGCCTCTGCAACGGCAGCACGCAAATGCTAAGCGGGCTGCCTCAATTTACCCCCGGCAAAGGGGTGAAACGCGCATTACGCTAACCGAATTGCAAAATAAGGGTCGCATCATTAATGACAGTTTGACCGGGAAAGAGCGTATCGAAATCGGTCAACAAACCTTAAACATTCGCATCCCTGACGTCGAATCCAACAGCTATACGCTGTATCAGGTTTATAATTCAGATTTTATGACCCATTTGCCTGTCATTGGTCTCGACACGGTAGTGCCAGATTATATTGATGTTAATGATGCGCAATATATTAATGCGCGGGTGGCATCGGTAAGTAATGGCACCATAAATGTCGATATTGGCAGGCAAGGCGCTGCAAGCCGTGCCACCACCAACAGCTGGTCAATGGCGGCGAAACAGAGCGAATTATTTACCGCCAGCAAACAAGGGCACCTGAACTGGAACTCAAACAACCGCATTACTTTTACCGCCGCCACGCCACCCTATAGCGGTGATCGGTTAGCCTATAACAGGGGCAACGTAGTCAACTACAGCGGCGTTTTCAGCGTAACAACCCTTGATGGCGCTACCAGCACCTTTAACGTTAATAACCTCAATGAGTTACGCAATTACAACAACTGGCTCATCGCTCAGCTCTCCGACGTTAATCTCAGCCCAGAAAACTATAACGCCGAATTTAATAAAGCTTTTTCTCTGAATGACAAAAGCGTGGTGTATCGCATGAGCAGCGATAATCTCAATGATGAGATAGCAGAGCCGCTGGGCGATCAGGTAGTGCTAAGCGCCGAGGGTCCCGATGCCAGCATCAAAATCACGCGTGGTAAAACCCTGGAGGTTGTGAACAACAGTACCGCTGTGATGCGTGCCAGTAACGGGGCCAGCGCAATTATTGATGGCAAACTCGCCAGTACCGGGCCAGCACAGTCAGAAAGCAAGGCGCTGGAATTAATCAATGGCAGTAGCGGAATCAATAACGGCGTGATAAACGGTGGCTTTTTAATAACGCTAACGGCAACGGGGTAGACCCCAGCACGCTCGGCTATATCGGCAAAGCGGTGTCGGCCTCCTCTGGCAGTCAGTTCACTAACAACGGCGTAATTAACCTTGCGCCTGGTGAAGGCCCCGAATTTTGGGAGAGTCAGGCTATCTGGCTGGGCAGCAGCAGCGCGATCAATCATGGCAATATCAATGTCGGTGTCACAGACGTTGATAGCAGTAGCGCAGGGACAGGCGTAAGTTTCAGTGGAAAAGGCAGCTTTACCAATGCGGATGACGGCACGATTTATCTTGGTCGCGCTGCGCAGAATAGTCAAACCAGCGACACAACGGATGTGGCTATCAATCTGAGCGGCGGTCTCAGCGCAATCAGCCAGGTCCATGATTCCAGCGCCATCAACAACGGTCATATTGTTATTGGTTCCGGAGTACAGAACGCGGTTGCCATGCGCGTTGAAGCGGGGCCGAATGCACTGGCGCTCAACAATGGCGTGATTGATATCAATGGACGCGCGCAATTTCAGCCCGCTGAAAACATCGGCATGCTGGTACTTGACTCTGGCAGTGGCGGGCGCGTTGGCAACACCGGCACCATTAACCTGAACGGCGATAATAGCACCGCGATGAAAATCATTGCCCGCGACGGCAACAGCGCCAGCGCGTTCTCTGGCGGCACGATAAATGTCAACGGTGACGCCGATTCCATTTTCAGCACAATCAATACCGCCGTCTGGCTGACTGGCCAAGAGGGCAGCAGTGTCAAAGCGGATCTTAGCGGGCCGATAAACCTTAATGGCAACTCGGCTGTCGGCATTCGCGCCGAAGGTAATGCCACCGTTAACGTGACGTCCGACGCGGTGCCACGCCTGAACGGCGGTCAGTATCAAATTGGTGTTTATGCGATCGGCCCGGAAGCCAGAATTAATCTCCCCGCCAACGGCAGCTATACAACGTCCAACTGGTTTAACACGCTGTTTCGCTATCAGGATGGCGCGATTTTTGATGGACGTGGTATGACCCTTACCGCGGATACATTTTTCTCCACTGGCGTGATGGGAAGTGGTGACGGCACACAGGTCTATACTCACGGCGCAACAATCAACATTGGCCAGATCGCCACCGGTTTAGTAATAGAAAACGGTGCTCTTGGCATCATTGATGCGAACACCCAGATAAACATAACCGCTGACACAGGAAGAGCAGCATTAGTGGACGGCATGAAACGTAACCTGGTCGGCGATTATATCGATCCAAATTCAAAACCCTCTGATGACAGCCTGCTCATTAACCATGCTGCCATCAACGGTGCCGCTGACTGGCAAAACGGTCTGGTCGCAGCCAATCATGCTCAGTTGATCAATACGGGCAACATCACGTTCGGCGGCCAGGGAACCCATGCCATTGAAGCCTATTCCGGTTCAACCGTCATCAACAGTGGCGATATCAGCGTGACGCGCAGCAGCACCGGGCTTAGTGCGAATGCTAATCCTTTTGCTGGCGATAATCTCAGATCAACCGTGATTACTAACAGCGGTACGCTAAACGTCAGCGCGGGAGAAAGTATTCTGCTATCACCGACTATCGGTGCATCGGCCAGTTACCCGCTGGCCCGCATCAACCAGAACGGTACCATCAATCTTTACGGCGAAAATGTTCTGGGCGCACAAGCCTGGGCAGGCGCAACGCTTAACCTTGGAACAGACAGCAAGGTCGTGTTTCACAGCGCCAACCAGACCGCTTATCAGGCGCTCGATGTAAATTCCAGCCTGGTCAGCAGCAGTGGTGATACCGATGTCAGTACGGACGGCTCGACGCTGTACCGTCTTGTCACAGGGGCTTCCTTCTATCCCCTTACCGCGCCTAACGTCACGTTAAGCGGTGCAGGCAGCAACGGGATTACAGGTTCTGGCACCGGCACCACTTTATTCGGCACGACCGTTTTCACCGTTAACGGCGAAGCCGCAACGGCAGTGCGCGTGACCGATGGCGCAGAAGCTACGCTTTCAAACGCTATTACGCTGAACGGCGAAAATAGCGTCGGCGCGGTCAGCGACGGCAGTGACGCAACGATTTATGCCGCATCTCAAATTGCGGGTGAGGGCAAAAATATCACAGCCTTTGCTGTGGGTAGCGGCGCACGGCTGTTCAATCAATACCCGGGGCGCGTCGATTTAACCGGGGATAACAGCACAGGTGTACGCCTGTATGACAAGGGCAATTTTACCAACCGTGGCAGCGTGCATGTGGCGTCGGGCATCGGCGTGGATGTCAACAGTGGTCAAGGTGAGTATGTGCCGATGGACAGCGAACTGCGAGTGGATGATGGTATCGCCGCGTTACGTGTTGGCAACGAGGCGGGGCTAAACCTCTATGGAGAGGGTCAGGGCCGCAGCACCCTGACCGCCAGCGGTAGTGCTGACACGCTGTTACTGGATAACGGTGCCGCCTGGTTTGAGGCCAACGACATCATTTTAGGTGTCTACGGCAGCGGTAGCGTTATCAACAACCGCGCCGAAACGGCAAACATTTCACTGCAAAACGTCATGCTCGACGTAAGCGGTGGCACCGGCATTCGCTCTGCAACCTCCTTCGATCCTGAAGGCAGCGCCTTCATCAACGTCAGCAACGGCGGCACCGGTTATCTGTTTGCCAATGCCGACGGCTCAACAACAGATAACGATCTGGTGATCGGGAAGAACTATTCCATCCTCGTTTCAGGCGAAGGCACCGGCATCCGTGCTGATACCACCGGCAGGGTAATTTCTCAGGGTTCTGTTGTGATCCGGGATACCAACGGTGGCTCAGCGATAGTGACCAGCACCGCCAGTGAAGTGATCAACCAGGGTTCAATCACCTCATTAAGCCTGGTCGCGCCAATCATCGACTTACGCGGCGGTCAGACGGTGTTCCTCAATGAAGGGAACATTTTTGCCCCCTTCCCGGAAACCGTTGTGGTGGCTGGCGGAGCAACCGATGACGTCATTGCCCTGCTGGACGGCAACGTGACTGGAGATGTGAATACCGGCAACGGCAGCGATTCACTTCTTGTCACCGGCGGAACGTTAAATGGCAGCCTGACAATGGGCAGCGGCAGCGATAATCAGGCCAGGGTGCAAAAAGTAAGCCTGGCGAAGACCAGTCACATCACCGCTGCAAGCGGCGCGGGCGCAACGCTGAGTTTTAGTGAGATCGAGGCGCGCGGTGGCTCCTTTGTTAGCGATGATCTGAGCAAAGGCACTAATCTCGGTGCCGGATGGAGCACGCTTAACTTCTCCCGCTCAAAGTGGACATTGACCGATAACATCAAACTTGCGCACAGCACCATCAATATCGACAGCGGTTCGACGCTGTTCGCGGGTGATAACGTTAATCCACTGTTGCAGGGTGCCACTGACGATTCTCTCGTCGTGAATAATGCCGGTACGCTGGATCTGACTAACGGAAGCAACACCGCCAGTAATACGCTGACTATCGACGGAGAGCTGGCGTCAGCAGGCGGAACTGTACAACTCAATTCCACCGCCACGCAGAGTGACAGGCTGCTTGTCAACGGCAGCGTCAGCGGTACGACCTTTATCGACGACAGGCTGGTGGCTGGCGAACAGGCGGATACTAACCGCGACGGCGTAATCGAAGCCACCGAAGGCGTCTCGCTGGTACAGGTTTCAGGTAATGCCAGCGCCAGCAGTTTCGTGTTGAAACAGGGCTACGTGGCGTCAGGGCCGTGGCAATACAGCCTGTACAGTTTTACACCGGGTACGAGCAGTGCCAGCCAGCGCCAGCTCAGCGGCAGCGGTAACGCCTTCTGGGATTATCGCCTCGCCAACAGTTATGTTTGTGAAGGGGGTTCGCTGTGCCAGCCGCAAACAGGAAGCACCCAGGCAGCGGTGCGACCAGCAGTGATACCGCAGGTGCCCTCCTATATTTCAGCACCTCTGGGTCTGGCCTATTACACGCTGGCGATCACCGACGATCTGCATAAACGCCTCGGTGAGTTACGTCATCAGCAAAGTAACACGGACGCATTGAGTGGCGAGATGTTTATTCGCTATCTCGGTTCAAATCTGGACTATAAAAGTCACCGCGATGTCAGTCAGTACGGTTATGATTTCGATCTCGATTACAGCGCCGTTCAACTGGGCGGCAACCTGCTACGCAGGGATGGCGTGCGTGACAGCCTGCGCGGCGGCATCGCCTATACGCGCGGCAACACGCGGATACGTCCGCACGCCGCAGACGGGTACAGCTCCACGACTTTCGACAGTGACAGCCTCGCGCTCTACACCACCTGGCAGCGTGACAGTTTCTATCTGGACGGTTCGCTGGCCTGGAACTGGCATCGCGGTGAAACCGATATCGCCCGTGAAAAAGAGGCAGGATCACCAAAAGGGGATGGATGGACCGCGTCGCTGGAGTCAGGTTATTCGCTGACCTTTGCAAACGGATTGCGCCTTGAACCGCAGGCACAGCTGACGTATCTGAACCTTAAAATGGATGATTTCACCGACAGCGATCGCACCCGCGTCGCCTGGGATGCTTATGAGCAAACCATCGGACGTCTGGGCGCGCGTCTGGATCGCACCTGGCAGGATGACAGTCAGCGTCAGTACACGCCTTATATCCGCACTAACTATTATCACGGCTGGGGTGGAACGGCGAAGGTGAAAGTGGGCTCCGCTGACAGTGACAGTAACCAACGCTTCGAAAGCGGTAAATTTGGTCAAATGTGGGATGTCGGCATTGGCGGTACCACCCGCTTTAAAAATGATGTTTCGCTCTACGCTGAAGCTGATTACCGCAAAGAAATTGACGGAAACGGCGCGAAAGGCTGGCGTTACAATGCAGGGATACGCTGGACATTTTAAACGGGCTCCTGGATAAGCCACCACTGAGACGCATTATGAATTGTACGGTTCAGCCGTACAATTCATAACAAATCACTACGGTTGCGGCGATACGCTTTGTTTAGCCACTGAGGTTTGATCAAGCGTTTGCATATTTTTTTGATAAGCGGCCAGTTGCGTACCGAAGCTTTTTTCGAGAACAGCAAAGGTTGCCTGCGCTTTATTTTTATACAGCTCGCTGGAAGGATGAGTACAGTCTGGTGACATTAAGGCCTGCCAGTTATCCATTTTTTTAATCCGTTCAAACTGGGGAACCAGAGGCACCGATTCTGACCGGGCAACAGCATTCAGACTGGAAACATAAGGTTCTAACTTCACACGTGCGATACGCCCGCAAATGGGATGCGGTTCCTGAACAATCACCGCTTTGCCTTCGGCACGCGCAATTTCAATCAGCTTTGACATCACTTCGCTATATTTTACCGGACTGACAATATAATCAGGTTCAGTATCTTTGAAACGATAGTGCCGGGCATCGTTCATGGCAAAATTAAGAATAATAATTTTAGCTTCCGATGTTTCCATCTCCTCACGCCAGGTTTTATTTTTGCGGTAATGATATTCACCTGTCAGTAACTCCAGTGCCTGTGCAGACGGCGCGCCATAATTAACAACGCGAATACCCGGACCATATTTATCTTTTAAAAGCGTATTAAGCACAGCTATTTCATTTTCTTTTGTGATAACCGACTTTAGTTTCCCTTCTTTTTTACTGCCATCACACCTTTGGTACTGGATCCGCCATAAGCCGCAATAATAAAGTCCTTTTGAGCATCAGCTGCATGTACCGTCCCGCTCAAAACAGAAAAGAGAGCAAATAAGGAAAACATTATTGAAAAAGAAATATGTAGCCTCATTGAATTTACCTTTGACGTGTATACATGATGCTTATCCTGCAACCGGATTGCCTGTGTGACATCAGGGTAACAAAGGGGCATTGAACGAAACAATCCGAAAGCGTGATTTATCATTTTTGCCCTGGCAGGGAATAGGAACAGTCCCATTTAACGGATGAAATGTTAAAAACAGCACGGCTAAACTTTGAAACATTTTTTCATCGCCATCACCTTTGCTAATCAGTTTCACTGTCAGGCTTAAGATTATTCTTTAAATCATACCTGCCTGATACGCGCCTGAATCATAAATAAAATAACTTAGCTTGCTAACTACCAAGACCACCCATGTGCGGGATATCAAAACTTAACCATTACCTATCATAAAGTTAAAAGATATTTCATTTTTTGGCTTACTTACTTTTTCGGCGTGTGCATTAAAAACGATAACCTCTTTTATTCATTATGAGGTTTATCCGAATATTTCCTGACTCTGTTAATGCATAATGTAAAAGCTGATACCATTATGTTTCCTCATGTAAAACGTCGTTTTGCCTGAGGGATGTCTGTTACAGTCGGGCCAAATAAACACACGCCGTTTTGTTTAACGGTGCTTACTTTTTTCACCAGTGCCAAACAGACCCAACTTAAAATAAAGTAATAAAAAACCTTAAGGCGGAGAAAGTGGATAAAACTTCATTTTTATCAACGCGAAATACAGGCCTCGATTTTTTACGTGCGCTGCTTATTTTAGAAGGCGTGCTGTACCATGCAGCACGCAGTTTACCCGGAGGGAATTCCTGGTATTACCTGTCAGAAAAAAATGAATCGGCGTTTTTTACCTCCCTGATTGAGTTTGTCCATACGTTCCGAATGGAAGCTTTTTTCTTTTTATCAGGCATGTTTTCAGCGATGGTGTTTTTACGCAAAGGGAAAGATTTCTTTATTCAAAATCGAAAGAAAAGGGTGCTTGTCCCCTTATCTCTGCTTTCGCTTTTATTCCTGGCGTCATGTACCTGCTTGCTGCAACGATTAAAGGCAGTGAGATAACCGCTGCGGGATTAGCAGAGGGTTACACGCACCTTCACCACCTGTGGTTCCTGGTCTCGTTATCAGCCATGTCGTTTTTCATTCCGGGTTCGGTATACGCGAAGATCGCGGCAATTTTCCGCCGTCTGCCATTCCCGGTGCTGGTGGGTACACTCATCGTGAGTTGCAATTTCTTTTTCGTGCTGAAGTTTTTACTGAAAGATGCAGGTGAACTGGTGTCGTTAATTCCGGTGACCGCCCGTTTCTGCGTTTACTACGCAGCCGGTTATGCGCTGTATCTCAACAGAGATAAGATCCCAGAGATTGCTAAAAGTCCGTTGCTGCATTCAGGGTTGGTGGCTGCGCTGGCGCTTGTTTGTTATGCCGCCTTTTATGCTACTTTTCATTACAACCCTGGCGGGGTGATGAAGTATTTACCCGCTCTGGCATCCAGCGTTTTCTCTGTTATTTTCTCCTACTGGATTGTTTTCTGTTTTGAGAAAATGCGCCTGAAAGAAAATCGTTTGGTGAATGGCATCGTCGATTCGGCTTTGGTGGTCTACATCATGCACTATCCGTTAACCATTTCACTGGCCTGGCTTCTGGATGATTATTTCCCGGATAATCTTTCTGTTACTTATGTCGTTGCAGTGACAACGGTTGCTTTGATACTAAGTGCCTGCTGCTATGGCTTTATCAAACGTATTCCTGTGCTGGCAACCCTGTTTGGCTTAAAACCAGCCAGCACTAAAATTGTGCCAGTGGCTAATCCTGTGGCGAAATAAACGGTTAAAGATCAACGTATCAACCGTTCAGGTCAGGGTAACCCGTAGCAAAAACCCCGTATCCGGTGAGCCGTTTACGGGGTTTTTAACATTTAGCTATTACTCATCCGCTTCAAGCGTTCCTTTAATGCCATGGGGCTCGGAGCGAAGATATTGTGGCGGTACGTTAACCGTTCCCTGCAATTCTGCCGCCGCGTGCCAGGGCCAGCGGGGATCATAAAGAATGCCGCGTGCCAGGGCGACCAGATCTGCTTCTTCGTTTTTCAACAGATCTTCTGCCTGCTGAGGCTCGGTTATCAGACCAACAGCAATCACCGGAATAGTGAGATGTTGCTTAATATCTCGAGCGAAAGGCACCTGATAGCCAGCCTGTACCTTGATTTTTTGCTGTTGCGCTAACCCACCGCTGGAAACATGAATATAGGCACAGTTAAGCGATTCGAGCTGTTCTGAGAAGGCGATGGACTGAGCCACATCCCAGCCTTCGCCCTCTACCCAGTCTGTGGCTGAAATCCTGACGCCAACCGGTATATTTTCCGGCACGGCATTCCGTACTGCCTGAAAAACCTCAAGCGGAAAGCGCATTCTGTTTTCCAGCGAACCGCCATACTCATCGCTACGCTTGTTAGAAAGCGGTGAAAGAAACTGATGCAGCAGATAACCATGTGCCGCATGAATCTCAATAAGTTCTATTCCTGTCCGGACGGCTCGTTGTGCACTGTCGACAAACGCTTGTTTTACACGTTTCATATCGTCGTCGCTCATTGCAGCAGGCAGTGTATCGTCTTCACTAAAAGCCACTGCCGACGGAGCAATAGTTTGCCAGCCGCCCGCGTTTATACTAATTTGCTTTCCGCCTGCCCAGGGCACAGCGCAGGAAGCTTTACGTCCGGCATGGCCAAGCTGAATACCGATACGAACACCAGAATACTGGCGGATATCATTCAGCACCGATTGCAATGCTGCTTCAGTTTTATCATCCCATAATCCCAGATCCCCAGGCGAGATCCGGCCGATATCCTCAACTGCCGTTGCTTCGATAATCATTAAGCCCGCACCAGAAAACGCCAGTTGACCAAGATGAATACGGTGCCACGCGGTCGCTTTACCCTCATCAGCGGAATACTGACACATCGGCGCAATGACAATGCGGTTATCCAGCGATAGCTCACCAATGTTGATTCCGGAGAAAAGTTGACTCATGAAAACTCCTTTTGAACGGGTGTGAAGAAAGGCGAATAGCTTTCACAACTATAGTGGCAGTTTGCGACACGCGGCAGGGTAAATGATTAACCCAATATGCGATTCAGAAGTGAATTAAGCCTGCCGGATGCTTGCCGACCCGTCAGGCTTTAACCGGAACTCAGTGGCGGATTTGCTGCAGTTCTTCTTCGGACAGGCCGGTCATTTTCATGACAGAAACGCTATCCATGCCGTTTGCCAGCAGGTTACGGGCAATTTCCCGGCTGGCTTCCAGCCCGCCAGGCTGCCGTCCTTTTTCCAGCCCTTCCTGACGCCCTTTTTCCCGGCCTTTTTCTTCAAGCTGTTGTGCAATTGTCATCAGTTCGTCCTCATGCTGTGGCACGCGGTGTGCCAGTTCGCGAATAACGGCTTCCGCATCCGGCGTTTCACCCGCCTGAATCAAGTAGTTTACCAGCACCTGCTGCCCGTTCAGGCTCGCTGAACAGCTGCAGCCAGTTCATCGAAGATTTTGGACACCGCGTCGTGTGGCGTGGGCGTGCGGTTTTTCTTCATCCTGATGGCTTCGCTGTGGGAGATCCGTTGGCGGGGTTTTAACACAGGGCCGCTGCCGGTACGGCATGCCAACGTGTATTGTCCAAAAGAGGTAGCATCAGAAATTCATGCTCATTTTATTACTGCTACCCAGAGAATAACCTGCATTTATTTAACATAATGTTGATTATACGCCTTTATTAAAGAGCCGTTACGCTGTAATGCCTGCTGGGAGCCAGACGAATACGCCGGTTACGGTGGCTTGCCGGAAAAGCTGCAATTCCTGTGGCCGATATCATGGAAGCCATGCGACATACGCTGAGCCAGCCAGCAGCTAACGCACCGGACTGCGAAGCGGCAACACCTGTTTTGATAATAAATTGTTACCGACGCGATAAACAGCGACATGAAAGTTTGTCTCTCTGTTAACGATAAACCAGCGCAAAAACCGCTGCCCGTAGAGAGCGTGGTACTCATCGCAAGTCAGCGTGCCCCGGGTTGACTACGCTTAAACAGAGGGTTACCCGGTTAACTACGGAGGTAAAAATGTCACGCGTACAGGCAGTCGATCATATTGTGTTATCCGTTAGTGATTTCGCTGCATCACGAACGTTCTATCACGGGTTGATGACCTTTTTGGGATTCGATGTTTTAGATGAGAAGCCGCAGGCCATGGGCTGGACCGATGGCACGACCCGGCTATGGATCTATCAGGCCGATGAACAAGGCGTGAAAAATCCTTATCGGCTGGGTAACCCCGGTTTTCATCACTATGCCTGGTCACTGAACGGCCGTCAGGATGTTGATCAGTTACAGGCATGGCTGGAAGAGAACAATGTCACCATTGTTGATGCAGCAGGTGAATATTATCCCGATTATTACGCCGTGTTCTTTCTCGATCCGGATGGAATGAAGCTGGAAGGTATGCACTACGCTAAGTAAACATCGCCTGATGTCTCGCCTGCTGTGATTGCGTTAAGCTGTTAATACGCAGGCGTTTTTTCACATAAAATCTGTTCATACGGACTTCATATGCCTTTTAATGCGTAACATTTACCACGTCTGTTTCTGTTTACACTACCTTTTAAGTCATGCGTAACGCGGGGAAGCAATAAACACTTTCCATATTCGCTGCATAACTTACTGAACATTTAGCTCTTAACTGCCCTGTAAATTGTCCTCGCCTCATGCGCAAAGCCCAACACCTGTTCTGTTTCCCTTCGTTCAACAGAGGAGTTAGTGCTATGTCATTTGTTACAACCAAAGACGGCGTAAATATATATTTTAAAGACTGGGGTCCCCAAAACGCACAAGCTATTGTTTTTCATCATGGATGGCCCTTAAGCGCAGATGACTGGGATGCTCAAATGTTGTTTTTTCTCGAAAAAGGCTTTCGCGTTATCGCTATTGACCGCCGTGGCCATGGACGTTCAGATCAGGTCAGTGACGGACACGATATGGATCATTACGCCGCTGACGTTTCAGCCGTTGTTGAACATTTAGATTTAAACAACACGGTTCACGTTGGTCACTCGACAGGAGGAGGTGAAGTTGCCCGCTATGTCGCGCATTATGGTCAGCCACAGGGACGGGTTGCGAAAGCTGTTCTGATCAGTGCCGTTCCACCTTTGATGGTTAAGACGGCGGATAATCCCGGCGGTACGCCAGTTGACGTTTTTGATGGTTTTCGCCGTGCGTTCGCGGCTAATCGTGCTCAGTTCTACCTTGATGTGGCATCTGGCCCTTTTTATGGTTTTAACCGGACTGGCGCAGCGGTCTCGCAAGGAATTATTCAGAACTGGTGGCGTCAGGGTATGAACGGCAGTGCGAAAGCCCATTACGAAGGCATTAAAGCCTTTTCAGAAACAGACCAGACTGAAGATTTGAAAACCATTACGGTGCCGACACTCATTATGCAGGGTGATGATGATCAAATCGTACCTTACGAAAATGCCGCTATTCTGCAGGACAAGTTGTTAACCAACGGGACTCTCAACATTTATCCTGGCTTTCCTCACGGTATGCACGCTACCCATGCAGACGTGATCAATGCCGACCTGCTTGCCTTCATCCAGTCTTAAAAAAGCTGACTGAGAGGAGTAGTTAACACGCCTCTCAGTTGTTTGTTCTGCCTCCCGCAACCGCAGAAAAAGCCAAACTACATCATCTGAGGCTCGCGTATTGCCTTACCCCTGGCAAAGCGGCTCAGGCTATAGGGCGTGATGTCGGTATAGAGTTTTTCATGGGTAACCAACTGGGCACAAAGCTCCCCTGCACCAGGACCGATACCAAAACCGTGACCGCTGAATCCTGAAGCGATGATCAAACCCGGTATGGCCTGAATTTCATCAATGACAGGAACCAGATCGGGTGTGGTATCTATCCAGCCTGCCCAGGCATAATCGATGGCTATGCCTTTTAACGCGGGAAATTCACGCTCCAGCCGTTTGATAGCGTCGTTAAGTAATGTGCTATCCGGCGCAGGATCTAACACCCGACTCTTTTCAAAAGGGGAAATACCATCTGTTTTCCAGGAGCCAGACGCCTCCGGGCCGGAAAAGAAAGCGCGGTTGAGACGGAACTTAAGTTTTTGGCAATTTTGCTGCGGTACATCGGGTAAAAACGGGTAGCATGACGCAGGTTTTGCGGTGCCAAATCGAGCGTGCCTCTTCCCGGCACGGCAACGGTATAGCTTCCATCCAGGCGGCGGCGAATCGCCAGATCAGGCATGCTCAGGCACCCTTTAATCACCTCTGGAGCCTGGGTAGTTTTAAAGGCTGTACCCAGTATGTTCGCGCTGGGTAATTCAATGCCATAGCGTTTACAAAAACGCGAACTCCAGGCACCTCCACAGCAGATCACCCGCCCCGCTTTTACCCGCCCATGCTCAGTCCAGACGCCCGCGACTTTCCCGGCAGCAATATCAAGCCCTCTCACCGCGCAGCGTTGATGAACATATGCGCCCAGCTTTTGTGCGCCCAGCGCCAGTGCCGGCGCCGCTTTAGACGGTTCTGCACGTCCGTCTGTGGGTGACCAGACGCCACCTTTCCAGGCAGTCTCACCAGCGATACGTTCACCGGCTTCTTTTGCGGAGAGCAGGTGACTTTCGAATCCTGCAAACCGGGCTTTTTCACCCCAGGCTTCCCATTTTGCCAAATCGGCTTCACTGGTGGTGCCGTACAGTATGCCGGTACGGCGAAAACCGAGATCGCGCCCCGTTTCCGCGCCCAGGGCTTCCCAGCGTTGCAGGCTGCGAATGGCAACAGGCAGTTCGTAAATGTCGCGATTTTGTTGCCTCACCCAGCCCCAGTTGCGACCTGACTGCTCGCCGCCTATGACACCTTTTTCAAACAGTGCCACGGATACCCCGCGTTTCGCCAGTTCATAGGTTACAGAGGTGCCTATAATGCCTCCGCCGATAACAATAACATCCACACTATCAGGAAAATCAGGGCTGTCCGGAACTGCGTCAACGTTGATGCGCATACATAGACCTCTGTTTATCTCTGCGGTGAGCAGGAGATATGAATAGTTCCACCACTTTGCTTATTATCAGAGATGGTGATCGGGCAGGATGTGCATGATCCAGAGCACCCTCGCCTCTTTGTCGGTATGGTTGAAAATGTTGTGCTTAAGCGAACTCTTAAACTGAAAACTGTCGCCAGGAAACAGAATGGTTGATTCACCCTCCAGTTCCAGCGTCAGCTCTCCGCTCATAATGATTCCGGCTTTTTCACCTTGTCCCATCAACATCTCATCGGAACGTACGCCTGGCGGAATGACAATAAACATAAACTGAACAGCGTGGTCGCCAGCGGGAGATAACATCTCCTTTGCAATCCCCTGCCTGCCAACGTTGAAATGTGGTCGTTCAGCCAGGCGGCGAATGTAATATTCTGTGCCACGCAACGTGGCCGTGGATCCTTCAAGAAAAGCCGTCAGCGGCACTTTCAGAACCAGCCTTAATTGCTCCAATACTCTGACTGTCGGGTTAGCCTGATTACGCTCAATTTGACTGATCGCTCCAGCAGAAACGTTCGCCAGCATCGCCAGTTCGTTAATGGTCATTTTTCGGGCCTTGCGGATGCATTTCAGGCGTGCACCGATATCGGCTTCAAGCGCGCCCGGCCCGAATTCGTCCTGCTTCACACTGTTCATTCAATATTATTCCTGCTGTCAGGCCGTCATCCGCATTATTTTCGAGCATCGTAATTTCAGAAAATTCACAGCGAGAGAAGCTGCCCTTCAGCATTTGTTCCGTTACGCTTTAAAATAACCCACTGCAACAGGCATTCGCTTCAGGCATAAGCATTAACCAGGAATAAACGCAGGATAAACAATTTAGCCTTATGTTCAGGTCAGCCAAAAATTATTTATGGCATGCCCCACCGGGCTTTTAAGGCATCTAATGAACCATCGGCTTTCATTTTCGTTAACGCATCATCAATTTTCGCCAGCAAGGCTTCATTTCCTTTTTTTACACCGAAAGCCATCGGCGAAACGGATTCAGGTTTATAACCTTCAACCACATGCATGCCTTTCAAACCGCCCGCTTTTTCCTGCGCTTTGAGAATAGGATAATCATTCATGCCGGCCGCTATGCGCCCAAGAGAAAGATCACGGGTCATGTCAGCAGGGCTGTCATAAACTTTCACCTCTTTTGCAATGCCGCTTTTTATCAGTGACTGCGTATAATCGGTACCCGCCATGCTGCCGACGATGTCGCCTTTTAAATCCTGCCAGGAATGGTAGGCTTTTTTATTGTCATCTTTTACAACCAGTCCAGCGCCAAACGCCGTTACCTCTTGTGAAAAGGAGATCCTTTTAGCCCGTTCAGGAGTAGGCGTCATGCCCGCCACAATCATGTCGATTTTTCCCGCGATAACCGACTGAATCAAGGTTGAGAACGGGACGGCCGTAAAATTCACGTCAAGCTTTTCTCTTTTAGCAATTTCAGCAGCAACATCAGGCATAAATCCTTCGATTTTTCCTGTTTTTGTATCAAGAAAGGTCGTGGGCGCACTCGACGGCGGCGATCCTGCGGTCCAGGTTGCCGCCTGCGCGGCAAACGTGGTGGTGAAAATAAGTCCAGCAGCGAAACAGCGAGAGAGAGCAGAAAGCTTTATCTGTGAAGCTGACATAAAACACTCCTGGTAGCGAAATGAGACGTAAGATTTATTTTCAATATAATGAAAATCAAACAGCCGTTGTCAAATACATTATCACCAAATAATAAAAATCATGAGCACCAAGGAATTATTCTTATAAATAACAAGGCAATATTTCCCATTCAATGTTGTTATGACGACGATAAGTAAAGCCTATGCGGTTTTTATTTAAAGCCGTTGACAGCTGACGGACGTGAGTAGATATTCATTTAAATGAATTAAACGCATCATTCTTGTCTCAGGACACACGCTAACGCCGTTAATACAGGAGTGAGAAATGGACTGGAGCAGCATCCATACTTATATGCCGTTTTTGCTGAAAGGCGCAGAAATGACGATTTACATCACAATTTTCTCGTTAATTATCAGCACCCCCTTAGGCTTGCTGTTTGCTGCTGCAAAAATGTGTCCGTTCAAAATAATATCCTGGCCCGTCTCCATTATTATCAATATTACCCGCGGTCTGCCGATGATCGTGGTGCTTTTCTATATTTACTTTGTCTTTCCTGATATCGGCATCACCTTAACCTCATTCCAGGCCAGTGTTATTGGTATCGCCTTCTGCTTTTCGACCTATATTGCTGAAATTTTCCGCGCCGGTATTGAGTCCGTTGATCGCGGGCAGCTGGAAGCCGCCCGTTCTATGGGCATGAGCTTTAATAAAGCGATGCGTCGGGTTCTGCTTCCGCAAGCTTTTCACGTTGCCCTTCCTCCCTACAGTAATACGCTGGTAATGATGCTGAAAGATTCCGCGCTGGCTTCCACTATCGCCGTAACTGAAATGACGCGTCAGGGACAACTTATTGCCGCGTCAACTTTTGACAACACCACTGTCTATACCCTTGTCGCCCTGCTTTATCTGGTGCTTTGCCTGCCGCTGCTCGCGTTGACCAAACGCCTTGAAAATCGCCGAATGAAAGGAGCCTGATATGATCGAAATACGCAACGTCCATAAGCGGTTTTCACATGTGGAAGTCTTGAAAGGGGTGAGCTTTAGCGTCAATAAAGGCGAAGTTGTGTGTCTGATTGGCCCTTCGGGATCGGGAAAATCGACCCTTCTGCGCTGTATTAACGGTCTGGAAACCTATGAAGAGGGTGAAATACGGGTGCTGGATCAGAAGGTAGAGAGCCGCCATAAAAGCATCAATGCCTTACGCCGCCAGATCGGCATGGTTTTTCAGCGATTTAACCTGTTTCCCCACAGAAGCGTGCTTGAAAATGTCATGGAAGGCCCGTTACATGTTAATGGCGAGTCTCGTGCGGTGGCAGAAAAACGCGCTAAGGAATTGCTGGCGATGGTCGGACTGGCGGATAAAATCAATGCCTGGCCAGCGCAGTTATCAGGAGGACAACAGCAGCGCGTCGCCATCGCCCGCACGCTGGCCTTACAACCTCAGGCCATCTTATTCGACGAACCGACCTCAGCCCTTGATCCTGAACTGGTGGGTGACGTGTTGCAAGTGATGCGTAATCTGGCAAATGAAGGCATGACGATGGTAGTGGTTACCCACGAAATGCAATTTGCCAGAGAAGTGGCTGATCGGGTGTGCTTCCTGCACAGTGGCAAAATCGTGGAGCATGGCCCGTCAGAGGAGGTTTTATTACGTCCACAAGAGCCGCGGACACAGGATTTTCTTAAGCGCGTTATCGGACAGTCAAATGCTTCTGTATGTACGCACTGTCGCCAGGCGGTGTCATGACGTCAGGAGAAACAGATGCGCCCGGCTTTACCACCACTTATTATCCGACCCGCTTAGCGGCGGCACAGGTTTAAAAGCGTCCAAATCTGCCGCAGAATTTCCCGCAATGACACCGTGCGGAAAATATCTCGCATCATCGCCATGTCGGCCTTAAGGCCTCGTAGCCAGCCCATTTTGCTGGCCTTACAGGGGCTGCGCACGCCCGGCCATTTTACCACCCGGAGTCGCACATTCTGTGTAATCCACTGATGATTGAGCCACACCTCCAGACCAAAATGTGGCAGGGAAGCGAGTTCGTCCAGATGTTTCGCAACAACGTCACGGGCAAAGACGCGCTCGCCAGAGATGTAATCCAGTCCTATCATTCGCCACAACAGCGGGCTGTTGCACCGAAGACTGATGGTTGCTTCAGCCTGGTGCTGCTGTATGGGAATAATCAATGCGGTGATGTCATCGGCTTTCAGTCCCATCAAATCGCCATCCAGTAAGAGTAAATGGCTTCCTGTGGCGGCTGAAATGCCTTCGGCTACCGCGCCGGTTTTGCCTCGGTTCTGTGCTAGCTGAATCACAGTAACGCCGCGAAGACGGGCTTGTTTAGCGGTATCGTCAGTGGAACAGTCATCAACTACGATAATTTCTGACAGATAAGGGTGATGCATAATCGCATCCAGCACCTTTCCTATTCGCTGCGCTTCGTTGTAGGCAGGGATAATGCAACTGAAAGAGATCATCTTTTTACTTTTACCCAGCAAAAACAGCCGATCACTATCACTATCAGCAGCCCTAACGAGACATAACCGAGCCAGTGATTAACTTCGCCAGCGATATGACCAAAAACCCAACCGATTGTGACAAAAACAAGGCTTTTTGGGAATGGTGGCCAGCGTGTTGTAGAACATAAACGTGCTGAACTGCATGCGGGCAATGCCTGCAGCAACCAGTATCGCAGCCCCTGCTGAATGTGTCAGTTTGCCGAAGGTCAAAATGCGCCCACCCCGGCTGTCAAAAACATCAACGATACGTTGCAGTCTGGCCGGATTCAGGCCAAGGCGTGCCAGCCAGCGTGGTGGCGTCCCGCCCGATTTAACCACCCAGCGACCAAGTGCATAAAATCCTATATCACCAACCAGATCGGCGAGGATCACCATCACACAGACAGCAGACAGGCTGAAATAGTCGAGGCGGGCCATATAGGCGGCAATAACGGTGACAACCGGACCTTCGATCACCGCCAGTGGCGTGAGCAACACCAGACCATGCGCTCTGAAGAGGGCCTCAAGGGTTGAAAGATCAAACAGGCTGATAATTTATTTCTCACTCTTCTTGCTGTCGAACGACGGCATCCGCAACAGGACGTTGCAAACCCGAGGCATTGCCTCGCCAGACAAACCCGCGCGCCGTCCAGCACCATAACCATAATGCGGGTAACAGCACATCACGAATGACCATCGCAACGAGGTCTCGTGGACGATGAGGCCAGCCTGCACTTTTTGCTAATAACCCCTCAGCACCATACCAAAAAACAAACAACGCCGGGGAATTCCCCAGGACCAGACATCGCGGGCGGCCAGATAAACAGAAGCGCCTAAGGCGGGTAAGATCCCCAGAAAAATTTCAGGCAGGAAAAGCCAGACGAAACCGTCACGCCGTATTCGCGCCCAGCGTAACTGGCGACTCCAGACAGCACAAAGCGGGCGGTGCCCTATTGGTTGAGGAAAAGGCTGTGGAGGCAAACGCACTTTTAATCCTGCCCGCCGTACCAGCCTGGTCGAAGCAACGTCTTCTGCAAGTTCATGACCTAATGCCGCCAGTCCGCCGCCCTGCTCCAGCACATCACGACGCCAGAAAAGCGTCTTGCCTTGCGCAAATCCCTTGTGCGCGAAATCGGCAAGCAACTGCCATCGTGCCTGATGTGTATTAAGCATTGCCGCTTCCACCGCCCCCCAAAGATTCAACGGGCGGATACCGACCGCTGGCGAACTGACGAGCCCAGTCTGGTCATCAAAGCTGTTGACCAGGGTGCGCAGGTAATGCGAGGGCAGGAGCAGATTACTGTCTGCCATCACTATCCAGTCTGAGCAGGTTTGCTGCCAGGCTTTGTTCAGATTATTAATTTTTGGGTTTTTGGAAATCCGATCTTCGCCAGTAAGCAGTCTTGCAGGTTGTGCAGGATAGTCAGCCATCACTTTTTTCACCAGCGGAATAACCGGATCATAAGGAGAAGCCACACAGAAAAGAATTTCATAGGCGGGATAGTTTTGCAGGAAGCTGGATCGCAGCGTCTCTTCTTCGAAAGCATCTTTACCACACAGCGGACGAACCAGAGCAATAAATGGCAGAGGCGTGTCAGAGGATCGCCGGGCAACCCGGTGGCGCAGACGCCACCACGCGACGAAAAGTGAAGCCGCCTGTACCAGACAAAGTATCAAACAGAAAGAAATCATTATCCAGTTCTGAAGCGTCATGCAGCCTCCGAACCATGAGAGTGAACAGGTGCAGCGTTAATGCGGCTTGCCAGCGCCCCGTTGATTAAGCTGAACTCGCCTGCAGCATCTTCCACGATAGCACTCATATTACTGATCCAGTCGCCACAGTTGGCATACATTACGCCTTCGCGAATGTGCAGCGCAGGGCTGTGTAAATGTCCGCAGATGATGCCATCTGCATCCTGTTTGTGCGCCAGAGCGGTCAGTCGCTGCTCAATAAGGCTTCGGTATTTGAATAAGGCACCAACGTGACCCGCGAGCGTTTTACGCTGGGTTTTTTGCGCTAAAAGGATCTGCGGGCGCGTATGCGCGATACGGCTCTTTTCGTCGACGCCAGCACCAGTCAATACCGCTGCCTAAACGGGAAAAAAGATGGGTGCTGAGAGGCCAAAAGTCACAGCAGTCGCCATGCAATACCAGATAACGCCGACCATCAGCCCCTTCGTGAATAACCGTTTTTTGCGTCGCGGTAAATAAATCCGTATGCGCAAACCCGTTCTGTTTTTCAACGTGAACAGGATCATGATTACCAGGCAGGCGGACTATTTTTACGCCCTGCTGCTCACGGCTTCGCAACAGGTCAATAATTCGCTCGTGATCACGCGTCCAGTGCACGGCACGTGGATGCCAGACATCGAAAATGTCTCCAACCAGATAGATATAATGCGCTTCGTGCTGATAAAGAAAGTTCAGTAATTTATCGGCCTGACAGGCCCGCGAACCAAGATGAAGGTCAGAAAGAAAAAGGCTGCGATGGCGCATCGGGGCATGAAGCGGTGTGCGTGATGACATAACTTTCTCCGGATGCAGGCGTCGGTCAGGCCAGTTACAGCAACCGTTAGTGCCTGGGAAAGAGCGGGATGCGGTGTCATGTATCGGTACAGCATATGAATCGACGCGCTGCTGCTAAACGCAGGTTTTTTATTTACTGAACGTATCGCAGCAATACTGCACTTACCCATCTGCAATAGCGTCCCGCGTCCAAAACGATCGAGAACAGAGAGTGAAACAACGATACTTTGAATGACTTAGTGTCTAAAAATGCTGCTTTACGCATTTTTATGTCCTGATAAAAACCCATTTCTGTGACAAAAAAATGACGCTCATCTCATTGATGACGCTTGTCTTAAAAGCGCGTTAAAGGCAGTACCAGACAGAACAAGCGAAAGATAATCACACAGTATGCCGCGTCAGCGGCTACTGGTATCAGGTTGATAAGAAGTACAATTAAACGCTGTGGAAGGGTGACTCAGAAGCGTAAACAGCGGAAAGAGTATGTCACCAGAGAAGGGATTACCCTGGCTAAAAATGGTTGTCGGGATGCAGACAACGGAGATAACAAAGCAGATGTAAGCACGATTAAAGAGCCGGCAAACATCTGCTTTGTGTGGTTACCTGAGGCTGTTTTATGCCGGCACACGGCTAAGGAAGCGAGCACGCCAGGGTTTAAGCACCAGCAGAGCCAGCAAGGCACACACAATATCCAGCGTAATAGCGCAGCTAAATACCAGGCTCCAGCTCTGGGTATGCTGATACAGCAGGGCAGCGAGTGGCCCCCGAAAATGGAACCTATCCCTTGCGATATATAAAGCCAGCCGTAGTTAGCTGTGGCAAAACGGGTGCCAAAGGTGTCGGTGAGCGTGGCGGGAAATAAAGAGAAAATCTCACCCCAGCCAAAGAACACTACGCCTGACAGCAGCACAAACAGCAGCGGATCGTCTTTACATAACAGCCACAACGTCATGGCACAGCCTTCCAGACCGAACGCAATAAACATCATTTTCTCGCGCCCAATGCGGTCAGAAAGATAGCCGCAGACCGGGCGCGTCAGACCATTCATAAAGCGATCAATGGTCATTGCCAGCGGTAGCGCCGCCATTCCTAACACCGTGACCGATGTAATACCAAAATCACCTGCAAAAATGGCCATCTGCGAGGTCACCATCAGGCCCGAGGTAGACATCATGGTCATCATCAAAAACATCAGCCAGAAAAGCGGCTGGCGGAGCATTTCCCGTGAGGTAAAATCTTTTGACGTCACCTTAAGCGGCGTGCTGCGGGTTTCTGTTTCCTGAAACGGTGGCACACGTAGTCCCTGACTGGCCAGAAAACCAACCACCGCCATGATCAGGCCAAACTGCCAGAGCGTATTTTCCAGCCCGTGGGATGCCAGAGAAAGCGTAATGGGAAAAGTAGTGAGTATTGCGCCCATGCCGTAGCCCGCCGCGACCATACCTGTGGCGAAGCCCCGATTTTGGGGAAACCAGCGCACCATAAGCCCGACGACACCGATATAAACAATGCCGGTGCCCAGACCACCCAGTACGCCATAGTAAAGATAGAGTTCTGTCAGTGAATCCATTCTGGCAGCCAGCATCCAGCTCACCCCAGTCAGTACCGTACCCAAAGTAATCAAACGGCGCGGGCCAAATCGATCAATGAGCTTGCCCTGAAAAGGCGAAAAAAATGTCTGCAGGATGATCAGCAATGAGAAGGTTATCTGAATTTCTGCCAGCGGAACCTGTAGCTTTTCCATTAAGGGCCGGGAAAACAGGGCCCAGACATATTGCGGGCTGGATATTGAAATCATGCATAACAGCCCCAGCACCAGCTGGCCCCATTTTTTCTTCTGGCTGGTAACAACCACGCCCGGTAAAGTTGTATTGGTCATGTTGCCGCTCCGACTTAGCGTAAAGTCAGACAGCAATGCATTGATCGTGCCAGATTATAATAAGGTAAGGTGGTGTCTGAATTTACTTAGCATGCAAACCAATTCATTCTTACCGATACGGTTTTTGTTGCCCTTAAATGTAGCAAACCGGCACTTCGCCAGTGCATTGAAGGTTGCAGCAAAGCAGCCCCTTTCTCAGGCTGCCTGCCGCAATCTCTGGTTCAAACAGATCACGTCAGCGTTGGCAACCCTTTCAGCAACTTATCAAGCGTAATGGGATAATCCCTTACCCGCACTCCCGTTGCGTTATAAATCGCATTTGCAATCGCGGCACTGACGCCACACAAGCCCAGCTCTCCCACCCCTTTGGCCTTCATCGGCGACGATACAGGATCGGTATCGTCGAGAAAAATGACTTCCTGGTCAGGAATATCGGCATGAACCGGCACCTCATAAGCCGCCAGGTCATGATTTACGAAATAACCCAGCCGCGTATCCACGGCCAGTTCTTCCATGAGCGCCGCGCCGACGCCCATGGTCATGGCGCCAATTACCTGACTTCGTGCCGTTTTAGGATTCAGTATGCGGCCAGCAGCACAAACCGCCAGCATACGGCGAACACGCACTTCACCCGTGGCAATATCAACACCAACTTCGATAAAATGACCGGCGAAGGTTGATTGCTGGTATTTCTCCTCAAGCCCGGAAAATTCAATGGTGTCTTCGGCGGTGAGGATGCCGCTTGCAGCAGCTTCCGTCAGCGGGATACTCTGGCCACCTGCCCGTACCTGTTTATCAATGAAGATCGCCTCATCAGGGTCAAATCCTAGCTTTTTCGCGACCGTTTCACGCAGCCTGACGCACGCAGCGTACACCCCCGCCGTCGAGCTGTTGGCTCCCCACTGTCCCCCTGAACCGGCGGAAACGGGGAAATCGGAATCACCTAACCGCACCACGACGTTTTCCAGTGGCACGCCCAGCATTTCTGCCGCCGTCTGGGCAATTATTGTGTAACTGCCCGTACCAATATCCGTCATGTCGGTCTCTACGGTTACGATACCTTTTGAATCAAGGTGAACACGTGCACCGGATTTCATTACCAGATTATTACGAAAACCTGCTGCTACCCCCATTCCTGTCAGCCAGCGACCGTCGCGCACCTGGGCAGGCCGGGCATTCCGGCGGTTCCAGCCAAAATGTTCGGCACCCGTACGCAGGCATTCAATCAGCTGGCGTCGGGAAAAAGGCCGATCCGGATTGGAAGGATCAACCTGAGTATCATTAAGAATACGGAACGCTATCGGATCCATGCCGACTTTCTCAGCCATCTCGTCTATAGCGATTTCCAGGGCCATCAAACCCGGCGCTTCGCCAGGGGCGCGCATCGCGTTACCTTCCGGCAGATCCAGCCTCGCCAGCCGCAGCCCGGTAAGGCGGTTCGCACCGGCATAAAGCAATTCAGTCTGCTGAACAGCAGTTTCTGACTTGCCGTCGGGAAGGTTGCCTGACCAGCTTTCATGCGCAATTGCGGTGATGTGTCCGGCCTGATCGGCACCAATACGGATGTGCTGAATAGTCGCAGGGCGGTGCGTGGTATTGTTAGGAATAAGGGGGCGGGGCAACATGATCTTCACTGGCCGTTTCGCTGCTCTCGCGCCCAGCGCCGCCAGCACGGCATCACTACGCAGAAACAGCTTGCCACCAAAGCCACCGCCGATATAAGGCGAAAGCACCCGTACTTTTTCCACGGGCAGGTTAAGCGTTTTTGCCAGCTCGTTGCGGCACCAGTTGATCATCTGATTGGATGTCCAGACCGTGAGCTTATCTCCGTCCCAGGCGGCCATAGAGGCATGCGGCTCCATCGCCATGTGGCTCTGATCGGGGGTGGTGTAAAGCGCATCGAGTTTGACGGGAGAGGCTGCAAAGGCGCTCGCAAAATCGCCTGTTTTTTTACCCGGATCGCTTTCGTCAGGCTTTGCGGCGGGCTTCTCTTTGGCAAGATCCCAGGCTCCGCGTTCGCGACGATAATCTACCTGAATCAGGGCCGCCGCTGCGCGTGCCTGCTCAAATGTTTCAGCAACAACCACGGCGATGGCCTGATGATAATGCTGAATATCAGGGCCGCCTAATAACGTTGCTGCATTCATTTCACCTTTGCCGAGGCGTCCTGCGTTATCGGCCGTAACAATGGTAATCACACCGGGTGCACGCCGGGCAGCACGGCTGTCGATAGCATTGATGCGACCTTTGCAATCGATGAGCCTACCACATAGCCATACGCCACATCCGGCACCACATCATGCCATTCATAAGCATAGTGAGCGGTTCCTGTCGTCTTCAGCGGCCCGTCAATACGGTCATGAGCGCGACCGACAACCTTGAGCTGATCGATCGGATTGTCATTTGCAGGTTTATCAAATTTCATCCTGTTATGCCCTCGCTTCCGTTAACGCAGAGGCGAGCGTTCGCTTCGCCAGTATCAACTTGAACGCGTTTTCATGAGTAGGCTGTGCAGAAGCAAACAGCCGGTCATAGACTGCCTGCGCCCCATGGGCAACCTCAGCATCCGCCTCTTCCAGCCGCCATGGTTTGTGCGCAACACCGCCCAGTGCAACGCGACCTGTGCCGTCCTGCTGAACGATGGCAGCAACCGAAACCAGAGCAAACGCGTAAGAAGCACGATCGCGCACTTTGCGATAGATATGGTTGCCGCCGACTGGCGGAGGCAGCGTGACGGCGGTGATCAGTTCACCTGGCGACAGGCGATTCTCCAGATGAGGCGTGTTGCCCGGTGCGCGGTAAAACTCTGCAATCGGAATTTTACGCTCATCTCCGTTCGGGCTAACCGTTTCCACAACGGCATCAAGCAGGCGCATGGCGACAGCCATATCGCTGGGATGGGTTGCGATACAGGATTTACTTGCCCCTGTTACCGCATGCTGGCGGCTAAACCCTTCCAGCGCCGCGCAACCACTGCCGGGCAGCCGCTTGTTACAGGGTTGATTCGTGTCGTAGAAGTAGGGGCAGCGCGTACGCTGAAGCAAATTACCGGCGGTGGTGGCCTGATTGCGAAGCTGGCCGGATGCACCTGCCAGCAGCGCGCGGGAAAGCACCGCGTAGTCACGGCGTATCCGCTGATCCGCAGCCAGATCGGTATTGCGTACCAGCGCGCCGATACGTACTCCGCCTTCCGCAGTCGGCTCGATGTTATCCAGTGCCAGGCCGTTGACGTCGATCAGGTGAGAGGGCGTTTCAATTTCCAGCTTCATGAGATCAAGCAAATTCGTCCCCCTGCAATAAATTTTGCACCAGGTATGCGCTGCGCGCTTGCGGCAGCCTCAGCAGGCGTTTTCACACGTTCATACGTAAAAGCTTTCATGATTTTTCGCTCCCGGCGACATCAGCGATCGCGGCAAGTATGTTGGAGTAAGCTCCGCAGCGGCAGATATTGCCGCTCATACGCTCGCGTATTTCATCGGGCGTTGCCTGAGGAGAGGAAACCAGGTCAAGGGTGACATGGCTGGGAATGCCCATTTCAATTTCTTTGAGAACAGCCACTGATGAGCAAATCTGGCCTGGCGTGCAGTAACCGCACTGGAAGCCGTCATGTTTTACAAATGCGGCCTGCATGGGGTGCATATTATCGGGAGTACCAAGCCCCTCGATGGTGGTGATCTCGGCATTTTGATGCATTACCGCAAGCGTCAGGCATGAATTAATTCTCCGGCCATTTACCATGGCCGTACAGGCCCCGCACTGACCGTGATCGCACCCTTTTTTTGTGCCCGTGAGATGAAGATTTTCCCGTAACGCATCCAGTAACGTGGTACGGGTATCGACGTTCAGTTGCCTGACTTCACCGTTCACGCTGAAGGTCACAGCAGAGATTTCAGGCGGAGCAGTAGCAGGACGCTCACTGTCGCTGAGCGCGGTTGAGGGAGAGACAGCCACTGCCGCCGCTGAAGCCGCCCCCGCTTTAATAAGATCCCGTCTCGTCAGGGTAAAGCCATACTCGTCGTTATCCTTAGCGTAATGCGTGCCGCTTCTGTGGCCGCCTGCATCATGCAGACGCCCGTTATCAGCTTCACTGCCTTGATTGCTCATATCAGGCCTCCAGTATTTTAAAAGTTTAATGTTGAAAAACAGACTTTTTCGCTACTGCAATGCGTAACGTTTAATAATTAACTTTTAATAGTAGACGGAACCGGTGCGGTTATTACGCCTGAATCCTGAATAGCGTAATGAGAAAGGATCATTAATAGGTCAAGGCGATACGGCGGGCAGAGGCGGTTTTATGGCTAACCTCATACCGGAGACAGGATATTAGTGTCCCCAGCGACGTTGAAGATAGCGGACAGCCTGCCGGGTTTGAGGTTGATTCAGATAATCCTCTCTGAACAGAATAGTGCCGTTAATTTGCGGCACGGACTCGTTTAAATCGAGCTGTTGTTTTAATTCCGGCACGCCCCCTTCGGTCATCCAGACAGGCTCACTCTTCGAAGGCTCGCCCACTTTGTAAAGTGCGACGCCAATATAGAGGCGAGTGTGGGTCGGTTTCACCACATTCGCCCACCATTTCGCCAAAACATCATAGCGGGCCGCTTGTCGGGAAAAGGGCCAGTAAAGCTGCGGCGCAATATAATCCAGCCATCCCTGCTGCACCCAGCGTCGGGTGTCAGCATAGGCTTCATCGTAGGCCGCCGCACCGCGCGTATCAGATCCTGCCGGGTCGTGTGACAGGTTGCGCCATACGCCTGCCGGACTCACGCCAAATTCAACTTCCGGTTTCAGCTGCCTGATGGTGCGCGAAACCTGTTCAATCAGCTGCTGGGTATTGTGGCGTCGCCAGTCCGCTTTGGAATTAAATCCCTGGCCATATTTTTTAAAAGTCTGATTGTCGTTGAGCGTTGATCCCGGTGACTCAGCATAGAAGTAATCATCAAACTGCACACCGTCGACCGGGTATCGTTCCACCACCTCTGCCACGATGCTGGTGATCCAGTCACGTGCATCCGGGAGGCCAGGATCAAGCACAAAACGATCGCCTGCGGTGCGTATCCAGTCGCGATGTAAGGTGAAAACGCTGGCAGGCTGTAGCGATAATGTGCGATTCAGTTCGGCAACCGTTGAAGGGCGGGTATTGACGGCTACGCGATAGGGGTTAAACCAGGCATGAACCTTCATGCCGCGCTTGTGCGCTTCATCCAGTATAAACGTGAGCGGATCATATCCGGGATCTTCACCGATTTTACCGGTCAGCATATCTGACCAGGGCAGAATTTTTGATGACCAGAGCGCAGTGCCATCAGGCTTTACCTGAAAGAAGACCGTATTTATACCCAGACTTTTTAATTTATCCAGCTTATCGGTCAGTGACGTTTTTTGCTGGTCGATCCGCACCGCGGCACTGCGGGCACTAACCGACGACACCGGCGGCCAGTCGAGGCGGGAAACAGTGGCCAGCCACACACCGCGTACCGGTTCCTGATGCTGCACGGTTTTGACCGGCAGAGAGGGTTTCACCACAGCAGGTAACGGAGTAATCAGTGATTCAGGCGGTTCAGCGGAACAACTGGCAAGCAAAAAAGCGACGGCAACAAGCGTACCTGACTTTTTGACGCGCTTAATGCAAAGAGAGCCGGGTGAGCAGGCGATAATAAACTCCATTTCTTTCTGGCAGTTACCCGAGTAAGGCCATTCTCTTAATATTCAAACTGAAGTCAATAGTTGAAAAACATTGATTCCCCGCCTTCATAGCCAGGAGACGACCGTCATCTTCCCGCCAGGTCACAAACGTTTCTGCCAAAATCCAGCCTGTTTTTACCTGAAAGTGTTAAAAGGTAATCAATATAGCCATCAATGTATTTACTGCCTCTTTTAAGCTTACTGTCGAGTAGTTATCAGAAATTATTTTTTCATCAGCAACGTACGCTTGCTGTTTAGCTTTGATTTAAAGGAAAAATAAAATGAAAGTGCAAAAACTCGAACAGTCAGCGTCGATCAGTGCGCTGGAATCCTGGGGAAGCGTCGAAGGTTTGCCAGGTACGCCCGCCGTGACGTTATCGGGGTTACAGAAAGTGATCCCAGGAAAGGAAGATATTGATACAGGCATTTTTGAATGTAGCGCAGGCAGCTATCGGCGCTCAGTTAAACAAGCGGAAATTATGCACTTCCTCGACGGCAGTGGCTCCTTTACGCCTGATGGTGAAGCGACTTTGACATTCAGGGCCGGAGACGCGTTTTTCTTTGAAGCCAATACCCAGGGCACATGGGTTATCGACACCCAGATGCGCAAGCTCTATGTCATTTTTGACGTGAGCTAAAAGCTCACCGCTTTTAAAAACCAGTCATGGAAGGGGTGTGGCGCAGCACGCCAGTCAGCACAACGTGGGGACTGGCCGTTGCTACGCACCCTGTAAATTACCGGTTTTGACCTGCCATCAGAATATATTTAACCTGCACGTACTCTTCAATGCCGTAGTGCCCTCCTTCGCGCCCGTAACCAGACGATTTTATCCCGCCAAAAGGAACGGACGCTGTTCCGACTGAGCCAGAGTTTATCATCACCATCCCGGCCTCAAGCTTGCTGGAAAGACGAAATGCCCGGCCAACGTCCGTTGTCCATGCATAGGCCACAAGACCATACTCGGTGTTGTTGGCGCGCCGGATGCCCTCTTCCTCAGATGTAAAACAATAGAGTGCAAAGACCGGCCCGAAAATCTCGGTGTTATGCATGTCACAGCTATCGTCTGCATTGCACAGGATTATCGGCGGATAGAACAGCCCGCCTTTTGCATCAGGTTTTCCGCCCAGCATTACCTTTGCACCGCGTGATACGGCGTCGTTTACCAGTGATGTCACTTTGTCCAGGGCGTTCTGATTAATCAACGGCCCGACGACAAATTCATCCTGCATCCCCTGATCAACCCGTATTTTCGAAACTGCAGCAGTGAGCTGCTCAACAAAGGCGTCATAAATGCCGCTCTGGACAAATATGCGATTAGGTGAAATGCAGACCTGACCAGCATTGCGCAGCTTTGCGTTAACCAGACCGGCAATAGCGTCTTCCATGGTTGCGTCATTAAACACCATAAAAGGCGCGTTACCGCCCAGTTCGAGAGTCATTTTTTTCAACATCGCGCCACACTTGCTGGCCAGCAACTTTCCTGTGCGTGTTGAACCGGTAAAAGAAATTTTATGAATGCGCGGATCGCGGGTAAAGGCTTCGCCAATCGCAACAGGATCGCCTGTTACCATTTCAAACACGCCTGCCGGGATCCCCGCTTCACGCGCTGGCTGATCCCGCGTCTGACGGCATTTCAACTGGCTAATCCCACCCTTGATGTGCGACTGACCACAGCCTCAGACTGGAATGAAACCGCTGACTTTGATGCAGCCATTCGCCTCGGAAACGGAAAATGGCCACACATGTATGCCACACCTTTGGTTGATAATGTTCTGGTCCCGGTTTGTCGATCCACGCCGGAACGCAAAGCAACCTTCACGCCTGATAATTTGGTGCAACATACGCTACTCCGCGTGCGTGGCCGTCCGGATGACTGGTTACGCTGGGCAGAGGCGTTTGATATTTCTCTGCAGGGTTTTACCCACTGGCGTGAACTGGAAAGTTCAGCTCTGGCTTACCAGGCTGCACTGGAAGGGCAAGGTGTAGCTTTGGCACAGCGCGTGCTGGTCGAAAAGGAGTTAAAAGACGGGACGCTGACCGCAATGGAGAATTATCAGCTTGATTGTGGAGATTTCACCTATTACCTGGTATGGGAGAGTGAAAGCCTGAAAGAAACCAACCTTAACCTGCTCAAAGCATGGCTGGCTACGCATAAATAATTTGCGGGTCAGGCAGATGCCTCGGGTGCTGACGAGGCAAACTGCCAAATCTTTTTGTCAGCGTTGTTGAACCGTAGCTATCTTCTGTTTACTTGTGTAATGCCAGCCCTTTAATCGCCTTATCGACCGCCTTTTTGGGTCCGCGCAACGCCAGACCCACAAGATCAAGATTGTCAGCATTTTCAGCCAGAAATGCCTGGCGGTTTGCTGCGTCGTGACCGGTTGAAAACATAGCATGGACATAGGGAATAAGCGTGAGTTCACGCTCCAGGCCTTTGCGATGCGCGTTCTGCAAACCGGAAATATCTGACTCGAAAACAAGCACTGGCTGACCCAGCATATTGCCGTAGCGGTTGCCGCTGGCATCAATATAAGGCTCACCCATCATTTCAGGTGCGGCTGAAGCAACACCACTTGCCAGGAAGGCGACAACGTTCAGGCGCTGCCATACGGCCAAATCGTTACGAACAATGAGTGCGACTTTAGTATCAAACATCAGCGATGATTTCCTCAGATTTATAAGAGCCGCTATTGTCGGAAAAGTCAGGGTCACCCGTATAGAACGTTTGTGCACTGCTGTTGATAGGCTGCTGGCGTCATCCTGTAAGCTCGCCGGAACCAGCGTCCCAGATGGCTCTGGTCGGCAAAACCAACCTGAGCAGCAACCAGAGCGGGGTTGTGCCCCTGGGACAGCAACATGCGCGCAGCCCGCAAGCGCAGCCTCACAAGATAGGCATGAGGTGATTGTCCAAAAGCTTTTTGAAACTGTCGCGTCAGACGAAAGCGATCGAGACTGGCATAGCGGGCAATCTCATCAAGGCCGATGTCCTGACTCAGGTTGTCATGCAGATAATCTCTGACCACGCACATTTGTCTGAACGCATCATCGCCAGTGGCCAGCGTTCGGAGAGAGATATGCTGCGACAGCAAATCGATTAATCGATCGAGGCTCTGATCCCGTGCAAGCCGGCCTTCACCGTAATGAATAGCGGCAAATGCCTGCTGTATCGCCGTATTGAGTAATGCATCGTCTGTTAGCGTGGAGCGAAAAGCCGCCTGAAGAACGGAGATATCTCCCTGTTCCCGTCGTTGTAACATAGCAGAAAGCCACGCCTGGGGCAGATAGAGCATGGTATAAGTAAAGCCTTCCGGGTCAGGCGCATGGCCGTCATGAACGGCGCCGGGTTCAATCAGAATGACCTGTCCTGGCGTGCTGGTATGAAGTGTGCGATGGCAGTTGAATCGCTGCAGTCCTTTTTGCGTAACGCCGACCAGCATCTCATCGTGGTCGTGAGGATCGTAAGCGTGCCCACAGAAATGTGCATGAACACTTTCAATGCCGGTTTCGTTGTCTCTGTGCAAATCTATCCAGTCGTTACTGGCTGTTTTCTGCATTTTTCAGTTCACAAATAAAACAGGATGACAATGACTCTATTCTGACACAGGAAGATATAACGCCACACCGTCTCATCATCAGATATCCAGTTCAACCCAGACGGCGGCGTGATCGGAGCCGGCATTAACCGGTTTTTTCAGTTCCGGATAGGTTTCCCATTTAACCGGACGCACGCCAGGCCACATCCCTTTTCGGCAAACGCCCCCTTCTTTACCTTTTCCCATAAGGCAGGAGAGAGCAGGATGTAATCGATTTTATTGCTGGCGGTACAGCTACCCCAGGTGCCTGGATATCCCCCATCATCAAACGTTGGGTGGTGAAAAACATCCTTGAGGTCAGTCTCGTTTAGCAAAGGCGCTAACGCCTGGCTGTCGGGCGTGTCGTTAAAATCACCTACAATGGCAATTAACCTCGCGCCCGCCTGAATTCGCTGCTGATAAATCTCTTTTACCCGTTCCGCCTGTTTTTTACGGCGTGTGTCAGAGCTGCTTTTCGAGCCATAACCTTTACTTTTCAGATGATTAACCAGAACGTGTAGTGTCTCGCCGCTGCTTAATGGAACCGCGAATTCCGGGCAATCCCGCGAAAAAATGAGCGCCCCAGCGGGGTCTTTATCATCAACGTGGCTGCGAATAGTTTCAATGGGAAAAGCTTCGGCGGTCATCAGACCCACGTCAATGCCACGTTGGTCATTGCCGTCTATTACCATCACATGTTCGAAAGGTTTGCCTTTACGCGCAGGCAGAATTTCAGTGTTAAAGGCCAGCAACGCCGGACGACTTTCTGCTTCAACCACTGCCAGCAAATCGGCCTGGAGATCAATCATTACCTGCGCCGTTAAATTCATGGCAACTTCATCGACAGGGGCCTCGCGTAGCTCCAGCGAGCCAACCCAGTCTGCGCGGCCTTCTGCCAAAATTTTTATCCCGCCATCCTCTTTTTGTCGGGTGAGTAACTTGCCTCGATTACGTCGCAGAATAACAAACGGGCCGGTATCTGACTTTTGCAGGCCCAGTTCCTTCATTAACATCACCATTTTGCTTTTCATCGCAGCGGTGTACTTCACTTCGCCAAGCAGTTCATTCAGCGCCGCAAATTTTTCCAGCACCGGTTTTCCCGCAGACCAGTCACTCTGATTCATCGCCTTAGCGCGATCAAACAAGTTTTCAACGTTGTACGATGCCAGCCGCATAGTGCTTCCTTTTATCTTCAGCGTGATTGTCGTGTGAGCCACACCGCAAAATTCGCTACTGGCTATGAAACCGTGCGTTCTGGTGATCAGCGAATAAATATTTATTCGCCATTAAAAAGACTCGTGTCATCAAACAGGCCATTACAACCGCCCCGAAGCGAACGGTGTATTGTTGAAAGCGGTTATTTTAATGAATTTATGATGACCGAATGGATAGCATATTCTGACAGTTTTTATAAGATTTCTGTCATCATCGCAGACGAAAGGCGGCTAACAGATCAGAAAGGCGTTTACGCTGAACGAGCGCGGCAAAGGCAGGTATCCAAAGAGGACAAGCAGCCGCGAACGGTAATAAAACCGGGTCAAATTTTTCATAATGACAAGACAACCGGGCTTTAACCCGCTAGCGTTTACGATGCTTGATCCTGGCAGCTGTAGCCGCTCTCTTAAAGCTGTCAGGACGTGATGTAAATACCTGCTGCGATAAGCGACATCTTAATCTCTATCTGTTAAGAAGGCCCAGTGCATGATGAACAATGCTTGCCGCATCAAAACCATGGTGCATACGCATATCCTTTCTGTCAGCGGCGATGGCATATTCACCGTCTGGAATACCTAACCGTTTCAGGAGCGCGCTATGGCCGTTATCAGCCAGGATCTCCGCAGTGATGCTGCCTACCCCGCCATTAACGTTATGCTCTTCAACCGTAATGATATGTTCTATGCCATTTAACGTGCGTAAAAAGGCGTCGCGATCTAAAGGACGAACAGACGGAACACTGATAACTTTTGCAGAGACGCCCTGTTCATTAAGCTGTGCAGCGGCATCAACGGCTTCATGAACTGTCGAACCCATTGCAACAAGCGCAATTTCATCGCCCTCACGTAACACGTCTATAGCACCCGGAACGAACTGATAACTGCTGTCATGCAGCTCCGGCAGGGATTTGCCATCCATACGGATATAAACCGGTCCGACATGCTTCAGGGCATACTCAATAATCTGGCGGCACTCCAGCGGCGAAGCCGGAGCAAATATTTGAATGTTGCCGAACCCGCGCATCACTGAAATATCATCAATGGAATGATGCGTGCTGGCCAGTGGGCCATAGCTGGCTCCGGCATTCAGGCCGAAGAGCTTGACGTTAGTATTGTTGTAACAAATATCAACTTTAACCTGTTCATTCGCGCGAGAAATCAGGAAAGGCGCAGCGTTGCAGGTCACGGCTATTTTCCCCCAGCGCCAAACCGGCCGCAACGCCAACCAGCGTCTGTTCGGCGATACCTACATTCACTATCCTGTCAGGAAACTTTTTTATAAAAGGAGAAATTTTTGCTGTTGAGGTTGAGTCCGCCACGACGGGCACGAGATCGATACCTTTTTCTACAGCCTCGATGAAAACCTCAACCATGACATTAGCCAGATGTTCTGCGTTACTCACTTTTCATCTCCTCTTCAACCAGATCTTTCAATTCATTCATTGCAATGTCGATCTCATCCCCTTTTGGCACGCGATGGTGCCACTCAGGTTTTCCCGCAATAAATGAAACGCCAGCGCCTTTGGTGGTATGGGCAATAATCACGTTTGGCTTGCCAGTCTGAGGAAGATTTTCTAATGCATCCACCACGGAAGCCATGTCGTTGCCCTGACACTCTGTTACTTCCAGGCCAAACGCGCGCCATTTTTCATCCAGCGGGTCGGTTCCCATGATTTCTTTGGTTGCGCCCGCCAGTTGCAAACCATTTTTGTCGTTGATCACCACGAGGTTATCCAGTTGGTAATGGGCTGCCGCCATTGCCGCTTCCCAGTTACTGCCTTCAGCCAGTTCACCATCACCGGTAATAAGGAAAATTCGGCGCTTGCTGTTATCCCGTTTCGCCGCAATCGCCAGGCCGACTGCCACCGGAAAACCGTGACCCAGCGCGCCGGTATTAAGTTCAATACCGGGCGTTTTTTGTTTCACAGGGTGTCCGGGCAGATGAGAATTTGAATGTTGATAAGTCGCTAACCAGTCGAGAGGAAAGTAGCCTGCTTCGGCCAGTACGCAGTAGTAACAGCCAACCGCATGCCCTTTGGACTGGATATAAATATCACGATCGCGATCGTCAAGCCGGTCTGGCGCACAGTTCAACACGCGGAAATAGAGTGCGGTCAGAAGCTCAACCTGTGATAAGTCTGCGCCGGTATGACCTCCGGCGGGGCTGTTCGCATTCAGTGCAACGATATGGCGCCGCACTGCACGGGCTTTCTTTTCTAATTCAGGAACAGAAAGTTGAAAGGGATTCATCGTCCACCTCCGAATTAATATTCGATACTGAATATTTATTCTGTAAGAGTGAAAAAATGGGAGCCAGCTTTTGTACCACTGACTCCAATAACAAACAGCAGCGTTTTCAACCCGCCTGAATATATATTCAGGCTCGGGTTTATATTCATAAATGCTACAGGCCAGGTTGCTGGCTTGTCCAGACTTATGCGCCAGATTGTGAAGAAACTTGAATAGGATCACACTTTCTGGTCATTTTTTAGGCATTGCGCCCTTTAAGCCGGACAACAGGCCGTAATGGATCAGGTTAATTACAGCGCAATACGCACAACGCTGTCTGGCCCTTTGGTGGAGTTGTCCTTGTTGAAATCCTGCTTCAACGTGACATAAAGCGTTTCACCCTCTGGCGACACTAACAGGCTGTTAGGGTGCGTTTCAAATGACCAGCTGTTTTTTACCGCATAGGTGGTGGCATCAAGCTGGAGCACTTTTTTCGATTCGCGCTGGCTGATATAGATTTCGTTGCGTCTGGCGTTGAACTTGATGCCCAGCGCGTCACCTTCGATGCGTTTAATAACGTTGCCGCTGCGCTCATCGAATACCAGCGTAGCTTTTGCTTTAGAGTCATCAGTAACAAACAGGCGGCCAGTCGCCGGATCTTCCGCCAGATTCAGAAACAGATACTCTTTGCCATCGTTAGCCGTCAGGCGTTTTTCAATTTTGTGGCTGTGGGGATTAATGACCAAAATTTCGCCGCCGCCGTTTGCAGCATAAACGCGATCGGTCAGCGGAGAATAGATAATGCCAGTTACCCATTTGCCCGCATTTTGGATGCGCGTTTTCAGCGTCATGGTCTGTGCATTGACGACAGAAATGAAGCCCGGATCCGCGACGCCTCCAATGAATAGCTCTCCTTTATGGAACAGAACTTCACGTGCGCCAATGGGGTCGCCATCTTTATCTTTGCCTTTAAACATCAGGCGCTGTAATACCTTACCGCTCCGGGCGTCGACTTTAGAAACGCCGCCATCAAGCGTATTGGTGGTATAAAACAGCTGTCCGTTGTCATCTTCAGCCATACCGAAATTTTTTAAGTCAGTATGCGTTTCACCTTTGACGTTCAACGTCGCCGGGTCGAGGCGATAAATCATGCCGCCATTAACATCTTTAAAGCCCTGCGCACTGGCCACAAACAGCGATTTTGTTGCTGTTGAGTACACCATTTCGTACAAGCCCTCTCCTGACTCACGCATCAGCCGTTGCGTCTTCACTGGCTCCGGCGCAGCAACTGCTGATTCAGTTTTCTTCGCAGGTGCCTGGCATGCCGACAAGCCTGAGACGGCCACAATTGCCAAAGCAAGTGCAGCTTTAGGCGTAGTGAAAAACGATTTCATTCTTAACTCCATCAATGGATAAGCAGTTCCCGTCAGGGAGAGCGGCCCTTAAAAATAATGATAATCATACTCATTAAGGTTAAGGGAGTAAACGGAACGCCTGATACGACAGAAATTTCCACGTTTAAACGTTTTATTCAGAGAGTTAAACGACACATAACGTGCATCAGCGCGGTTGTTTTTCATTCGAACAGACCGGTTTTTTGCGTCGGTAAAACATGTAATCTATTGAAAATATTATTAATAACATTTAGTTACATTTTAGAAATAAATTACCCGATAACTATTAAAGCAAATAATTATCATTAACATTCTCATTTTACACCGTTTCGCTTTTATGCTCCCGGCAAGTCACGGCGAATTGTCAGTAATGTGATGCGCACCGGAAGTGGCACGGCTGTTTACATAACAACAAATCTTGATGGGAAAAAATATGTCTTTGAATGGCAGGGAAATTCACGTGAGTTCGCATATACAAACCGGTAAAAAACATTTTACCTGTCCCTACTCGCGCTGGCAGTTCATCCACTGGCCGCTGCGGCAGCTGAAAGTCATGACAGTGCCGCGCAGCAGGAAATGGTTGTTGATGCAACGACCGACAATACTTCAGATGAACAGCATGATTACGCGGTGAAAACCACTCGCGCCGGCACCAAAATGCTGTTGACGCCGCGTGATGTCCCGCAGTCAGTGAGTATTGTGACGCAGCAACGCATGCAGGATCAGGATTTAGAAAACATTGATGACGTCCTGAACAATGCTACCGGTATCTCAGCACAGCAGATCGATAGCGAACGTTCTCAGTATTATTCACGCGGATTTCAAATCACGGACTTCGCCTATGACGACATCCCCACGTCGATCGGCGATGCCTGGAACTACGGCGATGCCACGGAAGATACCGCGATTTATGACCGCATCGAAATGGTACGTGGCGCAACGGGCTTAATGACCGGCGCAGGCGATCCGGGAGCAACCATCAACATGGTGCGCAAACATGCTGACAGTAAAACCTTCACCGGTAACCTCAGCGCCAGCTATGGCAGCTGGAATAAACAGCGTTATGTCGCCGATGTTTCTGGCCCACTTAACGCCACGGGCAGCGTGCGTGGGCGAGTGGTCGCGGGTTATCAGGATCAGGATAGTTGGCTGGATCGTTACAATAAAACCAAAAAGTTCTTATATGCCGTGGTCGATGCGGATATCACCGATCACACTACCCTGTCGTTGGGCTGGGACTACCAGCAAACCAACACCGACAACCCAACCTGGGGCGGCCTGCCAACCTGGTACAGCAATGGCGCGCGCACCCATTACGATCGCAGCACCAGCACCGCTGCAGACTGGACGCGCTATACCATTGAGTCGCGCAAGGTGTTTGCCAACGTGACACACAACTGGGACAACGGCTGGACTTTACGCTTTAACGGTACGCATGGCGAACAGACGTTTAACGATAAGTTACTCTATTTGATGGGTTATCCCGATAATTCTACCGGTCTGGTTGACAGTGGCTGGGGCAGTAAGGATCGGGGCAAGCGCACGGTAGATTCCTTTGATTCCTTCGCCAGCGGCCCGTTCGAGCTGCTGGGTCGTCAGCATCAGTTAGTTGCGGGCGTCAGTTACAGCCGTCAACACAACGCCACTTACAGTCAGAATGGCTTAATGACCAATGAGCAGGTCGGCTCATTCTCAGACGGCTGGAACGGCAATGCGACAGAGCCGCAATGGGATGAGTGGTATCTCAATGCGGATGATATTGTGCGCCAGAAATCGGCCTATACCGCCGCACGCTTCTCGCTGGCCGATCCCTGTCGCTCATTATCGGCGCACGCTACACGCAATACAGCACCAGCGGCAGCAGCGGCAATATGCGAAAATATAACATTACGCCTTATGGCGGTATGGTGTATGACCTCACTGAAAGCCTCTCAGCCTATGCCAGCTATACCTCAATTTTTTCACCACAACTCAAACGCAACGCAGAAGGCGCCTGGCTGTCACCGGTTACTGGTAAGAACTATGAAACGGGGCTGAAAGCCGACTGGATGGATGGCCGCCTGACCACCCACTTCGCCATTTTCCGCATTGAGCAGGAAAATACCGCTGAGGCACTGAACAACGTTTACGTCAACGGTTCCAGTGAGCAGGCGTATCGTGCAACGAAAGGTGCAGTCAGCAAGGGGCGGAGTTTGAACTTAACGGCGCGGTCACCGATAACCTGCAACTGACCTTCGGCGCAACCCGCTACGTCGCTCGCGATAGCGAAGGGCGATATAACAGCTTCGCGCCGCAAACTCAGTTCAAGCTGTTTACGCGCTATCGCCTGCCTGTGCTGCCTGAACTGACTCTCGGCGGCGGTATGAACTGGCAAAATCGCGTGTATAACGATGCTACCGGTCCCGATGGCGAAACGCATCGTCTCTATCAGGGCAGCTATCCGCTGGTGGATCTGTTTGCACGTTATCAGGTCAGTAAACAGCTGGCAGTGCAGGCCAACGTCAGCAATCTGTTTGATCGGGACTATTACACTTACCTGAGCGATTCCGCCGTTTACGGTGAACCGCGCAATATTTCAGTCAGCCTTGCTTATCAGTTCTGATCCGCTTCCCCGGTTCCTGCCGGGGAAGATGCATCACTGTTTTTTGCGTAACTTACGTAGCGCGGTAATGGCCTGTAACGAGCAGAGAGTCCCACCCGTTACCGCTTGAATACGCTGAGATAATTTAAAACAGAAAGGCGTTACCCCTGCTCAGGGGGAAATGAATGCCGAATACGTCGCAGGCGAAACAGTGTTTCTTTGAGAAGAGAGTGCGGCAACTTAATTAACAGGCCGCCTCGCTCAAGACGCAGCGCCGCATCTTGCTCACAACGCATACAGCGCGTGTAAAACCAGTATACTTCTTCATGACTCATCGGTGCTTTGCAGCGCGTACATCTGCTATCCATAACGTCAATCTACTCACTACTGGTCAGCTGCGGGGAGGTAATATCGCATAAGCCTGTTATTCAGAATGGCGGCTATCATAAGCCAGGCTGAGTTGAATGCGTGCTGGCAAAAATCTTAAACAAAACACTCTACTGAATAAACCGATAACCGACGCCATTCTCCGTAATAAAATGCTGTGGCTGCGCCGCTTGCTGTTCCAGTTTCTGCCGTAAATGGCCCATATAAATGCGTAAATAGTGGCTGTTATTATCCGCATTCGGGCCCCAGACCTGTCTGAGTATTTGCGTCTGCGTCAGGACTTTCCCCGGATTGCCGATCAGCAAGGCCAAAAGGCGAAACTCTGTGGGCGTCAAATGTATCGACTCACCGCCGCGAGTGACGGTACGGGCGCTGAGATTAACAGTCACATCGCTGAATTTAATGACATTCTCTTTCTCATGGTCATTACGCCGTAGCGCAACCCTTACCCTTGCCTGAAGTTCACCCATGCCAAAAGGTTTTGATAAAAAATCATCAGCGCCCGCATCCAGCGCGTCGATTTTATCTTGCTCGTCTGCTCTCGCCGAAAGCACAATAATCGGTTTATTGCTCCACTGGCGAAACTCGTGAATAAAGGTCACGCCATCACCATCCGGTAAACCCAGATCAAGAATAACCAGATCGGGCCGTCTGGCGGCCGCCGTGCTGAGACCATGCGCCAGCGTGTCCGCTTCATACACCCGAATCTGATCGCTGTTTTCCAGTGAGAGGCGCAGATAGCGACAGATCTGTTTTTCGTCATCAATAATCAGCAGACTTTTCATCCTGTTTCCTCAGGGCTTTCCTTTACGACCGGGGCGGGCGTAAAAGGAAGCGTAACCGTAAAACAGGCTCCGCCTTCCGCCAGATTGGCCGCGCTGATCTTACCCTGGTGCATTTCAATGATAGCCCGGCAGATCGCCAGCCCCATGCCAACACCCGGCACCGCCGATTCATCATGACCGCGGGTAAATTTCTCGAAGATTTGCGCTTCCTTGCCCGGCGGAATGCCTGGCCCGTTGTCTAAAACAGCAATGATGAGTTTATCCTGGCGCACCTCAGCGCGAATAACGATTTCTGCGCCAGGCCCGGCATACTTCCAGGCATTTTCCAGCAAATTAACCAGAACGCGCTCCAGCAGTGGGCCATCAGCCTGGAGCAAGATCACCTCTTCAGGCAGTTGCAGGATCATCTTTTGCTGAACAAGGATGGCATCCAGCGATCGCAGCGCACTGGCAATAATTTCATCCAGCGCCACCCAGTCTGCTCGCAGGTGAAATCCACCTGACTCAATCCGCGCCATATCCAGCATATTATTAACCAGGCGGATGGTGCTCAGCGTTTGCTGGCGTATCTCACTGGCCTGGATCGCATATTCCGATTGCGCCGCAGATAAATGTAAGGTCAGGATTTCAGCCTGGCTGAACAGCACCGTTAAGGGCGTGCGCAGATCGTGTGACAGCGCGGCTAAAAGGGAGTTTCTTAATTCCTCTCGTTCGGCGGCCATGCGCGACTGCTGCTCACGTTGCGTAAGCTCAAAACGTTCAAGCGCACCGGTAATCAACATGATGAATGTTTTCAGCAACTGCTGCTGTTCGGGGATGTCAGGCTGGCGATGCATAGCGGGTTCAGTAATCAGTAACCCCAGTGGTCGGGCCGAGGCGATCAAAGGAAAAATTTTATAGGGGACGCCGGGCAGCGTATCGCTGCCCGCTCCCACAATCTGTGCTTTGTCGAAACTCCATTTAACGATGGCGGGTTCAGGAACGGTGACGAGTTCTTTTACCGCAGGCGCAGTAAGGTTTCCCTGCTGATCCGGTAGCCAGAGCTCACATCTGACCTGCAAAGCCGCGCTGACAATCTGCTGACTGATCCGGGCAATGTCCTGGGGTATACGCGCCCGGCTCAGGCCGTTGGCCATTTCATACAGATAATGCGCCCGCTTTTCCCGATGACGGGCAACTTTCGCCTGATAACGCACGCCAGCCGTCAGATTCGCTGTAATCATGCCGACCGTTAACATCACGGCAAACGTCATCAGATACTGCGTATCATCAACGCTAAACGAACCTGTCGGAACAATAAAAACCAGGTCAAAGGCAAGGATATTGAGCAGGGCTGCAAACACCGAGGGAAAGCGACCAAAGCCGTTGGCAATCAGCACCACGCCTAACAGGTAAATCATCACCAGGTTAGCCGGTGAAAAGCCGGGCAACAGCCACTGACCTGACAGCGTAATGGCGGCGCAAAGCGCCAGCGCCGCCAGACAACCACGCAGGCGCTGCTGCCATTTTCCCCGCGCGGCGGGCGCCTCAAGGTTGCGATGAGAGGTAAAATCTTCTGCTTCATCCAGCGCCACGATAACCAGGTCAAAATCGGGGCCAAGGCGGCTCAGGCGACGGGTAAAAGAGTGCATTACGCGCCAGCGCCGTGGCGCTGAGCGCCCTACAACAATTTTGCCCAGATTATGTTCACGCGCATAGCGAACCACCGCTTTCGCCTCATCGGTATCTGATAAGGTCGCGGTTTCCGCCCCCATGCTTTGCGCCAGTTGTAAAGTCTTCAGTACCGCGTGACGGCGTGCTTCACCCTGTCGATAGTGCGCGGGCGTTTCAACCGTAATGGCGTGCCACTCACAGCCCAGTCTGGCGGCCAGCCTGGCCGCAATCCGCACCAGTTTTTCACTGCCGCTACGGCTGCTGATACACAACAAAATGGCATCACGCACGTGCCAAATCTTCTCTTCCCGTCCGTTGGTGTCACGCCAGGCCCGGATCTGATCGTCAACACGATCGGCAGTGCGCCGCAAAGCCAGCTCGCGCAGGGCAAACAGATTTCCTTTGCGAAAAAAGTTCTCAATGGCGCGTTCAGCACCCTCGCCAACATAGATCTTGCCTTCCCGAAGTCGCTGGCGCAGGTCGTCCGGCGGTAAATCCACCAGCACCACTTCATCAGCAGAATCAAAAAAACGATCGGGCACCGTTTCACGTACGCGAATTCCGGTTATGCCGCTCACCACATCGTTCAGGCTTTCAAGATGCTGGACATTGACAGTTGTCAGCACATTGATGCCCGCATCCAGCAACTCTTCAATGTCCTGCCAGCGTTTAGGGTGGCGGCAACTGCGAAGGTTGGAGTGCGCTAATTCATCTATCAGGATCACCGCAGGCTGACGTGCCAGTGCGGCATCAAGATCAAACTCTTGATGGTGAGGACGGTTGCTGGCGCGCCGGGGCAAAATTTCCAGCCCCTCCAGCAGCGCGGCCGTTTCCTGACGGCCATGTGTTTCGACTACGCCCGCCACCACATCCAGCCCCTGCGACTGCAGACGTCGCGCTTCCTGAAGCATGGCCCAGGTTTTCCCTACGCCTGCGCAGGCGCCGAAAAAGATCTTTAACGTTCCCCGGTTCTCTTGATCGGCTTGTATCAACAATAAATCAGGGTCCGGACGTAGCGGTTCGTTGACCATCGTGCTCTCTTAACGTGGTGATAACGTATCCAGCGCCCTGTTCAGCTCCAGCACATTCACCACGGCTTCACCGGTAAAGCCAGGCTGTGGATACCGGGTTAAACGCTGAACTAACGCGCTGATTTCAACTGCGGGTAAATGGCGCGCCTGCGCAATCCGGGGAACCTGCCATTCAGCCGCGTCTGGCGACAGATGCGGATCCAGCCCGCTGGCTGAAGAGGTGACCAGTTCCACCGGAACAGATGCTGTGGCCTGTGGGTTGGCGCGGCGCAATGCCGTAATGCGCTGTTTAAAGGCTTCGTCCAGCTGTGGGTTACTTAACGCCAGATTACTGCCTGACGACGCCACGGCGTTATAAGGCGTTTCGGCTGTCGCCGATGGACGGCCCTGAAAATAGCCAGGTCGGGTAAAATCCTGTCCAATCAGCAGGGATCCGCGCAGTTCGCCGTTTTGTATGATCAGTGAGCCAGCGGCACGCTGAGGAAACCACCACTGCGCCAGGGCGGTGGTGAGCAGAGGATAAGCCAGGCCAGTGATTAACAGTAGCAGGATAAAAACAGAAAAAGCAGGTCGTAAAACATTCATGATTTTCACCTCAGCCCAGCCCCAACAACGTCAGTAGCATATCGATCAATTTAATGCCGATAAACGGCACGACAATGCCGCCCGCACCATAGATCCACAGGTTGCGTCTCAGCAGCGAAGCCGCAGACATTGGACGATAATGTATGCCTTTTAGCGCCAGCGGAATAAGCAGCACAATGATCAGGGCGTTAAAAATTACTGCAGACATGATCGCAGAGCCTGGCGAATGGAGCTGCATCACGTTGAGTCTGTTGAGCTGCGGATAGGTCACCGCAAAGGCAGCGGGAATAATAGCGAAATATTTCGCCACGTCGTTCGCAATACTGAAGGTGGTCAGCGAGCCGCGCGTCATCAGCATCTGCTTACCGATATGGACCACTTCAAGCAGCTTGGTGGGATTGGAATCCAAATCCACCATGTTGCCAGCCTCTTTCGCGGCCTGCGTACCCGAATTCATCGCCACGGCGACATCGGCCTGTGCCAGCGCAGGGGCATCATTGGTACCGTCGCCCGTCATCGCCACCATACGGCCCTCCGCCTGATACTGACGGATCAACGCCAGCTTGGCCTCGGGCGTTGCCTCAGAAAGAAAATCATCCACGCCCGCTTCAGCGGCAATAGCCGCAGCGGTCAACGGATTATCGCCCGTGACCATCACGGTTTTGATTCCCATTCTGCGCAGTTCGGCAAACCGCTCTTTGATCCCGCCTTTGACTATGTCTTTTAACGCTACCACCCCCATAACGCTACGGCCTTCCGCCACGACCAGCGGTGTTTCCCTTTACGTGCCACCTGATCGACCAGAGCTTCTACATCATCAGGAAACTGACCACCCTGGCTTTCCACATGACGTCGAATCGTATCAGCGGCGCCTTTGCGTAACATTTTTTGCCCAATATTGACGCCACTCATGCGGGTTTGGGCAGAAAAAGGGATAAACACGGCATCCAGACTGGCTAAATCACGTTCCCGCAGGCTGAATTTTTGCTTGGCAAGCACCACTATGCTGCGCCCTTCTGGCGTTTCATCGGCAAGAGAAGCCAGTTGAGCCGCGTTCGCCAGCGCCTCTTCGCTAATACCCCGCGCAGGCAAAAACAGACTCGCCTGTCGATTTCCCAGCGTAATCGTGCCGGTTTTGTCCAGCAGCAGCACATCAACATCACCCGCCGCCTCCACGGCGCGCCCGCTGGTAGCAATGACATTTGCACCCAGCATGCGGCTCATGCCGGCAATACCAATGGCTGAAAGCAGTGCACCAATCGTCGTTGGAATAAGACAGACCAGTAGCGCCACCAGCACAGTGATATCGACAGGCGTGCCTCCCCAGGCTGAAAAAGGATAAAGCGTCGCGGTGGCCAGCAAAAAGATAATCGTTAACGAAATGAGCAGGATGCTCAACGCCACTTCGTTAGGTGTCTTGCGGCGGCTGGCACTCTCGACCATGGCGATCATACGATCAAGAAAGGTCTCACCGGGGTTAACGCTACATTTAACAACCAGCCAGTCAGATAAAATGCGCGTTCCGCCCGTCACCGAGGCAAAATCGCCCCCGGCTTCACGAATAACCGGAGCCGATTCGCCCGTGATGGCGCTTTCGTCTACTGAAGCCCCGCCCAACAGGACTTCACCATCGCAGGGAATAATATCGCCCGCCTCAATCAGAATGATGTCGCCTTTACGCAGGCTCTCAGCAGAGACTTTTTGCTGCGCTGCATCCTGCGCCGCCGCTGACAACTTTTTCGCCCAGCTGGTTTTTTTTATCTCTCTGAGACTTTCCGCCTGCGCCTTGCTACGCCCTTCAGCCAGTGCTTCCGCGAAGTTGGCAAACAGTACGGTAAACCACAGCCAGAGGCTGATGGCAGCAGTAAACAGCCCTGCTCCGTTGTGATTCACCACAGCCAGTAACGTTGTCACCACGCTGCCCAGATAAACCACAAACATCACGGGATTACGAAATTGCACCCGTGGATCAAGCTTTTTGAACGCTTCGCTCATCGCTGTCCGCCACAGGGCGCTGCGCTGCTGAGAAGAAAACTGATGTCCCATAAGATTCTCCGGCAATTAATGTGTTAGCAACTGCACATGTTCAGTCACAGGCCCCAATGCGAGTGACGGGACAAAGGTCAGCGCGCCAACCAGTATGAGGGTGCCCGTCAACAGGCCAATAAACAGTGGACCGTGGGTAGGAAGCGTCCCGGTGCTGGCGGGCTGCGTTTTTTTGGCCGCCAGCGAACTGGCGATCATCATCACCGGAATAAAAGGCAAAAAGCGGCCCAGCAGCATGGCAACCGCCAGTAACAGGTTCCAGAAAGGGGTATTGGCTGACAGTCCTGCAAAGGCACTGCCGTTATTATTTGCCGCAGAGGACAATGCATAGAGCACTTCACTGAAGCCGTGCGGCCCCGGATTAAAAATGGCCGCCCGACCGGCATCACTCATCATCGCCAGCGCCGTTCCCAGCAGTACCAGCGCGGGCGTAATAAGAATGTATATCGCGGCCATCTTCATCTCAGGCACGCCAATTTTCTTACCCAAATACTCAGGCGTGCGGCCAATCATCAGCCCGGCAATAAATACCGCAAGCAACACATTAATTAGCATGCCATAAAGCCCTGAACCGACCCCACCAAACACCACTTCGCCCAGTTGCATCAGCCACAGGGGGATCATGCCTCCCAGGGCAGTAAACGAATCATGCATGGCATTGACGGCGCCACACGACGCGGCGGTGGTGATAACGGCAAACAGACTGGAGTTTAAAATACCGAAACGGCTCTCTTTTCCTTCCCAGTTCATTGCGCTGTCAGCACCCAGCAGGGGCAAATGTGAATTACCGCGCGTTTCAGCCAGCATCACCAGAAGAGCGGCAACGACAAACATCAATGACATCGTCCAGAGAAGCGTGTTTCCCTGGCGACGATCGAGCACGGTTTCACCAAACGCAAAACAGAGTGCAGCAGGAATGAGAAAAATCATGACCATCTGCACAAAATTGGTTAAGGCAGTTGGATTTTCAAAGGGATGAGCTGAGTTCGCATTAAAGAAACCTCCGCCATTGGTGCCAATAATTTTGATCGCTTCCTGAGAGGCAACCGGCCCCATCGGCAGTGTCTGACGAAGCCCTTCAAGCGTGGTGGCCGTCAGGTAAGGCGTAAAATTTTGAATCACGCCCTGACTGACCAGAAACAGTGCCATTAGCAGTGACAGAGGAAATAAAATAAATAACGTGATACGTATCACATCACGCCATGCATTACCCAGTTGGTCTGTTTGCTGGCGGGAAAACGCGCGGATCAAGGCAAATACCACCGCTATTCCGCTGGCTGCCGAAAAGAAATTTTGCACGGCGAGGCCCACCATCTGGCTCAAATAGCTCATGGTCGATTCACCCGCATATGACTGCCAGTTAGTATTGGTGACAAAACTGACCGCAGTATTAAATGCCAGATGCCATGACAGCCCTGGAAAGTGTTGCGGATTGAGCGGCAGCACGCCTTGTAGCATGAGAAGAGTAAACAGGAAAATCATGCCAGCCAGATTAAACAGTAACAGGGCGAGCAAATATTGCCGTCCGTTCATCTCTTTCATCTGCACGCCACAAATCCGCCACAGCACGGCTTCAATCGCCGCAGTACCGGCTATAGCACGATCGAGAATTATTCCCGATAGCAAGCGCCCCAGAGGCTGAGCCAGGATCAACAGAACCGCAAGGAAACTGGCCAGCAATAAAAAAGCTTCCGTTGCCATCAAAATTCCTCCGCCCGAAACAGGGCACAAACAAGATAGCTCAGTAACAGACACACCAGCGTAATGCTGGTTATCAATCCCATACTCACGGTGACTCTCCCTGGTTATTCATTCAGGAAGAGTGTAAAAAAATAAATATAAAAAGTTCGTTAAAATAATTATCAGGCGTATAAAAAAACATAAAAACTTAAAAAAATAACGCAGAAAATTAAATAACATTGTTGCGAAAATAAAAACCGCGCATTCTGTGTACTGTAATAGTGGCGCGAAGGCATTAAGAATAAATAAAAAATATGTTACCGCTGTAAATCTCCGCTTTCGCCTGCTCGCTTTTTTGACCCCGCGCTCTTGCTGGCGTCAAGGTTCAACGTCTCACGCCAGAGCATGCATCATCGTTTTTTTATATCTTGCGAAAATGGATACCGATATAACTCACCCAGGACATTCATTAGCAACATAAAGGTTTAAATAACAATGAACGGTATCTTCTCATGTTTTACCCGGCAGTCGTCGGTTGATACGCTGCAGGCTTTTCAGAACACCATTGACAAAGCCAATAAAGACGGGCGAGTAAGTTCCTCAAATTTGAATAATTTGCTAAAAGCCGTTAAGAACTCGCCTGAGCAGCTTACGCTTAATCAGTACAAAAAAGTTAAGGATAACGTCATCACACTGAATGCTTTGCTGAAAAAACAGCATTCAAATCTGCATACAGAGAAAGATGCAAAAATTACCGAGGCATTCACTCAGGCAAGTCTAAAGCTTCATCCTGAGGCGAGAAGTGAACGCATCAGAGAGGCAACGCAAGCGCATACCGCAGTGATTAATCAAGCGTTAGAGAGCCTTAAGCACGCCCTCCCGGATCTGGAAAGTTGTGTGCACAACACACGTTATGAAGTGGATTCGACGATCTCAAGCCTGCCCACATTAGCGTCCCGGCAAAAGGCAAAAGAGATGATTTCCCGCAACCATTTCTCTGCATTCGGTCAAAATACGGCTATTACCCGTAGCCTGTTCCCGCCACATACGGAGCAAGTGGAAAGAGGTAATGGTTATCGTAGCCAGCAGTTTGACCATTCCGCTAAATCAACCTGGACATCGCTACAGAATCTGGGCAGGCAACAGGCTGACGCAAAGGAGATGTTAAGCCAGGCAACGGCATTCCTGAAACATCGCGATAACGCTCTTACATTCAATAAACCAGACCACACAGGTAAGCTTGAGCTCACTGCGTATCAGCAGGCTCTGCTGGATTTTGCACGGGCAAATACTTAACTGCATCGATGACTGCGCGGCTGAACGCATGGTCAGAAAATGGAAGTCGTTTTAAACGTTTCCTGACCATGCGTTTTGTTGCTGGCCTTAACGCCGCTCACCAGCATCATATGTGATGCCAGTGCATCGCCAGTAAGCGTCATACCGGTACTGTTTTCTGCCGCTGTGTGCAACAGCGGTTCCGGCATAGCCGCCTGGTAAACGGCGGCTATGCTGGCATAAACTCGCTTCGCAGGAACAAAAAATCCCTGTTTAACCCGACATTGCCATTATTAAGCTGACCATTAACCGCGGGGACGGTTATTTGTGCGGCCCTGCTTCATGGCTGCGCGCAAAACGACTATGACTCCTGTCTGTGAAGGTAATATTCATACAGCCTGTCTCTGGCGAGGTTTTTCATTTTTACTTCACACATAATATCGAATTCGCTGAATGACAAAGCCCACTCATTCAGCGTGTCGTTAAAGTAATAATTTGAATGTGCTCTTAGCTTTGTTTTCGGTACGCCCAGCAGGGACTGTTCCGGCCACCCTTGATCAGGAATAATTCCCTCCTGAGAAATGGAATAATGCAGTACTGGCCTGACATCTTTCCAGGATTCTTTTACTACAGCGATCCGCGGGTCGTCAGGCTGGATGAACGCGTTTTCCTTCACCCAGTGATGATGAATATCCAGCACAATCGGGCACAGCGCCCTTGCCTGTAGCACCTCATCCAGCGAACATGAAATCTCATCATTCTCAACGGTTAACATCAATTTCGCTTCAGGGCTGAGTTTGCCAAAAGAGTTCTTAAATCCTTCGAATCCTTTTTTGCCATTCATATGGATATTAATTTTAAAATCCTGGAAGGTTTGGCCATACCCCATTAACTTTGCACACAGAGCATGATATTCGACATCTTCGATTGCTCTTTCCACAACCAGTGGATTATCTGAAGCCAGAACAGAATATTGTCCAGGATGAAACGAAAGGCGTATATTATTTTTCCTGGAAAAATCCCCGCATTTTTTGAACAACGGATAAAGATCAGGCAGAAACGTTTTATACAAAATCGTCGCGTCGGGAACCGTATAAAGCGGAAGTAAATCACTTCCTATTCTCATCATCCTCAGGGGATCAGGCAATAACGCTAATTGTTCAAGCGTCAGAAAAAGGTTAGTTAAATTGACTGTCGCTAATTCATGAATGAGCTTTATTTTCTCTTCATCAGGCAAACTCAGAAAGCGTGTCCGGGTTGTGGCTCTGAAGGGAAAAACCTGCTTCAGTTCCGAATCAAGATATTTACACGCGAATCCTAATTTCATAACAGCCCTTAATTATTCATTTTATTTAATTTTAACAAAGATTTGAGAAATTACGCCTTGCCGCTATAAAAAATCACAGGAAGTCACCCGGCTATAAAGAGAAAATAAACTTATTTATCTCATCTGCTCGCGCTTCTACTCCACATCGGCATCAATATAAGCCTGTTTTTTCATACTTCCTGCACGCTCAGGCAATCGCCGCGCTTGTCTGAAGCCCCGTGTGAAGAGTGGCTTACCGGCACGGTACAAAGTGGTTTCCACTCAGCTTCTTACCTGCCTCTGTCGCCCCTTCATCATGCCTGAAGCCGCGTTTCGCTTGATCTTAGCCTGATTAATTTCTCACCGGCTGGTTTGCCGAATCGAGGCAGCCTGCCCTATCTTTTACTACGCTTTAATCCTGTTAACGTTGCGCAACGCGCTTATTGATCAACCAGGCGCAGTGTTAAATGAATCACGCGTCCCCTGTTTAGCCGGAGGTTACATGTCAGACAGCAATCGCCCCTATCCCCCTCTTCCCGAGCAACAACAAGACTGGCCTGGCGAAACCGCAAAAATGCAACCGCAACCCGATCATGGTGAGACCAGTTACAAAGGATCGGGCCGTTTGGCTGGCAAAAAAGCCATCATTACCGGCGGTGATTCCGGTATTGGTCGTGCGGTGGCCATAGCTTATGCCCGTGAAGGTGCAGATGTCTTAATTTCATATCTTGATGAACACGAAGACGCGAAAGAAACCGCAAGACTGGTTGAAGAAGCCGGACAGAAAGCGATATTGGTCGCGGGTGATATTACCGAAGTTGAGAATTGTCAGCAGGTTGTCGACAAAGCTGTTGAGGCTTTTGGCGAAATCAATATTCTGGTCAATAACGCCGCGTTTCAAATGACGCGTGAGTCGCTCGATGAGATTAGCGATGACGAGTTTGATCGCACAATGAAAACCAATATCTACGCTATGTTCCGCATTACCAAAGCGGCGGTACCTCATATGCCTGCTGGCGGATCGATTATTAATACCGCTTCGATCAATGCCGATCAGCCAAAGCCTCTGCTAATCGCCTATTCAGCGACAAAAGCTGCGATTGTTAATTTTTCAGGCAGCCTGGCGGCATTACTGGCTGAAAAAGGCATTCGCGCAAATGCAGTTGCGCCGGGACCCATTTGGACCCCCTGATCCCAACGACAATGCCAACCGAGAAAGTCAAAAGCTTTGGCAGCGAAGTCCCACTGAAGCGTGCTGGCCAGCCTGCTGAGTTGGCGCCAACCTACGTAATGCTGGCAAGCGATGAGGCCAGCTATATCTCAGGCGCGACGATTGCGGTAACCGGCGGTGTTGCTGTCATTTAATCATCAGGTTTAATGCCTGGGCGCTCACAGAAGGAGCTGAACCATGAAAGCCTGTCCTTTGTGGCTGTCATTACCGATGGCTTATCATATTTTTGGCGGTGATTTGATCAAGACGCAGCTAGGCAAACAAGGGCTGCCTGATAAGCGTATCGCTGAAACCTGGGAAGTCAGCGATGTAGATGGCATGAACGCCACGGTGAAAAACGGGGATCTGGCAGGTAAAACGCTGCGTGAGCTTACTGAGCGTTATCCTGATGAACTGGTCGCGCCAGGCTGGCGCGGCCCCCATTTTCCACTGCTGACAAAGTTTATTGATGCCTCATCGATGCTGCCGGTACATCTGCATGCCAATGATGATGCAGCCCAACGGCTTGAACAACAGCCCAACGGTAAAACCGAAGCCTGGCATATTCTTTGGGCTGCTCCGGATACAAGCTGTCTGGCCGGTATTAAACCTGGCGTTAACAGCGAGCAAATACGCAAAGCGTTACTCGCTGAAAAATATGATGATGTTATGCAGCGTAAGGCTGTCAGAACGGGTGATACGTTTTATATCCCTGGCGGAATGCTGCACTCATTTGGCCCACATACCCTGATCTACGAAATTGAGCAGACCTCGGATATTCAGCAGCACGCTATGCCATGGAAAATGGAGGATGGCAGCAAAATCTCATCATCAGAGCGTGAAAAAAATATAGATGCGCTGATGGCAGAACTTCGCCCTGAATTAACAACCGAGCCACATCCGGGCCTGACGCTTACTCAGAATGCAGATATTACGCGGCTGTTCTGCTGTGCAGGCCCTTACTTCGCGCTTGAACGCTGGCGGCTGCAGGGCAGATACACTTACCCCTTTACGGGCGTGCGCATCATTTCCAGTATTGGCGAACCCGTAAAATTCGAAGCTGCGGGTGAAAGCTGGACACTGGCTCGCGCAGAAACCGTGTTATTACCTGCTGCGCTTGGCGAAGTAACTTTTAACGGGCCAGGGAAATCCTGGTGGGCTATGTACCCAATCTGCAAGATAATGTGATTGCACCTTTGCTGGCGCGTGGATATGACTTACAGAGTATTGAGCAGCTGGGAGATATACACGGAAAACAGAAATAAAGTGGCCACTTCCTGTTTCACGTTGTCACTGGCGACAGCCCTGTCCCCACTTATTGCTCAGGCCAAAAATTCAGTGGCTGACTAAACGCAGCTTATGCATACAGCAGCGCCATTTTTTCATCTCCCTCTGTGCCTCAATGAAAATGCTCAGCCAGCTTCCCGCTTGTGCTGCCAGTAAATGCCGTTATCAGCCATTCTCATTAACCCTAAACTATACTTGTAGCCATTATTAAGCCGTTTAAGGAATGAAGATGAAGATTGCAGCTTTTGATATTGGAGGCACCTCGTTGAAAATGGGGGTCATCACGGATAAAGGCGACATAAGGCATCAGGATAAGGCTGATATATCACATAATTCACGCGATAAAATTCTTAATGAGATACTGGACTGGCTTAAAAACAATCCCGGCTGTGAAGGGATCGCAGTTAGCGTTCCCGGTTACGTAGATTCAAAAAGCGGCTTTATTTCAATGGGAGGAACAGTCCGGGAATTTGATGGGTTTCATCTCAGCCAGTGGTTAACAGAAAAAACCTCTCTTCCGGTCAGTGTGGAAAATGATGCGCATTGTGCGTTATTAGCTGAACGCTGGCTTGGAAAAGCAAAAAATATGTCCGATTTCCTGATGTTAACTATTGGTACGGGTTTAGGTGGGGCAGCATTTTGTAACAACGCCCTGATTCGCGGTAAGCGCGATCGCGCTGGCGAATTTGGCTGCATCCTGACGTCGCGACCGGCAAGCAGTCACGTGACACATTATACAATGAGTAAAACCTGCACCATGACAGCCCTGCGTGAATACTACTGTCTGCAAAAAGATATCCCCAGCGAGGAGATTAGCGGTAAAGAAGTATTCGACCAGTTCGACCAGGGCGATCCGATAGCCAGCAGACTGGTTACCACTTTCTATCAGGACCTGAGTGCTGGTCTCTATAATTTGGCCGCAGTGTTTGATCCGGACACTATTTTTATAGGCGGCGGTATTGCCGAACGCGAATCGTTTCTCGAAGAGGTCAGGTTCCATCTTGAATGGTTCAGTACGGATATCAAGGTGGATACCGCGACCTATGGCAACGAGTCGGGTATGTTGGGCGCCGTTTATCATTTCCTTAAAACGCAGGAACAGTAACAGTGCGTAAAACCCGCTGTTGATATCTTAACAGCGGTTTCGCTGCAGCACGATTTTGCAGCCAAACTGTAATCTTTTGATTTTCAAATTACGATTTGTTCGCCAGGTCGTTAAGGGCAGATACAGTGATATCAGCATGGCTGTTTAGCAACCGTCAGCCGCTATGTAAAATGATTGTATTACCCATTGACCTTATTAAATTTATCAACCGGGGCTTGACTCAGATATGAAAAGTGCAAAAGCAAAAACGCTGGATGAAGTGAATCAAAAACTGCACAGCGGTGATTATAAAGAGGTAATAGTTGATTTTGATATCAGCAGTGATGACTTTTTTTCTCTGTCTGATTACTGGTGTGAGCGCGGAGCAAAAATCAAGAAAGAGGGTGAGCGATTTCTGGTTAAGCTCTCAAAAAATCCCCCTTCAGCTAATTAATGTTTTTTATCGACAAAAATTCAGAAAAGTAAACCCAGCCTGATAAAACATTCACAGACCTTATAATTAAGAGGCTGTTTCATAGCGCAAACAAAAGGCTTCGGGTGCTCGAAATTTTTTGGCAAAATGACTAACATACAGCGTGCCGTAAAAAGATTAAAGATATATTTCAAGCAGTTAAAATGGACACTTTGCAAGCCAGCCATTGCTGCCCGTATAATCAGCGTGCCGCTATCAACGAATCGCTCGCAGTTTTTCTCTCCTGGAAGAGTAGATCGTTCAGGACGCCATACTAAAGCCTGTAAAATATGGCTGGCACGCTTTCAATCCAGTATATTATGCTATTCACCACGACATCATTCTTGTAAAGCTTTTTGCGTAATGCCTGTACAATGCTATACAAGACAGATGTGAGCCAGGCTAAAATAAAAAATTTTAGAGATGCCATATATTCATCCTTTACAGGATTTAAAATAGCAGGTAAGACTGTTTCAATGCGGATGCCAGCTACTCAAAATCTTCCTGCACGCAAAAAATTAACTATTAAGCCTGTCTTTATGCGTACTACAGGCTATAGAAACATATATTTTAAGCATTTTGAGATTATGCGTGTTTATGCTTTTTATTCCTGCTCGTCTGAAAACACAAAACTTATGGCCGCTTACCGTCTTTTTATTGATCGTCAAAATTGTTGAGATGCTGTTTTGTGATAATCCGTTAATCAACAATCGAAAAATCGCTTTTTGATTTCCAACCATCATTTCAGGTATAGCATTTTTTAAATGAAGCCATCTTTTGATGATACTCCACATATCAGACAAAGCTTCATGACGTGAGATAAATAAAAACTTTTGACCTGCCCGGGTAAAGCTTCCCCGCTTCGTGTCACATAAAAAAACCACTGTCGGGTACCCATCACACATTTTCAATAACACTTCGCAAGGCATATCATAAAGCAGATCAATAATCAGAATCTCATTCTGCCTGTAAGTTAATTCATACAGACTGGCCTTTTTATCTGTCGGATTGGTTACAGAAGGCCTGGGATCCAGCAATGTTATTTTCAACGTTTGGTTGAACCCTGCTTGTAAAAAATCGATCCTCTGTAAGGAGCTTCAGTTCCATTGCTAACCTCATCATTTCATTTTTCTAAAATTTCTTTTCACAGAACATCTTATTTAGCTGCTTTCGCAAAATAAAATTTGTGTGGCACTAACAGCAATGACAAAACCGCCCGACTTTTGTGGGAAAATATCCAGATTCATTTCAGCATTCTTTTCATAAAAAAAAGCGGGGAACAACGATTTAAAAACTGCTTTATTTTCAGGTGAAGCGTTGACGCTATCAGTAGGTAATAAATTTATATCAGAGTTGGTAAATTTATAATTGTAGCCCTCTTTCCGATAGTTGAAACTGACCTTTCTGTTTATGTAGACTTTCTCTCCCTGAGCCTGAAATGTTCCCTGCAGAAATGCCTGACCACGAGAACGGTTAGCAATCAGGGTATTCACCACATAACTTTCTGATTGGGCTGCAGAAAAGTTATGCAAACGATAGCTGCACGAGAGATTCGTTCTGTTGAATGTATCTGCATACATAAAAAATACAGAAAGCAAAAGTAAAACAAAAACCAGGAGTATTTTTTTATTCATGATGACTTCCCAGTCATAAAGTATGAAACACAACGAGCATCAGGCGTCTTTTGCAAATCAAGTTTGCAAGAAATATAGGATAAGTTATCAATATTTTTTAGTTTTGTAATATACACATGAGGGTAGTTTTTATTACAAGAGATGCCAAACAAATCATTGGTTTTTTTAGCATCACCATGCATACTTTTGTTGAAGTAATATTCACACCCATCAACGCTTATTTGCTTCACATAATTACTTGAAAAATAATTTATTTTATCCTGACTCTTATACAAACCGTAATAGTAGGTTGATGCGCTTACAACGAGCATCATGAAAACTAAAGCATAGAAAATAAAATGTATCGTCCTTCTTGATCTAATATCGGATGAGATGACTTTATTTTTCAGTAAAACAGACTCCAAAACTGGATCGTTCTCTTCCTTTTTTTCAGCCTGTATTTCGTCTTTTTCCTGAGAAACTATTTTTCCATTAATCTTGTAACCTACCCGAGGGACGGTCTCTATGATATCGCATAATTCGTTTTCAACGAGACCTAAACTCCGACGAACAATAAGAATATTTTGATAAAGCGTATTAGACGTTTTCTCTTTACCTTTATTCCCCCATACATAAGGATAAAATTCCTTCTGAGTGACAATATCAGGATGCTTTTCAATGATAAGTTGAAGACAACGTGATGCTGGGGCGCTAAGGCGGATCTGATGATTTATATCTTCAGTACGTCGCAACAGGTTCAAACTGGGGATAAACTCTACCCTTCCGTCTATAGTATAATTTACTTCCTTTTTTCCTGGTAAGGTTCCCATTTAATAATCTCCATTGAAAACAACAAAATCATTACCTTGACATGCCGTTCCCATAACAGCTTAAGCTGTATAAAATTCACGATATGTTTATCTTTATCGAAAAGACTTTAGCATTGCATAAATAAAAAGGCACAAAGAATGGCATTAAACAGCCGACCTTTTCCTTATTAAGGAGCAATCAAAAAAATAATTTCCCTTAAGTAAACCTCTTCGCTTAAAAAGCTTAGTCCGTTGACAAACCTTCTATATTAATCACTTCACTCATGGGGATAAGATGCGATAGTATTTTGAAAAAACCGCGTGCGGAAACCAGAGCTATCTCCTTGAATTTAAAAGTTAAGTACTGCGATCGGGCGTTACCAAACTTCATATTTAATTTAAATATTATTTCACATTACGATATCAGATTTATAATAAAATTCATTATAGTAACGTATCAATGCCCCGGCTTCTTATATGTTAATATTATGTTGACCTGATAAATAAAAGTGATTCCTCTCTCGAAAATCAAAAAAACCTTTGTATTCTCCGAGGGCTTTTAGTATGCTTATTAATATATAAGGAAATAAATTCATCTATGAGGGGGCATAATTTGGATGAAGTAACTTCAACGCATCACTGTTACAGGCTAAATGATTTAATCGAATTTTGTCCTTTTAACAAAACATTACGTAGCCTGGTCAATGCTGAGGCTCACACCACGCTCACGGCGCCAGCCGCTCTTTGTCTCAAGCTTTTGTTAGAAAAACATTCTGAGGTCGTCTTACAAAAAGAGTTTTACCCCTACGTCTGGGGAAAGGAGGGAGAAAGAACCACGACGAATACTCTCTACCAAAACATATCACTGGTCCGTCGCGGTTTGAGTTATATCGAGAATGATTTTGGTAATGTTGTTCAAACTATACCCCGTCAAGGTTTTAAACTCGATGACGCTCTCAAAGTTGAGTTAATCCCCGGTTTAGAGTTACACACGCAGCTGACTGTTAAAAACGTAATTAACTCACAAAAAAATGCCAGCCTCCCGTTGAATTTTTTCTTTTTAAAAAGACGGTGCTTGTAAGTTCCACATTCGTTGCTCTGGCCATGATTTATTTATTTTTCATCACCAAAGGGAGTTGGGGAGATAAAAATTTCTTTGACCATTATCTTTTCCTTAGCAAGAGTGGGAAGTGTAATTTTTACATAAACAGTGACGCGCATGACAGTATTCGTCACAATGAAATTATTCAATCACAATCTTTCAACTGCTTGAAATATCCTTACATTTATCTAACAGCTTATCACGGAATCAATTCAGCAACATTTACTGCTTGCCAGCGTTCCTTAACAAAATATGGCGATGCAAACTGTGCTACTACTTATATCAGGGAGATAAAGTGAAAATCCTTAACCGTAAAGGCGTTGCTGCACTCTTTTGTTTAGTTTTATTAAGCGGCGTTTTTTTTATTTCAAATAATAAGCATGATAACTTTACATGTATCTCACGCTTATATGTTGAACAGGGAGGATATGATTACACTATTATCAATCATTTTATAGATAACGATGGTGAAGGTAAAAGCATTATCCGGGGACGGCGCATTGATAAGAATGGCCGGGTCGAAAACATTCATCGAAAAATTGAATTTGATTATAGTAAAAGAGGAAAAGAGTATACTTTTGTCAGCAATGACATTAGCTTATTGCCGGGCGATCAGATCGGTAGCAGTGATGAAATCAACCAGAGCCTTAAAAAACAGTTTCAGAGCTTTTATCTGGGAAAAGGTGCGGTGCTACGGCTACGCATTTACCCTCAGGGTAAAAATGGCAGCGTATTTGTTAACAGTAATACGCTAAATTTTTATTGCGATAAAGTATGATAAACCCCCAAATTAACCTCTGGAGCTCAAAGCTGTCTGTGAATAACAACATGTTATCTGCATTCGCTGGTTAAAAATCTCGTTTCGCAAAAACTTATTGTTAACATTTTTTTAATGAAAATCATCGATGACCAAATCATCTTATATAGTTGGTTTTAATAGCATTGATTATTCATCCTAACACTTGTGGTTTCCGATACTTTCAGTTATCTGTTTCATGCACCCGATCGTTTAAATGTTATTTTAGATTTAACATACCATGACTGCAGGTTAGCAAGATGATTATTTGATGAGGCCAGCGCAACATATCCATCGGGTCGGATAAGGTAAAGGGCATTTTGCGCCAGACCAAACTGGGCATAAGTTTCATGCCAGTTGAAGTGTTCTACCACGACGCCAACCTGATGGCACCATTCTGCAACGTTATCCGAAAATTCGCCGTAAATATGAACCTGCCATTTTAAAGTTTGCAAGCTGGCGAAGTTATTTATCATTTCATTTTTTACCCAGGGCAGGCGATCGCCCCCGGAAACGTTGCCAGCCTTTCCTTCACTCAATGTTGAGTGCCGATAATTCAGACTTATTTGTGATAACACCGAAAAAAGACGTTTTTGCAATGCGGGTATATGATACGCCGTAGAGGCTATAAAAGGAAAAAAACAGACTGCGAAAACCGGTTGCCAGTAAAGTTTTGCCATTGATGATGCTGAATGCTTTATCGGTAGTTTTCACCAGTTTATAGGCAAATTTTTGCCGTTCAGTCTGATATGTTTTGAGCAGGCTTTCTGAAGCCTCATTTTTAACAACTGCTGCCAGTTTCCAGGCCAGATTCACCGCGTCACCAATGCCTGTATTCATGCCCTGCCCACCGACGGGACTGTGCACATGTGCCGCATCGCCAAGAAGAAAAACGTTATTATGCTGAAAATTTTTGGCAACCCGATGATGAACACGATATTCAGAAAACCAGTTAACTGTTGAGACCTTCAGGCTGAGATTTTTGACACAGCGTGAATTGATATCGTCAAACGCATATTCGCCACGTTTAGTATATTTATCAGGCTTAAAAGTACCAATCAGGCGCATCTTGTTTTGTTGTCCATAAGGTAAAACCACAAGGAAATCAGTCCGCTCAAGGGCAATATGCGCTTCCTTGTCTGCTGCTTTTCCCGTTGCTTCTACGTCCGCAACATAATAGAGCTTGTCGTAAGTTCCTCCTTCAAACGAAACCTGCAATATCTCTCTCACCCGCGAGTGCGCACCGTCACAGCCAGCTAAAAATTGCGCCTCAATTTTATTAATACTGCCATCAGCGTTTCGTATTGAAGCAACGATACCCTCTCTGTTCTGCGTAAAGTCGATAAGCTCCGTGTTGCGCTCAATGTTGATACCAACAGACTGTAAATAGCGTTCAAGTAAAGCTTCATGGCTATCCTGAGGAAAAATTAACAGCCAGGGATAAGGCGTCAGCGTATCGCCTATTGCATCAAATATAAAACGCGCTTTTCTTTTGCCATTGACATGCAAATTGACATGGGTATCGCGATTTCCCAGTTTGACCAGTTCATCTGCTAAACCGATTTGTTGATAGAGTTCCAGGGTGCGTGCATGGACGACCATCGCGCGTGATTGCGTTACATGGCTGTCGAGCTTATCGATTATCCTCACTGTTATACCCAGCCTATTTAGCCACAGTGCCAATACCAGTCCTGTTGGACCCGCTCCCGTAATAAAAACCTGGGTTTTTGACATGTGGCCTCCGGCTTTTAACGCGCGTTTACGCAGTTATCATTACTGGCAAGCAATTCAATATCCACTTCACCGACATTATTAGCGTAATACAGTGGTAATAAGATGGGATAAAACATCCAGTAAAAGCCAGAAACAGAGTGTTTTCAATCTGACAGACGTAACGACCAGGACTTTGAGCGCCAGTCATTATCGGATGATATCGGCGCTAATTCTTAGCTAACAGATCATGCTGCTGGGCAGAATTGAAAGATATTTCTGCTTTGTATTCACCAGGAAGTCGCCGGGCCTGATAAAAAACGGATTTCCAGTAACTGTTACGTAATGAGGACCGTATAACGCCTTTACTGTAGGACGCATGAAAGAAATGCTGGTTAGTGTCATAAAATCCAACATGCAACTGACGATGAATGCGGAAAAAGACCAGATCTCCCGGCACGAGTTGTTTTTTGCTGACGGGTTTTCCCATGTGAATAAGCTGTCGGGTAGTGACTCTTTCTAGCGGAAGATTGAATCTGTCTTTGAGGGTTCTCCATACAAACCCAGAGCAATCCACGCCCTTAAGGTCTGTCCCTCCCCAGTGATAAGGTGTGCCCTGCCAGGAATACATCTGGTCATGCAACGCCGCAATAACAGAGATGAGATCGGAATCCTGCTGTGAGTTTAATGAAGTTTTGTTGCCGCCTTTATCAGGTTTTTGATGAGCGGTAGAAACATCAGAGGAACAGGCTGTTAACGTGATGACAGCAGCAAATAAAATTGCTCCTGATACTTCTTTAAACATGAGACTTAATACCTGCTTGAAAGAGAAGTGTTATAGCTCGCTTTATGCCTTACTGGCAGAAATTATTGTACTGTAAAAAGTATATAAATACCCTCGCCCTCTTACTTAACTTTACAATTTAAAATAACAACCTAATATTATTAATATTGGCAATAATTTCAATTGGTTATATTATATATTTTTAATTTTCTCTTTATTTCAGACAGGAATTGCGTAATAACCGCAGCTTTAGCATGTAGGAATTTTAAAATATCTGGTAAATCTTTTTTTTATTTTGAGAGCTCCTCTTACGCATTGTTTCTGTTAAAAACTAGATGGGCACTGATTTATGGATAACGTTGCCTGGCAGCTACTTCAGTTAGATCCGTGATGAAAGTGACGCGAAAGCCTCCTGTAGACGTCGAGCCATGAAATTTTTTGCAATGACCTGTTATCCATGCCCTGCTTCGCTTGTTATTGACAGTTTTTAACAACCACTGAAGGGAGATAATGCGCTGATCCACAACGTTTGGGGATCGCTATCCACTGTAGCGAGCATCTGTACGCCGACAACCCCTGCCAACAACCACTGTAGTAAGTACACACATTTTAATAACCACTATAGAGAGTAAAACTTTCCAGTAACCACTATAACGAGAGCACACAAGGCACTTTAAAAGACATGATCCCATAGTCCGCATTATGGAAGCCCAAACAGATGGCATCGCGATTGTGATTATGGAATTACTGATATGTTTTGTGGCGCGGCTTTGCTGGCGAGTTGCACTACAGCTCAGCTTCAAATAACCACTATAGAGAGCATAGCTACTCACTACAGTGGTTGGTCTCTCACTGTAGTGGATAACCACGCCGGTAGGAACATTCTCGCTACAGTCGATAGATCATTTCTGACTACAATGGATAGACAGAACGTTACTCGCTATAGTGGTTATCGATTTTTACTTTTTCTTATTTTTTCAAGCAATTCAAGCTCTTCAGGAGAAAGCATGACCATCTCCCCTTCTTGCCTGGTTTGCTGTTTTTTCACAGCTGGCTTAACTGGGAGTGAATCAATAGTACTGTCAATGTCATCATCTGACAGATCCGGCAAACTGAGTGGGATATCCGCAGGTCTTAGTTTAGGACGGCGATAGTGCACGCAAAAGTAAACCGTGTTGCCTTTTTTGACCTCTGTATAATCCAGATAACCAATCTCTTTCAGTTGCTCCATCGCCTTTCTGACGGTAGCGTTCTGAGTAATGGTGCGTGATGTGAGGTTTAATCTTGCCCGCAAACGTGCCATTGAAATGGGTGCAGGATCGGGCGGCAGGCTTTCAATGAATGTGTAGAGAGCCTGAGCAGACTCTTTACGAGATAATTCATTTATCGCTCTGAGCTGCAGCAAGACTTTTTTATCAAACTGGTAGAGTTCAAAGATTTTCGGATCTGCCTGAAGCGTGACGCTGTCATTTTTCGCGCTGTATTTTGCCGACTGAACAAGGTGCGTCACGTAGTACTCCCCTTCTTTATTGCTGAAAGAGAGAGTATTGGTCGCAATACGAGTTAAAGACGCATCCAGACGGCTTCTGAGCTTCGCTGAGGAACGTACAGAAGGTATGCCACAGAGTTTTGCAAAATCAACGAACGGCAGCGTTACGCTGTCTCCCAGGACCTTGTATTTAGCAAAGGCATGAATGATCCCGACCCATGTTTTAAAGTCATTATCCATGTCCAGTCGGGCGCCCATGATCTTTATGTTCTCATATCCCTCAGACTTAACGATCGATAACTGTTTCAGTTCATCTGTCACATCCATTGTAGAGGTCTGATTCTGCCTGCCGCGATTCGTTGATTTAAGCGTAGGGACAAACAAACCAAGCCTCATCAACGCCACTGGCTGGACGGTGTTATTGCTGTTAGGTGTGAGGTTGATAACTTCGCCAGTGCGTTTATCAGTTTCACTGAAAGCGTCAGTTATCGCCCTGTTTTCTTGTTCTTTCTTCGGCATGGGATTTCCGTGACAGGAACAAGCGATAGTCGCCGTTACTCGATACAGTGGATACTAGCACTCACTACAGTGGATAAGCTACTCGCCACAGTGGATTATTTACTCTCTCTAGTGGTTGTTCTTCTCACTATAGAGGTTAGTGATCAGAGCTAAAGTCACGTATACCCACGGTTAAACTGAAAACAGGGATTTTCAGAATATTATGTAAGTTTGAAACGGGCTCAGCTTTGTAGTCACGTCATAATTTAGCTCAGCAAAATCAGTGCATAAAAACAGCAAACTTATTGCCGTCTCTCTGGATGTCTTACTGTGAGCTGTGTCGGGAGGGGTTTCACCGGGCTTATCCCGGATTCAATTGATTCACAACCTTATTGCTTATTTACTCACTACAGTGGTTGTGACCTTCTCGCCAGCGTGGTTGGTAACGCTCGCTACAGTGGTTGATCGACTCACTACAGTGGTTATTCTACTCTCTATAGTGGTTAACGATCCCCTTTCAGGCCTTTTGTACCAAGGGCTAACAAGGTACGGGGATCTTTATAGGATCTAATAAGGATCTCATTAGGATCAAGTAATTGGATCTGGCCTGTGGATAATGAGGATAACCAGCTAAAAATGTACTGACATATTTTGGTCAGATTCCTGTCAACTGGCTTACAGGTTTTAAACACACGCAGCCCTGCTGACTTACGATTAAGCACCAGCATAAAACCAGATATCGGCTGATGAACCTTTTTAGTCTGTAATGAAAACTCTTACTGCCTGGCCAGTCTTACCACTGCTATTTTTCAGACAACTGATTCACTCCCCTTCAGAACACACCTTTTCCTTTAATGAGATGAGCGGGCATCATGTTACCGTGATAAAAATTTCCTATTCACACTCTCATTTTTAATGTTATCACCATGATTTTTTACTTATAACATATTGATAATAATAGATTTAATTAAAATTTTCAGGGTGAAATCACCCCCTTCTTGACCGATTTTATTGGTATTATGTCCATAAAATTCATGGTTTATTAAAGTTAATGCTGCTGAGCTTCACAAGCTAAATTAACTGACCTTTTACATCAGAAATTGATCCTGTGAATTGGCATCTGTACAACAGCGACTTAATGTAATAAACATGACAGGTTAAAGTGCTTCTGGATTTGAGTTATCCATGTTCTGCTACTGCTGTTTTCTTCATAACAGGGCGACGACAAACCCTTTTCTAACCTACTTTCCACTTTAGCAAAATCATTTACACGCTTTGTCTTTCTGCGAGTCATAATGTGTCCAGCGATGTATCTCTCTCAATTAGCGTTATCGTTAATACCGAAATCGAAGGATGCATTATTTTCAATGTTGCCTGACATGTTCCTCAATCTGTTAGCCGTATTTAAAAACGCGCCGATTTTCACCAAACGATTATTGACTTAACCATATGATAAATAATTATTTTTTTTGAAATTTTCATTATGAAAACACCGCTGCAATACAGTAAATTTTCTGCCGTGGCCCTTCGAAAAACTTTCTACGGAACAGGACCATTGAGTTAACCTGGCCTTACCTGACTCATTTTCCTTTGCAATACGACAACTAACCCTTCTGCCGATTTATTACGGAACGGTCCAAAAACAGATTTTCCCGGCACAATTTAGAACCTGTGCTACACGTAACAAAAGAGCGTCTCTCTTATTCCGGCAGTGTTATAAAATGCACTCCTCATCCAGCAAGTAGAAAAAAATCCAGGTTTTTGTGATTTTTCTAAAAAATTGGCAGGTTTTTGTTTTTTGTGTAGTATGCCAAAAAACATTATCTGCGAGGGGCTTATGAAGCGTGATTACGGTGGCGTACTTGAGATGGCAAAACGCGCCAACACCATGCTGCATGGATTGAGCAATCATATTGAGCAGCAACGTCAGGAATTCAACCAAACAGGTTTTTACCAAACGTTCTCACGTAATGCTGTTGCCAACATGCCATTGCTAAGTAAACATGCTGTGGTGGCGGCCATAGGTGACATGGAAGAAAAAGGGTACCTTTTTGGCAAGAAGCAAACCGGTAGTACTTCACAATACGCATTAAGCCTGCAAAACGTCATCGACATTTATCATCACCGGAAAGTACCGAAATATCGTGACAGGCATAAGGGCCCGTTTGTGGTTTTTGTGGTCAGCCTGAAAGGGGTGTTTCTAAAACGGTGAGTACCGTAACCCTTGCTCATGGTATGCGTGCCCATCCGGCAATGTTGCACAACGATCTGCGAATTCTGGTGATTGACCTGGACCCTCAGGCCTCAAGCACAATGTTTTTAAGTCATACCAACAGTGTAGGATCCGTACTGGAAACTGCTGCACAGGCAATGTTGAATGACCTTGATGCTGAACAGCTGCGTAGTCAGTTTATCAAACCAACTGTCATGCCTGGCGTAGATGTTATCCCTGCCTCTATTGATGACGGTTTCGTGGCAAGCGACTGGGACGCGCTGGTGGAAGAGCATTTACCGGGTGTTGCTCCATCTGAAGTACTACGTCGAAACGTGATTGACAGACTGGCTGATGACTACGATTTTATTTTTGTCGATACTGGTCCACATCTTGACTCATTTATGCTCAATGCCATTGCAGCGAGTGATATTTTATTAACCCCTACTCCGCCTGCTCAGGTCGATTTCCACTCTACGATGAAATACCTGACACGCTTACCTGAAATGCTCGAACGCATAGAGGCAGAGGGAGTGGAGCCTCGCCTGAAAGCCAACATCGGCTTCATGTCCAAAATGACCTCCAAGCACGATCATCTCACCTCGCAAAGCTATGCTCGCGAAGTGTTTACAAAATCAATGTTAGATGCTGGCTTACCTCGACTTGATGGGTTTGAGCGTTGTGGTGAATCTTTTGATACGGTGATTAGCGCAAATCCAACCTCCTATCCAGGCAGTGCTGATGCATTACGTAAAGCAAAACATGAAGCTGAGCAGTTCTCCCGGGCTGTTTTTGACCGCATCGAATACATCAGGAGCACGCTGTGAGCGAACATAAACAGTTAAAGCGGATCGGCAGAACGTTAGGGCAATCCGCGATTGCCAGTATGATTGACAGCAATAATCATTCACGGGTTTTTACGCTGAAATCAGGTCAGGCGGCAACCTTTGTACGTCAATTGATCCCTCATGATAATATCGAGGAAAGAACCTTTATTGATCCTCAGATTAATGGGCGTGATCAGGCGACGCTGACCGAAGAGTCTGTAAAAGATATTTCCCGTACCATTACGTTACAACAGTTCTTTCCTGCCATAGGTCGCATGAGTGAAGGCCGTATAGAAATCATGGATGGCTCGCGACGTCGTGCGGCTTGCCTTTTTCGGGTGCCAGTCTTGAGGTGTTGGTCACAGCAGATGAGATTAGCATCGGTGATGCACGCCAGCTGGCGGCTGATATTCAAACCGCGAAGGAACATAACCTGCGCGAACTCGGTCTGCGATTCATGCTGATGCATGATAATGGTATGAGCAAAAGCGATATTGCAAAAGCTGAAGGCATTTCAAATGCTAAAGTTTCGCGTGCTTTTCAGGCTGCCGCCGTACCGGGTGACATTATCGAAATGTTTCCGGTCGTGTCGGAACTGACACTACAGGACTATCAGTTACTGCTAGATGTCTCTGAAGAAGCGAAAGCAGAAGCTGTAGACATTTCTGGTGTGATTGCACAAATTCAGAAAAATATTGAAGACGCGGGCGAGCTGAACGGCGATATCAATGCAGACGATAAAAAAGCGCAGATTCTGAGTTATTTCCGTGCGGCAAAACGCCAGCTTAAAAATCCCTCGCCAGCGAAAAAAATCGTTACCGAGAAGCTGGCAAGCTTCACCGATCGTAATGCTTATGCAAGACGTAAAATCAATGATGACAAACGTCTGGTGCAATATGAATTCAGTCGTCTGCCTAAAGATGTTGCGGATAAAATTGATAAAGCTATCAAAGATATTCTCTCTGGTATGAATGCCTAATCACTGTAAGCACCAGCCATAGCGATCGCCAGGCCATCATAACGCGGGGTCTGGCAGAGCGGCTTTAAAGCTTAAAAGAATTTTGCACCATCTCTTCTAATACAGAAGCGGCAGGTTCGGCATTCGCAGATGAAGAACGCAACAGAAGGATCTCATGCGGCGCTATTTGAGGAAATGAATGGAGTATCTGCATCGAAGCTGATACCCGGCCACGATCAATCAGGCTAATGCCTAAACCTGCTTCAACGCAGGCTTCTACTGCTCTTGCTGAGGGGCTGGTCAAAATAACTTTCCACGGCTGGCCTGTCAAAGCCAGCGAAGTTGTCATTGCCTCTCTGTAAGGACAATGAGCAGCGTGCAGTGCAAGGGGAACAGGCTCGTTATGGCGAAGTATAAAATGCCGACCCGCTACCCAAACTGGCAGAGTTACCGCCAGGCGCTGCAGCGCCCTTTTTCCGAAATGCCAGGCTGTACGACGACAGCCAGATCAAGCTGATTACGACCGATTTGCTGCATAAGTAACTGGCTTGATGCTGTCAATACTTCCAGTTCAACCTCAGGGCACAATGCAGTAAATGCAGGCAAGATATTGCGAATAACAGGCGTGGCATATTCGTCAGGAATACCCAGCCGGATGCGTCCTTTGACTGCCGTTTCGTGCAAATCGTTGAGAATATCATCATGTGCTTTTAACAGAACCGCTGTAGTCGCCAGTAATTTTTGCCCGAGCGGCGTTAGCGTAACGGATTGATTATCTCGCTCAAGTAATTTTCCCCCTGCGATCTCTTCCAGGCGTTGAATCTGAACACTCACGGCTGCCGGGCTTTTATTTACCTGGGCGGCGGCGGCACGAAACTGTCCCAGGCGGGCAACACAATGAAACGTTCGCAGCAGTGTAATATCCAGCGTGACAGGCATAATTCAACTCCTTTAAACAAGTAAGTTAAGAAGTATCGTTTTATTGAATTATAGGCCTTCATTAAAATTTACCTTTAATGGAGGTGTTACTCATGTTCAATTCACACTCTCGCGTTAAAGGCAACACGCAGGCCAAAGCTAAGGGTTTGTTCGCGCTTTCACTGATCGTGCCTGAAATTTTGCTGGTTCTGGCATGGAGCTCAGGCTTTGTCGGCGTCCGTTATTCTGCCGATTACGCGCCAGTTCTGACGGTTATATTTTGGCGATGTGCTGTCGTGGTAGTTTTACTGCTTCCCTGGGGTGCCAGAGAAATTTTGCGTATACAACCTGCGGTTTTATTTACACAAGCCGGTATTGGGCTGCTTGCAATGTTTGGTTATCTGGCCTGCGTGGCAAAAGGAATTGAATACGGGGTACCTGCGGGACTGGCAGCATTAATGGCCGATCTTCTGCCACTCGGTACGGCGTTACTCAGTAGCCTTTTTCTGGGCCAGCGTTTGGTTGCAAAAACATGGTGTGGCCTGATGCTTGGCGTGGCAGGTGTTTTGATTGTCACTTCAGGCGCGCTCTCCTGGGGTAAGGCTCCACTCTGGACTTATGGGTTGCCATTGCTGGGTATGATCTCACTGGCTTTGGCAACCTTGTTGCAAAAAACGTTAAAAGCAGCTTCCTCTGTCAGTCTCCCGGGAACGCTGTGGTTGCAGTGTGTTGTTTCATTGCCTTTTTTGGCGGGCTTTCGGCGATAAAAGGGGAATTGCTACCTGTTATATCGACAGGATTTGCCATCAGCGTGGCCTGGACAGCCTTGTTCTCAACGCTGGCGGGTTATGGCCTTTACTGGTTTTGCCTGAAGCGGACATCCGCCGTCCGGGTTGCCAGTGTGCTTTATCTGAGTCCTGCTGTGACGTTGTTATGGTCGAAAGCGGCATTCAACGAGCCGCTTTCCTGGACAATGCTCACAGGCGCACTGTTATCAGGTTATGGTCTTTGGCTGGTGGTAAAGGCTGAGGGATAAAGCAAAAAAGGGCGTTAAAAACAGAGCCAGCAAAAAGGCCGCAGCGTTAAAGACGACGGCCTGTCTGAAAGTAAGAATAAATTAAACGGCAGGCAGGCTGTTACCAGCCTTTATCGCATCACCTTTATACACTTCGCGGGCTTTTTCCGCGACTTCAGGCGATTGTACCGCCGCCTTCAGCTTTTGAATCTTATCGCTGTCTTTGTTTTCTTCACGAGAAACCAGCGCATTGACGTAAGGTGAAGCGGCACCTTCCATAAATAAACCATCACGGTTAGCGGACAATCCGGCCTGAGCAGAGAAGTTGGTGTTAATGATAGACAACGTAACGTTTGGATCATCAAGTGTACGGGTTAACTGTGGTGTATCTACTTCCGTCAGTTTCAGATGCTTAGGGTTTTCAACAATATCCAGCGTGGTGGGTAAATAACCCACGCCCTCTTTGAGCCTGAGCAGGCCCTGCGCCTGTAACAGCAGCAGGCTACGCCCAAGGGTGGTGGCTTCGTTTGAAATGGTAATTGTTGCGCCATCCTGCAGTTCGCTAATATTTTTGATTTTATGTGAATAAGCAGCAATTGGAAAAACAAAGGTTTTACCGACAACAGCGAACTTGTAGCCGCGCTCTTTTGACTGATCTTCTAAATAGGGAAGGCTCTGGAAAGCATTAGCATCAACATCTTTATTGTTCAGGGCTTCATTGGGTAAAACATAGTCGTTAAAAGAAATGACCTCAACGTCGAGCTTGTACTTATCCTTAGCGACTTTTTGCACTTCCTGCCAAATTTCCTGATCGGGCCCGGTATTAATTGCAACCTTCACTTTATTATCATTATCTGGCGAGCAGGCGGTCAGTAATAAAACAGTGCTGGCGAGCAACGCCGTAAACAAACCTTTCATCATTTAAAATCCTTACGGTATAGATAAGTTCTGAATAGTAATACAACTCAGCCAGACTGCACACTTACCGTCGGATATAACATATAACGACAAATTTGCATTACGATGAATTTATGCGCAGCGTAAAATTTCTTCGAATCTGCGTTGCGGCCATAAAAAAGCCGGCTTGTTCGCAGACGCCGGCTCTTGAGAGGTGCAGGGCAGGTTATTAGCCTGCCTGGATAACAAATTTAACGAGACTGCAAAAACGACAGCAAATCTTCATTCAGCTGATTTTGATGCGTTACGGCAAAGCCATGAGGGGCATTGTCATACACTTTCAGTTCTGCATCCGCGATCATCTCTGCCGCCATTTTACCGGTTGATTCAAACGGAACGACCTGATCGTTACTGCCATGAATAACCAGCGTCGGAACGTCAATCTTCGCCATGTCAGCGCGGAAATCTGTTTCTGAGAATGCTGTGACACAGTCCAGGGTGCCTTTAGCGAAGCCAGCAGGGCGATGTTTAGCGTCTGGGTTAAAACGCCTTCTGAAACCACCTGACCTGCATTAGTGCCATAAAACGTCGCGTTAAAATCACTGATAAATTGCGCACGATCCTTGCTTAGCCGTCGCGGATGCCAGCAAAAACGGATAAATCGATACCTTGCGGATAGTCACTGATTTTGCCAAAGACAGGCGTCACGGCACCTAACAGCACCAGTGCCGCAATACGTTCACTGCCGTAACGGCCAATATAACGCGCAACATCACCGCCACCCATAGAGAAACCGACCAGAGTTACATCCTGCAGATCCAGGTGATTAATCAGCTCATTAATGTCAGACGCGAAAGTATCATAGTCATAACCTGTCCAGGGCTGATCTGAACGGCCAAAGCCACGTCGGTCAAAGGCGATTGCGCGATAACCACGCTCCGCCAGAAAGTTCATCTGACTGTCCCACATATCTGCATCCAGTGGCCAGCCGTGGCTGAATAAAACCGGTTTTCCTGTTCCCCAGTCTTTGAAATAGATCTGCGTACCGTCGTGGGTTTTAAATGTGCTCATAGTAAGGACCTTTGTTGGGTTTAAAGAATAAAAGCCGGGTAACATTAATTACATCGGTGCCACCAGATACCGGACTTCAGGATGTTTCTCGCCCTGGTGGAAGGCGTAAACGCGACGCTGTATCTTTTGATCGTTCATGGTGTAGCGATCCTGTTGTCGCAAATGCTCCATCCATGAAGCCACGACAAAGGTTTCGACAAAAATGCCGGGTTGAAGAATATCTTCATAAACACACCAGTTAATCGCGCCGCCACGACGTCGCACGCGACGCATATCCTGCATACATACGATAAACTGGCGCGCATCATCCGCGTGGATAAGGTACTCATAGCTCACCATCACCGGGCCCCGGTCATGATGAATGTCAATTGCCGGAATGGCTTCGCTTCCGCTGCTGGCATCCAGATTCAGATCCGGATCTTTATCCAGGCGCCAGCGAAAAACCGTTGTGCTGGCAATAAACATGCCTGCCGCTGCGATGCACAGCGATACTGGAATTGAAAAATGCGATGCCAGCTGTCCCCAGACAGCACTGCCAACTGTCATTGAGCCAAAAACACCGTCAGATAGACCGCCAGCGCACGGGCTTTTACCCATTTAGCTGCGCTGCGTTGTGCACCGAGATTGAGCGTAGATAGCACGGCAATCCATGAAAAACCGGTAAAGAATATAAATGCATTCAGTAGCCAGAAATGACGGACAAAAGCCAGGGCCAGCATGGTCAGGGCAAACAGCAGACTGGCCAGTACCATCAGGCTGTCTGAACTGAAACGCTTACGCAGGCGAGGGAGCAGGACAGCCCCGAAGATGGCACCGACGCCTATAAAAGCCAGCATGATCCCATAACCGCCTGGCCCAAGCCCAAGCTCCCGACGAGCCACCAGCGGCAGCAAAGCCCAGCCGGCACTGCCGAACAGGAAAAAGGCAACAGTGCGTATCAATACATTACGTAAGACCGGCGCAGCATGGACATAGCGAAGCCCGGCGCGCACAGCAGAAAAGAAATGTTCTGGTGGCAGGCGCTGAATGCCTGGCTCGGCTTTCCAGCGATACAGCACCCAGGCCACGCCCAGCACAGAGATTGCGTTGAGCAGGAACACCATCCAGGGGCCGACAAATGAAAGAATTAGCCCGCCAAGCGCCGGACCGATTGCGCGGCTGATATTGATCCCTAAAGAATTAAGCGCAATGGCGGGGCCCAGCGCATTTTTACTGACCAGGTCCGGCACAATAGCCTGAAAGGGGGCGAACTCATTGCCGCACCGGCACTCAGTAAAAAGGCCGCAATTAACAGAATCAGTGGTGTCACGTGGCCTGTAAACGACAGCGCAGTCAATCCGGCTGCCGTGATGAAGACCCAGACCTGAGAAAAAAGCAGATATTTACGGCGATCAACAATATCTGCCATCACCCCAGAGGGCAGGGCAAAAAGAAACATAGGCAGACTGCTGGCGGCCTGCACCATGGCGACAGACAGCGGATCGGCACTGAGCGTTAACATGGTCCAGTTCACGCCGACATCGTTCATCCATGAACCGATATTGGAAACAACAGTCGCCAGCCACAACATGCGAAACACAGGTTGATGCAACGGTTGCCAGGGAGAAGCACTTACTGCCGGCGTTTCTTTTAACGCTTCTGCCGTTGCGCTGTGAATATCGTTAATTTGCGCCATGTCGCGCCTCCTGTAAATCGCCTGCGAACAATAACCAGCCAGACTGACCTTCGGTTACAGACCGGTCAGGATGAACAACAGCCTCGCAACCCGTAAGATGCCAGTGCGGGTAAGCAGGCGACCCCAGTGATAAACACCGGACAGACAATTTCTGCGTGCAGCACCGGCAGGCTACCCGCCAGGCGCACGCAGAACAGCCCCCGAGCATGCCGGGGTGCAATCAAAGAGAGCTATTCACAGGACTAAAACGCAAAGCAGCTACAGCCGAGTGCGCCCCAGAAGGCGTTATCATCGGCCACGGGCACGCCTGAGCCACGAGCAACATCGTGATTATGTGTGTGAATGCCACACGGTCCGCTGCAGTGGTGCGCCTGTGGCATCATGCCAACACGAGTTTGTGCAACGGAAGGCGCGCAGCGGTAGTGGCCTGGGACATTCACGACAGGCGACCATTCAGGCAACACCGGAATTGAGGGCGGCGCTTCAGCATTAAAGCTCCCGGCTGCGTAAACCACCTCGCCATTTACGACGGTAAGAACAGATTCAATGCCTTTGATTTCCTCTTCCGGCACCCTGAAATAGTCTTTGCTCAATACCGCCATATCGGCCAGCTGGCCGACTTTAATCTGACCTTTTTACCCTGCTCACTGGAGAACCATGCGCTGCCCTGGGTCCAGAGCATCAGAGCGGTTTCTCTGTCGAGGCGAGCGTTGACATCATACATTTGCATTCCGCCAACGGTGCGACCGGAAACCAGCCAGTAAAGTGCCGTCCAGGGGTTATAACTGGCTACGCGGGTTGCATCGGTGCCCAGTCCAACAGGCACACCCGTTTCGAGCATACGGGCAACCGGTGGCGTATGGCGTGTGGCTTCCAGACCGTATCGTTCGGCAAAATATTCACCCTGAAACGCCATACGATGCTGTACAGCAATTCCGCCACCCAGTTCTTTGATGCGATCAATATTCTTCTGAGTAACGGTTTCGGCATGATCAAAGAACCAGTGCAGGCCGTTAAACGGAATATCGCGGTTGACTCTCTCAAAGACATCAAGCATGCGGCTGATGGATTCGTTATAAGTCGCATGCAGGCGGAATGGCCAACGATGTTCAACCAGGTGGCGTACCACGCGCTCCAGTTCCTCTTCCATGCCGGGCGCCAGATCCGGCCGAGGTTCGAGAAAGTCTTCAAAATCAGCCGCCGAAAAAACCAGCATTTCACCTGCGCCGTTATGGCGAAAATAGTCACTGCCCTGGCCTGGCGTGAGCATATCTGTCCACTTTTCGAAATCTTCCAGTTCATGGCCAGGCCGCTGTGTAAACAGGTTATAGGCGATGCGGATCGTCATCTGCTTTTTCTGATGCAGTTCGGCAATGACTGCGTAATCTTCCGGATAGTTCTGGAAACCGCCGCCGGCATCAATGGCACTGGTCAGACCCAGCCGGTTGAGTTCGCGCATAAACTGACGGGTGGAGTTTATCTGTTGCTCAAGCGGCAGCTTTGGCCCCTTGCCAGCGTTGAATAGAGGATCATGGCGTTTGGTCGGGCAATTAACATTCCGGTTGGGTTGCCATGGCTGTCACGCTGGATCTCTCCACCTGGTGGATTCGGTGTATCTTTGGTATAGCCAACGACTTTCAGCGCGGCGCGATTGAGCAGTGCGCGATCGTATAAATGCAGGATAAATACGGGTGTGTCCGGTGCGGCTTCATTGATTTCATCCAGCGTTGGCATGCGGCGCTCGGCAAACTGAAACTCCGTCCAGCCACCCACTACGCGAACCCACTGGGGTGTTGGAGTACGCAGCGCCTGCTCTTTGAGCATACGTAACGCATCGGACAGTGACGGAACGCCTTCCCAACGCAGTTCAAGGTTGTAATTCAGACCACCACGGATCAGATGTAAATGTGAATCATTAAGGCCAGGAACCGCTGTGTGGCGTTTTAAATCAATAATTTTAGTGCCTTCGCAGTGATGTTGCATGACTTCTGCAAGGCTTCCTACTGCCAGAAACTTGCCTTCACGAATCGCGACAGCGTCGGCGATCGGGTTTTCCCGATCAACAGTATGGAAGGTGCCATTCGTTAAAATCAGCTCTGCTTTACCAGGCGAAACCATAAATCCTCCTGAACCGATATGTCCGCTAAAGCGACTGCTGTCGCAGGACGGGGATTGCGCTGCCGCAAGTCATGCAGGGCACAGATATGGCGGGATTATGGGTAGCGTGATGTCACAGCGTCTAGTTATACGAACGTATAGTTATACACAGAGATAATAGTGCCGAAAAAAAAAGTCTCATACACTCCTGCCAGACAGTAATTTCCAGTCAGATTCAGGATCACGTTAAAACGTGAGCAACGATCTGTAAGGGACTTCGGGTTACTGCCTTCTTTTGCGCCGTATTCATATTCACGGAAATCCAGCTACATTAACCTCAATGGGTAAACGCATGTCTGACTCTAAGCTTGAAGTACTGACTCCTCATAACAGCCAGATTATTTTCATCGACCAGCAGCCTCAGATGGCGTTTGGCGTGCAGTCAATTGACCGTCAGGTGTTAAAAAACAATACCGTTGCGCTGGCAAAAGCGGCGAAAGTTTTCAATATCCCGACAATCATCACCACGGTTGAGACTGAAAGCTTTTCTGGCCACACCTATCCTGAATTGCTGGACGTGTTTCCGGGGCAGGATATTCTGGAGCGCACCTCGATGAATTCGTGGGATGACCAGAAAGTGCGCGATGCACTCGCGAAGAACGGCAAGAAAAAAGTGGTTGTGTCGGGTCTCTGGACTGAAGTCTGCAACAACAGCTTTGCGCTGTGTGCCATGCTGGAAGGCGGGTATGAGATCTATATGGTGGCAGATGCTTCCGGCGGCACCACTAAAGAAGCCCATGACTATGCTATGCAGCGCATGATCCAGGCCGGTGTGATCCCGGTAACCTGGCAGCAGGTTATGCTGGAGTGGCAGCGTGACTGGGCACACCGGGATACCTACGATGCGGTAATGAATATTGCAAAAGAGCATTCTGGCGCCTACGGCATCGGTGTGGATTACGCTTACACCATGGTGCATAAAGCGCCTTCTCGCCAGAAGAGCGAGCATCACACGCTGGCTCCGGTTCCTGCACGCTAATCTCCTTAGCTAACCGGGGCTCATCGCGCCGGTTAGCTTGCCGTATGAAAGGAGAGCCCCGGCGCTTGCAGGGGCAGGTTAAGTCAAAGGGCGGTTTATACCGTGCTCTGTCTCCGTTCACCGGCATTGCCTGTGGTTGCCTTGCTGGAACGCTTCGGTATGCTGGTGAATAAACAGCTGATCTGCCTGATTATCTGACAGCCTGTTACTCTCGCCAGGTTTCACTATGAATGTGTGTCTGAAATCACCGGCACGCCGCCTGCGAGCGAAAAGCACCCTGGAAAGCGTGCTCACCTGCGTGAATACTGCCAGAGGAACACAGCATGACGCTGTCACAGCGCATTATCATCGTCGATGACGAACGTTCCGTCCGCAACGGATTGAGCAATCTACTTGAATCAGAAGGCTATGCTACTGCGGCTTTTTCCTCGGCGGAGGCGTTACTCAATGACGATATCGCGCTTGCTGACGCTGCCTTTTTATTATTGATGTCAGACTGAAAGGACAAAGCGGACTGGAGCTGTTCCGTGAGTTGTGTCACCGGCTAAGAAAGCCGTTGGGTATTCTCATCTCGGGAGACAGCGATGAGGATATGTCCTGGCGCGCGCTGGAGTCAGGTGCGATTGCATTTTTGGCCAAACCTATTGAAATAGATATGCTTTTTTACCACATTCGTCGCGAATTAACTTCCGGGGAGACGGACTGATGAGTTCACTACCTTTCTCTCCACAGCGTCAGGGAGAAGAGGGACTTTCGCTCTCAGACGAGGTGATTTTAACCTCACTTGCCCTGGAAGGCGGTATCGCCTGGTCACTGTGTCATTCTAAAACTTCAGGCGAGACTTTCATTATTGCCCGGGCAGCCAGCGACGAAGCGGCGTTTCAGGTAACACAACTGCTAAAAAATGAATTTGCGCTGCGACATCAGTTGGCAGACAGTTGGGCAATAATCCCGACCGGGCATACCTTTTATCATGGCCGGTATGCACTGATTTATCCGCCTTTTTCTTTTAAGACGCTGACCAGCCTGATGCGGTCACCGTTACCTGCGATCACTGAATTTTTAAGCAATGCCATCAAATTGTGCGCTCCGCTTAGTGAGATGCATCTTCAGGGACTCATTCACGGCAATATTAAACCCTCAAACTACTTTTATGATCATGATGGCGCGTTTCGCTTAAGCGGATTTGGGCTTTCTTCTGCCTCTGCAGAGGCTTTGCTGCATTCGCGATTACCGGTTAGCGGCGGCACGCTGGCTTATATGTCGCCGGAACATACCACCCGTACACCTTACCGCGTTAACAGCCTGAGCGATCTCTACAGCCTTGGCATAGTGCTTTACGAGTTGCTGACAGGAAAGTTGCCTTTCATGCCAGCCGAAGGGGATATTCAGAATGGGTGCATCTTCATATCGCCTCTGATCCTTGCCCTCCACATTTCATCCGGCCCGATGTTCCCTCCGTGCTGTCTGCAATCATTATGCGTTTACTGGCAAAGCTGCCTGAAAATCGCTATCAGAGCGTGGCCGGACTGTTAGCCGATCTCAGACGTTGTCACGGCACGCTGACGGAAGGAGGCGAAATCGCAGAGTTTACTACTGGCCTACGGGACACGCTGTCAGCAACAGATCCCTCGGCCACGCTTTATGCATCCCACCCGCAAGCAGCCAGGTTAACGGCTGTGCTGGAGAAGGTCAGTCAAAGCGGAACATCTTGTTTGGTGATGATCACTGGCGCCCCCGGTACGGGTAAGTCCTCTTTGATCTTCTCGGCCCTGAAACATATTCAGGCAGAAAAAGTGCTTTTGACGGTAAGTAAAGCCGATCGGTATTCACCGGTCATTCCTTACGCGCTGGTTACCGCGGCTTTGCGATCGTTGACGTTACATATACTGGGCATGCCTGCAGCCGAACTGACGCGCTGGAAATCGCGCATTTTGCAGGCGGTTGGCGATTGTGCAGGATTAGCGGTGAATTTGGTGCCCGAGTTAGGTTTGCTGTTAAACCTTAAATCGCAAACGCCCACTGAAACAGATTTTGTTAATGCAGGTGCTCAGTTCACCTTAACGGCATGTAATTTAATCAAGGCATTTGCAACAGCGGAACTCCCGCTGGTGATATTGATTGATGATATTCACTGGGCTGATGAGGCCAGTCTGCACCTGTTTGAAAACCTTTTTAAACACCATGAAGCTATTCCGTTGATGCTGATCGTGACGCAACGTGACTTAGCGTCACTGCCGTGCTCGTTGATACATGCGCATCTGACCCGGTTGCGTCATGCTGCGAATAATGTGGTTGAAATCATGCCTGAGCCGCTTACGGTAAAAGCGGTGGCGCGCTGGCTGGCCAGTGTGTTGCACGTACGCGCCTCAACGACCACCGGTTTAGCGCAATTAATTCATGAAAAAACAGGGGGTAATCCTCTGTTTGTGCAGGAGTTTTATCAACAGGCTGCGCTGGATGGGTTGATCACGTCGGCAAAGCATACGGGTAAATGGAGCTATGATCGCAAGGCAATAATGGCGCGCCGTTATACCGAGAACGTGGCCAGCAGGGTAATGCAACAGCTTAGCGTTATGCCGGAGCAAACCAAGGATTTACTGGGCAGCCTCGCATGCCTTGGCGGCTCGGGTAACTTGACGCTGTTAAGCCAGGTAAAATACCTGACGCGGGAAGAAATTAACGACAGGTTAGCCCCGGCAGTGCAGGCTCAGCTGATCAGTCTCACGGGTGATAACTATGCGTTCACCCATGATCGGGTTCATGAAACCGCTTTTGCCCTGATTGCGGCAGAGGCGCAAAACCATTTGCATTACCGGGCAGCCAGCCAGTTAGCTGAGCAGATTTCTCATTCGGAGGGAAACGATGCTCTGTTCCGTGCCGTTTACCATATCGCTTTGATCACCGGGACGCCGCCTGCCTCCGCTCGGGCTGAAGAGTTCTATTCGCTGGTGTTTTTAGCCGCCAAACGGGCCAAAAACACAGGCGATTACGCGTCTGCGCTGCGCTTTCTGCAAACCGCCAGAACGCTTAAACCGCAGCGGCCTTTTATCCTCATGCTTGAAGAAGCGGAGTGTGAATTTCTGCATGGTAATCTCGCGTCTGCGCTTAATATCTGCGGAAAAATGTTGAGCGCCCCTGGCGATCTGACCGAAAAAGCCAGGGCGGCCTGTCTGATGGCTGAAATTCATATGCGTCAGTCAGATATTCCGCTGGCTCTGGAAACCACCATCGCCTGGCTGGCCGTTTTCGGCATTCATTTCATTCGCCATCCTGATAATGATGAATGTGATGCGGCACGTACATCACTTCAGCAGCGGGTAGGTCGCGATCCGCATAGTGCCTTTATGCCCTTAGCGTTAATGCAGGATCATGAAATCGAATCGGTGATGAATCTGTTAGCCAGCTCGACTGTGTTCGCCATTTTGTCTGCCCGCGATTGCATTTTCTGCTGCTATGCAAAATGCTGCATCTCACGCTTGATCATGGCGTAACGGGAGCATCTGCCTTTGCCATCTCATGGTATGGCGTACTCATCGGAGATCGCTATGGTGAATATAAGCTGGGTTTCCGGTGCGGCATTCTCGCCCGCGAATTGGTTAATCAACATGATTTCACGCAGTATCGCGCCAGAACATTAATCTCACTCGACAGATTAAGCATCTGGACGCAACCCATTTCATTTGCGATAGATTGCGCAAAAGCGACGTTTGCTGCTGCTGTGGCTATCGGCGATCGCACCACGGCCTGTTTCGCGCTGCGCCATCAGATCATGAACTGCCTGGCGCGGGGCGATCATCTTGATGCGATTCTGACCTCCATTGAGCGTGCGCTGGCTTTCGTTCGCAAAGCACGATTTAAAGATGTGGAAAACGTTCTGATTATGCAGCGTTGCTATGTTAACACGCTGCGCAATCCAACGGGCGACCCCTGACAGGCCATCATCTTTTTCCGCCTTCTCACCGGATACGGCGCCCACCGCGACGCCGTCAGGGGCCATCGCGCTGGTCAAATTCTGGTCGTGGATATACCGTGGCAAAGCGCATTTTTAAGTGAAGAATTTATCAGCGCCAGCCACTGTTTTGATCAGGCCGCACGGTTGAGAGAGTCCATTGCCGGACATATTCATATTTTTGATTTTCATTTTTACAGTGCACTTTCGCTGACGGTGCCACTGATTGCTGAACAATACACGCCGGATGTTCAGAACAAAGTCGTGCATCACTACCAGCAAATTGCCGGCTGGGCAAACGAGAATCCTGGTACTTTTTCTGACAAAGAGGCGCTCTTGTCGGCAGAAATATGCCGCCTGGAGGGAAAAAGCCTGCCCGCCATGGAAAAATATGAGACAGCAATACGTCTTTCACAGGAAGGCGGCTTTATACACATCAATGCACTGTGTCATGAACTGGCAGGGAACTTTGCCCATTATGCAGGCCTGAATGTTGCGGCTGATGCCTACTTTAAAAAAGCGATCAACGCCTGGAGAGAGTGGGGGGCAGCGGCTAAGGTGAGGCAGCTTGAAAGAAAACACCCCTATCTGGTCACTGCTGCGCCAGTAACGCCTTTCAACACCATCTCTTTCGCACAGAATGAAACGGTGCGTGATTTAGAGAGTGTGGTGACGGCCATCAGAGCGTTGACAGAAGAGATCAATCTTGACCGCCTGATCAATACGCTGATGATGATGCTGCTGGAGCGAGCGGGCGCACAACGTTGTTTACTGATCCGCATCCTGGACAATAACCTGCCTGAAACAGAAGCAAAAGCGGTAATGACCCCTGACGGGATCCGCGTTGACATTGTGAATGAAGCGCCGACAGCAACTGATTTGCCGCTTTCCGTTCTGTCTGCGGTAATTCGTACCGGACAGGAAATCCGTACCGGAAAGCCAGAGATATTTAGCCCGTTCAGTCAGGATCCCTATCTTGTCGCTTCCGGCGCGGCGGTAATGTGTTCCTGTATTCAAACAGGCCAAACTGGTTGGCGTGCTCTATTTTGAAAACCGGCTCATGCCTGATGTATTTACCGCCGAACATTCAAAAATCATTAGCACGTTAGGTGCTCAGGCAGCCGTTTCACTTGAAACGGCACGTTTGTATAGTGAATTGCTTGAAGAGAACGTACAGCGCCGACGGGTTGAGAAAGAACTGCGTGCCAGCCAGACCTCTCTGATGCAAGGCGAACAGATTAGCAATACCGGAAGCTGGCGCTGGGAACTGAAACAGGATCTGATGATGATATCGGATGAATATGGCCGCATTCTCGGGTTACCTGCCGCGCAAAAATCCCTTTCAATGGCTGATTTTTTAACCCGCGTTCATCCAGACGATCAACCCAGTATCAGTGAGCGGGTCTCGGAGAGCGTGCGTAATGGCATGAATATGCGGGCGGAGTTCCGTATTCTGCGACCCGATGGCGACTGTCGCTATATCCTGGGAATTGGCGATCCCGTTGAAAACTGGCCTGATGTTAAAGAATATTTTGGCATTATTCGGGATATTACGGCGCAGCGTCAGGCGGAAGATGCCGTTCGCATTGCCCAGGCGGATCTGGCGCGCGTTTCACGTGCCACCACGATTGGTCAGCTTACTGCCTCAATCGCGCATGAAATAAACCAGCCATTAATGTCGATTGTTGCCAATGCGGGGGCGAGCATGCGCTGGCTGAATCGGGATCCGCGTTATCTGGCAAACGCGCGGGAAAGTTTGCAGGAGATCATTACTGAGGGGAAACGTGCGGGCGACATCATTCGCGGCCTTCATGCCTTAACCCGAAAACAAGAAACTTTATTCACACAGGCGAATCTGCACACCATTGCCCGCCATATTCTGTCTATTTCGCGCAACGAAATTGAACAAAAATGGATCGCGCTGGAGTTAAAACTGCAGGCAAACAGCGCCGAAATCTACTGTGACAATATTCAGATACAGCAGGTTTTGCTCAATCTTATCGTTAATGCGATCGAAGCGATGAGCGGTGTTGAGCATCGTCCCCGAATACTGACACTGACCTCAACCAACCCCAGCGCAGATACGCTACGCTTCGAAGTGGCTGATACAGGCAGCGGCTTGTCACCCGACGTTATCGGTCATCTTTTCGACTCATTCTTCACGACAAAGAAAGAGGGGATGGGCATGGGGCTTACCATCAGTCAAAGCATTATCAAAAAACATGGTGGGGAATTAATGGCTGACAACCGGCTGCCACATGGAAGCGTGTTCTGGTTTACTCTGGAGGTAAAGCCAGAACAGAACACGTAACAGGCTGGCCTTCTTACCGGCGCAATTTTCCTGCACCGATAAGGATAAAGGCGTTACCGGCTGCGAGACTTACCCAGATTGAGCCTTTCGGCTGCTCTGACTAAATCAGAAAGTGAACGTGCCTGCATTTTTTCCATTACGCGTCGCTTGTGTACTTTAGCGGTAATTTCACTTACCCCCATCTCGTGCGCAATTTGTTTGTTCAGCAGGCCGCCAATAGCCAGTAACATGACTTCAGACTCGCGGGGAGTGAGTGATTGATGGCGAACTGTCAGGTCGAGCTTTTCAATTGAAGAGACCATATTTTCCTGGGAAATGTGCAATGCTTTAGAAACGCTATTGAGAATTTCCTCAGGATCGGCAGGCTTAGTCAGAAATTCGTAAGCGCCCTCTTTCATTGCTTTTACCGTGACAGGAATAGTGCCAAATCCGGTAAGAAAAATAGTGGGTATTGAATAGCCCCGTTGATGTAATGTGCGGTTAACGTTTAATCCGTCTAAATTGGGCATGTTAATATCCAGAATAAGACAACAGGGCGCAGGGTAGATGGGATGTGATAAAAAATCCTGAGGTGAAGAGAAATCCGCAACATCATAATCTTCTGAGCGAAGTAGTTGTATCAGAGAATTTCTTACTGAATCATCATCATCTACTACGTAAACCATTTGATTCATATTTCCCCCAACTGGAAACGGATTAGCGGCTACCTGATTCAAAGGATCACCTGTGCACAACAAGGAATGAAAAGCGATAAAGACGACAAGATAAAGCAAGCTAAAGGGTCACCGCGATAATACCATAATAATTCTCATTATCACCTTTAAAGTCAGCACTGCGCGCAGGTAAGGTAACCCACTGACCCAAAAGGTCAAATCATGAGCAGGTTTTGAGCCAGGTTAACAGCAAAAGTGTAATTTTCAGGTTTGGCGGCAAAGTGACGTCGGCTCGCGACCTGTCACCGTGCTGGCGTGATTCAACGAAATAAACGCATCATCGAAATATCGTTAACAGAGATAATCTGCTTATATTCATAGCGCAAAATGCGTGCTTTTATCAACTGCGGGTTAACATGCAAACTTTTAAACGGCGATTCAGCCATTTTAATATGGACGAGTCTGTCATACGCCGGTTATCTCTATTGCAATAGCAGCATTGCTGTTAACAGTTAATTCGTGTGGCATAAGGTTGTTTCTGAATAATTATTGCGTGTGAAAAGTAGTTGCCATTAACACCAGGTGAAATAATCCATATATATTAAAAAATTATGAAGATAAAAATGGTTGTGCATCGTTCAATAAACGGCTTTGAAGCCAGCCGTTTATTAAAACCCACATCATGCCGATATAATATTTTTGTCTGGCTGCATTAACATCATGTTTTTTTGGTGACTTTTTCTGATGACAACCGGTTAATTACATTATAATTTACTGCTGTCCAAAATTCAGATCGCTCAGAATCAATAATGGTGTGCTCAGCGGCTTCAATATGTGCCCAGTCACGTGTGCAGATATAGTCTTCTACATCATTTAAGGACGCGAAAGACAGGACGGTTATGCCATCTATTTTCTCGCCTTCAGGATCTTCCTGCGTCAGGTCAAAGGGGTGAAGCTGAGCATAGCGGCTGACATATTTTTTTGTTGCGTCCATGGAGGCGACGAGATCGGCATGATCGTGCAACCACTGGTGTTGAAATGCTTCCCGGCTCAAAGCGGGCTGCCGGTAATGAATTTTCACCAGGCTGAAAGGATCGCGGTGACGGGCAGAGGAATAATAATGAATTCACGCGCCAGCTGCCGCGTAACTTTACGAAACACCGTTTGCTCATCGGCAATAATGCGTTTGGCATACTGCTCTTGTGTAAGGGTTTGTTCTGTGTCGTCTACTGAGTTGTAAGCGATGTAGGCAAACCCATCCCATGAGAGACGATGATAGACCGGCACTCGTGCTGCGGGGTCAGCGACGAGGCGGTTGTGATCGTCGATCATGGCACGATAGGGGGTCTAAACCAGGAGGAGGGGCCAGATGCCAGCCGGTGAACCTGATCGTAGCGCAAAACGCTGTCATTTTGTGTACCGGGCCCCGCATAGGCAAATTTCGGCCCATGTACCTTACGCCAGTATTCATCCCAGTGTTCAAAGGCAAGATTTGGTTCAGCCTCCAGTGCCAGTTTTGCAGCATGGCGATCTGGCTCAGTCACTTCTTTTCCTGTGCAATCAACAGAAGACCCTTTATCGTGCGGGCGTTCAGTCCACTGCGTATTATCGCTACGTAATACAAATGTCGGCGTAACAACAAGGGGCTGGTTTGATGCTTCTTTGGTTTCACCTGCGGGGGACGCTGCAACATATCGGAGCGAGTAAGATCGCCGAAGTGGGAAGTATCGTTCATCTCTTTTCCTTATTGCCAGTGAATATAAACATCTGCACGGGTTTGTTTAGGTCCCTGCCGCTTGCACCGGATACCACCGCTTTGATTAACGTACAACAGGGCATTTTTCGAACGGCAGGGTAAACAGACACTATAGCCTGCTGTCGCGCCAGCGAAGCCACGCTGAATAAATTGAGATGAACCACGCGCTTATCGATACAAAACAGATTTAACGCTGATTTCCCGCGCAGCCGGAAAATTCTTTGCCACACTGATAAAGATTTTCACTGGCTCAATTTTAATTTGTCCTTGTTTCTTCTCTGAAAGGATCACTTCGATTCTTTGCCTTAGCGGCATCGTTCCGCACGTTATGACGTGAAGTGGTAAACATTTCTCTTGCGCTGAAACGCTGCTGATAAAAGCGCAAGCCGTTGAACAATGCGGTCAGGCTTGCGGGCTTCAGTCTGACTGTTAATTCGGAGCTGATGATGAAGAATAATACCAATGCGTCCTCTCACACTTCCCTCGCGGTTATTACTACGCTAAGTGCTTTGTTGATGCCGGTTTCCGCTTCAGCATGGGATAGTCTCACCGTTTTCGGCGACAGCTTAAGTGATGGCGGTAATATTGGCCGTTACACCTGGGATGGCGCTACGCATCCGCTTTATGATGAAATCCTTGCTCAGAATATGGGACAAACGCTGCTTCCCTCTTCTCAGGGGAAGCAACTACGCCGCTGGAGGCGCGGTAGCGACGCCTTTACTGAATCCGGATCTCAATACGCAAGATCAGGTTTCTGCCTGGTTTACCGCCATGGGGGAAGGGCTGACAGCAATGGTCTGTATATTCACTGGATCGGTGGCAACGATCTGGCTGCGGCGGTCATCAGTCCGCTGTTCGCAACGGAAATTGTTGATAACAGCGCAACAGCGGCTGCCGCGCAGGTAAAAACGTTACTGGATGCAGGCGCGGGGGCAGTGATTGTGCCTACCGTTCCTGATGTAGGCGCAACGCCTGCAGTGACAGAAGCGATTCTCAGCCTGCTGGGGCCAGCCGCTGAACCTGCACTGGCGGCGGCGTTCCAGTCTCTTGACAGCGCCGTAACGCCGGATGCCGCATCACGCCAGCAGGCGATTGAAACGGCGCTGACGCAGGCGGCGTCTGAAATTTCCTCCATTCCCGCCGTGCGTGATGCGCTGGCCCAACAGCTGATTGCCGCCTGGCAAACCATAAGCGACCAGGCGGCAACGTTAACCGACCGTTATAACCAGCTTGAAGAGAGTGGATTGGTGGCTACCCGGGGCAATATTGTGCGGGTTGATGTTAACGGTTTATTTAGTGAAGTGATTGCCAATCCCGCTCTTTATGGCATCAGCAACACGGCGGGAATGGCTTGCCCAACCGGTGTTTCAGCCTCAGTCTGTACCTCATCTACGCCTGGATTCTCCAGCGCACAAAGCTATCTGTTTGCTGACCGTTTACATCCTTCCCCGGCGGTGCATGCGCTTATCGCAGATTATATTCAGTCAGTGCTGGATGCGCCTCTGCAGGTGGCGGCGCTGACGCAATCCCCGCTGGCAATGGTGCGTGACGTACATAATACGCTGGATGGGCATTTGCAACAGCAGCGCCATCGACCTGCCAGCGCAGGCCAGCTCACGGTTTTTGGTGGCTATGCGGGACAGCATTCAAACAGCAAAGGCGACGCCTGGAACGATGGCGACGCTACCACGACCAATCTGGCACTGGGTCTGGGATATCAGGTAACGGAAAACTGGCAGGCGGGCGCACTGCTTTTACTGCGAATCAGCACCAGCAGCCCTCATCCCGTTACGATTACCGCTTACGTGGTAACCTGGTGGCGCTGTGGAGCCAGTTAAGCATTCTGGATCAGGGTGGATCAACACCGATATTCACTATGCCGATTTGGATTTTGATGACATTGAGCGTCAGGTAAAGCTGGGGCCCGCTACCCGCACTGAGCAGGGCAATACCGGGGGCAAACTACTGGGGTTACGGGTGCAAACTGGCTGGGATTTGCCGTTGGGTTCTTATGTCACAACTGGCCCCGTTGCCAGTTATGCGCTTGACTATGCTCGCGTTGGCGGCTATCAGGAGCAGGGTAACAGCAGCAGCGCGATGCGCTATTACGATCAGACCACTCATTCTCAAATCGGTTCGCTGGGCTGGCGCATTGATACTCAGCAGCTGTCGGTCAATCCGTGGGCGCAGGTCAGTTATAACCATCAATTCGGTGATACTGACTCACCCGTGACGGCGGGGTTAAAATCCACACGCACGTCGTTCAGTCGTTCCGGCGAAGCGCGCGACGAAAACTGGCTGGATATGGCTGTCGGTGCGAACGTACCGCTTGGTCAGACGGTAAGTGCCTTTGCGGCGGTTTCTGCGGTGGGGGCGTCAGTGAATATAATGAAGTCACCTGGAATGTGGGTTTGAATGCAACGTTTTAAGCAGCGGTAAAAGCGGGTAAAAATTCAGTGAAGCGCAGCTATAAAAGCCAGCACAGCGAGTGCTCCTGTGCTGGCTTTCTGCATCAGTGACGGCTGGCACATCCACATTGTGCCATTTCTCCCGGCACTTCTTTACCCAGATGCGAGTGCCGAATTTGCAGTTCACCTCGCCGCCATAGGCCATTCTCATCATAACGGTTGTCCAGTAACCGGTTGAGAGCCTCTGTCACCAGTAAGTCGTTATGCTGTGACCAGCTTGTCAGGTGCCAGGTTGATGTGCGCGCTTCATCAATATCGCCAAAGCCCACTACAGCAATATGCGTCCCCTGACCAAAATCACGAATTGCCTGCATCGTGCCAAATGCCAGCAGATCATTTTCGCAAAGAGTGCCTCAATGCGCTCCGATGCCCGGGTACGCTTCAGGTAAGCCATCATTGCCTGGTAGGCCAGCTCGCGATCGTGACTGCCCGCCACCAGTACCTTTGCTGTTTTATCTGCCGCTTCTAAACCGGCGGCAAAGCCCTTCATTCGTCGCAAGGGTGAAGAAAGGCGTTCATATCCCTGCATGTAGCCAAAACGCTGGTGCCCCTGCGACAGCATCAGTTGCGCAATTTCTTCCCCGGCAGTGTAGTCATCAGCAGTGACAACCCGGGGATTGTTATGATCAGAGCTGCTGCACAGATGCATCAGGGTTGAAGATAACGCTTCAGCGGCTGCGTTTAGCGCGTCACGATAAACAGTCGAAACGACCAGCACGCCATCAATCGGTTGCTGCGTCATAAAGTGCATAACTGACTGACGATTCTCTGGCGAGTCGACATTCAGCAGCAGCGTCAGAGCGCCACGAGTATTAAGCTGGTGGGTCACTTCGTTCAGCATCTTCACAACGCAGGGATGAGTCAGCTCCTCGCTGATAACCCCAATTACCCTACCCTTACGTTCCGTCATTGTCTTTGCCTCTGTTATCGTCATTTTCGGTTTTTGTCTGGAATGATAATCAAAAAATAACAAAAAACATATCTGCAACATTTCAAATCTAATCCAGATCGGTCCGTTCAGAGAAAGGCAGTTGCCACAGGGATAAGTAAAAATGCCCTGCACGCTTAATCCTGAAGCTGTATATAGCAGGCCATGATTTTCTCAAACACTCCTTTTAAGAGCTTGTAATTTATTAAGGAGAGTTAATTTGCTTTTTTATGGTTTTTTGTTGCCTTCTGTTTTTCACTTAAATTCCTGTTAAATAACTCACTTAAAGTTGATTTAATTTTTCCGGAACTCAAAATACAGATCGCTCGTTAGCGGTGAAATATAAAACCCCAAAAACAACACGGATAGAGAAAAAATTTTACGGTTATTAAAAAGTTAAAATGAATATAAATGGATTGCGTCATATGTTATTCATGGTGTTGTCAATTTTTTTTTTGCTGCTCAGGCAAATATGACTGTTTACCCTATGGTCGTTGGTCTTAATGAAAAAGGTGAAGGAGTGTACGATTAATATCAAAATCACGGGACGTGCAGTTTGTGCAAACAAAGGTGTTTAAGATTATCAGTCCGGGGGCGCCAGATGAAAAAGAGATTGAAATTAAACCCGGAAAGGGAAGTGATTTGGTTGTCATGCCACCGAAATCGGCTATTCCCGGAGGAAGTAGCAAACTTATTCGTTTCGTGTCAATGAATATACCTGAAACAGAACAAATATATCGCGTGATGTTTGAAGGCGTACCATCACCGGATGATCCTGCATTGAGTAATGCCGGTAAAAGATTACGACAGATGTCAGTGTAAATCTTGTTTGGGAATTCTGGTTACTGTTCCTCCACGCAATCCGCAAATTTCCACTTCTCTGACTAAAGATCACAAGAAGTTAGAAAATAAGGGTAATCAGCGGATAAAAATCATTGATGTTGGATTAAGCCATCAAGGTAAGCCTGAAACAGCATGTCAATGGAAAACTGATAATATAAATTTATTTCCTGGGAGGTAATATCATTTACCATTAATAAAAAAACAAGGAAAAATAATCATTAAATACAAAAGCTGGCTTGGAAAAAACAAGGCCAACGAGTGTTTAATGTTAATCAAATGAAAGTAACGTTTATTTTTTGCTAAACACATTGCAACCAAATTGTTGATAAATAATGAATTTCTGTATGACATTACGTCTGAATTAAAAAGAATACATGGAAAACTTATATTACTAAACCTCTCACTTTTGCTGCTTTTTGTTTGCCTGACAGGTTCAGCTTATGCCGTTCAGAAAGATATCACTGTCACGGCGAACGTTGACCCGACAATTGATATGACGCTATCTGATGGTAGTGCCTTACCAAAATCTGTTGAGATGAAATATGTTTCAGGGACTGGTTTATCCCCGGTCTCTATGATGACCAGGATTGGGTCAAATGCAATGAGCGCCTCAGCGGGTGCTATTCATATGAAGTTAGTTACCGCGCCGCAGTTGGTTAATAATGCCGGTGCTACTACCAACACTATTCCTCCGGCAGTAAGCTGGGGTGGTCAGGCCTTGAGCGACACGACACCTGCTGATTTCACTACCGCCGTGCTTTTCCCTAACGGAAAAGAGGCTGCTACAACCGGCTCTCTGGCGAAGGAACTGAATATTTCTCAGGCTAAGAAAGGTAATGAATAATCAGAACATCGTCTGGACACAGATCAATCAGAATAAAATTCGTCCGGTCAGGCTACCGGGTATTACTACACCAGTGCTCTGTATACCAGCGCCGTTACAGCTCAGTGTCAATAAATTTTTGGTAAAGGATAAAACGCCGGGCATTATCGCGAAAAGCTAACAGTCATTTTCACGCCAACAGTAGATTAACCGTTCTTAATGTCGCAGAAGGCGTGTCGTGATATTTAACGGAATCTAAATTTCCGGCTGAGATTATTAGCCGTGCCGCACGGAGCATGGCGGCACGTAACAGTGAAAGCTATACCGGCGACACTTCTTCAACCGGACGTTTTCTTGCAACGGACAATTACCTGTACAGAACGAATGGCGTGCTTAGCGGCCCTTTTTCTTCCGCCCAGGCTGAGTAAAACGTTTGCGAGAGGCGAGGTTGCCAGCCGATTTTTCAGCATTTTTGGGGCCGCTATTACCCGGCTTTTTAGCTACCGCCTTAGCGGGCGTTTTTTGCTTTTTCACTTCCAGATGTTGAATTTTCAATCAGTTTAAACAACCCGATCAATTCATCGTCTGTTAAATCTCGCCATTCACCCAAAGGCAAGCCTTTCAGGCTGACGTTCATAATGCGGGTACGCTCAAGTTTGGTAACTTCATAACCAAAATGTTCGCACATACGGCGAATTTGACGGTTAAGCCCTTGCACCAGCGTGATACGAAACACAAAGGGTGCCTCTTTCTTCACCTTGCATTTTTGGTAACCGTTCCGAGCATTGGCACACCGGCACCCAAACCGTGGATGAACTCATCAGTCACGGGTTTGTTGACGGTCACCATGTACTCTTTTTCATGATCGTTGCCGGCGCGTAAGATTTTATTCACTAAATCGCCGTGATTGGTCAGGAAAATCAGCCCCTGAGAATCTTTATCCAGGCGGCCAATAGGGAAGACTCGTTTACTGTGATTCACAAAATCAACAATATTGTCTTTTTCACCCTCTTCGGTGGTACTGACAATGCCAACCGGTTTATTTAACGCAATCAATACCAGATCGTCTTCATTACGTGGCTCAATAAGCTGACCATTAACTTTTACCACATCGCCAGCTGATACCTGATCGCCAATCGCGGCCCGTTTGCCGTTAATAAAAACATTCCCTTGTTCAATGTAGCGATCGGCTTCACGACGAGAACAGATCCCGCTCTCGCTGATGTATTTGTTAAGGCGAATAGATGAGTTGATCAGCATGGTTCCTCCGTAAAAAAGCGGACTATACCTTACCGGGCACAGGTTGCGAAGTCTGGACAAAAGGAATCAACTGACCAAAAGGCGTGACGTGATCGGAGCGGTGTCATACTCGCCTTTATTTATCTGTATCAGGGGCATCATCTCTTATTAAGACGCGGTGCGTTGCCCCTGATATTTCACGGCCTCGACAAAGACAGAAAAGGCCGAAGACGTATTTCTTCTGTGAGGATAATAGAGATGATAGCCCTCGAAATAGGGACTCCAGTCTGCCAGAACCTCAATAAGACGCCCCTCTTTAATATGCTCTTCTACCATATAATCAGGAAGATACGCCAGGCCGATGCCGTCAAGGGCAGCGTTGAGGATATGAATGTTACTGTTTGCGGTGAACTGGCCATTAACCCGGACGTTGATTTTTCGCTCATCTTTCTCAAACTCCCAGGCATAAGCACTTCCACCAATAGCGTGTCGAATGTTTATGCAATTGTGAGTGGTTAACGCCTGTGGGTGATGAGGTTTTGGATTATGGCTGAAATAATCAGGCGAGCCCACCACTGACAGGCGCCAGTCCGGTCGAGGCGAACAGCAATCATATCAAGGCTGATTGATTCACCGAGGCGTATACCGGCATCAAAGCGTTCACTGACAATATTGGTAAAACCATAATCGATACAAATTTCTACGTTGATGTCTGGATACTGGCGGAAAAACGCAGGTAAAACAGGCCGCAGTAATTGTTCAGCCGCATCATCTGAACAGGTCAGGCGAATATTTCCGGCTGGCTTATCTCTCATTTCACCGATTCTGTCGATTTCTGTGTTTATCTGCTCAAAAAGTGGACCAACTGACTGTAATAACCGTTCTCCCGCTTCAGTGGGGGCAACATTACGTGTTGTGCGGGCAAGTAACCTCACTCCCAGCCTTTCCTCAAGATGCTTTACCGTATGGCTCAGTGCAGAAGGCGTAACGCCAAGAGTACGTGATGCTTTGGTAAAACTTTGTTCTTTAGCCACTGCCAGAAAAGCCAGGATGTCATTCATAACGGAGACGCTTATTGTTGAGTAAAATTCAAAGTACTTAAAAATTACCCTGGATAATCAAAGCTATCAAACTGTTTTAAACTGGGTGCTGAATTTTTAACGGAACAGAAAAAATGCCTACAGCGCCTGCCACTTCAGACAATAAAACACACGTCAGCCATCATCCCGCATGGGGAGCCATCTTTTCAATGACGCTCGGGGTGGTTGTTCTTATTGCCTCGGAGTTTATGCCGGTAAGCCTGCTGACACCGATTGCTGACGATCTAGGCCTCAGCCAGGAAATGCGGGTCAGGCCATTTCAGTATCGGGGCTGTTCGCAGTGATTACCAGTCTGCTGAACACACCGCTTACAGGGCATATCGATCGTAAAAAGTCCTGCTGAGCTTCACTTTTCTGCTGACGATTTCAGGCCTGATGGTAACGCTGGCGACCAATGGTATAACCTTTATGGCGGGACGTGCGCTGTTGGGTGTTGCTATCGGTGGTTTTTGGTCAATGTCGACGGCCACCGTGATGCGTCTGATCCCCGCTCATGCCGTCGCCAAAGGGCTGGCATTGATTAATGGCGGTAACGCGCTGGCAGCCACCGTTGCTGCACCACTAGGCAGTTTTCTGGGCCAGTATATCGGCTGGCGAGGATCTTTTTCATTGTGGTGCCTTTGGCTGTTATGGCTTTTATCTGGCAGTGGCGCAGCATTCCCCTGATGCCAGCGACTACAGCAAAAAGCCATTCGGCTAACCCTTTTCTTTACTTCGCATGCCACAGGTGGCGCTGGGAATGACAGGCATTATGTTCCTGTTTATGGGGCAGTTTGCCATTTTCACTTACCTGCGCCCTTTTCTGGAGGAGATCACGCGGGTTTCGGTGACGCAACTTTCACTAATGCTGTTAGCTTTGGGTATTTTTGGACTGGCTGGCACCGGGTTTATCGGGCATTTATTGCAACGAGGCCTTTACGCATACCTGATCGCGATACCGCTTGCCATGGCGCTGATAGCGGGATTGCTTATCGGGGCGGGCGCTTCTTTTATGGTTGTAACGATTTTACTGGCCGCATGGGGCCTGATTTCTACGCCAGCGCCGGTAGCGTGGGGACTCTGGCTCAGTAAAGCCTTGCCAGAAAATGCTGAAGCGGGCGGCGGGCTGATGGTGGCCACTATCCAGCTGGCGATTACTGTCGGAGCAGGCCTGGGCGGGATTCTGTTTGATGCTGTCGGTTGGTGGAGTCCTTTTGCGCTTGGACTGGTTCTTCTGATTGCTTCTGCACTCTTTGCATGGGCAGCACAAAAGAGAGTGCAAACCTTTCTCTTTCTGTAGCTGATTGATGATAACAGTTACCGGTCTGGTCAATGGCTCTTCCTTAAAATGGGAAGAGCCAGGTTGTTTTTAGCCTTAAGCGTTGCTTTTCCCCGGCTGGATGAGTGTCATGACGCTAACCCCGCCTGCAATAAGCCCTGCCGCCGCCAGGATAATGGCCTCATTTAACGTACCAGACACCGCCACGCTTGCTGAAGAGAGCAGCGGACCGGCCAGCTGCCCGGTTGCATAACCAGAAGTCAGTAAGCCGACCATTCGGGCCAGTGAGCCTGTTGAAATCTCACGAGCGAAACGCATTGTCAGCTGCATAATTGAAAGAAATCCCAGCCCGGTTAACACAGTGGAGAGTAAAAGGCCCGCAGTGCTCTGCATAACCACTGAGGCCGCCACGCCAACACCCTGCAGCATCATTGCGGCCGCCAGACAACGCTGCGTATTGAAGCGCGCCGCAAAAGAATCACCAGCGCCACTCCGGCTACAGCAGACAGGCCGAACAGGGGCCAGAAAAAGGCGGCCAGATCCCCTTCCGGGAAGGCGCTGTGGGCCATCTGAGCAAGAAAGGTGGCCGGCAGAATGTAACCGAACCCGGCCAGAGAGTAGATAACCACCAGCTTTTTTCAATTCCTTGCTAACGGGTGGATGCAGGTCAGCATGGGCGCTGACCGGACCAAATTCAGCCGGAAGCGCACGGCAGATCAACAGACTAATAATCAGTGCCACAGCACCATAGATATACCAGGCGTAAGAGGAACTGAAGTGAAAGCAAGCCATCAACCATGCCAGCACACCGGTTAGCGTGATCCCGACGCCGGGACCAGTAAAAACGGCCGCAGAGAGGCGGGGCGCATTATTGTTACCCAGCCTGAGCTGCGTCCATGAAGTCACTATAATCAGTGCCCAGGCACCCCTGCGCCTGCAACGAGACGGAACAGGCACTGAAGGATAAACGAAGAGGTCGTGCCTGAAAGCAGCGTTACGAGCACCGTTGCCAAAATGCCTGCTTTGAGAAAAAAGGCATGACCCTGTTTCATCCGGCTGACGTGTATGGCTCCGGCTAAATAGCCAATGTAATTCATCGCGGCCACTATTCCTGCACCAGACAGGGTGAGATAGCCGTCCCCTATCATTAAGGGGATCTGGGGTGTCAGTGAAAAGCGGCCGATGCCCATCACGGTTACCAGCGTTAAAATACCGGTGAGCATAATGATGAAATTATTTGTACGGCTGTCGTTCATTCTTAAAGTTATCCGGTCACGTCTGTAATATTGTCTGGCCTGGCACAAGATGCCCGGCCTTGCGGTAGCTGTTATCATCGGCACTGATGAAAATGAAAAGTGAAAATCCTCTTTACCCTCAGCGGCGGCGACAATAATAAACGCTGTATGAAAGGTGAAAAGAGGAGACGTTATCCTGTGATTACAGGTCATACTCAGGAACATTTGTGCCCAGACATACCGATATAAAAAGCTTCCTTTTAAAACACCGGGCAAAATTAAACCCAGAGGAGTACGGATTTAGCTCACTTAACCGGCGTGTTAAAGGATTGCGCAGAGAAGAAGTAGCGCAGCTGGCTGCGGTAAGTGTCAGTTGGTATACGTGGCTGGAGCAGGGAAGGGATATCCGGATTTCACCGGCTGCACTTAACCGTATTGGTAAAGTGCTTCAGTTAACGGATGTTGAGCAGCAATATCTCAACGCCGTTATTTTTGGGGGCGGGCAGCTGACGCAAAATCTGTCTGATCTCTCTGTTGAAGTGATGGCAATGGTTGATGCCCTGCATCCTCACCCGGCTTTTGTCCGGCGTGCCAATATGGATATTCTTTACTGGAACGACGCTGTTCGGGACAAGATTTTTGACTGGTCAGTGATCCCAGAGTCAGAAAGAAATTCCCTAAAACTGATGTTTATTAATGAGGATTACCGCAAGCGGATAGCGCACTGGGAAAAGCGGCGAAGCATACCCTTGCTTCATTTCGATCATATCAGGCGGCCGCGGGCAATACTCATGTGTTTGAAAATGTCATTACTGACCTGATGTCCAGAAGTACCCTGTTTCGTGAAATGTGGGAACAGCACGATGTCAGCCGCGTGGGAGCAGGAAACAAAGCCATCATTGATGATAACGGCGTGCTCCATTACTACACCTATACGGCATTAGAAATTGAAAACAGTCCGGGCATCTTTTTGATTTTTTATCTTGAAAAATCAGGCGATCAGTAACATACAGCCGGGGCGCGTTTGTTAACGTGCGATACCATAACAGGATAAAGCGGCATTTAGTTACAGCATCCACTAATTTATGTTGCCGACACCCGCATTCCACAGAAACGACAAAGCTCATCCTGATCATGATTTTGGTGCACACCGGAAACACTCTGCCCATCCTGAGCCACGCTGTACAAACCTCGCACACGCGCCAGGATTGACCCTCCTGAAAAGGCGGCCGGCCCCGGCCTTAGGCCGGGAGTCTGTTTTTCACGTTAACGATTGTTGTAACTAATACGCCTCTCTTACCTTTCACGTCACAACATGCAGAAGCAGTTCGTTCAGCAGCAGGGGCCACAGATACCCCGGAGACGGCTGCGTGACATCTTGCAGAGTCCGCTGAAATTTTTATCTGCATATGTTAAAGGGAATTATGAGGGCGGTTTACTACCTTAGTACCCGAATAAACGCTAATGCCCCGGTTGATGATTTGTTGTATCACCTGTGCATTAACCGCATGAGCCCCGACAGGAATCGATATCCCTGAATGGTTTTTAAGCCATTATCATCGCTATGAAGAGAAGTGTGATAAAACCGATTAAAGATACAGAAGACGCTTCTTGAGATCGTTTGAGTGGTACGCCGTATCGAAGCTCCCCACAGAATACCAGAAGCCGCTCAGACAGCGGTGCTGAAGCAACAGCACCGCTATTAAAAATCCATTTCTTCCATGCGTTCAAAATCCTTAACTGTTGAGCAGCGATAACACGGCTTGCGGCGTCTGGTTGGCAATCTTCAACGCGGCGTTTTGTCCCTGCTCAAGAATTTGCGCCCTGGCTAACCGGCTCGCTTCCAGCGCATAATCAGCATCCTGAATGCGGCTTCGGGCTGCCTGCGTCGCGGTATTCTGCTGCGCCAAAACCGTTTTATTAGACGTGTAGCGGTTTATCTTTGCACCATAAGTTGAGCGATAGCTGCTCACTTTATCCAGCGCCGCGTCTAATGCATTCATGGCGGTTGAAACAGATGCATCAGAAATCAGGCTGGTATTACTTAATCCTAAGGATTTCGTATCTGTTGGCGTCGGCTCGATAGTATCGGACTGCACCTGCTGACCAAAGCTGGCACTGGTCACTACGTCAAATGGCCGGCTCTGTTTAGGCGGAACCGTCGGCGTAACCGTCGGCTGCGGCAATGTTCCCCGGGTCAGATTACTGGTAAATGAACCATTCCCGACGACGACGACAATCAGATCTTCACTGACGTTATCAAGGGTGATACGTTCCTGCCGGTTAGCGCCGTTCGTCCCGTCGTTAAACTCACCTGCAGCAACATCTTCATAACGGTCACCGTCACCGCTATAACTGATATTCATCCCGTTATAGCTAAGCGTATCGCTGCCATTCAACGCCAGGTGGCACCACCTGTGATTAATTGCGAATCATCATAGGTGGCACCACTGGCAAAAGCCATTACTGGTAGTGAGTAATTTAGTCGTAGCAGAAGCATCGTCAGTAATACCTTTACTGACCAGGTGTAATCCGGATCGCTTCCGTCTATTGGCGTACCCACCAGATGCTTACCATCACGGGTAAACAGCTGCAAATCATCATCTTGTCCCAAAGCGTCAATGGTGATGGTGATATTGGTGGCGCCAGCGGAATATACGCTAACGGCACGACCCCAGAGTTGAAAGAGTAATTCTGGCCCGGCACCGGAAATTTGGTGTTAATCGGCTCCACGTTCCCCAACAGAACGGGTGGCATTTCCGGTGAGTCGGTTGCCAGAGGATACTGGCCAAATATCTCAGTCTGACTGGCAATATCATTGATACCTGCGAGGATTTGCTGGTATTCATTATCAATGCTTTGCCGGTCTGATTCTGACATCGTGCCATTCGCCGCCTGGATAGCCAGACTCTTGGCCCGGATAAGTAACTGACTTACCTGACTTAAGCTGCCTTCGGCGGTTTGTGAGTAGCTGATAGCATCATCCAGACCGCGCGCGACCACGCTGTCTGCATTGATATTAGCGGTCATACGATTAGCAATCGCTTGTCCCGCCGAATCATCTTTTGCGCCATTAATGCGTAACCCCGATGAGAGGCGCTCAATGGACTTTGCCAGCTCTGACGAGTTTGTTTTGCGCGTTTTATTCGATAGCGCGGCGGTTTCATTATGATTTATTGTTAACATAATCGCTGTGTGCAGGTGTTGTAATAATTTGAGTTATCGGCTGCGCGGTAACCGGCTTTAGACAGAAGATCAAAAAAACAGCACCCGATCACTAACAGTGACGTAAAACTATTTACATTAAGACAAAAGGCAGAAACGGTAATGTTGTTTCTGCCTGCCCGGTGAATATAAGGTGCGTCCGGCCTGTTAAACCTGAGCCATGCCTCCATCAACAAACATCTCTGTTGCGTTGATAAAACTGGCTGCATCTGAGGCGAGAAATGCCACTACTTTGCCAATTTCCTGCGGTTCACCCAGTCGGCCTAAAGGTACCTGCGCCGCCAGCGCATCGAATAATCCCTGTCGGTGTTCTTCACTCACGAGCTCTCCTAAACCCGGCGTGCGCACCGGTCCCGGACTGACGGCATTGACACGAATACCTCGATCTTTGAGATCCAGCGCCCACGAACGTGCAAAGTTACGAACAGCAGCTTTACTGGCACTATAAACGCTAAATCCGGCGGTTCCCTGCACTGACGTAGTGGAAGCCGTCAGGATCACCGACGCGCCCCCTCAGTCAGTAACGGCAGAGCTTTCTGCACTGTGAATAACACGCCGCGAACATTGGTTGCGAAAATGCGATCAAAATGTTCTTCAGTAATCGCGCCCAGTGCCTGCATGTCGCCACCGCCTGCATTGGCAAAAGTATATCCAGTCGTCCACTACGTTGAGCGATTTGTGCATACACCCTATCCAGATCGGAAAGAACAGAAGCATCGGCGCGAATACCCAACGCTGTCGGGCCAATGGCAGAGACGGCGGCATCCAGTTCCTGCTGACGACGCCCCGTAATAAAAACCTGCGCGCCTTGTGCTGCCAGCTCCTGCGCTGAGGCCAGGCCAATCCCACTGGTTCCACCGGTAACAAGGGCAATTTTTCCGCTAAGTGGCTTATTCATGATTCTCTCCAGATTAAGTGATGACGTTATGTTGTCCTGGCAGATGGCGCTAGCAGTCAGTCGCTTACTTGCCGGGAATGGGATCACTGTAAACAAGGGACGGTTATAGATAAATTATGTAAAATAAGAATCACTATTCACCTGTGTGGATAATCAACCTTAAGTGAGGAAAAGCATGGATCAGTTAATGGCGATTCGGGCATTTGCGCGCGTTGTGGAAGCAGGAAATTTTACGCGCGCTGCAGATTCCTTAAACATGCCCAACGCAACGCTGAGCAAAATGGTGCAGGAGCTGGAGGCACATCTGGGGATCAGGTTGTTGCAACGTACCACGCGGCGGGTAACAGTTACGCCCGAGGGTGGGATTATTATGAAAAAAACAACGCGCGTTTTACGGGATTTAGAAGATATTGACACTTCGTTCAGTTCAGTGCGGAGTAAACCCCGCGGGCACTTACGTGTTGACGTCGGAGGCTCAACGGCAAGGGAAGTACTCATTCCACTCCTGCCCGATTTTCTGTCACGCTATCCCGACATCAGGATGGATCTTGGCGTGTCGGATCGCCCGGTCGATCTCATCAGCGACAACGTTGACTGTGTCATTAGAGGCGGCGCTCTTAATGACTCCACAATGATTGCCCGTCATCTCGGTGATGCGCATCTGATTACCTGCGCCACGCCGGGTTACCTCAAATCTTTTGGCGTACCGGCATATCCGGAAGAACTCAAAAACGGCCACAGGCTCGTCAGCTACCTCTCCCCAAACAGGCCGGGCGACGCCGTTTCGTTTCGAACGAGACGGAGAGAAAGTGGAGATTAAAACAGAGCACCGCATTGGCGTTAATGAAAGCAACGCGCATCTTGCTGCCGCGCTGGCGGGATTAGGGATTATTCAAACCTTTACTTACGCGCTGGCTCCAGCGATACAAAATGGGTTAATGGTAGAAATCCTGCCAGCATGGCGACCAGCCACTTATCCTTTCATGTTGTTTACCCGCAAAACCGACACGTTACGCATCGCCTGCGGGTTTTCATTGAATGGCTACTTGAATGTTTTCCTGAGCGGGTAAAAGGCAGTCGCCTGATTTAACCCCTTTACATGCACAGGCTGTTCCCGTTTTCTGTGGCTACGTTTTCGTACCTGCTAACCCTCTGTCAGCAGACGTTATAGTGAGGCCTGGTCTCTTCCCTTATGCTTGGCCTGATAGAGTGCAGCATCAGCCTGCGTCAGTAACTGCTGTATATCAGCGTCATTGCCACTGCCGGTTAATGCGGCACAGCCCGCGCTGATAGTGACAACTTTAGCCGGAAAATCGCTCGCCGCATGGCCTATTTTATGGCTTCGCACCGCTTCAACCGCTTTTTGAGCCACGCTGTAAGCGTCATTTAACGCCGTCTCCGGCAAAATAATGGCAAACTCTTCTCCACCATAGCGGGCACCACAGATCCTGAAAGCGATGAGCCAGAGTTTTAATGATCTCGCCCACCAGGCGAAGACATTCATCGCCGCTCACATGCCCATAAACGTCGTTGTAACGCTTGAAAAAATCCACATCTATCGTAATCAGAGATACAGGATGGCCACTGACCGCTGAGCGTAAAGAGACTCTTTTAAATACACATCAAATTGCCTGCGGTTCGCCAGTCCTGTCAGGCCATCCACCATTGCCATGGCCTTCAGATTGCTGTTCAGGACGGTGAGTTCGTCACGTAACTGAGCAAGCTGAGCCTGATAACGCAAATTCATTCTTACCTGGCGCAGGATAAAGATCCCATCGCCAGAATACCTGCCAGTAACGCAAGATTAAGCGTGACATCCTGCACCCGACTTTTCATCCACTGCTGAATCAGGTTTCGTCTGTCGCAGCCCGCCGCAACAACGAGAGGATAGCGATCTGAGCGGGCGAAGCCAAATATTCGCTTTTGCCCGTCAAGCGCCGCACTCCATTGTCCGCTGCCACGATCGGACTTCATTAACATTTCACGAAACAGCCAGCTTGAAGAGAGATTTTTACCAATGTAGCTGTCTGGCATAGGGCGAGCATAAAGTACGGTGCTATCGGCGAGCATTAACACCAAAACGTCACGTTTACCCATCTCATAATAAGCATAGTAACGTCTGAAATAGTCTACTTTGATGGTGGCCAGCAGAACGCCCTCAAAACCGCCGCCCATACTGTTAACCCGCATTGAAACGGAATAACAAGATCACCGGTACTGCGGCTTCGAATAACAGGGCCGATATGACGCTGTTGCGGGGATTGTTGCGGTGGTATGAGAAGTACTCGCGATCGGCGTTATTTATTCCTGCTGGTACCGGTTGAGCAGAGGTCGCAATCCATTTGCCATTGGCATCGTAATAGAACAGGCCGTGCAGTTGCGGCAAACGGCTTTTCAAATCACGCATAATAAGACTAAGGCTGTCGCCATTTACGCCAGTGGAGATCTCATCCTGCGTCTCGCTGCAACTCTCTGAGCGTAATTTCAGTCTGGAGAAAAGTATCTTCTGCCTGTCGCGCCTGAGAGAGAGAGAAAGGTTAATTGCCGTTTCTTCTGCTGTTCTGACAGTTCTTTGCCAGGACTGGCTAAGTGACCACGCATTAATTGACAACACAGCCAGAATTAACAGCGCGCCAAACGCCTTGATACTTTGCATCAAAGGTGACCGCAGAGGCTGCTCAGCCTCTGGTTTTGTGTCTGCTGTTTTTATTAAAAATTTTCGTCTTTCCATGGTTACAGTAAAGCACAGTTAATGATAAAAACAGGCGCTTGCAACGCAAGGAGAGCGTTCGGGCCAGCCATGAACGTTATCAGTGACGGGAATGGCATTTTCGCTGTAAACAAGCTAAGGCGAGATAAAAACGGAGAAGTCAATATGCGTTACACTGTCACTCAAAAAGCGCCCTGATAATGCTTTAAAACCCGTCAGGCAGTGCGATACGACCTGATACAAGTGAACAGTAAAAGCGCACCGCGATACGGTTCAGGCAAGATTAGGTGATTTCATACTTTTTCTATACACAGGCTGTCCCCATTTTCTGTGGATAACCCGTGCTGGTATAGACAACTGTCAGGATGTGATGCGTTACGGGCGGTGTACCTGCCTGACCCGATGAAAAGCTCATTCTTTAGCTGCGCATTTTCACCAGACTAAAGCAGGCTCACGGTGTATCGGATTGCTGTTGTTCCATCAAATCAACCATCGCCCCTTTGTGTGCATCAACATTTCGAATGTAGCGCATCAACGTTTCGGGCTTTTTCGGTGCCTTCCTGCATGATTTGCGCCACCGGATACCCTTTTTTGCCATATCCTGTGCCGCGCCCACCCGGGCGCTGTGTCCGCTCCAGCCGCGATAACGATTTTTATTGGTTTTCACCGGCTTAACAGGCCCCGCAGCGCGCCGTGCCTGTGCAAAAATCTCTTCAAGTGCCGGCGTGCTCATCGGGCGCTCTGTGTTAACGATCCTTGTCTGAACGATGAACCGGACAAAAAATGAAAGCATCAGGTTCACCCGCCAACCCGCAGCGGCAATCCACTTCGTCAGACGACGTGATGAGAGGGCACTCAGTGCTTTGATCAGGCCGCCGGTTTGCACAATGGTTTTAGTCCATGCTACGTCGAGAATGATTCGGCCATCTTCAGCCCGGCTGATATCTCGCACCCGCAAACGTGCCAGTTCACTGACGCGCAAAAGCGTGCTGTAGGCCACATGTAAAAAGGCCAGATTACGGACGTCCTGCTTGCGTGTTGATACAGACCAGAGTGCATCCAGCTTCATCAAATCTGCCAGCCGGAACGGCACAGCCTGTCCGGTTCGTTCACCTGCCACTACCGCTGTGCGGTTGATTTTTTTAAGGGTGCGGAACACCAGAGGTGAGGTATTCGGCGGCTGAATCCCCGCGTTACGGTGTAACATTGAGATCAGTGAAGCGTGGGTAGAGATAGTTGAAGAAGCCCGGCCACTGGCCTGTAAAAAGGTGAGATAGTCACGTAAATCATCTGACGTCATCGGCAGAAAGCTGCGGCTATTTTTTGCGCCCATTGATAACTGATGCGCATTACGCTGAGTAACTGACGCCAGGTATTCGGTGAAAACGCCTCACGGTCTTGCACAAATGCCTCAAGCTGCGCGGACAGATCTTCTCTGATAGCCGTCAGTGGAAGCACGGCACTGGATTGTATAATTTCTGTCATATCTGCTCGTAATCCGGCTCGTTAAGAATTGATCGCGCTACGCCAGTTCTGACGGGTTATCCCTCTGCTCATGCTTCCAGAATTCGCGTAGCGGCGTCATTTAAGGGTCAGTTATCTACACCGTTTTGCTTGCAGTTATCTTACCCGTTCCGTTGCGCTGTCATGGCTTCATATAATGCTCATTATATTAACTTATGTGATGAGCAGACATCGGCGTCCCTTGATTTTATAAGGATAGAAACGGTAAGCGTGACAACCCGGTTTGTCGCTGTCGGTTCGCCCTCACAGACGCTTTACTTAGTCCGGGAAGCCCGCGCGTGGTAATAAGGAGAAAAGATGAGAGGTTTGAGTAAAAATTAAAAGATGCACTAACGTTAATTTGAGTCCAGCCACAAATCAAACAAGCACGCAGTAAAATAATAACCGGTCCTGTTTTGGGGATTTTTATCCTGGGGTTATTTTTTATAACACTGAAAAAGCATTAATGCCTGATTAGCTTAACTCTTAGCGTAGTCAGACTTTTATCCACTGTCATTTATGTATCTGCTCTTAATAAAAAGGAATTAAATTAAAACGCAATCTACTAATTTTACTCTTCTTTAAACCACAATTAAGATCCAGGCATAAAATATTTATTTCCAGCATTTTGTCCGGAAATAGTCTCTTGAATAAAAAATTATCAAGTTCCGATAAATATTTCATGAGTGAAATGATGTTAATTGCATCACCAAATTCTTACTCATCCTCACATAAAATATTTAATTGAACAAAAATGCCTGAAACGTAACGGTTAACCTGATCCGGGCGTTGTATTTTCTCTGTTGAGGAAAACATCTTGTTTAAATTAAATCCTTTACTTCTGGGCCTTATCGCGGCGCAAGGGGTGATCCCTGCGTTTAATGTCACTGCGGCGGAATTAAAACCTTATACGCCGGAGCTGAACGACAATAAGGCAGGCGTTTACTGCCTCTGCAACGGCAGCACGCAAATGCTAAGCGGGCTGCCTCAATTTACCCCGGCAAAAGGGGTGAAACGCGCATTACGCTAACCGAATTGCAAAATAAGGGTCGCATCATTAATGACAGTTTGACCGGGAAAGAGCGTATCGAAATCGGTCAACAAACCTTAAACATTCGCATCCCTGACGTCGAATCCAACAGCTATACGCTGTATCAGGTTTATAATTCAGATTTTATGACCCATTTGCCTGTCATTGGTCTCGACACGGTAGTGCCAGATTATATTGATGTTAATGATGCGCAATATATTAATGCGCGGGTGGCATCGGTAAGTAATGGCACCATAAATGTCGATATTGGCAGGCAAGGCGCTGCAAGCCGTGCCACCACCAACAGCTGGTCAATGGCGGCGAAACAGAGCGAATTATTTACCGCCAGCAAACAAGGGCACCTGAACTGGAACTCAAACAACCGCATTACTTTTACCGCCGCCACGCCACCCTATAGCGGTGATCGGTTAGCCTATAACAGGGGCAACGTAGTCAACTACAGCGGCGTTTTCAGCGTAACAACCCCTTGATGGCGCTACCAGCACCTTTAACGTTAATAACCTCAATGAGTTACGCAATTACAACAACTGGCTCATCGCTCAGCTCTCCGACGTTAATCTCAGCCCAGAAAACTATAACGCCGAATTTAATAAAGCTTTTTCTCTGAATGACAAAAGCGTGGTGTATCGCATGAGCAGCGATAATCTCAATGATGAGATAGCAGAGCCGCTGGGCGATCAGGTAGTGCTAAGCGCCGAGGGTCCCGATGCCAGCATCAAAATCACGCGCGTGGTAAAACCCTGGAGGTTGTGAACAACAGTACCGCTGTGATGCGTGCCAGTAACGGGGCCAGCGCAATTATTGATGGCAAACTCGCCAGTACCGGGCCAGCACAGTCAGAAAGCAAGGCGCTGGAATTAATCAATGGCAGTAGCGGAATCAATAACGGCGTGATAAACGGTGGCTTTTTTAATAACGCTAACGGCAACGGGGTAGACCCCAGCACGCTCGGCTATATCGGCAAAGCGGTGTCGGCCTCCTCTGGCAGTCAGTTCACTAACAACGGCGTAATTAACCTTGCGCCTGGTGAAGGCCCGAATTTTGGGAGAGTCAGGCTATCTGGCTGGGCAGCAGCAGCGCGATCAATCATGGCAATATCAATGTCGGTGTCACAGACGTTGATAGCAGTAGCGCAGGGACAGGCGTAAGTTTCAGTGGAAAAGGCAGCTTTACCAATGCGGATGACGGCACGATTTATCTTGGTCGCGCTGCGCAGAATAGTCAAACCAGCGACACAACGGATGTGGCTATCAATCTGAGCGGCGGTCTCAGCGCAATCAGCCAGGTCCATGATTCCAGCGCCATCAACAACGGTCATATTGTTATTGGTTCCGGAGTACAGAACGCGGTTGCCATGCGCGTTGAAGCGGGGCCGAATGCACTGGCGCTCAACAATGGCGTGATTGATATCAATGGACGCGCGCAATTTCAGCCCGCTGAAAACATCGGCATGCTGGTACTTGACTCTGGCAGTGGCGGGCGCGTTGGCAACACCGGCACCATTAACCTGAACGGCGATAATAGCACCGCGATGAAAATCATTGCCCGCGACGGCAACAGCGCCAGCGCGTTCTCTGGCGGCACGATAAATGTCAACGGTGACGCCGATTCCATTTTCAGCACAATCAATACCGCCGTCTGGCTGACTGGCCAAGAGGGCAGCAGTGTCAAAGCGGATCTTAGCGGGCCGATAAACCTTAATGGCAACTCGGCTGTCGGCATTCGCGCCGAAGGTAATGCCACCGTTAACGTGACGTCCGACGCGGTGCCACGCCTGAACGGCGGTCAGTATCAAATTGGTGTTTATGCGATCGGCCCGGAAGCCAGAATTAATCTCCCCGCCAACGGCAGCTATACAACGTCCAACTGGTTTAACACGCTGTTTCGCTATCAGGATGGCGCGATTTTTGATGGACGTGGTATGACCCTTACCGCGGATACATTTTTCTCCACTGGCGTGATGGGAAGTGGTGACGGCACACAGGTCTATACTCACGGCGCAACAATCAACATTGGCCAGATCGCCACCGGTTTAGTAATAGAAAACGGTGCTCTTGGCATCATTGATGCGAACACCCAGATAAACATAACCGCTGACACAGGAAGAGCAGCATTAGTGGACGGCATGAAACGTAACCTGGTCGGCGATTATATCGATCCAAATTCAAAACCCTCTGATGACAGCCTGCTCATTAACCATGCTGCCATCAACGGTGCCGCTGACTGGCAAAACGGTCTGGTCGCAGCCAATCATGCTCAGTTGATCAATACGGGCAACATCACGTTCGGCGGCCGGGAACCCATGCCATTGAAGCCTATTCCGGTTCAACCGTCATCAACAGTGGCGATATCAGCGTGACGCGCAGCAGCACCGGGCTTAGTGCGAATGCTAATCCTTTTGCTGGCGATAATCTCAGATCAACCGTGATTACTAACAGCGGTACGCTAAACGTCAGCGCGGGAGAAAGTATTCTGCTATCACCGACTATCGGTGCATCGGCCAGTTACCCGCTGGCCCGCATCAACCAGAACGGTACCATCAATCTTTACGGCGAAAATGTTCTGGGCGCACAAGCCTGGGCAGGCGCAACGCTTAACCTTGGAACAGACAGCAAGGTCGTGTTTCACAGCGCCAACCAGACCGCTTATCAGGCGCTCGATGTAAATTCCAGCCTGGTCAGCAGCAGTGGTGATACCGATGTCAGTACGGACGGCTCGACGCTGTACCGTCTTGTCACAGGGGCTTCCTTCTATCCCCTTACCGCGCCTAACGTCACGTTAAGCGGTGCAGGCAGCAACGGGATTACAGGTTCTGGCACCGGCACCACTTTATTCGGCACGACCGTTTTCACCGTTAACGGCGAAGCCGCAACGGCAGTGCGCGTGACCGATGGCGCAGAAGCTACGCTTTCAAACGCTATTACGCTGAACGGCGAAAATAGCGTCGGCGCGGTCAGCGACGGCAGTGACGCAACGATTTATGCCGCATCTCAAATTGCGGGTGAGGGCAAAAATATCACAGCCTTTGCTGTGGGTAGCGGCGCACGGCTGTTCAATCAATACCCGGGGCGCGTCGATTTAACCGGGGATAACAGCACAGGTGTACGCCTGTATGACAAGGGCAATTTTACCAACCGTGGCAGCGTGCATGTGGCGTCGGGCATCGGCGTGGATGTCAACAGTGGTCAAGGTGAGTATGTGCCGATGGACAGCGAACTGCGAGTGGATGATGGTATCGCCGCGTTACGTGTTGGCAACGAGGCGGGGCTAAACCTCTATGGAGAGGGTCAGGGCCGCAGCACCCTGACCGCCAGCGGTAGTGCTGACACGCTGTTACTGGATAACGGTGCCGCCTGGTTTGAGGCCAACGACATCATTTTAGGTGTCTACGGCAGCGGTAGCGTTATCAACAACCGCGCCGAAACGGCAAACATTTCACTGCAAAACGTCATGCTCGACGTAAGCGGTGGCACCGGCATTCGCTCTGCAACCTCCTTCGATCCTGAAGGCAGCGCCTTCATCAACGTCAGCAACGGCGGCACCGGTTATCTGTTTGCCAATGCCGACGGCTCAACAACAGATAACGATCTGGTGATCGGGAAGAACTATTCCATCCTCGTTTCAGGCGAAGGCACCGGCATCCGTGCTGATACCACCGGCAGGGTAATTTCTCAGGGTTCTGTTGTGGATCCGGGATACCAACGGTGGCTCAGCGATAGTGACCAGCACCGCCAGTGAAGTGATCAACCAGGGTTCAATCACCTCATTAAGCCTGGTCGCGCCAATCATCGACTTACGCGGCGGTCAGACGGTGTTCCTCAATGAAGGGAACATTTTTGCCCCCTTCCCGGAAACCGTTGTGGTGGCTGGCGGAGCAACCGATGACGTCATTGCCCTGCTGGACGGCAACGTGACTGGAGATGTGAATACCGGCAACGGCAGCGATTCACTTCTTGTCACCGGCGGAACGTTAAATGGCAGCCTGACAATGGGCAGCGGCAGCGATAATCAGGCCAGGGTGCAAAAAGTAAGCCTGGCGAAGACCAGTCACATCACCGCTGCAAGCGGCGCGGGCGCAACGCTGAGTTTTAGTGAGATCGAGGCGCGCGGTGGCTCCTTTGTTAGCGATGATCTGAGCAAAGGCACTAATCTCGGTGCCGGATGGAGCACGCTTAACTTCTCCCCGCTCAAAGTGGACATTGACCGATAACATCAAACTTGCGCACAGCACCATCAATATCGACAGCGGTTCGACGCTGTTCGCGGGTGATAACGTTAATCCACTGTTGCAGGGTGCCACTGACGATTCTCTCGTCGTGAATAATGCCGGTACGCTGGATCTGACTAACGGAAGCAACACCGCCAGTAATACGCTGACTATCGACGGAGAGCTGGCGTCAGCAGGCGGAACTGTACAACTCAATTCCACCGCCACGCAGAGTGACAGGCTGCTTGTCAACGGCAGCGTCAGCGGCTACGACCTTTATCGACGACAGGCTGGTGGCTGGCGAACAGGCGGATACTAACCGCGACGGCGTAGTCGAAGCCACCGAAGGCGTCTCGCTGGTACAGGTTTCAGGTAATGCCAGCGCCAGCAGTTTCGTGTTGAAACAGGGCTACGTGGCGTCAGGGCCGTGGCAATACAGCCTGTACAGTTTTACACCGGGTACGAGCAGTGCCAGCCAGCGCCAGCTCAGCGGCAGCGGTAACGCCTTCTGGGATTATCGCCTCGCCAACAGTTATGTTTGTGAAGGGGTTCGCTGTGCCAGCCGCAAACAGGAAGCACCCAGGCAGCGGTGCGACCAGCAGTGATACCGCAGGTGCCTCCTATATTTCAGCACCTCTGGGTCTGGCCCACCATTACACGCTGGCGATCACCGACGATCTGCATAAACGCCTCGGTGAGTTGCGTCATCAGCAAAGTAACACGGACGCATTGAGTGGCGAGATGTTTATTCGCTATCTCGGTTCAAATCTGACTATAAAAGTCACCGCGATGTCAGTCAGTACGGTTATGATTTCGATCTCGATTACAGCGCCGTTCAACTGGGCGGCAACCTGCTACGCAGGGATGGCGTGCGTGACAGCCTGCGCGGCGGCATCCTATACGCGCGGCAACACGCGGATACGTCCGCACGCCGCAGACGGGTACAGCTCCACGACTTTCGACAGTGACAGCCTCGCGCTCTACACCACCGGCAGCGTGACAGTTTCTATCTGGACGGTTCGCTGGCCCGGAACTGGCATCGCGGTGAAACCGATATCGCCCGTGAAAAAGAGGCAGGATCAGCAAAGGGATGGATGGACCGCGTCGCTGGAGTCAGGTTATTCGCTGACCTTTGCAAACGGATTGCGCCTTGAACCGCAGGCACAGCTGACGTATCTGAACCTTAAAATGGATGATTTCACCGACAGCGATCGCACCCGCGTCGCCTGGGATGCTTATGCGAGCAAACCATCGGACGTCTGGGCGCGCGTCTGGATCGCTTATTGCAGGATGACAGTCAGCGTCAGTACACGCCTTATATCCGCACTAACTATTATCACGGCTGGGGTGGAACGGCGAAGGTGAAAGTGGGCTCCGCTGACAGTGACAGTAACCAACGCTTCGAAAGCGGTAAATTTGGTCAAATGTGGGATGTCGGCATTGGCGGTACCACCCGCTTTAAAATGATGTTTCGCTCTACGCTGAAGCTGATTACCGCAAAGAAATTGACGGAAACGGCGCGAAAGGCTGGCGTTACAATGCAGGGATACGCTGGACATTTTAAACGGGCTCTGGATAAGCCACCACTGAGACGCATTATGAATTGTACGGTTCAGCCGTACAATTCATAACAAATCACTACGGTTGCGGCGATACGCTTTGTTTAGCCACTGAGGTTTGATCAAGCGTTTGCATATTTTTTTGATAAGCGGCCAGTTGCGTACCGAAGCTTTTTTCGAGAACAGCAAAGGTTGCCTGCGCTTTATTTTTATACAGCTCGCTGGAAGGATGAGTACAGTCTGGTGACATTAAGGCCTGCCAGTTATCCATTTTTTAATCCGTTCAAACTGGGGAACCAGAGGCACCGATTCTGACCGGGCAACAGCATTCAGACTGGAAACATAAGGTTCTAACTTCACACGTGCGATACGCCCGCAAATGGGATGCGGTTCCTGACACAATCACCGCTTTGCCTTCGGCGCGCAATTTCAATCAGCTTTGACATCACTTCGCCATATTTTACCGGACTGACAATATAATCAGGTTCAGTATCTTTGAAACGATAGTGCCGGGCATCGTTCATGGCAAAATTAAGGAATAATAATTTTAGCTTCCGATGTTTCCATCTCCTCACGCCGGTTTTATTTTGCGGTAATGATATTCACCTGTCAGTAACTCCAGTGCCTGTGCAGACGGCGCCATAATTTACAACGCGAATACCCGGACCATATTTATCTTTAAAAGCGTATTACACAGCTATTTCATTTTCTTTTGTGATAACCGACTTTAGTTTCCTTCTTTTTTACTGCCATCACACCTTTGGTACTGGATCCGCCATAAGCCGCAATAATAAAGTCCTTTTGAGCATCAGCTGCATGTACCGTCCCGCTCAAAACAGAAAAGAGAGCAAATAAGGAAAACATTATTGGAAAAGAAATATGTAGCCTCATTGAATTTACCTTTGACGTGTATACATGATGCTTATCTCAACCGATTGCCTGTGTGACATCAGGGCAACAAAGGGGCATGAACGAAACAATCCGAAAGCGTGATTTATCATTTTTGCCTGGCAGGAATAGGAACAGTCCCATTTAACGGATGAAATGTTAAAAACAGCACGGCTAAACTTTGAAACATTTTTTCATCGCCATCACCTTTGCTAATCAGTTTTACTGTCAGGCTTAAGATTATTCTTTAAATCATACCTGCCTGACATGCGCCTGAACTCATAAATAAAATAACTTAGCTTGCTAATTACCAAGACCACCCATGTGCGGGATATCAAAACTTCAACATTACCTATCATAAGTTAAAAGATATTTCCTTTTTGGTTTACTTACTTTTCGGCGTGTGCATTAAAACGATAACCTCTTTTATTCATTGCGAGGTTTATCCGAATATTTCCTGACTCTGTTAATGCATAATGTAAAGCTGATACCATTATGTTTCTCATGTAAAACGTCGTTTGCCGAGGGATGTCTGTTACAGTCGGGCCAAATAAACACAATGCCGTTTTGTTTAACGGTGCTCACTTTTTCACCAGTGCGCAAACAGACCCAACTTAAAAGCAATGCAATAAAAACCCTTAATGGAGAAAAAGTGGATAAAACTTCATTTTTATCAACGCGAAATACAGGCCTCGATTTTTACGCGCTGCTTACTTTAGAAGGCGTGCTGTACCACGAGCACGCAGTTTACCCGGAGGGAATTCCTGGTATTACCTGTCAGGAAAAAATGAATCGGCTTTTTTACCTCCCTTATTGAGTTTCGTCTCATACGTTCCGAATGAAGCTTTTTCTTTTATTGTAGGCTGTTTTCAGCGATGGTGTTTTTACGCAAAGGAAAGATTTCTCTTTTATCCAAAATCGAAAGAAGAGGCGTGCTTGTCCCCTTATCTCTGCTTTCGCCTTATTCCTGGCGTCATGTAAATTCGCTGCTGCAACGATTAAAGGCAGTGCATATGTACCGCTGCCGGATTAGCGGTAGGGTTTACACGCACCTTCACTCACCTGTGGTTCCCTGTCTCGTTATTCCGCCATCTCCTTTTTATTCCTGCTCCGTATAGGCGAAGAGCGCAAATGCAAAGTTCCCGCCGTCCCCTTTCCCGTGCCAGTTCGCCTTCCCGAGTGGCTTTCTTTCTCGAGCTGCACTTTTTCTGGTACGGTGCATAAAGATGCAGGTGAACTGGTGTCGTTAATTCCCTGACCGCCCTGCCCTCCGTGTTACTTTGCAGCCGGTTGGTGCGCTGTATCCTCACTTACCCAGAAAGAAGATCCCAGAGACGCTAAAAGTCCTGCCGCATTCAGGGTTTCGGTCCGCTTGGCGCTCTGCTTGTTGCGCCGCCTTCGGGCGCACGTCCTCCTTGCAACCCTGGCGGGGTGGGATGAAGTATTTACCCGGCTCTGCATCCAGCGCTTTCCTCTGCTATTTTCTCCCTACTGGATTGTTCTTTCTGTTTTTGAGAAAATGCGCCTGGAAAGAAAATCGTTTCGCGCACTGGAAAAGCTATCGTCGATTCGGCTTTGTGGTCTACGACATGCACTCATCCGTTGTCCATTCTTTACCGCACTGGCGTCTGTTTGATTGTTATTTCCCGGATAATCTTCGCTTTCTACTTGCGTCGCTGCAGCGACACCCGGTTGCTTTTGATACTAAGTACCTGTTGCTATGGCTTTATCAAACGTATTCCTGTGCTGGCAACCCTGTTTGGTTTAAACCAGCCAGCACTGCAACCAAATTGCGCCAGTGGCTAACTCCCGCAGGACAAACAACCAGGTTAAACAAGACGCGACCCCCTCAACGCATCAACCGTTCAGGTCAGGGTTACCTGCAGAGAAACCCGCATCCGGTGAGCCGTTTACGGGGTTTTTGTGATTTAGCCATTACTCATCCGCTTCACGCGTTCCTTTACACGCCGCTCGGCCTCGGCGCCCGAAGATACACATGTGTGGCGGCACGTTAACCGCTCCCTTGCAAATTCTGCTGCCGCGCGCCGCGCAGCGGTATGGACATCAAAGAATGCTGGTGCGCCAGTGTGTCAGACCAGATCTGGCTTCTTCGTTTTTCAACAGATCTTCTCTGCCCGCTGAGGCCTCGTTTATCAGACCAACAGCAATTACCGGAATATCGCGATGTTGCTTAATATCTCGAGCCGCCAAAGCGCACCTGATAGCCAGCCTGGTACCTTGGGATTTTCGCCGTTGCGCTAACCCACCGCTGGAAACACACGAATAGTAGGCACAGTTAAGCGATTCTGAGCTGTTCTCGAGAAGGCGATTCACTTTGAGCTAGCATCCCAGCCTTCGCCCTCTACCCAGTCTGTGGTTGAAATCCTTGTCCGACGCCAACCCGTATAGTTTCCGGGTACGGACTCTGTACCGCTCTGAAAAACCTCAGCGGAAAGCGCATTCTGTTTTCCAGCGAACTCCCATACTCATCCCCGCTACGCTTGTTAGAAAGCGAAAGAAACTGATGCAGCAGATAACCATGCCGCCGCATGAATCCCACAAGTTCTATTCCTGTCCGACGGCTCGTTGCGCACCGTCGACAAACGCTTGTTTTACGTTTCATATCGTCGTCGCTCATTGCAGGTGTATCGTCTTCAATTAAAAGCCACCGCCGACGGAGCAACAGCTTGCCAGCCGCCCGCGTTTATACTAATTGCTTTCGCCCGTCAGTGGCACAGCGCAGGAAGCTTATGTCCGGCATGGCGGTTGAATACCGACATGAATACTGTGAACATCAGTGATATCATCTCAGCACCGATTGCAATGCTGCTTCAGTTTTATCATCCATAATCCTGATCCTCGTGCGATCCGGCTGATATCCTCGTTAACTGCCGCTGTTTGATAATCATTAAGCCCGTACCAGAAAACGCCAGTTACCCGAAGATGAATACGGCAGCCACGCGGTCGCTTTTTATTCTCATCCAGCGGAATACTGATACATCGGCGCAATGATAACGCACAGCTATCCAGCGAGAGTCACCATCGCCTGATTCCGAGAAAGAATCACGAAACTTTGAACGGGTGTGAAGAAAGGCGAATAGCTACAACTATAGTGGCAGTTTGCGACACGCGGTGGGTGCGTCGATTAACCTGCCATGATTCAGAGCGACTTGCCTGCCGGATGCTTCACACCTGCCGGCTTTAACCGGAACTCAGTGGTGACTGCTGCAGCCTTCGACAGGTCGGTCATTTTCATGACAGAAACGCTATCCATGCCGTTTGCCAGCAGGTTGCGGCACTCCCTGGCTGGTCAGCCCGCCAGTTGCCGTCCTTTTCCAGCCTCTTCCTGACACGCCTCTTTTCCGGCCTTTTCTTCGCTGCTGTGCAATTGTTATCAGTCTGTCCTCATGCTGTGGCACGCGGTGCGCCAGTTCGCGAATAACGGTTTCGGCATCCGGCGTTTCACCCGCCTGAATCAAGTAGCTTTACCAGCACCCGCTGCCTCCGTTCAGGTTTTCGCCACAAAGGCTGCAGCCTGTTCATCGAAGATTTTGGACACCGCGTCGTGTGGCGTGGGCGTGCGGTTTTTCTTCATCCTGATGGCTTGGCTGTGGGAGATCCGTTGGCGGGGTTTTAATACAGGGCCGCTGCCGGTGCGGCAGGCTGCCAACGTGTATTGTCCAAAGAGGAAGACTCAGAAATTCATGCTCATTTTTATTACTGCTACCCAGAGAATAACCTGCATTTATTTAACATAATGTTGATTATACGCCTTTATTGTAAAGAGCCGTTACGCTGTGAATGTTCGCTGGGGAGCCAGATTTATCACGCCGGTTACGGTGGCTTGCCGGACGTGCCGCAATCTCCTGTGGCCGATATCATGAGAAGCTTATGGGCGGATGACATGGGGCCGGAGCTGAAATAGCCAGCTAACGCACCGGATCATGAAGCGGCAACACCTGCCTCGATAATAAATTGTTACTGACGCGATAAACAGCGACATGAAAGTTTGATTCTCTGTTAACGATAAAACTGGTAGCAAAAATCCGGGCCTGTAGAGAGCGTAGCCTCATCGCAAGTCAGGGTGCACCTGGTTGACTACGCTTAAACAGAGGGTTACCCGGTTAACTACGGAGGTAAAATGTCACGCGTACAGGCAGTCGATCAGATTGTGCGTATCCGCCAGTGATTTCGCTGCATCACGAACGTTCTATCACGGGTTGATGCGGTCTTTGGGATTCGATGCTTCAGAGGAGAAGCTGCAGGCCGCGGGCTGGACCGATGGCATCGACCCGGTTTATGGATCTATCAGGCCGATGAACAAGGCGGGTAAAAAACCTTTATCGGCCGGGTAACCCTGCTTTGATTACTGCGCCTGGTCACTGAACGGCCGCCAGGATGTTGATCAGTTACAGGTATGGTTGGAAGAGAACAATGTCACCATTGCTGATGCGGCAGGTGAGCGGCGTCCTGATTATTACGCCGTGTTCTTTTCCCGATCCGATGGAGGACGCTTCAAGGTATGCACTACGCTGGCGGAACATCGCCTGATGTCTCGCCTGCTGTGATTGCGTTTAGCTGTTAATACGCAGGCGTTTTTTCACATAAAATCTGTTCATACGGACTTCATATGCCTTTTAATGTGACATTTACTACGTCTGTTTCTGCCTTATACTACCTTGAAGTCATGCTTAATCGCGTGGAAGCTTTACAACACTTGCCTATTTCGCCGCATAACTTACTGAACATCTAGCTCTTAACTGCCCTGTAAATTTGTCCTTGCCTCATGCGCAAAGCCCATCACCCGTTCTGTCTTTTTCGTTCAACAGAGGAGTTAGTGCTATGTCATTTGTTACAATCCAAAGACGGCGTAAATATATATTTTAAAGACTGGGGTCCCCAAAACGCATGTTTATTGTTTTTCATCATGGATGGCCTCTTAAGCGTGGATGACTCGATGCTCAAATGTTGCTTTTCTCGGAAAAGGCTTTCGCGTTATCATATTGACTGCCGTGGCCATGGACGTTCAGATCAGGCCAGTGACGGTCCGATATGGATCATTACGCCGCTGACGTTTCGGCCGCTGTTGAACATCAGATTTAAACAACACGGTTCACGCTGGTCACCTGACAGGAGGAGTGTGAAGTAAACACAGAAGGTCAGCGCGTATTATGGTCAGTCACAGGGACGGGGTTGCGGGTGCTGCGCCTGATCAGCGCCGTTCCAATTTTGATGGTTAAGACGGCGGATAATCCCGCGGCGGTACGCCAGCTGACGTTTTTTGATGGTTTCGCCAGGCGTTCGCGGCCTAATCGTGCTCAGTTCTACCTTGATGTGGCATTCATTCCTTTTATGGTTTTAACCGGACTGGCGCAGCGGACCCGCAAGGAATTATTCAGAACTGGTGGCGTCAGGGTATGAACGGCAGTGCGAAAGCCCATTACGAAGGCATTAAAGCCTTTTTGTGAAACAGACCAGACTGGAAGATTTGAAAACCATTACGGTGCCGACACTCATTATGCAGGGTGATGATGATCAAACCGTACCTTATGAAAATGCTGCCATTCTGCAGGACATGTTGTTAACCAACTGACTTTCAACATTTA